>CP158568.1:1268333-2536666 GCA_040269895.1 Ancalomicrobiaceae bacterium S20 | reverse complement strand
GACATGTGCTCGAACAGCGAGACGAGCGGATCCCAGAAGCCGTTGATGTTGGCGAGCATCACCGGCTTCTTGTGCCGGCCGAGCTGCGCCCAGGTCATCTGCTCGACGACCTCTTCGAGCGTGCCGATGCCGCCGGGCAGCGCCACGAAGGCGTCGGAATGCTCGAACATCAGCCGCTTGCGCTCGTGCATGTCGAGCGTGACGATCAGTTCGCTGACCTCGGGCAGCATCACCTCGCGATCGACCAGGAACTGCGGGATGATGCCCGTAACCTGGCCGCCCTTGGCGAGCGCGGCGCGCGCGACCGTTCCCATCAGGCCGACGGAGCCGCCGCCATAGACGAGACGGATGTTTTCGGCCGCGAGCAGGTGGCCGAGCGCTTCGGCGGTTTCCGTGAACACCGGATCGTTGCCGTGGCCGGAACCGCAATAGATGCAGAGGGATCGAATGTCGGTCATGGGCCGAGGTTTGGCAGGCGGTCCCCGGCCCGTCAAGCCGGCGTGCGTGCACTGCGGCGCTGTTCCGCACGGCAGCTTTGATCGGCCGGCGACACTGTGTTTCCAGGATTTGCGGCTTCTCGGCACTTTCGTCCTGAAATTCGTGCCTATATGAGGTGTTCCCGATCCGAATGCCTCTTCCATGCCCGCGCCGATCCGAGCCGTTGCGACCGGCGCGGCGCCCGCCGTTCTCGAAAGCCTCGCTTCATGCCTCCAGCGACCGCCAAGGCCGGACCGCGCATCTCCGCCGACGAGGGCCAGACGCTCCAGACCCTGAAGAATCTCTGGCCGCATCTCTGGCCGGCCTCGCGGCCGGACCTGAAGCGGCAGGTCGTCTGGGCGCTGCTCGCGATGCTGGCCGGCAAGGTCGCGACGATCCTGCTGCCCTACTTCTTCAAATGGGCGACCGACGCGCTCGCCCCCGATGCCGTCGCCCAAGGCGCGACCCAGCCGACCACCTTGCAGTGGCTGTCTGTGCCGATGTTCCTGGTCATCGGCTACGGCCTCATGCGCATCGTCGCCAACGGCTTCAACCAGCTCCGCGACGGCCTGTTCGCGGCGGTCGGCCAGCATGCGGTGCGCGAACTCGCGAGCCTCACCTTCCGCCATCTGCACGACCTGTCGCTGCGCTTCCACCTCTCCCGCCGCACCGGCGGCCTGACGCGGGTGGTCGAGCGCGGCGCGAAGGGTATCGAGACGATCGTGCGCATGACGATCCTCGCCGGCGCCCCGACCATCGTTGAATTCGCGCTGATGGCGGTGGTCATCGCCTGGGAATTCGACTGGATGTACGTCGCGGTGATGGGCGTCACCGTCTGGGCCTATGTCTGGTTCTCGGTCAAGGCATCGGACTGGCGGATCAACATCCGCCGCGACATGAACGACGCCGATACCGATTCCATGTCGAAGGCGGTCGATTCGCTGCTGAACTATGAGACGGTGAAGTACTTCACCGCCGAGCAGATGGAGTCCCGCCGCTACGACCGCGCGATGGACAAGTACGCGGTCGCCGCGACCAAGACCTACACCTCGCTCGCCTGGCTCAACATGGGTCAGGCCGTGATCTTCACGCTCGGCATGGCCGCGACCATGGCGCTCTCAGCGCATGCGATCCTGAAGGGCGAGCAGAGCGTCGGTCATCTGGTGATGATCAATGCGCTGATGATGCAGCTGTCGATCCCGCTGAACTTCATCGGCACGCTCTACCGCGAGATCAAGCAGGGTCTCGCCGATATCGAGGCGATGTTCGCCGTGCTCGATGTGCCGGCCGAGGTCACCGACAAGCCCGGCGCGCCGCCGCTCGCCATCCGTGAGGCGACGGTGCGCTTCGAGGACGTGCATTTCCACTACGACCCCGAGCGCGAGATCCTGAAGGGCGTCTCGTTCGAGGTGCCGGCCGGCAAGACCGTCGCGATCGTCGGCCCGTCGGGCGCCGGCAAGTCGACCATCTCGCGGCTCCTGTTCCGCTTCTACGATGTGAGCGCCGGCCGGATCCTGATCGACGGCCAGGACATCCGCGACATCCAGCAGACCTCGCTGCGCGCAGCGATCGGCATGGTTCCGCAGGACACGGTGCTGTTCAACGACACCGTTGCATACAACATCCGCTACGGCCGCCAGGGCGCGACCGAGGAGGAGGTGCGCGAGGCCGCGCGCATGGCGCAGATCGGCGAGTTCATCGAGCGCCTGCCGAAGGGCTACGATACCGAGGTCGGCGAGCGCGGGCTAAAACTTTCCGGCGGCGAGAAGCAGCGCGTTGCGATCGCCCGTACGATCCTGAAGGCGCCGCCGATCCTGATGCTCGACGAGGCGACCTCGGCGCTCGACACCCACACCGAGCGCGAGATCCAGTCCGCGCTCGATCAGGTCTCGAAGAACCGCACCACGCTGGTCATCGCCCATCGTCTGTCGACCGTGGTCGGCGCCGACGAAATCCTGGTCTTGCAGCAGGGCGTGGTGGTCGAGCGCGGCAAGCACGAGGACCTGCTGGCCGAGGGCGGTCTCTACGCTTCGATGTGGGAGCGTCAGCGCGCCGTCGACGAGGCGCGCGAGCGCCTGCGCGAGACGGTCGAGAACGACAAGCTCGGCCTCGCGGTCCGTGGCGCCCGTGCCGGCGAGGAAGTCCCGGCCGAGTGATGCCCCCACTGGTCAGGGCCGTTCGATCGGCCCCGACCGGTTGGCGTCAGCCGGAGACCGTCATCTCGATCCGGCCCGAATTGTTCTCGTAGAACCCCCAGGCGTCGTTGGCGAACACATAGAGATAGCCGTCGGCGTTCGGTGCGACCGTGGCGCTGGAGCCGATCGGAAATACCTGATGCGGCAACGGCGCCTTGTCGCGCGCCGCCTCGGCCTGTTTCGGCGGCACCGTGTCGGGGACCGGGGCTTCGTTGGCGATCACCCCCATCAGCATGAACCACGGATGTTCCGGAAACCGCCGCGCGAACGGCGCCTGCGCGCGGTAGCGGCGGGTTGCGAAGCGGAACACCGCCTGCGCCTGTTCGAACACCCAGGCGACCGCATAGCCGAGCTTGGCGACGCGAAAGCCCGGATGGATGCCGTCAGGCCCGGCCGGGATGCTGGCGTCGCGCCATTCACCCTCGGCCGTGAGGGTGTAGCGGCGCCCCTTCTGGAGAAAGATCCCGGTATTGACCCAGTGCTCGCGTGCCGAGACCGTGACTTTCGCCGCGGCCCCCGGCGCGACCGTGCGCGTCGGCCGGTAGGGGTATTGTGCGATCGGCGGCCGCGCCTGCCGGGCGAGCGCGCTCTGGTCGAGCACGTCCGCCGTCTGGCTGAGCGGATCGACGATCGGTGCCGCGCGGGGGCAGGTCTTCATCTTGGCGAACACGCCGGTCGCCGAATTGTGCAGCACGTCCTGGAAGCCGCGCTGGACGATCTGCACGGTCATCATCGGATCGAAGCCGAGCCCAGCGTCCTTGGCCTCGCCGATCATCCAGTCGAGCGTGCGGTCGGACAGACCCTTGTTCACATACCCGCCGCCGACGTCGCAATGCGCGCCGGGGAACCAGACCTGCTTGACCGTCGGTCCGGGCGGGATTTTGGTCCAGAGCGTCGGCAGAAAGGTCTGTCGCCGCTCGTCGAGCGCGATCGCGTGGCGCGCATGCGTGCAGACCGGCGACAGTTCGGTGTCGTGGAAACGGTAGCGCTTGGGCCGGTCGAACAGCAGGTCGACCACGCCCCAGTCGTCGGGAATCCCGAGCGAGCCGACCGTGTCCCAGACGCCGATGAAATGGATCGGCACCGAGCGGAACGACGACTGACCCGGCGCGACGCCGATGTATTCGAGATCCGCGCCGATCTTCGGCGGATGCGCCGGATCGGTGAAGGCGCGGTAGCGCGCGAACACCGTGTCGACCGCCTGCCAGACCGCGTCCGGCTTCATGCCTTCGAGATCGACGAGCCCGCATTTGGCGATCATGCCGCCGACGCTGCGCGCGGTGAAGGCGCCGCGGCTGAAGCCGAACAGCCAGATCTTGTCGCCGGGCCGCCAGTGCTCGGCGAGCCACTTGTAGGCGCTCTTGACGTTCTTCGACAGGCCCGCGCCGGTGGCGCCGCCGAGCAGGCGGTCGAGCCAGCCGTTGGTGCCGACGCCGGGGTGATAATAGACCCGCTGGTCCTCGCCGTCCGGGCTCGTCGGGGCGAGGCAGTTCCACAGGCGCACCACATTCGTCGGCGTCGGTACGTCGCCGGTCAGGTCGTCGATCGTGTTCCAGGTGCCGTCGCAACACACGATCCAATGCGTCGATTGCCGGTCCGCCATGGTGGTCGCCTCCCCAGTCGGTCCACGGTAGAGCTTTGAGGATTAAACGTCCAGGTTTTGGGTTGGCATCCATGCACGCTGCTCGCTGGCAGGAGCGTCGATGCCGGTGCGGCGGTGTTCGTGTCCGCGTGATGACGCGAGCGGCGCGCCGATCGCGACCCGGCTCGGCGGATCGTGCTCTTGGCCCCAGCCGTCCGGCCCGCTACCGTCGCTGCCCGAACGAGGGGAGGGACCTCCATGCATACACTCTACTATTCGCCCGGCACCTGCGCGCTGGCGCCCCATGTCGTGCTCGAGGAGATCGGCGAGCCCTATGAGCTGGTGCTGGTCAAGGCGGGCGTCGATACGGTGACGGCCGACTGGAAGGCGAAGAACCCCAAGGGTCGCGTGCCGGCGCTGTCGGGCGTGCCGGGGCGGATCGGCGGCGCCGAGGACCTGCTGACCGAGGCGAGTGCGATCATGATCTATCTCGCCCGCACCCATCCGGACGCCGGCTTGATGCCGAGCCATCCGATCGCCGAGGCGCGCGTGGTCGAATGGTTGAACTGGCTGGCGACCATCCATGCCTCGAACTACGCGCGCATCCGCCGCTCGGCGCGTTTCGTCACCGACGAGGCGATGTTCCCGGCCCTGCAGGAGAAGGGCCGGGCGGATCTGCACGAGAACTACGCCTACGTCGACAGTCTGCTCGGCGACGGCCGCGACTGGGCGGTGCCCGGCGGCTACTCGATCGCCGACATCTATCTGCTCGTGTTCTACAATTTCGGCTTCGGCGCCGGCTTCGACATGCCGGTGCTGTTCCCGAACTGGCGCGAGCACACGGCCCGGCTGCTGGACCGGCCGGCGGTCGCGCGCGTCGTCGCGCACGAGGGGCTGAACATCCGGCTCTGACGACGATCCCACGCTGCACCCGCAGCGTGGAACAAAGATCGTGGGCCGCACATTCCGGGGAGCGACAGCGCGGACATCTTTGCGCGCTGTCGCATTTCCGTTATGGTGACGAACCCGTGACAGGGCCGAGCGTCGGTCGGCATGGGACGATTCCCGGATGAGGATCCTCGCCGCGCGCGCCCGCGCTTGGCGGGCCCCTGTCGACGAGGGACCCTGGAGAGGGCGAGTGAACCACCCGACGACCCTGACCAAGAACCAGACGACGCTGATTTCCCTCGGCGTCCACGCCTTCACGGCGAGCGGCATCGTGCTGGCGATGCTGGCCGCCGTGGCGGCGTATCGGCTCGACTGGCAGGCCTTCTTCGCCTGGCTCGGCATCGCGCTGTTCGTCGACGGCGTCGACGGCCCGCTCGCCCGCCGCTTCGCGGTCGAGCGCAACCTGCCGACCATCTCGGGCGCGGCGCTCGACTTCGTGGTCGACTACGTGACCTACGTCTTCCTGCCGGCCTTCGCGCTCGCCACCGGCGGCTTCGCGGCCGATTGGGTCGCGCTGGCTCTGGCCGGCATCATCGTGTTCACGAGCGCGCTCTATTTCGCCGACACGCGCATGAAGATGAAGAACAACGCCTTCCGCGGCTTCCCCGCGGTCTGGAACGGCGTGGTGTTCCTGTTCTTCGTGTTCCGGCCCTCCGTCGAGGTCATCGTCGGCGTGACTGTGCTGCTCGCGATCCTGACCTTCCTGCCGATCGCCTTCGTGCATCCGGTGCGCGTCGAGCGCTGGCGGCCGCTGACGCTGGCTGTCACGCTCGCCTGGTTCCTGTTTGCCGGCATCGCGCTCGCCACCCGCCTCGATCCGCCGCATGCGGTCGGTCTCGGCCTGCTGGCGACCAGCCTCTATCTGGCGAGCGTCGCGGCGATCCAGCAGCTCGCCGAGCGTCTGGGCTGGGAACGCCGCGCGCGTTGAACGCGCCCTTGCGCGTGCCCTGGCGGTCTTCGCGGGGCACGCTTTCTCGCATCCGCGAAACGCGGGTGCTTTTCTCCCGCGCCGATCCGTGCGACATCTCCTGGAGCCTGGACGGGTCTTGATCGACCCTTCGTGACCGTCGGCCCTCGCCGGACCGCCGCCTGTCGCGGCGGCGAGGCGGGATCTGCCGCCGTCCGAGGCGGCCGCCGACGCCGGAGCCCGCGGGATCCGGATCCCGAGCCCCAACAGACGAGTGCCGAGCGCCCCATGTCCTCACTTCTCGACACGATCACCAAGACGATCCCGCCGGTGAACCGCGAAGGCTATCCCTTCATCGGCATCGCTGCCGCCGCGACGCTGGTCGTCGCCTGGCTGTTTCCGCCGCTGTTCTGGATCTTCTTCGGCCTGACGCTCTGGGTCGTGCTGTTCTTCCGTGATCCGGTGCGCGTGACGCCGATCGGCTACGGGCTCGTCGTCGCGCCCGCCGACGGCCGCGTCTCCTACGTCGGCCCCGCCGTGCCGCCGCGCGAGCTCGGCATGCCGGACGAGGCGCTGATGCGCGTCTCGATCTTCATGAACGTGTTCAATTGCCACGTGAACCGCGCGCCCGTCGGCGGCCGCATCGAGCGTATCGCCTACAAGCCGGGCAAGTTCCTCAACGCCGAACTCGACAAGGCCAGCGACGACAACGAGCGCAACGGCCTGGTGATCGCCGCCGGCGACCAGCACATCGCGGTCGTGCAGATCGCTGGCCTGGTCGCGCGCCGCATCGTGTGCTGGTCGAAGGAGGGCGAGGAACTGAAGCCCGGTGAACGCTTCGGCATGATCCGCTTCGGCTCGCGCCTCGACGTCTACCTGCCGGCCGGCACGGTGCCGCTGGTCGCGGTCGGCCAGACCACGGTCGCCGGCGAGACGGTGGTCGCCGACCTGTCGCGGCCCGGTCAGGCGAGCCTGATCATGCGGGTGAGCTGATTTCCGCCGCCGGCCGGGCCCCGGCCGGCGCTTCCGAGATGACGTCATGAGCGAACTGTTCCCGCCCGTCGATCACCAGTCCGTCCGCACCGGCCGCCGCTTCCGGCGCATCCGCTCGGTCCCGTTCCGGGTGGTGCTGCCCAACATGGTCACGCTGCTCGCGCTCTGCGCGGGCTGACCGCGATCCGCATGGCGCTCGAGGGGCGCTTCCTGTGGGCGATCGCCGCGGTGGTGCTCGCCGCGCTGCTCGACGCGGTCGACGGCCGCGTCGCGCGCTGGCTGAAGGGCACCTCCCGTTTCGGCGCCGAGCTCGACAGTCTGGCGGACTTCGTCAATTTCGGCGTGGTGCCGGGGCTCCTGCTCTACATCTGGACGCTGCGCGACGTGCCGTCCTTCGGCTGGCTCGCGGTCCTCGCCTATGCGATCGCCTGCGCGCTCCGCCTCGCCCGTTTCAATGTGATGAGCGACGTGCCGAAGCCCGACTGGCACGCGAACTTCTTCACCGGCATGCCGGCCCCGGCCGGCGCCATCACCGTGCTGCTGCCGCTCTACCTTTCGGAGTGGGTCACTTTCCCGATGGGGCGCCCGACCACGGTGATCGTCGCGATCTACATGGTGTTCATCGCCTTCATGATGGTGTCGACCATCCCGACCTTCTCCGGCAAGAAGATCGGCGCGCGCATCCCGCGCGAACGGGTGATCCCGATGTCGATCGTCTTCGTGCTGGTGATCGCGGCGCTCGTGACCTATCCGCTGCCGATCCTGTCGATCGTGACGGTGATCTATCTCGGCTACATCCCGTTCGGCTGGCGACTGTTCAAGCGGCTCGAGGCCGCGCATCAGCCGGCAGCGACCGAGCAGGTGGCAACCGGGCAGGTGGCGACCGAGGAGGTGGCGACCGGGCCGGTCGAGGGCGTCTGACGCCTCTTCCGGCCGTGCGCGGCGGTCAGCGCGCTCGGCCGCTCATGGCGGCGACGCGCTGTTCGAGCGTGGCGGCGGGGAAGGCATGGCGCAGCGCGCGGAGCGCTTCGGCGTCGCTGGCGGGTCGCGTGCGGGCGAGCAGGGCGCGCATCTCGGCGATCGAAAACTCGAGTTCGGATCCCGCGAGGGGATGGGAGACGGTTCGTCCGGCCTCGGCATTTCCGCGCATGTCACGCTCCTCGTTTCGTCCTACACGCAAGCTCTCCGTCATGGCGGTTGATCCGCCTTGTCCTGCCGTACGCGCTCTGGCGGGCGCGCCCAGAGATCCATTCTGGATCGCGACCCTTAACGCCTTGTTAACCGTGGCGGGCGGGCCACCTATTCGGGCTTGCCCCGATCGCCACCCGTCCCGATCGGTCTCCGTCAGGACCGCCAACGTCTGGATTGTCTCCAAGCATGACGATCGGACGATTCGGGTATCTCCGCCAGTTTCGGTCTTCCGGCCCCGCCTCCGGAAAGATCCGGAGCGCGCGGTCCCGGCGGATCGGGCATGGTGGGAGAGCGAGCATGGTAGCGGAGCAACGCCGTGGCTCCGTCTGCGGTTCCGGTCGCCGACCGGAGCCGGTCCGCCGATCAGACCGAACCGTTTGGCGGCAGCCACGTTGAGGGCGCATCTGTAATCGACGCGTGACGATGGTCGGTTGATCACCCCACGCCGGGACCCGGAACCGAACCCATGATCGAGCCTCCGTCCTCACCCTCTCGTCGCCGCGCCCCCGATCCGCTGTTACGACTGCTCGCCATCAACGCCGCGATCGGCGCTGCTGTCGCAGCTATGTTGGTTGTGCTGGTCATAGCCACCGACACCGCGCACCTGCGCACGCTGATCCTGACCTCCGACGAGCCCTGGATCCCGGTGCTGCTGCTGCTGTTCGGCTTCCTCGTCACCATGTGCAGCGTCGCGATGGGGGCGGCGATCATGACCCTGCCGCGCGACGATGACGACGATCCGCCGAGCGGCACCCGCGAGCCCACGCTCGCCCGGGTCCGCGTCGCGCGCGGGTGAATCGCTGTGCGAAGCTCCGGAATCACCACGTGAGCGACACGATCCGGCGCAGTAGGGGGACGGTGTAAGCCCTTGCGAAGCCGATGGAATCCCGCTCGCTCTGAATCGCTTCGTGAAGGCGGTGTTCGTTCGAGCTGAATCGGAGTATCAGCCTCCTCGAATGTGCTTTCGCGCGTCGCCTCGTGGTGGCCGCAGGCGCTGCCCCCAACGCGACCGCCGCGCGGTCGCCTTGCGACGAGGACGAACGCGATGGCTGATCCGACCTATCCGCGCGACCTGATCGGCTACGGGCGTAATCCGCCCGATCCGCGCTGGCCGGGCGGCGCGCGCATCGCGGTGCAGTTCGTCATCAACTACGAGGAGGGCGGCGAGAACTGCATCCTCCATGGCGACGCGGCCTCGGAAGCGTTCCTGTCGGAGATCGTCGGCGCGCAGGCCTGGCCGGGCCAGCGCCACATGAACATGGAGTCGATCTACGAATACGGCTCGCGCGCCGGCTTCTGGCGCCTGTGGCGGCTGTTCACCTCGCGCGCCGTCCCGGTCACGGTCTACGGGGTCGCGACGGCGCTGCAGCGCAATCCGGACGCGGTCGCCGCCATGAAGGAGGCCGACTGGGAGATCGCCAGCCACGGCCTCAAGTGGATCGAATACAAGGACTTCACCGAGGAGGAGGAGCGCCGGCACATGGCCGAGGCGATCCGCATCCATACCGAGGTGACCGGGTCGCGCCCGCTCGGCTGGTACACGGGCCGGGCCTCAGAGCACACGCGCAAGCTGGTGATCGAGGAGGGCGGCTTCCTCTACGATTCCGACAGCTACGCCGACGATCTGCCCTATTGGGTCGACGGCACCGCGAGCCCGCACCTCGTCATTCCCTACACGCTCGACAGCAACGACATGCGCTTCGCGACACCGCAGGGCTTCAATGCCGGCGACCAGTTCTTCAACTACCTGAAGGACAGTTTCGACGTGCTCTATGCCGAGGGCGAGACCGGCGCGAAGATGCTGTCGATCGGCCTGCACTGCCGGCTCGTTGGTCGGCCGGGGCGTCTCGCCGCGCTGCAGCGCTTCGTCGACTACGTGCTCTCGCACGAGCATGTCTGGTGCCCGCGCCGGATCGACATCGCCTGGCACTGGCACGCCCACCACAAGCCGGCCTGAGCTTCATCTCGCATCTCGCGCGAAGCCGTTCGCGCATGACAAAGGCCCGCAATCCGAACGGCTTGCGGGCCTTTTTCGACTCTCGCGTGCGAACTTTCGTCTGGCGATGAAGGAGCGCCGGGCTCCGCGGCGGAGACAGGCTGCGGTTTGGCAGCGTCAGGCGGCGACGTCCTTCAGGAACTCCTGGATGCGGCCGTCGAGCCGGTGCGCCGCCTCGCGCAGGCTGCCGGCCACTTCCGCGACCTTGCGCGCCATGCTGGTCGTCTCGGTCGCCGACGAGCTGACCTCGCCGATCATCGAGCTGAGATCGGCGGTGCCACGCGCGACATCGGAGGCGCGCGCGGAGATCTCGCCGGTCGTCACCGCTTGTTCCTCGACCGCGCCCGCGATCGCGGTGGAGGCCTGCTCGATCTGGCCGAGCGTCTCCGTCACCGTGGCGATCTGGCCGACCGCCTCGCGTGTCGCCTCCTGGATCGCGGTGACGTTGGCGGCGATCTCCTCGGTCGCCTTGGTGGTCTGGGTCGCGAGCGCCTTCACCTCGGAGGCGACGATGGCGAAGCCGCGGCCGGCCTCTCCCGCCCGTGCCGCTTCGATCGTGGCATTGAGCGCGAGCAGATTGGTCTGGTCGGCGATGGCGCGGATCAGGTCGACGATCGCGCCGATCCGTTCGGCGCTCTGGGCCAGCGCCTCGACGCTGCCGCGCGCCTGCCGGCCGAGCTCGGCGCCTTCGGCCGTGGTCCGGCCGGCTTGATGGATCTGTTCGCCGACTTCGCGAACCGTGGCCGAGAGCTCCTCGGTCGCGCCGGCGACGGCGCTGACATTCTCGGCGTCGCGCGCCGACTGTTCCTCAGCCGCGCCGGCCGAAGCGCGATTGTGGTCGGCGACCTGGGTCAGTTCGGCCGCCGTCGAGGCCATCTCGGACGAGGTCTGGCGCACGAAGCCGAGCACGGCATCGGCTTCGTGCCGGAACCGCTCGATCGCCGCGGCCATCTGCGCGGCCTGCGCCTGCCGCTCGGCCGCGCGGCGCTCCTCCTCGCGCTTCAGCTCGTCGCGCTCGATCAGCTTCTGGCGGAACACTTCGACGGCCCGCGCGATACCACCGACCTCGTCCTGACGGTCGGTGCCGGGGACATCGGTCGCGAGCTCGCCGCCGGCCATGCGGCCGATCGAGCGGTCGAGTGCCGCAAGCGGCCGCGTCACGCCCGACGACAGCGCATAGGCGAGGGCCAGGAAGGCCGCAAGGCAGGGAACGCAGGCGGCGGCGATGACCACCAGCGTCCAGAGCACCATGACGTCGACCTCGCCGGTGTAGACGCCGCTGCCGATCGCCCATTTCCAGGTGCCGTCGCCGATCACGAAGCTGGTTTTGGCGAGCCGGCCCTTGCCCGGCACCTCGACCGCATAGCTTTCGAAGCCGCCGCCGGCCCGGGCGCGCTCGATCAGCGCCTTCAGATAGGCCTTGCCGTTGCCGTCCAGCGCGGCGATCTGGTTCTTGCCGATCTTGTCGAGGTTCTTGCCCCAGGCGAGCGCCACGCCGTCGTAGTCGAACACGAAGACGTAGTTGTCGCCGCCGAAGGTCATAGCGCCGATCGCCGCGAGCGCCTGGCGCTTCGCTTCCGCCTCGGGGATGCCGGCGGCCTGGGCGTCGGCCCGGACGCGCGCCACCACGGCGGAGGCCGCCTCGGCGATGCTGCGCGCCTGGCCGTCCTTGGCCTCGAAGATCGCGTTGCGGAACTGATAGGCGGCGAACAGCGTGCCGGCGCCCATCAGCGCCATGGCCACCCCGATCACCAGGATGAACCGCATGCCGAGCTTCATACGACCGCCGACTCTCGCGAACATTCAGACCGCCCCAGCGAGGGAACACACACCACCATCGCGAACCCTAGAAGGCGAAGGTTAAGATCCGGTTGGTCGAGTTGTCTGATAAAATTGTAGAATTCCAGTATACCGTGCTGTGCGCTGCAGCACGCGCAAATGCCGTGCGGGGCGTGGTCACATCACGATGGTGATACGCTCGGCCGCCCGCGTGACGCCCGTGTAGAGCCAGCGCGATCTATGTTCGCGGAAAGCAAAGCTCTCGTCGAACAGCACCAGGTCGTCCCACTGAGATCCTTGCGCCTTGTGCACGGTCATCGCATAGCCATAGTCGAATTCGTCCGACTTGCGCTTCAGCTGGAACGGCAACGCCTCCTCGCCACCTTCGAAGAAGGCCGGCAGGACCGAGACATGGATGCGCGACTTCTCGAGCACTTCGTCCGGCTGCACGTCGAACTTCAGGAAGCCGCTCTTCGGATCCTTGACGCGCGTGACCCGGAAGATGCCGCCGTTCTGCAGGCCGCGCGTCTTGTCGTTGCGCAGGCAGACCAGCTTCTCGCCGACTTCCGGCGTGGGGTTGGTATAGCCGCGCAGCTCGCGGATCCGGGTGTTGTAGGCCTTGCGGGTCTTGTTCAGGCCGACCAGCACCTGATCGGCGCCGAGAATCCGCTCGGCGTCGATCTCCTTGCGGCGGATGACGCGGCTCTCGCCATAGCTGCCATAGTCGAGCGTACCGCCAGCGCGGATCTCCATCGACATGCGCACGATCGGATTGTCGGCCGCCTGCCGGTGGACCTGCGTCAGCATCACGTCCGGTTCGGCGTCGGTGAAGAAGCCGCCGCCCTTGACCGGCGGCAGCTGCGCCGGGTCGCCGAGCACCAGCGTCGGCTTGCCGAACGACAGCAGGTCCTTGCCGAGCTCCTCGTCCACCATCGAGCACTCGTCGATGACGATCAGCGACGCTTTCGAGACGTCGGAATGCCGGTTGATCGCGAAGGAGAAGCTCTCCTCGTCCTCGCCCTCGTCGTCCTCGCTCTTGCGCTTCGGCCGGTAGATCATCGAATGGATGGTCGAGGCGCCGTCGCAGCCCTTCTGGCGCATGACCAGCGCCGCCTTGCCGGTGAAGGCGCCGAAGCAGACGTCGCCGTCGATGCCGGCCGCGAGATGCCGCGCCAGCGTGGTCTTGCCGGTGCCGGCGAAGCCGAACAGCCGGAAGACCTGCTTGTCGGCCGGTTTCTCCTTCAGCCAGCGCGCGATCGACACGAGCGCCGCATCCTGTTCCGTCGACCAATCCATTCTCGAGGGTTCTCTTGCTGCCGTCGTCCTTGCCGCGTTCATTGCAGGTGCCCGAAGCCGGATCGCCCGCCGATGCCGGGCGACCCTAGCCGATTCCCACGGGCCACGCCGGCAGACGGTGTTACTCTCGCAGATTGAGAACAAAAGAGCAACAATTGCGCCGCGGCCCGTCCTCGCCCCCGCGCTGCGACATGGCCGCTCCCGCGGCCTTCCCCCTCGCCATTGTGCCGCCAAGACGCTATGTGACATCCACGCGAAAGAACGAGCGGCTTTCGGCCGCCGCGCCCGAGGAACGACCGATGCCCGCTTACCGCTCCCGTACCACCACCCACGGCCGCAACATGGCCGGCGCCCGCGGCCTCTGGCGCGCGACCGGCATGAAGGACGGCGATTTCGGCAAGCCGATCATCGCGGTGGTCAACTCCTTCACGCAGTTCGTGCCCGGCCACGTCCATCTGAAGGACCTCGGCCAGCTCGTCGCGCGCGAGATCGAGAAGGCCGGCGGTGTCGCCAAGGAGTTCAACACGATCGCCGTCGACGACGGCATCGCGATGGGCCACGACGGCATGCTCTATTCGCTGCCCTCGCGCGACCTGATCGCCGACAGCGTCGAGTACATGGTCAATGCGCACTGCGCCGACGCCATGGTCTGCATCTCGAACTGCGACAAGATCACCCCCGGCATGCTGATGGCGGCGCTGCGCATCAACATCCCGACCGTGTTCGTCTCGGGCGGCCCGATGGAGGCCGGCAAGGTCAACCTGCGCGGCAAGATCAAGGCGCTCGACCTCGTCGACGCCATGGTCGCCGCCGCCGACGACAGCTATTCCGATGACGAGGTCGACGCGATCGAGAAGGCGTCCTGCCCGACCTGCGGCTCGTGCTCGGGCATGTTCACGGCCAATTCGATGAACTGCCTGACCGAGGCGCTCGGTCTGTCGCTGCCCGGCAACGGCTCGACGCTCGCCACCCACGCCGATCGCCAGCGCCTGTTCGTCGAGGCCGGCCATCTGATCGTCGACCTCGCCAAGCGCTATTACGAGCAGGACGACGCCAGTGTTCTGCCGCGCGCGATCGCGACCTTTGAAGCGTTCGAGAACGCGATGACGCTCGACATCGCCATGGGCGGCTCGACCAACACCGTGCTGCATCTGCTCGCCGCCGCCCACGAGGCCGGCGTGAACTTCACCATGGCCGACATCGACCGGCTGTCGCGTCGTGTGCCGGTGCTGTGCAAGGTCGCCCCGGCCGTGGCGGACGTGCACATGGAGGACGTCCACCGCGCCGGCGGCATCGTCGGCATCCTCGGCGAGCTCGCCCGCGGCGGCCTCGTCGCCGGCGACGCCAAGACCGTCCATGCCCCGACGCTCGCCCAGGCGATCGAGCGCTGGGACATCACGCGGTCGAATGCCGAGAGCGTGCGCGAGTTCTACAAGGCGGCGCCGGGCGGTGTGCGTACCGAAGTCGCGTTCAGCCAGGCCGCGCGCTGGGAAGAGCTCGACACCGATCGCAAGTCGGGCGTGATCCGCTCGGTCGACAACGCCTTCTCCAAGGACGGCGGCCTCGCCGTGCTCTACGGCAACCTCGCCGAGGACGGCTGCATCGTGAAGACGGCCGGCGTCGATGCCTCGATCCTGCGCTTCGAGGGCCCGGTGAAGCTGTTCGAGAGCCAGGACGCAGCGGTCGGCGGCATCCTCGGCGGCAAGGTCGAAGCCGGCGACGTGGTGCTCATCCGCTACGAGGGCCCGAAGGGCGGCCCCGGCATGCAGGAGATGCTCTACCCGACCAGCTACATCAAGTCGAAGGGCCTGGGGAAGGCCTGCGCGCTGGTCACCGACGGCCGTTTCTCGGGCGGCACCTCGGGCCTGTCGATCGGCCACGTCTCGCCGGAAGCGGCGGAGGGCGGCACCATCGGCCTCGTCGAGGAGGGTGATCGCATCCTGATCGACATCCCGAACCGCAAGATCGAACTGCTGGTCGCCGACGATGTCCTGGCCGCCCGCCGCGCCGCGATGGAGGCCAAAGGCATCGACGCCTGGAAGCCGGCGCGGGAGCGCCCGCGCAAGGTCTCGGCCGCGCTGCGCGCCTACGCGGCGATGACCACCTCGGCCGCCAAGGGCGCGGTGCGCGACGTCTCCCAGGTCGAGCGCAAGCACTGACGCGGGCAGGGCGCGACGGCGCCCCGGCTTCGATCGGTCCGGACCACGGGCACTGAGAACGGTACCGAGATATGACAACGGCGGCACCCTCGGGTGCCGCCGTTGTCGTTTGGGAGGCGAGCGGGCCGCGGCGGATGGCTCACGCCGTCTCGGGCAGGCCGCCGGTCGCGGGCGCCTCGCCGACCGCCTGCTCGGCGGCGGCGATCTCGCCCTTGCGCTTCTCGATCATGTCGCCGATCGGCGGACCCTGGAACCGCTTCTCCTCGAACAGCTTCCAGATCAGCCCGGCCAGCACGACGAAGCCGACGGTGATCACCAGCGCCCAGTCGTTCGGCGGCTGCACGCCGACGAAGAAGATGAAGATCGCCGCGATCACCGACAGGATGCCGAACAGGCAGAACAGCGGCTTGCCGAGATCCCACGGGCCCATCTTGGTCCAGGTGTCGCCATAGGCGAGCACCGCGAGCGAGATCGGCACCGCGAAGGAGAAGAAGATGAAGATCACCGTGCAGGAGACGACGATCGAATAGGCCGAGGCGCCCTGGATCGTGATCATCGAGGCGCCCCAGACGAACAGCACGGCCGCCACCGACGCGGTCCAGATCGCTGCCGCCGGCGTGCGATGGCTGGCCGAGACCTTCTTCAGGACCGACGAGAACGGCAGGCCGCCGTCGCGCGCGAAGGCGTACATCATGCGCGAGGCCGAGGTGACGGTCGCGAGCCCGCACAGCAACTGCGAGACGAAGATCGCGACATAGAGCACGTTCTTGAGCCAGACCGGCAGCGTGCCGTCGAGCGTCCAGAAGAACACGTTCCAGCCCTGCTTGGCGGCATCGTCCATGTTCGGGATCGCCAGCACGAAGGCGACCAGCATGAGGTACCCGAACACCGATGACCACAGTACCGACGACACCATGCCGCGCGGCGCGGCGAGCGCGGCCTTGTGGGTCTCTTCCGCCGTGTGGGCGGAGGCGTCGTAGCCGGTGATCGTGTAGATCGGGAGAAGCAGGCCGAGCAGGAACACCATCAGGCCCGAGACCTTGTTCGGCCAGATCGGATCGCCCTTCAGTTCGTTCGCCGCATTAAGCGTCGGGTCGCCCGAATAATTGGCAAAGGTCCAGAGCCGGCTGATGTCCCAATGCGCCGCGAAGGCGAACAGCGCGAGCGTCAGCACGATCGCGGTCGCGAAGATCAGGTAGCCGGAGAAGTCGGTCAGCTTGGCGGTGGTCTTGATGCCGAAGTGATTGACCAGCGCCTGCGCGAAGGTGATCACGGCGACGAAGACGATCTGGTTGCGGAAGCCGGCCGCGGTCGTCGTATCGGTCACGATGTCGAACCATGGCGCAATCGAGCCGGCGAAGAAGCCCCAGGTGCCGACGTTGATCGCGCCGAGCACGGTGATGAGGCCGAGCAGGTTGAGCCAAGCGGTCAGCCAGCCGGTGAAGCGGTTGCCGAGGATCGAGCTCCAGTGATAGAGGCCGCCGGCGGTCGGAAACGCCGAGGCGATCTGGCCCATGGCGATGGCGAACACGCCCGAGATCAGGCAGCCGAGCGGCCAGCCGATGCCAATGGCCGCGCCGCCGGCGCCCGCGATGCCCTGCGCCAGCGAGTTGATGCCGCCGGACAGGATGCAGATGATCGAGAACGAGATCGCGAAATTCGAGAAGGTGCTCATCCGCCGCTCGAGCTCCTGCGCGTAGCCGAGCGAGTGGAGGACGGACACGTCGGCCTTGTGGTCGGCGTCCGTGTAGGATGTGTCCTTGGCGAAGATACTCATCGGTGGCTCTCCCCGTGCCTTGCCCATTCCGCGCCTCGCCATCTCGGCAATGCGGCATGGACCGTTTGGTCAAAGCAGGGAGCGTGCCAGTCCAAATTGCAGCGACACGCGATTGGCGAGCTGCCGCAACGGGATGCGATGTCAGTAGCGTGCGGGGGCGAGGCCGTTCAGCGCGCGGATCGTACCGGCCGGGCGTGCGTCCGGATCTGCGCCTTCGAAGAACCGCACGATCGTCTCGCGGCCGGGCACGACGGCGAACCCGTCGTCGAGCGGCACGCGGGTGTCGTCGGCGACATGGACATGGAGGGCCGCACGGGCGGCCGAGACCGCGACGAACCAGCCCTCCGCATCGCGATCGACCCGCGCGGCGAGGCCGACGGCCGTGCGCTCGGTCGGCCAGCGCGGGACTTGCACCGCTTCGGCGAGAAGGGGCGCGGTTTCGGGCGCCGCACCGGCCTCCGTCGGCGCGGTCAGCCGCGCGACCGTGAGGTCGTGGCCGGGCGGTCCGAAGCGATAGGCGTAGGTGGCGTCGAAGAACGCGCCGAACAGCTCGGTCGCGCGGAGCGTGATCGAACCGCGGGCCGGCACCTCGACGTCGCGTTCGCCGCGCACGACGACCGTCGCCCCGTCCTTGAGACAGGCGAGCGACAGCCGCCCCGCGACCGGCGTCGGGCGATCGTTGACGACATGCACGTGCAGCCCGTTGACGCCTTCGTCCATGAGGATGATGCGCAAGGGCGCGAAGGCCCGGCGCATCGCGTACCACGCGGACTTCGGTCGCCCGGTCGCATCGGTGACGCCCCAGCCGGCGCCGGGCAGGAAGTCTTTCCAGTTCCAGACCAACGCGCCGGCCGTCGGCGAGCCCGGCCGGCGCCATTCGTCGAAGGTGCGCTCGATCACTTCGGCGACGACCGCGCGCGAGGCGTCGAGATAGCGCGCCGGATCCTCGCGGCGCAGGCGCGCGGGATCGAGGCCGAAGACGCGGCCGAGATAGTGATCGCGCGTGTCTTCAAAGTCCCAGGAGGCGCCGAGATCGCGCGGTACGCGCGCCTTCCAGCGCGGGTCGTGCACGGCCGGGACGGCGAGATGCCGCGCGAGCGTCGTCTCGTCGGGGACGTTCGCAAAGGCGAGGCACTCGGCCGCGAAGGTGACATTGGCGCGACGCGCGTCCTCGAGCGGCCGCTCGTAGGCCCCGACGCCGTAGTAATGCGTGACGCCGCAATCGGCGACGAACGGCAGTTCGCCGCCGTACGGCGACGACGGAATGTATGCAACGTCCGGCCGGATCGCCGCGACGATCTCCGCCACCAGCCGGTCGAACAGGTCGGAGGCGAGGGCCCGCGCCGGCAGGCCGAGCATGGCGGCCTGCTGCTGCACCTCGCTGCCGCCGCAGAGGATCGCCAGCGACGGCGAGGTCTGCAACCGGTCGAGCAACTCGCGCACCTCCGTCTCGCATTGGGCGAGGAACGTCGGATCGGCAGCCGGGTAGTCGAAGTTCGCGAACATCAGATCCTGGAATACCAGGATGCCGCGCTCGTCGCAGAGGTCGTGGAAGGCGCGGCCCTGGTAGGCCATGGTGCCGCCGACGCGGACCATGTTCACGTGCGCGGCCGCGAGCCGGTCGAACTCCGGTTCGAGGCTCGCCCGGTCGCCCGGCAGGCGCACCAGATCGGCGTCGGTCCAGACCGCGCCGCGGCAGAAGATGCGGACGCCGTTGACGAGAAGATCGAAGCGGCGCCCGTCCGGCCCGTGGTCGATGGTAATCGTCCGGAACCCGACGCGGCCGAGATCGGCGATCGTGCCGGCGATCTCCAGCCGCACCTCGTGCAACGTCGGCGTCCCGTGCGTCCGCGGCCACCAGGGCGCGACGTCGGGGATCTCGAGCCGGCCGGCGACGCGGCCGGCCTCGGTCGACAGCGTGACGAAAGCGCCGCCGCAGGAGAGTGTCGCGGTCGCGCCTTCCGGCCAGTCGCCGGTGATGTCGAAGCTCAGCGTGCCGGTCGTGCCGTCGCGCGTCGCGCGCAGGTCGGCGTGGTCGATCCGCACCGGCGCTGCCTCGGGGCGGCGGTCGATGCGCAGGATCGACCGCCATGGGCCGACGGCATGCACCTCCGGGCACCAGCCCGGCATGTGCCCGAGCAGCGTGGTGCGAACGAGCCGGAGCTTCTGGTTGGGGATCATCTGCGGGCGCCACTTCGCCCGGGGACCCTTCAGCGGCTCCAGCGCGGCATCGAGGCTCGCGAAGCGGATCGCGAGCACGGCGCCGGCGCGCGGTGCGACGTCGATCGCATGCGCCTCGAACATGCCGGTCGAGGCCAGGATCGTCTCGCCGTCGAGGAACACCTCGGCGAAGGTCGCCAGCCCCTCGAACACCAGTCGGCACGGCCCGGCGTCGAGCGTGGTGACGTACCAGGCGTCCTTGTCATGGAGCGGCGTCGGCTGCGCCGGATCGTAGCGGCCGGCAGCCATCAGCGCGGCGGCGACCGTGCCGGGCACCGGTGCGGGAACGAAGGCGTCGGTATCCCGTGCGGCGAGGGCGGTCGCGCGATCCCAGGCTCCGGCCGGGACGACGGCGACGCGCCAACCCGCGTCGAGCGGCGTCACGATCTGCGAGGTCTGGGCGAGGATCTGGGCCATGGGGTGCGAGCTGTCCGGCGGGGCGTGGACGGCGGGGCCGTCCCGGCAGGGCAAAGACGGCGGGGGCCGTCCACGCGAGCGTAGACCACGGCGGTTAGCGGAACACTGCGGTGAGCGAGCCAGGCGGCGGCGACGATGCGCGGCCCTCAAGCCGCCGCGCGGTCTCCGCACCCGCGGCCCAGGCGTCGAGCCCGGCCATGGCGGCGTCCCACGAACCGGCCATCACGCCGATCGCCTCCAGAACCGGCTCGAACTTCTGCCGCGCCATGGCGCGCGCGAGCTTGAACTGCGCGGCCTTGGCGTCCTCGGCGATCTTGATCGCCGCGGCGCGCGGCTCTGCCAATCCCGGCTCGTCGAGCCAGTCGAGATGCGCGGCGAGCAGCTCGAAGTTCGAGCCCACCATGCGCATCGTGTTGAAGGCGTAGGTGTGGAAATAGGTCGGCGCGCGGGTCGCGAGATCCGCGGCATGGGCGGGAAGGCCTCGGCATAGGCGCGGATCGGATTGCCGACCGGCCGGCGCGCGAGATGCCGGACGAGCAGCCCGCGCGCGGTCGCGCGGATGTCGCGGGGCGCACGATCGGGGCGCACCTTCAGATATTCGGTATAGGGGAAGAGCGGCAGCCCCTGGTGCTCGCGCGAACCCGGCACGCCGAAGATCCCGTCGAAGTCCTCGCCTGAGAGAGCGAAGAAGCCGGCGTTGTGGAAGTACTCGATCCGGCGCGCCGCGACGTCGATGCGGTTGATGCCGATCGTCGTCTTGGAATGCGCGGTGCGATACGAAACATCGCGCGTGTCGGGCAGGAAGAACGCATCGACCTCGACCAGCGGCAGCCGGCCGCGCTCGATCTGGAGCGCGACATGGGCGCCGAGATCGTCGAACACCGACAGTTCGCAGGTCTCCACGCCGAAGAGCGTCTCGAGGTCGGCCTGCGGCACCTTGAAGAAGGTGAACTGGTCGCCCTCGAAATCCTGGGTCACGGTGAAGCCGAGCGCGGCCGTCGGGTCGCCCCCGAGTGCATGGACGACCTCGATCGTGAGGTCGACCGAGCAGTTCGTCTCCGGCCAGATTCGCGTCGCCCCATGCAGCGCATGGGGCCGGTAGGACGCGGGATCGAGGCCTGGAATCACGGTCGCGTTGGCCATCATCGGCTCAGCCCCACAGAACCTTGCGCACCGCCGCCGGCCAGCGCTTCGGATCGGGGCCATGGTGCTTGAACAGCGCGATCGCGACGCGCTCCAGGCCGAAGCCGACGCAGCCCGAATGGGCCGGCGTGCCGTCGGCGAACTGCAGCTTCCACAGCGAGCCGAAGTGGTCCTGGTGGTAGTTGAACGACAGGCAGGCGGTCGGCTTCTCCTCCGAGGTGATCGGGATGAGCAGCTCGAACTTGAGGCCCGAGTCGCGCTGGTTGTTGGCGAGCATCTTGCCGGCACGGCCGAAGAACGGATCGTTGGCGAGATCGACGTGGCAGGGCAGGCCGAGCGAGTTGATCAGGCCCTGGCCGCGCTCGAGCCAGCTCCTGCGGAAGCTCTGCACCTGCTCCGGCGTGCCGATGCGGACGTATTCGCGCATGCGGAACAGCTGCATGCGCGCCGGATCCTGGCTCGGCTCGTGGCGGAAGCAGTAGGACTTGAGGTCGAACAGCTTACCTTCTTCCGGAAGCGCGCCGCGGGCGGCGACGGTCGGATAGAGCGGGTAGCAGGCGGCCGGCGTCAGGCAGACGTCGGTGGCGTCCTGGAGCTCGCTCCAGTCGTCGCCGGCGGTGATCTTGGCGAGCAGCTGCGCGTGCTCGGCCTCGCCGCCCATGAACGAGTGCACGCAGCCGGCGAGCTGCGGGAAGCTCTTGAGATACCCCGACTTCTCCAGCGTGGCGCGCGCCATGCCGGGCGGGAAGTGGATGCGCTCGGCATTGTCGACGTCGCCGAGCTTGGAGACGGCGGCCTCGAAGCGCTCGATCACCTCCTCGAAGGTGCCGGAGCGGCCGTAGAGCCCGTCGACGCCGCTCGGGAAGAGCAGGCCGTTGGCGAACAGATCGTCGAGAAGGGCCTTCGCGGCCGGCCCGGCAGTCACCTTGGCGTCCATGGGGTCAGCTCCTGAGGCTCTTGTCGAAGCGGCCGGCGAGCAGCAGGTTCGACGTGTTGGAGAGGATGCGGTCGTTGGAGATCATGATCCGCGCCGACAGGATGTCGCGCATGTGCCGGGCGACGCTGAACGGCGTATCGTTCCGGTAGCCGGGCAGGCCGGTGATCAGCAGCGCGTGCTCGACGACGCGCATGCCGAGCTCCGAGGCCGAGATCTTCAGGTTGTTGATGTCGGCCGCGAAGCTCATCGAGGAGAGCGCGTCGGCATCGTCCTTGACCGCCTCGTAGCGCTCGATGCGCGCGTTGACGCAGCCCTTCATCTCCTGAAGCATGGCCACGACCTCGGCGAGGCGCAGCGCGCCCGGCGGCAGCTGGCCCGGGGTCTTCTTGGCGGCGGCCTTGACGAAGGCCTGCGCGCGGGCGACCGCGTCGGCCGCGATGCCGTACCAGGCGCCGGCCCACAGGATGTGGGTCATCGACAGCATGGACTGCGCCGCGATCTCCGAGAACGGATGCGGGAAGATCTGCGCCGCGTTGCCGGCCGACTTGAGCGTGAAGCCGACCGAGTTGGTTCCGCGCATGCCGAGCGTGTCCCAGGTGGTCGTCTGGTCGAGCGTGCAGTCCTCGCGGCGCACGCAGACCATGACCTGATCCGAGCTCGCCGCCTCCGGCGAACGCCGGCAGGTGACGAGGATCGCGTCCGACTGCAGCCCGTAGGAGATGCAGTTGGCCTCCTTGGTCAGCGTAAAGCGGTCGCCCTGGACCTCGACCGCGCAGATCGAGTTCCGGAGGTCGCCGCCGATGCCGTATTCGGTCGTCGCCGAGCCGATCAGCAGCTGATCCTCGGCGATCTTGCGCATGTAGTCGCGGTGCCAGGCGCTGTCGCGACCATGGGTCACGAAGCTCGACACCTTGATGTTGTGCATGGCGTAGATCAGCGCCGACGAGCCGCAGGCGCCGCCGAGAATGGCGCAGAGCTCCGCGACTTCGCCGACCGACAGGCCTTCGCCGCCGAACTCGGGCGGGATCATCACGCCGAGCAGGCGCTCGCGCTTCAGCGCGTCGAAGGTCTCGGTCGGAAACCGGCCTTCCTTGTCGACCGCATCGGCGGCCTTGGCGGCCACCTCGGCCGCGACCCGCCGCATCCGGCTGTCGGCCGCCTCGGCGGTGATGTTGGTTTCCATGACGACCATGGCGTTCAGACCTTCTCGCTGGCGAGTTCGTCGACCGCGGCAGAGATCGCGGCGATCGTCGCGAAGGTCCGGCGCGTCAGCATCCGTTCCGGGAATTCGATGTCGAAGGCTTCCTCGAGGCCGAGCATCAGCTGGACCGAGCCGAAGGAGGTGAGGCCGGCCTCGTAGAGGTCGGCATCGTCCGCGATGCTGTCGATATTGAACGGAACCAGATTACGGTCCTTGAGGAGAGCGCGAATGCGGTCGGTCATGCGAATACTCCCACCACGACGGGTTCGAATGTCGCGGGACATGAAACGCCTCAAGTGTTCGATCTCGGTAAATCTCCAAACGTCAGCAATTGAACATGGTTTCAGGAGGGTTTAACTCCGGGCGGACTTTTGAGTGATTGAGACATTCTCAACCATGTGCGCCGTCCCGGTCCGCCGTGTGCCACACCCATGCGCACACCCTCGCGGCCGCGTCCCGGGTGGGGCGCGGTGCGAAGGGCATGTCGGGGCGAAAGGCATGTCGGGGCGAGGGGTAGGACGGCAGCGCCAGCGTGGGCGGATCAGGCGCCGGGCGTGTTGCTGCTGACGAGCTTCAGGCTCGGCACCGCCGCGCGCAGCGGCGGCGTCTGCGGCTCCGGGGAGCGTCCACGGTATGGCCGTCACGCCGCGCGGCTTCGGCCGGTGTGGTGCCGAGGGCCAGCACGATCGTGGCATGCAGACCGGTCGGCGCATATTCGATCTCGATCGAGCCGCCCATCTCCTGGGCCAGCATGCGCTCCATCAGCCGCGATCCGAAGCCGCGGCGGGTCGGTACCGAGACCGGCGGCCCGCCGCTCTCGCGCCAGGTGACGAGCAGCCTGTGGTGCCCGCCGTCGGGCGTCAGCGTCCAGAGCACGACGACACGGCCTTCCGGCACCGAGAGGGCGCCATACTTGGCCGCGTTGGTGGCCAGTTCGTGCAAGGTCATCGCGATTGCCAGCGCGCCGCGTGCGCCGAGGGTGACCGCCGGCCCCTCGATCGTGGTGCCCGAGCCGTCGGGACGGCGATAGGGGGCGAGCACTTCCTCCGCGAGCGAGCGGATGTCGGCGCGCTCCCAGTTCTCGCGCGTGAGAATGTCGTTGGCGACGGCCAGCGAGCCGAGCCGGCCCTGGAAATCCGGCAGCACCGGATTGCCGCGCATGGTCGCGACCGCGATCGCCTGTACCGTCGCCAGCACGTTCTTCACGCGGTGGTTCAGTTCGTTGATCAGCATATGCTGACGTTCTTCGGCATTGTGGCGTTCGGTGATGTCCTTGACCGTGCCGACCACGATCCGGAGGCCGTCGGCATCGTGCGAGCCGCGGCCGACCACTTCGACACGCCGAACCCCCTCGCTCGGATGCCGGAACCGGAACTGGAAGCGGAATTCGCCGCCGCGCGCCGCCTCGGCGGCCATCGCCTCGAAGCCGGCGCGATCCTCCGCGATGACCACCTCGCGACGGATCTCCTCGAGCGGGATCGGCCCGCGCGCCGGATCGCGGCCGAAGATCTCGTAGAGCCGCTCGTTCTCCCAGACGCCGTCCGGATGGCGTGCGGAATATTCGAACACGCCGAGCCCGGCGGCGGCGGTCGCGACCGCCACGCGGTCGCGGCTCCGCGCGATGGCGAGTTCGGCGCTCTTGATCTCGGTCGCGTCGATCATGGTGCCGATCGCGCGGACGACCCGGCCCTCGGTGTCGCGGATCACGCGGCCGCGCACCACCACATGCCGGATCGCGCCATCGTCGGCGCGTATGATGCGGAAGGCGTTGTCGTGCCGGCCGGGGCCGTCGACCGCCATGGCCGCGGTATGGTCGGCGATCACGCGCTCGCGGTCGGCGGGGTGGATGCGCTCGCCGAACCAGATCGGATCGGCCGGCTGATCGGGCCGCGCACCGAGGATCGCCCGGAACTCGTCCGACCAGGTTCGGGTGTTCTCGACCGGGTTCCAGTCCCAGGTGCCGATCTGCGCGCTGTTGGCGGCGATTCGCAGTCGCTCCTCGCTGCGCGCCAGATCGTCGGCCAGCTCCTCGATCCGCCGACGCTGCTCGACCCGATCGGTGACGTCGACCACGACGCCTTCCATGCCGAGCGCCAGACCGCGGTCGTCGGCGATCACGGAGCCTGAGAAATCGACGGTCCGGATCGCGCCGTCGGAACGGCGCACGCGGAACTCGCCGGCGTAGAACCGGTCGACCGACGCGATCGCGCGGAACAGCACGGCCTCGGCGCGTGGCCAGTCCTCCGGCACGATCAGCGCGCGCCAGTCCGCGACGGTTGCGGCGCGCTCGACCGGCGGGTGACCGAAGATCTGTGCCGCGGTCGCCGACCAGCTGCCGACCAGCATCCGGCAATCGTAGGAGACCGTGCCCATGCGCCCCGCCGCCAGCGCCATGGTGAGCCGCCGCTCGGCGTCGCTCGCCCGTTCCATGGCGGCCCGCGATTCGTCGGTCGCGGCGCGCAGCAGTCCCGTGACGAGAAGATGCAGCAGGTTGGCGGCGACGAACATGACCATCGCGGTCTCTTCGGAGACGCTCAGGGCCTCGAAGGCCGCAGGGTCGCCGATAAAGAAGAACCAGATCGCCGCCACTGAGAGGGCGAGGGCGAGCAGGCCCGGGCCGATCCCGAACAGCGCTCCGGTGATCAGGATCGCGGGGTAATAGAGGACGAAGCGGAGGTTGGGCGGCGCCTCGGCCTGCAGCGCGAAGCGCAGGACGGTCGCCGCAGCCACGATGATCAGTGCCGCGACATAACCGATTGGGCGACGCTCGGACCGGCAGATGCGATAGAGCCCGAGCACATGTTTCATCCGTCCTCCTCGCGTCGACGGGTGCGCGAACACCCGTCGACGACGGCAACAGCATGACACGTTCCCGTCGTCGAGGAAAGACTAGCGTCCAATACGGTGTGCATTTTTAGAAATTACACAGACACCATATGGAGATCTCATGAAATTCAGAGTGCCGGATCTGTATCGAGTGCGTTGGAAATTGCGGAATTGCCCGTTTTTATGGATACTTGGAACGGATCGATTTGGGGCAGCCGTAAAAGCGCGGATAGCCTAAGCTTGGCGGATTCGCTTGAATTCCCAATAATGACTTAGCGTAAGCCTCACAAAGGGCGGCGGCTCGGGGTCGCCCCACGGCCGCCGCAACTGCATTTCGGGTCTGGCGGTCAGAGCCCGGCGTAGATCGGGAACCGCCGGCACAGCTCCGTCACCTCGGCGTGGATCGCGCCGAGCAGGGCCTCGTCTGCGGGGTTGGCGATCACCCGGT
The DNA here is from genome assembly GCA_040269895.1 of Ancalomicrobiaceae bacterium S20. Classification (NCBI taxonomy): domain Bacteria; kingdom Pseudomonadati; phylum Pseudomonadota; class Alphaproteobacteria; order Hyphomicrobiales; family Ancalomicrobiaceae; genus Methyloraptor; species Methyloraptor flagellatus. The sequence continues at coordinate 2,510,174 of CP158568.1, read as the reverse complement.
CGATGAACCCGGCGATGCGGCGGAATTCTTCGCGTCCGAAGCCACGCGCGGTCCCGGCGTTGCTCGACAGCCGGAGCCCCGAGGGGGCCTCCGGCGGGCGCGGATCGAACGGGATCAGGTTCTTGTTGACCGCGAGACCGGCCTTCTCGAGCGCCTTGGCCGCGACATCGCCGGTCACGCCGCGGTTCGAGAGATCGACCAGCATCAGGCCCGTGTCGGTGCCGCCGGCGACCAGCCGGATGCCGGCCGCCGCGAGCGTCTCGGCGAGCGTCGCGGCATTGTCGACGACGGCGCGATTGTAGGCCGCGAACTCCGGCCGGAGCGCCTCGCCGAGGCAGGCCGCCTTGCCCGCGACGGCGTGCAGCATCACCGAGCCCTGCACGCCGGGGAAGATGCCGTAATCGATCCGGTCGGACAGCGCCGGATCGTTCCAGAGCGCCAGACCGCCGCGCGCGCCGCGCAGGGATTTGTAGGTCGTGGTGGTGACGACATGGGCGTGCGGGAACGGGTGCGGATGCAGGCCCGTGGCGACGAGGCCGGCGAAATGCGCCATGTCGACCATGAATAGCGCGCCGACCTCGTCGGCGATGGCGCGCAGACCCGCGAAGTCGATCGCGCGCGGATAGGCCGAGCCGCCGGCGACGATCAGGCGCGGCGCATGGGCCTTGGCGAGATCGCGGACCTGGTCGAGATCGATGCGCTCGGTCTCGCGCGAAACACCGTAGCGGACGATGGTGTAGTCGCGGCCGGTCAGCGTCGCCGGGTGGCCGTGGCTGATGTGGCCGCCGGCGGCAGTGTCCATCGACAGGATCGTGTCGCCGAGCTTCAGGAGGCCGAGGAACACGCCGGCATTGGCATTCGAGCCGGAGTGCGGCTGCACGTTCGCGAAGGCGGCGCCGAACACCTGCTTGGCGCGGGCGACCGCCAGCGCCTCGATCGTGTCGGCGAATTCCGCGCCGCCGTAGTAGCGCGCGTGCGGCTTGCCCTCGACGGTCTTGTTGGTCAGCACCGAGCCCTGGGCTTCCAGGACGAGCCGGGACACGAGGTTTTCGGAGGCGATCAGCTCGATGCCGTCACGCTGACGCTCGAGCTCGCCGCGGATCGCGACCGCGAGTTCGGGATCGGCGTCGAGGCCGGCGGTGAAATAGCCCTCGTGCAGGGTGGTCATGGTCTTTTGCTCTCCAGGGAAGCCGGCGCGCCGCGGCGCCGGGTGTAGAGGATGGGTAGGGGCGCCGCCGCGCGGGCGGTAGGGGCGGTTGTGATGGGGGTCAGCGGAACAGCACGATGAGCATGCCTTTCGCCGGGCCGGCCCCCGCGTTGGCGAGCTCATGCGGCACGTCGGCGGGATAGCGCGCGACTTCTCCGGCGCCGATCGTCCGCCGCGCGGCACCACTGCCGACCTCGAAGCGGCCCTCGATCACGGCGAAATGCTCGATCGCGCCCTTGGCATGGGCGCCGCTCACATGTCGGCCGCCGGGCGCGATCTCGATCTCGTACCATTCGGTCGAGCCGGCGAGATGCGGCGGGCTCAGGATCTTCAGCCGACAGGCGCCGTCCGGGCTGTTGATCAGTGGCAGATGCTCGGCCGGCACCACCTCGATCGGTTCCGGATCGCTCGGCACGCGTCCGTCGACCAGTTCGTCGAAGGCGACGCCGAGCGCGCGCGTCAGACTCCAGAGCACCGCGAAGGTCGGGTTCGCCCGGCCACGCTCGATCTCCGACAGCATCGACTTCGACACGCCCGACAGGCCTGCGAGCTGCTCGAGCGTCAGCCCGCGCGCCTTGCGATGGCCCTGCAGCGCGGGGCCGATCGCCGGCGCGGCGGAAGGGTCGGCGATCTTTTCCAGTCCCATGCGGTCGCGAGCCTCGGATCGGTTGCATTCGTCCAATATAGCGAATATACAGTCCGGGAAACTGGAAGGCAATCCGCTATGTCGAACATTCCGTTCCGCTCCTTCGCCGCCCCCGCGACCGCTGTCGACGGCTCGACCGTCGATGGCGTGCCTGGACGTGCGATGATGTCGATGGCGGAGATCAGGCGTTCGGCCGCGGAAATCGCCGGCGATCTGGCACGGTCCTGGCCGACTCGCGTGTTTCGGCTCGTGGTCGAGATCGACGGCGTGCCGAGCGAACGCGAGGCCGTGTCGGGAGCGCTGATCGACGGCTTTTCCGGTATCTCGGATCCGGATGCGGTGCCCGACCGCGTGACTGCTGCGCGCGCACTCAATCGACGCATGCTCGCGGTCCGGCTCGCCGGCGCGACCATGGCCGCCTTCGATCCGGCGCGCGATCTCAAGATCGCGCCGGCGGCGCAGGGGCGCCTGGTGGTGCGCGCCTTTGCAGCGGGGCTGCCGCCGATCGAGCGGGCGATCACCTTCGGTGACGGCCTGCCGGCGCTCCAGGCCTGCGCCTGAGGCAGGTCAGGCCGTACCACCGCTGCGTCATCGCGCGGATTGACTAGCGCGCGGGGCGTCGTAAGCATGGCGACATGCATGCTGCGCTGCGATCGAACGGATGTCGAAGGCTGTGTCTGGCGCTGTTCGCGCTGGTCGCCGTCACGATCGGCTTCGCGCATGTTTCTGTCGGCATCGACCTGACGCCCGCGCCGGTCGCGGCCGAGTACGAACTGCCCGGCGGCATCGTGCCGACCCTGTGCGTGCGCAAGGACACGGCCGCCTTCGCCTCGCACCACCCCGGCGAGCTCTGCTCGGTCTGCCTGTTGACCGGCGCGCCCGAGGCGATCGAGCTGCCCCCGGTCCTGCCGATCGTCCTGACCCTATCGACCTGGTTGCCGCAGCCGGCCGGACGGGACGACCTGTCCGAGGTCGATGCGCCGCTGTCGCGCGGACCGCCCCTCGCTCGCACCGTTGTCTGAAAATCGACGCCTGAAGTGGCGCCTGAACACAGGCAACCTTGTCGCATATCGCAGGGCCCGAGCGCGTTGGCGCGCGAGCCCTTACCCGATTCCGGACTGCCCGGCGGCGTGACTGCGGCCGCCCGCGTCCGTTCATGCGAGCGAAAGACCCGACCGATGCTTCGTATCGTCGATGCCCTGCCGCCTCCCGCGGTCGGCGGCGATCTCGCGCGATCCGCCGCCGAGATCCAGCGTGCCGTTTTCGCGGCCCCCTCTGTCCATCCCCCGGTGCGGTGCTACCTGCCGCATGCGGTGATCGTCCGCGAGGGCGATCCGGCGCGGGACATTCTCGAAGTCGTCGAAGGCTGCGTGACGCTGACACGCTGGACCGACGATGGCCGCCGCCAGATCGTCGATGTGCTCGGACGCGGTGATGCCTTCGGCCTCGCGCGCGGCGCCCGGCACGACTGCACGGCCGAGGCCCTGACCGCGACCCGCATCCGCAGCCTGCGCTGGCCGGAGTTGGCGAGCGATGCCGACGGCACCGCACGCGTGCTCGACCTTGCGGCCTGTTCGCTGTCGCGCCAGCATTGCCAGGCGCTGCTGCTCGGACGGCGTACCGCGATGGAGCGGGTCAGCGCCGCCGTGCTGCGCCTCGAACAGGTGATCGGCGACCGCGGCGACGGCTTCGAATGCCCGATGACGCGCCAGGACCTCGCCGATTGGCTCGGCCTGGTGCTCGAGACCGTCAGCCGGAACCTCAACGTGCTGGCCAAGCGCCGGCTGATCGAGATCCGGCACCACACGCGGTTCAAGGTGTTGGATCGCAGGGCGCTGCGCACCGAGGCCGGGCAGACGGCCGACACGCCGTTCGGCCTGCTCGCCGAGGGCTGAAGCGCCGACCTCGCACGGTATCGGCGTCGGACCCCGGGTCCGGCGCCGAGCCCGGCCGCGAGATGTCGTCAGTTGGCGGCGTGGGCGGGCGTCTCGACCGGCTCGCTGCGCGCGCGCTTGCGCTTCGATTTCGGCGGCGACGTGCGCTTCGCCTTGATCGGCTTCGGCTTCTTGCGCGGCGTCGCTTCGGCGTGCTCGGCCGTGCCTGTCTCGCCTTCGGCCGCAGCCTTCTTCCGCTTCCTGACCGGCAGGATCGAGCCGGCCGTGCCGAGGCGTTCGACCAGATCGCGCAGGCCGACCTCTTCGATCGCCGCCAGCGCCTCGCGCCGATTGACCCAGCGGACCGTCCGCTGGTCCTTTTCACGGTAGTCCTCAAGCTCGGTCTTGACCCAGAGCTTGTAGAGGTCGACCTCGCAGAGGTCGAACCGCTGATCCCTGCGCTTGAAATACTGATACGAACCGAGCTTCTTCTTCTCGATCTCGCCGACCAGTCCCGCCTCTTCCTTCGCCTCGATCGCTGCCGCCTCGTAAGGCTTCAGGCCCTTCATGGGCCAGCCCTTCGGCACGATCCAGCGGCGGGTCTCACGCGAGGTCACGAGGGCGATCTCGATCTCTCCGTCCGTCCCGAGACGGATGGGCAGAGCGGCGATCTGACGTGCGGTCGGTGACTTCATCGTGGTCGCGACTCGGTCGGATGGTCGACGCCGATCCGACAACGGGGGGACTGGGTGGGCGGGCGAGCAACGTATGTAGTTTACGTTTCGTGACCATTACGTGGCCCGGACGGCGCTGCACATATATCGCGCATGCGTCGGGTTCTGTTCCCGCAGTCCAGGCTGCGGCCCACCGCCGGGGGCGTGGCTACCCCCCTTGTCGCGGTCCAATGTGGGCGTTTGCGGGCGAATTCGCGACCGGTTGACGCCAAGGGAAAAGAGCGGACTGAAATATCTGCAGGGGTGCCATGCGTTCGGCGCGGCATCGTCGGCCGCGCCGAAGTCCCATCGTGCCGCGCTCAGCCGAACTTGAACAGCACGCCGTAGCCGCCGCGCGGGTAGTTCCACTCGATCTCGCCCGAGGCCTCGCACAGCACGCGGCAGGTGCCGCATTCCATGCAGCCGTCGGCGGTGATCTCGACCTGACCGCGGTCGTTCTGCTCGTAGCACTTGGCCGGGCAGACCCGCGTCAGCGCCAGGAGCGACGCGCTCGGCTTGTCGTGCGGAGCCACCTTGATGTGCGGCCGCCCGGCATCGACCTGGTAGCGGTTCTGGAACAGCTTGTCCTCGACGCGAACGTCGGTTTCCGGCTTCACGATCGCATTCATGGGTTCCTCCCGAAGGTGAGATGGATGGGCCCGGTCAGCGCCAGGCGAGCGCGAGGCGGAAGGCGTCGCCGATCAGGCCGAGACGCGTCCGGGCCTTGATGAAGGCGCGGGTGGTCTCCTTTTCCTTCTCGAGCTTCGGCGTCCCGTCGACATGCAGGAAGCTCTGCGCCGCCTTGGAAACGAGCTGCGGATAGGTCATGAAGAAATTCGCCGAATTGGTATGGAGCAGGTTCGGCATGTCCTTGTATTTCTTCAGGTCCTTGATGACGAAGCTCTCGTCCAGCATCTTCTTGTAGAGCTGCAGGTTTTCTTTCGTCATCGGGTCGCGCCGGCTCTTGACCTGGAAGATCGCTTCCGCGGCGATCCGGCCGGAGGTCATCGCCAGGTTCGAGCCCTCGCGATGGATGGCGTTGTTGAGCTGCGCCGCATCACCCACCATGACCCAGCCGTCGCCGCAGAGCTCCGGGATCGCCCGGTAGCCGCCCTCGGGGATCAGATGGGCCGCGTATTCCTTGACCTCCGAGCCTTCGAGCAGCGGGCGGACCGACGGGTGCTGCTTGAACGCCTCGAGCAGCGCGTAGGGGCTCTCCATCTCGCGTGCGAAATCGGAGACTAGGCAGCCGATGCCGACCGAGATCGACTCGCGGTTGGTATAGAGGAAGGCCAGCCCGGTCATCCCGCGCGAGATCGTGCCGGCGGCCTCGATCACGCAGCCCTCGTCGCCCTTGAGGTTGAAGCGCTGGGCGATCGTCTCCTCGGGCAGGAAGTGCATCTCCTTGACCGCGAGTGCGACGGTCTCCGGCGCCGGCGTCTTGCGCAGACCCGCGCGGCTGCCGAGCAGGCCGTTGACGCCCTCGGCGAGCACGACGACATCGGCATGGATCTGGCCGCCGCGCCGGTCGGTGCGCACGCCGATCACCTTGCCATAGGCGTCCTGCACCAGCTCGGTAACGGTCGTCTCGGTCAGCACCGTCGCGCCAGCCTCGCGCACCTTGCGCGAGAACCACTTGTCGAACTGGGCGCGCACGATCGTGTAGCGGTTCGGCCGGTCGTTGTTGAAGTCGTCCGACCGGTAGTGCATGCCGGTGTGCGACGTGTCGTCCATCATCCAGAACCGCTGCTCGACGATGTGGCGTTCGAGCGGCGCGTCCTCACGGAAGTTCGGGACGATCTTCTCCAGCATGTCGGCGTACATGATGGCGCCCTGGACGTTCTTCGAGCCGGCATATTCGCCGCGCTCGAGCTGGAGCACCTTCAGGCCGCGCGAGGCGAGCGTATAGGCGGCGGCGTTGCCGGACATGCCCGCGCCGACCACGATGGCGTCGAACTTTTCCTCGATCATGGCATCTCTCCTCGGGAGCGGTTCGCGGGCTCAGCCGGCGAGCTTGTCGCGGTTGTGGGGGCTCAGGCGCCGGGCGAAGGCCTCGGTCAGCGCCGGCAGGAACCGGATCGCGTCGGTGACCAGCCCGACATGGGCGAAGTCGAAGATCGGCGCGTTCCTGTCCGTGTTGATCGCCACGATCAGATCCGCGCCCTCGACGCCGACGCGGTGCTGGATGGCACCGGAAATGCCGGCCGCGATGTAGAGCTTCGGCCGGATCGTCTTGCCGGTCTGGCCGATCTGCCGCTCGGCCGGCATCCAGCCCTTCTGCACCACCGGTCGCGAGCAGCCGAATTCGGCGCCGAGCGTCGCAGCCAGCGTCTTCACGAGCTGGAAATTCTCCGCCGCCCCAAGGCCCATGCCGCCGGCGACCACGACGTCGGCATAGGCGAGCGACGATTTGCCCGCGTCGCGATCCGGCAGGAACGACAGGATCTTGGTGACGATATCGGCCTCGACCAGGCCGAGCGGGTGGGTGATCACGCGGCCGACCGGCTTGTCGGTGCGCTCCGGCATCGCCATGACGCGCGGCCGGATCGTCGCCATCTGCGGCCGGAAGTTCAGCGTGTAGATCGTGCAGAGCAGCGAGCCGCCGAAGGTCGGCCGGGTCGCGGCGAGCGAGCCGTCGGCATCGACCGCGAGCTCGGTACAGTCGGCGGTGAGGCCGGTCAGCAGCGTGGTGGCGACCGAGCCGGCGAGATCGCGGCCGAGCGTGGTCGCGCCCAGGAGCAGGATCTCGGGCTTGTAGGTGTTGACCAGATCGGTCAGGCCCTTCGAGAACGGCTCGTTGCGATAGTCGGCGAGCAGCGGATCTTCAACGAGATAGGCGAGATCGGCACCGTAGGCGAAGCTTTCGGCGACTGCCGCGCGCGTCGCCTCGCCCGGCGGGCCGAGCACGACGCCGGCGAGTTCGACGCCGAGCTTGTCGGCGAGCTTGCGGCCTTCGCCCAACAGTTCGAACGAGACCGGATGCACCTGGCCGCGCTCGACCTCGATGAATACCCAGACGTGCTTGTAGGCCTTGAAGTGCTCGGGGAGCTCCTTCTTCATGCCGGCTCGCGATCCGGCGGCGGGATTGGCGGCGGGCTTCGGGGCGTCCGACATCGGTCTCTCCTCCGGTTCAGGTCAGGCGGTCTGGTTGGCGATCAGCTCGGCTTCGAGCTTCGGCAGCCGGGTGAACAGCGCCGCGATCAGGTCGTCGGCGGTTTCGCGGCCGGTCGGCTTGATCTCGATTTGCGTGGCCTTCTCCGAGCGCGCCGCCGGCGCGAACACGCGCTTCACCACGGTCGGCGAGCCGCGCAGGCCGCATTTGGTGATGTCCTCGATGCCGGCGTCCTTGGCGCTCCAGGTGACGATCTCGGCGCGGGCCGCACGGAGTGCGTCGGCCATGGTGCCGCGGCGCATCTCGTTGGAGCCTTCCAGCATGGTGACGAGGCAGGGGAGCCGCGTGGCGAGCACCTGTGTGCCGCCCTCGGCGCGCCGCTCGACCTCGATGCGGCGGCTGTCCGGATCGACGGCGCCGATCTTCGACACATAGGTGAGCTGCAAGAGATCGAGCCGCTTGGCGATGCCGGGGCCGACCTGCGCGGTGTCGCCGTCGATGGTCTGCTTGCCGGCGAAGATGATGTCCGGCGCCCCGAAGGTCTCGGCGATCTTGCCGATCGCCGAGGCGAGAGCGAAGGAGGTCGCCAGCGTGTCCGAACCGGCGAAGAACCGGTCGGTGAGCAGCACGGCGCGGTCGGCGCCGTAGGTCAGCGCCTTGCGCAGGCTGTCCTCGGCGGTTGGCGGCCCCATGGTCAGCACCGTGACCTCGCCGCCGAGCCGGTCGCGCAGGCGCAGCGCCTCTTCGAGCGCGAACAGGTCGTAGGGGTTGATGATGGTCGGCACGCCCTGACGCATGATCGTGTTGGTGACAGGATGGACGCGGATCTGGGCCGAGTCCGGAACCTGCTTGATGCAGACGACGATGTGCATGGGCGCGTCCCTCCCGAAGTTTGCGTGGCGCGGGTGCGCCGGTCGGCAGGTGATATTCATCCGCCGTGCCAAGTCGCGGCACGCCGATCATGTATTTGACAGAAAAGGGGAAATTTGATCGGCGTCGTGTGCCTGCCTGTGGCTGTCGCGGCCTTGTTCGAAAGCCGACAGACACGTCGTGTCGGATCGCGTCGGCGGATCGTCGTCCCTGTTCGTGCCGGTGGTCTTGTGAATTCTTGTGAAAAATTCACAAGCGGCTATCCTCGATGCCAACCCGAGGAGGCCACCATGGCGACGATGACGATTTCGCTTCCCGACCCGCTGAAGGACTGGGTCGAGGCCCAGGTCGAGACCGGCGACTACGCGAGCGCCAGCGACTACGTCCGCGATCTGATCCGGCGCGACCGGGCGAGGCACGATCACCCCAAACTGACGATCGAGGATCTGCGGCGGATCGTGGAGGAGTCGCTCGAAGGGCCGGACAGCGTAGACAGCGTGAAGGACGTCATCGCCGAAGGGCGTCGGATCATAGCCGGGAAGGGGCGTGCGAATGGCTAGCTTTCGGCTCACCGAACGCGCTCGCAACGACCTGCTCGATATCTTCCTGTTTGGGATCGAGGCGTTCGGGTCGCGTCAGGCGGAGAGCTATCTGGCCGATCTCGAGCATACGTTCGGGCTACTGGCGAGCGGTCCGAAAATGGGGCGTCTGGCCAAGGGTGTGGGCCTCGACGTGCGCCGTCACGAGCATGGGGCGCACGTCATCTTTTATCGAACCACCGATTATGGTGTTCGTATCGCTGCGATCGTGCACAAGAGCAGCATCATGGACTTCGAGGTGTGACGTTCCCGCGGTGAGGTCGGCGCTCACCCCTTCGGCAGCGGCGCCAGAATGTCGTCGAGCGCGACGAAGGCCGTCTTCGGCGGCACCGGGCGGTCCGGATCGTGATCCTTGAGCACCTGGAACACCCGCTGGCGCAGCGGCGAGGAATTCTCGAAGTCGGTATAGGCGCGCTGCAGGGTCGCCTTGGCGCGTGCGGCGACGATCGAGTCGGGCAGGCCGTCGAAGTCCTCGGTCTTCAGGTATTCGCCCATCCGCTTCATGATGTGCAGCCGCGCGACGGACAGGATCTTCGGATCGAAGCTGACGCCGAGCGTGACGAAGAACTCCTCGGCCGCCGAGAGCTTCTTCAGGCGGTTCAGGATATCGGCGACGTCGATCGGCTTGTCGTCCAGCGAACAGCTCATGGCGCGGTCTCCTCGTTTGTATCGCTATGGGGCGGATCGGATGGCGCCGCCTCGCCCTTGAACTTGGCTTGGAGATGCGCGAGCCGCACCTCCAGGAAGTCGATCCGGTCGACCAGCGAGGCGATCGCCTCGCCGACCGGGTCGGGCATCAGGTGGTGCTCGAGGTCGATGCGGCCGTCGCCGAGCTTGCGGCGTCCCGCCTCCGGCTTGACGATCCGACCCGGGATCCCGACCACGGTCATGGCCGGCGGAACGTCTTCGATGACGACCGAATTGGCGCCGATCCGTGCGCCGGCGCCCACCGTGATCGGCCCGAGGATTTTTGCTCCGGCGCCGACCAGCACGCCCGATTGCAGCGTCGGATGCCGTTTGCCGCCGGACCAGGACACGCCGCCGAGCGTCACACCGTGATAGAGCGTGACGTCGTCACCGATCTCGGCTGTTTCGCCGATCACGACGCCTGCGCCGTGGTCGATGAAAAAGCGCCGGCCGATCGTCGCGCCCGGATGGATGTCGACATTGGTCAGGAAGCGCCCGAGCCAGGACAGGAACCGCGCCGAAAACCGGAAATGCCCGCGCCACAGCCGGTTGGCGAGCCTATGCCAGACGATCGCATGCACGCCGGGATAGGTCAGCCAGATCTCCAGCGTGCCGCGCGCCGCCGGATCGCGCGACTTCACGCAGGCGACGTCCTCGGCGATCGCTGCGAACACCGAACGCCGCGCCGGCGATGACCCGGCCAGGGCCGGGGAGGGCGACAGGTCCGCGGTCGAGAGGTCTGTCATCGTCCGGTCCTCCTCTGGTCGCTCCTCAGTGGACATGCGCGTGGGTGCGATCCGGATCGAGAAAGTCGAGCGCCTCGCCGATGAGCCGCTCGAATTCTTCGGATGCGATCGGAGCCTTGTCGGCGACCGCGCGGTGGCGCACGAGGCCGACCAGCACGGGGATGATGTCGGGCTCCGCCTGATAGCCGAGGCTGTCGAGCATGTGCGCGATCGCCTTGGAGCCCGAGTGCTTGCCGACCACGATCCGGTGCTTGCGTCCGAGCGTCTCCGGATCGAGCCCCTGATAGGTCTCGGGCCGGTCGAGCAGGGCGGCGACATGGATGCCGGATTCGTGCGTGAACACGTCGCGGCCGACGATCGCCTTGCCCGGCGGCACGACGCGGCCGGCGGCATGCGCGACCGCATGGGCGAGCCCCATCAGCGTCTTCGGATCGACGGCCGTGCGCCCGAGCCCGAGCCGGGGTAGGGCAACGGCGACCTCCTCGAGCGGCGCGTTGCCGGCCCGCTCGCCGAGCCCGCCGACGGTGACGGAGAGGTGCCGCGCGCCGGCCCGGACCGCGGCGAGGCTGTTGGCGGTGGCGAGGCCGAGATCGTCGTGGCCGTGGAACTCGATCGCGAGATCGGTCGCGGCCGTGATCCGGCCGACGAGCGCGGCGGTCGAGACCGGATCGAGGATGCCGACCGTGTCGGCGATCCGGAGCCGGAACGCGCCCGACGCTTGCGCGGCTTCGGCGACGCGGACCAGGTGATCCGGGTCGGCGCGCGAGGCGTCCTCGCCGCCGACCGCGACCTCGAGCCCCATGTCGCGCGCCATCGGCACCAGCCGACGGATCCGCGCCAACGCTTCGTCGCGCCCGATGCCGAGCTTGGCGGAAAGCTGCAGCTCGGACATCGGGATCGACAGGTTGACCGCCGTCACACCCGTCGCTGCCGCGGTCTTCAGATCCGCTTCCGTCATCCGGCACCAGGCGATCACGCGCGCCTTGAGCCCGAGCCCGGCGATCGCGCGGATCGCCGCCACCTCGTCGCCGCCCATCGCCGGCGTGCCGGCTTCGATCTCGGCGACGCCGCAGCCGTCGAGTGCCAGCGCGAGCGACACCTTCTCGTCCGGCCGAAACGCGACGCCGGGCGCCTGCTCGCCGTCACGTAGCGTCGTGTCGTTGAGCGCGACGAGCGGCAGATCCACCGCCGGATCGGAACGGCTCGGATCGGGGGTGGTCGGATCGGCAGGGGACATGGCTCGTCGCTCCGGCTCGGACATCACGCGTAGACGGGCTTGAACTCGGCCGGCGCGGCGCCGTCGCCCTGCCAGAACGGCGACAGGGCCCTGAGCTGCGCGATGATCGGCGGCATCGCCTCGATCACCCGGTCGACGTCCTCGTCGGTGTTGTCGCGCGAGAACGAGAACCGCGTCGCGCCGTGCGCGGCCGTGTAGGGCACGCTCATCGCGCGCAGAACATGGCTCGGCTCGAGCGATCCGGACGTGCAGGCCGAACCCGACGAGGCGGCGATGCCGGCGCGGTTCAGGAGCAGCAGGATCGCTTCGCCCTCGATGTACTCGCAGGCGATGTTGCAGGTGTTGGGCAGCCGATTGTCGACGTCGCCGGTGATGAAGGTCGCCGGGATGCGCTGGAGCAGGCCCTTCTCGAGCCGGTCGCGCAACGCGGCGACCCGCGTGATTTCGTCATGCATGTGGGCGCCGGCGAGTTCGGCCGCCTTGCCGAGCCCGACGATGCCGGGCGTGTTCTCGGTGCCACCGCGCCGGTTGCGCTCCTGCTGGCCGCCCTTGATCAGCGACCGGAACCGCACGCCGCGCTTCACATAGAGCGCGCCGATGCCCTTCGGCCCGTGCAGCTTGTGGCCGGACAGCGACAGCATGTCGATCGCGGTCGCCTTGAGATCGATCGGGATCTTGCCGACCGCCTGCACCGCGTCGGTGTGGAACAGCGCGCCGACGGCCTTGGCCTCCTCGGCGAGCTCGGCGACCGGGAACAGGGTGCCGGTCTCGTTGTTCGCCCACATGATCGAGACGATCGCCACGTTGGGCGACAGCGCCGCGCGATAGGCGTCGCGGTCCAGGCGACCCTTCGTGTCGACCGGGATGATGTGGACCTTGGTACCGCGCGTCTTTTCGAGATGCGCAGCAAGGGTCAGGATCGCCGGATGCTCGACCGCCGAGGTGATGATCTCGTTGCGGTCGGGCATCGCCTCGAGCGCCGACAGGATCGCGGAATTGTCGCTCTCCGTGCCGCCGGAGGTGAACACGATCTCATGGTCGAATTCGGCGCCGAGCAGCGCCTGCACCTGCTGGCGCGCGCGCTTGACGGCGCCGCCGACGCTCGACCCGAAGGCGTGCATCGAGGACGGGTTGCCGAACTGCTCGGTGAAGAACGGCAGCATGGCCGCGAGCACGTCCGGGTCGACCTTGGTCGTGGCGTTGTTGTCGAGATAGACGGGTTTCATGGGCAGGATCTCCTCGACGGATCAGACCGGAACGACCTTGAGCGGGATGCCGAGCTTCTCGATCAGGCGTTCACGCACGCCGGAGATCGTGACACTCGCCATCTGGCAGCCGACGCAGGCGCCGGAGAGCTTGACCTGGACGGTGTCGCCGTCGACGTCGACCAGCTCGCAGTCGCCGCCGTCGGCCTTGAGGAACGGCCGGAGCTGCTCGATCGCGGCCTCGATGGCCTTGATCTTCTGCAGCGTCGTCATCTTCGGCGCGGCCGGCTTCGACGGTGCGAGCGGGGATGCGACCGGCGCCGCCGGGCGCGGGCCGGAGATCGGCGGCAGCGTGGACGGCGCGCGTTCCGGCAGGATCGAGATGGTGCGCTTCGGGCTGGCGCCCTCCGGCGTCGCCGAGGCGGTCGGACGGGCCGCCATCACCTGATCGATGTCGATCTTGGGCTGGCGAAGTTCCTTCGGCTGCTGCTTGGCCTTCATCGCGCGCGGGTCGACCGACCCGACCCGATAGGCGGCTTCCGCCGTGATCAGGCCCTCGTCGACCATCGCCTCGTTGACGCGCGCCAGCACCTGCTCGATCGCGTCGAAGCAGGTCAGGCAGCCGCCGCCGGCCTTGGTGTAGAAGGTGACCTGCTCGGGCGTGGTCAGCTTGTTGACCCGCACCGCCCGCTCGATCATGCCCTCGTCGACGCCGAAGCACTTGCAGACGAGCGCACCTTCCTCATGGTCGTCGTGCCACTCCTCGCCGCGGTAGTTGGCGACCGCGGCCTGCAGCGCCTCGTAGCCCATCACCGAGCAGTGCATCTTCTCCGGCGGCAGGCCGCCGAGGAAGTCGGCGATGTCCTGATTGGTCAGCGCCAGCGCTTCCGAGATGGTCTTGCCGATCACGATCTCGGTCAGCGCCGAGGACGACGCGATCGCCGAGCCGCAGCCGAAGGTCTGGAAGCGGGCCTCCTCGATGATCTCGGTCGTGGGATCGACCTTCAGCATCAGCTTCAAGGCGTCGCCGCAGGAGATCGCCCCGACCTCGCCGACCGCGTTCGCCTCCGCGAGCACGCCGGCGTTCTTCGGGTTGAAGAAGTAGTCCTTCACTTTGTCCGTGTAGTCCCACATGGACGGCTCTCCTGGGAAACGCGAGGCTCAAGGCGCGGGATGAGAAAGGGGCCGCCGGCGAAGGTCGGGGGTGAGGAGGCGCCGGCGGCCGGAGTGTCGTGTCGGCGGCGTCAGGAGAACGACTTGCCGCAGGAGCACTTCGACGAGGCGTTCGGGTTGTCGAACACGAAGCCCGAGCTCTCCAGGCCGGTGACGAAGTCGACCGTCATGCCCGCCACGTGCGGCTGCGAGCTCTCGTCGACGAACAGCTTCACGCCGTCCATGTCGATCACGACATCGCCCTCGCGCGTCGTGCTTTCGAGGCCCATCATGTACTTGAAGCCGGCGCAGCCGCCGGTCTGCACCATGATGCGCAGGCCCTCGGCCGGCGCAGGCGCACGGGAGATCGCGGTCCTGACCGCGGCGACGGCGTTCTCGGTGAGCTGGATCATGGTCGAACCCCTCTCGGTTGGAATGTCCGAGACGGGTTTTGCATGGGGCGTGCCAGGGCAGAATTTATAGATTTTACAAATAGATAATTGGATTGTCGGATTGTGCCGAATCCGACAAGGGTCGGGATTGCGACATGGCGATGGGTTAGCTATCTTGACTAAGTAGGGTCATTGTTTGTGATCGAGAGCGGAGCACAGTGCCATGCGTCAGGTCACGGTACACGCCGCGAAGACCAATCTGTCGAAACTGATCGATGCCGCTCTGGCGGGCGAAGAGATCGTGATCGCGAAGGGCGACGATCCTGTCGTTCGCCTGGTGCCGATCGAGCGCGGAACTTTCAAGTTCGGCGTTCGAAAAGGTCAATATGGCGAGGTCCCGGATTTCCTCGAACCGATGGACCCTGCCGATCTGGACCTTTGGGAAGGGCGCTCGTGAGCGCAGTGCTTCTCGATACGCATGCATGGGCTTGGAGCTTCAATCAACCCGAGGCCCTGCCCGATGCAGCCGCCGGGGCGCTCGCCCGCGCGTCCGTGGTCTATGTCAGCGCCGTTTCGTTTTTCGAGATCGCCCAAAAGGTTCGGATCGGTAAATGGCCCGAAATGGATGGCCGCATCGACGATCTCGCCGATATTATCCGCGAACAGAATTGCAAGCTGGTGCCACTCGATGCGGATATCTGTCTCGATGCCGGGCGGCTGATTTGGTCTCACCGCGATCCGTTCGACCGCATGCTCGCGGTCACGGCCAAGCGCTTCAAGGCGCGGATCATCTCCGCGGATACGATCTTCGATGGTGTGGCCCCGCGGGTCTGGTAGGCAGCAGACCGCCGCTTGGCCGAGATCGAGAACGTCCGCCCCTTACTCCGCAAACCGCCGCGACAACCGCGTCGGCCGTTGCGGGATCGCACCCTTCGGCCCGTTCGGCGCCGTGCGCCAGCCGACGCCCGCGATCAACACCGTCCGCAAGCCCCGGAAGTCGGCGTCGCAGACGATGTGGCCCTGTTCGGCCATGTAGGTGAGCAGCCAGCGGCCGCGCGAGGGCGAGTGGCTGCCGTAGGCGCGCGCCAGCGCCTCGTCGGTCGGGCAGGGCTCCTCGTCGCGTGCCGCGCGGGCGAGCATCAGGAACACGCCCTGCATCTCCTCCGGCAGGCTCTCGGCCATGCCGATCACCGCCTGCCAATCGTCGTCGCCGCCATCGGCCTCGACGCCGGCCCGCGCGATGGCGAGGCGGCGGCGGAAGCTCGACATGTCGGTGCCGTAGTCGCCGAGCTTCTTCATCCGGCAGTGGAACAGGAAGTCCTGGTATACGAGCGGCACCGGCCGGAACGCGACCTCCGGATCGGCGAGGATCTCGGCGAAGATCTGGTCGAGGATCGCCTGCTTCTCGTCCTCGGTCCGGGTATCTTCCGGCTCCTCGGCGCGCACGATCTGCGGCCGGCTCGATGAGATCTTCTGCAAGACCTCGCTGGTGCGTAGCGGTTGCGGCCGGGGGGCAGGGGCGGGCGCCGGCGGCACGTCCTTGTCGGCGACGAAGATCAGGTCGGCGAGCTGTTCAGGGCCGGTCTCCGGCAGCGGCACCAGCGACGGCCGGCCGCTGCGCGCGGCGGTCTCGACCGTGCCGACGCGCACCTCGGTCGGCCGACGTGTCAGTGCCGGGCCGAGAGCGACGAACTGGCCGGTCTTCAGATCGCGGAACTGCTCGGCCTGCCGGCGCTCCAGACCGAGGAGGTCGGAGGCGCGCGCCATGTCGATGTCGAGAAAGGTGCGGCCCATCAGGAAGTTCGACGCTTCCGCCGCGACGTTCTTGGCGAGCTTGGCGAGGCGCTGCGTCGCAATGATGCCGGCGAGGCCGCGCTTGCGGCCACGGCACATCAGATTGGTCATTGCGCCGAGCGAGGCCTTGCGCGCCTCGTCGGAAACCTCGCCGCCGACGGCGGGGGCGAACAACTGCGCCTCGTCGACCGCGATCAGCATCGGGAACCACGAGTCGCGGTCGGCGTCGAACAGCCCGTTCAGAAACGCCGCCGAACACAGCATCTGCTCTTCGGCATCGAGACCTTCGAGGTCGAGCACGGCCGAGGCGCGATGCTTGCGGATGCGGCCGGCGATGCGGGTCAGCTCGTCGAAGGAGCGGCCGGCGTCGACCACGACATGACCGTAGCGCTCGGCGAAGGAGACGAAGTCGCCCTCCGGATCGATGATCGCCTGCTGCACCCAGGGCGCGGACTGCTCCAGGAGCCGGCGCAACAGATGCGACTTGCCCGAGCCGGAATTGCCCTGGATCAGGAGGCGGGTCGAGAGCAGTTCCTCGAGATCCATCTCCAGCGGTTCGCCCGCCGTCGTCTTGCCGAGGTCGATGCCGACGCGCATGCCGTCCTGCTTCCGCTCCAACGCTGTCGATCCGCAACATCTGGCCGCGCCGGACCCGAGGCCCGGCGGCCGACACGCGCGTCCGATGAACGAGCCACCATAGCAGCCGAGTCGCGCGCCCGGGTCCAGCCTCGGCCGCCTACCCACAGGGTTCTCGCCGCCTGCGGCGCTTTGGTCGGGCCTGTGGCCGATCGGCCCGCGCCGATCTGTTCGGGGAGCCTCAGGCTGCAGCGATCGCCTGTTCGCGGCGGGCGAGCGCGAGCCGGCTCATGCCGTCCTCGTCGCCGAAACAGTCGCCGAAGTCGGTGCAGACCGCGCAGCTCGGCGCCGTGCAGAGCGTGAAGCCCTCGGCTTCGCAGAGCCGGCGATAGAAGTACTTCTTCCAGCGCATGTTGCGGATGTTGCCCGCATGCAGGTTCGGAAAATGCCGGGCGAGCAGCCGGCCGAGCTCGGCGCGTTCGAACAGGCCGAGATCCTGCCAGAGGTGATCGTCCTGCATCGCGCGCCGCGACACGATCGAGGCGAGCCAGGTCGCGACCAGCGGGCTCGCGCTCGGCGCCGGCGCACGGTGATCGAGCAGCAGGTCGCGCAGCAGCCCTTCCTCCATGTCGACGATCGGTGCCGGCGCCATGTCGAGCGCGAAGCCGGCGCGTGGCGTCACCGGGAAATAGGCGTTCAGCACGTCGATGATCGCGTCCTTCGGCAGGCCGAGCGACACGGTGACCGGCGTGCCGTCGATCTGCAAAGCCTCGAGCGCCTGGGCGAGCGCGCAGGCGAGCACATGGGTATCGAAGGCGACGGCTTCGTCGCGGGGCGGCCATTGTGCGGCGCGCAGCGTGGCGTAGTGGAAGGCGAACATGGCGTCGTCCTCGTTGTCGTGTCCCCGACCAAGTGGTGTCGGGGCGCGGAGCATGAGGACGATTTCGCAAGCGTCGTGCCGAAGCGGAGCCGCGGCAGCGGCGTCCGTATTGATCCGAAGGTGGCGCCGGCGCTCGGGGCGCGCCCGCTGCGGTGTCGGTCAGCGCGGCCCGAGTGTGACCGCGACGTCGCGCGGCCGCGCCGTGTAGGGCCAGGACGTCACCAGCAGCTTGGCGCCGGCGCGGACATAAGATCCGGCGTTCTCGGGGCTGATGCCGCCGGCCGCCGCGATGGTCGCGGTCAGCCCGGCCGTGGCGAAGGCGGTCGCCACGGTTTCGACCTCGCCGGGCGTGAACTTCTCGAGCTGGATCGTGTCGAAGCCGGCCTCGGCGGCGGCGATCGCTTCGGTGACGTCACCGACCTCGATGGCGAGCGTCTTCTCCGGCTGCTCGATCCGCAGGCGCGTCGCGATCTCGGCGAGTGTCAGGTCGGGGAGGAACGCGCGGTGTTCGGCGAAGACCAGGATCGTCTCCGACAGCCCATGCCGATGCAGGATGCCGCCGCCCGCGCGCACGGCGAGCTGCGACAGGAGCCGGGCGCCGGGCATGGTCTTGCGCGTGCAGGCGACGCGTGCGGCCGGATAGGCGGCGCGGGCGGCATCCAGCACTTCGCCGGTCGCGGTCGCGATGCCCGAGGCGATCTCGATCAGCGTCTGCGCGACCTTCCAGCTGCGGTGGAGCGCGCCGGCCGACCCTTGCGCATCGAGCAGCGGCGTGCCGGGCGTGGCGCGGAAGCCGTCGACCACGATCGCGTTCGCTTCGCCGCCGGCCGCGTTGAGGATCCTGACCGCGACATCGATGCCGGCGGCGACCATCGTCCTGCGCGCCATGAAAATCATGCGCGCCGGGCATCGTGCGATGCCCAGCGCCTCGGTGGTCAGATCGCCGGAGGGAACATCCTCGGCGATCAGACGCTCGATGTCGGAAGCCGAGATCACGGCACGCCGATGATCACGTCGGAGGACTTGATCACCGCATAGGCCTCGCCGCCGACGGCGAGGCCGAGATCCTTGGCCGCCTCGTTGGTGATCGAGGAGGAGATCACGAAGCCTTCGGCGATCTCGATCTTGACGATGGTGGTCGTCGCGCCGGTGGTGATGGCGGCGACCTTGCCCTTCAGGATGTTGCGGGCGGAAAGCTTCATGTGTCGGTTCTCCTCTACGGCCGCGCGGAGGGGGAGGGACAGGCGCGGCCTTCCGGATCGGGACGAGCAATTTCTAGGCCGTCCCTTGTCTCCGAGCCATATCGTATGAGGCATGGCTCCCCGTCGCCATACGTTGTTCCTACTAGCGTTTCGGGCTTGGCTTTGGCCCGGCTCTTGCGGAGGATCGTCGGGCGCCGGTCTTGCCGCGCGCTCTTGTCGGAGACCCGACAAAACGACCCGAACGACGACTGACGACAGGATGATGCCCCGAACGGGGCCCGGCGGAGGAACGGCCGATGCAGACCGGAGATGATCGCGGTGTACCCGACATGGTCGATGCCTTCGAACTCGCCGCGCTCGTCTATGACGACGGCGTCGCGGTCGACCATCTGATGTGCTTCTTCGCCGACGAGCTGCGCGCCGCCGGGCGCCGCATCGGCGGCATCGTGCAATTGCCGCCCGACGAGGACACCGAGCCGGGGCAGATCCGCGTGCTCGACCTGATGACCGGCGACGTGTTCCCGATCAAGCAGAAGTTGGGGCCCGGCGCGACCTCCTGCACGCTCGATTCCGCCGCGCTCGCCGATGCCTCCGCGCGCATCGGCCGTGCCGTCGATGCGCGTGTCGACCTGGTGATGATCTCGAAATTCTCCAAGCAGGAGATGGCCGGTCACGGGCTCCGCTCCGAGTTCGGCGCCGCGGTCGCCGCCGGCCTGCCGGTGCTGACATCGATCAAGCGGCCGGCGGTCGAACCCTGGCTGCGCTTCACCGGCGGCATCGGCACGCTGCTCGCCTGCCGCTTGCGCGTGCTGCGCGACTGGTGGGCCGAGACCGATGGCCGCCGCGCCGCGATCTACCTCCAGGAGGCGAGGCGTGCGGCGGCAGCCGCCGCCGACGCGCGCCGGCCGGTCAAGGTGGGGTGAGCGGCTGCTGGTTCGGCTTCGATCAGCACAAGGGCCGGCGATCGCTGATCGCCGGCCCGTTTCGTTTGGAGCTGTCTCTCGGAGAGAGGCCTCAGGCCGCTAGTCTGTCGGCGGCGACGTGGCTCTGGCAGTTCTTCGGGCAGACGCGCGCGCAGGCGCCGCAGCCGATGCAGGCGCCGGCGTTGTCGACGATCATGATCATGCGGTTGAGCTCGCCGTCGAAGTCGTCGTCCTCGCCCTCGATCACCTTGCCGAGCACCTCGCCCTCG
Source organism: Ancalomicrobiaceae bacterium S20 (assembly GCA_040269895.1). Lineage (NCBI taxonomy): Bacteria > Pseudomonadati > Pseudomonadota > Alphaproteobacteria > Hyphomicrobiales > Ancalomicrobiaceae > Methyloraptor > Methyloraptor flagellatus. The sequence continues at coordinate 2,490,090 of CP158568.1, read as the reverse complement.
TCGTCGACGCCGTGCAGGTGCATCACGTCGCGCGAGCAGACCTTGTAGCAGCGGCCGCAGCCGATGCAGGTGCCACCGTCGATCGAGACCAGATATTCCGGCATCCAGGTGGAGCCGTCGCGGGTCGTGTAGCTCATCACGCGCTCTCCAGTTCCTTGAGCTTGGCGCGCGCCGCGTCGAGCGCGGCGAAGGCGTCATAGGTCGCCTGGGCGACCTGCATGATCGTCGTCCAGTTGACCGGCAGATCCTCGGAGAGGTCGTGCAGGTTCATCTTGGCGTTGGTCGCCTTGGCCGAGAGCTTTTTCAGCTCGGCCTTGAGCGCGTCGATGTCGGACATGGGTTTCGCTCCGGGCGGGTTCGGGTGGACGGTCAGGCGTCGGCGAGATCGGGGTTCTTGGCGATCCACTCGGCCGCCTCGGCGACCAGCTTGCCGCCGGCCTCGCCGAGCTTCTCGAAGGTCTCGAAGCCGAAGCGATGTACGTCGCGCAGCGTCTTCGACACGACGACCAAGCGGCCGGTGGTCAGCAGCACGCGGCCGAAGCCTTCGTGGCTCATCTTCATCATCGGCGATGCGATCCGGCCGCTGACGCGCTCGATGTCGAGGCCGACCGCGGCATAGAACTTCTCCAGCCGCCACAGCACGTCCGGGTCCGGATCGCCGATGATCGGGATCTCGCGGCGCTGCTCCTTGGTGACGATGAAGTCGCGCAGCAGGTCCGCGTCGGACCGCCCCTCCCAGGTGCCGTAGCTGTCCTCGGCCCGGACCAGCCGGACGAGGGTCTTCACGAAGGGCGCGTCGAGCCCGGTCGGATGGTCGAGTGTCGCGGTGGTCATGGCGGATCCTTCTCTCAGTCGTCTTCGAAACTCGGCTTCGCGGCGCCGATGCCGGCCTCGGCCAGCACCTTGCGCAGCCACGGCGGCGGCGAGCCGGCGAGCATGGCGCGGGTGCGTTCCAGTACCTCCTCGATCGGCGAGGGCTGCGGCACCTTGATCGGATGGATCTTGGCCGAGACCACCTTGGCGGCCGAAGGGCCGCCGATCGCCAGGCAGAACAGCAGGTGACAGCCGGTCAGCGCCTCGACCTTCGGGCCGATCTTGTCCTCGCCGTCGGTCTTGTGCGCGCCGCTCTCGTCCGACGTGTCGTCGAAGGCGATCGCGCCGACGAAGGTCGCGCCGTCCTTGGTGACGTCGTAGATCGCGAATTTCGGCGCCGAGCCGAAATGGGCGTTGAGCCCCTTCATGTCGCGCGTCGCGATCGCGATCCTGACCGCGCCGGCCGGACGTTCCGGCCCGCTCGGCTCGTCAGTGGTCACGAGTTGCAGACGTCTGACGGCGCTCATGGTCGTTCTCCCGGTTGCGGAACGGATCGAGGCTTTCCGGCGTCGGCTCGCGCCGCGCCGCCTGGAAGATGTTGGAGACTTCGAAGATGAGATCGCGCGTGCCGCGATAGCCGACCGCGACGCGGTGCTGGCTGCCGAGCCGGTCGAAGATCGGGAAGCCGACGCGGAAATGCGGGATGCCGAGCCGCTCGGCCGCCTGCCGCCCGTGGCTGTGGGTGACGATCAGGTCCGCGCCCTCGGCGAGCCGTTCCAGGTCGCCGAGATCGCCGACCTGCACGGTGTCGCAGGGCACATGCTCGAGGATCTTCGACGAGCCGGTCGTCGTCACCGCGCAGTGGATGTCGGCGCCCATGCCGAGAAAGAAGCTCGACAGCGCATAGAGATGGTCCGGTTCGGCGGCGATCGCGACACGCTTGCCCCCGAAATGGAAATGCCCGTCGAGCAGCGCGTCCTGCGCCTGCGCACGCTGGCGTCGGATTTTCGCCGGCACCGGCCGGCCGGAGATCTCGGCCAGCATGGTGACGAAGCGGTCGACGCTCTTCAGGCCGGTCAGCTGCCGGAACAGCGAGTACTCGATTCCGGTCAGCTCCTGGATCTTCGCCGCCGGCGCGCGCATGTGTTCGCCGATCGCGATCGTGTGGCGCGCGTCGCCGAGCGTGCGGATGTCCTCGATCGCGGTGCCGCCATAGGTGGTCGGGATCCAGCGGTCGGGCACGGTGCCGTCGAGCGCGCCGGAGACATCGGGCAGGATCACCGGATGCAGCCCGAATGCCTCGACCATCTCGCGGATATGCTCGATGTCGCCGACGGTCAGATGCCAGCCGGGCAGGATGTTGACGCGGTCGCGCTCGACGGTCCGCGCCGGCGTCCGGTCGGTGATGCCCTCGATCATGGCGAGGACCGCCTTGGTCCAGCCCTCCTCGATGGCGCCGTCGAAGTCCGGCGTCTGCGCGAGCACCACCTCGGTGCCGTCCAGGGCCTCGGCGCGCCGCGCCTTGATCACCGCGAGATCGCCGGCGAAATCCTCGCCGCGCGTCTCGACCAGCGCCGTGGTCGCGATGCCGATCAGCTTCGGCTTGGTGCGCGTCTTGAGGTTCAGGATCGCCTCTTCGAGGTGATCCGCGCCGCCCAGAATGGTCGCGACCTCGTCGATCGCGGTGGTCTGGAGCGGAATGGTCTCCTTGAAATGGCGCACGAACAGCACGAGCGCGAAGGAGGTGCAGCCCTGGCTGCCATGAAACAGCGGGATCGCGCCGTCGACGCCGAGATAGGCGAAGGCGGCGCCGAGCGGCTGCGAGGATTTCAGCGGATTGACCGCCGCCGCCTTGGAGACCGGAAGAACCGTGGCCATGTCGCGCGTCTCCTTCAGCATTCGCCCATGTCGTCGGCGACCGTCCCGGCGAATTTTCGCCGGGTCGCCGCGACAGCGGGGGAGACATCGTCGGCGACCGTCTGGGCGACCTTGCGCCTGACGGTCGTGACGAGCAGGGGGGTGACGAGATCGGGGCCGAGATCGTTGGCCGCGATCCGGCCGTCGGCGTCCCACGGGGCCGGTTCGCGCACCTGGTCCCAGATCGGGTTGCTGAGCGCGATGTCGATCTGGCGTACCAGTTCGACCATGCCGTCGTAGCCGGCGTAGGGGTGGTGGCGCTCCTGGTTGATGTCGAGCCAGGGCATCTTGGCCTTGAGCGCGATGAACTGGGTTCGGCCGCCCGACAGCATGATGTCGGCCTTGTTGGAGGCGAGCAGCGCGTAGAGATCGCGCGGCGCCATGCTGTCGAAGGCGTGCTTCTCGTCTTTCAGAAGCTGCTTGATGCGCTCCTTGTCCTCGTCGGTCGACTTCTTGGTCGAGGTGCCGACGATCTCGAGCCCCGCCTCCTGCAGGGCCGCGACCACGGACCACGATTTCACCCCGCCGGTGTTGAGCAGCACGCGCTTGCCCTCGAGCCGCGGGCGGAACGCCGCGAGCCGGCGCCAGACGCGCGCTTCCTCCTCGGCGATCAAGGCTTCGGTGCGATCGAGAAGCGCGGGCTCGGCGCCGCGCGCGACCAGCAGCCGCACGAGCTGGCGCAGCGCGTTGGAGGTATCGGAGACACCGTAGAACGAGCCCTCGAAGAACGGGATGCCCCAGCGCTCCTCCATCTTGCGGGCGAGATTGATGAGCGCCGTCGAGCAGACCATCATCGTCGCCCGCGCGGTGTGCGCGGCGGCGACGTCCAGATAGCGCGCATCGCCCGGGATGCAGGCACGCACGCGCATGCCGAGCTTCTCGAGGAGCGGCTTCACCATCCAGAACTCGCCGGAGAGGTTGAATTCGCCGAGGATGTTGATGTCGAGCGGCGAGGCGTCGTCCGGCTCGACCGTGCCGATCACGTGATCGAGCAGCGCCTCGCCGGCGAGCTTGTTGCCGAGGTTCTTGGAGCCGACGAAGCCGGGCGCGTTGACCGGCACGACCGGCAGGCCGAACTTCTCGCCGGCGCGTTTGCAGACGGCCTCGATATCGTCGCCGATCAGCGCGGTCACGCAGGTCGAATAGACGAAGATCGCCGGCGGCGCGTGCGCCTCGACGATCTCGCGGATCGCCTTGAACAGCTTGCGCTCGCCCTGGCCCATGACCACGTCGAGCTCGGTCAGGTCGGTGGTGAACGACCGGCGCCACAGGTCGGAGCCCGACGAGCCGGCGCCGCGGTTGTCCCAGGAATTGCCCTCGCAGGCGAGCGGCGCATGGATCAGATGCGCGACGTCGGTGATCGGCTGCAGCGCGATCTTGGCGCCGTCGAAGGCGCAGCCGCCGGCGGCCGCGCCGGGCGTCAGCGGCTTCGAACAGCCCTTCTTCTTCGCCTTGGCGTCTTTGGCCTGGTTCTTGTCGCAGGCGGGTTCGTTGAAGACGTCCTGGATGCGGCTCGTGAGCGACATGCCGATCCCCTCCGATCGATGACGCGACGGGTTCGGGGATCGTTCAGCAAGCGATGTGCCAGGGAAAAAATACTCAGAACATCAGAAGGTTGATGGCGGGCGATCGGGCGGCGCGGGGCATCCGACACGCCATTGTCGGAAACCGGACGCCGTCTGTCCGGCGCCGCAAACCGGGCTTCAGAGCAGCACGTGATCGACCGGCTGCGGCAGCGCCGGCAGGCCGGTCTCGCCCAGCGCCTCGCGCAGATTGATCTCGATCGTCGTCGCGATGGCGTGGATCGGCAGGTCGTTGGGCAGCGTGCCGAACGGCTCTTCGAGCTCGTCGCCGAGCGCATCGAGGCCGAAGAACGTGTAGGCGACGAGCCCGGTCATGACCGGGGTGCCCCAGCCGAGCACGTCGGCGAAGCCGAGCGGCAGCAGGAAACAGAACAGATAGGCCGTGCGGTGCAGGAGCAGCGTGTAGCCGAACGGGATCGGCGTCGTGCGCAGGCGCTCGCAGGCGGCGAGCACGCCGGCCATCTGGTCGAGGCCCGCGTCGAACAGGCCGAATTCGATGTCGGAGAGTGTGTCGTCGGCCCGGAGCGCGGCGAGCTCGCGGCCGATCAGGCGCAGGATGAAGTCCGGCGGGTTGCGGCTGGTGCCGAAGCCCGCGCGTTCAGGCTCGGGCAGGTAGGCGAGCGCCGTCCCGCCCTGCGCTGTGGTGGCGGTCGAAGGGCGGACATGTTCGACCAGCGCATGCGCGAAACCGATCGCGAGCCGCAGCAGTCTTGCGCGGGCCGCCTGGCCGCTTGGCCGCCGCACCTCGATCAGCAGGCTCCGGCGCGCCAGATCGCGGCTCACCGAGACCAGATGGCCCCAATGCTTGCGCGCTTCCCACCAGCGGTCGTAGCAGGCGTTGTTGCGGAAGCCGAGGAAGATCGACAGCGCGATGCCGATCAGCGCGAAGGGCGCGCCGTCGAAGGCCGGCACGAGGCCGGGCTTCACCGCATGCGCCCAGACGATCGCCCCCGTCAGCGCCATGACCAGCGCCACCTGCGGGAAGATGCGCTGGATGATCGATCCGCGCAGGATGAAGAACAGCCGAACGAAGCTGGGACGTTCGCGAACGATCATCAGGCTCCCCCTCGCGCCGACCGGCCGGCACCCGCGCGCTTGCATCCTGTCCATGAGTAAGGCCGGGTCGGGCCCTCGCGCAATCGCGCTCGAGGCCGCAGCCGCCTTGTCGCCATCCCGACACGCCCGTGTCGGATTGGTGTCGCAGCGCAACATGCGTTTCGTAAGAGACTGAATTTAAAGAAGAAAAATTCTGGCATGCGGTTTGCGATCCTGCTCCCCGACACACTCAGAGGGGAGTGCTCACATGAACCAGCCCGTGATGATCTCGCTCGACAGTCTGGTCCAGCCGATCGACGTCGATGCGCTTCAGAAGGCTGCCACGTCCGGCGGCTGTTCTTCGTCCTCCTGCGGCTCGTCCGCCAAGCCCGACGACATGGATGCGGATGTCTGGGAGCGGATCAAGGACCACCCCTGCTATTCCGAAGAGGCGCACCACTATTTTGCCCGCATGCATGTCGCGGTGGCGCCGGCCTGCAACATCCAGTGCAATTACTGCAACCGCAAGTACGATTGCGCGAACGAGAGCCGCCCCGGCGTGGTCTCCGAGAAGCTGACGCCCGATCAGGCCAAGCGCAAGGTGATCACGGTCGCCAACGAGGTGCCGCAGCTCTCCGTGCTCGGCATCGCCGGCCCCGGCGACGCCTGCTACGACTGGAAGAAGTCCAAGGCGACCTTCACCGAGATCGCCAAGGAGATCCCGGACATCAAGCTCTGCATCTCGACCAACGGTCTGGCGCTGCCGGACCATGTCGACGAACTGGCGGAGATGAACGTCGATCACGTGACGATCACCATCAACATGGTCGACCCTGAGATCGGCGCGAAGATCTATCCCTGGATCTTCTACCAGCACAAGCGCTGGCACGGCGTCGAGGCGGCCAAGATCCTGCACGAGCGGCAGATGCTCGGGCTCGAGATGCTGACCGCGCGCGGCATCCTGACCAAGATCAACTCGGTGATGATCCCCGGGATCAACGACGAGCATCTGGTCGAGGTCAACCGGTGGGTCAAGGAGCGCGGCGCATTCCTGCACAATGTCATGCCGCTGATCTCCGATCCGGCGCATGGCACGCACTACGGCCTGACCGGCCAGCGCGGCCCGACCGCGATGGAGCTGAAGGCCCTGCAGAACAAGCTCGACGGCGGTGCCAAGCTGATGCGGCACTGCCGCCAGTGCCGCGCCGACGCGGTCGGCCTGCTCGGCGAGGACCGCGGCCAGGAGTTCACGCTCGACCAGCTGCCTGAGGCGGTCGCCTACGATCCGGCCAAGCGCGCCGCCTATCGCGAGATCGTCGCCAAGGAGCGCGGCGATCACGTCGAGGCCAAGAAGGCGGCGGTCGCCGAGGTCAAGGATGTCGCGGGCGATGCTGCGGCTGAAGGCGCCGCGCTGCTGGTCGCGGTCGCGACCAAGGGCGGCGGCCGCGTCAACGAGCACTTCGGTCACGCCAAGGAGTTCCAGGTCTACGAGGCCAACGCGAAGGGCATCACCTTCGTCGGCCATCGCAAGGTCGAGAACTACTGCATGGGCGGCTTCGGCGAAGACGCGACCCTCGACGGCGTGATCGCGGCGCTCGAAGGCGTCGAGGTCGTGCTCTGCTCGAAGATCGGCGAATGCCCGAAGGACATGCTGACCGCCGCCGGCATCGAGGCGACCGACGCCTACGCGCTCGACTACATCGAGGCCGCGATCGGCAGCCTCTACGCCGCCCGCTTCGGCCGCGCGCTCGAAGCCGCCGTCGCCTGATCCTACCCGTTCCCGGCGGGCGTCAAGGCCCGCCGGCTCCACCGGCCGCCCGACCGGCCTTCAGCTCAAGCAGGAGAAGACCCCATGGCTTTCAAGATCATCGCGTCCCAGTGCACCGCCTGCGGCGCCTGCGAGTTCGAGTGCCCCTCGGCGGCGATCAAGTTCAAGGGCGAGACCTACATCATCGATGCCAAGAAGTGCACCGAGTGCGAGGGTGCCTTCGACACCCAGCAGTGCGCCAACGTCTGCCCGGTGCCGAACACCTGCGTGAAGGCGGCCTGAGCCGCCCGTCACGGTGGCGAGGGAGGGACCCCGATGCCCAAGACCGATGGCGGCGCCGGCGCGGCGGCCGCGGCGCCCGAGATCGACGATGCGCCGCTCGACTGGCTCGGCAACCCGGTCTCCTGTGCGGACTGCCCGCACGAGGAGACCCGGGCCGTGGGCAAGTGCGAGTTCGGCCGCGCCTGCGTAAAGGACCGGCGCGGCCGCAGGATCGACCGCTTCTTCGCGGCCAATCCGGACAACGCCGAGCGCTACCTCGATCATCCCTATTTCGAGGTCCGCACGCTGGCGGCCCGCTACGCGACGCCGTTCCGGCTGACCGCGCTGCTCAATGACCCGGAGCCCGATGTCCGGGCCATGGTGGCGCTCAGGCTGCCGCTCGCGCGCGTCAAGGCGTTGGTGCAAGACCCCGAGCCGCGCGTGCGCATCGCGCTCGCCATGCGGCTGACCGGCGAGAGCCTGGCGGTGCTGTTCGACGATCCGGACTACACGGTCCGGCTCGCGGCCGCGCGGCGTGCCGAGCCGGCGCTGCTGATCCGGCTCGCGCGCGATCTCGATCCATCGGTCCGGCGCGAGGTCGCCCGGCGCGTGCCGGACTACTACCTCCCGGCCATGGTGAACGATCCGGACCCGCTGGTGCGGGTCGCGGTCGCCGAGCGCCTGCCGCCGGAGCGGCTGGTGCTGATGACCGACGACGAGGACTTTCGCGTCCGCTTCACCTGCGCGGAACGGCTGACGCCGGCGTTGGTCGAGCGGCTCGCCGACGATCCGGACGCGACGGTGCGCGAAGTCGCGCTCGCCCGCCTCGGCGAGGCGCTCGCGGCCGCCGCAGCCGAGCCTCAGGACGACACCGACCCAACCGAAGCGGGAGAAAGCTGATGGGCCTCGGCACCGAACAGGAAATCGAGACGCGCCGGCCGCCGGTGTTCATGCCCGGCGAGAAGGTCCGCTCGACCAAATACGTCAAGAACGACGGCACCTATCGCGGCAAGGACATCGGCGAGATCCTGGTCGTGAAGGGCGATGTCGGCTACGTGCGCGACATCGGCACCTTCCTCCAGCAGTTCTACATCTACGCCGTCGAATGGGTCGATCGCGGCACGATCGTCGGCATGCGCGCCAAGGAACTGGTCAGCCTCGACAAGCCGCCGGTGGAAACGAAAAAGCCCGCCGCCGTCGCGGCCGGCGCGAGCGAAGGAGCCGCCCGATGAAAGTCATGATCCGCCGCAGCGAGAAGGGGCTTTCGGCCTATGTGCCGAAGAAGGATCTCGAGGAACCGATCGTCGAGACCGAGCGCGACACGCTCTGGGGCGGATCGGTCAAGCTCAAGAACGGCTGGACGCTGATCCTGCCCGATATGCCGGCCGACACGCGCCTGCCGATCACGGTCAACGCCAAGAAGCTCGGCGAGGAGGAGTGATCATGACGATCGTCTCAGGCATTGCGCCCGCTGCCGCCCCATCCGCGAGCTCGTCCGACATCCTGTCCGGCGACGCCGCCCGCGCGGCGGTCGCGGCCATGCGCGCCGGTCTCCTCGCCGACGAACTCGTGCCTTATCTCGGCCCCGGCGCGATCGGTCTGGAGACCGAGCCGCCGGTGCCGGCGACGCCCGAGGCGGTTGCGGCCGAACTGCACAAGCGCGCCCCGGCGCCGTCGAAGATCCGCACCTCGATGTGGTCGGTCGCCCAGTTCATCGAGAGCCGGCGGCATCGCAGGACGCTGCAGGCCTGGATGGCCGAGATCTTCGCCGCGCCCGTCGCGCCGAACCGGTTGCACCGGTTCCTGGCCGGCCTGCCGCTGTCGATGCTGGTCGACACCTGGTACGACGGCGCGCTGGCGACAGCGCTCCGGGAGGGCGGTCGGACCGACGTCGTCGAGATCCAGGGTGTGACCCGTGCCGGCGAGTTCCGCGATATCTGGACCAAGGCCTACGACGCCGCCGGCGCCGAGGTCGCGCCGGAAGCGGCGGATGCGGCGAAGACGGTGCTCTACGCCCCGCATGGCGGCGTGCGCCCGGCCAAAAACTTCCTCGTCGCCGACAGCGATTATGTGGAGGTCCTGACCGAGATCGACATCCAGTCGCCGATCCCGGCCGCCGTGAAGCACCGCCGCACGCCGCGCGGCTTCGTCTTCCTCGGCTGTCGGTTCCACGACCAGATGTTGCGCACCTACGCGCGCCAGATTCTCAAGCGCTCGAAGGGGCCGCACTACGCGGTGGTCGATCGCGAGCGCCTGACGCGCAACGAGCTGAAGTTCCTCGCCGACCACGACATCGTCGCGATCGACCTGCCCCTCGGCGCGGTGACGGATCTGCTGGTCGGGTGATCCGGCGAGGGCGGCGGCGGGGGCGGATGCGACGCCCTGACCGCATCCCGCATCCTACCGCGCAGCGGCGCATCTTTGTCGATGACGGAAAACGGCGGCGAAGCCCAGCTTCGCCGCCGTTTTCCGTCAAGGGTTGTTGATCGCCGGAGCCCGCGGTATTACCTTTTCGGGCGACGTAATACGAGGTGCGATGATGTCCACGGTGACCAGCAAGGGCCAGGTGACGATCCCCAAGCGCGTACGGGAGCGGCTCGGTCTCCATCCCGGCGACAAGGTCAGCTTCGAGTTGGACGCCGAAGGCTACGTCCGGCTCGTCAATGCCGAGGCGCCGCTGCCCCCGGCCCGGAGCCGCTTCGCCAAAGTTCGCGGCACGTTGAAGACCGGCATGTCCACCGACGAGATCATGAAGCTGTTGCGCCCCGAGGACTGACGTGACCCTCGTCGACACCAGTGTATTGCTGGATCTGGCGCAGAGCGATCCGGTTTGGGCCGACTGGTCGCAACGCCAATTGGAAGTCGTCGCGGTTCGCGGCCCACTGCTTCTCAATCCGATCGTCTACGCGGAGCTGGGCGCCAGCTATCCGACTCTCGAGGCGCTGGACAGTTTCGTCGAGACCCTCGGGCTGGAATGGTCCGACGTCCCGCGCGAAGCGCTCTTCCTCGCGTCGAAGGCCCACATGGACTACCGCCGGCGCGGCGGTCGTCGCACCGGCGTCCTGCCGGATTTCTTCATCGGCGCTCATGCGCTCGTCATGGGGGTGCCGCTGCTCACGCGGGATCGGCGGCGCTACGAGACGAGCTTTCCGGCGCTGGCACTGATCGCGCCTGATAGGACGCAGTAAGGGCGGGGCCTTCACTCCCTCTTGCCAACATCCTGTCGCGAATTGTCGTTGTCGCGACACGGGTGCGTCGAAGCCGGACAGGTCGGCGCTCACGATATAAATATCTGAAAATATTGGAGAAAAATCAGAAATCACGACTTGGCACGGCTCTTGAAATTCCCCTTTCCGTCAGGCGGCCGCGGGCTGCCGGTGAGTTTTCGAAGCCGGTCGAAAGATCCGGCGACGAGAGGGAAAGGGACATCACAATGGCAGCTCTGCGCCAGATCGCATTCTACGGGAAGGGCGGCATCGGCAAGTCGACCACCTCCCAGAACACGCTCGCCGCCCTGGTCGAGCTCGGTCAGAAGATCCTGATCGTCGGCTGCGACCCGAAGGCGGACTCGACCCGCCTCATCCTCAACGCCAAGGCCCAGGACACCGTCCTGCACCTGGCGGCCGAGCAGGGCTCGGTCGAGGACCTCGAACTCGAGGACGTGCTCAAGATCGGCTACAACGGCATCAAGTGCGTCGAGTCCGGTGGCCCGGAGCCGGGCGTCGGCTGCGCCGGTCGCGGCGTCATCACCGCGATCAACTTCCTGGAAGAGAACGGCGCCTATGACGACGTGGACTACGTGTCCTACGACGTGCTCGGCGACGTCGTCTGCGGCGGCTTCGCGATGCCGATCCGCGAGAACAAGGCCCAGGAGATCTACATCGTCATGTCCGGCGAGATGATGGCGCTCTATGCCGCCAACAACATCGCCAAGGGTATTCTGAAGTATGCACACTCGGGCGGCGTGCGCCTGGGCGGACTGATCTGCAACGAGCGCCAGACCGACCGCGAGCTCGACCTCGCCGAGGCGCTGGCCGCGCGGATCAACACCAAGCTGATCCACTTCGTGCCGCGCGACAACATCGTGCAGCACGCCGAGCTCCGCAAGCAGACCGTGATCCAGTACGCCCCTGACAGCCAGCAGGCGCAGGAGTACCGCCAGCTTGCGAACAAGATCCATGCGAACTCGGGCAAGGGCACGATCCCGGCGCCGATCTCCATGGAAGAGCTCGAGGACATGCTGCTCGCCTTCGGCATCATGAAGACCGACGAGCAGGCCCTCGCCGAGCTGCAGGCCAAGGAAGCCGCCAAGGCGGCCGCCCTCGCCGCCGCGGCGCACTGACCCGTCCACCGCTCCGTCCGCCGCGCCGGGCCTTGACCCCGGCGGGGCGGCGGGACGGATCCAAAGCTCCGAGATGCGAGGGGGACCCCCATGAGCCTCGATTACGAGAACGACAGCGCGCTCCACGAGAAAGTCATCGAGGAAGTCCTGTCGCAGTATCCCGACAAGTTCGCCAAGCGGCGCAAGAAGCACCTCTCGGTGGCCACGCCCGCCGGCGAGGACGAGGAACACGGCGAGATCCAGCATCTCACCGAGTGCGACGTCAAGTCGAACATCAAGTCGATCCCGGGCGTGATGACGATCCGCGGCTGCGCCTACGCCGGTTCCAAGGGTGTGGTGTGGGGTCCGATCAAGGACATGGTCCACATCAGCCACGGCCCGGTCGGTTGCGGTCAGTATTCGTGGTCGCAGCGCCGCAACTACTACATCGGCAAGACCGGCATCGACACCTTCGTCACGATGCAGTTCACCTCCGACTTCCAGGAGCGTGACATCGTGTTCGGCGGTGACAAGAAGCTGGAGAAGGTCATCGACGAGATCGAGACCCTGTTCCCGCTCGCCAACGGCATCTCGGTGCAGTCGGAATGCCCGATCGGCCTGATCGGCGACGACATCGAGGCGGTGTCGAAGAAGAAGGCCAAGGAGCACGACACGACCATCGTGCCGGTGCGTTGCGAGGGCTTCCGCGGCGTGTCGCAGTCGCTCGGCCACCACATCGCCAACGACGCGATCCGCGACTGGGTCTTCGACAAGAAGGAGACCGAGTGGGAGACCGGCCCCTACGACGTCAACGTCATCGGCGACTACAACATCGGCGGTGACGCCTGGGCCTCGCGCATCCTGCTCGAGGAGATGGGTCTGCGCGTGGTCGGCAACTGGTCCGGCGATGCCACCCTCGCCGAGATCGAGCGCGCGCCGAAGGCCAAGCTCAACCTCATCCATTGCTATCGGTCGATGAACTACATCTGCCGGCACATGGAAGAGAAGTATGGCGTGTCCTGGATGGAGTACAACTTCTTCGGTCCCTCGCAGATCGAAGCCTCCATGCGCAAGATCGCCAAGCACTTCGGACCGGAGATCGAGGAGAAGACCGAAGCCGTCATCGCCAAGTACCGTCCGCTCGTCGATGCGATCGTCGCGAAGTACCGTCCGCGCCTCGAAGGCAAGAAGGTGATGCTCTACGTCGGCGGCCTGCGCCCCCGGCACGTGATCACCGCCTACGAGGATTTAGGGATGGAGATCGCCGGCACCGGCTACGAGTTCGGTCACGGCGACGACTATCAGCGCACCGGTCACTATGTGAAGAAGGGCACGCTGATCTACGACGACGTCACCGGCTACGAGCTCGAGAAGTTCATCGAGAAGATCCGTCCGGATCTGGTCGGCTCGGGCATCAAGGAGAAGTACCCGGTGCAGAAGATGGGCATCCCGTTCCGTCAGATGCACTCCTGGGACTATTCCGGCCCGTACCACGGCTACGACGGCTTCGCGATCTTCGCCCGCGACATGGACCTGGCGATCAACAATCCCGTCTGGGATCTGTTCGACGCGCCCTGGCTGGATGAGCCGGCCTACGCCGCCGCGGCCGAGTGAAGACCCCGGCCGGCGCGTGAGGCGCCGGCCACTCCCGGCTCACGACACCCGATGACCGACCAACCGCCGCGGCGCCCCGGCGCCGCGCGACCGGGCACGGCCGTGCCCGACTGACCTGAACCAGAAAGCCCGACAGTGCCGCCGTATGGCGCGGCCCGGGCGAGCGAGGTGACCAGTCATGCCGCAGTCCGCAGATCACGTGCTCGACCACGCGCCCTTGTTCCGCGAGCCGGAATACAAGGAGATGCTCGCCAACAAGAAGAAGCTCTTCGAATGCGGCGTCCCCGACGCCCAGGTCGCCGAACAGGGCGAGTACACCAAGTCCTGGGAGTACCGCGAGAAGAACCTCGCCCGCGAGGCCCTCGTCGTGAACCCGGCCAAGGCCTGTCAGCCGCTCGGCGCGGTGTTCGCCGCCGCCGGCTTCGAGAAGACCATGAGTTTCGTCCACGGTTCGCAGGGCTGCGTCGCCTACTACCGCTCGCACCTGTCGCGCCATTTCAAGGAGCCGTGCTCGGCCGTCTCCTCGTCGATGACCGAGGACGCGGCGGTGTTCGGCGGCCTCAACAACATGGTCGATGGCCTCGCCAACACCTATTCGCTCTACGCGCCGAAGATGATCGCGGTCTCGACCACCTGCATGGCCGAGGTCATCGGTGACGACCTGCATTCCTTCATCCAGACGGCGAAGGACAAGGGCTCGGTGCCGCAGGAATTCGACGTGCCCTTCGCCCACACCCCGGCCTTCGTCGGTAGCCACGTCGACGGCTACGACAACGCGGTGAAAGGCATCCTCGAGCACTTCTGGAAGGACGCCGTCCGCACCGAAGGCTCGAAGATCAACATCATCCCGGGCTTCGACGGCTTCTGCGTCGGCAACAACCGCGAGCTGAAGCGCCTGCTCGACCTGATGGGCGTCGACTACACGATCCTCGGCGATGCCTCCGACCAGTTCGACACGCCCTCCGACGGCGAGTTCCGCATGTTCGACGGCGGCACCAAGCTCGACGACGTCAAGGCCGCGCTCGACGCCAAGGGCACGATCTCGCTGCAGCATTGGAACACGCGCAAGACGCTCGAGTTCGCGAAGGAAAAGGGCCAGGAGACGGCCTCGTTCCACTACCCGCTCGGCATCCGCGCCACCGACGAACTCCTGATGAAGATCTCCGCGCTCTCGGGCAAGGTGATCCCGGAGGCGATCCGCCTGGAGCGCGGCCGGCTGATCGACGCGATGGCGGACAGCCAGAGCTGGCTGCACGGCAAGAAATACGCGATCTATGGCGATCCGGACTTCGTCCAGGCCATGGCCCGCTTCGTCATGGAGACCGGCGGCGAGCCGATCCACTGCCTGGCGACCAACGGCACCAAGCATTGGGAAGAAGAGATGCGCGCCATGCTCGACGCCTCGCCCTTCGGCAAGGAAGCCAAGGTCTGGGCTGGCAAGGACCTGTGGCATCTGCGCTCGCTGCTGTTCACCGAGCCGGTCGACATGCTGATCGGCAATTCCTACGGCAAGTACCTCGAGCGTGATACCGGCACGCCGCTGCTGCGTCTGACCTTCCCGGTCTTCGACCGCCACCACCACCACCGCTTCCCGCTCATGGGCTACCAGGGTGGTCTGCGCGTGCTGACGGCGCTGCTCGACAAGGTGTTCGACAAGCTCGACGACGACACCATCATCCCGGGCGAGACGGATTACTCGTTCGACCTCACGCGGTGAGGGGGCGCCCTGAGAGGGCGACAGGCCTCGACGACGATAGACGGCCGGCTCCGCGAGGGGTCGGCTGTTTCGTTTGGTACTGAGGTGTGGTACTGAGAGGTCATGACGCGCGCCATCGGCGAACCTTGCTGGCCGTCTTTCGAACGCCGATATCCGCCACCTTGGCGTGGGCGGACATCGAAGCGTTGTTCGTCGCCCTCGGCGCCGATGTGATTGAAGGCAGCGGCTCGCGCGTCCGGTTCGTGCTGCATGATGTGGTCGCGACCTTCCATCGGCCTCACCCGGAGAAGGAGGCGAAGCGCTATCAGGTTCGGGATGCGCGCGAATTCCTGGAGAAATGCGGGATTGCGCCCGAAGGAGACCCAGCGTGAACACCATGGCCTACAAGGGTTACGTCGCCCGCGTCGATTTCGATTCCGAGGACGGCGTCTTCGTCGGACGGGTGACGGGCATCAATGATGTGGTCGGCTTTCATGGCGAGAGCGTCGTCGAACTGAAGGCGGCGTTCGAGGAGGCGGTCGACGATTATCTCGCGACCTGCGCCAAGCTCGGTCGCGAGCCGCAGCACCCGTATTCGGGTCGCTTCAATGTGCGGCTGTCGCCCGACCTCCACGCCCGAGCCGCCGCCGCCGCCGCTCGCCGCGGCGTCAGCCTGAACAGGTTCGTCGAAGAGGCGATTGCCGGCGAAGTCGAGAGCCGAGGAAAGGGTACACGCGGATTTTAAAATTATCCGGATAAAATTGACACGGGTAAAATACCCGGATAAAAACCTCGCAACCATGCGAGGTTCCCAATGACGTCCCAGTCTCACATCACCGCCTTCTCCGGCCCCCGCCGGATCGCGTCCGGATCGGCCGCCGAGGTCGCGCTTGCGTTGAAGGCGCTCGGGTCCATCCAGCCCATGGCGCTCGTCTTCGACGACAAGACCGGCGGCCAGATCGATCTCGATCTGCGCGGCTCGGAGGCCGAGATCGCGGCGCGCTATGCGCCGGTCGCGACCGAGCCGGCAGCCTCGACCGAAGACGAAGGGCAGGGTGCTCCGGCGACCGCCGCTCCCGCCGGGCGTGGTCGCCCAAAGCTCGGCGTCGTGGCGCGCGAGGTGACGCTGTTGCCGCGGCATTGGGATTGGCTCGCCGCGCAGCCGGGCGGGGCGTCGGTGGCGCTTCGAAAACTGGTCGATCAGGCGCGCAAGGCGAGCGAATGGGACGACATGGTTCGCCGCATCCGCGAGGCGACCAGCCGGTTCCTGTCGGCGATCGCGGGCGACCTGCCGCACTACGAAGAGGCGACGCGTGCGTTGTTCGCCGGCGACAAGGATCGTTTCGACGACCTCGTCGCAGGCTGGCCGGCCGATATCCGCGATCATGCGCGCGAGATGGCGCGCGGCGCCTTCGCCTGACGCCGGCAGGCCCCGGTCGCCGCTTCGGCCGGGGTGAGCGGAGAATCGGGCCTCAGCCCACCAGGATCGACCGATCGATCTGCGCGACGCTCGTGACGCCGGTCAGCGTCATGGCCACGCGCATTTCCTTGGCGAAGATGTCGAGCAGGTTCTCGACGCCGGCCTGGCCGGCGGTCGCCAGCGCATAGGTCGGCGCGCGGCCGATGAGGCAGCCCTTGGCGCCGAGCGCCAGCATGCGCACGACGTCGAGGCCGGAGCGGATGCCGCCGTCGACCAGCACGGTGAGGTTCGAGCCGACCGCATCGACGATGCCCGGCAGCGCCTTCACCGTCGAAGGCACGCCGTCGAGCTGCCGGCCGCCGTGGTTCGACACCACGATGCCGTCGGCGCCGAAGGCGACCGCCTCGCGCGCATCCTCGGCATCGAGGATGCCCTTCAGGATGATCTCGCCCTTCCAGTAGTCGCGGATCCAGGCGAGATCGGCCCAGCCGATCGACGGATCGAAATTCTTGGCGAGCCAGCCGATGTAGTCCTCGAGTGCGATCGGCTTGCCGAGGTATTTCGACACGTTGCCGAGATCGTGCGGCCGGCCGAGCAGGCCGACATCGATCGCCCACGCGGGCTTCAGCATCGCCTGCAGGATGCGCCGCTGCGGCCCGAACCGGCCGGACATGCCGGAATGGGCGTCGCGGTAGCGCGCGCCCGGTGTCGGCATGTCGACGGTGAACACGAGCTTGGTGACGCCCGCCGCCATGGCGCGGTCGAGCGCGTTCTTCATGAAGCCGCGGTCCTTCAGCACATAGAGCTGGAACCAGATCGGGCGATCGGTCGCGGCGACGACCTCCTCGATCGGGCAGACCGACACGGTCGACAGGATCAGCGGCACGCCCTTCGCGGTCGCCGCCTTGACCGCCTGCACCTCGCCACGTCGGGCGAACATGCCGGTGAGCCCGACTGGGCTGAGCAGCACCGGCAGGGCCAGCGCCTCGCCGAACAGCGACGTCTCCAGGCTCAGGTCCGCGACGTTCTTCAGGACGCGCTGGCGCAGCGCGATCGACTTGAGGTCGTCGACATTGGCCCGGAGCGTCGCCTCGGCGTAGGCGCCGCCGTCGATGTAGTCGAACAGGAAGCGCGGCAGCTTGCGGCGCGCGGCCTCGCGGTAATCCGAGGCGGACGAGATGATCATGATGGGGCTCCCGGACGGGCGGATGCGCGGATCGCGTGAGTGGTCAAAAAACTTGACCACTGTCATAGGGCTTTCCGATCCGGCAGGCAAGCGGGAGGTGCGGCAGCGGACCTGGGCGCAAGCGCCAGGGCCTGCGCGGAGCCCCGACGCGAAAAGGGGCGCCTGACGGCGCCCCTCGCAGGTCGGTTGGTTCGGGAGATCGGGTAGGGTGCCGAACCGCCTCGGCCAGAGCCGTCTCGGCCGAGGTCGCCTCGATCAGAACCGCTTCAGTTCGATGCCGTGCTTCTTCAGCGCGTAGCCGATCTGGCGCGGCGTGATGCCGAGCACGCGCGCCGCTTTCGCCTGAACCCAGCCGGCCCGCTCCATGGCATCGATCAGCCGATCCTTTTCTGTTAGCCGCGACTCGTTGCGCGGGCAGGTGGGGCTGTCGGCATGCTCGCAGAGCCCGTCGGCGCGCGCCGCTGTCCCACCGGGCGCGGCGTGCGCGACCGGCTCGGGCATGAACGGCGCGGACACCGCCGGCGCTGCGTAGCTTGCAGGGACAGGCGCAGCCTCAGGCATCGCCGCGCCGAACGGTGCCGGCGAGAAGGACGAGCCCGCCGCGCCACCGATCGGCCGGCCGCCGCCGTGTACGGCCGCACCCACCGAAGCGGTCACGGCGCGACCGGCGGCGAGCTCGCCGAGCGGGTCGGTGCCATGCCCGGCCTTGCGCGAACTGCCGGTCCAGAGCAGCGCCGAGAGGCAGTTGCCGCTTGCACAGGCGAAGTCGTCGCGCACGATCGTGTCGCCGCGGGCGAGCGTCGCGGTGCGGCGGATGCAGTTCTCCAGCTCGCGGACGTTGCCGGGGAAATTGCAGCGCTTCAGCGTCTCGATCGCGCTCGTCGTGATCGACATCTTGCGATGGTTCTCGCCGTTGAAGCGCTCCAGGAACGCGCGGGCGAGCAGGGGGATGTCGCCCGGGCGTTCGCGCAAGGGAGGCAGCGCCACCGGTACGACATTGATGCGATAGTAGAGGTCGGCTCGGAATTCGCCGCGCGTGACGGCCTCCTCGAGGTTCTTGTTGGTCGCGCAGATTAGCCGCACGTCCACCTTCAGCGTGCGATTGCCGCCGACGCGCTCGAACTCGCCCTCCTGCAGCACGCGCAGGAGCTTGGCCTGGAAGTTCGGCGAGATCTCGCCGATCTCGTCGAGGAACAGCGTACCGCCGTGCGCGCTCTCGAACCGGCCGGCCCGCTGGCCGACTGCGCCGGTGAACGAGCCCTTCTCGTGGCCGAAGAGCTCGCTCTCGAGCACGCTCTCCGGCAGTGCGGCGCAGTTGAGCTTGACGAAGGGCTTGCCCTTGCGCGCCGAGAGATCGTGGATGGCGCGGGCGAACAGCTCCTTGCCGGTGCCGCTCTCGCCGCGCAGCAGCACGGTCGAGTTCGACTTGGCGACGATGGCGATCGTCTCCAGAACCCTCTTGAGCGGCTGGCTCTCGCCGACGATGCCCATGATCTTCGGCGTCGGCAGCCGGCCCTTTTCGGCCAGCTCCTGGCCGAGCGCTTTTTCGAGCTGGTGTCGCTCGTCGAGCAGGCGCTGCCGATCGGCGGCGAGGATCGTGTGCAGCCGCACCGTCTGGCCGACCAGGTTCGCGACCATGGTCAGGAACCGCAGGTCCTCGTCGAAGCGGAACGACGTCGCGCCGTCCCAGACCCGGTCGATCGACAGCGTGCCGATCACCCGGTCGTCGGCCTTGATCGGCACGCCGAGGAACGACACGCGGTCGCCGCGGTCGCCCGAGGTCAGGCCGCGGGTGATCAGGTCGACCACCGAGGCGAACATCGGCTCGCGCGCGATGTCCTGCACCACCATCGGCGTCTGGGTGGCGATCAGCCGGTCGATCACCGCTTGCGGCAGGGTCTCGATCGGCCGGCCCTTGATGTCGCCGGCCCAGCCGGCGGTCGCGACGATCTCCGGATCGCCCTCAGGGTCGACGATCACGATCATGCCGAGCCGCATCTGCATGAACGAGCTCAGCACGTTGACGACGCTCGCCAGCGTCCGTTGCAGCGGCGCGGGCGCGTTGAGGATCTTGGAGATCTCGTAGATGCCGAGCAGCGCCACGTCCGAACTCGGATGCTGGCGCTGCGGCGGGATCACGGCGTCTGAACGACGGTAGTCGGAAACGAGAGTCGCGGCGGCAGCCATGGCCGGTCTCCCTGTCGCACGTAAGCCGGCCGTCATCCGCCGCGCGTATCAGGCGCGCGATGGACAGTCTTGACCGGGCAGTCAAAAGATCCGGATCCAGAAGAGGCCGCGGTCGGGTCGGGGCGGTCGCTTCGGAACCTTGCGGAACGACAAGTGAAGTCTTTGCTGAAATCAGGCTGCCATTGAAATCCTGTGCTGTCTTGCGCGAATTCGCGTCAAAGGTGAGCCGTCTTGCTCAAATGGACTGCATCTAAAATAGATTACGTATCGGGTATTCACGTATAACTCGGACTTTAAAGCAATTGACCGCCGTTGATGTTGATCTCCTCGCCGGTCACGTAGCTCGCCGCCTCCGAGCACAGGAAGGCGACGACGGCGGCGACTTCTTCCGGTTTGCCGAGACGTTTCATGGGGATGAGCGGCACGAATCGCTCCTCCGTGCCCGGCGACAGGATGTCGGTGACGATCTCGCCGGGGGCGATCGCATTCACACGGATGCCGTGTGGCGCAAAATCAGCCGCCATTTCGCGTGTCAGCGCCGAGAGTGCCGCCTTCGAGGTCGCGTAGGCCGTGCCGGCGAAGGGATGCACGCGCGAACCGACCACCGACGTGATGTTGACGATCGCGCCGCGCGCCGCCTTCAGTTCCTCGAACAGGCCGCGCGCGAGCAGCAGCGGCGCGAGGAAATTGACGTGGAACACGCCCATCCAGAGCATGTCCGGCGTGGTCAGCGAGTTGAGCCGCTCGCCCTCGGGGCCCTTTGGCGAGATGCCGGCATTGTTGACGAGCGCATCGAGCGGCGCGCCGCCGAGCCGGCTGCGGATCTCGGCCACCGCGTCGGCGAGCTTCATGCGGTCGCCGAGGTCGATCTGGACATGATCCTCGGGGCCGGCCTCCCAGGGGCAGCGCACCTTGTCGAACGGCTGCCGCGAGCAGGTGACTATGCGCCAGCCGTCCTCGGCGAAGCGCTTGACGATCGCGTGCCCGATGCCGCGGCTCGCGCCGGTCACGACCACGGTGCGCCGGCGGGCCGGCACCGCGGCCGGATCGTCGCCGGCGTCCGGGCGCGGCGTGGCGGCGGGATGGTCGGCCAGGACGGTCCCATGGGGGACCGGGCAACGCGCTTCCGCAGGGTACCCGATCTCGCCCATGGCGACCTCCTCTCGATCCGAAGCCTCACTCGGCGGCGTGTTGCACCTGGATGGCGGCGGCCTCGAGCGCCACCGCGGCCGACTGGATCACCGCCGCGAAGCGCACGGCGGTCTGCACCGCCGAGGCCGGCACGCCGTGTTCGCGCAGCACCTTCTCGTGGCTGTCGATGCACATGCCGCAACCGTTGATCGCCGAGACCGCCAGCGACCAGAGCTCGAAGTCGACCTTGTCGACGCCCGGCTTGCCGATGACGTTCATCCGGAGCCGCGCCGGCATGGACTTGTATTCCTCGTTCGAGGCGAGGTGCAGGAAGCGGTAGTAGATGTTGTTCATCGCCATGATCGTGGCGGCGGCTCGCGCGGCGTCGAGCGCGACCGGCGCCAGATGCGGTGCGGCTTCCGCCTCCATCGCCTGGGCGACGTCCGGATTGCGGGTCGCGTGGCCGCAGGCGACCATGAGGCCGTATTTCTGCTGCGCGGTCAGGCTGTCGTCCTCGCCGATCGAGGACAGGTTCAGGCTGACGTCCTTGGCGAAGGCCGGCAGGCGGCTCTTCAGCGACGCGATGGTCATGGCGGCTCCGGAAAGCTGGGTTGCGCGGGCCGCCCGAGAGGTCTCGCGGCGCCGCGTCTCACGAAAGAGGAAGCGCGGGAGCGGAGCTTGCGGCCCCGCTCCCGCGTCGGATCAGGCCGCCTTCAGCGTGTCGCCGCCGACTTCGCGGTTGCACGGGCACAGCTCGTCGGTCTGCAGCGCGTCGAGGACGCGCAGCGTGTCCTTCGGGTTGCGGCCGACGTTGAGGTTGGTCGCGTAGACGTGCTGGATCGTGTTGTCCGGGTCGACGATGAACGTGTAGCGGTAGGCCACACCGGCCGGCGAACGGATGCCGAGGCCGTCGACCAGATCACCCTTGGTGTCGGCGAACTGCCAGATCGGCAGCTTGTTCAGGTCCTTGTGCTCGCGGCGCCAGGCGAGCTTGACGAACTCGTTGTCGGTCGAGCCGCCGAGCACGACCGCGTCGCGGTCCTCGAAGTCCTGGGCGAGACGCGCGAACTCGGCGATCTCGGTCGGGCACACGAAGGTGAAGTCCTTCGGGTAGAAGAAGATGATCTTCCACTTGCCGGGGAAGCTCGCTTCCGTGATCGCCTCGAAGGCCGACGCGCCGCCTTCGACGTGGTTGTTGAAGCCCGGCTTCACGCCGGTGATTTCGAAGGAGGGGAGCTTGTCGCCGATACCGAGCATAGGTGCTACTCCAGAGGAAGGAACTGAGACCTTCCGAATAGCAGACACTGTGCCAGAGTCCATATCGCTTTGATTTTAATGGATTTAGTCGGCGGCGACCATGTGTCGCTTGTCGGAAATCCGACCCACCGGCCCCGACAATGTCGGCTTGCCGGCACGACTCACGGGCCGGCGCCGCCGCCGTTCAGCGCCCGAACGCCAGCGACACGTTGAGGCCGCCGAAGGCGAATGAGTTCGACAGCGCGATCTCCATCGCGCGCGGGCGCGGCACGTTCGGCGTCGGTTCGAAGCCGATCTCGGGATCGACGCCGAGAAAGCCGAGCGTCGGTGGCACGATCCCGGCCTGCAGCGCCGCGAGCGTCACGATCGCCTCCAGCGCGCCCGAGGCACCCATGGCGTGGCCGATCTGCGACTTGGTCGAGGAGACCGACGCGCCGCCGAGATCCGGGCCGAGCACGGCCTTCAGCGCCGCCGCTTCGGCGACGTCGTTGGCAGCCGTGCCCGTGCCGTGGGCATTGACGTAATCGACAGCGGCAGGATCGAGACGGGCATCGGCGAGCGCGAGCCGGATCGCCGTCGCCATGCCGGTCGGATCGGGGCGAGCAGGTCGCCGGCGTCGCAGCTCGATGCGCCGCCGAGATAGCGTCCGAACGAGGCCGCGCCGCGCGCCTGTGCGTGCGCCTCGCGCTCGAAAGCACCAGCATGCCGGCGCCTTCGCCGAGCACGAGCCCCGAGCGGCCGGTCGAGAACGGCCGGCACTGGTCGGGCGACACGACCCGGAGCACGTCCCAGGCGCGCAGGTAGTGCTCGTTGAAGATCGCGTCGGCACCGCCGACCACGACGACGTCGGCGACATCGGCGCGGATCAGCATGGCGCCCATCAGGATCGCCTGGCCGGCCGAGGCGCAGGCGCCGGTGACGCCGAAGACCGGGCCGCGCGCGCGATCTCCCGCGCGATCCGGCTTGCGGCCGCATTGCCCATGGTCATCGGGATGGTGAGCGGCGAGGGTCGGCCGCCGCCGACGAAGATCCGCTCGAACCCGTCGTCGAGGATGTCGATCCCGGCCGACGCCGTCCCGACCACCACGCCGATGCGCTCCGGTGCATGGCCGGCCTGTGCGCCGCCGGCCTCCGCCCAGGCATTGCGCCCGGCCACGGCGGCATATTGCGCGAAGCGGTCGAGCGTCCGCACCGACCGCGTGTCGAAATGGTCGGCCGGCACGAAGTCGTCGACCGGCGCACCCATGGTGAAGCGCTGCGAGGTCAAGCGCTCGCCGACCGGCCGGATCGCCCCCTCGCCGGCGAGGATGCGCGCGGCCATCTGCTCCACGTCGAGGCCGAGGCAGGAGACGATCCCCCGTCCGGTGATCAGGATCGGCGCGCGCATCTGCGGCATGAATGGTCCCCCGGCAAATCGTCGTTTCCTGTTCGGATACACGGTTTCGGCCGCGAGCGACACCGGGCGCTTCCGGGCTGTCATTTCGCCCTGGATGGCAGAGGTACCGTGGACGGCGACGAAAGGGCGCACCTCGGCAGGCCTGTCGCTCGCCCCGAAATCGAGGTGCGGTTCCGGTCCGGTTCGGCGAAAACGCCCAATTCGTCTCATGGCGGCGGCTCGGACAGGTGCGCGCGCGATGTCTCGAACCTCGCCCCGCCATGTATACAAATCGCAAGCTCCCCTACGTAATATGTTCAGCAAAAGATCTCCCGCCGGCGTGCGGATGTGCGAGCGGTTCGCGGCCAGGGCGCCATCATGCCGTTGCAGTCCGGATGCGATTTCTCATTTTGGCTCGAGGATCGGAATGAAATTCGTCCACCCCTGTTATTTCTCGTAGTAAATCGATGTTTGACAGTATTTATCGCTTCGATGAAGATATATTTCTTAAAGTTCTGTTAATGTTCCGTTCTTTGGCTTCGTTGATTGAATCTATTCATTGAAAATTGCGACATGAAGTGATTGGTATATCTCGACGGCCCTAGGAGTGGGGATCGTCTCCAGAGGAGATAAGACGATGAAGGTTCTCAAGCTCGACACCATGAAGAAGATCGCCGGCGGCACCAACGGCTGCGCTCCCGCGCCGTGCGCCCCGAAGCCGTCGCACTGCGGCAAGTGCAGCTGATAAGCTGAGGGTCCTCGGCGTTCGCTGAGGCTCGTCGGGCCGGGATCGACATCGATCGAACCCGGCCCGACCCGATATGGCCGCCCCCTGCACAGCGGGTTGGGCTGCGGCTTGGCAGCGGGTTGAACGGGGAACGCGAGACCTGCTCCGCTTCTCGGCTTGGGGATTTCCGTGGCGCCAGCGCCACGTTGCGCGCCGGATGCGGCTGCGCTTGTCGACGCGCCCGAACTCAAGCCGCCGGCTCTCCGCCGTCTGGCGCGCCATTGTCGATCGATGTTCGTTGGCTCTTGTTAAATTCAAAAAGTTAAATACCTTGCTTATTCGTTAACTCTATTGTCCCTGTTAGTATTAATTGACTCAATTCATTGCAAAACGTCCCGTGAAATGGGAGTTGTTTCTCGTCGGCCCGGGAGTGGGGTCGTCTCCAGAGGAGATAGGAAAATGAAGGAACTCAAGCTCGACGCCCTGAAGCAGCTCGCTGGCGGCGGTGGCCCGTGCGGTCGTGACAAGGGCGGCCCGGCTCCGTCGCCGTGCGCCCCGAAGCCGTCGAACTGCGGCAAGTGCAGCTGATAGGCTGACGGTCCTCGGTGCATGCCGAGGTATGTCGGGCCGGGGGCGACACGGATCGAGCCCGGCCCGACCCGACAACGGTCTCGCCCGAACCCATGCGGACGAGGCGAGGCCCGCGGCCTCTGTCCCGCGTGCCGGCACAACGCGCCGGTCTCGACCGCGAGGCGCGCCGCATAACGCGGAACGGGAGGTGATCCCATGCTGGAAGTCTCACGCGAGCCGATCCGCGATCTGGCCGCCCTCGACACGGCCCATCACCTCCATCCTTTCGCGGACATGAAAGAACTCGTCGAAGGCGGCGTCCGGGTGATGACGCGCGGCGAGGGCGTCTATGTCTGGGACGGTGAGGGCAAGCGCTATCTCGACGCCTTCGCCGGCCTCTGGTGCGTCAACGTCGGTTATGGCCGACGCGAGATCACCGAAGCGGTGGTCGCGCAGATGGACGCGCTGCCCTACTACAACAGCTTCTTCGCCACCACGACCGCGCCGACCGCGCGCCTCGCCGCCGAGATCGCGCGGCTCGCCGGCCCCGGTCTATCGCGCGTCTTCTTCACCAACTCCGGCTCGGAAGCCAACGACACCTGGCTGCGCATGGCGCGGGTCCATTGGGCGACGCTCGGCCAGCCGGACAAGAAGATCGTCATCGCGCGCCATAACGCCTATCACGGCTCCACCGTCGCGGGCGCTAGCCTCGGCGGCATGAAGCACATGCACGAGCAGGGCGATCTGCCGATCCCCGGCATCGTCCACATCGGTCAGCCCCACTGGTACGTCGAGGGCGGCGATCTCAGCCCGGAGGAATTCGGCCTCGCCCGCGCCCGCGAACTCGAGGAAAAAATCCTCGAGCTCGGTCCGGAGCGCGTCGCCGCCTTCGTGGCCGAGCCTGTTCAGGGCACCGGCGGCATCATCGTGCCGCCCGCGAGCTACTGGCCCGAGATCCAGCGCATCTGCCGCAAGTACGACATCCTGCTCGCCGTCGACGAGGTGATCACCGGTTTCGGTCGCCTCGGCTCCTGGTTCGGCTTCCAGCACTATGGTCTCACTCCGGATTTCTGCGTGATCGCCAAGGGTCTGTCGTCCGGCTACCAGCCGATCGCCGGGGTGATCGTGGCGGACCGCGTCGCCGACGTGCTGACCAATCAGGCCGGCCAGTTCCATCACGGCTTCACCTATTCCGGCCACCCGGTCGCGGCCGCCGCAGCGCTCGCCAACCTTCGCATCCTCGAGGAGGAGCGGCTGGTCGAGCGCATCCGCGACGACATCGGCCCCTATTTCGCGGAACGCTGGGGCTCGCTCGCCGATCATGTCATGGTCGGGGAGGCGGTCTCGACCGGCCTACTCGGCGCGGTCCAGATCGTCATCGACAAGGCCACGCGCACGCGGTTCTCGCGGCCGCACGACATCGGCATGATCGTCCGCAACTTCTGCATCATGCGCGGCGTGATCGTCAGGGCGAGCGCCGACCGGATCCTGGTCTCGCCGCCCTTCATCATCACCCGCGAAGAGGTCGACCAGATCGTGTCGACACTGCGCGCGGTGCTCGACTATGTCGCGGCCGAATTGTCGTCCGACTGATCCGGTCGTGCCGTCGCGATCCCTGCGGCGACCGGCGGTTAGACCATTTTTAAACCATGCCTCGTAAGGTTGTTCAGTCGCGCGGTCGACAAGGCGGCGGGTGCGTCGTCCGATCGTGACGGGCTGCCGCTCGCGCCGCCGTGCGCCCGCCGGCTCCCGATCGTGACGAGGAGCCGGACGAGCGTAGACCATCGACCTCCGAGCGAGGAACAGAAGACCGCAGCGCGCCCCATGAACGGTGTCCTCGAACTGGTCAAGATCCTGGCTCGGCTGCCGCTTTCGGTGCGGCGCGTGATCCTGCGC
Source organism: Ancalomicrobiaceae bacterium S20 (assembly GCA_040269895.1). Taxonomy (NCBI): domain Bacteria; kingdom Pseudomonadati; phylum Pseudomonadota; class Alphaproteobacteria; order Hyphomicrobiales; family Ancalomicrobiaceae; genus Methyloraptor; species Methyloraptor flagellatus. The sequence continues at coordinate 2,463,333 of CP158568.1, read as the reverse complement.
GCGCTCTGGCGCGGCACGCTGCCGCTGCGCGGTCAGGTCGGCTTCGATCTCGAACCCGCTTTCGAGCGCTTCCTGAAGGTCGGCACCGCCGAGGCGCGCCGCATGGCCCTCGAGCACGATTTCCAGGATCTGCTCCTGATCATGGAGTGGTACGCCAGCATCTGCCGCTCGCACCGGCAGATGACGGAGGATGTCGCGCGCGTCCGGGTCAGCGACCCCGCGCTCGTCGAGCGGATCGCCGGCTCGGCCGACGTCGTGATCCTCGCGCCGATGCACATGGGCTCGTTTCCGTTCGGCATCACCTACGTGCTGTGGAAGTATTTCGCCGGCCGCCGCCTCCTGGTCCTGCGCGCCCGCGACGACCTCGCCGGCAACAATGTCGCCATGGACCGCATGCGCGAGATCGCCAGCGAAGTCCGGATCATGAATACCCGCAACGAAGCCGAGTTCGTCGACGGGATGCGCTTCATCCGCAAGGGCGGCGTGGTCGTCTCGCTGATCGATCTGCCGCAGAGCTACGGTTCGCCGGCGGAGGTCTCGCTGTTCGGCCACGAGGCGGCCATCGCCTTCGGCCTCGACGCCATGGCGCGGATGCTGAAGGCGGTCGTGCTGCCGATGACGGTCCGCTCGCTGCTCGCCCGCGACGAGATCGTGTTTGGCCAGCCTTTCGAGGTGGCGAGCAACACCCCCGAGGATCGCCGGGCGCTCGCCGCCGCGATGGCGCGCCAGATCGAGGATTTCGTGAAAATCGATCCGGCCCAGTGGCACATGTGGACGCGCATCCTGGAGTTCTATCCTTGGGTCGGTCGCGCACCGTCCCCTGGCGGCGCGCCCGCGCTCCGAAAGGTCGGTGCCCATGCCGATCTCTAACATCGTCGCGCGCCTGATCGGCCGCCGGCCGGTGAAGCCCGCCGGCATGATGGACCGGTTCGAGGTCACGGGGCTCCATGAGCTTTCGTCGTCGATCGAGTTCCGACGCGACACCGCCTCGAACCTTCTGGTGCTGTTCTTCGTCGCGCTCGCCGGCTTCCTGATGGTGGCGCTGTGGGTCGGCACCTTCGCCAAGCAGGAGACGATGCGCGGCATCGTGCTCGGCTCGAAGGGCAGCCAGCGCATCGTCGCGACGCTCGACGGCACCATCACCAAGGTCTGGATCCCGCAGGGCGGCGACGTCGAGAGCGGCCAGCGCATCGTCACGATCACGCCGCAGCAGACCTCGACCGGTGCGACGCCGCTGTCGCAGGCCGAGGTGCAGTCGCTCAACGAGCAGCGCGTCAACATCAAGAAGCAGATGGCCGACCTTCAGTCGGTCATGTCGCACGACGCCAAGGATCTCGACGAACTGGAGGCCAATCTCGGCCGCATCAGCGACAATCTCCGCAAGCAGGAGGCCGGGCTGAAGACCGCGCTCGCCTCGCAGGAGGAGATCGTCCGCAAGCTGCAGAACCATCTGAAGGTCGGCTACGTCACCCGCGACAACGTCACCGCGCAGGAGCGGGTGAAGCAGGACTACACCCGCCAGCTGCTCGAAGTGCGCTTGCAGATGACGCAGGTCGTCACCACCCAGATCGAGCGCCGCCGCACCCTGCAGCAGAACAAGACCGCTAACGCCAACGAGCTGTCGCAGCTCTCCCGCGCGCTCGCCGAGCTCGACAGCCGCATCGAGCGGGCTAAGACCGCGATTTCGGTCGACGTGATTGTCGGCATCAAGGGCAAGATCGCCGCGATCAACGTGCGCGAGGGCTCGGAGGTCAAGGTCGGCGACACGATCGCGGCGATCGGCGATCCCGACGCCCCGTTCACGATCGGCCTGCAGGCGCCGTCGAAGACCATGGGTCTGCTGACCATGGGCCAGCGCGTCGTGCTGAAGTACGACGCCTTTCCCTACAAGACCTTCGGCGTGAAATACGGCCGCATCATCGCGATCGGCCGCCAGCCGCTGAGCCTGCCCAAGGACGAGGACGCCAACCCCGGCCTCGATCTCGCGCTCGCCAAGGCCGGGCCGCGTCCGCCGCCGCAATCGAAGTTCCTGATCGAGGTGGAGCCGGAGGACCGGACCATCTCGGCCTATGGCGAGGAGCGCCCGATCCTGATCGGGTCGACCCTGACCGCCGACGTCGTGGTCGAGCAACGCCGTCTGATCGACTGGGTGCTCGATCCGATCTTCGCGATGAGGGGCCGCACATGAGCCTGCCGTTCTTCTCCGACAAGCCGCGCGTGCGGACGCTGTTGCAGGCCGAGCAGCAGGAATGCGGCCTCGCCTGCATGGCGATGATCGCCAACGCCTACGGCCACAACGTCGATCTGCCCTACATGCGATCGGTGCACCCGATCTTCATGGGCGGCATGTCGCTCGCCGAGCTCTACGGCCTCGCCGGCGTGTTCGGCTTCGACGCGCGCGGCCTCGCGGTCGAGAACACCGACGATCTCGCCGGCCTGAAACTGCCGGCGATCCTGCACTGGGAAGGCCGGCACTACGTCGTGCTCGACCGGATTTCCGGCGGCCGCTACGTGATCCACGACCCGGCGGTCGGCCGCCGGTCGTTCTCGCGCAAGGACTTCGAGAAGCACTTCTCCGGCGTCGTGCTCGAGGTCGAGCCGCGGGTGTCGCTCGAGAAGATCGTCTCCAAGGACGGCCTCTCGCTCTGGGATCTGATCAAGTCGACCGGCGGCTTCCGGGCGGCTTTCTGGAAGGTCCTGTCGCTTTCGATCGCGATCGGCCTGCTCGCGCTCGCCTCGCCGATCCTGTTGCAGGTCTCGCTCGATTTCGTGTTGCCGCAGTCCGACCTCGACCTGCTGTCGATCATCGCGATCGGCCTCGCCGCGCTGATGGTGTTCGAGGCGATCGGCAACTGGCTGCGCGACATGATCATCCTGCGATCCTCGCTCGGCATGCAGTTGCAGTTCACCCGCTCGGTGGTCGGCCACGGCTTGCGGCTGCCCCTGCGCTATTTCGAGGCACGCCATCCGGGCGATTTCATCACGCGGCTCAATTCGGTCGAGCAGGTGAAGGCCTTCGCCAGCGACGGCATGATCAAGTCGCTCGCCGACGCCGGCGTCTCGACGATCTCCGTCGCGCTGATGTTCTATTATTCGGTGCCGATGACCCTGATGGTGCTCGGCACGCTCGCCGTTGCGATCGGCCTGCGCACGACCTTCTTGCGGCGTACGCGCGAGGCGACCACCGAGGCGCTGACCGCCAAGACCGAGGAGGTCAGCGTGCTGCTCGACGGCCTCGATCGCATCCAGACCATCAAGGCGCACAACGTCTCGACCCGGTTCGAACAGCGCTGGTTCGAGAAGCTGTCGCGCTATGCCGCCCGCGACTTCGTTTCGCGGCGTCTGCAGATCGACACCCAGCTCGCGGTGCATCTGGTCGTCGTGCTCGGCACGGTCGCGACGCTCTACGCCGGCGTCGCCTCGGTGCTGCTCAACGAGATGACGATCGGCATGCTCTACGCGTTCTTCGCGTTGCGCGGCACGTTCTTCACCATGGTCGACACGCTGACGACCAACCTGATGCACCTGACCGTGATCAAGTCGCACGTGCGCCGGCTCGAGGACGTGATCCAGACCGAGCCGGAGGTGAATGCCAAGGCCGTGGTGATCCGCAAGGCGATCCGCCGCGACGTCGAGATCCGCAATGTGTCGATCTCGTTCGGCCGCGAGGAGCGGCCGGTGGTGCGCGATGCCTCGCTCCGCATCGATGTCGAGGCGCGCGAGCATATCGCGATCGTCGGCGAGTCCGGCTCGGGAAAATCGTCGCTCCTGAAGGTCATCGCCAGCATCGCGCAACCGTCGACCGGCGTGATGCTGGTCGACGGCCAGCCGCTCGCCCGCTTCGGCGAGATGGAGTTCCGCGCCAATCTCGGCGCCGTCTTCGCCGAGGACGGCCTGTTCACCGCCACCATCGCCGAGAACGTCAGCCTGTTCGATCCGGAGATGCCGATCGACCGCATCCGCCAGGCGCTGTCGATCGTCGGTCTCGACGGCGAGATGGAGGCCCTGCCGCAGGGCATGGCGACCGTCGTCGCCAACAACAACTCGCTGCTCTCCACCGGCCAGCGCCGCCGCGTGCTCGCCGCGCGCGCGATCGCCCGGCAACCGCGCCTGATGCTGTTCGACGAGATCACCGCCAACCTCGATGCCGCGACCGAGAAAGATCTGCTGGAGAGCCTGTGCAAGCTGCCGGGCGGCAAGATCTTCGTCACCCACAGCGAGCGCGTGCTCGCCTATGTCGATCGCGCCTATCGCCTGAAGGACGGCGTGCTCACCCCGCTCGAACTGCCGGCGACGCCGAAACTGCTCGAACCGGCCTGATCGACCTTCGGCGTCGGTTCGCAATCCGGACCGTGCCAGGGGGACGGCGGTCGCGCGGATTTATGCAGGGATGCGAATATTTAAGACGATCGCGCCAATAGATCGCCCGCGAGTTAAGGTAAATTCCGGAATTCACTCAAGTTTTAAGCGAATTATGCTAAGAGATGGTCAGAGTTCGATCGTGGCCCCGGCAGGTTGTCGGGGGCTGGATCGCCTGACAGGAGCCGGAATCATGAGCGAGACCACGGCCTACGACAGTGTCGACGCCATCGTCGCCAAGCTGATCGACATGCTCCGCACCACCACCAAGCAGTCCGGCGAGGGCTGGTCGGCGGCCACCACCTTGCAGGAAGCCGGGATCGATTCCTTCGACGTCGTCGAATACATCTTCGAGATCGAGGATACGTTCGGCGTCGAGGTCGACTTCAACGCCAACACCACCGAAGACCGCCCGCACACGATCGGCGACTTCGCCACCATGATCGCCAAGAAGCGTCACCTGGCGGTGGCGTGATGCGCCGCGTCGTCGTCTCCGGTCTCGGCGTGGTGTCCTCGGCCGGGACCTCGGTCGAGGCGTTCTGGGCGAACCTCGTCGCCGGAACGGGCGCCTTCGCCGAGGCGGCCTCGTCGCCGGGAACCGGCATTCGGGTCGGTGCCGTCATCGGCGACGACCATGCGCGAGATCTGCCGCTGCCCTCGCTGGCGCCGCTCGACCGCTCGGGCGTTTTTGCAGTCGCGGCGGCCGGGCAGGCGCTCGCCGATGCCGGGCTCACGACGCCGTTTGCGCGGCCGGAGCGGGTCGCGGTCATCCTCGGCTGCGGCGGTGGCGGCCTGTCGTCTATGGATGAGCAGTTCCGCCGGCTCTATGCCGAGAAAAGCGCGCGCACCCGCTCGCGGTCGCCCGCGCCATGGCGAGCGGCGCCGCGAGTTGGACCTCGATCGCCTTCGGCGCGCGCGGTCCCTGTTTCGTGACATCGAGCGCCTGCGCGTCATCGGCCCATGCCATCGGCACGGCGGCGGCACTGATCCGCGCGGGCGTGGTGGATGTCGCGGTGACCGGCGGCACGGAGGCGCCGCTCGATCACGGCACGCTCACCGCCTGGGACGCGATGAAGGTGATGAGCCGGACCGTGTGCCGGCCGTTCTCGCAAGGCCGCGACGGCCTGATGATCTCGGAAGGCGCCGGCATCATCGTTCTGGAAGCCGAGGCGCATGCCCGGGCCCGCGGCCGCGCCGACGACATCGAACTCGCCGGCTGGGCCGCCGGCGCCGATGCCCGCGACCTGTTCGCGCCCTCGCCGGACGGCATGGCCGCGGCGATGCGCGACGCGCTCGCGGCGGCCGGGATCGAACCGCAGGCGATCGACTGGATCAACGCGCACGGCACCGCCACGCGCGCCAACGACATCGCCGAGGTCGAGGCGCTCAGGGCCGTGTTCGGCGCCGATGCCTGCCCGCCGACCACCTCGACCAAGGGTGTGCATGGGCACGCGCTCGGCGCCTCGGGCGGCCTGGAGGCGGTCGCGACGGTGCTCGCCATGCGCAACAATCTGGCGCCGCCGACGGCCGGCTTCCTCGAAGCCGATCCGGAATGCCCGATCGATTGCATTCCCGGCGCGGCCCGGCCGATGCGCATCGACGCGGCGTTGTCGAACTCCTTCGCCTTCGGCGGGCTCAACGCCTCGCTCGCCTTCCGGCGCCTGCGGAGCGCGGCATGAGTGCGCGCGACGGATCCGAGACGGCAGTCGATCTGCTCTCGGCCGAGCCCGGCGCCGAGCTCGGCGCGTCGCTGTGGCAGGTGATCGACCAGCCGCGCGTGAACCTGTTCGCGGAGGCGACCGGGGATCATCAGTTCATCCATGTCGACCCGGTCCGCGCCGCCGCCGAAGGCCCGTTCGGCGGCACGGTCGCGCATGGATTTTTGACCTTGTCGCTGCTGGCGAGCCTCGCGAGCGAGGTGGTGCGACTGCCCTCCGACTGGGTCGCGGTCAATTTCAGCGTCGACGGCGTGCGGTTTTTGCGACCGGTCGAGACGGGCAAGCGGGTGCGCGCCCATTTCGCGCTGGTCGGCCGCTCGTCGGTCGGACCCGAGCGCCGGGCGATCAAGCTCTCCGCACGGCTCGAGGTCGAGGGAGCGGAGAAGCCCGCGCTGACGGTCGCCGCCCTGGTCCTGATCGCCGAGCCGGCCGCGCCGCGCGGGGCCTGATCGGGACCCATCGGCGCGCCGCGCGCGGCCTGATCGGCGCCCATCGGCGCGCCGCACGCGACCTGAGCGGCGGCAAACCGCTGCGCCTGTCGCGCCCCGGGCCGAACCGGTACGGCGGTGGAGGTGCTTATTTCCGGGGCGCCGCCGCGTCGGCGATCCTGGTCGCGCCCGGCGTGTCACCGATCCGCGCCAGCGCGGCGGCGATCTCCCAGCCGGCGCGATCGGCCTCGAACGACAGGTTTTGCACGCTGATCGCGGCTTCCGCCGCCTCGGATTCTGCGTCGAGCCGGCCGATCACCGTGCCGAAGCCGGCCTGCTGCTCGATCTTGCGCGCCTCGACCGCCTCGCGGATCGTGCTCAGCCGCTTCCGTGCCCGTTCGAGCGCCGAAATCAGCCCCTTGCGCTCGGTGAACCGAGCCTCCGCCGACGACAGCGACCGGCGTTCGGTGTCCACGATCTGGTATTCCGCCCGCTTGCTGGCGACCCGCGCCGCCTCGAGCCGCGGGAACGTGCCCGGCGTATAGATCGGCACGCGCGCGACCACCTTGACCGTGGTGTCGAGCGTGCTGTCGAAGCCGGGCGCGGTACCGGACTGGAGACCGTGGGTGAATTGCAGGTCGACCCGCGGCGCGAAATCCGCATAGGCCGACTTGACCTCGTAGCGCGCCGCCTGCGCATTGAGCCGGGACGCGGCGAGCCGCGGGCTCTCCTCGCGCAGCTGCCGCCGCAACGTCTCGACATCGCGCGGCAGGAAGACGTCGGGCGGCGGCGGCGGCGTCATGCGCCCCGGCTTGGCACCGACGATGCGGGCATATTCGATCTCGGAGGCCGCGAGCGCGGCCTGCGCCTGATCGAGCGCGGCCCGCGCCGCCTCGACGCGCGATCGCGACGTCGCCACTTCCGAGCGCGTGGCGTCCTGCGTGTCGAAGCTCACGGCGGTGTGGCCGGCGATTGCGGAGACGGCCGCGACCTGGCGGCGTCGGCTCTCGACGATGCCGCGGTCGCGCACCACGGTCAGATAGGCGGTGATGGTTTCGAGCAGCGCCTGCTGGCGCGCCTCCACCGACAGATACCGGCCGGCGTCGACCTTCTTGATCGTCGCCTGGAGATCGTTCCAGCGCTTGAAGCCGTCGAAGAGCGGCAGCGTCGCCTGGATGCCGGTGATGTTCGGCTCGCGCCGGGCGGTCGTGTCGACGCCCGTGGTCGGCACCGGGATGTCCGGCTTGTAGCGGATCTTGCTGTCGATGATGCGTTCGCCGACGATCGCCACGGTCGGCATGAAGGCGTCGATCGCGCCGCGCATCTGCGCCTTGGCGAGCGCCTGACGCTGGTCGTCGATCGAGATCGTCGGATTGTCGCGCATCGCCTGCTGGATCGCCGCGCGAAACGTGTCGTCGGCGCCGGCCGGCCGGGGCGCGCAGCCGAGGATCAGCACTGCCGCGCAGAGCCGGCCGCCCAGACGGGAGGCGCGCGCGAGCACGGAGGAAGGCGAAACGGGAGGCGCGACGGGGCGCGGATCGGCGGTCGACGCGCCCACGGATCGCTCCGCCCGTCCGGTCCGGTACTCTCGACTGGGACCCGCAAACCGCACCGAAACCTCCATGGCCGATCGTCCAAGAACGAGGCCAGCCGTGCGTACTCCGCTTTGTCACCGGTCAGAGAATAGGATCATCGTTTATTTCGGGTTAATTGGAAGCTTGGAATACTTTGTGTATTGATAAGTCGTAAACCACGACGCCGCCGCGTTGACGTATTCTTTACTTCTGTGGCGCGTGGGCGGTGCTGTCGCGCCGTTACGGAGCCCGCGTGTCGATCGGCTTGGCCGGGCACTTCTGCGGGCTCGGCAGCGCCGCGAGCCAGTCGCGGGCGAGACGATCGCCCTCCGGCGTGTCGAGCACGATGTGGTCGGCGCCCGCGATCTCGGCCAGCCGGACATTCGCGCCGCCGGCGGCGGCGAGCCGTCGGGCATAGGCGAGCGGCACGACCTCGTCGTCCGCGCCGTGGAGCATCAGGATCGGCGCCGTGATCCCGGCGCGCAGGGACGCCGCCGCATCGAACCGGTCGCGCATGAGCAGGCGGACCGGCAGATAGGGATAGAGATCCGCCGCGATGTCGACGATCGCGGAATAGGCCGAGTCGAGCAGCACGCCGGCGGGCGGATGCGCGCGCGCCAGCGCGAGCGCGACGCCGCTCCCGAGGCTCTCGCCGACGTAGAGCATCCGGCAGTCGTCGAAGCCGCGCGCGGCGGCGAGGGCGCGAGCGGCGGCCGCGTCGCGCAGGAGGCCGGCTTCGCTCGGCGTACCGGTCGAGCGGCCATAGCCGCGATAGTCGATCGCCAGCACCGACAGACCGAGCGATCGCAGATGCTCGAGCCGCGCGGCCCGGTTGGCGAGCGAGCCGGCATTGCCGTGGAAGAACAGCGCGACCCGGTCGCCCTCGCCCTTGAGCCACCAGCCACGCAGCCGCTCGCCGTCTTGCGTCATGACGTCGAGGTCTTCGGTCTCCGCCAGACCGACCTCTTCGGGCCTGACAGTCTCGCGCGCCGGGTGGAACAAGAGGTGCCGCTGGCCGAAGAACATCGCCAGGCCGACCAGGACATAGAGCGCGGCGACCACGCCGAGCGCGATCAGGATCGCCTTTGTCGTCATCGCTGTCCGGTCCTCAAGTGCGCGCTCCCCGGCCGTGGTCCAACCGAGCCCTTGATAGAGGCTCGCGCGCGCAATTGCACCCGCTCTCGCGCCGCGCGGAGCGGGCGAGAGGGCGGCGGACCGGAGCGGTGCCGGCTCAGGGCTGGTCGAGCAGATCGCGGACGCGGGTGGCGAGCTGTTCGTAGGTGAAGGGCTTCGAGATCAGATTGACGCCCGCGTCGAGCCGGCCGTGGTGGACGATGGCGTTGCGCGAATATCCGGTCGTGAACAGGATCTTCAGCTTCGGCCGGAGCGCCAGCGCGGCCTCGGCAAGCTCGCGGCCGCTCTTGCCCGGCAGCACCACGTCGGTGAACAGGAGATCGATCCGCTGTTCCATCTTGAGGATCGCGAGCGCCGGCTCGGCATGCTCGACCTCGAGCACCGCGTAGCCGAGTTCGCGCAGGATCATGGCGCTGTAGGCGCGGACGTCCTCGTTGTCCTCGACCAGCAGCACGACCTCGCCGACGCTGCCGCGCGGAATCGTCGCCTCCGGCACCTCCACGCCGCTCTGTTCCTTGCCGGTATAGCGCGGGAAATAGAGCTTCACCGTCGTGCCGTGCCCTTCCTCGCTGTAGATCGTGATGTGGCCGCCCGACTGCTTGACGAAGCCGTAGACCATGCTGAGGCCGAGCCCGGTGCCGCGGCCGACCTCCTTGGTCGTGAAGAACGGCTCGAACACCTTGGCGAGCACGTCCTTCGACATGCCGGTGCCGGTATCGCTGACGCAGACCACCACGTACTGACCCGGGATCACCTCGGAATCGAGCGCGACGTAGCTCTCGTCGAGCGCCGTGTTGGCGGTCTCGATGGTGAGCTTGCCGCCCTCGGGCATGGCGTCGCGGGCGTTGACGGCGAGGTTCAGGATCGCGCTCTCGAGCTGGTTCTGGTCGACCTCCACCGGCCAGAGTCGGGGCGCCAGCACGCCTTCGAGTTCGATCTGTTCGCCGAGTGTCCGGTGCAAGAGGTCCGTCATGTCGCGGACCAGGAGGTTGAGATCGAGCGGCTTCGGATCGAGCGGCTGCCGGCGCGAGAAGGCGAGCAGACGGCTGGTCAGGCTCGCCGCACGTTGAGCGCCCTTGATCGCCATGTCGACGGCGCGCTGGATGCGCGCCTCGTCGCCGGGCTTGCTGCGGCGGATCGTGTCGAGCCCGCCGATGATCACGGTCAGGAGGTTGTTGAAGTCGTGGGCGACGCCGCCGGTGAGCTGGCCGATCGCCTCCATCTTCTGCGCCTGCCGGAGCGCCTCCTCGGCGCGCATGCGGCGGTCGATCTCCTCGGCGATCTTCTCCTCGAGGCCGGAGTTCAGCGCCTGGAGCTGCTCTTCCGCGCGCCGGCGTTCGGCGAGCTCGCGCTGGACGGCGGCGAATAGTGCCGCGTTGTCCATCGCGATCGCCGCCTGGCTCGCCAGACCGATGATGCGGCTCTCCGCCGCCGCGCCGAACACGTCCGGGCGCGAATGACCGAACATCAGCCCGCCGAGCACCTTGCCGTCGCGCGACTTGACCGGCACCGCCAGATAGCTGCGCACCGGCAAGTGATCCCGCGGCATGCCGAAATGCGGCGCACTCCGGCCATAGCGCGGATCGGCCGTGATGTCGGCCGAGCGCACCACGCCGAGGCCCTCGAAGGTCGGCTCGAACACCGCGGTCTTACGTGGCATGGGAAAGCGCGCGAAGGCCTCGCGCGATGCGCCGGAGAGCGTATAAAGCGTGTAGCGGTCGCCCTCGGGACCGGTCAGATTGTAGAAGAACGCGCCGAACTCCGCGCCGGTCAGCTCGACGCCCGCGTCCGTGACGGTCTGGACCAGCCGTTCGAGGTCGAGATCGCCGGAAACCGCCGCGGCGGCCTGGTTCAGCACTTCGAGCGCATGGGTCTGCTCTTCGAGCGCCACCTGCCGGCGCCGGCTCTCGGCCTCGGCCTGTTTCTCCTCGGTGACGTCGATCAGCGCACCGGCCATGTGCAGGCGTCCGGCCGCGGTGCGCCCGATGCGACCGCGCGCCAGGATGATCCGCTCGGCCGCGTCGCCGAGTGTCCGGTAGGTCGCCTCGTACGCGCCTTCGGCCTCGATCGCGGCTGCGAGCAGGGCGACGACCGGATCACGGTCGTCCGGATGGATCCCGGAGAGGAAGGTCGACAGCGGCAAGCCGCCGGCCGCCTCGTCCGGGGGGACACCGAAGGATCGCGCGAGCGGCCCGAGAACGATCAGGCGATCTTCTTCGGTATCCCATTCGAACACGCCGACCCGGCCGGTCGAGAGCGCCAGCGACAGGCGATCCTGCGTGAGCAGGTAGCGCTGCTCGCTCTGGAAGATCGCCCGGTTGGCCTCCCGCCGCATGTCGGCGAGCTGGATGTTGGCGTTGACGCGCGCGAGCAGCTCGCGCGCGACGAAGGGCTTGGTCAGGTAGTCGTCGGCGCCCGCTTCGAGGCCTTCGACCTTGGCTTCCTCGCCGGCGCGCGCCGAGAGCATGACCACGGGCGTGGCGCTGAGCGCCGGGTTGCCGCGTACGGCCTTGAGCAACTCGAAGCCGTCCATTTCCGGCATCATGACGTCGGTCAGGATCAGGTCCGGCATCTTCGTCCGTGCCGCGGCGAAGGCGAGGGCGCCGTTCTCGACAGCGGTCACGGCGTAGCCCTGCTCGCGCAGCAGCCGGGCCACGTAGGCCCGCATGTCGGCATTGTCGTCGGCGAGCAGGATCGACTTGCCGCGCCCGACCGGCACGATTGGACCGGCGACGCCGACCGTGGACTCCAGTTCGAGATCCGACGCGTTCGCCTCGGCGCCGGGCAGCCATTGCAGCGCTTCTTCGACGAAGATGTTGGCCCGCACCGGGGCCGCCGGTTCGGCCGTGTCGTAGACCTGCTCGGGCGGCAGGTGGCGGTGGCCGAACGGCAGGCGGATCGTGAAGATCGTGCCGACCCCCGGCGCGCTGGTGGCGTCGATGGTGCCGCCGTGCAGCTTGATCAGCTCGTGGACGAGGGCGAGGCCGATGCCGCTGCCCTCGAAGCTGCGCCCCTTGGCGCCGGCGACGCGATGGAAGCGCTCGAACAGACGCGGCAGCTCGTGTTCCGGAATGCCGATGCCGGTATCGGCGACGATCGTCTCCGCCGCCTTGCCGTCGTCGGAGACCTTCACCCGAACCTCGACATCGCCGTCGAGCGTGAACTTGAAGGCGTTGGAGACGAGGTTCAGCAGCACCTTCTCCCACATCTCGCGATCGACCCAGACCGGCTCCGGCAGCGCCGTGCAGACGACCTCGAAGCCGAGCCCGGCCTTGGCCATGGCGGATTCGAACGTCGAGGCGATCTCGGCGGAGAAGGCGGCGAGATCGGTCGGCTGGAAGCTCGCGCGGACGCGGCCGGCCTCGATGCGGGAGAAGTCGAGCAGACTGTTGACGAGCCGGAGCAGCCGCCCGCCGTTGCGCTGCGCCTGTTCGAGGCTCTGGCGCACGGCACCTGAGACCGTGGCGTCGGCGAGCACATCGTCGAGCGGGCCGAGCATCAGGGTCAACGGCGTGCGGAACTCGTGGCTGACATTGGAGAAGAATGCCGTCTTCGCACGGTCGATCTCGGCCAGCGCCTCGGCACGGCGGCGTTCCTCCTCGTAGGCGTCGGCGCTGGCGACCGCGGCGGCAATCTGGCCGACGACGAGCCCGAGGAAGCCACGGTAGCCCTCGTCGAGCAGGCGGAACGGGTTGAGGCCGACGACCAGCACGCCCGAGCGCCCGGCCTCGCCGGTCACGGGCAGCCGGAGCAGCACGGCCCGGCTCGGCGCCTGCGGCCAGGGCCCTGCGGCAGCCCGTCGGGGAAATGCTGCGCCAGATCCTCGACCACGATCGTCTCGGCCGATTGCATGGCGTGGGCGAGGGGCCAGACGTGGTCGTCGTGCAGCACCGCGGGCGCGGCGGCATGTCCGGGATGGAGACCCGTGAGGCCGGCGAGTTCGAGCCGGTCGCCGCCGGGCGGATCGGAGACGTAGAGCAGGGCGAAAGGCAGATCGTGCGGGTTGGTCGCGAGCGCGGCCATGCCGCGTTCGCAGGCCTCTCGCCAGTTGCGCGAATCGACGGTGCGCGCCGCGAGTTCGCGCAAGGAACTCAGCTGGCGGTCGCCGATGACGCGCGCGGTGTCGTCGGAATTGGCGCAGATGATGCCGCTCGGCTCACCCTGATCGTCGGGGATCGGGCTATAGGAGAAGGTGTAGTAGGTCTCCTCCGGATAGCCGTTGCGCTCCATGATCAGGAGCTGCTCCTCGACATAGGTGCCCTCGACGCCGCCGAGCGCGGTCGCCAGCATCGGGCCGATCTCGGGCCAGATCTCGCGCCAGACCTCGGAGGTCGCCTTGCCGAGCGCCCACGGGTGCTTGCCGCCGATGATCGACTTGTAGGCGTCGTTGTAGAGATAGGTCAGTTCCTTGCCCCAGCCGATCCAGATCGGCTGGCGCGAGGTCAGCATGATGCGGACGGCGGTCTTCAGGCTCTGCGGCCAGTCCATCGGCGGGCCGAGGGGAGTCTCGCCCCAGGGATAGGAGCGGATCAGCGCGCCGAGTTCACCGCCGCCGGCGAGGAACCGGTTGGTCCGGGCATCGGGATCGATCGGCGTGCGGGTATGCGCTTCGGAGGGGGATGCCGGCGCCGTGTCCGGCCCGTTGCTGTCGCTGCGCTCGGGGATCTGCGGGATGTCGGGAGCGCCGCCGTAGCTGTCGCCAGTGCCGCCGTCGCCAGTGCCGCCGTCTGCCGGGGTCTTGCCTTCCGTCCCGTTGCTCATCGGCCGCCGACCTCGCGACCGTTCATCCATGAGACGCGAGGCGAGACCAGGGGCCTTGAAACGCGAAAACACCGACGCGCGCGCCGTCGCGTGCCGCCGTCGACGTGGATTCCACCCGTTCCCATTCCTGCCCCCCTGCAGAATGTTCGCGTTTCAACGCCGGGGTGGCCGGTTGGTTCCAGGGAAAAGTGAAGATCGACAAAGATATCAGTTCGGCCAGGGCAAAAAAGAAGAGCCGCCGTCCGGTCTCGGACGGCGGCTCGGGCAGGCGCGTTTCGATGCGGCACCTTTGGCTCAGACGACCTCGTCCGGCACGAAAGTGGCGGCGCGGTCGTCGCCGCGGTTCATCGCCAGCAGCGCCAGCAATGTCAGTGCCGCGGCGCCGGCCAGATACCAGCCGACAGCCGCGAGGCCGTAGCTCGTGGCGAGCGTCGTGGCGATGTAGGGCGCGAGCGAGGCACCCAGGATGCCGGCGAGGTTGAAGGCGAGCGAAGCGCCGGTGTAGCGCACCGCGGTCGGGAACGGCTCGGCGAGCGCCGTGCCGAGCGGGCCGTAGGTGAAGCCCATCAGCGCGAAGCCGATGACGAGGAAGGCGAGCACGCCGGTCGTCGTTCCGGCGCCGAAGATGGCGCCGAGCGCGAGGCCGAACACGACGATGCCGGCCGTGGTCAGGATCAGCGTGCGCACATAGCCGATCCGGTCCGCGACGATGGCCGACAGCGGGATGGTCAGGCCGAAGAACACCACGCCGACGAGCTGCAGGGGCAGGAACTCCGACTTGGTGTAGTGCAGCGCCGTGGTGCCCCAGTTCAGTGCGAACACCGTCATCAGATAGAACAGCACGAAGGTCGCGGTCGCGCCGAGCGTGCCGAGCGCCAGCAGCGCCTTGTGCTCGGCGAACACCTTGCCGATCGGCACCTCGACCCGCTCCTGGCGCGCGACGGCGCGCTGGAAGTCCGGCGTCTCGGTTAGTTTCAGCCGCACCCACAGGCCGACGATCACCAAGAGCGAGGAAGCGATGAACGGGATGCGCCAGCCCCAGGCGAGGAACTGCTGGTCGGTCAGCAGCGCCGCCATCAGGAGGAAGCCGCCGTTCGAGCAGATGAAGCCGATCGGCGCGCCGAGCTGCGGGAACATGCCGTACCAGGCCCGCTTGCCGGGCGGGGCGTTCTCGGTCGCGAGCAGCACCGCGCCACCCCATTCGCCGCCGAGGCCGAGGCCCTGGCCGAAGCGGCAGGCCGCGAGCAGGATCGGCGCCAGCACGCCGACGGAGGCGTAGGTCGGCAGGAGGCCGATCAGGATCGTCGACAGGCCCATGGTCATCAGCGCCGCGACCAGCGTCGCCTTGCGGCCGACGCGGTCGCCGAAGTGGCCGAACAGCGCGGCGCCGAGCGGGCGTGCGAAGAAGGCGATCGAGAAGGTTGCGAAGGACTGCAGCACCGCCGAGGTTGGATCGGAGGCCGGGAAGAACAGCTTCGGGAACACGATCACTGAAGCTGTGGCGTAGATGTAGAAGTCGAAGAACTCGATCGTGGTGCCGATCAGGCTCGCCGACAGCACGCGCCGCGCGGAATTGACCGGCGGCATCGAATTGCTGGAGGAGGTCATCGGGGGATACTCGTATTCACGGCGGCCTGCTGCCGCGTCCGGGAGGCCGATTGCTCTAGTCCCGCGAACGCGCGCGCACAAACGTCTTTCGCGAATGGCCGATGCCCGCTGAGGCATGGCAGCGAGACGATCCGGGCGCTCTGCAAGACAACATCTGCATTGGATAGGCAGAAAAATCCACCGTTTCGATCCGGATGAAGCGCTGTGATCGGCAACGTTCATCCGAAAGTTGGCCCCGATTGAGAAAAAAGAGGTGCCGTACCTGCCGCTCTCCTCGCCCTCTTGTCGGCCTTCCACCCCTGTCGGTCTGTGTGGGCATATCGATTTCGATATCGCTCTCGCCCAAAATCGCATGTCCCGCGCGGGCGTCCGGGGGCTTGCATCGGCAGCGTTCTTGAATGAGAATGCTAGCATGTAAGTATGCAGGCGGGGTTCCGCGGTGGCGAGACGACCGCCTTGCACGCTTGCCGGCGTCAAAAAGGAATAAAAATTCTGAATTGACGCGGAATGGAAAGTACGCTCTTTTTTCAGCCGTCGCGGCAAGCGACGGACGGCGAATGGGACGGTCGACGAACGACCGCCGTGCCGTGAGGCGGAAGGGAGGCCGCTGTGGCGTCTGCGTGGCAGACGCATGCGAGCGACTGGCAGGACGGTAGAGGTCCGGGCCGGCGCTGGCGATGGATTGCGGGCATGCCGAGCCGGCGCGAAGCCGGTGCGGTGAGTGGACCAGAACGCAGCCGATGCCGAGCATCGGCCGTCGCCGTGAGCCGCGCGATCCGATCCCCTTCATCTCGATGCATTCTCGCCGTCGCGACCCCCGAGCGGGGCCGGCGGCATCCATCCGGACGGTCGTCGGCGCGGACCGCCTCGGAACGAGACCCACAAGAACGACGCCGGTCAAAAGGGAAGGAAGCACTCATGAAGCTCGGAAAAGAGACGTTCACCCGGCGCAGTGTCGGCCTTCTGGCGGGCGCGGCCGTGCTCGCCGTCGCCGGTCTCGGCACCACCGTCCCGGCGCGCGCCGCCGGCGAGACGATCCCGATCATCGTCAAGGACACCACGTCCTTCTATTGGCAGATCGTGCTGGCCGGCGCCCGCAAGGCCGGCAAGGAACTCGGCGTCAACGTGCCGGAACTCGGCGCGCAGTCCGAGGCCGACATCAACGGCCAGATCTCGATCCTCGAGAACGCCGTCGCCGGCAAGCCGGCCGCGATCGTGATCTCGCCGACCCAGCGCGCCGCGCTCGGCAAGCCGATCGACGAGGCCGCCAAGTCGGTCAAGATCATCGGCATCGATAGCGCCGCGGATTCCAAGGCCTTCACCTCGTTCCTGACCACCGACAACGTCCAGGGCGGCCGCATCGCCGCCGACGGTCTCGCCGCGGCGATCACCGCCAAGTACGGCAAGGCCGAGGGCGAAGTCGCCCTGATCACCCACCTTCCGGGTGTCGGCTCGCTCGACGAGCGCGCCAAGGGCTTCAAGGAGCAGCTCGCGGCCAAGTATCCGGGCCTCAAGCTCGTCGCCGACAAGGTCTCCGACGGCACGGCCAACGGTGGCCTGAACATCACCACCGACCTTCTGACCGCCTTCCCGAACCTGCGCGGCATCTTCGCCTCGAACCTGATCCAGGCGCAGGGCGCCGGTCAGGCCGTGGCCGAGAACAAGGCGCAGGACAAGGTCAAGCTGGTCGGCTTCGACAGCGACGACAAGCTGGTGAAGTTCCTCGGCGACGGCGTGATCTCGGCCCTCGTGGTCCAGGATCCGTTCCGCATGGGCTATGACGGCGTCAAGACCGCCTATGCCGCCTCCAAGGGCGAGAAGGTCGCCCCCTTCGTCGATACCGGCGCCAACCTGATCACGACCGCGAACATGAAGGACGCCCGGTCGCAGGAGCTCTTGAATCCGAAGGTGAAGTGATCGCCTGAGCCTGCGATCCCGACGGCCGGCGGTCGAGCACCGCCGGCCGCTCGTCCGGTTGCCGACAGGCCGGCGCCGAAGCCGATATGCGGCCCAAACGGGCCCCGAGGAGCGGACCACAATGAGCGCAACCGACGTCATGGACCGGCCGGCGGCCGCCGCGGTCGAGACCGCGCCGATCCTGGAACTGCGCGGCCTCGACAAGCGCTTCGCCGGCACGCATGCGCTGAAGCATGTCGATCTGACGTTCCGGTCTGGCGAGGTCCACGCCATCGTCGGCGAGAACGGCGCGGGCAAGTCGACACTGATCAAGCTCCTGACCGGCGTCTATGTCCGCTCGGGCGGCGAAATCCGCTGGGAAGGCCGGCCGGTCGCACTGGCGAGCCCGCACGAGGCGATCGCGCTCGGCATCAACGCCGTGCATCAGGAGGTCGTGCTCTGCCCGCACCTGAGCGTCGCGGCGAACATGTTCCTCGGCGACGAGAAGACGAACTACGGGCTCATGCGCCAGCGCCGCATGGTCGAGGATGCGCAGAAGATCCTCGATGATCTCGGCTTCCGCCTGCCGGCCCACGTCAAGCTCTCCGAGCTGACCATCGGCCAGCAGCAGCTCATCGCGACCGCGCGCGCGGCGACGCGCGGCACGCGCTTCCTGATCTTCGACGAGCCGACCGCCTATCTGACCCGGCAGGAAGCGGCGCAGCTCTTCGCGCTGATCGATCGCCTGAAGGCCGAAGGCGTCACGATCGTCTACATCAGCCATCGCATGGAAGAGGTGTTCGAGCTCGCCGACCGCGTCTCGGTCCTGCGCGACGGCCAACTCGTCGGCACCCGCGACATCGGCGCGACCGACGAGGCCGAGCTGATCACCATGATGATCAACCGCTCGATCGAGCAGGTCTATCACAAGGACGCCTTCGACAAGGGCGCGCCGATCCTCGAGACGCGCCACCTGTCGGGTCGCGGCTTCGAGGACGTGTCGCTGACCGTCCATGCCGGCCAGATCGTCGGCCTCTACGGCCTGATCGGCGCCGGCCGCAGCGAATTCGTGACGACCGTGTTCGGCCGCCATCCGGTCTCGTCCGGCGAGATCCTGTGGGAGGGCAAGCCGGTCAAGATCCGCAGCGAGCGCGACGCGATCGCGCTCGGCATCGCGCTCGCGCCCGAGAGCCGGCGCGATCAGGGCCTGTGCCTCAACCTGTCGGTCGGCCACAATCTGAACCTGCCCGTCTATCACCGCTTGTCCAACGGCGTGACCATCTCCGGGCGCGACGAGCGCGACCAGGCCGATCGCCAGATCCGCGACCTGCGCATCAAGACCGCGCACCGCGGCGCGCCGGCCTCGAGCCTGTCGGGCGGCAACCAGCAGAAGATCGTGATCGGCAAGTGGCTCAATCACGGCGCCAAGCTTTTCATCTTCGACGAGCCGACGGTCGGTGTCGACGTCGGCACCAAGGCGGAGATCTACCGGCTGTTCTCGGCGCTGCTCGATGCCGGCGCCGGCATCATCCTGATCTCGTCCTATCTGCCGGAAGTCTATGAGCTCGCCGACGAGTTCCATGTCTTCCGCGCCGGCCGGCAGGTCGCGACCCACGGCCACAAGACCGCATCCCACGAACAGATCCTGAGCGAAGCGATCGGCGTCTGACGTCCGCCGCAAGACGCCGACCCCGCGATGAAAGACTGATGAGGAGATCTGCCCGATGAGCGCACAAGCCACGAGCCCCAAGGCGGGGGACGGCGGTCCGGTCCGGATCGGCGCGAAGCGCGGGCTCGGCTTCCACAACCTGCTCGGCCTGTCGCTGGTGCTGGTGCTGGTCGCGATGTTCGTGGCGCTGGCGATCGCGACCAACACCTTCGCGACGCCGAACAACCTGTCGAACCTCGCCCGCCAGGGCGCGATGATCGCGATCCTCGCGGTCGGCCAGACCTTCGTGATCATCACCGCGGGCATCGACCTGTCGGTCGGCTCGATCGTCGGCTTCGCGACCGTGATCTGCGCGCTCTTGATCGAGAACGAGGTGCCGATCTGGCTCTCGATCCTCCTGACGCTCGGCGTCGGCGGCCTGATCGGCGCGTTCCATGCCTTCGGCATCGTGAGGATGGGCCTGCCGCCCTTCATCGTCACGCTGGCGACGCTGACCGCGCTGCAGGGCGCGGGGCTCCTGATCACCAACGGTTCGACCATCAACATCACCCACGACGTGTTCACGACCTTCTCGCGCGGCGATTTCCTCGGCGTGCCGAACCTGTTCTGGATCGTCGTGCTGGTCGCGGTGCCGGGCTTCATCTACCTGCACATGAGCAAGTACGGCCGCTACCTGTTCGCGGTCGGATCGAACGCCGAGGCCGCGCGGCTGTCGGGCGTCAACGTCAATCGCGTGATCTATCAGGCCTATATCCTGTCGGCGCTCTGCGCGGCGATCGTCGGGGTGATGCTCGCCTCGCGCACCGGCACCGGCAATGCCACCCAGGCCAACGGCTGGGAACTGCAGGCGATCGCCTCCTCGGTGATCGGCGGCACCTCGCTGTTCGGCGCGGTCGGCACGATCTGGGGCCCGCTGCTCGGCGCCTTCATCCTGGCGACCATTCGCAACGGCGCCAACCTGCTGAACGTGAACTCGTTCTGGCAGTACATCATCACCGGTGGCCTGATCATCGTGATCGTCTATTTCGACCAACTCCGCCGGCGCAAGAGCCGCTGACGGGTCCATCATGCTCCCAAGGCGGCGTCGCCGACCCGCGCGAAACTGGACGGCCCCCGAACGGGGCCGTCTTTTTTGTGTCCGCAGGCAGCCTGTCACCCGCCCGGCGCGCGCACGCCGCCGAGCCAGCGTGCCGGATGGCGCAGCGCGCGATCGAACGGCGAGACGCGCCGCCCGATCGCCTCGGCCTCCTTGCGCAGCAGTTCGACCACCTTGTCCCGCCGCGCCGGCGTCAGGCGCTCCGACAGCGTGCCGATAGACAGCGCGGCGACGACATGGCCGTTGGTGTCGAAGATCGGCACCGCGACGCCGGTCATGCCCGGCAGGATGCCGGTCTCGGATGCCGAGTAGCCGTGCGTCAGCACCTTCTCGATCTCGGTCCGCAGGAAGACCTCGTCGATCGGCCCCATGTCGATGAGCCGCGGCAGGTTGAACCGGATCACCTCCTCGCGCTCGTCCTCGGGCAGGAGCGCGAGAATGACGGTCGAACCCTGGCCGATCCCGAGCGGGATGCGCCCGCCGATGTCGCCGGTGAAGCTGCGGATCGGGAACGGGCCATCGGCGCGGTCGAGGCAGACCGCGTGAAAGCCGCTGCGCACGAGCAGGAACACCGTGTCGTTGAGGGTCGCCGAGAGACGGATCAGGGCCGGCCGGCAGATGTCGCGCAGATTGTTGGTGTTTTCCGCCGTCGCTGCCAGCGTGAAGAAGTCGAGCCCGACCCGGTAGCGCCGGTCGCGCGTCCGTTCCGCGAAACCCTCGGCGACCAGCGACTTCAGTAGCCGATGCGTCGTCGCCTCGGTCTCGCCGGCCGCATTGGCGAGGTCGGAGAGCCGCATGCCCTCGGCCGGCGCGCCGCCGAGACAGCGCAGCACGCGCAGACCGCGTTGCAGGCTCGTTGCGGCTGCGGACTGGCTCGTAGCAGCGTCCTTGCTCATTTCTTCATCCGGAATTCGGTCTGATCGCACTTTGGGCAAATATCGTATATCGAAATTTGAGGCAACTTTCTTTCGCATGGCGAAAGTGGCTGTTGACTCCGGCGTCGGCGAATGCGGTCATCTCCCCGTCATGAAGGGGTGCGGCATGAAGCGGAGCGGGCGTGATGGCCGGTGAGCGCAGGGTGGCGATGGTGTCGGGGGCGACGCGCGGCATCGGCGCGGCCATTGCCCGCGAGCTGCGCGACCGGGGCTATGCCTTGTCGCTCGGCGTCCGCCGTCCCGAGGCTGCCGCCGCCGTGTTCGGCCCGGACGCCGACGACCTGCTCGTCGCGCCTTACGATGCCGCCGATCCCGCCGCCGCCGAGGCCTGGGTCGCCGCGACGCTCGCCCGCTTCGGCCGCATCGACGTTCTGGTCAACAATGCCGGCATCGCGCCCTTCGTCGGTCTGGAGGACGGCGCGGTCGAGGAACTGGACCGGCTGTTCGCGATCGACGTCAAGGCGCCGTTCCTGCTCATTCGCGCCGCGCTGCCGGCGCTGAAGGCGAGCGGCGCGGGCCGTGTCGTCAACGTCGCCTCGCTGTCCGGCAAGCGCGTCATGGGCCTCAACGCCGGCTACCAGATGGCCAAGCACGCGCTGGTCGCGCTGACCCATGCCGTGCGCCGGCTCGGCTGGGAGCACGGCATCCGCGCCACCGCGCTCTGCCCCGGCTATGTCGCGACCGACCTGACCGCCGGCGTGCCCGACATCGCCCCTGAGGCGATGACGCGGCCGGAAGACCTCGCCCGTCTGGTCGGCACCGTCGTCGACCTGCCCAACACCGCCGCGATCGCGGAACTCCTCGTCAATTGCCGCTACGAGCATATGCTGTGACCGATCTGCCGTCCGATCTCTCCGCCTCGCAATTCAGCCGTCTCGCGCGCGCCGATGCCGCGCCGATCGCCTTCACGATCGATGGCGAGCCGGTGACGGCGCGCGCCGGCGACCTGCTGATCACCGCCATCCTGGTCAACCGCGGCGCCGTGCGGCGCTTCGAGTTCGGCGACGCGATGCGCGCCGGCTTCTGCCTGATGGGCGGTTGCCAGGATTGCTGGGTCGACCTCGCCGACGGCCGGCGCCTGCGCGCTTGCACGGTGCTGGTCGAGCCGGGCATGGCGGTGGTGACCGCGAAGACCGCGGGAGGCCGCCCGTGAACGCGCATGGCCATAGCGAGCATGGTCTACCGGCTGGGCGGAACGGCGACGATCCGGTGATCGCCGTGGTCGGCGCCGGCCCGGCGGGCTTGCGCGCGGTCGAAACCCTCGCCGCCGCCGGCTTGCGCCCCGTGCTGATCGACGAGGCGGCGCGCCCCGGCGGCCAGATCTATCGCCAGCCGCCCCCGGGGGCCGAACGGCCGGCCGAAGCGCTCTATGGCCTCGAGGCGCCGAAGGCGCGTGTGCTGCATGCGCTGGTGCCGGCGCTCGGGGAAAGCATCGACTACCGCCCCGAGACGCTGGTCTGGAACATCGGCGGCGACCGGCTGGATCTGAAGACCGCGCGCGGCTTCGAGACGCTCGACTTCGATCGCCTCGTGCTCGCCACCGGCGCGATGGACCGCGTGCTGCCATTTCCGGGCTGGACGCTGCCGGGCGTCTTTACGCTCGGCGCGGCCCAGATCGCGTTGAAGGCGCAGGGCGCCGCGATCGGCCGGCGCGTCGCGCTGGTCGGCGCCGGACCGTTGTTGCCGCTGGTCGTGCATCAATATCTGAAGGCCGGCGCGACCGTGGTCGCCGCGCTCGACGTGACGCCGTTCGGCGCCAAGGTCGCTGCGCTGCCGGGGCTCATGAACGAGCCGGCGACGCTCGCCAAGGGGCTCTGGTACACGGCGCGGAACGCGCTCGCCGGCCGGCGGATCGTGAGTGGCGTGCGAGCGATCCGGGTCGAAGGCGAGGGCAGGGTGACGTCGCTCGTCTGGCAGGATGCCAAGGGTCGCGAACACCGGGTCGCCTGTGACGCGGTCGGCGCCTCGTTCGGCCTGCGCAGCGAATGCCAGCTCGCCGACCTCGCCGGCGTGAAGCTGCGGTTCGAGCCGACGACTCGCCAATGGATCCCGGAGCGCGATCAAAGCGGCCGCACCAGTCGGCCGGATGTCTATGTCGCCGGCGACGGTGCCGGCATCGGCGGCGCCGATGCGGCCGAGCTGCAGGGCGAACGCGCCGCGCTGGCGCTGCTTCAGGACCTGGGCCGTCCGGTCGATGCCGCGCGCGTGGCCCGGCTCGACGCCCGGCTCGCCCGGCAGGCGCGGTTCCGGGCCGCGCTCGAACGCGCCTATCCGTTCCCGGCGCACCTGCTCGCGGCGGTATCGGACGACGAGATCGTGTGCCGCTGCGAGGGTGTCACGGTCGGCCTGCTGCGTTCGACCGCCACCGGGCGCGACGCTCATGAGATGAACCGGCTGAAGGCGCTGTCGCGCATTGGCATGGGTCGCTGCCAGGGCCGCGTCTGCGGCCAGGCGGCGGCGGAACTGCTCGCGGCAGCGCGCGGTGCCGAGGTCGCGACAGTCGGCCGGCTGCGCGGCAATCCGCCGGTCAAACCGATCCCGATCCGGGAGGCGATCCGATGAGCGCGATCGTGACGGCCCCGACCGTGACGGGCCCAGTGCGGGCGGATGTGGCGATCGTCGGCGGCGGCGTCGCGGCACTGTCCGCAGCCGTTACGCTGAAGAAGGCCGGCCTGTCGGTCGTGCTGATGGAGAAGCGCCTGTGCGGCGCGGGCGCGAGCGGCGTCAACTTCGGCGGCGTGCGCCAGCAGGGCCGCGAGTTCGTCGAGCTGCCGCTCTCGGCGCGCTCACGCAAGCTCTGGGACGGGCTGTCGAAATTCCTCGGCGAGGACGTCGAGTTCGAGGCGACCGGCCATATCAAGCTCGCGCGTTCGGAAGCCGATCTCGCCGAACTCGAGCGCTACGCCGAGACTGCGCGCGAATGGGGCCTCGACCTGACTATGCTCGGCCCGAACGCGGTGCATGACGCGCTGCCCTGGCTCGGCGAGCGCGTGGTCGGCGCCTCGCTGTCGCCGACCGACGGGCAGGCGAACCCGCGGCTGGTCGGCCCGGCCTACGCCCGGCTCGCCCGCCGCCTCGGCGTCGACGTGCGCGAGCACACGCCGGTTACCGGCGCGACCAGGACCGCCGACGGCTTCGTGGTCGAGGCCGCGGGCGTGACGGTCCATGCCCGTTATCTGGTCAACGCCGCCGGCGCCGGTGGCGGTCTCGTCGCCTCGGCCTTCGGCGAGCCGGTGCCGGTCTCGCCGCTGATGCCGAACATGCTCGTCACCGAGCCGCTGCCTTACTTCGTCGAGCGCTCGATCGGCGTCGTCGGCGGCGACGTCTATGTCCGCCAGATCCGGCGCGGCAATGTCATTTTCGGCGGCGGCTCGGGATGGCGCGACGCTGCGACCGACCTCGCGCGGCCGGTGACGGAGCAGTCGCTCGGCGGCATGGCGCGGACCCTGCATCTGGTGCCGGGCCTCGTCGAGGCGCAGGTGATCCGCAGCTGGAGCGGCATCGACGGCCAGATGCCGGATCACATTCCGGTCGTCGGCCCGTCGTCGACCACGCCGGGTCTGGTCCACGCGTTCGGTTTCTCCGGCCACGGTTTCCAACTCGGGCCCGCGATCGGCATGATCCTCGCCGAACTGGTGCTGGACGGCCGGACAGAGAGCCCGATCGCGCCCTTCGCGATCACGCGCTTCAAGGATTGGGCCGGCGGCCCCGGAGAGGCCGTGACGCATGTCGAACACTGATCTAACGTATCGATAACACCGACAGGCGGGGGGCCCTCCCGCCCTCGGCATAAGAGCTTCGCAATCCCCTGAACCCCCTCCCGCGCGAGGGCAAGATCGACCGCTCGACGGTCGCGATAACGAGAGGAGAGCACCACGATGAAGCGACACATCCTTGCCGCGACCACGGCCCTGGCGCTGCTCGCCGCCGGCTTCGGCCCGGCGGCGGCCGAGACGGTGCTGACCGTCGGCATGGCCGCGGCCGATGTCGGCCAGCTGGACCCGCACCGCGCGACCACCACTCAGGACAAGCCGGTGGTCTCCTGGATGTTCAACGGCCTCGTCCGCTTCAAGCCGGGCTCTGCGAGCCTCGAGGAGCTCGAGCCGGATCTCGCCGAGAGCTGGGACAAGTCGGCCGACGGCCTGACCTGGACCTTCCACCTGCGCAAGGGCGTGAAGTTCCATGGTGACTGGGGCGAGATGACCTCCGAGGACGTGGTCTACTCGCTGAAGCGCGCCGCCGACAGCAAGACCTCCTCCTTCGCCTCGGACTATGCGCCGGTCGCCTCGATCGACGCTGTGGACCCCTACACGGTCAAGATCGTGCTGAAGCAGCCGATCCCGGCGCTGCTCGGCATCGTCGCCAACTATCATGGCGGCAACATCGTCTCGAAAAAGGCGGCCGAAGCCCTCGGCGCCGATTTCAAGATCAAGCCGGTCGGCACCGGACCGTTCGCGATCGCCGACTACAAGTCGAACGAGAGCCTGACGCTGGTCGCCAACAAGGCCTATTTCCGCGGCGCGCCGAAGATCGACAAGATCCTCTACCGCTTCATCCCGGCCGACGCAGCGCGCGATCTCGCCTTCACCTCGGGCGAACTCGACGTCGTCTACGGCCGCCAGGACCAGCGCTGGGTCGAGCGCTTCCAGAAGGAGAAGGGCATCGCCGTCGAGGTCGTGCAGCCGTCCGAGCTGGCGCTCCTGTTCGTCAACCAGTCGAAGAAGCCGTTCGACGACATCCGCGTGCGCAAGGCGATCGCCATGGCGATCGACAGCAAGCAGATCGTCGGTTTCAAGGGCGCCGCGACGGCCATTCCGCCGGTGTCGGTCGTGCCGGTCGGCTATCTCGGCACCTACAACGCCAAGCTCTACCCGCATGACGTCGCCAAGGCCAAGGCGCTGCTAGCCGAGGCCGGCTATCCGAACGGCCTCGAGCTCAAGGTCATCCAGACCAGCCTGCCGACCATGCTGAACTCGATGCAGATCGTGCAGGCGCAGCTGAAGCAGGCCGGCATCGACATGAAGATGGAAGTGGTCGACCATCAGTCGTGGCATGCGCAGATCCGCAAGGACCTGTCGGAAGCCAACTACTATTCGGCCGCGCGCTTCCCCGTCGCCGACGTCTACCTGAAGCAGTTCTTCCACTCGCGCGCGATCGTCGGTACGCCGACGGCGGTCACCAACTTCTCGCACTGCAGCGTGGCCGACAAGGAGATCGACGACGCCGCGATCTCGACCGACGCCGCCAAGCAGAAGGAGCTGTGGGCGACCGCGCAGCAGAAGATCGTCGACGACGTCTGTGCCGTGCCGCTGTTCGAACAGTTGCAGGTCTGGGCCCGCCACGACAACGTCGACTACGGCTACACCTTCAAGGCCGCGATCCATCTCGGCCCGGTGATCACCGAGGCGACCACCAAGAAGTGACGGCGAGCCGGTGGTGCATCCGCCGGCGACGTCCCTCAGATCCCGGGCGGCGTCCGCGCCGCCCGTCTCCCCGTTCGAGGTCGGCGTCCGCGCCGCCCGTTCCCCCGCTCCGGTTCCGCCCCGGATCTTCCGGCCCTCCCGACGAGGCATTCGATGCTGCGTTTCGTGCTGAAGCGGCTGCTGCTCGCGATCCCGACCCTGTGGGCCGTGCTGACCACGGTCTTCGTGCTGGTCCGGGTCGTGCCCGGCGACCCGACCATCGCCATCCTCGGCGATCAGGCCTCCGAGGCGGCGCGCGCGGAACTGCGCGAAAAGCTCGGCCTCGGCAAGCCGATCCTGATGCAGTACGTCGACTTCATGGGCCAGATCCTGCACGGCGACCTCGGCCGCTCGCTCTCGACCAACCGCCCGATCACCACCGACGTGCTCGCCGTCCTGCCCTACACGATCGAACTGACGCTCGCCGCGCTGGTCGTCGGCACGGTGCTCGGCGTGCCGCTCGGCGTGCTCGCGGCGATGAACCGCAACGGCTTCGCCGACTGGTTCGCCCGCATCTTCTCGCTCGCCGGCGTGTCGTTCCCGGCCTTCGTCTCCGGCATCCTGCTGCTGATCGCCTTCGCGGTCGAACTGCGCTGGTTCCCGGTCATCTCGATCGCCAAGGAGGGCGACTTCTGGGGGCGGCTCAACGCGCTCGTGCTGCCGTCGCTGAACCTCGGTCTGCTGATGGTCGCCTACGTCACGCGCGTCACGCGCTCCGGCATGCTGAAGGCGCTCGGCGAGGATTACATCCGCACCGCCCGCGCCAAGGGCCTGCCGTACCGGACCGTGGTCTGGCGCCACGCCTTCCGCAACGTGCTGGTGCCGATCGTCACGGTCGTCGGCCTCTATCTCGGCGTGCTGATCGGCAATGCCGTGCTGACCGAGATCGTGTTCAACCGGCCGGGCATCGGCAAGCTGATCGTCACCGCGCTCAATCAGCGCGACTATTCGCTGCTGCAGGGGCTCATGGTCGTCTCGGCCTTCGCCATCGTGCTCGCCAACATCTTGACCGACCTGACCTATGGCCTCGTCGACCCGCGGGTGAAGACCTCATGAGCGCGACCGCACCCGCCGCCCCACCCACCACGCCGACGCCCGCCACTTCGAAGCCGGCCCGCCGCGGCGCGTTCGCCCGCGCGACCCGCTCCGGCGGTCTGCTTCTCGGCATCGTCGTGGTGGTCGTCATGATCGCCGCCGCGATCGCCGCGCCCTGGATCGCGCCCTTCGGACCCGACGATCAGGACGTGCTGCTCGTGCTCGCCGAGCCGAGCACCACCCACTGGTTCGGCACCGACGCCTTCGGCCGCGACGTGCTCTCGCGCGTGCTCTGGGGCTCGCGCATCTCGCTCTATGTCGGTTTCGTCGCGACGCTGCTCGGCGTCGTGGTCGGCACGGTGATCGGCCTCGTCTCGGGCTACTACGGCGGCATCGTCGATCGCATCGTCGTGGCGATCACCGACGTGCTGTTGTCCTTCCCGCAGCTGATCATGGGCCTGCTGCTCGTCGCCGTGCTCGGCGCCTCGCTGACCAACCTGATCATCGCCATCGCGGTGACCGCCGTGCCGGCCTTCATCCGCATGGCGCGCGGCTCGACGCTGACCATGCGCGAACGCGACTTCGTCGATGCCTGCCGGGCGCTCGGCTATTCCGACCTGCGCATCATGTTCCTGCACGTGCTGCCGAACATCCTCGACGAGCTGGTCGTCATGGCCTCGCTCTGGCTCGCCTCGGCGATCCGCACGGAATCGACGCTTGCCTTCATCGGCCTTTCGGTGCCGCCGCCGACCGCGACCTGGGGCGGTATCGTGCGCGAGGGCTTCGACAACCTGCTCGACGCGCCCTGGATGTCGATCTTCCCGAGCCTCGCGATCCTGATCGTGATGATCGGCCTCAACCTGATCGGCG
Source organism: Ancalomicrobiaceae bacterium S20 (assembly GCA_040269895.1). Classification (NCBI taxonomy): domain Bacteria; kingdom Pseudomonadati; phylum Pseudomonadota; class Alphaproteobacteria; order Hyphomicrobiales; family Ancalomicrobiaceae; genus Methyloraptor; species Methyloraptor flagellatus. The sequence goes on along the minus strand of CP158568.1, from coordinate 2,434,788 downwards.
ACGGCCTGCGCGACGCCAGCGATCCGAGGGCGCCGCAATGACCGATACCGCAGCGATGAAACAGCCGTCCGTGGATGCCGGGGCGACGCCGGCGCTCGTCGTCGAGGACCTGACCACCTCGATCAAGGTCGGGGACGCCTGGTACGAGGCCGTGCGCGGCATCGGCTTCGAGGTCCGGCCGAAGGAAACGCTTGCGCTCGTCGGTGAATCCGGTTGCGGCAAGAGCCTGACCGCGCTGTCGGTCATGGGCCTTCTGCCGCCGATCGGCCGGGTGACCCGCGGCCGCATCGTCGTCGACGGCGTCGACATGACCGCGGCCGACGAGGCGACGCGCGAGGCAATGCGCGGCGACCGGATCGGCATGGTGTTCCAGGAGCCGATGACCTCGCTCAATCCGGTGCTGCCGATCGGCTACCAAATCGCCGAGAGCCTGATCCTACACCGCGGCCTTTCCAAGCGGCAGGCGCGCGAGCGGGCGCGCGAGCTGCTCGAACTGGTGCGCGTGCCGGCGGCGGCCGAGCGGCTCGACGCCTATCCGCACCAGTTCTCCGGCGGCATGCGCCAGCGCGTGATGATCGCGCTCGCGCTCGCCTGTCATCCGAAGGTGCTGATCGCCGACGAGCCGACGACCGCGCTCGACGTGACCATCCAGGCGCAGGTGCTGGCGCTGATGGCCGACCTCCAGGAGAAGGAAGGCCTCGCGCTGCTGCTGATCACGCACAATCTCGGCGTGGTCGCCTCGGTCGCCGACCGGGTCATGGTCATGTACGGCGGCGATGTGGTCGAGAGCGGCCCCGTGGACGCCTTTTTCGCGCGGCCCTCGCATCCCTATTCGACCGCGCTGCTCGCCGCCATGCCGCGCATCGAGAGCACCGAACCGTTGCAGCCGATCCCCGGCCAGGTGCCGCCGCTCGTCGACATGCCGGCCGGTTGCCGCTTCGCCTCGCGCTGTCCGCTCGTGCACGACCGCTGCAAGACGTTGCCGCCGCTGACGCCGGTCGCCGGCGATCCCTCCCATCTGGTGCGCTGCTGGGCGAGGACCGCCGCATGACCGACAAGCCGCTTCTCGATGTCGACGGCCTGCGCAAGACTTACATCGTCCGTCGCGGCTGGCCGATCCCCAAGAAGGCCGAGGTGCGCGCGCTCGACGGCGTGTCGTTTCAGGTCGGCCGAGGCGAGGCGCTCGGCGTCGTCGGCGAGTCCGGCTGCGGCAAGTCGACGGTCGCGCGCGTCGCGCTGCGCCTGCAGGAGGCCGACGGCGGCGCCGTGACCTTCGACGGCGCCGATGTGCTCGGCGCCTCAAGCGCGACCTGCGGCTCCTGCGCCGACGCATGCAGATGGTGTTTCAGGACCCGGCCTCGTCGCTCGACGGCCGCCAGCACATCATCGACGCCATCGGCGAGCCGCTGCGCGTGCACGGGCTCGCGACGCGCTCGGACGTGCGCGCCAAAGTGGGCAAGCTGCTCGACGAGGTCGGCCTGCCGCAGTCGGCGCTCGACCGCTATCCGCACGAGTTCTCCGGCGGCCAGCGCCAACGTATCGGCATCGCCCGCGCGCTCGCGCTCGGGCCGGACCTGATCTTCGCCGACGAGCCGGTCTCGGCACTCGACGTCTCGGTGCAGGCGCAGATCCTGAAGCTGCTCGAGACGCTGCGGCGCGAGCGCAACCTCGCCTTCGTGTTCATCTCCCACGACCTCGGCGTCGTGCGCTACTTCTGCCAGCGCGTCGTCGTCATGTATCTCGGCCGCGTGGTCGAGAGCGGCCCGGTGCCGGAGATCTTCGTCGATCCGCTGCACCCCTATACCAAGCTGCTCAAGGTTTCCTCGCCGGAGCCCGATCCGGCACGCGCGGTGGCGATGAGTTTTCAGGAGGGCGAACCGCCGTCACCGGTGTCGCCGCCGACCGGCTGCCACTTCCACCCGCGCTGCCCGCTCGCCGATCAGCATTGCCGCTCGGTCCGGCCGGAACTGCGCGAGGTCGCGCCGGGGCGTGCGGTGGCCTGCCACAAGGTGGCGTGAGCACCGGTCGCGGCGCTGTTTCGGGACGGTGAGGGCGGGCTGCGCGTGCGGGCCGCGGTGCCGGCATGCGTGACATCGCGCGGCTTGCCGACTCCTGTGGTGCTGCCTAGGTTGATCGTTGCGCGGAACCGCGAAAGGGCCTCGATCCGGCCGGTCGCATCGCGCGATCGGCGGCCGGCGGCTATCGCCCGGCGGCTCGGGAGAATGGGCATTGACCGCGTCCGCACCGGCGCCGCGTCTGAAGGACGTGGCGCTCCACCAGCGCATCCGCTCCGACATCGAGGGCCGCATCGTCTCGGGCGAATGGAAGCCGGGCGACCGGCTGCCCTACGAGCATGAGCTGATGGCCGAATATGGCTGCGCGCGCATGACCGTGAACAAGGTCATGTCGAGCCTGGTCGAGGCCGGCCTGATCGAGCGCCGCCGCCGCGCCGGCAGCTTCGTGCGCCGGCCGGTGGCGCAGTCGGCGGTGATGGAGATCCCCGACGTGCGCGCCGAGGTGCAGGCGCGCGGCGAGGCCTATGCCTACGAACTCCTTTCGCGCCGGCAACGCAAGGCGACCCGCGCCGATGCCGAGATGCTCGGGCTGGAGCCGGGCGCGCCCGTGCTGGCGCTCGAATGCCGGCATTTCGCCGAGGGCCGGCCCTACGCGATTGAGAACCGCGTGATCGCGCTGTCGACCGTGCCGGAAGCCGCGACCACCGATTTCTCGACCGAGCCGCCGGGCACCTGGCTCCTGCGTCACGAGCCCTGGCACGGCGCCGAACATCGGATCTCCGCCGCCAGCGCCGACGCCCGCATCGCCGACCTGCTGGATATTCCGGCCGGCATGGCCTGTCTGGTGGTTGAGCGCCAGACCTGGCGCTCGGACCAGTCGATCACGGCGGTGAAGCTCTGGTATCCGGGTGATCGCCAGACGCTGGTCGCGCGGTTCACGCCGTCGACAGCCGGATCACGCTGAGATCGGCGTCCGCTGCGAGCGTGGCCGCTGCGGGTGGCCAAGCTCACGTCCGGCGGACGAACCCGATCACGAACAGCACGACGTCGGTCGTGGTCGTCACACGCCAGCGCCCCGGCGTCGCGCAGGTGATCGCATCGAGCGGGGCGGGCGTGACGGTCCCTCCCGGCGTCTCGATCACGCCATCGCCGCTCTGCCACAGCATCGCCGCATCGGCGAGATCGAACGGCGCGACCGAACCCGGTGCGAGCGCGATGCGGCGCATCTCATGAGCGACGACGCCGCGCCGGGTCATGACATTGAGATCGGTGATCGGCCCCGCAACCAGCGTCGCGCTGGTCGGCACGTCGCCCGGATAGCGATGCGGCGCGCCACCGGGCGCGAGCCGCGCCGGCGCGGCGTCGCCGACCATCAGGTCCATGCCGGCCCCGGCGAGGATCGCGGTCGAGCGATCGATGCCGGGGAACACCGAGAACGGCCCGGACGCCGCCACTTCCGCGATGCTGATCCGCGCCTCGAAATCGTCCAGTCCGGCCCCTTCGGGCCGGACCAGCACGTCCGTGGTCACGCCGCCGCCGTTCTTCCACGGTTTCGGCGCGCGATCGGTGGCGCGGAGCAGGCGGACGCCGGTCATCCGAGGATGCCCGGCAGGTCGAGCTGGTGCTCGCGCGCGCAGTCGATCGCGATGTCGTAGCCGGCGTCGGCGTGGCGCATGACGCCGGTCGCCGGGTCGTTCCAGAGCACGCGCTCGAGCCGCCGATCCGCCGCCTCGGTGCCGTCGCAGCAGATCACCATGCCGGAATGCTGCGAGAAGCCCATGCCGACGCCGCCGCCGTGGTGCAGCGACACCCAGGTCGCGCCCGAGGCACAATTCAGCAGCGCGTTGAGCAGCGGCCAGTCGGAGACGGCATCCGATCCGTCCTGCATGGCTTCGGTCTCGCGGTTCGGCGAGGCGACCGAACCGGAATCGAGATGATCGCGGCCGATGACGATCGGCGCCTTGAGTTCGCCCTTGCGCACCATCTCGTTGAAGGCGAGCCCGAGCCGGTGCCGCTGGCCGAGGCCGACCCAGCAGATGCGCGCCGGCAGGCCCTGGAACGCGATGCGCTCGCGCGCCATGTCGAGCCAGTTGTGCAGGTGCTTGTCGTCGGGGATCAGCTCCTTGACCTTCTGGTCGGTGCGATAAATGTCCTCCGGATCGCCCGACAGCGCCGCCCAGCGGAACGGCCCGATGCCGCGGCAGAACAGCGGCCGGATATAGGCCGGGACGAAGCCGGGGAAGTCGAACGCGTCGGCGACGCCCTCTTCCTTGGCCATCTGTCGGATGTTGTTGCCGTAGTCGAGCGTCGGCACGCCCATCTTATGGAAGTCGAGCATGGCGCGGACATGGGTCGCCATCGACGCCCGCGCCGCCTTGTCGACCGCCTTCGGATCGCTCTCGCGCTTCGCCTCCCAGTCGGCGAGCGTCCAGCCCTTGGGCAGGTAGCCGTTGATCGGATCATGCGCCGAGGTCTGGTCGGTGACGGCATCCGGGCGGATGCCGCGGCGGACCAGTTCGGGGAAGACATCGGCGGCGTTGCCGAGGAGGCCGACCGAGATCGGCTTCTTGTCCCGGCAGGACTGTTCGATGATCGCCAGCGCCTCGTCGAGATCCTTGGCCTGGACGTCGAGGTAGCGCGTCTTCAGCCGCATCTCGATGCGCGACGGCTGGCACTCGACCGCGAGGCAGGAGGCGCCGGCCATGGTCGCGGCGAGCGGCTGCGCGCCGCCCATGCCGCCGAGACCGGCGGTCAGGATCCAGCGGCCGGCGAGGTCGCCGCCGTAATGGCGCCGACCGACCTCCACGAAGGTCTCGTAGGTGCCCTGCACGATGCCCTGGCTGCCGATGTAGATCCAGGACCCGGCGGTCATCTGGCCGTACATCATGAGCCCCTTGCGATCGAGCTCGTGGAAGTGCTCCCAGGTCGCCCAGCGCGGCACGAGGTTAGAGTTCGCCAGGATCACGCGCGGCGCATCCGCATGCGTGCGGAATACACCGACGGGCTTGCCGGACTGCACCAGCAGCGTCTGGTCGGCCTCGAGCCGCTTCAGCGTCTCGACGATGCGATCGAAGCTCTCCCAGTCGCGCGCCGCGCGGCCGATGCCGCCGTAGACGACCAGCTCGCCCGGCCGCTCGGCGACCTCGGCGTCGAGATTGTTCATCAGCATCCGGAGCGGCGCTTCGGTCAGCCAGCTCTTGGTGTTGAGATCGGTGCCGCGCGGCGCGCGGATCGAACGGGCGTTGTCGATACGGGTCATCGGGGTCACTCCGGGCGGAGGCAAGAGGCGAAATCGAGGGCGGACTGCAGGATGCGTTCGAGATCGACCGCGATCGGCGCGGCGAATGCCGGATCCCACGGCGCGGGCCAGGTGTCGGGATCGAGGGCGCCGGCCGGATCGGCCATGTAGCCGCGACAGGCGAGCTCCATCTGGATCGCGTGCACGCCGGCCTCAGGGCGTCCGAGGCTACGGGTGATGAAGCCGCCCTTGAACCGGCCGTTGGTCACATGCGAAAGGCCCGACGCCGCGCAGATCGCCTCGACACGCGCGGTCAAGTCGACCGCGCAGGCCGCGCCCGAATTGGTGCCGATGTTGAACTGCGGCAGTTCGCCGTCGAACAGGCGCGGGATCACCGAGCGGATCGAATGACAGTCGTAGACGACGATCGCCGGATGGCGCGCCTTCAGCCGCGCGACCTCTGCGGCCAGAGCGGCGTGATAGGGGTCGAACCAGATCCGGCGCCGTTCGGCGATCTCTTCCGCGCTCGGCTCGGCGCCGGGCCGGTAGAGCGCCTCGCCGTCGAAGGTCGTGGTCGGGCAGAGTTCGGTGGTCGCCTGACCCGGATAGAGCGAGACGCCGGAGGGATCGCGGTTGACGTCGATCACCGTGCGCGAGATCGCCGTGTGAACGACCGTCGCGCCGAGATCGGCGGCAAAACCGTAGAGCCGGTCGATCCACCAGTCCGCGTCCTTGCGGGCGAGCCAGGGCGACACGAGCCGCGCTTCGATCGGTTCCGGAATGAGCGTGCCGGTGTGAGGGATGGAGACCAGAAGCGGCGCCTCGCCGCGCGTGACGCTCAGCCAGTCGGGACGGGCGCTCATGCGGCGGCTCCCTGCGTGCGTGAAGGGTCGAGGCCGGGCAGGGCGCTCGCACCAGCCGCGGCGACGACCGCGCCGGAGCGGATCATGTCGGCGGCGGCGACCAGATCCGGATGGAAATGCCGATCGTCGTCGAGGTGCGGAACCTCGGCGCGTACGAGCCCCCGCACAGCCTCCAGCGCCGGGCTCGAGGCGAGCGGCGCATGGAAGTCGCAGCCCTGCGCAGCGGCGAGGAGTTCGATCGCCACCACATTGAGCGCGTTCTCGACCATGGCGGCCAAGCGGCGCGCGCCATGCGCGGCCATGGAGACGTGATCCTCCTGGTTGGCCGAGGTCGGGATCGAGTCGACGCTCGCCGGATGCGCCATCTGCTTGTTCTCGGAGACGAGCGCGGCGGCGGTCACCTGCGGGATCATGAAGCCGGAGTTGAGCCCCGGCTTCGGCGTCAGGAACGCCGGAATGCCCGACAGCGCCGGATCGACCAGCATGGCGATGCGCCGCTCGGAGATCGAACCGATCTCGCAGACCGCCATGGCGATCATGTCGGCGGCGAAGGCGACCGGTTCGGCGTGGAAGTTGCCGCCCGACAGCGCCTCGCCGTCCTCGGCGAAGATCAGCGGATTGTCGGAGACGCCGTTCGCCTCGGTCTCCAGCGTCTCGGCCGCCTGCCGGAGCACGTCGAGGGCGGCGCCCATCACCTGCGGCTGGCAGCGCAGGCAGTAGGGGTCCTGCACGCGCGGATCGTCGACCCGATGCGAAGCACGGATCGCACTGCCGGCCATCAGGCCGCGCAGTGCATCGGCGACCGCGATCTGGCCGCGATGCTTGCGCAGCGCATGGATGCGCGGATCGAACGGTGTGTCGGAGCCGCGCGCCGCGTCGGTCGACAGGGCGCCGGCGATCAGCGCCGACTGGAACAGCCGCTCGGCCTCGAACAGGCCTGCGAGCGCATTGGCGGTCGAGAACTGCGTGCCGTTCAGCAGCGCCAGCCCTTCCTTGGCGCCGAGCACGATCGGCTTCAGGCCCGCCGCGGCGAGCGCCTCGGCTGCCGGCAGGCGTGCACCATGCATAAAGATCTCGCCGACGCCGATCATGGTCGCGGTCATGTGCGACAGCGGCGCGAGGTCGCCCGAGGCTCCGACCGAGCCCTGAGACGGCACGACCGGGATCAGATCCCGCGCGATCATCGCCTCCAGGAGATCCAGCGTCTCCGGCCGCACGCCGGAGGCGCCTTGCGCGAGGCTCGCGAGCTTCAGCACCATCATGAGCCGCGTGATCGGGCGGCTGAGCGGCGCGCCGACGCCCGCTGCGTGGCTGAGCACGATGTTGCGCTGGAGCGTGCCGAGATCGGCGTCGCCGATCCGGACGCTCGCGAGCTTTCCGAAGCCGGTGTTGATGCCGTAGACCGGCTCGCCCTTGGCGAGGATCCGGCGCACGGCCTCGGCGCTCCTCTCGATCTTCGGGCGCGCGGCCGGATCGAGCGCGATCGGCGCGCCGCGCCAGATCGCGCGCCAGTCGGCGAGCGGCACGGCGCCCGGCACGATCGTTATGGTGGTGGTCATCGTCCCCTCCGGATGCGCGCATGGAGCGGATTGAAGCCCATGCGATAGACGAGTTCGGCCGGCCGCTCGATGTCCCAGATCGCCAGATCGCAGGCCTTGCCGGGCTCGATCGTGCCGATCTCGCCGAGCCGTCCGAGCGCGCGCGCCGCCTCGCGCGTGACGCCGAGGAGACATTCCTCGACGGTCATGCGGAACAGCGTCGCGGCCATGTTCATGGTCAGAAGCAGCGAGGTCAGCGGCGAGGTGCCGGGATTGCAGTCGGTCGCGACCGCCATCGGCACGCCGTGGGCGCGGAACAGCTCGATCGGCGGCCGCTTGGTCTCGCGGATGAAGTAGAACGCGCCCGGCAGGATCACCGCGACCGTGCCGGCCGCCGCCATCGCCGCCGCTCCCGCTTCGTCGGTGTGTTCGAGATGGTCGGCCGACAGCGCACCATAGCGCGCGGCCAGCGCCGCACCGCCGAGGTTCGACAACTGGTCGGCATGCAGCTTGACCGGCAGGCCGAAGCCCTTCGCGGCATCGAATACGCGTGCGATCTCATCGGGCGAGAAGGCGATGCCCTCGCAGAAACCGTCGACCGCGTCTGCGAGCCATTCGGCCGCGACCGCCGGCAGCATGTCACGCACGATCAGGTCGATGTAGGCCGCCTTGTCGCCCTGGGCTTCCGGCGGCAGCGCATGGGCGCCGAGAAAGGTCGTGGCGATCGCCACGTCGCGGACCTTCTCGAGCGCGCGGGCGGCGCGCAGCGACTTCAGTTCGCTCGCGGTGTCGAGGCCGTAGCCGGACTTGATCTCGACGGTCGTGACACCCTCGGCGATCAGCGCGTCGAGCCGCGGCAGGGTCTGGCGAACGAGCTCGTCCTCCGAGGCCGCGCGCGTCGCCGCGACCGATGAGACGATGCCGCCGCCGGCGCGCGCGATCTCCTCGTAGCTGGCGCCCTTCAGCCGCAGCTCGAATTCGTTGGCGCGGTCGCCTCCATGGACGAGATGGGTGTGGCAGTCGATCAGCCCAGGCGTGATCCAGCGGCCGTCGCAATCGATGATCTCGCCGCCGCGGACGAGATCCGACGGCAGATCGGCCTCGGGACCGGCATAGGCGATCAGGCCATGGTCGGCGACGATCGCGCCGCGCTCGACGATGCCGAGCCCAGGCCGGTCGGCGCGCATCGTCGCGAGCCGCGCGTTGCGCCAGATCCGGCGCGGAGCAGGCGCGGTCGGGGCGAGATCGGTCGGGGCCTGATCGGTCATGGAATCACCCTGGTGCAATGACGGCCCGCGTCGATCGGGCTGGTCATCGGATATGAATAAGTATAGACATAATCATCAGGCGCGCAAGCGGTCGGGAAGGCGGACCGGCGGGGATTTTCGCCCCGGCTCTCGCACCCGCCACGCCGCGCAGGCTAACATCGGCCCGCGATTCCGAGGTGGTTCGAGACCATGGTGACACTGTTCTTCGACCGGGCGCTGCTGCCCGAGGGCTGGCGCGACGCGGTGCGTCTGACGATCGCCGAGGGCCGGATCGCCGGCATCGAGACCGGCACCGCGCCGGGGCCGGCGGATGTGCGGCACGCGATCGCCGTCCCCGGCATGCCGAACTTGCACAGCCATGCCTTCCAGCGCGCCATGGCCGGTCTGACCGAGACCCGCGGCCCGACCGCCGACAGTTTCTGGAGCTGGCGCGAGCTCATGTATCGCTTCGCGCTGACTATGAGCCCGGACGACGTCGAGGCGGTCGCCGCCGAACTCTATGTCGAGATGCTGGAGGCGGGCTTCACCCGCGTCGGCGAGTTCCACTATCTGCACCACGACCGCGACGGCCGGCCCTATGCCAACATTGCCGAGATGGCCGAGCGCATCGCTTCTGCCGCATCGGCGACCGGCATCGGCCTGACGCTGCTGCCGGTGCTCTACGCCCGCTCGGGCTTCGGCGGCGGCGCGCCGGCCGAAGGGCAGCGCCGCTTCATCAACGATGTCGAGCGCTATGCCCGACTTCTCGACGGCGCCCGCGCTGCCGCCGCGCGCGTGCCCGGCGCCGTCACCGGCATCGCGCCGCACTCGCTGCGCGCCGTGACACCCGATGAACTCGCCGCCACGATCCCGCTCGCCGGCGATGGCCCGATCCACATCCACATCGCCGAGCAGGTGCGGGAGGTTGAAGACTGCGTCGCATGGTCCGGCGCCCGGCCGGTCGCCTGGCTGCTCGATCATGCGCCCGTCGATCGCCGCTGGTGCCTGATCCACGCGACCCATATGGATGCGAGCGAAGTCGCCGGCATGGCCGCTACGGGCGCCGTCGCCGGCCTCTGCCCGATCACGGAATCGAACCTCGGCGACGGTATCTTCGCGGGCGCGGACTTCGTCGCGGCCGGCGGTGCCTGGGGCATCGGCTCGGATTCGAACGTCGAAATCGGCGTCGGCGCGGAACTCAGGCAGTTCGAATATTCCCAGCGCCTCGCCCATCGTGCCCGCAACGTGATCGCGAGTGCCGGCGCTTCGACCGGCCGGACCTTGTTCGATCAGGCGCTCGCCGGCGGCACCGCCGCGCTGACGCCCGGCGCCGCGGCCGGCCTCATGGTCGGCACCTCGGCCGATCTCGTCACGCTCCGCGCCGATGATCCGCGCCATCCCGCGAGCGTTGGCGACGCGCCGCTCGACGCCTGGGTGTTCGCGGCCGGCAACCGGCTGGTCGACTGCGTCTATGTCCGGGGCGAGCGCGTGGTCGCCGACGGTCGCCACCGCGACCGCGACGCCGTCGCCGCACGCTTCGCCGCGACGCTCGGCCGTCTGCTGGCTGCCTGAGCGGCGCCCCGAGGCAAGGGAAGGCGGCGGGGCCCGCTCCGCCTTCTTTCCGCGTGCTCTCCCTCAGTTGCCCGTCTGCGCCGTCGTCGCCGGCCGCAAGGGCAGGTCGAAGCGGATGTCGCGCGACGAGGCGGCGATCAGCACGCGGCGCTCGTCGGACTCCCGCCGCCAGGCGTGGTCCTTCTCCGACCAGCTCTCGAAGGCGCGCGGGGCGAGCTTCACCGCCACGCGCGTCTCCGCGCCGGCCTCGAGCCGGACGCGCGTGAAGCCGGCCAGTGCCTTCGGCGGCGTGCCCGGCGCGGCACCGGCCGCGCGGCCGAGATAGACCTGCACGACGTCCGACCCGGCGCGCGCGCCCTCGTTCTTCACCGTGACGATCGCGACCGCGCCGTCGCCGTCCGCCACCACCAGCGGATCGCGCCAGGAGAACCGCGTGTAGCCGAGCCCGTGGCCGAACGGGAACAGCGGCGTCTCGCCTTGCGCGTCGTACCAGCGGTAGCCGACCTCGAGCCCCTCGGAATAGTCGACGATCTCGTCGTGCCCCTGATAGCGCTCCGGATGGCCGCGTGCCGGCGTCTGGTCATCGGTCGTGGGGAAGGTCAGCGGCAGCCGGCCGCCCGGCTCGGCGCGGCCGGTCAGCAGATCGGCGAGCGCCGCGCCGCCCTCCTGGCCCGGATACCAGCCGAGCAGCACGGCCTTGACCTTGTCGATCCAAGGCATGGTCACCGGCCGGCCGGCCGTGACCACGACCGCGAGGTTCGGGTTCGCTTCGGCGAGCGCGCGGATCAGCGCGTCCTGGTCGACCGGCAGCGCCAGAGTTTCACGGTCCGGTGGCTGGCCGTCCTCATGCGCGAACACGACGACGCGGTCGGCCTTGTGCGCGGCGGCGATGGCGCTCGCCAGATGCGCCGCGCGCGCCGCCGGGGTGACCCAGGCGAAGCGCACCGAGAGCCGGATGTGCTCCTGCGCCTTGGCGAAGAGCTTCACCTGATAGGAGTGGCCGGCGATGAGTTTGACGCGCAGCGTCGTGATGTCGAGCCCCTCGCGGGTTGTGACGATGCCGGTCCAGGGCCAGACCACGCCGCCGTTGGCACCGATCCGGGCCGAGGCGACGATCCGCTCGCCGAGCTGGATGCGGCCGCTGCCGCCGCCGATCTCGAGCATCAGGTCATAGATCCCGGTTTCCGGTACCGTCATCAGCCCGGCCCAGGTGAGATCGCTGCCTTCGGGAAGCGCCCGCCCGCCGGTAAAGTCGAGCGTCGCGTCGATGTCGGCCTCGGCGTTCGGATCGCTGGTCGGCATGCGCACGAGCCCGTGGCCCTGCGCGCCCTGCGCCGTGCCGTCCTCCTCGTCGGTCCAGCTCAGGTGCTCGGTCGGGATGACGGTGCCTTCGAGATCGATGCCGACGCGATGATCGACGGTCCAGCCGGCCGGCGGCGCCGCCTTCAGCGCCTCCAACGGCGATACCATGCGCGCCTTGACGCCGTAGGCGCGCTCGACGCCGGCTCCGGCGGCGAGGCGCTCGGCGGTTGGTCCGACCAGGAGCACCGTCTTCGGCGTCTCGGCCGGCTCGATCGGCAGCAGGCCGTCGTTCTTGAGCAGCACCGCGCCCGCGGTCGCAACCTTGCGCGCGACGGCCGCGCCCGCTTCGAATTCGAGCACCGGGCGCGGCGGCACGACGGCCGTGCCGCCGGTGGGCGAGGCGCCGGAGAGCAGGCCGAAGCGCTTCATCTGGCCGAGCACGCGCAGCACGGCGCGATCGAGCCTGGCGGAGGCGGCGGGGTCGCGGGCGCTCTTGGCCGCCAGCCGGCCGTACCAGGACGGCGTGTAGGTGCCCGGCATCTCGACATCGAGCCCGGCATCGAGCGCGAAGGAGCGGGCACCGTTCCAGTCGGAGGTGACGAACCCGTCGAACCCCCAGCGCTTGCGCAGGAAGCCGGTCATCAACTCCTTCTGCGCGCAGGAGAAAGGACCGTTGACCCTGTTATAGGCGCACATCACCGAGGCGACGCCGGCCTCGCGCACCGCGGCCTCGAACGGCGGCAGGTGGATCTCGGCGAGCGCGCGCTCGGGAATGCGGAAATCGTAGACGTCCTGGCCGCGGAACTGATCGTTGGCGGCGAGATGCTTCACTTCCGCCATGGCGCCGGCGGCCTGGATGCCGCGGATCTCGGCCGCACCCATGCGGGCGGCGAGCAGTGGGTCCTCGCCATGCTCGTCCTTCACCCGATGAAACACCGGCAGTCGCGCGATATTGACGTGCGGCGCCAGCACGACATCCATGCCGAGCGCCCGCGCCTCGCGACCGAGCACGCCGCCATAGGCCTCCGCCAGCGCGGGATCGAACGTGGCCGCAACCGCCTCCGGCGCGGGCAGGGCGGTCGCCTCGGTGCGAACCTCGATGCCGGCCGGCCCGTCGGCCGAGCGCAGCGGCGGAATGCCGAGCCGCGGCACGCCGGGCAGATAGCCGGCGCCGCCGAGGTTCTCCGGGTCCGGCGCCCCGCGCACGAGCGCGAGCTTCTCCTCGACCGTCATGGCCGCGACCAGCGCCTTGAGGTCGGACCGGTCGTCGGCGTGCGCCGGCGCCACGGCCAGCAGGGCGAGAGCGAGGACGGCAGGCTGCGCCGCACGACGGGCGAGGCGCGACGGGCGAAGGCACGAGACGTTCCGGAGCATCGCCTCTCTCGGGCAGGGACCGGCGGCAGCCCCGCGTCGCGCGCGGCCCGAACCGGACAGATCGTTGAGCAAGCGTCGCGGCGGATCCGATTCAGCATCGGCGAACCGCAGCGACGGGCGTGAGCTTAGCGGCAAGTTCCGCGCCGTGCCACAAGCGGAGTTGGCCGAGCCCCGAGGTCTTTCGAAAGGTCAGGAATCCGAACGGCCCCGATGATGGGATCGGGGCCGCCGGTGTTCCGGTTCATCAGACGACCGCAGGTGCCAGGGATCAGGCGGCGCGGATCGTGCTGAGGAAGCCGGATATCTCTTGGCGCAGGCGCTCGGCGCGGGTGCGCACGTCGCCTGCCTGTTCGAGGATCGAGACCGAGGCGCCGGAGGAATCCTGCGCCGCCCGCGTGACGCCGGTGATGTTCAGCGACACCTCGGCGGTGCCGCGCGCCGCCTCCTGGACGTTGCGCGCGATCTCGGCCGTGGCGGTGCCCTGTTCCTCGACCGCCGAGGCGATCGAGGTGGCGAGCGCGTTCATCTGGCCGATGGTCGAGGCGATCGTGGCGATGACTTTGGTCGAGTCGTCGGTCGCACCCTGGATCTCGTTGATCTGGGCCCAACGAGGAGGAGCAGCTTGGTGCGGACCTTCAGATTGGCGAACGACATCCATTCCTCCACGGCGGGGTTTCTGTTTTCATGGTTAGAATCGAGCCGCAAGGGAATGCTGATATTTCTGATATAAAGATTCGTAAACGCGGCGGTTAGCTTCGTTGAAATACGAAGCATATGCCTTGGAAATAGATGATACTGGGGGAAATTCCCCTAGGGAATATCTCTCGCCCACGCCTGGTGAGTACCATAGAGAAAGGCATGCAATCGAAAGTTGGCGATCGTCTATTTAAAAATGTCAAGATGATCGCGGTCTCTGAATGGTGTCCCCGCCGATCGGGGGGCGGCGCGTTTCTGGCGCGGAGATGAACGGCCGCTTCAGCATTCGTCGGGGGAGGATGCGATAATCGCGATCAGGTTCGGAGCCGGCGCCGATTCTTGACGCGCGCCGGAGCCCCGACGCACACTCGTCGCCACCGTCAGCCCGGATTGTTGAACCTTCATGCCGACCGTCGCCCTCGAAGTCGTCAATCCCCGGCTGGCCGAGCGTTCCTGCGAAATCCACGCATTGCCGCTGAAGGTCGGCCGCGGCGCCGACTGCGGTGTGCAGCTCGATCCGGAAAACCGTGCGATCTCGCGCGTCCATCTCGAACTGGTCGAGGAGGACGGCCGGATCGTGCTGATCAACCGCGCGAGCAACCCGAAGGCGACGGTCGTGGACGGCCGTTCGCTCGGCGCCGAGGAGCGCGTCGTGCTCGCGCCGGGCCAGACCGTGCGGATCTTCGATACCGAACTCGCGCTGGTCGCGGCACCGGTCGTCGGCCTCGGCTTCGCGAGCCGCGGCGGCGGCGAGACCGCCTTCGAGGTCCTGGCGCCGGGCCGCTCCATCGTCGCGACCGAGCGCGCCGATGGGCGCATGATCCTGGAACCGGTCGCTGAACTCGCCGCCTATGATCAAGAGCGCTTCGCCGGCCGGCTTGCGCTCGTATTCTACCTCGACGCCGGTGAACCTTGCTGTGCGGTGGTCTCGAACCCCGCCGGCCACCCGCTCATGCTCGATCGCAGCGTGCTGAGCCAGACCGCGCTGGCGCTCGAACCCTTCGACCTCATTGAAATCGATCGGCACCGGATCGAAATCAGACCGAAAGACGCCGGTGTCATCCTGTGCGAGATCCCGTCCTGCCGGGGGCTCAATCCCGACGGGCGCGGCGTGTGCCGCCTGTGCGGCGCGCCGCTCGCCGGGTGTGATAAATAGGCGGCGGAGGCTGGCATCGACGACGAGCCGGCGTTCGAGATAGACACGATGACGATGGAACAGAGATCGGTACGGCATCAGCGGGCCGGTCGGAACGGATGAGGACGATGCGGGGCATAGCGACGTATATTTTCGCCGGCGCGGCCGTGTGGGCCGGCGCCGTCGGACCGGTCGCGGCGGAGGATCTGCCTTCGTTCCAGCCGCAGTGTCTGATCGCCAATCTCGACAATCTGCCGCACGCGATCTGCGAGTTCGGGCCGCTGGCCGGTGGCCGGATCGTCCACGTGCAGGCCTCCAAGGAGGGCGTGGGCGCGGCGCAGGAGGCGAATTTCCTCGGCTTCACCACGGTGGGCAAGAGCTCGGCCGTCTACTATCTGGTCGATCGCTCGACCCGCCGGGTCAAGACGCTGACGCCCTCGATCGCCGACGCCGCGCGCCTGCTCGAGGCGGCGCGGCTCTCCGGCCCGAACGACCGCTTCGGCTTCGGCGCCTTCTCCGACCGTCTCGATACCATCGCCCAGATCGGCGCCACCCGCGAGGAGACCGTCCGCGCGACCGGCGTCGTCAGGCCGGAAGGCCAGTCGAGCGAGCTCTACCGCTTCGGCGTCGACGCGGCGAAGCTGCTCGGCCTCGCCCAGGCCGAGCGGCGCATCCTGGTGATCGCCTCCGACGGGCGCTCCGACGACACGAGCGCGACCGCCGCGGATCTGGTCGCGGCGGCGAAGGAGGCCAAGGCCGTCGTCGTCGCGCTCGGCTATCGCGAGAAGCAGGATCAGCCCGAACTCGCCGCTTTCCGCAAGCTCGCCGAGGATACCGGCGGTACCTATTGGGAGACCAATCCGCAGACCGGCCGCTTCGACGAGGAGACGGTCACGCGCTTCTCGCAATATCTCGACAGCGGCGGTACCGCGACCTTTCCGCTCGACAAATCGTCGCCGCGCGGCCGCTACCTGTTGACGGTGCAGTTCGAGGGCGGCCGCAGCGCGACCGGCATCGTGCAGGCCGACGTCATCCCGCCGCCCGGCGCTGACGCCGGCAAGGCGGAGGCGGGCACCGGCCCGGTCCCGTCCGGCGGCCCCGCGGCTCCGGCGACCGGCGGCTTCTGGGAGAAGGAGCGCGTCCTGCTCGCAGGCGTGCTGGTCCTGGCGCTGATCGGCGCCGGCGCCGGCGTCTGGTACGCGCTCCGGGCGCGCCATCCGGAGAAGGCGCTCGCCTTCCTCGACACGCTCGACGGCGCGCGCCGGCCGATCGTCTCGGCGGCGACGCGCATCGGCCGCCATTCCGACAACGACATCCGTTTCGTCAACGACAGCGTCCACCGTCATCATGCCGTGATCACGCGCGAGCCGGACGGCCGCTTCTCGATCGCCGACATCACGCGCAACCGGCAGACCTCGAACGGTGTGATCGTCAACGGTGCCTTCGTCGAGAAGCAGCGTCTCGCCGACGGCGATCTGGTCGAACTCGGCGAAGTGAAGTTCCGCTTCGTCTACGCCTGACCGGCCGGCGCCGCGCGGCGACCGCTGCGGCGACCGGCCCGTCATTCCATGAAAAGCGGCGCGGCATCGGGCGATCGCCGCCGCCGAACATCCGGAAACCGGAGGGAGCCTTCCCGCAATGCCCGACGACAAGGTCGAGACCCCGTCCGACAAGCGGCGCCCCGAGGATCCGGACGTCGAGATCACCCGGCTGGTCAAGCGGCCGGCCGCCGGCGAGATCGCGCCGCCGGTGCGCTCGCGACCCGTCATGGAGCCGCCGGTGCGGCGCGCGCCGGCCGCCGAGCCCGAGCGTCCGGCGCCGCGCGAGCCCGCGGGCGGCCTTGCGCCCGAGGATCTCGAACCGACCCGGGCGATGCCGCGCCGCGCCGAGCCGGCGGCGCCGGGTGCGCGCGCGCAGGACGATCGCGCCTCGGGTCCGGCTGCGTCGTCGGCAACCGCCGGCCCCGCACCGGTCGCTGCCCCGCCGCCCCGCCTGTCGCCGTTCGACCGACGCATCCCGCATCTCGAGATTGCGACGCCGGACAACGAAGAGACGCGCTTCGTGCCGCGGTCCTTCGGCGAGGCGACCGGCACCGGATCTGCGCCGGAGGCCGATACGGCCGACGAGGGGCCGACCGCGGTGATGCCGCGCCGCCGCGTGCCGGCGCCGCCGTTCCCGCCGCGCGGGGTTTCGTCGATTGCCGAGCCCGACGAGGCCGCGGACCTGCGGCCGACCCGCGCGGTCGGCCCCGGCGGCGTCGCGACGCGTCTCGTTCTGCCAGCCGATCCGCCGGTCGCCGTCGAGGCCGAGGCAGAACCGGCGTCGGCGCTTGCGTCTGAAGAGCCCGTGTCGGCGGAGCCGGCCTCAGTCGTTAGTGCGGCTGTAGAAAGCACCGCATCCGAAAGCGTCGATCTCGAAAGCACCCCGGACGACCAAGCACCGATCGCGCCCGCGCTTCCGGAAGCCGTGCAGGCTGCGCCAGCCGCGGCAGCACCGCCGCGTGTCGAGCCGGAGATAGCCGCATCCGCATCCGCAACGACCGAGTCTGGCGATGTGTCGGGCCCCGCGCCCGTCACGCCTGAGCCCGTGCCCGAGCCCGAGGCGGTTGTGCTGGACCCCGAAGCGCCTGCATCTGCCCCGGCGCCGGCCCCGCCCTCGGTGCCGAACGAGGTCGAGCCCGAGCCGGTGGTCGCCTGGCTGGTTGTGACCAAGGGGCCGGGGCGCGGCGCCTTCCGCGCGCTCGGGCCGGGGCGCAACAATCTCGGCTCGTCCGAGGCGGCGACGGTCCGGCTCGACTTCGGCGACCCGGCCATCGCGCCGTCCGGCCACGCCTACATCGTCTACGACGACGAGACTCGCGGCTTCGTCATCGAGGACGGCAAGCGCCGCGAACTGGTGCGCGTCAACGGCCGCCTGCTCTCCGATGCCCGCGATCTCGCCGATCGCGACGAGATCCGCATCGGCGCGACCACGCTGGTGTTCGTCGCCTTCTGCGGACCGGGCTTCGACTGGGGTGCGGCCGGGTGAGATTGTTGCCGGCCGGCATCGTCCGTTCGGACGGGATCGGCGCGCCGCGCGCCGTTCAGCGCAGGCCGAGCCAGCGCTCCAGCGCCTCGCGGGTCTTCGGTCCGACTTTGCCGTCCAACTCGTCCTCCAGCCCGGCGGCGGTCTTGAGGAAGGCCTGCATGCCCTTGCGCGTGTCGAGCGACCAGTCGTCGAACGAAAAGTCGCCGATCGAGCCGCGCTTGCGGGCGTTGGCGTTCTGCGGGCCGAACAGCACCGACAAGTAGTCGAGGAGCGTGCGCACGGCGAGATCGGTGTTCTGTGGCGTGCCACGGCCGAAATCGTACTGGAAGCTCAGGAACCGCAAGGCGGCGATGTCGCGGTGCTCGGCGTCGCGCATGAACACCGCGTTGGCGCGCCGATACCAGTCTTCGGCCTTGGCCTTGTCGGCCGGCATGGTGCGCTTGTAGAGCCGCCCGCGATCGTAGAGCGTGCCGAGCCGGTACATGGCGAGGCCGTCGCCGCCCGTCGCCGCCCGCGTCAACAGCTCGATGATCCGGGTCTCCGGCACGGTGCTCTGGAACTGCGCCACGGTCGCGTAGAGCACGCCAAGCCCCAGGGCCGCGCGCTCGACGCCGCCGTCGAGCGCCTTGCGGAAATAGGTCTCCGCCACGCCCGGATCCTCGTCGCCGCCACTGCCGTTCTCGGCCATGACCGCGAAGGCGAAGGCCGCCGGGGCATAGCCGCGGTCGGCGCTCTCCTTGAGCATCGCGCGCGCCGCGGTGGCCTTGGCCCCGCGCTGCAGGGCCCGCGCGAGCTGGACCTTGAAGCGCTCGACGTTCGGCAGCTTCTGGACCGCCGCCTCGCAGGCCGGGATCGCGCGTTCCGGATCGATCAGCTCGTACTCGTGTGCGCGCAGGTCGCGGGGCAGCGACGGGTCGTAGAGATAGCCGGCCAGCCGGTCGCACTCGGCGCCCGGCCCACCCGGACCTGCGCCGTGGGGCGGTTGTCCGGGCGGACCGGCAGGGCCGGGCGGCGGGGTGATGAGCGCGCGTTCGGCCGGCGGTCGCGACGGTCCGCATTGGGCGGCGAGTTCGCCGACCCGGCGGCCGATCGGGTCGAACAGTCCCGCATGGGTGAGCGGCCGGTGCCTGGCGCGGGTCACACCGGCGACCAGCCGGCAGGACCGGTCGCCGCCGTCGAAGATGTAGCCCTGGCAGTCGGCCGCGGACCGGCACAGGAAGGCGCATTGCTCCGGCGTCGGCCGACCGGCCAGCGCCACGGTCGTCTCGATGCCCGCCGGCGCGCAATCCGGCGGCAGGTCCCGGTAGTTGGCGCGCGTCGCCTCCGACTGCACGAGCCTCTGCCGCGCGGTGTCGGCGACAGCGGCGGCGAGGCCGCGGAACACGCCCGAGGAGCGGGCCGGATCCGGCAGGGCGTCGCTGACCGCCGAGAACAGCGTGCATTGCCGCTCCTGGTCGCCGAAGGCGTAGCCGACGCAGGCGCTCGCGTCGCGACAGAGCTGCTGGCACGCCGCGACCGTCACCGCCTCGCGGGTGCGATCCTCGGCGAGCGGGGTTCCCGCGAGATCGAAGCCGGCGAGGAAGTCGGCCTCGCCCTTGCGGCCCTTGGCGCGCAGCGCCTCGATCCGGCCGGCGAGTGCCGTCTCGCGGGCATCGACCATGGTCTCCGCCCCCGACCGCGCGATCACGTCATCGACGCGCGAGAACCGTTCGCACAGGCCATGATCGAGCGTGGCGGCGACGCAGGCGCGGTCGCCGAGGCATTCAGCACGACAGCGGTCGCGATCGCTGTTGTCGTCGCGGCCGATCACCACGCCGCCGAGCGCGAAATCCTCGAAGCCGGTCACGGCCCGGCCGCGGGCGACCGCCGCCTTGAGCAGCGCCGGCACCAGCGTCTGGTTCATGTCCTCGACGCCGGCGATCCGCCCCGGCCGGCTCTCGGCATCGCCGGTACGGATCAGATAATGCGCGCGGCATTCGGACCGTGCCGTGTCGAAGCTCCAGGCCCGGCAAAGCGGATCGCCGGCGCAGGCGAAACCGCAGGCCTCGGGTTCGGTCGCCGCCGGCACCAACGTGCCGCCCGGCAGCGCCACACCCTCTACGCGACGGAAGTCGCCGAGCCGGCCGGACGCGCGATCGAAGCCGCCGAGCAGGGCCTCGCCCGCTGCCGTATCGGTCCGGATCACGGCGCTGCGGCCGGGCGCGGGCACGAGCGTGGCCGGCGTGGCGGCGGTCGTGCAGACCGCATGCGCGAGCGTGAAGCCGAGACAGGCGGCGTCCTTGGCGCAGATCGCGCGGCACGGCGTGTCGTCGTCGCCGGAGACCGGGGTCTCGGCGATCGTGCCGCCGCTCAACGCAAAGCCGTCGAGCCGCCGCCAGGGCGAGGCGGGCGCGACCGGACCCGACTTTGCCGCATCGGCCGACGGGGCGGCTGTCGCCTCGGTGGGGGAGGGGGCGGTGCCCGCTGCCTGCGGAGCGCCGGCAGGCGCCCCGGCTGCGGTAGTCGCGGGGGCGGGCGGGACAGGGGACGGTGTCGACGCTGCGGCGGGCGCGGAAGGCGCCGCTGGAGCGGGTTGCGGCGGAGTGGCGGGCGCCGGCGCGGCCGCGACCACCATGGGCGGATTTGCGGGCGCCTTCTTGGCCGCGTCGGCGGAGAGGATCTCCGGCTCCTTGGCGCGCTCGACGCCGCGATCGGCGCGCTGGAGCCCGTACCAGACGCCACCGCCGGCGACCGCAAGACCGATCAGCGCCGCCGCGGCCCAGGCCGCGAGGCGACCGCGCCGGAGCGCCGTCGTGGTGGCGACGGGGGCGTCGACCGGGGCGAGCGTATGCTCCGCATCGGCATCGCCGGCGGGCGTGCCGCTGCCGGTGAGTCCCCGCATGCCGCTCCCCGCGGTCGTGCCCTGCGAACCGGCATGGGGACCGGCGGTGCTGCCCGTGCCCGTGCCCGTGCCCGCGCCTGTGGCCCGGCTCTCCGACACGCCGGCCGAGCCGCGGACCGGATCCGGCCTTGCGGCGGCGACCATCACGGTGGGCAGCTCGACCTGCACCGTGCGATCGTCGTCGTCCCAGCCGAGTGCCTGGCGCAGGTCGGGGATGGACTGTGGCCGGTCCTTCGGATCGAGCCGCAGCGCCCGGTCGATGCCGGCGAGAAAGCGCGGCGTATAGAGGCTCGCATCGATCGCGGCGGTCGCTGCCGGCACATATGGATCGGCCTCGCGGCCGCCGAGCGCGGTGTCGTGCGACCGCTTCATCGGCTTGGCCGGCGGCTTGCCGGCCACCGCACGATAGAGCACGCCGCCGAGCGAGAAGATATCGGTGTGCCGGCCCTGCATGCGGCCGTCGTCATAGGCGATCTGCTCGGGCGGCGCGTAGTTCGGCTGCGCGAAGGAGCCCGAATGCCGCTCGACATCGAGCCCGTCGCCGCTCGCGCCGAAATCGACCAGCACCGGCCGGCCGTCGTCGCGGATCATGATGTTCTTCGGCGTCAGGTCGCGGTGCATGCCGTCGCGCCGGTGGATGTAGTCGACCGCGTCGAGCACCGGATCGGTCGCGGCCCGAAGCTCTGCCTCCGTCGGCGGCCGCCCGAGCGCGTTCAGCCAGCGGTCGAACGCGAGGCCCGGCACGAAGTCCATGACGAAATAGGCGGTGTTGTTGTCGCGCAGGAAATTGATGCCCTGCACGATGTGCGGGTGCCGGTATTTCGAGGTGAGCTTGGCGGCTTCCTGCTGGAACTTCTGCAGCGCGACTTCGTAGGATCCCTCGGAGACGTCGCCGTGCAGGATCACGGTCTCGCCGTCGCGGCTGGCGAGGCCCTGCGGGAAGAACTCCTTGATCGCGACCGTGGCGCCGGTGACCGGATTGGTCGCGCGATAGGTGATGCCGAATCCGCCGGCGCCGATGACCCGCTCGATCTCGTAGCCGCTGATGTCGGTCCCGATCGGGAGCGCGAACGGGTATTTCCGGTCCTGCATCCCCGACCCTCGGCGCGCCGCCCCGTCGGCGGGGCGGCCTGTCGCATGGAACCCGCGCCGCCGGGTCCGTATCCGGCGGCCTCGTGGTTTCCCGAAAGGGGATGGCACGAGCCGCGCCGCCCCGCAATGCTGCGGAAACGATGACGTAGCGAAATTTCCACCGCGGGTCCGTCCCGACACGGCGCCCGCGCCCGTGTTCGGCAACGGTCCGGCGGAAGGAAGCAAGACCGTCGGGGCAAAACCGGCGAGCGGGGAAACGCCGTTGAGGTGTTTCCACCGGAACGGTTCCTGTTCTAGTGTCGCGCGACCGGTGTTCCCGGTGGGGGCGGTGCAGCGGATCGCGCGAGAAGGGCCGTCGGGCCCCGGATGCCGGAGGGAGGACGTTGCTGTTCGAGTTCGCATCCGGCCAGATCCAGGGTCGTCGCTCCGCGCAGGAGGACACCGTCGACATTCTCGTTCCCGGTCCGGCCGGGGCGGGGGCCTCCGGCGGCGAACTCGCCCGGGCCGGCATCGCCGCCTCGCTGGTGACGGTGGTGGCGGACGGCATGGGCGGCCATGTCGGCGGCCGGATCGCCAGCAATCTGGTCTCGAAGTCGTTTCTCGAAGCGGTCGCCCAGCCCGTCGGCGAGTGGGGCGCACGGCTCGACGCCGCGCTCGAACGCGCCAACGGCGTGCTGCGCGAGGCGGCGGAGACGCGCCCCGAACTCGGCGGCATGGGCTCGACGCTGGTTGGCGCGGTCATGACCGATGCGGGGCTCGGCTGGGTCTCGATCGGCGATTCCGGCCTGCATCTCTTTCGCGACGGCCGGCTCGAACGGTTGAACGAGGACCATTCCTTCGGCGCTTATCTCGACGAACAGGCGGCGCGCGGGCTGATCGATCGCAAGGCCGCCGCCTCCGACCGGCGCCGCAACCAGCTCTTCCATGCGCTGCTCGGTCAGCCGCTCGACCATTTCGAGGAATTCGACGGCTTCCATCCGCTCGCGCCCGGCGACGTCGTGCTGCTGGCGAGCGACGGGTTGAAGACGCTCGACGATTCGACGATCGGCGCCGTCGTCGAGGCGCATCGCGACGAGCCGCCGGAGCGGATCGTCGCCGCGCTGCTCGACGCGGTCGAGGCGGCGGGCCGCGAGCGGCAGGACAATACCTCCGTCATCCTGGTGCGCGTGGTCGAGCGCGACCTGCCGCCGGATCGCGCGCGGCTCGACCGGCCGACGACCGTGCCGCTCGGCGACTACGCCGGAACGATCGCGGTCCCGCTCGACGCGGAGCGGACCGGTGACACCGCGCTGCTTGGGAGGCGACCGCGCGTCATGGAGGTGGAAGCGCTTGAACCGGCCGAGGTGCCGGTCGCGAGCGAAGCACGATTGCATCCGAGCGGGGGCGCCGAGCCGCCGCGCGCGCCTCTCCACCAGCCCGACGCGGCGCGTACGCTGTGGACCCGCTTCGCGATCGCCTGCGGGCTCGTCGCGGTCGTGGCGGCGGTGCTGTTCTGGACGCGCGCGTTGAAATGAGCCCCTTCAGGGCGCTCTTCGATGCCTGGAAGGGCTTCCGCGACGGAGCAATTGGTCCTTGTAAGCTGACCGGCGGCTGTTACTATCGACTCAACTCGAACTCTAAAGCGCCGCGCGCTCGATCAAGCGCCGCCGGCGCGGAGACATCTCATTGGCTCGGCAAGGTGACGATCCGCCGGTCGCGGATCGTCGTGCCCCGGCCGGATCGACCGATGCGCCCGGCAAGCACCGCCGGCGCAAACGGCGGGGCAAACGTAAACGTTGGGCTTCGGTTCCGGATCGTCCCGCTCCCGAACGGCTGGCCTCCGAACGCAAGGCTTCGGAGCGGGCTGCCGCGGAGCGTAAGGGCTCGGAGCGTCAGGGCTCGGACCGTCAGGGCTCGGAGCGCACTGGTTCTGATCGCTCGGGTCTGGACCGTGGGAGTCCGGACCGCGGAGGCTCGGACCGTTCCGGCGCGGATCGGCGACCGCCCGACGTCAAGGGCGGCCGCTCCGATACGGCGCGCCCGGACTCGGCACGCCCCGATTCGGTGCGCCCTCAATCCACGCGTCCGGAGACCGGCGTCGACGACGCAAGGACATCGCCCCAGCGCGCCGTGAACACGCCTCATCACGGGCGCGCTTCGCCGTCGTCGCAACAGGCGGGCCGGGGCGTCGACGCGCGTGATGACGATCGCGACAGACACCAGCGCAAACCGAATGTCCGGACGGGCGATCACCGACACGACGCCCGCGCCGCCGACCGTTCGGGCGCGGCACCTCACGGCGACGCCGGCCCGGGACAGAAGGGTCGCGGTGCGGCCGGCGCGGTTGATCGCGGTGCTGCCGATCGCGGGGGGCGGATCGCGGGGGCCACGATAGAGGTGGCTCCGATCGCGGGCCCTGGCGCGGTTCCCGTGGCGCCCAGCCTTCAGGGCGCAGCTACGAGGGGTCTTCGAGTGGACCGTCCGGCGACCGGCGCGGCGACGCCACCGCTCCACGGAGGGCTCACGCGGCGCAGGCCGAACGCTCCCATCCGCCGTCGCGGTCGGGCGCCGCCGAGCCGCGCGGCGCCTCGACGCCGCTCTATGCCGCGCTCGATCTCGGCACCAACAACTGCCGCCTGCTGATCGCCGAGCCGGTGCATCGCAGCTTTCGCGTGGTCGACGCGTTTTCGCGCATCGTCCGGCTCGGGGAGGGCGTGTCGATGACCGGTCGTCTCTCCGACGCGGCGATGGATCGCGCGGTCGAGGCGCTGCGCATCTGCCGCGCCAAGCTCGACGCCCGCGGCGTCGAACGCGCTCGGCTGGTCGCGACCGAGGCCTGCCGCATCGCCGAGAACGGCGCCGATTTCCTCGAACGCGTCGTCGAGGAGACCGGCCTCGAGCTCGAGGTGCTGTCGCGCGAGACCGAGGCGCGCCTCGCGGTCGCCGGCTGCGCCAGCCTCGTCGACTGGGACGCCGACGGCGTCGTGCTGTTCGACATCGGCGGGGGCTCGTCGGAACTGGTCTGGCTCGATTTCGCCGAGGCCCGGCGCGGCGGCGACCCGACCCGGCACATCCGGGCCTGGACCTCGCTGCCGCTCGGCGTGGTGACGCTGTCGGAGCGCCATGGCGGCGTTTCGGTCGATCCGACCGTGTTCGAGGCCATGGTCGACGACGTCGAGAGCCATCTGGCCGCGCTCGCCGACTGGGAGCCGCTCGCCGCGGCGATCGCCGGCGGCGAGTACCACATGCTCGGCACTTCGGGCACGGTGACGACGCTCGCCGGCGTGCACCTCGGCCTGAAGCGCTACGATCGCCGCCGCGTCGACGGCACCTGGCTGCATGACGACGAGGTCGGCGAGATGATCGACCTCCTGCTCGGCATGAGCTTCGACGACCGCGTCGCCAACCCTTGCATCGGCGCCGATCGTGCCGATCTGGTGCTCGCGGGCTGTGCGATTCTGGAAGCGATCCGCCGCCGTTGGCGTTGCGAACGGCTGCGGGTCGCGGATAGAGGTCTGCGCGAGGGCATTCTCACCGAACTGATGATCGCGGACGGCCGGATCAGGCGATGACCGGAGTGGATCGATGACCGACAAATCCGGCGGCGGCGGAGCGCCCCGCCAGCTCAAGGTGCGCGTGAAGACCGCCAAGAAGCGGACCGCGTCCTCGACGCGCTGGCTGCAGCGCCACCTGAACGACCCCTATGTCGCCCGCGCCCGGCGCGAGGGCTGGCGCAGCCGCGCCGCGTTCAAGCTCATCGAGATGGACGACAAGTACAAGCTCCTCAAGCCCGGCCAGCGCGTCGTCGACCTCGGCTGCGCGCCGGGCGGCTGGTGCCAGGTCGCGGCCGAGCGCGTGAAGTCGGCCGACGGCAATCCGCGCGTGGTCGGCATCGACTATCTCGACGTCGACCCGATCCCCGGCGTGATCATCCTGAAGAAGGACTTCCTCGACGAGGACGCGCCGCAGGTGCTGTTCGACGCGCTGCAGGGCGAGAAGGCCGACGTGGTGCTTTCCGACATGGCGGCACCGACGACCGGCCATCACAAGACCGACCACCTGCGCACGATCCACCTCTGCGAGGTCGCAGCCGAATTCGCCCGCGAGGTCCTGCGCCCCGGCGGCTCCTTCGTCGCCAAGGTGTTTCGTGGCGGCACCGAGAACGAACTGCTCGCCGGCCTGAAGCGCGACTACGCGAGCGTCGCCCATGTGAAGCCGCCGTCGTCGAGGCAGGAGAGCGTCGAGATGTATGTGGTGGCGCGGGGGTTTCGGGGTGTGCAGGTGGAGGCGGCGGAGGACGGCGACGAGTAGCGCGCTCTTCGTACGCCCCGACCGGCAAGCCCCGGCATCGGTAACTGCTCAAGTGGAATTTCGTCCCTCCTCGTGCTTATATGACCATATAGATGGTCAGGAGCGCGGCATGGCAGCGATCACACTGGCGGACGCCAAGGCTCATCTGAGCGAACTTGTCGACCGGGTCGAAGCCGGCGACGAAATCGACATCACCCGCCGCGGCAAGCCGATCGCGCGTCTGGTTGCGGCGGTCGGGCCGCGCAAGCCGATCGACATCGGCGGATTGCGGGCCCTCGCCGCAGCGATGCCGCGTCAGCAGGAGGACGCGGCCGATCTGGTGCGCGCCCTGCGCGACGGCGACCGCTACTGATGAGCTACCTCGACACGTCGGTCCTGGTCGCCGCGCTTTCGAACGAGGCGCGGACTGCATTCGTCCATGACTGGCTGGCCGCGCAGGATGCGTCGTTGCTGATCAGCGACTGGACCATCACCGAACTGTCGTCCGCCTTCGCCTTGAAACTGAGAACCGGGCAGATCGACGTGGCCCAGCGCGCCGCCGCGCTGTCCATGTTCCATCGGCTGGTCCAGGAGAGTCTGATCGTCCTGCCGGTGACCGGCGGCCACTTCCGCACGGCGGCCCGTTTCGTCGATCAGCACGGTCTCGGCCTCAGGGCCGGCGATGCGCTCCATCTCGCAACCGCATCGGATCACGGTGCGCGGGTCTCGACCCTCGATCGGCGATTGGCCGACGCAGGGCCGGCACTGGGTGTCGAGACCGAGCTTCTGGCGTGATCGCGTTCCTCGGCGCTCCGGCGACGTTGCTCCACAGCGCGTGACGGTCGATCTGGAACCCTGCCGCAGCGTCTCCGTTTCCCCCTCCGACCGTAGCCGAGGGGGAACTCATGCCAGCACCGCGCCGTGGCCTCGATCCGAATTCCGACGTGCTGGCGCTCCTCGCCCTCGGCGCGCTCGCGCTGGTCTCGCTGTCGCTCGCCGGCCGCCGGCGCGACGGTTCCGTAGTCGTGCCCCACACCCGCCTTCGCCCCGCGCCCTCCGGCGGCGCGTCGCGCTGCATTTCCGGTCCCGACGCCGCCGATATCGCCCGGATGGCAGAGGCCGGGCGCGGCCGCGAGGCCGAGGCGCCCCACGAGATCCCGCCAACCGGGTGGAAGGACGTGCTCTGGCGCACCTGGAACGAGTTCCTCGGCGACCACGTCCTGACCCAGGCCGCCGCCGTGACCTTCTACGTCACGCTGGCGGTGTTCCCGGCCATCGCGGCGATGGTGTCGATCTACGGCCTGTTCGCCGACCGTGCGACGGTCGCCTCCCATGTCGCCTCGCTCGACTGGATCCTGCCCGGCGGTGCGCTCGACGTGCTCGGGGCGCA
The DNA here is from genome assembly GCA_040269895.1 of Ancalomicrobiaceae bacterium S20. Taxonomy (NCBI): domain Bacteria; kingdom Pseudomonadati; phylum Pseudomonadota; class Alphaproteobacteria; order Hyphomicrobiales; family Ancalomicrobiaceae; genus Methyloraptor; species Methyloraptor flagellatus. The sequence continues at coordinate 2,407,149 of CP158568.1, read as the reverse complement.
GGTAACGCGTGTCGCCGAGAAGGGCAATTCGACCTTGTCGCTGGCCTTCGCGCTGTCGCTCGTCCTGTCGCTGTGGAGCGCCAATGCCGGCATCAAGGCGATGTTCGAGGCGCTGAACGTCGTCTACGAGGAGGACGAGAAGCGCTCGCTCGTCATGCTGAACCTCGAATCGCTCGTGTTCACGCTGGCCGGCATCGTGTTTGCGGCGGTGTCGATCGCCACGGTGGTCGCGCTGCCGCTGGTGCTCGATCGGCTCTGGCTCGGCCCCTGGACCGAGACGCTGATCCGGCTCGGCCGCTGGCCGATCCTGTTCGCGGTGGTCGCGACCCTGCTCGCCTTCCTGTACCGCTTCGGCCCGAGCCGCCGCCGCGCCAAATGGCGCTGGGTGAGCTGGGGCAGCGCGCTCGCTTCGGTGCTATGGGTCGCGCTGTCGATGGGGTTCTCGTACTACGCGGCGCATTTCGGCCGCTTCGACGAGACCTATGGCTCGCTCGGCGCGGCAATCGCCTTCATGACCTGGGTCTGGCTGTCGGTGACGGTGGTGCTGATCGGCGCCGAACTCAATTCCGAACTCGAGCATCAGACCGCCCGCGACTCGACCGAGGGCCGCCCGCGCCCGCTCGGCCGGCGCGGCGCGGAAATGGCGGATACGATCGGGCAGGGGGTGTGAGGCGCCCCCTCCCGACAGTGCCGATCTCATTGCGCTGCCGCCATGCATTCGGGGACGGCCGGCCGACCCTTCCCCTACCGACATTTCCGTGTTACTGACCCGCGCCAACTCATAAGCGATCCCATGAGACCCCCGCCGGACCGGAAAGCCGATCCGCGGACAGGGCCTTCTTTCTCATTTTCGAACCAGCGGGAGTTGGCGATGCCGGTCTTCTACGAACCTCGGACGGGCCGCGAGGCGCTCACCTTCGACGACGTGCTGCTGCTGCCGGGCCACTCGGAGGTGCTGCCCGGCGAGACCGATCTCCGGTCGCGGGTCACGCGCGAGATCGAGCTCAACCTGCCGATCATCTCCGCCGCCATGGACACAGTGACCGAGGCCCGCCTCGCCATCGCCATGGCGCAGGCCGGCGGCATCGGCGTCATCCACCGCAACTTCACGCCGGAAGAGCAGGCCGAGCAGGTCCGCCAGGTCAAGAAGTTCGAGAGCGGCATGGTCGTGAACCCGGTCGTGATCGGCCCGGATGCCACCCTCGCCGACGCACTGTCGCTGATGAAGGCCTACCGGATCTCGGGCATCCCGGTCGTCGACGGCGGCGGCACCGGCGGCTACCACCTCGGCCGCCTGGTCGGCATCCTGACCAACCGCGACGTCCGCTTCGCCTCCAACCCGGAGCAGCGCGTCTATGAGCTGATGACGCGCGAGAACCTGATCACGGTGCGCGAGACGGTCAGCCAGGCCGAGGCCAAGCAACTGCTGCACAAGCACCGCATCGAGAAGCTGATCGTCGTCGACGATCAGTATCGCTGCATCGGCCTCATCACCGTCAAGGACATGGAGAAGGCGCAGCTCAACCCGAATGCCTCCAAGGACGCGCAGGGGCGGCTGCGCGCCGCCGCGGCGACCACGGTCGGCGATTCGGGCTTCGAGCGCGCCGAGCGCCTGATCGACGCCGGCGTCGACCTCCTGGTGGTCGATACCGCCCATGGCCATTCGCAGCGCGTGCTCGACATGGTCGGCCGCGTCAAGCGCCTGTCGAACACCGTGCAGGTGGTCGCCGGCAACGTCGCGACCGCCGACGGCACCAAGGCGCTGATCGACGCCGGTGCCGATGCGGTCAAGGTCGGCATCGGCCCGGGCTCGATCTGCACCACCCGCGTTGTCGCCGGCGTCGGCGTGCCGCAGCTGACCGCCATCCTGGATGCAGTCGAGGCGGCGCAGGACGCCGGCATCCCGATCGTCGCCGACGGCGGCATCAAGTATTCGGGCGATCTCGCCAAGGCGCTCGCCGCCGGCGCCTCGATCGCCATGGTCGGGTCGCTGCTCGCCGGTACGGAAGAAAGCCCCGGCGAGGTCTATCTGCACCAGGGCCGCAGCTACAAGGCCTACCGTGGCATGGGCTCGATCGGCGCCATGGCGCGCGGCTCGGCCGACCGCTACTTCCAGGCGGAAGTGCGCGACCAGCTGAAGCTCGTGCCGGAGGGCATCGAGGGCCAAGTGCCCTACAAGGGCCCGCTCGCCGCGGTGCTGCACCAGCTCGCCGGCGGCCTCAAGGCCGCCATGGGCTACGTCGGCGCCCACACGGTCGCCGAACTGTCCGAGAAGGCGCGCTTCGTGCGCATTTCGGGTGCCGGCCTGCGCGAGAGCCACGTCCATGACGTGACCATCACGCGCGAGAGCCCGAACTACCCCTCGAACGTCTGAGGGCGAACGGTCGATGACCTTTGCGGAGAAGCTTCTCGCCCTCGCGCTGCTCGCGCAGGTGCTCGTGACGATCCTGGTGCTGTTCCAGCTCGGCGCCCGGCGTTACGACGCCTACAAGGGCAGACGGGCGAGGGGCAATCTGCTGCTGGACTCGTCGGGCTGGCCCGACGACGTCCGCAAGGTGCAGAACAACTTCGCCAACCAGTTCGAGACGCCGGTGCTGTTCTACGCGCTGGCGCTGCTCGCGCTGTTGATCAAGGCCGCGAGCCTGCCCTTCGCGGTGCTGGCCTGGATCTATGTGGCGACGCGCGTCGTCCATAACCGCATCCACACCGGCCGCAACACGCTGCCGCTGCGCGGCGGCTCGTTCCTGGTCGGCGTCGCGGTGCTGATCGCGATGCTGGCGATGCTCGCGATCGCCATTCTTTCCAACGGACTGTTCTGAAGGCCCATCATGCGCGACGGCGGCCGCATCCAGGCGGCGATCGAGGTTCTGGCCGACATCGAGACCCGGCACCGGCCGGTCAACGACGCCCTCAAGGACTGGGGCCTGTCGCACCGTTTCGCCGGCTCCGGCGACCGGACCGCGATCGGCAATCTCGTCCATGACGCGTTGCGCCACCGCGCGAGCTACGCGGCCCGCCTCGGCGCCGAGACGCCGCGCGCGCTGGCGCTGGCGGCGTACACGCTCGCCTGGGGCAAGGGCGTTGCCGGTCTCGAAGCCGCGCTCGCCGAACCGCACGCGCCGGAGCCGTTGAGCGATACGGAGCGCGCCGGCCTCGGCGCTGATCTCGCGGCCGATCTGCCCGTGCACGTGCGCGGCGACTTCCCCGAGTGGCTGACGGCCTCGTTCGAACGCGCGTTCGGCGATCGTGCCGCGGAGGAGGGGCGGCGCTCGCCGCGCGCGCGCCGATCGATCTGCGCGTCAACACGCTGCGCGGTTCGCGCAAGAAGGCGCTCGCCGATCTCGCCGACATCGGTACCGAGCCGACGCCGCTGTCGCCGCTCGGCCTGCGCGTCGCGGTCGGCACGGGCGCTGCGAAGGTGCCGAATGTCGAGAACGAGCTCGCCTATCTGAAGGGCCTGGTCGAGATCCAGGACGAGGGCTCGCAGCTCGCCGCCCTGATCGCCGCGCCCGCGCCCGACGAGCAGGTGCTCGACCTCTGCGCCGGTGCCGGCGGCAAGACGCTCGCCTTCGCCGCGCTGATGGAGAACCGGGGCCAGATCTACGCCTACGACGCCGAAAGCGCCGCTTCGGCGACATCCTCGATCGTATCCGCCGCGCCGGGGCCCGCAACATCCAGTTGCGTCCGCCCGGCCGCGACGACGTGCTCGCCGACCTGCGCGATCGCATGGATCTCGTCCTCGTCGATGCGCCCTGCACCGGTACCGGCACCTGGCGCCGCCGGCCGGACGCCAAGTGGCGGCTGCGTCCCAATGCGCTCGAGATGCGCATGCGCGAGCAGGACGAGGTGCTCGACACGGCCGCCCGCCATGTCGCGCCCGGCGGTCGGCTCGTCTACGTGACCTGTTCGATCCTGCCGGAGGAGGACGAGGACCGCGTCGCCGCCTTCCTCGAACGGCACGCGGACTTCGCCCTCGGCGAACCGCTCGAGCGGATCGCGGCGAGCGATGCGGCGACGGCGGAGCGCCTCGGCCGCTTCGTGCGCCGGGACGGCGCGCCCGGTCCGGTCCTGCGGTTCTCGCCGGCGAGCTCGGGGACCGACGGCTTCTTCGCCGCCGTGATGCAGCGCGCGTCCTGATCACGGGGGCGCTGATCAAGGGGGCGCTGGTCCCAGGATCTCGAATTGGGACCGGTGTCGCACGGCCGTGCGCGTCTCCACGCATCTTCGACGCTTTATGCCTGAAATACCGAGCCGATCGTGAGGCGCGCCATTGCTTTCCGTGGCCTATCGTATATTCCCTCGGACGCGTCCTCGGGGGAGGGCGTTGCGGAAAGCCGTTGGCCGAAGGCGGCGCGGACGGCATCGACGAACACCAGTGCATGGTACGGTCGCCGCGGGGGCGCGCGCGGGCCGTTTTGGTGTTGGCGGAGTGATAATTGCGTTTGAGCGAAACGGCCGGTACTGACAGATTTGCGGACGCGTTCCGACGGTTCGAACTCCGGATCGGCGAGGTCTTGGGACGCCTGTCCCCGACCACGCTGATCACCGTGGCGCTGCTGGCGCACGTCTTCGTCTGGACGATCTACCCCGTCCTGACCCAGGAGAACCTGTCGACCTCCGGCGACATGGCGGAGAATTTCGCCTGGGGCCGCGAGTGGCAGCTCGGCTACTTCAAGCATCCGCCGCTGTTCGCCTGGGTGACGGCCGCGTGGTTCACGATCCTGCCGCGCGCGGACTGGGCCTATTTCCTGCTTTCGGCGGTGAATACCGCGATCGGCCTGCTCGGCGTCTATATGCTGGTCGGCCTCTACGATCGCGGCGCGCGCCGCATCGCATCGGTCCTGCTGCTCGCCATCACGCCGCTCTACGGCTTCATGGCGATCAAGTTCAACGCCAATTCGATCCTGCTCGCGATCTGGCCCTGGTTCGCCTTCGTCTTCCTGAAGGCGATCGAGCGGCCGACCATCGTGAACGGTGCGCTGGTCGGCGTCCTCGCCGGTCTGGCGATGATGGGCAAGTACTTCTCCGGCGTGCTGCTGATCGCCGCCGCCGTGGTGGTGCTGATGCGGCCGGACCGCTGGCGCATCCTGCTGTCGCCCGCGGCGGTGGCCGTGGTGATCGCGGGCCTCGCGGTGTTCGGGCCGCATCTGTGGTGGCTGTTCCACCACGATTTCGGTCCCTTCGCCTATGCCGGCGAGCACCGGGCAGCGACGACCGGGCGCTATCTGCTCTACATCGTGAAGTTCCCGCTGTCGCAGCTCGCCTGGCAGCTGCCGATGCTGCTGGCCATCCTGGCGATCCTGCCGCGCGAGAAACGGGCCGCGTTGAAGGAGGTGTTCTCCTTCGCCGATCCGTCGCGCCGCGCGATGCTGGTGCTCTGGATCGTGCCGTTCCTGGCCGCCTATGGCCTCGGCATCGTCGCCAAGGCCGAACTCTCGTCGGTCTGGGGGCTGCCGCTCTGGTTCCTGAGCGTCTGGGCGATCCTGTCGGTGCCCGGCATCGTCGATGCCGACGTGAACCTGCGCCGGCTGGTCGCGATCGTCGTGATCTATTACGCCGGGCTGATCGCCTCGACGCCGGCGATCTACGGCGTGCAGGCGTTGACCCAAGGCAAGATCCTGTTCAAGCCCGAGCGCGAGCTCGCCGAGGAGGTCGGTCGGATCTGGACCGAGACCACCGGCACACCGCTGAGGCTGGTCGGCGGCCTCGATTCCAACGCGCATCCGGTGGTCTTCTATACGAAGAGCCCGGTGTCGGAGATGGTCGAACTCGACTACGCCCGCTCGCCCTGGATCACGCCCGGACGCGTCGATCGCGAAGGGCTGGCGATCGTCTGCTGCGCCTCGGGAGACCGCTGCCAGACGCTGGCGAGGGAGCGCTTCGGACCGGGCCTGATCGAGCGCCCGATCGTGCTGGCGCGCCGGATCTGGGGCGTCGAGGGCAAGCCCTACCGCTGGGTGCTCATGATGCGACCGCCGAAGTCGGGCAACTGAGCCGCGGCATGGCCTAGCGCGGACACGGCCGCTCTTCACGGCACGGCTCGGAGACGCGGCCGGTGCAGAGCGGCCATGGCCAGAATGGCGGGAATGGTGGGTTCCGGCGCCTTGCCTCCGGCGCGCAACTCCCGTAAATCCCGCCCATGCACACGAACACCGTCCTCATCGTCGACTTCGGCTCCCAGTTCACTCAGCTCATCGCGCGCCGCGTGCGCGAGTGCGGCGTCTACTCGGAGATCGTGCCCTATCAGAAGGCCGGCGAGGCCTTCGAGCGGATGCGCCCCAAGGCGATCATCCTGTCGGGCGGTCCCGCCTCGACCACCGAGGCGAACAGCCCGCGCGCGCCGCAGGCGCTGTTCGAGGCCGGCGTGCCGATGCTCGGCATCTGCTACGGCCAGATGTGCATGGTCGAGCAGCTCGGCGGCGAGATCGAGAGCGCCGACCACCGTGAATTCGGCCGCGCCTATGTGACGGTCGCCGGCAAGACCTCGCTGACCGACGGCCTGTGGGACGCCGGCACCCGGCATCAGGTCTGGATGAGCCACGGCGACCGCGTGATCCGGCCGCCGAAGGGCTTCGAGGTGATCGGCACCTCCGAGAACGCGCCCTACGCCTACATCGCCGACGAGAAGCGCAAGTTCTACGGCGTGATGTTCCACCCCGAGGTGGTGCATACGCCGGACGGCGCCAAGCTGATCTCGAACTTCGTCCATCACGTCGCCGGCCTGCCGGGCGACTGGACGATGGCGGCGTTCCGCGAGGAGATGAAGGCGAAGATCCGCGCGCAGGTCGGGTCGGAGAAGGTGATCTGCGGCCTCTCCGGCGGCGTCGATTCGGCGGTTGCGGCGGTGCTGATCCACGAGGCGATCGGCGACCAGCTCACCTGCATCTTCGTCGACCACGGCTTAATGCGCATGAACGAGGCCGAGCAGGTCGTCGGCCTGTTCCGCAACCATTACAACATCCCGCTCGTCCACGTGGACGCGAGCGAGACGTTCCTGACCGCGCTCGAGGGCGAGACCGACCCGGAGAAGAAGCGCAAGACGATCGGGCGCCTGTTCATCGAGGTCTTCGATGCCGAGGCGGCCAAGATCGGCGGCGCGGGCTTCCTCGCGCAGGGCACGCTCTATCCGGACGTGATCGAGAGCGTCTCCGCGGTCGGCGGCCCGTCGGTGACGATCAAGTCGCACCACAACGTCGGCGGCCTGCCGGACCACATGAAGCTGAAGCTGGTCGAGCCGCTGCGCGAGCTGTTCAAGGACGAGGTCCGCGCCCTCGGCCGCGAACTCGGTCTGCCGGAGATCTTCGTCGGCCGGCATCCGTTCCCGGGCCCGGGCCTGGCGATCCGCTGCCCCGGCGGTGTGACCCGCGAAAAGCTCGACATCCTGCGCCGCGCCGACGCGATCTATCTGGACGAGATCCGCAAGGCCGGTCTCTACGACGCGATCTGGCAGGCCTTCGCGGTGCTTCTGCCGGTGCAGACCGTCGGCGTGATGGGCGACGGCCGCACCTACGAGCACGTGCTGGCGCTGCGCGCCGTGACCTCGGTCGACGGCATGACGGCGGACTTCTTCCACTTCGACATGGACTTCCTCGGCCGCGCCGCGACCCGCATCATCAACGAGGTCCGCGGCGTCAACCGTGTGGTCTACGACGTGACGTCGAAGCCGCCGGGCACAATCGAGTGGGAATGAAAGACGATCGTTCGCAGCGTTTCGCGAACGATCGCCACATCCTCATAACTAGCTGAAATCTCGAAAATCCGGCACGCGCGATCTAATCCTATGCCGCGCTCGCCGGACCTTCGGGAGTTTTGCCTTGGCCTGTCGCTTGCGCAGTCGATGTACATTCGGTGCCCCGCGTCAGGCGCCGGTCCCCGACACGCGGCGCTTTTCGGCTCGTCAGATCTCGCCCCCCGCCCCAAGCCGCGCGGTGCTGGGATCGATCCTTCGACCGTGAAGGTCTCCGCCTTCATCAACTGACGATCGGCGGATTGCGTCGGGCAAAGCCGTCCTGGATCCGATACGGAAAGTGTGGGTAGGGCGGCATCACGGTGCTCGCCGCGTCGAGCCGGGCGATCTGGTCCGGCGTCAGCACCCAGCCGACGGCTCCCAGGTTCTGGCGGAGCTGAGCTTCATTGCGCGCGCCGATGATGACCGACGACACCGTCGGACGCTGGATCAGCCAGTTGAGCGCGATCTGCGGTACGGCCTTGCCGGTCTCGCTGGCCAGGTCGTCGAGAATGTCGATCACACGGTAGAGCCGTTCCTCGTCGACCGGCGGCCCGAACTGGGCGGTCTCGTGCAGCCGGCTGCCTTCCGGCAGGGCCACGTCGCGCCGGATCTTGCCGGTCAGCCGTCCCCAACCGAGCGGGCTCCAGACGAGCGCGCCGACACCCTGATCGGCGCCGAGCGGCATCAGATCCCATTCGTAGTCGCGGCCAACGAGTGAATAGTAGACCTGATGGGCGACATAACGCGGCCAGCCTTGCGCTTCGGCGACCGCGAGCGACTTCATGATCTGCCAGCCGGCGAAGTTCGACACGCCGACGTAACGGACCTTGCCGGCCCGCACGAGCGCATCGAGCGTCGAGAGAACCTCCTCGACCGGCGTTCCGGCGTCGAAGGCATGGAGTTGCAGAAGATCGATGTAGTCAGTGCCGAGCCGCGACAGCGCCGCCTCGACCGAACGGGTGAGGCGAAGGCGCGAGGTGCCGGCGTCGTTCGGCCCGTCGCCCATCGGCAGGCCGGTCTTGGTGGAGATCAGCACCGCGTCGCGCCGGCCCTTGATCGCCGCGCCGAGCACTTCCTCTGATGCGCCGTTCGAATAGACGTCGGCCGTATCGAAGAGATTGACGCCCGCCTCGAGGCAGATGTCGACGAGGAGTCGTGCCTCGACGGCATCGCTGGTGCCCCAGTTGGCGAAGAGGGGGCCCGAGCCGCCGAAGGTGCCGGCACCGAAGCTGAGGACCGGGACCTTGAGGCCGGAGCGGCCGAGAAGGCGCGTTTCCATGGGATGTCCTTTCGTGGGCTGGAGGGGCAAGCGTTTCAGCAGGGCGCGCGCTGCAGGCTACGGTCTTGCGCGACCGCGAGCCCGGCGACGAGGATCGCGGCGAGCGGGAACAGCGCGGCCGTGAGCGGCACGGCGGCAAGGCCGGGACCGTGATCGATGACGAGGCCGCCCACCCAGGCGCCGATGGCGTTGCCGAGGTTGAAGGCGGCGATGTTGAACGACGAGGCGAGGCTCTGGCCGGCGCCTTCGGTCTTCGACAGCACCCACATCTGCAAGGGGCGACGGTCGCGAAGGCCGCCGCGCCGAGCAGGCCGACCAGCACGACCGCGGCGATCGGCGAGGCGAGGCCGGGCGACATCAACATCAGCACCAGGCCAAGTGCGACGAGGGTCGCGAACACCGTCGGCACCAGCGAGCGATCGGCCAGTTTGCCGCCGAGGAGATTGCCGGCGACGAGCCCGCCGCCGAAGACGAGCAGGATCGGCGACACCGCGGCCTCCGGGAAGCCGCTGATCCGCGTCAGCATCGGCGCGATATAGGTGAAGACGGCGAAGACACCGGCATAGCCGAGAACGGTGGTCGCGAGGCCGAGCAGAACCGGCAACCGCAGGATCGCGGCGAGGTCGGCCCGCCAGTCGCTCACCTCGATCGGCGTGTCATCGCGCGGCACGAGGGTAGCGATGATGGCGAGCGCGACGAGGCCGATGCCGGCGACCGCCCAGAAGGTGGCGCGCCAGCCGAGATGCTGGCCGATGAAGGTGCCGAGCGGCACGCCCAGGATCGTGGCGACAGTGAGCCCGGTGAACATCACCGCAATGGCCGAGGCCTTGCGATCGGCGGCGACGAGGCTCGTCGCGACCACCGATCCGACGCCGAAGAAGGTGCCGTGCGCGAAAGCGGTCAGCACGCGGGCCGCCATCAGAAACCCGTAGCTTGGCGCGAGCGCACAAGCCGTATTGCCGGCGACGAAGATCGCCATCAAGGCGATGAGCACGGTCTTGCGCGACAGTCGCGCGGTCGCGACGGTCAACACCGGAGCGCCGACCACGACGCCGAGCGCATAGCCGGAGATGAGCAGGCCCGCCGCTGCGATCGTCACGCCGAAATCGGCGCTGACCTCCAGCAGCAGTCCCATGATGACGAATTCGGTGACGCCGATGCCGAAGGCGCCGGCGGTCAGGGCATAAAGGGCCAAAGGCATGATCCGTCCCGCGATTGTGACTGTCGGGACGAGAGATAGCGATGCCGGCGTAGATGATATAGAATGCGAGATGGAACATCATTTGTGAATTGAAGGACCATGGCGCGCCCCGAGATCAACCGCTCCGGCGAGATGGAAGTGTTCACCCGCGTGGTCGAACACGGCGGCTTCTCGGCCGCCGCCCGCATTTGCCGCATGACGCCGTCGGCGGTGAGCAAGCTCGTCGCAAGGCTCGAGACGCGGCTCGGCACCCGGCTCGTCAACCGCTCCACGCGCGCCTTCCAGCTGACCCCGGAGGGCTGCGCCTTCTTCGAGCGGGCGACGCGCATCCTGGCGGATATCGAGGATGCCGAGCGCAATGCCGGCGCCGGCGAGCAACCGGTCGGGCGCATCCGGCTCAACACCAGCGCCTCCTACGCCACCCATATTCTTGCGCCGATCCTGCCCGCGTTCCTGGAGCGCCACCCCGGTGTGACGCTCGATCTGGTGCAAACCGACCAGATCGTCGATCTCCTGGCCGAACGCACCGACGTCGCGGTGCGGGCGGGGCCCTTGAAGAGCTCGAGCCTCGTCGCCCGCAAGCTCGGCGAGACCGCGATGGTGATCGTCGCCGCGCCGGCCTATCTCGCCCGCTTCGGCGAGCCGAAGACCCTCGACGATCTCGATACCCATCGCCGCCTCGGCTTCGGCTATGTCCGCACCGTCGATGGATGGCCTTTGAAGCAGGGCGACGAGACGATCGTCGTTCCGACGGTCGGCCGCGTGCAGGCGAGCGACGGCGAAGCGCTACGGCACCTCGCCCTCGGCGGCGGCGGCCTTGCCCGCCTCGCCGCCTTCACGGTGCGCGCCGACATCGCGAGCGGCCGCCTCGTACCCGTGCTCGAACACCTCAACCCCGGCGATCGCGAGGCCTTCCATGCCATTCACATCGGACAGGGCGGCCCGCTGCCCTCGCGCGTCCGCGCGCTGCTCGATTTCCTCGGCGAGCGCGGCAAGGTCGGATAGGCGGGCGGTCGTGTCGCGGGCGCGAGCGACCACGCGTCGGCGGGCACCGTCCTTCACCGCAGGTTCCTCGATCTCCTGATCGGGGACCTGTCCCCAACCGCCGACGGCCGACCGGGTCGCGGAGCCCGGGGCGCGGAGTCCGGGATGCGGCGACGGCGCACGTCCCGTCGCGGTCCGACCTGGAGCCATGCCGTGTTTCGGCCACGGCTCTCGACTAGGGGCCTGCTCCGTCGACGAGACAGGAGGCCCACATGGACACCGTCGAGACCGAGCGCCTCGTGCTCAGGAACTTCCGGTCGGAAGATGCCGCCGACCTGTTCGCCTATCTGCACGCGCCGCGTTCGGCCTGCTTCCTCGATATGGCGCTCGCGGACCTCGACGCCGCCCGCGCTGAGGCCGAGACGCGCGCTCGCGCCGACGACTATGTCGCGGTCTGTCTGCGCGAGGGCGGCCGCGTGATCGGCGACCTGTTCCGCTTTCACGAGCCGCCCGACACCTATTCCGTCGGCTGGAATTTTCACGAGGACGTCGCCGGCGCCGGCTACGCGTCGGAAGCGGCGCGCGCGTTGTTCTCCCACCTTTTCCGCGTCGAAGGCGCGCGGCGGCTCTACGCCTATGTCGAAGAAGACAACCACCCCTCCCGCCGCCTGTGCGAACGGCTCGGCATGCGCGCCGAGGGGCTGTTCCGTGAGTTCATCTCGTTCGAGACCGGGGAAGACGGGATGCCGCGGTACGTGGACACGATGCAGTATGCGATTTTGAGCAAGGAGTGGGTGGGGTAGGTGCAGAAAGGTGACTATCAGTCTCCTTGCGAGCTTCGTATTAATAAAAATCGATAAAACTGATAATGAAATCGGTTTCTGTGATAATTGGATCGGAAAATATTATATTTTCAGTCATTTTAACCAAAGATATGTCTGCCAAGCGCCCACGCAGATCGAAATTGCTGTGCCGCCTAGGCCAACAGCCTTCGCGGCTCGACTTTCAAAGATCCGATCCAGCATAACTCCGATCCCGCGAGACGCAGTTCGCAATTTGCCGCTGATAAGTTTCTTGATCGTAGAACTAAGAAAGCCAACTTTTGATAATGTGGAATTGTGCATACGTATGAATTCATGGTTTCTAAACGCTTGGACTTCTTCTTCTCCAGTAAGAAAGTGGCGGTGGATTCCGCCGTTAAGTTCCATCAAAGACCTCATCTTCGGATGTTTTGCGTAGTCATTTCCATAGCGATCTGAAAGAAGATCGTTAAGATTGAGGCGCCTTTCGACGGGTATGACCGGGCTATCCACTTCGCCAAGTACACGGAACCTATGTTCCAGGTGCTCGAACCCGTAGGTGAGATTCCTCATATTCCAATGAATCCAATACTTATCGCGCCGATCGCGGACGAAAGCATAGAAGTCTCTGAGAAGTTTCCTTTCCACTTCATCGAAGCGGTCGCGAACGGCGTCGCGTCCGATGTGTAACTCTTCAGCTATCGAATGAGTTGAAAAGCTCAGTGTCTGCTCTGTCGCAAAATGAGTTATGGCGATCGATGTTATTCGAGGTGATAGGGCCTCGTTATCATCATACAAGCTCTGGCATGAATAATGAATAATATAGAAATTCTCGGGGTTCTTCTTTATCTCAGTGATAAAATCTCGACTGTTGTAGATGCTCATATGACAGCCCGTCGCTCTCGAAGAGCCCATGGATAAAATGGGCTGGGTGCATTGTGGTGCTGTATTCTCTCTGGTTGAATTTATCTGACGAGCGTTACGTAGGCAACGGATCACTAAATTCTCGTATATCGTGTGCCGCTTCGCCGACCTCCCTCGGCCCTGCCGTCCCGCCCCATCCGGAGACCCCCATGCTCGACGCGACGACCTTTCCGATCCTGGGCCGGTGGCCGGCCGCGCATCCCGATCGGCTGCAGCTGTTTTCGACGCCGACGCCGAACGGCGTGAAGGTCTCGATCCTGCTCGAGGAGATCGGCCTGCCTTATGAGGCGCACCGGATCGACATCGGCGCCAACGAGACCTGGACGCCCGAGTATCTGTCGCTGAACCCGAACGGAAAGATCCCCGCGATCATCGATCCCGACGGTCCGGGCGGCAAGCCGCTTGCGCTGTTCGAGTCCGGTGCGATCCTGGTCTATCTCGCCGAGAAGGCCGGCCGGTTCATCCCCGCCGACCCGGCCGCGCGATACGAGACGCTACAGTGGGTTTTCTTCCAGATGGCCGCGATCGGGCCGATGTTCGGGCAGCTCGGCTTCTTCCACAAGTTTGCCGGCCGCGAGTACGAGGACAAGCGTCCGCACGAGCGCTACCGCGCCGAGACGCAGCGCCTGCTCGGCGTGCTCGAGGCGCGGCTCGCGGGGCGCGACTGGATCATGGGTACCGACTACACGATCGCCGACATCGCGATCCTCGGCTGGGTCCGCAACCTGATCGGCTTCTACGGCGCCCGCGACATCGTCGGCTACGACGCGTTGAAGGCCGTGCCGGCGTGGCTCGAGCGCGGCCTCGCGCGCCCCGCGGTCCAGCGCGGCCTGACGGTGCCCGCCTGATCGGATCCGGCCTGATCTGTCCCAGCGCGAACGGCTCGGCGGATCCGGGCTCGCGCCGCGCCGGCCGCGGCCTCTTGCCGGCGGGCGCATCGTCCGCTAGCCCGGAACCATCCCACCCGGAGACGCCCCCGATGTCCGCCCCCGTCACGATCTACGGAATAAAAAATTGCGACACGATGAAGAAGGCTTTCGCCTGGCTCGATGCGCAGGGCGTCGCCTATCGCTTCGTCGACTACAAGAAGGCTGGCGCCCCGAACGCGCTTCGAGGGCTGGGTCGAACGCGTCGGCTGGGAGAAGGTGCTGAACCGCGCCGGCACGACCTTCAAGAAGCTGCCCGACGCCGACAGGGCCGATATCGATCGTGCCAAGGCGGTCGCGCTCATGCGCGCGCAGCCGAGCATGATCAAGCGGCCGGTCGTCGAGGCGGGCGAGGCGCTGCTCGTCGGGTTTGACCCGGCCGCCTTTGCCGCCACACTCGGCGGCTGAGGCACGCGTTCGGCCCGCTCTCGGGCATCGGTCGGTGCGCCCCGGCCTCGGTCGACAACGGTAGCCGTTCGGCACGGGAGGCGTTGCACCGCGCCCGTGGGGGTGCGAAAAACGGCGCGCTCCGGAGCGGGAAGGGATCGGTCATGCTGCTGTTGGTTCTGGGTCTCGTCGTCTTTCTCGGCGCCCATCTCGTGCCCGCCAGTCCCGGCTTGCGTGCCGGTCTCGCGACGCGGCTCGGCGAGACGCCCTACAAGGGCCTGTTCGCGCTCGTCTCGCTGGTCGGTCTGGTGCTGATCGTGATCGGCTATGGTCAGGCGCGCGCCGACGGCGCGCTGGTGCTCTGGACGCCGCCGAAGGCGCTCGTGCACCTGAACCTTCTCTTGATGTTGCCGGTGTTCCCGCTCCTGTTCGCGGCCTATCTGCCCGGCCGGATTCGCGCGACGCTCAAGCATCCGATGATCACCGCCGTGAAGCTGTGGGCCTTCGGCCACCTGCTCGCCAACGGTACGCTGCCGGATCTCCTCCTGTTCGGCGGGTTTCTCGCCTGGGGCGTGATCGACCGAATTTCGCTGAAGCGTCGCGGCGCGCCGGTGCCGGCGCCGGTCGCCGGCTTCACCCGCAACGACGCGATCGCGATCGTGCTCGGCCTCGTGGTCTACGGCCTGTTCGTCGCGCGCCTGCACCTGTTGCTGATCGGCGTCTCTCCGCTTCCATCGGCGTGAACGGCCGCTTTGCCACGCGGGCGCCACGAATCCGGTTCACTTCCCGAGCCGACCGTGGGGCTCGTGCTTTCTCAGGCGCGCGGTCCCGTGTAGAAACCCGCCCGCGGCCTCGGTTTGCCGGGCGCGGAACGAGATTGTATGGTGCGGCCCCCGAGCGGGAGCCGGCGTGTCGCACGCGTCGGCAGAACGGTCGGTGCGTGTGGTTTTCATAGAAGGCGGGGCAACCGCCGGAGTGTGGGTCGGAATGGCGGATATCTTCAACGAGATCGACGAGGACCTGCGGCGCGACCAGCTGCGCAGGCTCTGGGATCGCTACAGTGGTCTTCTCCTCGCCGTGGCCGTTCTGATCGTGCTCGGCGTCGCCGGCTGGCGCGCCTGGGAGTATTGGCAGGACACCCGCGCCCAGGCGCAGGGCGATCAGTATGTCGCCGCGCTGAAGCAGATCGAGACCGGCGATCTCGCCGGCGCCGAGACCAATCTGGAGGCCTTCGCCAAGACCGCGGACGGCGGCTATCCGGCGCTGGCCCTGATCCGCGCCGCGAGCGCCCGGCAGCAGACCGGCGACGCCGAGGGCGCGCTCAAGGCCTTCGACGCGGTCGCCGCAAAGGCCGGCACGCCGCCGTTGCTCGCCGACTTCGCCCGCGTGCGTGCCGGCTACATCGCGCTCGACATCGAGGACCGTGCCAAGGTCGAGGCGCGCGTCGCCGGTCTGGATACGGCGACCGGTGCCTGGCGCCATTCCGCACGCGAGATCCTGGCCTTCGCGGCCTGGAAGGCCGGCGACTATGCCGGGGCCTCCAAGCGGCTGGACGAGATCGACGCCGATCCGCAGACGCCGCGCGTGCTCGCCGAGCATGCCAAGATGCTCACCGGCCTGATCACCGCCGCCACCGAGAAGAAGGCCGCCGGCGCCGCCGGCTCTGCCCCCGCCGCATCGACCGGAAAGGCCCCCTGATGTCCTTCGCCACCCGGAAGCCGTTCCGTCTCGCCGCCGCCGTTCTTCTTGCAGCGGGCCTCGCGGGCTGCACCTCGACCGACGACATTCAGGACGCGATCGGCGCCATCAACCCGTTCGGCTCGTCGAAGAAGCAGCTTCCCGGCGAACGCCTGCCGGTGCTGAGCGACCAGAGCCCGGCGCAGATGTCCAAGAACAAGCCGGTTTCGATCGGCGGCACGCGCAACGTCAACGCCTGGGTCGGCGCGGGCGGCCCGACCGGCAACGATCCCGGCAACGTCGCGATCGCCGGCGGCAGCGGCCGTGTCTGGTCGACCAGCGCCGCCGACATCGGCGCCGGCAGCATGACGCGCGAGACCGTGCGCCTGTTCGCCCGGCCCGTCGCCGCGGACGGCCGCATCTTCGTCTACGATCCGAACGGCAACATCACCGCATCGTCGCTCGACGGCGGCGGCCGGCTCTGGCGCGTCAGCGCCCGTCCGGCCGACATCGACGCCGTGACGACCGGCGGCGGCGTGACCACCGACGGCCCGCGCGTCTATGCGGCGACCGGCTACGGCAACGTGGTCGCCTTCGATGCCGCCTCGGGCAACAAGCTCTGGGACAAGAAGCTGAACGAGCCGGCGCGTGGCGCGCCGACCGTCGGCGACGGCAAGATCTTCGTGGTCAGCCAGGCCAACATCATCTATTGCCTGTCGGCCGCCGACGGCAAGGAACTGTGGACCTTCAACGGCGTGCCGGAAATCGGCGGCCTGTTGAGCTCGGCCAATCCCGCCGTCGTCGGCGGCATCGTGGTCGCGCCCTTCACCTCGGGTGAGCTCGTCGCGCTCGACATCAAGACCGGCAAGCCGGTCTGGGGCGACGCGCTGGCGCGCGCCAGCCGTAGCTTCGCGGTCTCCGGCCTCTCGGACATCTCGGCGAGCCCGGTCGTCTCCGACGGCGTCGTCTACGTGACCGGCGTCGGCAGCCGCACCGCGGCGATCTCGCTGAAGACCGGCCAGCGCCTGTGGGACCAGTCGGTCGGCTCCGCCCACACGCCGGCGGTTTCGGGCAACGCGGTGTTCCTGAACGACCTCGACGACAATCTCATCGCTCTCGACCGCAAGACCGGCGAGGTCCTGTGGTCGAGCCGCCTGCCGGTCACGCGTGAGAAGAAGAAGCGCACCAACTGGGCCGGCCCGCTGCTCGCCGGCGGTCAGCTCTGGCTCGTCTCCAACGAGGGCGGCATGATCTCGGTCGATCCGAAGTCGGGTCAGGTGACCGGCACGCAGTCGATCGGCGATCCGGCCATGATCGCGCCGATCGCGGTCGGCGGTAAGCTGATCGTGCTCTCCGCCGGTGGGACGCTCGCCGCCTACAACTGACCGGCGCACAGGCCGGTCCGTCCGGGCCGGCTGCATGACTGTTTCGGCAAGCGCTCCGTGGCCGCGAGGACCACGGGGCGCTTGTCGCGTTGATCCGAACGCGGCACGCTGGCCGCACTGTCGAATGCGGCCGATCCGGCTGCCCACACCCGAGCGCGGCGTCGCCGCCGCGCCCCAATGGAACAAGGACGCAATGCCCGCCACCGTCGCGATCGTCGGTCGACCCAATGTCGGCAAGTCGACGCTCTTCAACCGCCTCGTCGGCAAGCGGCTCGCGCTGGTGGACGATACGCCCGGCGTGACCCGTGACCGTCGCGAGGGCGACGCGCGCCTCGGCGACCTGCGCTTCACCATCGTCGACACAGCCGGCCTCGAGGAGGCCGACGCCGACAGCCTGACCGGCCGCATGCGCGCCCAGACCGAGGAGGCGATCCGCGCCGCCGACGTCGTGCTGTTCGTGGTCGACAGCCGCTCCGGCCTGACGCCGCTCGACAAGACCTTCGGCGAGCTCCTGCGCCGCACGGGCCAGAACGTCGTGCTGGTCGCCAATAAGAGCGAGGGCACGGCCGGCATGGCCGGCGCCTACGAGGCCTACGAGATGGGCTTCGGCGACCCGGTCGCGGTCTCTGCCGAGCACGGCGAGGGCATGGCCTCGCTCTACGAGGCGCTGGAGCCCTATTGCACCGAGCCCGAGGTCGATGTCGATCTCGGCGAGGAGGTCGCGGACGGCGATGAGGGTGAGATCGACACCTCGAAGCCGCTGCGCATCTGCATCGTCGGCCGGCCGAACGCCGGCAAGTCGACGATGATCAACCGCATCATCGGCGAGGACCGCCTGTTGACCGGCCCGGAGGCCGGCATCACACGCGACAGCATCTCGGTCGACTGGGACTGGCACGGCCGGCCGGTGAAGCTGTTCGACACGGCCGGCCTGCGTCGCAAGTCGCGCGTGCAGGACAAGCTCGAGAAGCTCTCGGTCGCCGACGCGCTGCGCGCGATCCGCTTCGCCGAGGTGGTCGTGGTCATGCTCGACGCGACGATCCCGTTCGAGAAGCAGGATCTTCAAATCGTCGATCTGGTCGTGCGCGAGGGCCGCGCGGTCGTGATCGCGCTCAACAAGTGGGATCTGATCGAGGATCGCGGCAAGGCCTGGAAGGACATGCGCGAGACCTGCGAGCGCCTGCTGCCGCAGGTCCGCGGCGTGCCGCTGGTGCGCCTCTCCGGCCTGATGGGCGACGGGCTCGACGATCTGATGAAGGCAGTCACCAAGGTCCACCAGACCTGGAACCGCCGCGTCTCGACCTCCCAGCTCAACCGCTGGCTCGAGAACATCATCGAGCGCCATCCGCCGCCGGCCGTCGCCGGCCGCCGGATCAAGATCCGCTACATGACGCAGGCGAAGTCGCGGCCGCCGCACTTCATCGTGTTCACCTCGCGCCCCGACGCGGTGCCGGAGAGCTACACGCGCTATCTGGTCAACAATCTGCGCGAGAGCTTCGAACTCGACGGCATCCCGCTGCGCCTCAGCCTGCGCGGCAGCGACAACCCGTTCGACAAGGACAAGGACTGACGCGGGATGCGGTCCTCGAGGGCCGGCCGCGACTGACGCAAAGCGGAGCGAGGAGGACCGATCGGATGCGCATTGTCTCTGCGTGGATCGCCAGGCTCTTCGCGCTGCCCTTGGCGGCCGGCCTGCTCGTGGCGCCAGCCGCGGCCGGGCCGCTGCGCGACATGATGCGCGACCGGATCGCCGAGCGCGTCCAGGCGCGCATCGCCGATGCGCCCCCGCCCGATCCGGCGACGATCCTGCCGGGCAGTACGGTCGCGACCCGCGCCTATGGCCCGGCCGGCGCCCAGCGCCTCGACGTCTATACGCCGCCTGGCGCCCGGGCTGCGCCGGTCCTGGTCATGGTGCATGGCGGCGCGTGGCGGGTCGGGGACAAGGCGCGCGCCGAGGTCGTCGTCAACAAGCTGAAGCACTGGCTGCCGAAGGGCTTCGTGTTCGTCAGCGTCAACTATCGCATGCTGCCCGAAGTCATGGCCGATACCCAGGCCGACGACGTCGCTGCCGCGCTCCGGTGGGTGCAGGCGCATGCGGCCGAATTCGGCGGCGATCCGCGCCGGATCGTGCTGATGGGCCATTCCGCCGGCGCCCATCTCGCCGCGCTGCTGTCGACCGAACCCGCGCGCGTCGGACGGCCCTGGGCCGGCACGGTCGTGCTCGACACGGCCGTGCTCGACGTGCCCGCCAAGATGGCCGGCCGCCATGCCGGCTTCTACGACGAGGCTTTCGGGAGCGATCCGGCCTATTGGCGCAAGACCTCGCCGCTCGACCATTGGTCGCCGACGGCCGTGCCGATGCTGCTCGTCTGCTCGACCGAGCGTGCCGATCGCCCCTGCGACGAGGCGCGCGCCTTCGCGGCCCGGACGGCGAAGGGCGGCCGGACGACGCCGGTGCTGCCCGAGCCGCTGAGCCACGGCGCGATCAACGCGACCCTCGGTGCTCCCGGCGCCTACACGGCCGCGGTCGACGCCTTCATCGCCGACCGCCTGCGCTGAGCGGCCCGGCTGGCGAGTGCCCGCGGGCCGGTGCGGCGGATCAGAGCCAGGCCTGCTTGGGGAAATCCCACACGCGACCCGTCTCGGCGACATCGTCGCCGAGCAGGCGCACGATATGCGGCACCAACGCCTCGGGCGCCGGCAGTGTCTCCGGATCTTCGCCCGGCATCGCCTTGGCGCGCATCTTGGTGCGCATCGGTCCCGGGTTGACCAGATTGGCCTTGATGCCGTGCGTCTCGCTCTCGCGCGCGTAGGTGACGACCAGCGCCTCGAGCGCCGCCTTCGACAGCGAGTAGGCGCCCCAGAACGGCCTGAGGTTCCGCACCGCGCCCGACGACAGGAACACCGCCCGGCCGCGGCCGGAGAGGCGCAGCAGCGGGTCGAGCGAGCGGATCAGCCGATAGTTCGCGGTAACGTTGACCGCCAGCACCTCGTCGAAGTCCTTGGGATCGACATGGCCGACCGGCGAGATCGGCCCGAGCACGCCGGCATTGCCGACGAGGCCGTCGAGCTTGCCGTACCGCTCGTAGAGCGCCGCGCCGAGCCGGTCGATCGCCGGAAAGTCCTTAAGGTCGAGCGGCACCAGTGTCGCCTCGCCGCCGACCGCCCGGATCGCGTCGTCGAGTTCCTCGAGCCCGCCGACGGTGCGCGCCACCGCGACCACATGGGCGCCGGCCGCCGCGACGCCGAGCGCCGCCGCGCGGCCGATGCCGCGCGAGGCGCCGGTGACGACGACGATACGGCCGAGCAGAGGTTTGTCCGTCATGACGCGGAGCTCCGGATGCTTGTTCGTGAGGGAGATCGGCCGCGAAACGAGGATCGCCCCGTCCGCGGCCGGAGGAAGGGAGGGCGGTCAGCTCGCTTCGGAGAACACGTCGAGCGGGCGGATGTTGGTCTGGCCGCGATCGGTCAGCTTGGTCGGGTATTCGCCGGTGAAGCAGGCGTCGCAGAACTGCGGCGCCTCGCCATTGCGCTTGGCCTCGCCGACGGCGCGATAGAGGCCGTCGATCGACAGGAACGCCAGACTGTCGACGTTGATGTAGGCCGCGAGCTCGGCGAGCGACATGCGCGAGGCGATCAGCTTCGACTTCTCCGGCGTGTCGACGCCGTAGAAGCACGGGTCCGTCGTCGGCGGCGAGGCGATGCGCATGTGCACCTCGGCCGCGCCGGCGTCGCGCACCATCTGCACGATCTTCTGCGAGGTCGTGCCGCGCACGATCGAATCGTCGACCAGCACGACGCGCTTGCCCTCGATCACCGCCTTGTTCGGATTGTGCTTGAGCTTGACGCCCATGTGGCGGATCGAATCCGTCGGCTGGATGAAGGTCCGGCCGACATAGTGGTTGCGGATGATGCCGAGATCGAACGGCAGGCCGGACGCCTCGGCGAAGCCCATCGCCGCCGGGGTGCCCGAATCCGGCACCGGAATGACCACGTCGGCCGGCACGGGCGACTCGCGCGCCAGTTCCGCGCCGATGCGCTTGCGCACGCCGTAGATCGACGTCGTGCCGACCAGGCTGTCCGGTCGCGCGAAGTAGACATATTCGAAGATGCAGAAGCGCGACCGCTCCTGTGCGAGCGGGCGCAGCGACTGGATGCCGTCCTCGGTGATCACCACCATTTCGCCCGGCTCGATCTCGCGGATCGCGCGGCCGCCGATGATGTCGAGCGCACAGGTCTCCGACGCCAGCACGAAGGCACCGTCGACGTCGCCGAGCACCAGCGGACGCACGCCGAGCGGATCGCGCACGCCGATCATTTTCTTGCCCGACAGGGCGACGAAGGCGTAGGCGCCCTCGATCTGCTGCAGGGCGTCGATGAAGCGCTCGACCAGATCGCCCTTCTCGGAGGTCGCGATCAGGTGGATCACGGTCTCGGTATCGGAGGTCGACTGGAAGATCGAGCCGCGCCGCTGCAGCTGCCGCTGCAGCGTGAGGGCGTTGGTGAGGTTGCCGTTGTGGGCGATCGAGAAGCCGCCGCCGTGGAACTCGGCGAACATCGGCTGGACGTTGCGCAGCACCTGACCGCCGGTCGTGGCGTAGCGCGTGTGGCCGATGCCGCGCGCGCCCTTCAGGCGCTGGATCACGGCGGGCTTGGAGAAGTTGTCGCCGACGAGGCCGATATGGCGCTCGACGTGGAACTGCTGGCCGTCGAAGGTGACGATGCCCGCGGCCTCCTGGCCGCGATGCTGGAGCGCGTGCAGGCCGAGCGCGGTCAGCGCCGCCGCCTCCGGGTGACCGAACACGCCGAAGACGCCGCATTCCTCATGGAGACGATCGTCGTCGAAGGGCAATCCGCCGAAATCCGTCTCGTGGTGCCCGTTCGCGTCCGTCATGCTCAGCTCCTTCGCCTGCGCCCAGAGGGCGTCCACAGCATCTTGTCGAACGCCCTCTCTCCGAGGCCCCTGTGGCGCAGGCGCTCGTCGAGATGCCGGGCATCGAAACCCACCGTCGTCCTGCGGTCGGCGTTTTACCGCCACCGTCTCGCCGCCTCGACCAGACGCCATCGTCCAGACCCCACCGTCCCGCCCTTTGTCCCCGCCGTCGTCGTCAGGGCATTTCGGGACCGAGGTTCCCGATCGGACCCCGGACCGTCGAGGCGACGATCCCGAGATCATGCCGGGCACGTCCGTTCGCTCCGGCGCGGCCGCACGGCCCTCTCGGACTATGCGGCCTCTCCAACGCGAACGGGTCCGACCGCCATATGGGGCGCGGACCCGGGACTTTCTTGGCCTATGCGACCGAAACATGACACCGCTTGGCTGCCATGCGGCGACGTCTTACTGCGTCTTCGCGCTTCCGGTGATCAACTGGTCGAGGCCGCGTTTCTCGCTCGGCTTGTAGCCGGGGTTGCCGGGAGCGAGTTCCGTGCGCTTCTGCGGCGCGAGCTTCGATTCGTCGGGCTGCTGCGTATCGGCCGGCGCGGTATCTTCGCGCCGTTTGCCGAACTTGTTCAGGATGGTCTTTTCGGCGTCCTCCGGCAAGGCGGCGACGAGCCGCTGGCCGAGGAAGTCGATCACCGGCTTCGACTTCGCCTTGGCGACCCAGGTCGGCTGCTTGTCGGCCTCGACGAACCAGTTGAAGAACTGCATCGCGACCACGATCAGGAGCAGGCCGCGCGCGGCGCCGAACAGAAAGCCGGCCGAGCGGTCGAGGGCACCGAAGGCCGAATCGAGCACGAAATCGGAGATCTTCATGGTGATGTAGCTGACGACCAGCAGCGTCACGACGAAGATGACGGCGGCAGAGACGCCGAGTGCGACCTGCTCGCTGGAAATATACGGCTTGACGTAGGGCAGCGCCTGCTTGTGCAGCAGGTAGGCGGCGGCGGCCGCCGCGACCCAGGAGCCGATCGACAGAACCTCGCGCAGGAAACCGCGATACATGGCGAGCAACGCCGACACGAGCATCACGACGATGACAATTCCGTCGAGAAGCGTGATGAAGTCCATCGGTGAAATCTCGCCTCGCTGCGACCGCGCGTCCCCCGCGCGAATGGAGCCGCCCGAGCCTTCGCCCAAGCGCCGGACCCGATAGCACGTTTCCTCGCGACGCGCGACCGGCCAGATGCGGCCTTTCACGGATTCGCGAAACAGCACCTCGAGCACGATGCGTCGCCTTGGTCCGCCGCCTTGGCCCGCCGCCTTGGTCCTTGGAAGCAATGGCGGCGAGCCGGTACGACCGATCGACCGCATCCGGCGGTTCAACGGCCCGCGATGCCCATCGCCACGGGCCGCGGTGTCCGCGGCTGGTCACCCCGTGATCGGTCGTCTCGCGCGCTCGCCGCGATCCGCGCGACGAGCCCGGCGAGGGCATCGAGCCCGGTCGTCTCGATCCCGCCCGGCGTCGTGGTCTCGCCGAGATTGCCGACCGGCATCACCGCATGCCGGAAGCCGAGCCGCTCGGCCTCCTTGATTCGCGCTTCGCCGCGCGCGACCGGCCGCAACGCTCCGGAGAGCCCGACCTCGCCGAAATAGACCGCCTCGGCCGGCAGCGCCGCGCCGGTCAAGGACGACACGAGCGCGGCCGCGACCGCGAGGTCCGCCGCCGGCTCCTGGATGCGCAGGCCGCCGGCGACGCTGAGATAGACGTCGCTCTGTCCGAGCTTGACGCCGCAATGGGCCTCGAGCACGGCGAGGATCATCGACAGGCGATTGCCGTCCCAGCCGACCACGGCCCGCCGCGGCGTGCCGAGCGAGGAGGGCGCGACCAGCGCCTGGATCTCGACCAGCAGCGGCCGCGATCCCTCCATGCCGGCGAAGACCGCGGTGCCCGGCGAGCGGCCGTCGCGCTCGCCGAGAAACAGCTCCGACGGGTTGGCGACCTCGCGCAGCCCGAGCCCGGTCATCTCGAACACGCCGATCTCGTCCGTCGGTCCGAACCGATTCTTGACCGACCGCAGCACGCGAAACTGATGCGCGCCGTCGCCCTCGAAATAGAGCACGGCGTCGACCATGTGCTCGACGACGCGCGGCCCGGCGATCTGCCCGTCCTTGGTGACGTGGCCGACCAGCACCACCGTCGCGCCGCTCGCCTTGGCGTAGCGGATCAAGGCCTGTGCGGCGGTGCGGACCTGCGTGACGGTGCCGGGCGCGGATTCGGCGAGTTCGGTCCAGAGCGTCTGGATCGAATCGACCACGACCAGCGCCGGTGTCGGCCCGGCCTGCAGGGTGGCGAGAATGTCCTCGACGCTGGTCTCGGCGGCGAGCGCGACCGGCGCCTGCGCGAGGCCCAGCCGTTCGGCCCGCAGCCGCACCTGCCCGACCGCCTCTTCGCCGGAGACGTAGACGACGCGATGGCCGAGGCTCGCGAGCACCGCCGAGGCCTGGATGAGCAGCGTCGACTTGCCGATGCCCGGATCGCCGCCGACGAGCAGCGCCGACCCGCGCACGAAACCGCCGCCCGTGACGCGGTCGAGCTCCGTCAGCCCGGTCACGATGCGGGGGCTTCCTTGGCCTCGCCCGACAACGCGACGAGCGGCACGACCCGGCCGCGCCGGGCCGAGACCGACAGGCTCGCCGGCGCGGCACCGACGCCGCTCGGTCCACCGTCAAGCTCTTCGACGATGGTGTTCCACTCGCCGCACCCATCGCAGCGCCCTGCCCATCGGGCTGTCACCGATCCGCAGTTCTGGCAGACGAAACGGCTGCTGCGCTTGGCCATCGACGACGATCCCCCTTGACGACGATCTGGATCATGGCATCATGTTCACGATTTGTCCAGGGGGGCGGCAGCAGAAGCATTCCTGTGGAGGTCTCGCGAGAGTGGGCGCTTTCCGGGGCGTCGGCCCTTTCGGGATTGACGGGATGGACCTCCGGTTCGGCCGTGTATCGGGCTCGAGCGGCCCCGGTATCGGGCGAAGCAGATGGCGGGGAGGCGCCGACGGCGGCGCGGAACGTCGATGGGAGCGCGGCTCGCGCGGGCAGGGTGACCGCAGGGCGCGTGCGGCGCAGGGGAGGAAGCGACGATGCTCGATCTGGCGGAGAAGCGGCGGCGCTTTCGTGCCTTGCATGCGGAAGGGTGTTTTCTTCTGCCCAATCCATGGGATGTCGGTAGCCTGCGACGGTTGGAGGCGCTCGGCTTCGCGGCGGTCGCTTCGACCAGTTCGGGCCTTGCCTGGTCACTCGGCAAGGACGATGGCGAGGTGACGCTCGACGAGGTGCTCGATCATCTCGGCCGCTTGTGCGCGGCGACCGATCTGCCGGTCAATGCCGATTTCGAGAACGGCTATGCCGATGATCTCGGTGGCCTCGGAAGCAATGTGGCCAGGGCGGTCGCCGCGGGCGTGTGCGGTGTTTCGATCGAGGATCAGCGCGGCGGGGCGCTCTATGAACAGTCTGCAGCGGTCGAACGGATCGCGACGGCGCGTGCAGCGATCGATGCGACCGGCGCGGACGTGATACTGGTCGGCCGCGCGGAAGGCGCGCTGCTCGGGCACGACGACGGCGGCGATCTGGTCGCGCGCCTGGTCGCCTATGCGAGCGCCGGAGCGGACTGCCTCTATGCACCCTGCGTCACCGATCTCGGCCTGATATCGGAGATCGTCGCGGCGGTCGCGCCGAAGCCCGTGAACGTTCTGCTCTGGGGGCCCGACATGCGCGTCGCCGACCTGGTCGAGCGGGGTGTCCGGCGCGTGAGCGTCGGCGGCGCATTGGCGGCGGCGGCCTGGACCGGCTTCGAGGCCGCGGCCCGCCTGTTCCGTGACGAGGGGCGTGTGCTTCCGCGGCGCACCGAGTTTCGCTGAGATCGGCTTCGCACACGGCGCGAGAGCCCGTGCATCAAGCCTCGCGCCAGACCCGCTCGTAGCGGCGGCCGAGGCTGGTCAGGACTTCGTAGTCGATGGTGCCCATGGCGCGGGCGATGTCGGCGAGCGCGGCGCCGGGGCCGATCAGCGTCGCAGGCGTGCCACGCGCGACCGCAGGCATGTCGGTCACGTCGACGGCCATGAGGTCCATCGACAGGCGGCCGACGATCGGTGCGCGCCGGCCGTCGAACGCGACATGGCCGCCGGGGCGGTCATCGGAGGAGGAGGCGAGGCGGTGGTAGCCGTCGGCGTAGCCGGCCGACAGGATCGCGACGCGCGAGGGCCGGGCGACGTGCTCGGCGGCGCCATAGCCGACGCTGTCGCCCGCCGCCACATCGCGGACCTGGATCACGCGTGCCTCGAGTTCGACGACCGGTCGCATCGGGCTCGGTTCGCCGGTGCTGACCGCGCCGCCGTAGAGCGCCGCGCCGGGGCGGACCAAATCGGCGTGCAGCGCCTGGTCCCGAAAGATCCCGGCCGAGTTGGCGATCGAGGCGGCGAGGCCCGGAAACCGCGCCTGTGGAAACAGGGCACGGGCCTCGGCGAAACGTTCGGCCTGACGGGCGGTCGCCGGATGGTCGGGTTCGTCGGCGCAGGCGAGATGGGTGATCAGGACGCGGACGTCGAGTGCGGACGTGAGCCGTGTGTCGGCGGCGATCTCGGCCGCCTCGGCAAGCGACAGGCCGAGCCGGTTCAGGCCCGTGTCGACATGCAGCGCGCAGGCGAGTGGCCGGCCGAGCATCCGTGCGGCGTCGGCCCAGTCCTCGATTTCCGGCACCGAGCCGAGCACCGGCGCGAGATCGTTCTCGGCGAAATCGGCAGCGAAGCCGGGCGGCAGGCCGTTGAGCACGAAGACGCGCGCGGCCGGAGCGCGGCCACGAACGCGCAGTCCCTCCGTCGCGTGCGCGACGAAGAAGGTCCTCGCGCCGACGCGGGCGAGCGCGTCGACCGCCCGTTCGAGCCTGGTGCCATAGGCATCGGCCTTGACCACGGCGGCGCATTCGGCCGGAGCGACCCGGCCCGCGAGATCGAGCCAATTCGCCGCCAGGGCCGCGAGGTCGATGGTGAGCCGGGCGCCGAAGCGCGAGTCGATCGTGGGCAGCGGATCTTGCATGACGCGCCGAGTTGGTTCCTCAGACCGCAGCGTGTCAAGCCGATGCTCGGGGGCCAGTTGGCCGGATCGGGGGCGGACACGACTACCCTCAAAGCGCTATCCGCCACGCCCGCCCGCCACGCCCGCCCGCTACAGCCGCCCGCCAAGGCCGCGCGCGGTGGCCCTCGCATTGCGGCTGTCGCAAAATCACTGCAATGCTCGGCGATCGTGCCGGCGCGGTCGTGATCCGCGCGACGGGCGGTCGGTGCGAGAGTTTGTCGCTCGTCGCGGGCCGTCGGCGGATCGATGTCCGGGATACGTGTTGGAGGCGTGCCCCCGCCCTCTCGGCGGCCGGGACGGCCTCCTGGGGGCTCCCCGTCGTATCTGCCTCGCGAAGCCGTGCCGGATCTGGAGATCGCGCCATGAACGCCCCGTCCTCTCCCGCGGTCCCGCCGCCGAGCCGCCGATCCCGGCGCGCGTCGAGCCGATCCGGCTGCCGGCCTCGATCGCGACGCTGTTCCGCACGGTCGCGCGCAATCCGCTCGCGAGCATTCCGGAACAGGCCTATCGCGAGCCCTTCGTGCGCGTGCCGCTGCTCGGCCGCGAGACGTTTCATCTCTGCGATCCCGATCTCGTCCGTGCGGTTCTGCTCGACGGCTCGGATCGCTTCGTGAAGTCCGAGGCGGCGCAGCGGGCGCTGGTGCCGGCGGTCGGTCGGGCGGTGCTGACGGCGGAGGGCGAGCGCTGGCGCTGGCAGCGGCGCGCGCTCGCGCCGATGTTCCGCCCCGAGCGCATCCTCGATTTCGTCCCCGTCATGGTCGCGCGCGCCGAGGCGACGCGCCGCCGCTGGCTGGCGCTCGCCACCGACCCGACGGCGATCACCGACGCGGCCGAGGACATGATGCTGACCACCTTCGACATCGTGCTCGATGCCTTGTTCTCCGGCCCCGACGGGATCGACGTGCCGGCCTTCGCCGCCGACATCACGGCGGCGATGGAGGGACGGGCTGGATCGTCGCCTATACCCTGTTCCGCCTACCCGAATGGACGCCCTATCCGGGCAAGCGGCGGGTCGATGCCGCGCGCGCGGCTGCGGGCCCGGGTCGAAGCGCTGGTTCGGGCACGCCGGGCGGATCCGGCCCCCCGCGCCGACCTGCTGACGCGCCTGATCGAGGCCGAGGATCCCGAGACCGGTCAGCGCATGGGTGACCGCGACGTCGCCGATAATCTGTTGACCTTCATGGTCGCGGGTCACGAGACGACCGCGCTGGCGCTGACCTGGGCGCTCTACCTGCTGACGCTTCACCCGGAGGCGACCGAGACGATCCGGGCCGAAGTCGACGCGGTCACCGGCGGCGGTGCCGTCGAGGCCGGACATGTCGACCGGCTCGTCTACACGCGCGCCGTGATCGACGAGGCGATGCGGCTCTATCCGCCGGCGCCGATCATCCCGCGCCAGGCGACCGAGGACGTCGAACTGCCCGGCCTCGGTCTGGTCCGGAAGGGCGCGCCGGTGATCATCCCGGTCTATGCCATCCAGCGCCACCGGCGGCTCTGGAGCGATCCCGACCGGTTCGATCCGACGCGCTTTCTGGGCGAGGCGCCGAAGAGCCGGCCGCGCTATGCCTATCTGCCGTTCGGGGCGGGGCCGCGCATCTGCATCGGCATGAGCTTCGCGCTCGTCGAGGCGGTCGTCGTCCTGGCGACGCTGCTGCGCGGCCTCGAGGTCTCTCCGGTCCCCGGTTTCGTACCGGAGCTGAAGGCCCGCATCACCCTTCGGCCCGAGCCGGGCCTGCCGATGCGGGTGCTGCCGCGCTGAGGAGGCGCGTTCGCGCCGCGGCGAAGTAACGTCCCGGGCTGGGCCGAGGTTATTCGTGCCGTTCCGGCAGTTGCTCGTCGCGGATGAGATCCGAGAAGCGCGTGACCTCGCCGGCGAAGTGCAGTTCGACCGAGCCCGTGGGACCGTGACGCTGCTTGCCGACGATGACTTCGGCGACGCCCTTCATGCGGTTCATGTCGGCTTCCCACTTGAACCAGGCCTCCGAACCCTTTTCGGCCGGCTCCTTCATCTTGAGATAGTATTCTTCGCGGTAGACGAACATGACGACGTCGGCGTCCTGCTCGATCGAGCCGGATTCGCGCAGGTCGGCGAGCTGCGGACGCTTGTCGTCGCGGTTCTCGACCTGGCGCGAGAGCTGCGACAGCGCGACGATCGGGACGTTGAGCTCTTTCGCCAGCGCCTTGAGGCCCGTCGTGATCTCGGTGATCTCCTGAACGCGGTTCTCGCCCTTCTTCGACGAGCCGGTCAGCAGCTGCAGGTAGTCGACGATCAAGACGTCGAGCCCCTTCTGGCGCTTCAGGCGGCGCGCGCGCGCGGCGAGCTGGGCGATCGAGATGCCGCCGGTCTGGTCGACGTAGAGCGGGATCGACTGCATCATCTGGCTGGCGGCGACCAGCTTCTCGAAATCCTGGTCGGAGATGTCGCCGCGGCGGATCCGGTTCGACGGGATCTCGGTCTGCTCGGAGATGATGCGGGTCGCGAGCTGTTCGGAACTCATTTCGAGCGAGAAGAAGCCGACCACGCCGCCGTCGACCGCCTTCATCGTGCCGTCCGGCGCCTCCTCGGCGCGATAGGCGGCGGCGATGTTGAAGGCGATGTTGGTGGCGAGCGAGGTCTTGCCCATGGCCGGTCGGCCGGCGAGGATCACGAGGTCCGAGCGCTGCAGGCCGCCGAGCCGCTGGTCGAGCGAGGAGATGCCGGTCGAGATGCCCGAGAGCTTGCCGGCGCGCTGGAACGCCGCCGCCGCCATGTCGATCGAGCCGCGCAGCGCATCGGCGAAGGAGACGAAACCGCCGTCGTAGCGGCCGGCCTCGGCCAGTTCGAACAGACGGCGCTCGGCGTCCTCGATCTGCGCGCGCGGCATCATGTCGATCGGCGCATCGAAGGCGATGTTGACCATGTCCTCGCCGATCCGGATCAGGTTGCGCCGGATCGCGAGGTCCTGGATCTGCCGGCCATGGTCGTCGGCGTTGATGATCGTGGTCGAATCGGAGGCGAGCCGCAGCAGGTACTGCGCGACGCTCATGTCGGCGATCTGGTGATCGACCGGGAAGAAGGTCTTCAGCGTGATCGGCGAGGCGACCTTGCCGGCCCGGATCATCTGGCCGATCTTCTCGAAGATCTGCCGATGCGGCTCGAGGAAGAAGTGCGCCGGCTCGAGAAAGTCCGAGACGCGGTAGTAGGTCTCGTTGTTGACCAGGATCGCGCCGATCAACTGCCGTTCCGCCTCGGCGTTGTGAGGCGCGATACGGGCGAGCGCCGAAGGCGCCTCTTCGACGCGGCGTGCGGGGAGCTTCATGGGATTGGGTCCGTTCTCGTTGTCCCAAGTCTTAACGGGGCGGCGGAGACGCGAAAAGCATCCAGCGGATTTCCCCATGCCGTCCACAGCGTTTTTCGACGCCGGCCGATTGCGGCATTGATTCTGCGTGCCATTGGAGTCCTTGGCCGTAGGCTGTCGAGGCGCACGACTCGGGCACCGGCACTCGCCTCTACGCAGAATTTCCGATGTCGTGGGCGTTCCGATGTCGGCGGGGAGATTGACGTTCGCGCCGTTTTCCGGGAGAAATTGGAATACGAAACGGTTCATAAAACTCTTAGAGGAAACGCCATGCCCCGCCAGTGCCCGATCACGCGTCGCTCATTCCTTGGAGTGGCGGCCGGCGCTGTCGCCGCGGTCGCGATCGTCGGGACGCCGGGACTGGCGCGCGCGGACTCCGGGGCCTGGTCCGATCTCAGGCCGATGATCTACGGCGCACGCCCGATCCGCGACGGCCATGGCATCGTGACCTTCAAGGCGCCCTATCGCGCCGAGGACGATCGTCGGGTGCCGGTGTCGCTGACGGCGGCCTTCACCGACGGCCGTACGGTCAAGGCGGTGTCGGTCATCGTCGACGAGAACCCGATGCCGGTCGCGGCCGACGTCAAGTTCGAGAAGCCGCTCGACCGCATCGGCCTCGGCCTCGATCTGCGCATGAACGGCCCGTCGCCGGTGCATGTCGTGGTCGAGGCGAGCGACGGCACGCTCTACATGGCCGAGAGCATGGTGCGCACCTCCGGCCTCGGCGCCTGCGCCGCGCCGCCGGTCGGCGACCCCAAGCAGGCGCTGAAGTCGCTCGGCCAGATGGTCGTGACCGACGTCACCGCGCCGACCGCCGGCAACACGACCGCGCTCAATCGCCGGGCGCGGCTGGACGTCAAGCATCCGATGAACACCGGCATGCAGATGGACCAGATCACGCTGCTCTACATCCCCGCCCGCTACATGGACGAGGTCACGGTCTCGCTCGGCGACGAGAAGCTGTTCACCGCCAAGACCGGCTTCGCCATGTCGGAGAATCCGCGGCTGGAGTTCGACTACCGCCTCAACGGCGCGGCCGAGATGGCGGTGCATGTGAAGGACACCGAGGGCGCCGCCTTCGACCGGACCTTCCCGCTCGGCCTCGGCGGCTGAGCTTGCGGCAGTCCGGAGCGGGAAAGCCGCGCCGCCGCCAAACGTCATGTCCAACGAAGAACGGCCGGACCCTTGCGGATCCGGCCGGTCTTGTTTCTGGTCTCGGCGCTGGACGCTTCGACCGTGATCGATGATCCCGGTCGGGCGCGGCGATGGAACCGAAGCGCGTCTCCCGATCGCTCGGGGATCGCGATCATTCCTCGTCGGCGTAGCCGTCTTCGTCGGTGATCGGGCCGACTTCACGCTCGAAGGTGTCCTGCTCGCGCACAAGCACGGCCTCGCCGCGGGCCTGACGCTCGGCCTCGTCGGCCGAACGGGCGACGTTGACCGTGACCTTGGCCTCGACCTCGGCGTGCAGGGCGACGACGACCGTGTGCAGGCCGATGGTCTTGATCGGCATGTTCAGCACGACCTGCGAGCGCTCGACGGTGAAGCCGCCGGCCTCCAGGATCTCCGCCACGTCGCGGCTCGACACCGAACCGTAGAGCTGGCCCATCTCACCGGCCGAACGGATGACGATGAAGCTCTGACCGTCGAGCTTCTCGGCGACGGCCTGGGCCTCGCTCTTGCGCTCGAGGTTGCGGGCCTCGAGCTGCACGCGCTCGCGCTCGAAGCGCTCCTTGTTGGCCTTGGTGGCGCGCAGCGCCTTGTGGCGCGGCAGCAGGAAGTTACGGGCAAAGCCGTCCTTGACCTTGACGACATCGCCCATCTGGCCGAGGCGGCCGATGCGCTCCAGAAGGATGACTTCCATGGGGTTTCTCCTTTGCGATGGTTCGCTGTTTCGAAGGGGATGAAAACTCAGCCGGCGGTGCCGGCCCGGCCGCGCCGCCGGAAGCCGAGGAACGGCTCCAGCAGTCCGACCACGGCGACGAGCAGCGCCGGGAAGGTGAACAGGAAGATCAGGCCGTAGACGGCGGCGAGCACCAGGATCCGAAGGCCGGATCCGCGCGTCGCCGCATGCAGCACGGCGAGACCGACGATGAAATGCGCCGCGAACAGCGCGCCCGCGAAGGGCAGCGCCAGGAGCCCGAGCGGGGAGGGCGCGAAGGCGAGCACGAAGGCGGCGGCGAAACCGATGCCGCTGCCGCGCGGCAGCTCGATCGCGGCGAGGTCCTCCCACGGCCGCTCGAGCCGGTCCGACTTGCGCACGACATGGGCCGCGATCCACAGATTGACGACCGTCACCAGCACGCGGCTGATCGCCAGAAACGCCGGCAGGAACACCGACACGGCCCGCACCACGGGCTCGAGCTCGGCCTTGATCCGCGGATCGAGCGGACGGTCGCCGCGCTCCACCATCTCGAAGAACGCCTCGCTCATCGCCTTGCCGACCGTCTCGGTGTCATAGCCCGAGGCGACGCCGACCACGATCACACCGAAGGCGGTCGCGAGCGACAGCGCGAGCAGCATGCGGCCGAGCGGATACCATTCGAGCGCCGGGCCGCCGAACGGCCGCGCTTCGGCCGGCACGGCGCGCGACAGGCCGATCATATGGACCGCGACCAGGGTCGGGACGGTGCCGGTGACGAGATGGTTGAGCGCCGCGAAGGGGCCGAGCAGCACGCCGAGCACCAGGGCGCTGATGCCGCCGGCGATCAGGCCCGCGATCCGTCCCCAGCCGAGCGCGGCGATCGCGATCGGCAGTGCCGACAGCATCGACAGCGGCACGGCGAGCGTCGTCCCGCCCGCCAAAGACACGACGAGCGCCGCGGAGGCGAGCCCCGCGCCGAGACCGACAAAGATGGAGGATCGATCAGCCGTCATGGCCATCGTCCAGCTGTCCCGCTCTTGAGCGGTTAGAGGCGGCTAGCCCCAACCCGATCGTTCGGCGGCCGGTTCTGAGCGGGGTCGGCCACGTCACCCCTTGGGTATTCCGATCACCTCCGAAGCGTCGGACGCTCGGAGAAGAGAGTGCGGACCCCGGCATGCGCCGGGATCCGCGCCATGATCACTTGATCACGAACGGCAGCAGGCCGAGGAAGCGGGCGCGCTTGATCGCCTTGGCGAGCTCGCGCTGCTTCTTGGTCGACACCGCGGTGATGCGGCTCGGGACGATCTTGCCGCGCTCCGAGATGAAGCGCTGCAGGAGCTTGACGTCCTTGTAGTCGATCTTCGGAGCATTTGCGCCGGAGAACGGGCAGGTCTTGCGACGACGGAAGAACGGCCGACGCGTCGGGATCTGGTTGATATCGACCATCACTCGTTGTCCTCAGCGCCTTCGCCACCGAAATCGTCACGGCGCGGGCCGCGCTCGCGACGCGGACCACGATCGCCGCGGTCCCCACGATCGCCACGGTCACCGCGGCGGTCGTCGCGACGCTCGTCGCGATCACGCTTCTGCAGCATGACCGACTGACCCTCTTCGAGGGCCTCGACCTTGATGGTCATGAAGCGCAGCACGTCTTCGGAGATGCCCATCTGGCGCTCCATCTCGGCGACGGCCGGAGCCGGGGCCTCGATGTTCATCAGCGCGTAGTGAGCCTTGCGGTTCTTCTTGATGCGGTAGGCGAGCGACTTCAGGCCCCAGTTCTCCACCTTGGAGACCTTGCCACCGTTGCCCTCGATAACCGCCTTGTACTGCTCGACCAGGGCATCCACCTGCTGGGGCGAAATGTCCTGACGAGCGAGGAAAACATGCTCGTAGAGCGGCATGTGTCGTTCCTTGTCTCGTATGGTCCTCGAACCTGTCCGACACCGGCGCCAAGCCTCCCGGGGCCTCGCGAGGAAGGAGGCACCGAAACGTTCGACAGTCGGAGAGCGGAGACACGGGACGCCGGGATCCTTCGATCCCTGTCCGGCACGGGCCGCGCTTGCGAAGAAGCAGGGCAAATGCAGAACCGTCCGTTCAGCCACCGGCCGGGTGTCCGACAGAATGCGCGGGTTCTACAGATTTTCGCCCGAAACGCAACCCCGAAACGCATCGTCGAAGCGACGCCCTTGCGCGACGCTTCGACAGGCGCGGTCGCCCGGAAAGCCGCAGCGGCGGTCCTTTCCGGTCACCAATGCGCGAAATCGGCGGAAAACCGCCCGCCTCGACGCTGGCCCGGCCTTGACAGTCGCAGCCGCCCGACGCATCTGCCTGCCCAAGAGGCGCAAGCCGGCGCGAGCGTGTCCGGCTATCATGGCGCCGACGAAAAATCACCACGCCAAGAAGACGTGTCTTGAGGGCGGAGCGCGGGACGAGAGACGGGATGACCACGGCATTCACCTTCCCCGGACAGGGAAGCCAGACGATCGGCATGGGCAAGACGCTGGCCGACACCTATCCGGAAGCCCGCGCGGTCTTCGACGAAGTGGACGCCGCCCTCGGCCGCAAGCTCTCCGACGTGATGTGGAACGGGCCGGACGGCGACCTGACCCTGACCGAGAACGCGCAGCCGGCGCTGATGGCCGTCAGCCTCGCGACCATTCGGGTGCTCGAGGCACGCGGCTTCGACCTCGCCCGCCATGTCGCCTACGTCGCGGGCCACTCGCTCGGCGAATATTCGGCGCTCGCCGCCGCCGGCAGCTTCTCGATCGGCGACGCCGCTCGTCTTCTCAAGACGCGCGGGCGCGCGATGCAGTCGGCCGTGCCGGTCGGCGAGGGCGCCATGGCGGCGCTGCTCGGCCTCGACTACGCCGCCGCCGTCGCGGTCGCCGCCGAGGCGGCCGAGGGCGAGGTCTGCCAGGCCGCCAACGACAATGCCGATGGCCAGGTCGTGGTCTCCGGCACCAAGACAGCCGTGGAGCGCGCGGTCGCGATCGCCAAGGCCAAGGGCGCCAAGCGCGCGATGCTGCTCAATGTCTCCGCGCCGTTCCATTGTGCGCTGATGGCGCCGGCCGCCGAAGCCATGGCCGAGGCGCTCGCGAATGTCGCGATCGCCGCTCCGGTCGTGCCGCTGGTCGCCAACGTGCTGGCCGCGCCGATCTCCGACCCGGCCGAGATCCGCCGCCGGCTGGTCGAGCAGGTAACCGGCACGGTGCGCTGGCGCGAGAGCGTGCGCTTCCTCGCCGGCGCCGGCGTGACCCGCCTGGTCGAGGTCGGCTCGGGCAAGGTGCTGACCGGCCTCGTCAAGCGCATCGTCGACGGTGTCGAGGCGGTCTCGCTCAATACGCCCGAAGATATCGACAAGCTGCTCGCGCCCGCCGAGGCGTGAGCGCGAAGTCCTGAAGTCCAGCACGCCGGGCCTCGCGAGACCCGGCGCGCGCCCGATCCCGGCGACCGCGGAGCCGGGCGACATGCCGTCGCCCGCGCTTGCGGTTCGCTCCCGAAGGAGAGATCTCAATGTTCGACCTGACCGGCAAGGTCGCCCTCGTCACCGGCGCGACCGGCGGCATCGGCAACGCCATCGCCCGCACGCTGCACGCCCGCGGCGCGACCGTCGCGCTTTCCGGCACCCGTGCCGAGGTGCTCGAAGGCCTGAAGGCCGAACTTGGCGAACGCGCGCATGTCTTCGCCGCCAATCTCTCCGATCGGGCCTCGGTCGATGCGCTGGTGCCGGCCGTCGAGGCCGGGCTCGGCAAGCTCGACATCCTGGTCAACAACGCCGGCATCACGCGCGACAATCTGTTCATGCGCATGAAGGACGAGGAGTGGGATCAGGTCATCGAGGTGAACCTGACCGCCGGCTTCCGCCTGTCGCGCGCCGCGCTGAAGGGCATGATGAAGCGCCGCTTCGGCCGCATCGTCGGCATCACCTCGGTGGTCGGCGTGACCGGCAATGCGGGGCAGGGCAACTATGCCGCAGCCAAGGCCGGCATGATCGGTATGTCGAAGTCGCTGGCCAAGGAAGTCGCGAGCCGCAACATCACCGTCAACTGCGTGGCGCCGGGCTTCATCGAGAGCCCGATGACCGATGCGCTGAACGAAAAGCAGAAGGAAGGCATCCTCGCCGCGGTGCCGGCCGGCCGACTCGGCACCGGCGCGGAAATCGCTGCCGCGGTGCTGTATCTGTCGAGCGAGGAGGCGGCCTACGTGACCGGCGAAACGCT
Source organism: Ancalomicrobiaceae bacterium S20 (assembly GCA_040269895.1). Lineage (NCBI taxonomy): Bacteria > Pseudomonadati > Pseudomonadota > Alphaproteobacteria > Hyphomicrobiales > Ancalomicrobiaceae > Methyloraptor > Methyloraptor flagellatus. Next base: position 2,370,420 of record CP158568.1, on the reverse strand, counting down.
GCACGTGAACGGCGGCATGGCCATGGTCTGAAGCGCGGTTTTCCGCGCGTTTCCATGGCTCCATACGGGGTTGTCGGGGCGGCTCCTGTCACTGGTCAAGCCAAATAAAGTGTGGTAGCACCACCCCGTCTCATCAAGAGAACAGACAAGATCGATCCAACGATCGGGTCGGAAGCGTGGACTCCGGGGGCGTCCGTACCGAAGTGAAGCTTCGGAGGATTTCCGGAATGGAGGGTCCCCGGCGGATCGGACGATCCGGGCGTTTGCCCGGATGCGCTTCGGACCGCTGACAGACGGTCGGCCACGACATCCGGCCTCCGCCGACGGGCGGAAGACGGACGGAGAGCCGCCGTGTGGGGCATCCTCTCGCTTCGATGGCAGGCGGCCGCTCGCCGGCAGGGCGCCCACGAACGGGCGGGCGTCCCGGCGCGTGAGTAATTCCGAATCCAGTGTCTTCAAGGAAGAGAAACATGAGCGATATCGCTGAACGGGTGAAGAAGATCGTGGTCGAGCACCTCGGCGTGGACCCGGAGAAGGTGACCGAGAACGCGAGCTTCATCGACGATCTCGGCTCGGACTCCCTCGACGTCGTCGAACTCGTCATGGCGTTCGAAGAGGAATTCGGCGTCGAGATCCCGGACGATGCGGCCGAGACGATCCTCACCGTCGGCGACGCGGTGAAGTTCCTCGAGAAGAACGCCGGCTGATCGGCCTTCTCGCAACGCGAACGAATTTATGCCGACCGGGTGCCGACGCGCCCGGTCGGAACTCTGTTTGAGGCGGAGCTCCGACTCCGCGACAGCGAGCGCCGGCCGATCGGGCCGGGTGGATCGTTGGGGCATTGCCTGAGGGCGCCCCGGCGAGCCGGCCGAGGCTCCGGCGCTCCGGACCATTCGGGCACAAGAGAAAAATGCGCAGGGTCGTCATCACGGGTTTGGGAATGGTCACGCCGGTCGGCGGCGACGTGGAAACCTCCTGGGCGAACATCCTCGCCGGCAAGAGCGGCGTCTCGAGGGTCACGCATTTCGAGGTCGACGATCTCGCCTGCAAGATCGCGGCGCAGATCCCGCGTGGCGACGGTTCCAACGGCACCTACAATCCCGACCAGTGGATGGAGCCGAAGGAACAGCGCAAGGTGGACGAGTTCATCGTCTTCTCGATGGCGGCGGCGAAGCAGGCGCTCGACGACGCCGGCTGGCATCCGAAGACCTATGAAGAGCAGATCACGACCGGCGTGCTGATCGGCTCCGGCATCGGCGGCATCGGCGGCATCTACGATGCCTCGATCACGCTGAAGGAGAAGGGCCCGCGCCGCGTGTCGCCGTTCTTCATCCCCGGCCGCCTGATCAACCTCGCCGGCGGTTACGTCTCGATCACCCACGGCCTGAAGGGCCCGAACTCGGCGGTCGTCACGGCCTGTTCGACCGGCGCTCATGCGATCGGCGACGCGGCGCGTCTCGTCGCGCTCGGCGATGCCGACGTCATGGTCGCGGGCGGCGCCGAATCGCCGATCAACCGGCTGTCGATCGCCGGCTTCGCCGCCTGCCGCGCGCTGTCGACCGGCTACAACGACGATCCGACCAAGGCTTCGCGTCCCTACGACAAGGGCCGCGACGGCTTCGTCATGGGCGAGGGCGCCGGCGTCGTGGTGGTCGAGGAGTACGAGCACGCCAAGGCGCGCGGTGCCAAGATCTATGCCGAGATCATCGGCTACGGCATGTCCGGCGACGCCCACCACATCACCGCCCCCTCCGAGGACGGCGACGGTGCGTTCCGCTGCATGTCGGCCGCGATGAAGCGGGCCGGCATCTCGGCCTCCGATATCGACTACATCAACTCGCACGGCACCTCGACGCCGCTCGGCGACGAGATCGAACTCGGCGCGGTGCAGCGTCTGGTCGGCAATGCGGCGGCGAGCATCTCGATGTCGTCGACCAAGTCGATGACCGGTCACCTGCTCGGCGCCGCGGGCGCCATCGAGGCGATCTTCTCGGCGCTGGCGATCCGCGACGGCATCTGTCCGCCGACGATCAACCTCGACGATCCCTCGGTCGAGACCGCGATCGACCTGGTGCCGCACACCCCGAAGAAGAAGACGATCGACATCGCGCTGTCGAACTCCTTCGGCTTCGGCGGCACCAACGCGACGCTGATCCTGCGCAAGGTCGCCTGAGCCGTTTTCGTGCGGCAGGGCGATCATGTCCTCCGCCGAGGCGCGCCGCGCTCCCATCCGAAAGCCGCCCCACGCCGGGCGGCTTTCGTGTTTTTCGCCCGAACGTTTTCAGGTGATCGACCCGACCGGGCGCGGGCTTCGCTTGCCGAGAGGGGGCGTGAGCCGCTAAATGGCGGCGGCCCGCACCGGTCTTCGATCGTGCGAGTCGGTATCGCCGGACACGAGCGGCGCTCGGTCGCGGCTGGCGCCCCGAGAGGGCTCGGAACCCGGTTTCGCCATATTCTTCGCCCACCTCGGGCGGCGATGGAAAAGTCCGGAACGTCTGTCGCAGGGAGTTGATCCGTACCCATGACCCCCGCCGATAGCGATCAGCCGAACGACCTCCGCCCGGAAACCGACGCCGCTGCCACGCCGCCGTCCGTCGGTTCGCCGCAGGGCACAGGTGCGTCGTCGGCGGCCGCGGCGCCCGACGTGGCGCCACCGCCGCCGCGCGAGCCGTTCCAGCCGCGCGAGGCGCCGCGCGCCGCGCCGAAGAGCCCGCGTGCCGCGATCGAGCCGACGGCCGTGCCGCCGCCACCGCCGCGCCGCCGGCGCTCCAAGGCCGCGCGCAACCCGATCGTGGTGTTCCTGAACGGCGCGATGAGCCTCCTGACCTTCATCGCGGTCGTGGCGGTGATCGCCGCGGTCTATGGCAAGAACCGCTTCGAGCAGCCGGGGCCGCTGACCGAGACCAAGGTCGTCCTGATCTCCAAGGGCTCGACCATCGACACGATCGGCGACACGCTGCAGAAGGCCGGCGTCGTCTCCGAAGCGTGGATCTTCGCGCTCGGCACCAAGCTCCTGAGCCTCACCGGACAGATGAAGGCCGGCGAGTACGAATTCCATCCCGGCGTCAGCATGGCCGAGGTCGCCGAGATCATGGTCGAGGGCCGTTCGGTCCAGCACACCGTGACCTTCCCGGAGGGCTGGTCGAGCGAGCAGGTCGTGGCGCGGCTCAACGACGAGCAGATGCTCGCGACCCGGATCACCGCGATCCCCGAAGAAGGTTCGCTGCTGCCGGAGACCTACAAGTTCACCCGCGGCGACACCAAGATCTCCGTGCTCGAGAAGATGCGCCGCGAGCAGGATCGCCGGCTCGCCGAGATCTGGAAGGCGCGTGCCGAGGGCCTGCCGCTCGCCACGCCGCGCGATCTGGTGATCCTCGCCTCGATCGTCGAGAAGGAGACCGCCAAGCCCGAGGAGCGCGCGCGCATCGCCGCGGTGTTCGTGAACCGGCTGCGCAAGAACATGCGGCTCGAGACCGATCCGACCGTGCTCTACGGCCTCTACGGCGGCAAGGCCTGGGTCGAGGGGCGCACGATCACGCGCTCGGACCTCGCCGCGCCGAACCCCTACAACACCTATCGTATCAACGGCCTGCCGCCGGGCCCGATCGCCAATCCGGGCCGCGCGGCCATGGAGGCAGTCGCCAATCCGGCCAAGACCAACGAACTGTTCTTCGTCGCCGACGGCACCGGCGGCCACGTCTTCGCCGAGACGCTCGACGAGCACAACAAGAACGTCCAGCGCTGGCGGCAGATCGAGCAGCAGCGTCGCAGCGATGCGCCGGCCCCTGGCGCCACGACCGCCCCGGCGGGCAGCGCCACGGCGCCGATCGCGCCGACCCCGCTGCGCCAGAACCGTTCCGGCGCCACGCCCCAGCCGGCCAGCCCCTCGCAGAACCCCGCCACTCCGGCCGGGCAGTTCCCCGCCAAGATCAACTGACGGTCCCCCGCACGCCACTCACCGGCCGGATCCCGGCGATTTCGTTTCCGGCCGAAAGACAATATTGTCCCTGCGTCGCGCGCCGCGCCCGCCTGTTCGGGTGAGCGCGGGGCCACGATGCTGACGAGGTCGGAGCATGGGTCTTCTGAGCATGACCGGGTTCGCCCGGATGGACGGATCGACGGCCGGCCAGCGCTGGACCTGGGAACTGCGCTCGGTCAACGGCAAGGGCCTCGACCTCCGCCTCCGCCTGCCGCCGGGGCTCGACCGGCTCGAGATCCCGAGCCGCGACAAGCTCGCAAAACGGTTGACGCGCGGCTCGGTGCAGGCCGGTCTGTCGGTCGCCCGCGAGGCCGGCGCGACGCTGAAGGTCAACGAGGATGTGCTCGCCGCGGTGCTCGGCATCATGGAGCGCGTCGCCGGTCGTATCCCGACCACGCCCCCGACGCTCGACGGCATTCTGAACATCCGCGGCGTGCTCGAGACGGCCGACGCCGAGGAGAGCGAGGAGAGCCGCAAGGCGCTCGACGCCGCTGTCCTCGCCGGCCTCGACGGCGCGCTCGACGGGCTCGTCGATGCGCGGGCGCGCGAGGGCGAGGCCGTCGGCCGTGTGCTGCTCGGCCATGTCGCCGAGATCGAGCGCCTCGCCCGCGCCGCCGAGGACTGCCCGGCGCGGCGGCCGGACGCGATCAAGGCCCGGCTCGCCGAGCAGGTCCGCGAGCTCATGGACGCCGTTCCGGCGCTCGACCCGCAGCGGCTGCATCAGGAGGCGGTGCTGATCGCGACCCGCGCCGACATCCGCGAGGAACTCGACCGGCTCTATGCCCATGTCGCACAGGCCCGCGCCCTCGTCGCCGACGGCGGCCCGATCGGCCGCAAGCTCGACTTCCTCGCCCAGGAGTTCAACCGCGAGACCAACACGCTCTGTTCGAAGTCGAACGACCGCGAACTGACCGCGATCGGTCTCGACCTCAAGGCCGTGGTCGACCAGCTCCGCGAGCAGATCCAGAACATCGAGTGACCACGACTCGCTGCCCTTTCCGTGGGCGGCGCCCATAGCCTCCCCCATCACCGCCCGAACCCGACCGAGACCCGCTTCCCCATGTCCTCCGCCGATCTGCCCCAGGCTCACCAGTCCTCCCGCAACCCGCGCGTCGAGATCGCCCGCCGCGGCGTGATGCTGGTGCTGTCGTCGCCCTCCGGCGCCGGCAAGGGCACGCTGTCGCGGCTCGTGCTCGACACCGAGACCGACATCAAGCTGTCGATCTCTGTGACGACCCGGCCGCGCCGGCCGAGCGAGGTCCACGGCGTCCACTACCACTTCATCTCGGTGCCGGAATTCGAGAGCCTGCGCGACCGCAACGGCCTGCTCGAATGGGCCGAGGTGCACGGCAACTACTACGGCACGCCGATCGCGCCGGTCGAGCAGGCGATCGCCGACGGTCGCGACGTGCTGTTCGACATCGACTGGCAGGGCGCCGCGCAGCTCGTCGAGCGCATGCCGGACGACGTGGTCACGATCTTCATCCTGCCGCCGAGCATGGGCGAACTGCGCCAGCGCCTGCAGCGCCGCGCCGAGGACGCGGCCGACGTGATCGAGAAGCGGCTGAAGAACTCGTCGCGCGAAATGGCCGAATGGTCCCGCTTCGACTACGTGATCGTCAACGACGACCTCGATGCCGCCTTCGCCGACGTCAAGGCGATCCTTCGCGCCGAGCGACTGAAGCGCAAGCGCCGCATGGGCGTACAGCCGTTCATCGACCGGCTGATCGCCGGCGACCTCGGCTGAGAGACGTCAGGGGCGGATCTCAGCCCGCGAGCGCGTTGGCGAGCGCCACGAAGCCGGCGACGTCGATCTCTTCGGCGCGCCGGGTCGGCTCGATGCCGGCGGCCGCGAGCAGCGCCTCCGGATCGGCCGCGACGCTTTTCAGGCTGGAGCGCAGCATCTTGCGGCGCTGGTTGAACGCCGCCGCCACGACCTTCTCCAGCGCATCCTTGTCGACCGCGAGCGGCTTTTCGCGCGGCACAAGATGGACCACCGACGACGTGACCTTCGGCGGTGGCACGAAAGCCTGCCGCGCGACGTCGAAAGCGATCTTCGCCTCGGTGCGCCAGCCGGTCAGCACGCCGAGCCGGCCATAGGCATCGTCGCCCGGGCGCGCGACGATGCGTTCCGCGACCTCGCGCTGGAACATGAGCGTCGCGCTCTCCCACCACGCCGGCCAGGGCTCGGCGCGCAGCCAGCCGACCAGCAGCGGCGTCGCGACATTGTAGGGCAGGTTGGCGATGATCCGCGCCCGGCCTGTGCCGTCCGGCCCGCCGACGAGGCTCGGCATGTCGATCTCGAGCGCGTCGGCCTCGATCACCTCGAGCCGGCCCGGATAATGCGCCTGCACCTCGGCGAGCGCGGCGAGGCAGCGGCGGTCGCGCTCGATCGCGATCACGCGGCCGGCGCCCTCCGCGAGCAGTGCCCGCGTGAGCCCGCCCGGACCGGGACCGACTTCGATGACGGTCGCGCCGTCGATGCGTCCGCCCGCGCGGGCGATGCGGGCGGTCAGGTTGAGGTCGAGAAGAAAGTTCTGGCCGAGCGACTTCATCGCCATCAGCCCGTGGCGGGCGATGACGTCGCGCAGCGGCGGCAGGTCGTCGATCTGCGCCATCAGGCGGCTCCGGCGCGCGTGGTCGGGGCCTGCGCCGTCGCTGCGAGCCGCGCCGCGAGCCTCAAGGCGGCGACCAGACTGTCGGCGCGCGCGACGCCCTTGGCCGCGATGTCGTAGGCCGTGCCGTGGTCGGGCGACGTGCGCACGAAGGGCAGACCGAGCGTGACATTGACGGTCTCGTCGAAGCCGATCGTCTTGACCGGGATCAGCGCCTGGTCGTGATACATGCACAGCGCCACGTCGTAGGCGGCGCGGGCGCGGGCATGGAACATCGTGTCCGAGGGCAGGGGTCCGAAGGCGTCGATGCCCTCGGCGCGGAGCGCTGCGATCGCCGGAGCGACGATCGCGTCGTCCTCGGTGCCCATGGCGCCGTTCTCACCCGCGTGCGGATTGAGCCCGGCGACGGCCAGCCGCGGCGCGGCGATGCCGAACCGGCTTTTCAGATCGCGAGCCGTGATACGGCCGATCTCGACGATCGAGTCCCGCGTCAGCCGCTTCGGCACCTCGGAAAGCGCGATATGGACCGTCACCGGCACGGTCGAGAGCTCCGGCCCGGCGAGCAGCATCACCGGCGTCCAGGAGCCGTCCGCACCCGGGCCGGGCCCCAGAGCGCGCGAGCTCGGCAAGGAACTCGGTGTGGCCGGGGAAGGCGAAGCCGGTGCCGTAGAGCGCGTGCTTGTTGATCGGGTTGGTGACGACCGCCGCGGCGCGGGCCGCGCGCACATCGTCGACCGCCTGCTCGATCGAGCGGATCACGGCCGGCGCGTCGCTCGGCGTTGCCGTGCCCGGCACGCCTGCGACGGCCGTGCCGACATCGACCACCGGCAGTGCCTCGTCGAAAAGCGCGACCGCTTCGCCCGGTGACGCTTCGGCGATCGGGACATCGAGGCCGAGCTGCTCGGCGCGGCGGCGCAGCATCACCGCGTCGGCGCGCACGTAGAAAGCCGGCAGCTCGAGCGCGCGGCGCTGCAGATAGGCATCGAGCGTGATGTCCGGGCCGATGCCGGCCGGCTCGCCCATGGTCAGGACCAGCGGCAGGGCGCCGCCGATCGTCGATGCGCGCGCATGCGGCGCCGTCGCTGGAGTGGCCTTCATCGCGCGGCTCAGCGCCGGTAGTTGATGACGGCGATGCGCTTCAGATCGTTCAGATAGCGGCGCGACATGAGCTCGCCCTGCTTCTGGCGCAGCTCGTCCTCGACCTTCGAACGGATGGTGAAGTCGCCCGAAATCTGGCGCTTCTCGCAGACGGCGACCATCTCGATGCCGAGCGGCGTGCGCTGCGGCTTCGACAGCTTGCCGATCGGCACATCGGCCAGCACGCCGCGGAACACGTCGGGCAGCTCGTCCTCGGTGCGCTTGCCGAGCGGCTTGACCACAGCCTCCTTGAGCGGCCGGACCAGACTCTGGAGCCCGTCGCAGCCGTTGGCCTTGGCGCGCAGCGCCTCCGCCTCGCGCAGACGCGCCTCGGCGTTGCCGCCCTGCGCAGGCACGACGAGGATCACCTGCTGGAGATTGTACTCGTTGGTCGTGCCTTCGCGCTTGACCAGCTTCTCCTTGTCCTTGGTGTCGCCCTTCTTGTCGAGCGCGTCGAGGATCTCGGCATCGGAGATGTTGATCGTGCTGCGGAAGCGGCCGACGACGAGCTGCTGCCACATCATCTGCGTGCGCAGCCGGGTCTTGAAGCTCGAGGCATCCACGCCCTGCTGCGCCAGCGCCTGCGTCATCTGCGCGGGCGTGATCTTGAGACGCTGGGCGAAGCCTGCGAAGGCCGTGTCGATCTCGCGGTCGGAGATCGAGATGCCGACGCGCTTGGCCTCGAGGATCTTGAGCTTGTCGTCGATCAGCTCTTCCTCGGCCGCTCGCTGGATCGAGGCCGCCGACTGGCCGCGCATGAACAGGCCGAGCAGCTTGGCGCGCTGATTGATCTCGTTCGAGGTGATCGGCTCGCCGTTGACAACGACCTTGATGGTGGTCTGGGCCTCTACGCGCCCGACCGCACCCTGGAGGATCAGCGCCGAGAGCGCGATCGCCGCGACCGCACCGGCTCTCTTCGCGAACTGCATCGTATTGAACCCTCGTGTTCGGCCGCGGGCAAAACGGACCCCGGACCCTGGTCCTCGCAAGTTCTGCTCTGTGGCACGCCGCGCGCCCCGCGTCGAGGGGGCGTGCGGCCGACGCCGTCGGACGCATCGGCGCCGCGCAGGTCTCGACCCTTGCGAACGCTATGCTTCAGCCGGATTGCCTCGACGATCCGGCCGAACGCCGCATGTCTCGCGCGACGCCGGGAGACAGCATCCATTTCCGAGCATCGTGGTCAAAATCTGACGTCGGCAACACGGCGGCAGCCGCGCCTGTCTCACAACGCCGAGATCGCATAAAGGATCGGGCTCGTGCGCAATCGTTCGGTGCGATCGTTCGTGGCGCGATCGTTCAGCGCCGCAGGCTGTTCGACACCTGGCCGTCGCCGAGCGTCCGCAGGCCGAAGCGGAAGTAGAGCGTGCGGTCGAACACGGTGCGGGCGCCGGTGACGACATTGCCGGACTTGTCGAGCGCGATGTTGCTCGACTCCTGGAAGGCGAGCGAGGCCGAGAAGCTGTCGTTGTCGTAGCCGATGCCGATCGAGTCGCCGGCGACGAAGTTGCCCTTCACGTCGTAGCGCACCGCGCCGAACAACCGCCAGGTCTCCGCCATGCGCAGGTTCAGCGCCGTCTGGACTTCCTGCCGCTCCGGCTTGACGTACTGCAGCGCGATCTGCCGATCGGTCGGCGAGTTCGCATATTGCGAGTCGATCAGATCGTAGATGTACTTCGGCGTCTTGTAATAGGTGTAGGTCACCGACGCCGTCACCGGGCCGCTGCTGCCGCTCGCATAGACATCCGCGCGGTTCAGGCGGAACGAGCTCGTATCGAAGCGGCTTTGCGCGCCGATGGTCAGGCCCTTGGCCGTGTCGACCTTGACGTGGCCGACATAGTCCGACTGGCGGGACTCCAGACCCGAGCCATAGCCGGTCAGCGGCACCGAGCCGAAATTGGCGTTGCTGTTGAGCAGCGTCTGAAGGTCCGGCGTCGCGAAGGAGTTGGTGCCGGCGAGCAGGTAGGACCGGCCGAACATCATCGACACCGAGCCGCCGTCGAGCGGCGTGAACGTGTAGGACAGGCCGACGTTGGCACGCGTACCGCCTTCGGCGCGGTCGTAGCCGGAGAACTTGTCGGCCTGGAACAGCGTGGTCGTGTCGAACACGAGGCTCTGGGCGTCGTTGTTCGGCAGCCGGCCGATATAGGTCTCGTTCGGTCGCGCCACGACCTGCACGATCGGCTCGACCACATGCGCGCCGGACGACGCGGCGATCAGCCACGGATAGCGGTATTCGATGCCGGCGGTCGGCGTGAACCGGGCCGCGGCGCCGTCGGAGACGAAGGGCGCGAGGTTCTTGTCGGTGTTCTTGTCGAAGAACACGTCGCCGCGGGCGCGGAAGAACGGCTGGAACACCTGCCCGTAGTCGTCGATGAACTCGCGCCGCCAGCCGACCTGGCCGGTCAGCCGGGTATAGTTGCCGGCGATGCCGTAGATCCGGCCGGCAATGTCCTTGTCGGTCGCGTTGCGGGTCAGGCTGGTCAGATTGGCGTTGGCCGACAGCTCGCCGCCCCAGATCGGGTCGCCGAACACGACGTCGTAGTCGACGACCGGATGGGCGACCGCCTGCTTCTGCTGCAGCTTGGTGCCGACGCCGTTCGGCAGGGTGCGGTTCAGCTTGTCGGTCGGATTGTCGTCGATCAGGACGTTGAACTTGTAGAACCGCGCGTCGAACCAGTTCTTGTCGCCCTGACCCTGCAGGTAGAGCGTCGAGATCGCCTCGGTCTGGGTCGAGGGCACGATGTGGTAGTCGGTCAGGAAGCGGCGGTCCTTGAGGAGCGTCGCGTCCCAGCCCCACTTCCATCGCTCGTTGATGTCGAACTCGCCCTTGGTGATCACGGCGCCGCGCTCGCGGCGTTGGCCGCTGGTGCCGGCGAAGGCGCCCGGGTCCATCTGGTTGATGCCGATGCCGCGCACCGACACGCGGCCGTTCTCGAACGCGTGGCGGACCTCGACGTCGCCGAGGATGCCCTGGTTCGACAGGAAGCCCGGCGAGAAGGTCACGTCCCAGTCGGCGCTCGGCGCCCAGTAGAACGGCTGCTGGATGCCGAAGCCGAGCTTGCTCGATGCAACGAAGCTCGGCGTCAGAAAGCCGGTCTTGCGCTTCACCGACGGGTCGGGATGCTGGAAATACGGCACATAGGCGATCGGCACGCCGAGGAACTCGAGGCGCGCGTCCTCGTAATAGACCGTCTTTTCCTGCTGGTTGTGGATGATCTTGGCGGCCTTGATCTGCCAGAAAGGCGGCTTCTCCGGCTCGTTCACGCAGGATTGGCAGGCGGTGTAGACGCCCTTTTCGAACACCGTGACGTTGCCGGCCTCGCGGCGCGCGCTCTCGGCGGCGAAGCGCGAGCGCTCGACCGAGTCGACGCGCAGCGACTGCGCGAAGCCTTCGCCGAACCCTTCCGACACGTCGAGATGCGTCGCCGTGATGACGTTGCCGCCCGGCTCGGTCAGGCGCGCGTCGCCGTCGGCGACCGCGCGCTTGGTCTTGCGCAGGTAGGTCACCTTGTCGGCGGTGAGCGTGTTGCCCTTGTAGTAGATGTGGACCTTGCCGGTCGCCGTGACGCTGTCCCGGTCACGATCGTAGATGACCTGATCGGCCTCCAGCAGCATCGGCGCGTCCTGCGTGATGCCGGCGGTGGCCGGGGCGGGCGCGGACGTGCCGACAGGCGCAGCGGTGCGCGCGGGAGCCGTCGTGGTCGTCGCCGTCGTGGTCTTCGTCGTCGTGGCCTTCGCCGTCGTGGTCTGGGCGAGCGCACCCGCCGGCAGGGCCGCGAGGCCGAGCGCGATCGTCGACACGAGACCGAGTGTCCGGCCAAGCGAAGGCATCTGGAAATGCGGGGTCGTCCGCCGCGCCGGGAGGCGCCGCGATTCCGTTCGGCCGCGAGGAGGAGAGGCGCCGGTCATGGCCTTAGCCGTCCTCCTGGAAGAGCAGAATCGTGAACCCCATCAGTGTCGCGACCACGGCCGGGGACCATGCGGCGAGGGGCGGCGGAACGATTCCGGCGCTCCCGAGATCCCGGGCGATTTCACCCGCCACATAAAGCACGAAGCCTGCGCCCACGCCACCGAGAATGAGCCTTCCGATGTTGCCGAACCGAAACACGCGGAGCGAAACCGTCGCTGCGATCAACACCATGGCGGCGAGCAGCAGCGGCCGCGCGAGCAGGATCTGCAGCTGGAGCTCGTACTGGAACGCCGGAAGTCCGGCGTTCCGCGCCGCTTCGATGAAGGAGGGCAGCGCCCAGAACGACACGGCGTCGGGCGCGCCGAGCGTCTCGCGGATCTGCTCGAGCGTCAGATAGGTCGCGATCGCATATGTGGAAAACGTCTGCGGTCCGGCCTCGGCGGTGCGTACCGTGGCGTTGGTGAGCGTCCAGTGCCCGTCCTGGTAGCGCGCCTCGTCGGCGTCGATGCGTTCGCGGAAGCGGCCGGTCTTGTCGAACAGGTAGGCGGTGACGGTGGCGAGCCGGGCGCCCTGGTCGAGCGACTGCCGCGCATGCAGGATCGACTCGCCGTCCTTGCCGTCCTGCGTCAGCCAGGCGTCGCGCGTCGTCTGCGCCGCAAGCCGCGCGACCGCGCCGGAGAGATCGATATAGATCTCGTCGGAGCGCGCCTTCAGATAGGCCGCGCCGGGATTGTAGACGGTCGCCGCGAAGACCCCGAGCCCGAGCGCGACGAGCAGCGCCGGCAGGGTGAACTGCCAGACCGAGATGCCGGCGGCGCGCGCCACCACCAGTTCGAGCCGGCGCGACAGGCTGAGGAACGCCGCCATGGCGCCGAACAGCGTCGCGAACGGCAACACCTGCTCGCTGAGACTGGGCACCTTGAACAGCGACACCAGCAGCACCTTGAACCACGAGAAGTTCGGCCGGTCCGCGGTCTGCCGCAGCATCTCGAGCAGGTCGGCGAGCAGAATGATGAAGAAGGCGATGAAGAAGATCGCCGCGATCGACTTCAGGAACCGGAGCGCGAAATAGCTGCCGAGGGTGCGTCCGATCATCGGCCACCTCCCTCGTTGCCTTGCTCGTCGCCGGCGAGGCCGAAGCGTCGGCCGATCGCCCCGAGCACCGCGCCGACACCGTCGGCGGCGTTGTCGATCGCGCGCTCGACCGGTCGGGGCAGGGCGAAGCCGCGATCGGAGGCCGCGAGCGCCAGGCCCCCGACGATCACCGCGAGCGGCGCGATATACATGAAGGCCGCGGCGGCGACGCTGTTCACCGATGCGCTGGAGGCGGCGAAATGGATGCCGCGCAGCGCCGAGGCGCCGAGCACGGCCGAGAACACCGCCATGCCGCGACCCTGCCGGGTCGTGCGCGGCTCGCCGAGCGCCATGAAGGCGATCACGGTGAAGGCGATCGGCAGCAGCGGCTGCGAGAAGCGCTCGTTCAGCTCCGACCGGAATCGGCCGATGTTGCGCGCGGTGTAGTCGTCGGAAAGGTCGGGTGCCAGCAGCTCGCCGGTGAAGCGCTCCGAGGGGCGATAGATCGGCTGGGTGTTCTGCGGCGTCATGCCGGTCAGGTCGAAGGCGTAGGCCTCGAACTTGACGATCGACAGCGCGCCGTCGCGATTGGTCAGCCGATGGATCGCGCCATCGCGCATGACGAGCAGCGTCTTGCCGACCATCTCGACGATGTTGGCGCGGTCGGCGATGTAGGTGAAGGCGATATCCTTGTCGCGCCGGTCCTCGATGAACAGGCCCGCCATCGACCCGTCGGCGGCGCGGTTGCGGATGTGGAAGGTCAGCCCGTCCTCGATCTCGGTGAACCGGCCCGGACGCACGATGTTGGCGATCAGGTCGACGTTGACCCGCGTCAGCTCGACCCGCAACTGGCGCAGCGCCAGCGGCGCCGCGACCGTCGTCATCATCAGCATCACGATCGCGACGGTGCCCGACAGCACCACCAGCGGCCGCATCGGCACGAAGCGCGAGGCGCCGCTCGCCGACAGCACGACGAGCTCGCTCTCGGAATTCAGCGCCGACAGCGTGTAGATCGCTGCGATCACCATGGCGAAGGGCGCGATCACGATCAGCAGGAACGGCACCGCGAGCAGGGTGATCTCCAGGAAGACCAGCAGCGTCTGCCCCTTGGCGGTGATCAGGTTCATCTGGCGCAGAGCCTGGGTCATCCAGACCACGCCGGCGAGCGCGATCAGCGTCAGCAGGAACGCGCCCGCCGCCCGGCCGAAGATGTAGCGCTCGATCAGCTTCATGGGTGGTCCGATCCCGACTCGCTCTCTCCCGCCGGGACCCGCACGGTCGGCCTCGGCGAGCCGCCGGGCGACGAGAAGGACCAGGGCCGTACCGCCCGCGATCGAACGGCCGGAAACGCCCGTCATATCGCAAACCACCAGCCTTCATCCAAGAGCGGAATGGCTAAAGCTTGTCAAACAAACATGGTTAACGATCTCATTCCGGCCTCGGCGTGGCACTCTTGCACGCCCTCGCACGGGTGTTGCGTTCCGATCGTGATCGCGTTGGTCTTCGGCAAAGTCCGTACAAGACGGGGTGGATGAAAGTAATTACGCTACGGAATTGGGGTTCTGGCCATCAATAGATCAAAGAACCTTCGCCCTTCGCTGTGCGGATCACCCACGTTCATTTTGAACGGTCGATCAATAAACTGGAATTTCACGTGAAGGTCGTCGTCAAAGGGGTGTTACAACGGTGCGCTGATGCTCTATTAACGTTTTGGCCCTACCGTTGACATCGGATAAGCTGGCGCCGGGGAGACCATGGAGATGCGGCAGGACGCTCTCGGCGCCGATGAAGCCGGGACAATCGCCGAAGCGGCCGTGCGGATGCGAAACGCGGTTTCCGGGGCCGACGTCTTTGCCGCGCTGTACTGGGCATGCGGCGGCGACGAATGCGCGCGCCTCGACGGCTATGCGGTCGCGATGAACGGCCGGAACGTGCACCACATCGCCGGTTTCGGACCCGCTTCGCCACCGTGTTTCGACCAGGTGGTGGCGTGGCTGTTGACCGATGGTGCTCCCACTTGGCCGACCGACCCGAACGGCATGATCGCCGAGCGTCTGATCGCCGGCGGGCGTGTCATCGGCGCCGTCGTGATCGCGATCCCCGGTCTCGACGGGACCATGCGCCAGCGCTGTGCGCGCCTGATCCGCCTCGCGGCCGCCAATATCGCCGATCTGCACCAGCGCCGCCTCTCGCAGATGGTGCTGGAAGCGCTCGAGCAGAGCGAGGAGGCGATCTCGTTCTACGACGAGGCCGACGGCATCATCTTCTCCAACGATGCCTACCACCGCGTCTTTCCGCATCTGCCGGATCGCCGCGGCGTTCTCGGCATGTCGCACCTCGATCTCTACCGGCTGGACCTGGCGGCCGGCGTCATCGACGATCCGCTCGCCCGTTCCGATCCGGACGCCTACCTCGCCGACCGCGAACGACGGTCGCGGGATCTGGTCGCGCGCCAGCGCGAGATTCAGACCGTCGGCGGTCGCAGCTACATCTACACCCGCTCGCGCTCCAAGACCGGCGCGACCATGTCGCGCCGCATCGACGTCACCGAACAGGCCGCGACCGAGGCGCGGCTGCGCGAGCGCGAACGCGAACTGCATGCGCTGGCGTTTCTCGACCCGCTGACCGGCCTCTACAATCGCGCCTATCTGCGCGAGCGCCTCGCCGGCATCGAGGCGCGTGCCGCTTCCGGCGGCCAGGCCGATGTCGCGGTGTTCCTCGTCGATATCGACGGCTTCAAGATCCTCAACGACACTTATGGCCACGACCGTGGCGACCAGGTGCTGCGCAACATCGCCGACCGGCTCTCGCACGGCCTGCCGGACGCGCAGGACGTGGTCCGTCTCGGCGTGGACGAGTTCCTCGTGCTGTTCGAGCGCGCGATCGACGACGAGGCGGCGACCGACATCGCCCGCCAGATCGCGGCGCTGATCTCCGAGCCGATGATGCGCGACGAACTGGCGATCCGGGTCGGCGCGAGCATCGGCGTCGCGCGCTCGGCGCCCGGCGGCGATCTCGGCACGCTTCTCGGCGACGCCGATCTGGCCATGGCCGAGGCCAAGCGGACCAAGGGCGGCGGCGTCGCGCTGTTCGAGCCGGGCCTCCGGGCCGCTTTCGTCGAGCGGGCGCGACTGGTCGAGGATGTGCGCACCGCCCTGAAGCGCGGCGAGTTCGAAGTGCATTATCAGCCGCAGTTCGAGACGCGCTCGCGCCGGCTGGTCGGCTTCGAGGCGCTCGCCCGCTGGCGGCACCCGGACCACGGCATGATCTCGCCCGCCGTGTTCATACCGATCATGGAGGAATACGGGCTGATCGAGACGCTCGGCGCCTGGGTTCTGGAAACCGCCTGCGCCGAGGCGAACACTTGGCCGGACGGTCTGAAGATCGCGGTCAACGTCTCGCCGCTGCAGGTCCGCAGCCCGCGCTTCACCCTGACACTCGCCGACGCCCTGATGCGCAGCGGTCTGCCGCCGCAGCGGCTCGAACTCGAGATCACCGAGTCGGTGTTCCTCAACGATGCCGACGGCGCCCGGGCCCGGCTCGAACAATGGAAGGCGCTCGGCGTGCGCATTGCGCTCGACGATTTCGGCTGCGGTTATTCGAGCCTCGGCTATCTGAGCGCGCTGCCGATCGACAAGCTCAAGATCGACCGGGCCTTTCTGGCCGGCTTCGACCTCGAGGATCCGACCGCGACCGCCGGCATCATCCTGCGCACGATCGTCTATCTCGGGCGTTCGCTGGGAATGACCGTCACGGCGGAGGGCGTCGAGCGCCCGGATCAGCTCGATTATCTCGCCCGTCTCGCCTGTTCGGAAGTGCAAGGCTTCCTGCTCGGCCACCCCGCGCCGGCCGGCGAGGTGCAGGCGCTGATCCGCCGTGCGGGCGTGGCCGTGACGGCGGCCTGAGGCCGCTCGCCCTGTCCGCGAGCACTGCGTCCCGCCGACGGTTCGACGTCCGTGCCTCGACGATCCAACGCGCTCGTCGCGGCCGCAAAGCGCCGTGATTGACGCTGCGGACACCTTGCCTGAGCGGTCCCGAGGCCTCATGTTCTGCCGACCCGCGCTCTCGCCCCCGGTGAGCGCCGTCCCAGAATGCCGAGGAGAATCATCATTATGGCCCTTCCCACCATCTCCTTCGTCAAGCTCGCCGCGCCCGAGACCGGCGTCGCGGTGCTCCTGGCGGACGACGGCGCGAAGCTCGGCGCTCTCGCGAGCGCCATCGACGCCGCCCATGGCGGGCTGGTCACGCGCGCGATCGAAAAGGCGGCCTTCAAGGGCAAGCAGTTCCAGTTTCTCGACCTGATCGCGCCGGCGGGCTCCGGCCTCGACCGCATCCTGGTCGTCGGCCTCGGCAAGGGTGCTGACTGGAAGGAGCGCGACTGGCAGCGCCTCGGCGGCGCCATCGCCGGCAAGCTCGCCGAGATCAAGGCCTCGGGCGCGACCGTGGTGGTCGAGCGTCCGGCCGGCGGCGAGGTCGAGGCCGAGGCGGCCGCCGACATCGGCCTCGGCGCCTTCCTGCGCGGCTATGTCTTCGATCGCTACAAGACCAAGAAGAAGGACGAGGACAGCGGCAGCGAGAAGGGCGAGAAGACGGGCGACAAGGGCCTCAAGCTCGCGCTGGCCGTCGACGGGCACCTCGCTGCCAAGAAGGTCTACGGCGCGCGTGAGGCGATCGGCGAGGGCGTCAATCTCGCCCGCGAGCTGATCCTCGAGCCGCCGAACGTGCTCGGCCCGGAGGAGTTCGCCCGCCGCGCCAAGGAGCTCGAGAAGCTCGGCGTCGAGGTCGAGATCCTGACCGAGAAGGACATGAAGAAGCTCGGCATGGGTGCCTTCCTCGGCGTCGGCCAGGGTTCGTCGCGCCCGCCGCGCCTCGTCGTCATGCGCTGGAACGGCGGCAAGGAGAAGGACAAGCCGATTTCCTTCATCGGCAAGGGCGTCGTGTTCGATTCCGGCGGCATCTCGATCAAGCCGGCCGGCGGCATGGAGGACATGAAGGCCGACATGGGCGGCGCCGCCTGCGTCACCGGCCTGATGCACGCGCTCGCCGCGCGCAAGGCCAAGGTCAACGTCGTCGCCGCCATCGGTCTCGTCGAGAACATGCCGGACGGCAACGCCCAGCGCCCGGGTGACATCGTCACCTCCATGTCCGGCCAGACCATCGAGATCATCAACACCGACGCCGAGGGCCGCCTCGTGCTCGCCGACGTGGTCTGGTACATCCAGGACCGTTTCAAGCCGCAGTTCATGATCGATCTGGCGACGCTGACCGGCGCGATCGTGGTCGCGCTCGGCAAGCATTACGCCGGCATCTTCTCGACGTCCGAGGATCTCGCGACCCAGCTCGCCGCCGCCGGCGAGGCGACCGGCGAGCACGTCTGGCGCATGCCGCTGTCGGCCGACTACGACAAGATGATCGACAGCCAGTTCGCCGATATGAAGAACACCGGCGGTCGCGACGGCGGTTCGATCACCGCCGCGCAGTTCATCAAGCGCTTCACCAACGACGTGCCGTGGTTGCACATCGACATCGCCGGTACCGCGATCGGCAGCCCGCAGACCGAGACCAACCGGGTCTGGTCCTCGGGCTGGGGCGTGCGCCTGCTCGATCGGCTCGTCGCCGATCATTATGAGAAGTGACGGTCGGGTCCGGTGGCGGTACTGCCGCCACCGGACCGGCATTCGGGCCGCCGCGAGAGCCTGACACCGGCCGGGCGGGGGCCCCGCGAGGGCGTGAAGCGATCGGCGCGATGACCGAGATCCTGTTCTACCACCTCCAGAATCAGCCGCTCGAGCGGGTGCTGCCGAGCCTGCTCGAGAAATGCATCGAGCGCGGCTGGCGGGTCGTGGTCGAGACCGGCTCGCCGGAGCGCCGCGACGCGCTCGACGCCGAACTGTGGACCTACAAGGAAGACAGTTTTCTGCCGCACGGCACGCGCCGCGATGGCGATCCCGAAGAGCAGCCGATCTTCCTGACCGACGGTCCCGACAATCCGAACGGCGCCACGGTGCGCTTCCTGGTCGACCGCGCCCGTCCCGCCGACGTCGCCGCCTATGCGCGCGTCGTGCTCGTCTTCGACGGCAACGACCCCGACGCGCTCGGCGACGCCCGCGCCCATTGGAAGGCGCTGAAGGACGCCGGCCACGCCCTGACCTACTGGCAACAGGACGATCGCGGCCGCTGGATCAAGAAGGCATGAGGTCGGCGGCGGATCGCCCGCGCCGGATTTCTCTTCGCCGCCGTGGTCCGGATCGGCTGTCGCCTCGATTTGACACCCGGGCCCTTGCGATTGTGAACGGTGCTCATATGCTGCCCTCGAAAGCGGGGGACGCATGCCGCGACGCATGGGAAAGAGCCACGAGGATCTGCGGGCCGACGCCGTCGTCGCCGCCCGCGCCATGGTGCGCGCCGATGGCGTCGCAGGCCTGACGGTCCGGCGGATCGCCGAGGCGGTGGGCTGCTCGGTCGGCAGTGTCTACAATCTGTTCCTGGACCTCGACGACATCGTCCTGCACCTCTCGGCGGAGGTGCTCGACGAACTGATGGCTGCGGTCTTCGACGCGCCCCTGCCGGACGAGCCGGCCGCCCGCGTCGTCGCGATGGCCGAGCGCTATGTCGCCTTCGCCGCCGGCGAGCCCGAACTCTGGTCGATGCTGTTCGAGCACAATCTGGCCAACGACCGCCCTGTGCCGGACTGGCATGCCGACCGGGTGGCGCGGCTGGTCGCGGCGGTCCGCGCCGGCGCGGCCGAGGCACTCGGCGGCCGGTCCGATGCGGAGACAAACGCCGGGGTCGATGTGCTTTGGGCCTCGGTCCACGGCATCGCTGCGCTCGGCCGGCGCGGCAAGCTCGGCTTCGTGACCGGCGCGACTGCGACCGACATGGTCCGGCGCCTCGTGACGGTCTATCTGGCCGGCCGCCGTGCACTCGGCGCCGGAGAGGCCATGGCGGGCGAGGGTAGTCGGGGGCGGGAATGATACGGACGGCGCTCCGTCGTCAGCCCGTTACAGAGCCCGTGTTTCGATGCGACGAGCGGATCCGGTGGTCGGCCGAGGGGCTGACGTGATGACGGCGGCGGCGCCGCGCACCTTCGAATCGGTGGGCCAGCGCCGAAAAGCGCCGCGCGCGATCGCTGGGAACCGGCCCCGAGGCCGGTTCGGCGGCCGGCGCCGCCCGCGGTAGCGGTCGGTTCGTAAGCCGAATGCGCGAATAATGCACCGATATATTGGTTTAGTTGACCTGAAATTCTACAAATCTATTGCAAACGGCAAACTACGTAGTACCGTCGTTGCGTCGGCTTGGGAATAACCCTGCGCCGGCGATGGACGCGCGGTCCGCGACGGAACGACAGGTTCCCTCGGCGGCACGGGATCGGAAGCGTTACTGGAGGCGTTGATGGCGCTGCTTCGCTTCTCGTTCTTTTCTCGCCTGACCGCGGAGACGGCGGCCGGGCGCTGGCACGATTTGTCCGACATCGTCGTCATCTCGCGCGAGCACAACAAGAAGCACGGCTTCACCGGCATCATGATCTCCGACGAGCGGATCATCTTCCAGTGCCTGGAAGGCGACGACGTGCTGCTCGGCGCACTGTTCCAGCGGATCATGAAGGACGAGCGCCACGGCGACGTCGAGGTCGTCGCCCACGGCCCGGCGCGCGCTCGGATGTTCGAGACTTGGGATGTGCATTTCCGGCCGCTGCATCGGACACCGCCGCCGCCACCGCTGATCCGGCTCGAACCGAAGCTGGTTCCGATCCCGCTTGCCGTCGATCTCGCCGAGATCGGTGCCATGCTGCGCGTTCACTGACGGCGCGGGAGCGAACACCCCGCCCGGGACCACCCAAACGTCCCGCCAGACCACCCAAACTTCGCTCGCGGGGTCGCGCGCCCGGTGACGCGTGGCACCCTCAGGCCTCGGCGGCGGCCTTTTCGGCCTCTTCGTATTCCGCCGAAAGCATGAGCCAGCGCTCCTCCTCGGCGGCGAGCGCCTTTTCGGCGTCGGCGCGCTGCTTGGAGAGTTTCGTGCCGCGCGCCGCGTCCCTGGTGAACAGCGCCGGGTCGGCCAGCTCCTTGTCGAGCTTGGCGATCTCGGCTTGCAGCTTCTCGGTCCGGGTCTCGGCGTCGCGGATCTGCTTGCGGAGCGGCGCGAGCTGTTCGCGCAACTGCGCGGCCTGGCGACGGCGGTCCTGCGCCGAGGTCTTCGGCGCCTCGTCGGCCTTGTCGGCGCCGCCGCGCGCGGCTGCCGAGGCGCGTTCGAGGATGTATTTCTTGTAGTCCTCGATGTCGCCGTCGAAGGCCGACACCGTGCCGTCGGCGACCAGCAGCAGCCGGTCGACGGTTGCCTCGACCAGATGCCGGTCGTGGCTGATCAGGATCACCGCACCGTCGTATTCGTTGAGCGCCTGCACGAGCGCTTCGCGGCTGTCGATGTCGAGATGGTTGGTCGGTTCGTCGAGAATCATCAGGTTCGGGCCGGCGAAGGTCGCAAGGCCCATCAGCAGCCGCGCCTTCTCGCCGCCGGAAAGATCCTTGGCGGGCGTGTCCATGCGGTTGGTCGGCAGGCCCATCTGTGCCACGCGCGACCGGATCCGCGCCTCCGGCTCGCCCTTCATCAGCGGCGCGACATGCTGCACCGGCGTCTCGGCCGGCACGAGGTCGTCGAGCTGGTGCTGGGCGAAGAAGCCGATTTGAAGCTTGTTGGCGCGCTTGATCTCGCCGGCTTCCTGCTGGAGCCGGCCGGCGATCAGCTTGGCGAAGGTCGACTTGCCGTTGCCGTTCGAGCCGAGCAGGGCGATGCGGTCGTCGGTGTCGATCCGGAGCGTCAGCTTCTTCAGGATCGGCTTGCCCGGCTCGTAGCCGACCGAGACGTTGTCGAGCGCCAAAATCGGCGGCGACAGGCGTCCCGCCGGCGGCTGGAACGCGAACGGCATCGCCTCGTCCTCGACGATCGCGGCGATCGGTTCCATCTTGGCCAGCATCTTCATGCGCGACTGCGCCTGTCGCGCCTTGGTCGCCTTGGCCTTGAAACGGTCGATGAAGGCCTGCATGTGGGCGCGCGCGGCTTCCTGCTTCTCGCGCGCCTTCTGGTTCAGGAGCATGCGCTCGCGCCGCTGCCGCTCGAACCCGTCATAGTCGCCGCGATAGGCGACGAGTTTGCCCTGGTCGAGATGCACGATCGTGTCGACCGCCGCGTTCAGGAGATCGCGGTCGTGGCTGATGATGACCACCGTGTGCGGATAGCGCGCGATGTAGGTCTCGAGCCAGAGCGTGCCTTCGAGATCGAGGTAGTTGGTCGGCTCGTCGAGCAGCAGGAGGTCCGGCTCGGAGAACAGCACGCCGGCGAGCGCCACGCGCATGCGCCAGCCGCCCGAGAAGTCCGAGCAGGGCCGCTGCTGCGCCTCGTGGTCGAAGCCGAGGCCGGACAGGATCGTCGCCGCCCGCGCCTCGGCCGAATGGGCGCGGATGTCGGAGAGCCGGGTATGGATCTCCGCGATCCGGTGCGGATCGGTCGCCGTCTCGGCCTCCGCGAGCAGCGCCGCGCGCTCCTTGTCGGCGGCGAGCACCGTGTCGATCAGGCTGACCGAATTGCCCGGCGCCTCCTGCGCGACCTGGCCGATCCGCGCGCCCTTCGGCACCGAGATCGTGCCGGATTCGGGCGCGAGATCGCCGACCAGCAGCTTGAACAGCGTGGTCTTGCCGGTGCCGTTCTTGCCGACAAAGCCGACCTTGGCGCCCGTGGGAATGGTCACGCTCGCCCCGTCGAGGAGCGTGCGGCCGGCGATACGGAAGGTGAGATCGGAGACGACGAGCATGGCGCGCCTCTCATGCGGTCTCGCGTCGCCGCGGTCAACCGCCGAGCCGCGCGAAACGGCTCACGCCGAGGTGCTGACCGTCCAGGTCGCGTTGCGGATCAGCGGGTTCTTTTCCAGATGCGCGGCGACCGCGTCGAGTTCCTTGGCGCTCACCGCGGTCGGAATCAGCGTCGCAGACAGCTCGACGTGGTCCTCGGCCTCCAGCACGACCTCGATCTCGCGGATCGGATAGCTGCGCTTTTCCAACTCCTCCGCGATCAGATCGCGGACGTCCGATGCGTCGGTCGGATCGCAGGTGACGATCACGCGGTATTCCGCTTCCGTCAGAGTCTCGTCGATCGGGCTGCGGTTGATGTAGTTGACCAGCGGCCGCAGGAACGTGTTGCCGGCGAGCACGAACGACGTCAGCAGCACCGCTTCGGCGACAAGGCCGCTGCCGGAGAAGGCGCCGACCGCCGCCGAACACCAGAGGGTCGCGGCCGTGTTGAGGCCGCGGATGTTGGTGCCGTCCTTCATGATCACGCCGGCGCCGAGAAAGCCGACGCCCGAGACGACATAGGCGATGATGCGCGTGCCGCCGTCGAAACCGTAGAGCCGGATGCCGAGATCGGCGAAGGCGGCCGCGCCGAGCGCGACCAACACATTGGTCCGGAGCCCGGCCGTGCGCTGCCGGAACTGGCGCTCGAACCCGATCGCGGTGCCGAGCACGAAGGCCGTGCCGAGTGCGATCAGCGTGGTCAGGAACTCGCTCGAATTGAACGTCGCCATGCGTCCGGCTCTCCCGACGTCGCCTTGCCGCGGGCCGTCTAACATCGGCCGCAAGGCGAGGGCAAGCCGATGGCAAGGCCGGGCGCGACCGCGGGCGAGAACCGGGTTATGCTCGGCCTCCGACCTTTCGGGAGAACAGGGATCGTCGGATCGGGTGGTGTCGAAGGCCGGGGGCGCGGCGTTCGAAGAGGACCCGGTTCGCCAACAGGAGCGAGACCGATGTGTGTGCCCGGGTGCCGTGAAGAGCTGGAGCGCCATTTCTCGCGCCGCGGCCTGCTGACGCGACTGGCGGCCGCCGGTGCGGCGGGCGCGGTCGCGACCATGCCCGGCCCGGCCGAGGCCGTACCGCCGCGCCCGAAGCAAATCCGCGTCCGGCGCTTCGTGGATCTGACCCACACGCTCGATCCGCGCTTTCCGACCTGGGACGGCCATCCCGGCATCGAGCTGAAGAAGGTCGCCTCGGTCGAGACCGACGGCTTCAACATCTTCGAATGGAACCTCGCCGAGCATTCCGGCACCCATATCGACGCGCCGTTCCACATTTCGGCGACCGGTCAGACCGTCGAGCTGATTCCGGTCGAGAAGCTGGTCGTGCCGCTCGCGGTCGTCGATATCGCCCACAAGGCCGAGAGCGAGCCGGACTACCGGCTCAACATCTACGACATCCTCGAATGGGAGCGCATCCACGGGCGGCTGCGGCGTGGCTCCTGCGTGGCGATGTATTCGGGCTGGGGCCGCCACATCGGCACGCCGCGCTATCGCAACCGCGACGACAAGGGCGTGATGCGCTTCCCCGGCTTCCACGCCGAGGCGGCGGAGTTTCTGGCGCGCGAGCGCGACGCCGCCGGGCTCGCGGTCGACACGCTGTCGCTCGACCACGGCTCGTCGAAGAATTTCCGGGTCCACAAGGTCTGGCTCGGTTCGGGGCGCTGGGGCCTGGAATGCGTCGCCAACCTGCACGACGTGCCGCCCCGCGGCGCCACGCTGGTCGTCGGCGCCCCGAAGGTCAGGGGCGCGAGCGGCGGACCCTGCCGGCTGATCGCGCTGGTGTAACCGCGCCGGTTCAGCCCCTCGAGCGCCCTCCGTCTCGTCCGATCGCCCGCGTCGAACAGCCTCTGCAGTCCGCGCCACGGACGGTATTCTCGGCTGCACGGTCGAGCGGGCGCCGCCGCTCGGTCCTCGATGCGCTCGGCGGCGGTCGCGGACTCCCGGGCCCGGCCATTTCATGGCGAAAGCGTCCCGTATCGCGCGATTCGGCTGCCCTGTGGACGGAGGTGGATCTTAACTCCCGGTTAAGGTTGCGGGCGTTTGAAGAAGGGCATCGGACGACAGCCAGACACCTGACGCGCCCCGCCACCCGGGGGCGCGGAAGTCCCCGTTTTGCCGCGTCGTCCTTGTGTTCCAGTCTTGCGTGGAAGAGGGCGACCATGATCCGGATGATCGATACCCGCTGTGTGCTGCTCGGGATCCTCGCCCTGATCGCGGTCCTCGCCGAGCGCCAGGATCAACGCCGCGCCACGGACCCGATCGAGACAGGCTCGATCGCCGGGCTGGTGCGGCACCAGCACGACCGCTTCATGCCGTGTTCCTGTCCGGGTCCGGTCGAGCGCAACTGATCTTGTCCGCGGTCGACCGGCGGTTCGGAGCGTCCGGCTGCGTGACCGCGCCCCTGGACGCGACGAAGCAAACGAGTCTCGAATCACGCCGATCGGCCCAGCGTGAAGCGACGTACAGGAATGTAACAGTAATTCTTGTGCTCCCGCACGGAAGTGCTTGAACAATACCATGACCATCGCCGAGACTTCGCCGCATCCAATTCCGGAGCCGGTGATTCGGTGTCTACGATTCTGCTTCATGATCTGGTCGGCCTGAGCGATCTGCGCTTCAGCCCTTATTGCTGGCGCGTGAAGCTCGCGCTCGCCCATAAGGGGTTGGCCTTCCGCACCAGAGGCACGCCGTTCACCGCGATTCCGGCGATTGCAGGCGGGACCGGCAAGACCGTACCGGTGATCGAGGACGGCGACACGATCGTCTCCGACAGTTTCGCCATCGCGGAATATTTGGAGAAGACTTACCCCGACCGGCCGAGCCTGTTCGGCGGTTCCGGCGGCCACGCCATGGCGCGCTTCGTCGAGAGCTGGGCGAACGTGCTGCACGGGCCGATCGGGCGCATGGTCGTGCTGGAGATCCACGACCGGCTGCTGCCCGAGGATCGGGCCTATTTCCGCAAGTCGCGCGAGCAGCGCATGGGCGCGCCGCTCGAGCAGATCGTCGCCCGCCGCGAGGACCGGCTCGAGGCATTCCGGGAATCGCTGCTGCCGCTCCGGCTCATGCTGAAGAAGCAGCCCTTCATCGGCGGCGCTGCGCCAAACTATGCCGACTATGTCGTGTTCGGCTCGCTGCAGTGGCCGCGCATGGTCTCGGCCTTCGAACTCGTCGCCCGCGACGACGTCGCGCGCGCCTGGTTCGACCGTGTCCTCGACGCGCACGACGGATTTGCGCGAAAGGCGCCCGCGACCGGGCATTGATTGCGGGCATTGATGAGGGCCGGGCGCCGGAATCGCCGTACGGCCGCCGCCAGGGCGGCCGTGCCGGCTTCCGTTCCGTCGACGCTCAGACGATCAGGCCATCCAGAGATTTCACGCCGCCGCTCGACGGGAAGATCGCGCGCGTGAGCTGGTCGTCGCCGATGCCGAGATGATCGCGCAGCACGCCCTTGGCGACCGAACGGATGTCGATGGTCGGCTTCAGGTCGCGCTTCTCGTAGAGCTGCGCTTCGGCGAGGCCGGGCCAGTCGGCGACGACCCGTCCGCCCTTGACCGCGCCGCCGATGAGAAAGGCCACGGTGCCGGTGCCGTGATCGGTGCCGTCGGTGCCGTTCATCCGGACCGTGCGGCCGAACTCGGTCGCGACCAGCACCACCGTCTCGTTCCAGGCCGGGCCGAGCTCGATCTTGAGCCCGTCGACGGCGGCGTCGAGCGAGGCGAGCAGCTTCGACAGCGTGCCCTTGGTCGGGTCCTCCGAGGCGTGAGTGTCCCAGCCGAGGAAGCTCATCGTGCCGATGCGCGGCCCGTCCGGCGTCGCGAGCAGCCGGCCGGCGGCGAGGCCGGCCTCGCGGAAGTTCTGCGGACCGCGCTGCTTGTTGCGGTCCATCATCGAGCCGGTCGAGGCCTCGAGCTTGATCGCGTCGGTCAGCCGCGTCGCCAGCTCCTGGTCGCGGTGCTGGTAGAGCGATAGCAGGCGCGTGCGCGTGTCCTCGGAGGCCGGCTGGAAGCCCGGCGGGATCCAGGTGACCACCTGCGCCTTGCCGCGCATCACGAGCGGCAGGCCGGCGCCGACCGACAGGCCGCGACCGTTGTGCCGCTCGCCGACGGGCAGGGCGGCGAGCGCCCGGTTCATCCAGCCGCTGTCGACCTTGCCGACGCCGGGCATGCCGCTTTCGAGCACGTCCTGGCCGTCGAAGTGCGAGCGCTCGCGATAGGGCGAGGCGACGGCGTGGAACACGATCGCCTGCTTGTCGCGATAGAGGCCGGCGATGGTCGGCATCGCCGGATTGAGCGCGAACAGCCCGTCGAGCGGCACGCCGCCAGCGAGCGTCAGGCCCTGGCGCGCGCTCGTAGTTCGGATCGCCGATCGGCGCGACCGCGGCGAGGCCGTCGAGCGCGCCGCGCAGGTTGATGAAGACGAAGCGCGGGTCGCGCGCCGGCGCCGCGGAGGCGACGCGCGGCACGTTGGCCCAGGCGACCAGAGCGCCCGTGGTCAACAGGAAGCCGCGCCGGGAAACAGCGTGCAAGGCCATGGATGATCCTCCTCCATCGGCCGCGAGCCCCGACCGGGGCCCGTCCCCCCGGAGCCGAGCATCACCATAGCAAACGAGATCGGTGTCCAAATCATGGACGGATCATGGGACGTCTGCGGCGGGGCCGTAGGGAACAGGAGCGCCCGATCCTTCATTGTTTCGAAATGGATCGAATGGAATGTTCGATCGCTTGCTCAATGTCTTCGACCAGATTGTTATTCGGGAGTGGCCATGACGGTTCTCGTGACGGGCGGTGGCGGCTATATCGGCAGCCACATGGTTTGGGCTCTCGTCGACGACGGTCAGGAAGTCGTCATTCTCGATAATCTGTCGACCGGGTTCCGTTGGGCCATGGCGCCGGAGGCGAAATTCGTCCAGGGCGATGTCGGCGACGCCGCGCTGCTCGACGGCGTGATCCGCGATCACGCCGTCGATGCGATCATCCACTTCGCCGGCTCGATCGTGGTGCCGGACTCGGTCGCCGACCCGCTCGGCTACTATCTGAACAACACGGTCAAATCGCGCGAGCTGATCGCCGCCGCCGTTCGCAACGGCGTGAAGCACTTCGTGTTCTCCTCGACCGCCGCCGTCTACGGCGACCCGAAGACGATACCCGTCGGCGAGGACGAGCCGCTGAAGCCGCTGTCGCCCTATGGCACGTCGAAGCTGATGACCGAGATCATGCTCGCCGACGTGGCCAAGGCGCACGACTTTCGCTACGCGGCGCTGCGCTACTTCAACGTCGCCGGCGCCGATCCGCGGCTGCGCACCGGCCAGTCGACCAAGGGCGCGACGCACCTGATCAAGGTCGCCTGCGAAGCCCTGCTCGGCAAGCGCGACCGGATCGAGGTGTTCGGCACCGATTATGACACGCCGGACGGCACCGGCGTGCGCGACTACATTCACGTGAGCGATCTCGTCGCCGCGCACCTGCTGGCGCTGCGCCACCTCCGCGACACCGGCGAGGTGCTGGTCTGCAACTGCGGCTACGGCAACGGCTTCTCGGTGCTCGACGTGCTCGGGGCGGTCGAACGGGTCGGCGGTGGCAAGCTGCCGGTCGTCTATGGCCCGCGGCGGCCCGGCGACAGCCCCAAGGTGGTCGCCGGCGTCGATCGGATCCGAGCGACGCTCGACTGGAAGCCCGCCTACGCCGACCTCGATGTGATCGTCGCCCATGCGCTGGCCTGGGAGCGACACCTCGGTCAGCGCAACCAGATCTGAGGCGCGCGATTCGACGCGGAAGGCCGCGGCGAATGAGCCGTGCTGCTCGCTGCCATTCGCCTGTTGCAGCATCGACGCCCGGCGCGTCCACCAGTCATCGATCCGCAGCGCCGCCGATCCACCGCGGTGCTGCAGCCTGCGTCGAGGCTTTAAAGCGAGCCCGAAAACGAATCAGTCCGTCGACTGACTACACGTTCGCTGCCGCGACTCGCTCCGGAAATGCGGCGGCGAGCGCGTCGCGCGCGGCGCGGACCACGCCCCGCTCGGTGATGAGCCCGGTCACCAGCCGCGCCGGTGTCACGTCGAAAGCGTAGTTGGCGACCGGCGATCCCGCCGGCGTGATCTGCACGGTCTCGATCCGGCCGTCGTCGGCGAGACCGGTCATATGGGTCACCTCGCGGGCGCCGCGCTGCTCGATCGGGATCTCGCGAACGCCGTCGGCGACCGTGAAGTCGATCGAGGGCGAGGGCAGGGCGACGTAGAACGGCACGCCGTTGTCGTGGGCTGCGAGCGCTTTCAGATAGGTGCCGATCTTGTTGCAGACGTCGCCGGTCGCGGTGGTGCGGTCGGTGCCGACGATGACGAGGTCGACGAGCCCATGCTGCATCAGGTGGCCGCCGGTATTGTCCGGCACGACCGTGTGCGGCACGCCATGGTGGCCGAGCTCCCAGGCCGTCAGCGCCGCGCCCTGATTGCGCGGCCGCGTCTCGTCGACCCAGACCTCGACCGCGATCCCCTCGTTGTGCGCCATGTAGATCGGGGCGGTCGCGGTGCCCCAGTCGACGGTCGCGAGCCAGCCGGCATTGCAATGGGTCAGCACGCGCACCGGCGCGCCGGCGGGCTTGTCGGCCGCGATCGTCCGAATCAGATCGAGACCGTGCCGGCCGATCGCGGCATTGAGCTCGACATCCTCGTCGGCGATCTCGGTCGCGAGACGGGCCGCCGCCAGGGCGCGCTCGGCCGCCGGCAGCGGCGCGAGCGCGGCGCGGACCTGATCGAGCGCCCAGCGCAGATTGATCGCGGTCGGCCGCGTCCGGACCAGCCGGTCATAGGCGGCGGCAAGACCGGCATCCGACGAATCGCGCTCGAGCCCGAGCACCATGCCCCAGGCCGCGGTGGCTCCGATCAACGGCGCGCCGCGCACCTGCATGGTTTCGATGGCCACTGCGGCATCATCGAGCGTCACGAGCGCGACGACCTCGAAGGCGTGCGGCAGGCGCGTCTGGTCGATGATCGCGACCGACCCGTTGTCCGCGCGCCAGATCGTCCGATAGCTGTTTCCGTCGACTTTCATCGTCTTGGCTCCCGAGAGCGCCGGTCGGGCTCTCTTCTCGATCCATGCAATCGCCCGGCTCTGCGGCCGTCTTAGCCGCCGATCATGACGCAAAGCCTGCGAGCGCGCTGTCGATCTCGGCAGCGGTCGGCATGCTGAGCTGGGCCCCGACCTTCGTGCAGGCGAGCGATCCGGCGACGGCTGCCCGCCGCATCGCGGGTTCCAGCGGCAGGCCGGCATCGAGCGCGGCACCGAGCACGCCGGCGAACGTATCGCCCGCACCGGTCGTGTCGACCGGCGTCACCGGCAGAGCCGGCACCGCGACCGTCTCTCCCGCAGGCGTCGCCGCGACCGCGCCGCGCGGTCCGAGCGTCGCGACCACGGTGGGCCCGAGCCGATCCGCGAGCCCGCGCACGGTCTCGGTCGCGTCTCCTGCCGCGAGGCCGAGCTGGGCGGCGAGATCCGCTGCCTCGGTCTCGTTCACGATCAGCAGGGACAGCGGCGCGAACGAATCGGCCGGCAGCGGACGAAACGGCGCGAGGCTCAAAACAGTTCGCGCGCCGGCCGCGCGCGCTCGTGAGGCGGCGGCGAGCGAGGCGGCGGTCGCGATCTCCATCTGCAGGAGCAGCGTGTCGCCGGGCGCGAAGGTCAGATCGGCGGCCGAAGCCTCGGTCACGCGGGCGTTGGCGCCAGGCGAGAGCACGATGACGTTTTCGCCGGACGAATCGACCGTGATCGAGGCGAGGCCGGTCGGCCGGTCGACGATCAGGACAGCGGCGAGGTCGACCCCTGATTCCCGGAGCAGCGACAGGGCCGTTTCGGCGAAGGCGTCGCCGCCGACCGCGCCCGCCATGCGCACCGCCGCCCCGGCGCGGCGCGCGGCGAGTGCCTGATTGGCGCCCTTGCCGCCCGGCACCAGCAGCGCGTCCTCGCCGGGGACCGTCTCGCCCGGCCGCGGCAGCTGCGCGACTCGCGTGACGAGATCGAGGTTTACCGAGCCGAACACCGTGATCATCGCGCTTTCCCCGAGTCGTTCTGCGTCGTTCTGCGTGGTTCCGCGAGTCGGTCGTGCCGGTCGCTGCGGGCTCGGCCACGCGGCAAGGCCCGCCGTCCTGCGGGCTTTCTAGCACGCCGAACCGGCCCGGAAAGCGGGCGCCGACGATTCGAAACGCCGTGTCGTCATACGCGCGATGACGTGCTTTATCCTCGGTTTACCGCGAGTTCTGCGGGGTTTTACGCACCGGCGCAGGGGGCACCCCTCGGAAATGTGACGCGTCTGCAACAGATGTTTCCCAAACGGTCTCCGGAACGGCTTCGGGTCCGCCTGACTACTTTCCACGAAGGAATGATCGGTTATGGTCTCACTCGATCGATGGTTCCGAGCGGATGCCGCGGTCGTCTTCGGTGGAGGCTCGACGCCATCACCGTGGTAACCCGAGGCAGGGCCGATACGGGCCTGTCGTCGAAAGTCAAACCTCAGGGGGTTTTCATGAAGTTCAAACTGGCTCTGCTGGCCGCCACCGTCCTCGGTGGTGCCACCGCTGCCCAGGCCGCCGACCTCGGCCGTCCGGCCCCGGCCGCTGTCGACTACGTCAAGGTTTGCGACGCCTACGGCGCTGGCTTCTTCTACATCCCGGGTTCGGACACCTGCCTCCAGATCGGTGGCTACGTCCGCGCTCGTTACTTCGTCGGTGGCGACAACTACTCGGCCGCTGGCGTCGGCGCGACCTTCCGTCCGTCGACCAACGGTGGCTTCTCGAATGTCGCTGGCTCGCGTCTCCGCAACAACGCGCTGACCCAGACCCAGGCTTCGGTCACCTTCGACGCCCGCACGAACACCGAGTTCGGCCTGCTGCGTTCGTTCGTCGACGCCCGCTGGACCATCGGTTCGGGTGCGACCGGCGCGACCGCCACGGTCGACAAGGCCTACATCCAGTTCGGTGGCCTGACCGCCGGCTTCGCCGAGTCGTTCTTCGACTTCTTCACCGGCGCGTCGTTCGGTTCGGTGTTCGAGCCGACCTGGGCTGACCACACCACCAACCTCCTGGCCTACACCTTTGCCTTCGGCAACGGCATCTCGGCCACCGTGTCGATCCAGGACCCGACCATCAGCGCGAACTTCACCGCTGACCGCGTCCAGGGTGGCCAGCTGATCGGCCCGTACAGCCCGGCCGGCACGACCGTGACCGCTGGCACCTACGGCGGCCACAAGGTTCCGGACTTCGTCGCGAACGTTCGCGTCGACCAGGCCTGGGGCTCGGCCCAGATCATGGGCGCTCTCCACCAGAACTACGACTCGTCGGCTCTGTACGGCGACAAGATGGGCTGGGCGATCGGCGCCGGCGTGAAGGCCAACCTGCCGATGATCGGCGTGGGTGACTACGTCGCTCTGCAGGGTGCCTACGGTGAAGGCGCGCTCAACTACGTGGCCTGGGGCCTGTACTCGAGCGACTACTTCCGCGCCACCTCGGGCGGCGTGAACAGCATCGCTCAGACGAAGGCTTGGCAGATCAGCGGTGGCTTCCACCACGGCTTCACCAAGACCGTTTCGTTCGACTTCGACGCCGGCTACGCTTCGGTCGACGCCGTCGGCCCGAACGACTTCAGCCTCGTCCGCCTGTCGTCGGACGTCGTCTGGACCCCGGTCTCGAACCTCGAGCTCGGCGTCGGCCTCGAGTACCAGGGCCTGCAGTACACCTCGGCGACCAAGGCGGCCTACGCTGCTGCTGGTGGCGCTGCGGCTGGCACCCTCGGCAACTCGAATGCCTGGGTCGGCCTGCTCCACGTCAAGCGCAAGTTCTGATCTCCTCGCGAGATCGGATCCGCGTGATCCTCGGCCCGGCGGGAAACCGCCGGGCCGTTTCGTTTTGGAGGATCGGTGAAGCCCCGCCGCCTCGCCTCTGTTCGGGCGACGTGTCGTCGCCTGTCGAATCGCGCGCCGCCTGGCCATGCTGGCGCCTCTGCGATCGCGCGTCCCCATCGCCCCGTGACGGACGAATTCTCGCCGGATTTGCTCCGACCCGCCGGCTGCGTCCCGGCTCCAGATGTTCGAACGTTCTGGCTCGCCGTTATCGCGACGACCTGCTCGTCGCTCGGCAGGTCTGGCCCGACCTGCCCGAGCGTGGCTGCGCACCATTCCCCAAGGGTCTCGGTATTCCCGACGCGGTGTTCGATCGGCTTAATCGCCGAATGATCGATACTGCAGCCTTCGGGCGACGTATGCGTAAAGTCGATTTATGGAATTAAATTTCTTTGAAATACAATCGCATTGGCGAATTTAATCCCGAAAAAGATCTTGTTATTCCGTCGGGTGCGGCAAGAAGTAACTTGACGTAAGACGTGACAAAGCTGCAACAACGTGTGGCGTGTACGTCATTGACCGAGCGTAATACATCGAACTGCTTCTTCCATGCTGTCTCGTTTCTCGTATCGTCGCGCTCAGTCGACGGCATCGTGCGATTGGCCGAGGTCGACGCGCACTCTGGTCGGGCGGGGGGACCGGTCCGCCAGGTTTGGACAAACGAGGAGTTCCATAATGAAGATGAAGCTGGCGATGGCCGCCGCGTTGGTCGCGGGCGCCGCGTCGACCGCCGAGGCAGCCGATCTTGGTCGGCCGGCTCCGGCCGCGGTCGACTATGTGAAGGTCTGCGACGCCTACGGCGCCGGGTTCTTCTACATCCCGGGCAGCGACACCTGCCTGAAGATCGGCGGATACGTCCGCGCCCGCTTCTTCGCGGGTGACGACAATTCCAAGAATTTCTACGGCGCCCCGGGCGTCACCTTCGTGCCGGCGCCCTTCGGTCTCGGCGGCGGCCGCGGCCGCGACAACTTCGCGAGCCAGACGGAAGTCTCTGTCACGTTCGACGCCCGCACGAACACCGAGTTCGGTCTGCTGCGTTCGTTCGTCGACGCGCGGTGGGACGTGAACACCCGTACCGGCACGGTGTCCTATGTCGACAAGGCCTATGTGCAGTTCGGCGGCCTGACCGCCGGCTATGCGCAGTCCTTCTTCGACTTCTTCACCGGCTACTCGTTCGGCGTGCGTGAGCCGCATTGGTCGGATCACACCACCAACCTGCTCGCCTACACCTTCGCCTTCGGCAACGGCATCTCGGCGAGCATCGCGGTCGAAGATCCGACGGTCTCCGGCACCACCGCCGCGGTCCGTCAGGTCGGCCCGCTGTTCACCGGTGTCGCGCCCTACGCGACGGCGAGCCAGGTCTATGCGACCCCCGTCTACGGCGGTCTGAAGAGCCCGGACTTCGTCGGCAACATCCGCGTCGACCAGGCCTGGGGTTCGGCCCAGATCATGGGCGCCGCGCATGAGAACTACGACAACACGGCCGGCGGTTATGGCTCCAAGTGGGGCTGGGCGGTCGGTGCCGGCGTGAAGGTCAACCTGCCGATGCTCGGCGCGGGCGACCAGCTCGCCCTGCAGGGCGCCTATGGCGAGGGTTCGAACTTCTATATCTCGAACGCGCTCTCCTACGCCGACTACTTCGCCGCGACCAATATCATCGGCGGTGCCCGTTCGATCGCCCAGACCAAGGCCTGGCAGATCAGCGGCGGCTGGCACCACGTGTTCACGCGCCAGTTCGCCTTCGACATCGACGCGTCCTATCTGAACGTCGACGCCGCCGGGCCGAACGACTTCCGCTCGTGGCGTCTGGCCTCCGACCTCGTGTGGACGCCGGTGACCAACCTCGATATCGGCGTCGGCCTCGAATACCAGTCGATCGACTACACGACCGCGACCCGCAACGCCTACGCGGCGTCGGTGGGCGGTCCGGCCGGAACCGCGCTCGGCAATTCGAACAGCTGGCTCGGCATCCTGCACGTCAAGCGCTCGTTCTGAGGCGCACGCGCTTCTCCAGCGACGAATCGACCAGCCCCGGCGGGAGACCGCCGGGGCTTTTTGTCGTCGCCATCGCCTCGAATACGACGGTTTGGCGACGATGACGGTTTGATGGGCCGCTTGAGCGTCATCACGGGCTCGAGATCAATCATTCGGCGGTGTGCCGTATCGCCCTCCGCGGGTTTCTTCTTCTGCGATCGGTCAGAGGAAACGGTATCCGTAGCGATCGAACGCGATGTCTATGCACGATTACGTGGATGGATGATCACCGATTGCCATGAGACTCAGTGAAAGCAGATAGGCGACGCAGCGAAGGGCGAGAAGACCTTCGGGTGTTGATTTGCCGGCTGTCTAAGCGTCGTCAATTCGCACCGCGAGAGCGTGTTTTATTGGCAACACGGCTGACGCAAAGGTGACCGAAGGCCGACGCGGCATGCCGCGGAGACTTCCATTTCCGGTCTCATGGCGTAAGTTGCGATCAGTCGGCGGCGGAGGCGTGGCAACACCATGGCTTCCAGGGACGGGTCAGGTCCTTCGTCGATTGCGCTGTTCAAATTCAAGGGGGAATTCCTGATGAACCTGAAGCTGGCTACGATGGCCGCCGCTTTCGCGGGTGTCGCCACCGCCGCCCAGGCTGCCGACCTCGGCCGCCCGGCCCCGGCCGCCGTCGATTACGTCAAGGTCTGCGACGCCTACGGCGCGGGCTTCTTCTACATCCCGGGCTCGGACACCTGCCTGAAGATCGGTGGCTTCGTGCTCGCCGACCTCCGCACCGGCGGTGGCAAGCTGTCGCGCTTCGACTCGACCGCCAGCTCCTTCGGTGACCGCACCCGTTCGGGCAACGTCTTCTACACCCGCGCCCGTACGCAGGTGAACTTCGACGCCCGCACCAACACCGAGTTCGGCCTGCTGCGTTCGTACATCGACGCCCGCTGGGAAGTGAACACCGGCGCCACTGCGGTGACCACCGTTCTCCCGGCCGCCTACATCCAGTTCGGTGGCCTGACCGCCGGTCTGAAGAACTCGGCCTTCGACTTCACCAAGGCCGGCTACAGCCTCGGTGCCGACTATCAGACCAACGCCTACTCGTCGTCGGTCGTCAACCAGCTCGGCTACACCTTCGCCTTCGGCAACGGCATCTCGGCGACCGTGTCGATCGAAGATCCGACCTCGGTCGACCCGAACATGTCGGGCTCGCCGCGTCGCGTCCAGTCGACCAACGCTGCCACCACCTACGGCGGCATGAAGGTTCCGGACGTCGTCGCCAACCTCGCCGTCAGCCAGGCTTGGGGTTCGGCGCAGATCGCCGCCGCGTATCATCAGGACTACGGCACCTTCCGTTCGGCCGACGGCTGGGCCATCGCTGGTGGCGTCGAGGTTCTGCTGCCGATGATCGCCAAGGGCGACAAGATCTACGTGACGGCCGCTTACGCGGACGGCGCTGTGTCTTACGCCTCGCAGCTCGGCAACGCGACCGGCCGCGTCAAGGAAGTCGCGCTGAACGGCACCGTTGGCTCGGACTTCGTCGATGACGGCATCGCGATCCGCAAGACCAAGACCTGGTCGGTGAACGGTGGCTTCCATCACGAGTTCAACCCGAAGTGGGAGTTCAACTTCGACGCGGGCTACGTGAACGTCGACGGCTTCGGCACCCGCGATTACTCCTTCGTGGGCGTCGGCGGCGACATCCGTTGGAAGCCGGTGTCGAACATGTACATCGCGCTCGACGCGGAGTACGGCTCGCTCTCCTACTCGACCGGCACCCAGGCTCTTCTCGGCACCTCGAAGAAGACCTACGACGGCTGGACCACGCTGGTCCGCGTCCGCCGCAACTTCTGATCCGATCCTTCGGTCTGAAGCTGATGACGAGCCCGCCTCACGGCGGGCTCGTTTTTTTTGTGCGGCACCTCGGGCATGATTCGGTCCGCGGTACGCTCGGACGCTTGCGCCGGAGCAGAGCCGAACCGCTGCTTCTGTTCGGCCGCCTTGGGCGCGCGTCGCTCTCCGATGCCCTAGATGCGGAACGACGGGGCGGGTGGTTTATCGATCTCGACGCGGTGTCGCGGCCGTGGAGCGGGGCAAATGTTCCCCCCTGGATCCCGGATGACGTCGAAGCGTTTTGCATAACCAGCATCGGCGCGGGTCGGTTAGCCTGTTTGGCAGGGGCAGAGATCGGGGTAGGTGCTCCATTCAATTAAAACAGACCGCGTGATGACAAAGGTTATTGTCAAGAGGGCACCGTTCGATCAGGTGTAGGTGCGATTGGAAGTTATAGAAAGTAAAAGACAGCGCGGAAGTATGATTGTTGTTGGATGGCAACAGTGTGGCGCGACGGATCGGAGTTATCTAACGTCATTTGATATTTTAGACTGTTCAAAATGCGGGCATTTCTTATGGTGAAGACCAGTCGGGGTCGCGACGGGCGGAACAAAACGCTCGCGTCCGGAGGACGGGTCAGGTCCGCCCCGGCACATGGCTCGTGCAAGGGGGACTCTCATGCAATTCAAGTTGGCTCTGGCGGCCGCGGCACTTGTCGGCACCGCCTCCGTCGCTTCGGCGGCCGACCTGGGCCGCCCGGCCCCGGCCGCCGTCGACTACGTCAAGGTCTGCGATGCCTATGGCGCCGGCTTCTTCTACATCCCGGGCTCGGACACCTGTCTGAAGATCGGTGGCCGCGTCTATTTCGACATGCGCACCGGTTCGGGCGCGTTCTCGCGCCTCGATCACCAGCTGTCGAACTACTCGGATCGCCGCCGCTCCGGCAATAACATCTTCACGCGCACCGCCGCCTACGAGACCTTCGACGCGCGCACCAACACCGAGTACGGCCTGCTGCGTTCGTTCATCAATCTGCGCCAGCGCTTTTCGACCGGATCGGCGGCGGCCGAGATCGTGCTGCAAGACGGCTTCATCCAGTTCGGTGGCCTGACCGCAGGCATGACGCGGTCGGCCTTCGACTTCACGCCGCTCGGCTACACGTTCGGCGTCGACTACAACGCGTTCCAGTCGAACGTGATCCTGAACCAGATCGGCTACACCTTCGCCTTCGGCAACGGCATCACCGCGACGGTGTCCGTGGAAGATCCGACCTCGGCGGACATCAACTACAACAACTCGCGCCGGGTCGCCTCGACCGGCGTCTTCACCGCGCTCTATGCCGGTCAGGCGGCGTACGGCGCCCTCAAGGCGCCCGATGTCGTCGGCAAGCTGAACATCAAGCAGGCTTGGGGCAGCGCGCAGATCTCGGCTGCCTATCACGACAACTACAGCCTCGCCAACGGCGACCGCGCCGGTTGGGCCGTGCTCGGCGGCTTCGAGATCCTGCTGCCGATGTTGGCGCCGGGCGACAAGATCGCCTTCGGCGGCGCTTATGGTGAAGGCGCGCAGGGCTTCATCACGGCCTACAGCCAGTACTCGACCGGCAACGTCCGCAATGTCGTGGTGCCGGGCGACTATATCGGTGAGGACTGGGCCGTCGACGGCTTTGGCCGTATCCAGCAGACCCGCAGCTGGGGCGTGATGGGCAGCTTCCATCACGAGTTCAACAAGAAGTGGGAGTTCAACTTCGACGCCTCTTACGAGAACGTCGACGGCTTCGGTGCCCGCGACTACGCGACCTACGGCCTGCAGGCCGACGTGCGTTGGAAGCCGGTGTCGAACTTCTACATCGGCGTCGGCGCCGAGTACGGCTCGATGGAGTTCTCCACCGCCACCCGGACGGCACATCCGCTGCTGCAGAACGTCGACGGCTGGACCGGCCTCGTCCGCGTCAACCGGACCTTCTGATCCGGAGCTGCGATCGAAATGGAAAGCCCGGCGGAGGATGCTCCGCCGGGCTTTCTGCATTTCCGGGCAAGCGGGAGTCGCGGCGGCGCCGAGCGCTCAGCGCGCTGCGCCGGCCGCGTCCACCCGGGCGAGCAACGCGGAGATCGCGGCGAGCGACGCTGCGTCCTCGAGCAGCGGCGCGTGACCTTCGTCGGCGACGGTGAATTCGACGAAGTCGGGATGCCGCGCCGCCATCATGGCGACGACGTGCTCGGAGAGCAGGTCCGACAGTCCGCCGCGGATCGCCAGGACCGGGATGGCACGCAGCGCATCGAACTGCGCCCACAGGTTCGGCAGACGGGTCTCGGGCGTGAGGGCGGCGAGGCCGGCGGTGATGGCCGGATCGAAGTCCGGGGCAGGGCGCCCATCGACGTCCTTGAGCAGGCGGCGGGCGAGCCGCGCGAAACCGGGCGCGTCCAGGCGCGGATAGATCGACGCGAACCGGCGCGCGACGAGCGCGGTCGCGCGCTCCCAGTCGAGCGGCAGCGGCGTCGCGGCGTCGTCGGTTGCGGCGCGGCCGGTGAATTCGTCGCGCAGCCTGAGCAGGCCGGCGAGCTCGATCTCGGGGCCGATGTCGTTGAGGATCAGGCCGGCGAGGAGCCCCGGCGCGAAGGCCGGAATCAGCATGCCGACCAGCCCGCCGCGCGAGGTGCCAAGCAGCGCGACGCGGGCGAGACCGAGTGCTGTCAGGCCGCGGATGACGTCGCCGGCCTCATGGGCCGGCGTGTAGGTGGCGGCATCCGCCGGCGCCGATCGTCCGCGTCCGCGCAGATCGAAGGCGACGACGGTTCGGCCGGCCGTCGCGACATGCGCCGCGACCGGCTCGAAATCGCGGACATTGCGGGTGAGGCCGGGCAGGCAGACGAGGGGAACCGCGACGCCACGGCCGCCGTCACCCGCGCCGGTCCCCTCGGTCGGACGGTAGAGCCGGCCAGCCAGCCGAACGCCGTCGGCGCCGTCATAGGTGAACGGGACGAACGGGGTTCCCATCGCATCCGCGGTCGGCGCTTCGAAGCGCGCGACCGCGGGCGGCGGAGTGGGGGAGGGCGCAGCCGGCGCCGGGGCGGTGGGGTCAGCACCGGCCCGTGGATCCTCCGCGCTATTCGTCTCCGCCCCGCTCAAGGCCGGACTCAATCGTTCATCGCGGCCGCGGCGGCCGGGATCGACCCGGTCGCGACCGGCGGCCGGGCGCCGATGCCGCGCTTCAGATCCTGTGCGATCTCGAGCCGGCGATTCTCGAGCCGGTAGCGGTAGATCTGCAGGTTCTCGAGCACCCGCTGGACGTAGTTGCGGGTTTCCGAGAACGGAATCCGCTCCATCCAGTCGACGATGTCGACCTGACCCGTGCGCGGATCGCCATAGGCCTGCACCCAGTCGCGGATGCGGCCCGGACCGGCGTTGTAGCCGGCGATCGCCATCACGTAGTTGCCGTCGTAATTGTTGACGAGCCGCGCGACATAGGCCGCGCCGAGCCGGACGTTGTAGTGGGCGTTCTGCCGCCAGGCGCGCGCATCATAGGGGATGCCGAGATACTTGGCCGCGTCGCGCCCGGTATCCGGCATGACCTGGAAGATGCCGACCGCGCCGGCGGAGGAGACGACCTCCTGATTGAACTCGCTCTCCTGCCGCATGATCGCGTAGGCGAGCGACTTCTCGAGCCCGCTCGTGTCGAGGTTCGCCGGCGCGCCGCGCACGGGGAAGGCCATCACGGCCATGTCGAGGCCGCGCTGGGCGCCGATCTTGCCGGCCATCACGGCATAATGGGTCCAGCCCTGCGCTTCGGCGAGCTCGACCAGCGCGGCGACCTGGCCAGAGGTCGGCAGCGTTTCGGCCATGTGGCGATAGAAGGTCGCCGCGAGATCCTTGCGGCCGAGCTGGCCGATCTTCTTCAACGCCGCGAACCGGTCGTCGCGCTCGATCGCCGCCCGATCGGAACCGCTCGGCCCGACCGATCGCGGCAGGCCGAGGTCGGCGACGCCGAGCTTGGCGCGCGCCATCTGGCCATAGAAGGTGAAGCCGTAGGCCGCCGCCTGACGATAATATTCGTTGGCCGATCCGCCACCGCCGGCCTCTGCCGCGCGGCCCATCCAGTAATAGGCGCGGGCACGCGATACCGGCTTGACCGAGTCGTCTAGGATCGCGGTGAAGTGCTTCAGCGCGGCCGACGGCTCGTTCAGGAAGCGCAGCGCGTACCAGCCGGCATGGAAATCGGCTTCTGCCTGATTGGCGCTGGTCGATCCGGCGTGGCCGACGACGACCTTGTAGGCGAGCCGCGCATCGCCCATGTCGATCAGCTTGCGGCTGACGATGCGCTTTTCTTCCCACCACTCGTCCGGCATCACCATCGCGCGCGGATCCTTCGGCGCGGCTGCGAGCATCTCGCCGGCATCGCGCCAGCGCTCCTGGCGGCGGGCCCACTGGGCGCGGCCGAACAGATAGGCCGGATCGCGCTTCAGATCGGACGGCACGGCATCGAGCAGCGCGCTGGCGTTGCCCTGCTTCTTCTCGACCGCGACGCGCGCCTGCGCGA
Source organism: Ancalomicrobiaceae bacterium S20 (assembly GCA_040269895.1). NCBI lineage: Bacteria > Pseudomonadati > Pseudomonadota > Alphaproteobacteria > Hyphomicrobiales > Ancalomicrobiaceae > Methyloraptor > Methyloraptor flagellatus. Next base: position 2,329,626 of record CP158568.1, on the reverse strand, counting down.
GCGCGACATAGCCGCCGCCGAGCCGGCCGGCGACGCGCAGCGCCTCGCCGGTCCGGTTCTTCAGGAGCAGCATGTCGAGCCGCGCCTTGTGGTCGGCTGGGGTGAGCAGCGCGGCGAATTCCGTGGTGAGGATGCGTTCCTCGTCGTCGGAGAGCTTTTCGTTGCGATAGGCCTCGCGCGCCCAGCGCGCGGCCTCGTCGCGCCGGCCCTTCGCGACCAGGGCGCGGGCGAGCATGATCCGGCCCTTGTCGGAATAGGGGCGGCTGCCGGCGAAGGCGCCGATCACGTCGTCCGGCGCCGGGTTCTCCTTCTCGAGCGCCTGCTCGGCGCGGCGGCGGAAGAACTCCGGATCCGGCCAGGTCGGGTTCTCGATCGCAAAACGCGTGATCGCGGCCGCGGGCAGGCCCGAGCCCATGCGGATCAGATACCAGTCGACCAGCTTCTGTTCGACGCGGTCGAGCGACGGGCGCATGGCAGCGATGGTCGCGACATCGCCGCGGCCGGCGGCCTCCATCGCCTTGGAAAAGGCCGTGTCGGCCTGCGCGGGCGCGGCGAGCACGGCGGTCGCGCCAAGGGCGAGGGCCACGAGGGCCGTCGAGCGGAGCTGACCGAACATCCCAAATCTCCGAAACACCAGCGGCCGCGCCGAATTGGCCTGCGACCGGACACCATGCCCCCTCCGACCCTAGGGCCCGCATGGTGAACAAAGACTTACCGAAGGCCGCGATCCCCGCTCGCGGTCTTGTTGCTCGGCGCCGCACCCGGCGCTTTCGGGACCGGCGCTTTCGGGGCCGGCCGACGTTTCGCGGGGCTCCCTCCGCCGCCGGCAAGGCCTTAGCTCTGCTGCCCTTGCTCCCATGGGCGGCAGTGACTATTGTCCGGCCCCACGCCGCTCTGCCCGGATGTCGCGCTCTTCTCTACGCGCGATGGCCGAGATGGACGGGTCGCGGACTGTGTGTCCGACCGGGATCATGCCCTGTTCCGGGTCGGAATGCCAGTTTCCACGTGTTTTTGGGTTTCCGGCACATTTCGAAGAGGGTCGGTCGATGTTCAAGGGGTCCATGCCAGCACTCGTCACGCCGTTCCGGAACGGGGCGGTCGACGAGAAAGCGTTCCAGGACCTCGTGGCTTGGCAGATCGATCAGGGCAGCCACGGCCTCGTGCCGTGCGGCACCACGGGCGAGAGCCCGACGCTCTCGCACGCCGAGCACAAGCGCGTCGTCGAACTGACCCTCGAGGTGGCCAAGGGCCGCGTGCCGGTGATCGCCGGCGCCGGCTCGAACAACACCGAAGAGGCGATCGACCTCGCGCGCTTCGCCGAGAAGGCCGGCGCCGACGGCCTGCTGGTGGTCGCGCCCTACTACAACAAGCCGAGCCAGGAAGGCCTCTACCGCCACTTCATGGCGGTCGATGCCGCGGTCGGCATTCCGATCATCCTCTACAACATCCCGCCGCGTTCGATCGTCGACATCTCGGTCGAGACCATGCTTCGCCTGAAGACCGACAGCCGCAACATCATCGGCGTCAAGGACGCGACGATGAACCTGAACCGGCCCTCGCTCGAGCGCATGGCGATCGGCAAGGACTGGGTCATGCTGTCGGGCGAGGACGGCACCGCGCTCGGCTACATGGCCCATGGCGGCAACGGCTGCATCTCGGTGACGGCGAACGTCGCGCCGAAGCTCTGCGCCGCCTTCCAGGAAGCCTGCATGCGCGGCGACTATGCCGCCGCGCTCGACTATCAGGACAAGCTGATGCCGCTGCATCGCGCCATGTTCCTGGAGCCGAATCCGGGCGGCCCGAAGTACGGCCTCGCCAAGCTCGGCCGCATCCAGAACGAGCTGCGCCTGCCGATGGTCGCCGTCTCGGCCGCCGTCGAGGCCGAGATGGACAAGGCCATGCGCCACGCGGGCCTGATCAACTGAACCGGGACGGCGGCCGCGCGTTGACGTGCGGCCGCGCCGTTCCCATCTGACCGGGTTCGACCGCAGCGGACGAACTCGGGAAAGTGGAAAGACGATGAGCAAGGATGCGGGCCACAACAAGCTTGCGGCCGAGAACCGCAAGGCCCGGTTCAATTACGAAGTCATCGACGTCTACGAGGCCGGCATCGCGCTGACCGGCACGGAGATCAAGTCGCTGCGTGGCGGCAAGGCCAACATCGGCGACAGTTACGCCGCCGCCGAGGGCACGAACTTCGTGCTCTACAACGCCTATATCCCCGAATATCTGCAGGCGAACCGCTTCAATCACGAGACGCGCCGCCCGCGCCGGCTACTGATGCACCGCCGCGAGATCAACAAGCTCCTCGGCGCCACCGAGCGCGAAGGCCTGACCGTCGTGCCGCTCGACATCCACTTCAACGACAAGGGCCGCGCCAAGGTCAAACTGGCACTGGCTCGCGGCAAGAAGCTGCACGACAAGCGCGAGAGCGACAAGGAACGCGACTGGAAGCGCGAGCAGGGGCGTTTGCTCAAGGCGCGGGATTGATGCCCGGTTGCCGGCAGAGGGCCGTTCGCCGGTCGCGCCGAGCGTGATCAGCCCTCGGCCTTCGCGTCCTGTTCCTGACGACGCTTGATCGCCTCGATCTCGTCGATCATGACGGTGAGTGCCGCGAGCGCTTTGCGCTCGCGTGGCGACAATTCGCCCTTGGGCTCGAAATGGTCGACCAGCACGGCCAAGGCTTCGCCGATGCGGCCGAGTTGGCGTCCGTAGCTGCCGACCTCGTCGAGGATCACCCGCTCGACCTCCGGGGCGCTGGATCGGCCGAGATCAATCGAGAACAGGCTGTAGCGATTGCCGCTGAACCAGGAGGTCAGCGGCGCGATGACCTGGCTGACATCGCCGGAAAAGGGCAGTTGGATCGCCGGCAACCCGGGAATGCGGAACGTCGCCATGATGCGGTCTCCCTCGGTCGAGAAGGGAGAACTATGTCACTGCTTGCGACCGGAAGGCGAGTCGAGGCGTCACCCGATCTCCGCCCGGATCGCCGCGAACACGTTCCGAAACATCTCGGTCGTGAGCACGCCGGTGTTCGTGTTGTAGCGGGAGCAGTGGTAGCTGTCGAAGAGCACCGGGCGACCGTCGAGCCGGTGCACCGCGCCGTGGCCGAAGGGCACGCGCGACGGTACGAGGCCGAAGGCGCGCACGACGCTGTCGTGGGCGATGCGGCCGAGCGCGAGCACCGCCTTCAGCCCGTCGAACGAGGCCGTGGTCGAGACGAGGAACGGCCGGCAGGTGTTGATTTCGGCCGGGGTCGGCTTGTTCTCGGGCGGCACGCAGCGGACCGCATTGGTGATCGCCGCATCGACGAGCTGAAGCCCGTCGTCCGGCCGCGCCTGAAACGTGCCGCGCGCAAAGCCGTAGTCGATCATCGTCGCGTAGAGGAGGTCGCCGGCATAGTCGCCGGTGAAGGGCCTGCCCGTGCGGTTGGCACCGCGGATCCCGGGGGCGAGGCCGACGACGAGCAGCTTCGGCGCATCGCCGCGAAACGACGGCACCGGCGCATTGAACCACCCCGGTTCGCGCGCGCGCCATTCCTCGCGGAAGGCGACGAGCCGGGGGCAGAGCGGGCAGTCGCGACCGGGATCGGCGGGGGTGTCGATCCCGGCATGCGCGACGGCAGGTTTGGCTGAGCGGGCCATCGGCAGATCGGCGCGCTCAGACGTCGTCGTCGAATTCGTCTTCTTCGTAGTCCGGCGTGTGCTGGCGGCGCTGCGCCTCACGCTCGGCCATGCGCGCGGCGCGTTCGGCCGGGTCGCGACCGATCTTGGCCTGCAGCGTCGACAGGTCGACGAAGTGGTCGGCCTGACGGCGCAGGTCGTCGGCGATCATCGGCGGCTGCGTCTGCAGCGTCGAAATGACCGACACCTTCTTGCCGCGCCGCTGGATCGCCTCGACCAGACGGCGGAAGTCGCCGTCGCCGGAGAACAGCACCAGATGATCGATATGATCGGCGATCTCCATGGCATCGACCGCGAGCTCGATGTCCATGTTCGCCTTGATCTTGCGGCGGCCCGACGAGTCGAAGAACTCCTTGGTCGGCTTGGTGACGACCTTGTAGCCGTTGTAATCCAGCCAGTCGATCAGGGGGCGGATCGACGAGTACTCCTGATCCTCGATCAGGGCGGTGTAGTAGAACGCGCGCAGCAGGTAGCCCTTGCTCTGAAACTCCTGCAACAGCCGCTTGTAGTCGATATCGAACCCCAACGCCTTGGAGGTTGCGTAGAGGTTGGCCCCATCGATGAACAGGGCAATCTTTTCACGTGGATCGAACATCGTGTCCAGTTCTTTTGCTGATATGCAGCCCGACAGAAACGTAATGATTTCGTTGGGCTCGCCTCAGATGAAATTTCGATGGGCCGACATTCGCCGTCGAGAAATCTGCAGCGAACGAATGTTCCTGACCGGCGGTCATCGAACCGGAACAGCCTAGACGATTTCGTCCCCCGGTGCCAGCAATCCTTGTACGATCGGCGAGATTTGATCATCCGTTCAGCAACAGTGTTGACGGATCTATACGCGTTTGCTGGAATGTGCTCGTTGTTCCAGGACGTGAGACACTGGGCCGCTTCGGCTGGCGGGTGGCATTTGGCGCTGTGCAACGGGCCGACGGATCGCCGGCCGCGCGAGGGATCGGACCCGGTTTCGACCGTGCGGTCGGGAGCGGCCGAGAAACCGTTGCTTTTTTGCGTGCGGGCGCCTAAATGTCCGCTCTGGTTTCGCCTCAGGAGAATTGGGAATGGCGCGCGTCACCGTCGAGGACTGCATCGACAAGGTCGAGAATCGCTTCGAGCTCGTGCTGCTCGCGAGCCATCGCGCGCGGATGATCTCGTCCGGTTCGCCGATCACGATCGATCGGGACAACGACAAGAACCCGGTCGTCGCGCTGCGCGAGATCGCCGACGAGACGGTCATCCCCGAGGATCTGAAGGAGGAGTTCATCCACTCGCTCCAGAAGTTCGTCGAGGTCGACGAGCCGGAGCCGGAGACGGTCCCGATGATCGCCGCCTCCTCGGAGGACGACGACTCGATCCAGTTCGACCGCATGTCGGAAGAGGAACTGCTCAAGGGCCTCGAGGGCCTCGTGCCGCCGGACAAGGAGGAGGAGGACTGATCCTCCTCGCGACGCCCGAGAGGGCTCGATCCCGGGCCGGCATCGGCTCCCATTCGCGACCGCCCCTCCGGGCGGTCGTCGTGTTTTCAGGCCGGGCGCCCTCTGTCGGCCCCGCTCTGGCGGCCGCGGCTTCGCCAGCGGCGCGTCGACGCCAGGGCAGGCGTGTCGCATCACCACTGACGGGCGGTGCCGTCCCGTGCCATATTCACCGAATATTCCGTTCCGACTCGTAGGTTCGGGGATCGGCGTCGTGGCGTCCGGCCGGATTCGCGATCCCGTATCGTGAAAAGGAGACCCGCGCACCCCGGTTCTTTGGACCGGGACGACCGCGGGTCGGGACGACAACAAAAGGCCTTCCGGGAGGACCAGAACCGACGATGATGCGGCAGTACGAACTCGTCGAACGGGTCAAGCGATACAATCCGAACGCCGACGAGGCGCTGCTCGACAAGGCCTATGTCTACGGGATGATGAAGCACGGCTCGCAGAAGCGGGCCTCCGGCGATCCCTACTTCTCCCACCCGCTCGAAGTCGCCGCGATCCTGACCGATCTGCGCCTCGACGATTCCTCGATCGCGGTCGCCCTGCTGCACGACACGATCGAGGACACCGACGCCACCCGCGCCGAGATCGACGGCAAGTTCGGCCCGGAGATCGGCGGGCTGGTCGAGAGCCTGACCAAGCTCAAGAAGCTCGACTTCGTCTCCAAGAAGACCGAGCAGGCCGAGAATTTCCGCCGCCTGCTGCTGGCGGTCTCCGACGACATCCGCGTGCTCCTGGTCAAGCTCGCCGATCGTCTGCACAACATGCGCACGCTCCACTACGTGCCCGAGGCGAAGCGCTTCCGCATCGCCGAGGAGACGATGGAGATCTATGCGCCGCTCGCCGGCCGCATGGGCATGCAGGGCATGCGCGAGGAACTGGAGGATCTGGCCTTCCGGCACCTGCAGCCGGAAGCCTATCAGATGATCTCCAACCGGCTCGCCGCGATGCGGGAGGAGAACAAGAACCTCATCCCCGAGATCGAAACCGCGCTGACCGAGAAACTGGCGGCCAACGGCATCCAGGCGCGCGTCAAGGGTCGTGAGAAGAAGCCCTATTCGATCTATGTGAAGGTCCAGCGCAAGGGCCTGACCTTCGAGCAGCTTTCCGACATCTACGGCTTCCGGGTCGTCGTGCAGTCGGTCGAGCAGTGCTATCTGGCGCTCGGCATCGTGCACCGGACCTGGTCGATGGTGCCGGGCCGGTTCAAGGACTACATCTCGACCCCGAAGCAGAACGACTATCGCTCGATCCACACCACCGTGGTCGGCCCCGGTCGCCAGCGCGTCGAGCTGCAGTTCCGCACCGAGGAGATGCACCGCTTCGCCGAATACGGCATCGCCGCGCACGCGCTCTACAAGGACGGCGACAAGATCGCCGGCGGCCGCAACATCGCGCGCCTGTCGGAGGCATCGGGCGCCTACGGCTGGCTGCGCGACACGATCGAGCGGCTGAACGACCCGAACCTCAATCCGGAGGAATTCCTCGAGAACACCAAGCTCGAGCTGTTCCACGATCAGGTGTTCTGCTTCACGCCCAAGGGCAAGATCATCGCGCTGCCGCGCGGCGCGACGCCGATCGACTTCGCTTATGCGGTCCATACCGACGTCGGCAACACCTGCGTCGGCGCCAAGGTCAATCGCCGCATCACACCCTTGATGACCGAGCTCGCCAATGGCGACGAGGTCGAGATCATCCGCTCGAAGGCGCAGGTGCCGCCGCCGGCCTGGGAACAGATCGCCGTCACCGGCAAGGCGCGCGCCGCGATCCGGCGCGCCACGCGCGAGGCGGTCAGAAAGCAGTTCGGCGGCCTCGGCCGGCAGATCCTGGTCCGCGCCTTCGAGCGCGCCGGCCGCAGCTTCTCGGACAGTCTGTTGTCGGGCGCCATGGGTCGGCTCGGCCACCAGTCGCTCAATGACGTTCTCGCGGCGGTCGGTCGCGGCGAGGTGCCGTCGGAGGCGGTGCTGAAGGCGGTCTATCCGGACTATCAGGACGAGCGCGCCAACGCCGCCGCCAAGACGGCGAGCGGCGAGGGCTGGTTCGACATCGGCGGCCGGCGCCAGAAGATGAAGTTCCGCGTGCCGGGCAGCGACGACCAGCGCTCGATTCCGATCCGCGGACTCTCCGGCGATCTGCCGGTGCGCTTCGCGCCCGAGGGCGGCGCGGTGCCGGGCGACCGCATCGTCGGCATCCTGACGCCGGGCGAGGGCATCACGATCTATCCGATCCAGTCGCCGGCCCTGAAGGACTTCGACGACGAGCCGTCGCGCTGGCTCGATGTGCGCTGGGATATCGATGCCAACGATCCCGAGCGGTTCCCGGCGCGGATCAGCATCACCTCGCTGAACGAGCCGGGCTCGCTCGCCGCGATCGCCCAGGTGATCGCGGACAACGACGGCAACATCGACAACATCAAGATGATCCGCAAGGGCGCCGACTTCCACGACATCATGATCGACCTGGAAGTCTGGGACCTGAAGCACCTGAACCGGATCATCAACCAGCTGCGCACCAAGCCGATCGTCTCTGCGGCCGAGCGCGTGAACGGCTGAGCAAGCCCCCGTCAAAGCAAAACCGGCCGCATTGCGGCCGGTTTGTATCGCGCTCCGTGGATCGAGCCTCAGGCGCGCGGCGGCAGCGCCGGCGGGAACGACAGCCCGTCGGGCAGCGCCTCGATGCCGCGCTCGGCGATCATCGCCGCCGCTTCCGCTTCGGACTTGTCGACGACCGAGACGCCGAACTCCGGATCCCGGTAGATGCCGAGGCAGCGGAACCAGTACTTGTCGTTCGCGACACCGCGACGTTCGATGTCGGAGCTGCCGGCGAATTCGTAGCGTCGGCGATCGGGGCCGAAATAGGTCGCGGTTTCGTAGTAGAGGATCTCGCGGTTGAGCTGATCGGCGAGCCGGTGCACGAGCCGCGGCATCAGGTGCCGGTCGCGCACGAGAAGCTCGTCATAGCCTTCGCCGACCAGCTTGCGCACGCCGACACGATCACCGGGCGCGACGACGGCATAGACCGGCGCGGCGCGATCGGCGGCGTTCGGCGCCTTGCGCAGCGCCTTCAGATAGGCCGAGGCGCCGGGGGCGAGCGGATCGGTCACGATGTGGAACCGCACGGGCTCGCGAAGCGTGTCGGCGTCGATCCGTTCGGCGGCGACGCAGCGGCCGACACCGAGGCGCGCGGCCGCGCCGAGCAGGCTCTGGGCGAGCGGATCGTTTCCGACGACGACGATGGCAGTGGACGAGAGCGGCGAGGGCATGCTGTTGAAGTCTCCGGCGATCGATTCGACCTTGGCCGTCAGCCGATGAATAAGGCGTTTACGTAAACAGGTCATCAAGAGATGTCGGCCGTCCCGGCATCTCGGTCGGGCTGATCGGATCACCGTCCTACACCTGCGTCAACGGGGCGCCCGCAATGATCATCGGCATCGGATCGGACCTCATCGACATCCGGCGGGTCGAGCAGACGCTCGAGCGATTCGGCGAACGCTTCACGCACCGTGTCTTCACCGAGGTCGAGCGCGCGCGCTCGGAAGGCCGCAAGGAGCGCGCGGCGTCCTATGCCAAGCGCTTCGCCGCGAAGGAAGCCTGTTCGAAGGCGCTCGGCTCCGGCATCCGCATGGGCGTGGCGTGGCGCGAGATGGGCGTCGTCAATCTGCCCTCCGGCAAGCCGACCGTCGCGCTGACCGGCGGTGCGGCGGAACGGCTCGCCGCCATGACGCCGCCGGGCTTCACCGCGCGCATCGACCTCACCATCACCGACGACTACCCGCTCGCCCAGGCCTTCGTCGTGATCTCGGCCTGGCCGGCGGACTGGCCGATGCCCCGGGCCCGAACCGAGGCGGACGAACCGAGCTGAGGCACGGCCGGCTGCGTGCCTCTCCGCCGCCGTAATCGGGTCGCTCTGTTGCGGCGGGTCGGGCGAGGCGTTATCACCGGCAGACTGACAGGCGAGGCATCCGAAGGGCCCATGAGCGTGACCACCGAACCCGAAACGAAAGAAGGCGGCTGGGGCGAGACCATCAAGGTGATCGTCCAGGCGCTGATCCTGGCGGTCCTGGTCCGCACGTTCCTGTACCAGCCCTTCAACATCCCCTCCGGCTCGATGAAGTCGACGCTGCTCGTCGGCGACTATCTGTTCGTGTCGAAGTTCAGCTACGGCTACAGCCGCTTCTCGCTGCCGTGGGTGTTCTCGGACGTGCCGGTGCACGGCCGGGTGCTCGGCAGCCAGCCGAAGCGCGGCGACGTGGTGGTGTTCCGCCAGCCGAACAACACCGACGTCGATTTCATCAAGCGCGTGATCGGCCTGCCGGGCGACCGTATCCAGACCAAGCACGGCGTGCTCTTCATCAACGGCACCGCGGTGAAGAAGGAGCCCGTCGACGCCTTCGTCGAGCAGGATCGCTTCGGCGGCGAGGTCAAGACGCGCCGCTATCGCGAGACCCTGCCCGAGGGGCGGTCCTATCTGGTGCTCGACGCGATCGAGGAAGGGCCGGGCGACAACTGCCCGAGGCCGCGCGCGTCGGCCACCATGAACGACTGCGTGGCCCTGAACGGCGCGGCGAGCGACAGCCAGGAATATGTCGTGCCCGAAGGCCACTACTTCATGATGGGCGACAACCGCGACAATTCCCAGGATAGCCGGTTCCCGCAGGTCGGCTACGTGCCGGCGGAAAATCTGGTCGGCCGCGCCGAGATCATCTTCTTCTCCATCGAGGAAGGTGCGCAGGCCTGGCAGTTCTGGACCTGGCCGTGGACGATCCGCTGGTCGCGGATGCTCGACACGCTGTGAGATCAGGCAAGGCGAGACCGCCGGCCGGGCTCGTGCCGGCCCGGGCCGGTCTCGGCAAGAACGCGGCGGAACCGGCATGAGCGGCAGGGACAAGGACAGGCTCGCGGCGATCGAGGCGCGGATCGGCCATGTCTTCGCCGACCGGCGCCTGCTCGCGCAGGCGCTGACCCACACGAGCGCGGTCTCGAACGCCGCCGACAGCTATCAGCGGCTGGAGTTTCTCGGCGACCGCGTGCTGGCGCTCGGCGTCGCCGGCATGCTGTACCGGGCCTATCCGAAGGCCGACGAGGGCGAACTCGCGCGCCGGCTCAACGCGCTGGTCAAGCGCGAGACCTGCGCCGAGGTCGCCAAGAGCCTGCATCTGGGCGAGGCGGTGCGGCTCGGTGGCGGCGAGGCGCAGACCGGCGGCCGCACCAAGGTCGCCATTCTCGGCGACATCGCCGAAGCGGTGATCGCCGCGATCTATCTCGATGCCGGCGTCGCCCCGGCGCTCGCCTTCGTCGAGCGCAACTGGGCGGCCCGCATGAAAACCGCCGGCGGCGCGCAGCGCGACGCCAAGACCACCCTGCAGGAATGGGCCCAGGGCCGCGGCCTGCCGACCCCGACCTATCGCCAGACCGACCGCACCGGCCCCGACCACGATCCGATGTTCACGATCGCGGTCGAAATCCCCGGCGTCGAGATGGCGACCGGGACCGGCCGGTCCAAGCGCGAGGCCGAGCAGAACGCCGCCGCGGCCGTGCTGGTCCGCGAGGCGATCTGGCGCGAGGGCAGTTGGCGCGATGGCGTCTGGACCGAAGGAACCACCGATGCCTGACGAGACCGACAAGACCGCCGACACCGACACTTCGGTCGTAGCGCAGACCGCCGCCGATCCGGCAAAGGCCGACAAGGCAAAGAGGCCTCGCGCCGCCGCGCCTGAGCATCGCCGCATCGGCGGCCCGGCCGAGGGGGCATGGCGACGCGCGCCGGCTTCGTCGCGCTGATCGGCGCCCCGAACGCCGGCAAGTCGACGCTGCTGAACAGTCTGGTCGGCTCGAAGGTCTCGATCGTCACCCACAAGGTGCAGACCACGCGCGCGCTGATCCGCGGTATCGCCATGGTCGACGAGGCGCAGGTGATTTTTGTCGACACGCCCGGCATCTTCAAGCCGCGCCGACGTCTCGACCGCGCCATGGTGACCACCGCCTGGGGCGGCGCCGCCGACGCCGACCTCGTCGCCTTCCTGGTCGACGCCAAGAAGGGCCTCGACGAGGCCGCGCTCGCCGTGCTCGACAAGCTCGCCGAGGTGCGCCAGCCGAAGATCCTGATCCTGAACAAGATCGACCTCGTCAAGCGCGACACGCTGCTGGCGCTGACGGCGGAAGCGAACGCGCGCACGCCGTTCGAGGCGACCTTCATGGTTTCCGCGCTCGACGGATCGGGCGTCGAGGACGTGCTGAAGTGGTTCGCCGGCAAGGTGCCGGCCGGCCCGTGGATGTTCCCGGACGATCAGGTCTCCGACCTGCCGATGCGCATGCTCGCAGCCGAGATCACGCGCGAGAAGGTGTTCCTGCGTCTGCACGAGGAACTGCCCTACGAGTCGACGGTAGAGACGGAGCTCTGGAAGGAGCAGAAGAACGGCGTGCGCGTGGAGCAGACGATCTACGTCGCCCGCGAGAGCCAGAAGGCGATCGTGCTCGGCAACAAGGGCGAGACGATCAAGGCGATCTCGATGGCGGCCCGCAAGGAGCTCACCGAGATCGTCGAGCGGCCGGTGCACCTGTTCCTGTTCGTGAAGGTGCGCGAGAACTGGTCCGACGATCCGGAGCGCTACCGCGAGATGGGGCTCGAATTCCCCAAGGGGTGAGCGCCGCCGCTCTGGCGCGGGAGACCACGGGAGGAACGATATGGCCACCGCCGTGACCGCGACCGCGTTTCCGCTGGACAGCCTGATCGGCCGGGCCTTGCCGGCGGTCGATTTCGCCGATGCCTGGACCGCACCGCTCGGTGATCCGTCCGTCACTCCCGTCGAGATCGCTCTCGCCGTCTTCAGGCGGACGCCGGTTTGGGTCGATCAGGCCATGGCGGCGCGCAATTGGGTCGTGTCCTGGTTCGGACTGAAGACGCCGGGCGTTCTGAGTGCGGCCGGGTCGAAGCCTGCGGCCGCGTACCGGGTCGGCGACCGGATCGGCATCTTCGAGATCTTCGCCATGTCGGACGACGAAGTGCTGCTCGGCATCGACGACAGCCATCTCGACGTCCGCGTGTCGGTGCTGAAGTCCGTCGACGGGCAGCGCTATGTCGTGGCGACCAGCGTGAAGAGGCACAATTGGCTCGGCCGGCTCTACATGCTCCCGGTCGGCATCGCGCATCCCTTCGTTGTTCGCGCCACCATGCGCAACGGGCGCCTCTGACGGCCCACCGCACGCATTGCGGTGCGGGTCGACGCCGGCTAGCGTGACGCGATGAAGCTCGCCGTTATCGCCGATGTCCACGGCAACGCCCTCGCGCTCGAGGCGGTGTTGGCCGCTATCCGCTCCGAGGCTCCCGATCTGATCGTCGACCTCGGCGACCGCGTCTCCGGGCCGCTCTGGCCGCGCGAGACCGTCGAGCTCTTCCGCGGCCTCGACGTCGTCGGCGTGCGCGGCAATCACGACCGCGAAGTCGCTACGCGCGCACTCAATGCGATGGGGAAGTCCGACCTCTACGCCGCCGAGGCGATCGACGCGGCCGATCGCGCGGCGCTCGGCGCCCTGCCGGCGACCGCGACGCCGGCGCCGGGCGTACTCGCCTTCCATGCGAGCCCCGACAACGACCTGCGTTATCTGACCGAGCGGATCGAGGCCGGTGCGCTCGTGCATCGCGACATCGAGGCGATTGCGGCCGATCTCGTCGGCGTCGCGCCGGGCCGGACGCTGATTCTGGCCGGCCACAGCCACCGCCCGTTCCTGGCGCACCTGCCGAACGGCGCGATGATGCTCAACCCCGGCAGCGTCGGCTGTCCGGCCTATGACGACGACCAGCCGCCGCACGTGTCGGAGAGCGGCAGCCCGCACGCCCGTTTCGCGCTGGTGCGGCTCAGGGCCGCCGGCGTCGAGGCGGTTCGGCTCGAAGCCGTCGCCTACGACTGGGAAACGGCCGCGCGGCGGGCCGAGGCGAACGGGCGCGCCGAGTGGGCCCTTGCGCTGCGCACCGGGCGCATGCGCTGACGGCCGACGCTCCCGACCGGACGTTTCAAGCAACCTCGACGATCAGCTTGCCGACGTTGCGCCCCTCGAGAAGCGTCGGAGATCGTTCCAGGCAATCCGATTGTGAATTCAAGGGCGGGCCGGAACAGCTTTGCGGGCTTTGCCCGCGTGCAACGGGGCCATGCTCGCTTGGCGGAATGCGCAACCGGCCCCGAATCTGCTGTATGACGATGCCATGGAATGGACCGACGAAGGCTTGGTGCTCGGCACGCGGCGGCATGGCGAATCCTCCGTCGTGCTGGAACTGATGACGCGCGAGCACGGCCGGCATCTGGGGATCGTGCGCGGCGGCCGCGCGCCGCGCCATGCGGCGGTGCTGCAGGCCGGCAACGGCGTGCGCGCGGTCTGGCGCGCCCGGCTCGACGAGCATCTCGGCAATTTCGCGATCGAGCTATCCGTCCAGCGTACCGCCGACCTGATGGGCTCCGCGATCGGGCTCAACGCGGTGCAGACGCTCGCCGCGCATCTGCGCCTGCTGCCCGAGCGTGAACCGCACGCCGAACTGCTCGATGCCGTCGAGGCGATCATGCTGCATCTCGACGCGCCCGCGCTGGTCGGCGAACTGGTCGTGCGTTTCGAACTGGCGATCCTCGACGCGCTCGGCTTCGGTCTCGACCTGGCGAGCTGTGCACTGACCGGCGACCGCGATGGGCTCGCCTATGTCAGCCCGAAGAGCGGCCGCGCCGCCACCGCCGCCGCGGCCGGCATCCATGCGCCGCGGCTGTTGCGCCTGCCGCCGTTCCTGACCGGCCGCGCCGCCGAGGATCCGCGCGGCTGGGGCGGCGCGAGCCCCGAGGCGATCCGCGACGGCTTCCGCCTGACCGGGCATTTTCTCGCCCGCCACGTCTGGGAGCCGCGCTCGATCGAGCCGCCCGCCGTGCGCGACGCATTGGCCCATGCCATCGAGCGTGCCGCGCGCGCGGCGTAAGGGGCGCGCGCCGACCCGCGCTCGTGTCCATCGCCCGTCCGGTTGCCTGCGACATCGATGAGAGAACAATAAGATCAAAGGTCGCGTCTTTCTGCTGGAAATCCAGGACATATTCAGGCTATTTCGTGGCGATCGAGAAGATCGTCTCGGTAATATAAGTCAACCATAAGAAATTCGGGATGCGAGTGGCCGCGCGATGCGGGCTCGGTCGGGGGAAGCATGATCCTGTCGCGTTCGGCGCTCGCCGCCGTCTTCGTCGTTGCATCGACCGGCCTCGCCGCCGCCGCCGACGTCGGTCGACCGGTGCCCCGGCCGGCCGCGGTCGACTACGTCAAGGTCTGCGATGCCTACGGCGCCGGCTTCTTCGCGCTGCCGGGCACCGACACCTGCATCAAGATCGGCGGCTATGTCCGCGCCGAATACCGTATCGGCGACTCGAACTGGGCCCGGCGGTCGACCGCGGCCGGCACGCTCGGCGGCTATGTCGGCGCGCAGGGCTGGGACCAGCGCAGCCGCAATGGCGCATGGAGTCGTTCGCGCGTGTCCATGTCGATCGATGCGCGCACGCAGACCGAATTCGGCCTGCTGCGCAGCTTCCAGGACATCTGGATGACGCTCGACACCGGCGCCGCCGGCCCGACGATCCTGATCGACAATGCCTATATTCAGTTCGCCGGCCTGACCGCCGGCCGCGCGGAATCGTTCTTCGACTTCTTCACGTCCTATTCCTACAATCGGACGCTCGACTACTATTCCTATACCAAGGTGGCGCTGCTCGCCTACACGGCGACGCTGGCCAAGGGCGTGTCGATGACGGTCTCGGTCGAAGACCCGACCACCGGCGGCCGCAACACCAACGGCGTCACCTCCGAGGCCGGTTTCTATTTCGGCTCCAAGCCGGGGCAGGGCGCCTACACCGGCGCGCTGAAGCAGCCGGACTTCGTCGCCGCCTTCAATCTGAAGCAGGAGTGGGGGCAGGCGCAGATCGCGGCGGCGAGCCATACGGTCGAGGGGCCGGCGACGAGCGCGGCCGGTTTCGCGGTGATGGCCGGCGTCAAGATCGGCCTGCCGATGCTCGCCAAGGGCGACGAGATGGTGCTGCAGACGGCCTATGCCCGCGGCGCGACCGACTTCGTCGCCTCGAGCAACTACCAGATCCTGAGCGGCACGACGCCGCTCGCCAATCTCGGCGCCGATTTCGTCGCCGATGGTGCCGGCTTCCGGTCGATGCACCTGACCACGGCCTGGAACGTGATCGCGGGCCTGCGCCACAATTTCACGCCGCGCTGGCAGGGCAACATCGGCGGCGCGCTGATGAGCGTCGACGGCTACGGCAATCGCGACTACCGCCAGTTCGATCTTGGCGGCAACATCGTCTACACGGCCGCGCCGGGCTTCCAGATCTCCTCGGGCTTCGAATACCGCAATGTCGCGTTCTCCAACGCCACCATCGCAGACCACTCGAGCGCGACGGTCACGCTGCGCAACGCCCATATCCTGGTCGGTGTCGTGCGCCTGCAGCGGAACCTCTGAGCAGAAACGCGCCTGCCGTCGACGCTGAAAGCGTGCTTCAATCGGCCGGCGTTCTTTCGCCGAGGTGCCGCCCATGCCGCTCGATCTCTATGCCGCTTTCGTGCTCGCCACCGTCGTGCTGATCGCCCTGCCGGGGCCGAACGTGGCGCTGATCGTGGCGAATTCGGTCGCGCATGGCCGCGGCTACGGGCTCCTCACGGTCGCAGGCACCACCGCCGCCATGGTTCCGCAGCTCGTGCTGACCGTCGCCGGAATGACCGGCGCGCTGACGCTGCTCTCGCATGTGTTCGAATGGGTGCGCTGGGCCGGCGTCGCTTATCTGGTCTATCTCGGCATCCAGGCGCTGCGCGCGCCGGCGGTCGACCTGACCCGTGTCCGGCCCGAGCCGAAGCGGCCGCGCGACATCCTGCTGCGCGGATTTCTGGTCTCGCTGACCAATCCGAAGACGCTGCTGTTCTACGGCGCGTTCCTGCCGCAGTTCGTCGATCCCGGCGCCGCGCTGCTGCCGCAGCTCGTGCTCCTGTCGGTGACTTTCGTGGTGCTCGCCGCCGGTCTCGACAGCTGCTGGGCGCTCGCCGCCGGGCGGCTCCGGCAGGTGCTCGCCATGCGCGGCCGGCTGCGCAACCGGCTGACCGGCGGCTTCTACCTCGCCGCCGCGCTCGGCCTCGCGTCGGCGCGGCGCGCCGGCTGATCGAAACCTCGGTCGAGACAGGCCCTGTTCGACGTCGGAAACGGCGGAATAGCGGGGAGAACCGCGCGGTTCTCCTTGCGCGTCGCCGCGCGCGCGGGTAACCAGAACATATGGGAAACAGGGTGATTCCGCCTTCGGGCGACGGTGAGGACGGCGGCGAGATCCTGCCGATCAATCTGCGCGAGGCGCTCGAGGAGCGCTACCTCGCCTATGCGCTGTCGACCATCATGCACCGGGCGCTGCCCGACGTGCGCGACGGCCTCAAGCCCGTGCACCGGCGTCTGCTCCATGCCATGCGCGAGCTGCGCCTCGATCCGGGCTCGGCGTTCAAGAAATGCGCGCGCGTCGTCGGCGACGTGATCGGCAAGTTCCACCCGCACGGCGACCAGGCCGTCTACGACGCCATGACGCGTCTGGCCCAGGATTTCGCCCAGCGCTATCCGCTGGTCGACGGCCAGGGCAACTTCGGCAACATCGACGGCGATAGCCCGGCCGCGATGCGTTACACCGAGGCGCGACTGACCGAGGTCGCCGGGCTGCTGCTCGAAGGCATCGACGAGGACGCGGTCGACTTCCGCCTGACCTACGACGGCTCCGAGGAGGAGCCCGTCGTGCTGCCCGGCGCCTTCCCGAACCTGCTCGCCAACGGCAGCCAGGGCATCGCGGTCGGCATGGCGACCTCGATCCCGCCGCACAATGCCTATGAGCTCTGTCAGGCGGCGCTGAAGCTGATCGACGAGCCGGAGACCCCGGTCGAGAAGCTCATGGATTACGTCCCCGGTCCGGACTTCCCGACCGGCGGCGTCATCGTCGAAAGCCGCGCCTCGATCCTGGAGAGCTACCGGACCGGCCGCGGCGGTTTCAAGGTCCGGGCGCGCTGGTCGACCGAGGATACCGGCCGCGGTACTTGGGTGGTGGTGGTCACCGAGATCCCCTGGCTGGTGCCGAAGAGCCGGCTGATCGAGAAGCTTGCCGAGCTGATCAACGATCGCAAGGTGCCGCTGGTCGAGGACGTGCGCGACGAGTCGGCCGAGGACGTCCGCGTCGTCATCGTGCCGAAGAGCCGCAACGTCGATCCGGCGCTGATGATGGAGAGCCTGTTCAAGCTCTCCGAGCTCGAAAGCCGCATCCCGCTCAACATGAACGTGCTGTCGCACGGCTTGGTGCCGAACGTTCTCGGCCTCAAGGACGTGCTGCGCCAGTGGCTCGACCATCGCAAGGACGTGCTGCTCCGCCGGTCGCGCTACCGGCTCGGCGTGATCGAGAAGCGGTTGGAGATCCTCGCCGGCCTGCTGGTCGCCTATCTGAACCTCGACGAGGTGATCCGCATCATTCGCTACGAGGACGAGCCGAAGGAGGTCCTCATGGCGACCTTCTCGCTCACCGAGGTGCAGGCGGACGCGATCCTCAACATGCGCCTGCGCAACCTGCGCAAGCTCGAGGAGATGGAGATCCGCAAGGAGCACGACGAGCTGACCAAGGAAGCCGAGCAGATCCGCGCGCTGCTCGCCTCCGACGCCAAGCAATGGAAGGTGATCTCGATGGAGATCGCCGGCGTCGCCAAGGACTTCGGCCCCGATACCAAGCTCGGCAAGCGCCGCTCGACTTTCGCCGAGGCGCCGGAGCACGACGCGGCGGCGGTCGCCGAGGCGATGATCGAGCGCGAGCCGATCACTGTCGTGGTCTCCGACAAGGGCTGGATCCGCGCGCTCAAGGGCCACATGGACGACCTGTCGCGGCTCGAGTTCAAGCAGGGCGACAAGCTCAGGCTCGCCTTCAAGGCCGAGACCACCGACAAGCTCCTGGTGTTCTCGACCGGCGGCCGCTTCTTCACGCTCGAGGCCTCGAAGCTGCCGGGCGGCCGCGGCCACGGCGAGCCGATCCGCATCCAGGTCGACATCGAGCAGGATCAGGACATCGTCGACGTCTTCGTGTCGCGGCCGGATCGCAAGCTCCTGATCGCCTCCAAGGAGGGCAAGGGCTTCATCGTCGCCGAAAACGAGGTCGTCGCCCAGACGCGCAAGGGCAAGCAGGTGCTGAATGTCGGCACCACCGACGAGGCCCGGCTGATCCGCCCGGTGCCCGAGGGCGCGACCCATGTCGCTATCATCGGCGACAACCGCAAGCTCCTGGTGTTCCCGCTCGAGCAGATCCAGGAGATGGCGCGGGGCGCCGGCGTCAGGCTGCAGCGCTACAAGGACGGCGGCATCGCCGATCTCAAGCTCTTCAACGGCGCCGAGGGCCTGAGCTGGTCCGACAGCGCCGGTCGCGAGTTCCGTCGCTCGCTCGACGAGCTCAAGGACTGGGTCGGCAACCGCGCCGACGCCGGCCGGCTGCCGCCGGCGGGCTTCCCGAAGTCGAACCGCTTCGACCGGACCTGACGGACGCGGGCGGCGGCTCACGGTCCCGCCCGCCCTGGCGTCCGATCGCGAGCGATGGCACGCGGATGGACCGTAGAGGCACTCGTCAGGACTGGCGAGGGGCGGCCCGGAAGCGCGCTGACGGACTGCAATCGGCGTATGCGCTAGGCGCTGACGGAAGCTGCGGCGTGATTCGATCCGAGACGGTCGGCCGCTCCGAAACCCGTGAAAATTTTAATGAATTTCTGATCGAACGTAACGGCAGGTCTCTCGTCCTCTCGTTGCTCGATCGCATGGTTCGTGTCACCATGACATTTCAGCGGCGGATCTGCGGCCCGTTCACGGTGGCTGCGTCACAGCTGCTGTGGATAGCGTCCGCGATCGGAATTCCAGACCCTGCGAGTCACATACAACCTTCACCAACACGGCGGCACGGCCGTGGGGCGTGGGAGGCGTATCGATGTCGATCGAAGTCAGTGTCGGCGAGTTCGAACCGGAGGTCGTGCGGATCCGCTATTCGGCGGCCGGCCGGCCGTATCTGCGGCTGACATCGACCGATGGTCTGGTCGAAGACCTGTTTCTCGAGCGCGATCTGAAGCTCGTCGCGGAGGTCCCGGATCCTCGGCTCGGCGAGACGATGAACCGCTGGCTGGTTTCCGGCGATGCGACGGGACGCGAGCGCCATTTCGTCGTCGTGCTGCGTGATGGTCGCAAGTTCGGCGCGCGCGCCTCGCGCGACATCGCGGCCGAGTTGCGCGGCTTCTGTGGTGCCGATCCGCTGCGCGCGCCGATGCCGGCGGCGATTCCCGCCGTCGCGCCCATCGCGCGCCGCTCGGCATTCGTGCCCGGCTTCATCGCCAAGCTGATCTCGCGTTGAAGGACGCCGGGTCGTCGGCCGCGCCGTCACGGCGTGGCCGCGAACGCCGCGTGGAAGGCGATCGCGCCGGTCGGCGCCGCGCCCCGCAACGGCTTCGCCAGCACATACATGTCGGGTACGCCCGGGTAGACGAGCCCGGGGTGGCTCGAAAAGCCGAAGCGATTGTAGAAGGCCGGGTTGCCGACGAGCACGCAGCCCTCGGCGCCGAGTGTGCCGAGCCGCTGGAGCGCCGCTTCGACCAGCGCCGAGCCGATGCCGCGGGCCTGCATGTCCGGCCGGACCGAGACCGGGCCGAGCCCATACCAGCCGGTCGCCGCATTCGGCAGCGACACCGGCGACACGGCGACATGCCCGACCACGGCGCCGTCACGTTCCGCGACCAGGGAGATCGTCAGCGCGCCGGCGGCCCGAAGCCCGGCGACGATCGCCGCCTCCGTGCCGGCGCTGTACGGATGTCCCGTGAAGGCGGCCGTCGTGATCGCCGCGATGGTCGCGACGTCTGCATCCGTTTCGGCGCGGATGAAGCCGGCCGGCTTCATTTCGGCAGGATGCCGGGAAGCGTATCCTCCATGCCGGGCTCGGCCCACCCTTGCGGTCCGAGATGCTCCTGCGGCAGGAAGCGGCGCTTGTAGTCCATCTTGCGCGAGCCCTCGACCCAATAGCCGAGATAGACATAGGGCAGCTTGCGGCTGGCGGCGCGCCGGAC
The DNA here is from genome assembly GCA_040269895.1 of Ancalomicrobiaceae bacterium S20. Lineage (NCBI taxonomy): Bacteria > Pseudomonadati > Pseudomonadota > Alphaproteobacteria > Hyphomicrobiales > Ancalomicrobiaceae > Methyloraptor > Methyloraptor flagellatus. Next base: position 2,309,349 of record CP158568.1, on the reverse strand, counting down.
GTGATCGAGGATCATGAAGGTGCCGAGGCCGCGCTCGTCGAGCTCCGGGTCGTAGAAGGAATAGACCATCGACAGCCCGTCCGAGAGGATGTCGGTCAGCGACACGGCGACGAGCGGGCCGACGCCGCGCCCGGTGATCGCGGTATCGGGGCCGCGGCGGCGGTATTCGACCACCATCGTGTCGACGTGGGTGTCCTCGATCATCATCGCGTAGTCGAGCACGGTCATGTCCGCCATGCCGCCGTCGGAATGGCGGGCGTCGAGATAGCGGCGGAACAGCGAATACTGTTCGGAGGTCGGCGCTGCGGCGATCTCGGTGCCGACGAGGTCGGCATTGGTGCGCAGGTTGCGCCGGAAGCTCTTGGCCCAGTCGAAGTCGCCCGCCTGCACGCGCACCGAGACGCAGGCCCGGCAGCCGTCGCAGGCCGGGCGATAGGCGATGTTCTGGCTGCGCCGGAAGCCGCCCTGCGTCAGCACGTCGTTGAGCATCGGCGCCCGGCTGCCGACCAGATGCGTGAAAACCTTCCGCTCCTGCTTGCCCGGAAGATAGGGGCAGGTCGCCGGGGCGGTCAGATAGAATTGCGGGGCGTCGACGGGATGCTGGGTCATCGGCCTCGAGGAGGGAGTGCGCCGCGGCGCGGCGCGGGGTTGCCCTTGCCCATCATCGGCACTGCGCGATCGAATTGCAATGACGGCAAACGCCCGCGCGACAGCCTTGCGGCACCGTGGCGCGGCGATCTTGGGGCCGATCGTCACCGGACCACGCCGCTGCCGGTGTGGTATGCCGCCCCGTTTCAACCCGGCAGCAGGAAGTCGGCGACAACCGCCTCATGATCCGAGATCGCCGAGCCGTGCCGGTCGACTGCCGGCACGGTCGCGGCGTTCGTCGCCACGAGGCCGCGGCAGAACAGCCAGTCGATGCGGGTGAACGGCGGCGGCGGCGTGCCGTCCGGCCGCGTCCGCAGCGTCGGCTCCCAGGTGTTGGCCTCGGTCCAGACGTAGCCGGCCGCGGCCATGCGCGCGAACAACGGCTCGACGAGCCCGATCTGGTCGGCAATCGTCGCGACATCGGCCGCCGAGCCCGCCGGCAGTGCGCCGGTGTTGAGATCGCCGCCGAGGATCACCGGTGCGTCGCCGACGATACCATCGAGCGCATCGAGCAGGCGCGCGATCTGCGCGTCGCGGAGCCCCGCGTCGCCGCGGCTCTCCAGATGCACCGAGACGAGCCAGACCGGGACGGCCCAGCCTTCCAGCCGCGCGGCCATCGCCTGGCGATGACCGAGCCGGCGCTGGTCCGGCTTGCCGATGCCGCCGAACCAGACGCCGCCGTCGTCGAGCCGTACCAGATGCGGATCGGCGAGGCGCCCGCACGCGATGATGCCGTTGCCGTGGTAGCCGTGGCTGTTGGTCTCGCCGGCATGCCAGACCGTCTCGCGCACGTCGCCGAGCCCGAGCTCGGCGAACTCGACGCCATAGATGTAGGCCGCGCCGAGCTGCTCGGCCATGTCGCGCGTGGTGTGGCGGTTGCCGGCGCGCGCCATGCCGAGGTCCATCTCGGTGGCGAGAACCACGTCCGCCCCGAGTGCCCCGACCAGATCGGCGGACGGCTCGACGAACTTGCAGCGCTCCATGTTCCAGGCGACGACGCGCAGGCGATCACGGCCGGCGAGCGATGCGGCGGTCGCGCGATCGACATCGCCACCGACCTCGATCGCATGCAGCGCCGGTACGCGCGCGGCGAGCTCCGCGTGCCGATCGGACCCGGCCGACCCGGTCAGCGCGGCCGCGCGAACGGCCTCGGCGAGCGGCGGCAACTGGTCCGTGACGGCGGTCACGATCCGCTCGCGATCATGCAGGCTGCTTCCGTCCACGTGGCACTCCATCGACTCGTCGGCCCCTCGGGCGCGAGGTAAGCGGCGGGCGATGACGGCCGTGCGACGTGAGCGTGGCGGGAGCGTGGCCGGCGCGGCTGAGACCGGCTTCGGGTCAGCGGCCCGGCGGCGGCGCGATGGTGCGGTCGAGCATCCGGGCGTTGATGACCACAGTGCCGAGGATCAGGTCTTGCAGCAATTGCCGGCGCGCGGTGAACAGGCCGATCAGGTGGATCAGCGGCGTCAGCACGGCCGAGGCGGCGTAGAACAGCACGACATGCATCAGCGCGATCAGCGGATCGGGCCGCCCGCCGTGCCAGAGCCGCATGGTGAGGCCCATCATGCCCATGCCCGGCGTCGCGGCATTGGCGCCGCCGAGCGTGGCGGTCACGTAGAGGATGCCGACGATCGGCCACAGCGCCGGGTAGATCGCCCAGGCGAGGCCGAAGGTGGCGATGCCGAGGAAGAACACCACCAGTCCGGCCATCAGCCAGAACAGCGTCACGAAGAAGATGTCGAGCAGATAGGCGAAGACCCGGCGCGACAGCGTACCCTCGAACAGCTCCGGCCGGTCGAGCGGATCGAACACCCAGGCCGGCTGGCCACGCGTCATGTCGGACATCGGCTTCTCCTGCGGTCGGCCGGCGCCGTCGCCGTCCCAAGGGCCCAAGATGGGGATCGCGACCCTCCCATGCAATCGCGGCCGGTGCCCGAGGTTCCGCTGCCGCTTCCGGACCGCCTCCGAGCCTCAGGCTTGCCCGAGCCGCTCGACGGTGAAGTCGCGCGCCTCGAGCGCCGCGACAATCTCGCGGGCATGGGCGCCGTCGCGCGCCTCGAACACGACGTCGAGCGTCGCGCCCTTGGCCGGCACCTTGAGGAAGGTCCGGTGGTGCTCGACCTCGAGGATGTTGCCGCCGAGCGCGCCGATCACGGTCGAGATCTCGCCGAGCAGGCCCGGCCGGTCCGGGATGATCAGGCGGATGCCGACGATCTTCTCCTGGCGGGCGAGCTCGCGCACCATGATCGACGACAGGATGCGCGGATCGATGTTGCCGCCGCAGAGCACGAGCCCGACCTTGCGGCCCTTGAAGCGGTCCGCTTCCGCCACCAGCGCCGCGAGCCCGGCACCGGCGGCGCCCTCGGCCATGGTCTTCTGCAGCGTCAGATAGCTGTTCACGGCGCGCTCGATCTGGTCCTCGTCGACGAGGATCAGATCGTCCATCAGCCGGCGCGCGATCTCGAGCGTCAGCCGGCCGACGCGGCGCACCGCGATGCCCTCCGCGAGCGTGGTGCCGCCTGCCTCGACGGGCAGGCCGCGCAGCTCCGCCCACATGGAGGGGTAGAGCCGCGTCTCGACGCCGATGATCTCGATCTCGGGCTTCAGCGCCTTGGCGGCGATCGCCATGCCGCCGGCCAGCCCGCCGCCGCCGACCGGAATCACCAGCACGTCGAGATCCGGCACATCGGCGAGCATTTCGAGCGCGATCGTGCCCTGGCCGCGCACGACATGAAAGTCGTCGTAAGGGTGCACCCAGGTGAGCCCGCGGTCGCGCGCGAGCCGGTCGGCCTCGCGCTCGCTCTCGGCGACCGTCTCACCCTTGAGCACGACCTCCGCGCCGAAGCCGCGTGTCGCGGCGACCTTCACATGCGGCGTCGTCTCCGGCATGACGATCGTCGACGGGATGCCGAGCCGCGTCGCGTGATAGGCGACCGCCTGCGCATGGTTGCCGGCCGACATGGCGACGACGCCGCGCGCCTTCTCGTCGTCGGAGAGCGAGAGCAGCTTCACGAGCGCGCCGCGCTCCTTGAAGGCGTTGGTGACCTGCAGGTTCTCGTATTTGACCGAGACGATCGCCCCGGTCAGCTCCGAGAGCCGCGGCGCCGGCAGGAACGGCGTCCGGAGCACATGCCCCGCGATCAGCCGCTCCGCGTCGCGGATGTCGTCGAGGGTGGGCAGGACGAGTTCGTTCGTGGCCATGGCGCGCTCCGGGCGTTTCGGCCCTCCGCATAGCGCGTTGCCGCCGCGGAGGGAATGCGGCGGACGCGCCGCAGCCCCTCGCGTGGATCGGCCCCCGGGCGGATACCGTGCCGCGACCGAGACCCCGTCTCAGGCGCCCGACAGCATCTTGAAGATGCCGGAGAAGTCGACCCCGGCATTGCCGCCGTTGACGAACAGCCGGTAGATCTGCGCGGCCTCGGCGCCGAGCGGCGTCGCGGCTCCCGCCGAGGCGGCCGCCTCCTGCGCGAGCTTCAGGTCCTTCAGCATCATCGCGGCGGTGAAGCCGGGGGCGTAGTCGCGGTTGGCCGGGCTGGTCGGCACCGGCCCCGGCACCGGGCAATAGGTGGTCAGCGACCAGCACTGGCCGGAGGACTTCGACGCGATGTCGAACAGCCGTTGCCGGTCGAGCCCGAGCTTGTCGGCGAGCGCGAAGGCCTCCGAGACCGCGATCATCGAGATGCCGAGCACCATGTTGTTGCAGATCTTCGCCGCCTGACCGGCGCCGCTCGCCCCGGCGTGGACGATGGTCTTGCCCATGGCCTCCAGATAGGGCTTCGCGCGCTCGAACGCCTCGTCCGCACCGCCGACCATGAAGGTCAGCGTGCCGGCGCTCGCGCCGCCGACGCCGCCCGAGACCGGCGCGTCGATCATCGCGAAGCCGCGTGTCTCGGCGAGGCCGGCCACCTTGCGCGCGGTGTCGACCTGGATAGTGGAGCAGTCGATGAAGAGGGCCCCGGATTGGCGCGGTCGAAAACGCCGCCGACGCCCGCATAGGCTTCTTCGACGTGCCGTCCCTCCGGCAGCATGCTGACCAGCACGTCCGCACCCTCGGCCGCCGCGCCGACATCCGCCGCGGCCCGTCCGCCGGCCGCGACCAGCTTGTCGCGCGCGGCCGCGACGAAGTCGAAGCCCTGCACGGTGTGGCCGGCCTTCACGAGGTTCGCCGCCATCGGGCCGCCCATGTTGCCGAGCCCGAGAAAACCGATCGTCGCCATTGGAAGTCCTCCCCTTGTGATCTTGTTGTCCTGCGCGCGACCGCGATCAGGTCGTGCCGCGCCGCGAGCGCCGCTTGGCCTCGCGGATGCGATCCTCGCGCTCGGCGAGGAAGACCAGCACGACATAGACCAGGATCGAGCCGATCTGGATGCCGGTGGTGACCGTGGTCCAGCCGAAGAAATGCGCGAAGCCGGTGTGGACGATGACCCGCGCCAGATTGGCGAAGAACCAGATCACCGCGCCCCACGGGCTGCCGATCCACATGCCGGTCGCCGCGACCGGATCGACGATCGCGGTGAACACGACTTCGGCGCGCTGGTGGGCGTTGAGCCCGAGGAACGGTGCGATGCCGTCCGGCGTCGCGCCGATCACGCTCGCCCAGGCCCAGAGCCCGTAGCCGAGCAGCACCACGGCGACGAGCCGCGTATAGATGTCGAGCACGAGGCGAAAGCCGAACCGGCGGCCTTCGCTCTCGCCATCGGTCTTGGACGTATCGGACATGGGATGCGCCTTGGTCGGCCCGGCTCAGGCGCCGGGCGGGGAGGGGATTTCCAGATCACCCCCCTCGGGTGCCACGAAATGGGCGTCGATGTCGACCGGGTCGACCTCGGAAAGCGAGGCTGGCCGCCAAGCCGGCTTGTTGTCCTTGTCGACCAGCACGGCGCGCACGCCCTCATAGAAGTCGTGGCCCTGCAGGATCCGCGACACGATGCGGAATTCGAGCCGCATGCAGGCCTCGAAATCGAGGTCGGCGCCGGCGCGCACCTGCCGGAATGCGATCATGACCGAGGTCGGCGATTTCGACCGGATCAGCGCGGCGGCTTCCTGCGCGAAGGCCGCGCTCGGGCCGGTCTCGCCTTCGAGCGCCGCGAGGATCGCGGCGACGCTCGGCGCGGCGAAGGCATGGTCGATCACCTTGCGGTGCCAGGCGAGCGAGGCCGGGCCGGGATCGCTCGCGAAGGCGTCGAACACGCCGGCCGGATCGGCGACCTCGGCCAAGGCGGCCTTCAGATCCTCGAGCCGGTCGCGCGCGACGGTGTGAGTCAGCACGCCCGCCGCCAGTGCATCCGCCTGGCCGATGCGCGCGCCGGTCATGGCGAGATAGGTGCCGAGCCCGCCCGGACAGCGCGGCAGGAACGCCGTACCGCCGACGTCCGGGAAGAAGCCGATGCCGACCTCGGGCATGGCGAACAGCGTCTTCTCCGTGCCGACCCGGTAGCGGCCATGCACCGACAGCCCGACGCCGCCGCCCATGACGATGCCGTCGATCAGCGCCGTGTAGGGCTTCGGATAGCGCTTGATCAGGGTGTTGAGCCGGTACTCGTCGGCGAAGAAGTCGAGCTGGCCCGGCTCCTGCGCCATGCCCATCTCGTAGATGCGCCGGATGTCGCCGCCGGCCGAGAAAGCCTTGCCGCCCGAACCCTCTATGACGACGTGCTCGACCGCTGCATCATCCGCCCAGGCCGCGAGCTGCGCCGCGAGCGCCTTGACCATGCCGTGGCTCAGCGCGTTGAGCGCCGCCGGCCGCGACAGCGTCGCGAGCCCGGCGCGGTCGAGGCGGGAGAAGCGGATCTCGTCGGTCGAAAAGTCCTCGGCGCTCAAGGGCTCGGCTCCGTTTGTCGAATCGTGATCGCAGGCGTCGAATTCTCAGGCGTCGAGCAGACCGCGCGCGATGATCACGCGCATGATCTCGTTGGTGCCTTCGAGGATGCGGTGCACGCGCGTGTCGCGCAAAAAACGCTCGATCTCGTAGTCGGCGAGATAGCCGTAGCCGCCGTGGAGCTGCAACGCCTCGTCGACGATCCTGAAGCCGGTGTCGGTGGCGAAGCGCTTCGCCATCGCGGCAGCTTGCGGGGCCTTGGGCGACTTCGCGTCGAGCAGCGCGGCGGCACGCCAGACCATCAGCCGCGCGGCCTCGAGCTCGGTCGCCATGTCGGCGAGGCGGAACCGCGTGGCCTGGAAATCGGCGATCGGCTGGCCGAACTGCTTGCGCTCCCTGGTGTAGCGGATCGCGCGGTCGAGGCACTCGGCAGCGGCGCCGACCGAGCAGGCGGCGATGTTGATGCGCCCGCCGTCGAGCCCGGTCATGGCGAGCTTGAAGCCGTCGCCCTCCGCGCCGACGCGGTTGGCGACCGGCACGCGCACGCCGTCGAAGTTGACGACCGCGGTCGGCTGGTTGCGCCAGCCCATCTTCTTCTCATTGGCGCCGAAGGAGAGCCCCGGCGTGCCGGCCGGCACCAGGATCGCCGAGATGCCCTTCGGGCCCTCGCCGCCGGTGCGCGCCATCACGAGGTAGAGATCGGAGGCGCCGCCGCCGGAGATGAACGCCTTGGCGCCGGAGAGCACATAGTCGTCGCCGTCGCGGACCGCGCGCGTGCGCAGCGAGGCCGCGTCGGAGCCCGAACCGGGTTCGGTCAGGCAATAGCTCGCGATCGTCTCCATGGTGACGAGCTTCGGCAGGAACGCGGCGCGGAGCGCGTCCGTGCCGAACCGGTCGATCAGGCCGGCGACCATGTTGTGGATCGACAGGAACGCCGAGATCGAGGTGTCGCCGCGCGCCAGTTCCTCGAACACCACGGCCGCGTCGAGCCGCGAGATGCCCGCGCCGCCGCTCGCCTCCGAGACATAGAGCCCGCCGAAGCCGAGCTCGGCCGCCTTGACGCAGGTCGCGCGCGGAAAGATGCCGCCTTCGTCCCAGGCGCGCGCGTTCGGCGCCAGCTCCGCGGCGGCGAAGTCGGCCGCCAGCTCGCGGATCGCGCGCGTCTCCTCCGACGGTTCGAAATCCATCGCCGTTCCCTCCCAAAAAGAACGATCGTTCGTTTCTTGGCAGGGTAGGCGAGGCCGAGGCGGGGCGCAATCGGCGGATCGGAGGGGGAGGGCGCGGGCTTGCGATCGGCGCAAATAAAACGGGCCCCGGATCGCTCCGGAGCCCGTTCGAGACCCATGCAAGGCCGATCGGCCGAAAAAGTCACTGCACCGAGGCGAGCTCGCCGACGCCGTCGCGGGCGTAGATGTCGTCGCGGAAATGGACGACGCCCTCGCGGGTCGCCCAGGCGGTGATGTAGTTCGTGTAGACCGGCACCGGCGTCTTCAGCTTGGCGTCGACGCGCGTGCCGTTGCGGATCGCGTCGTCGATCGCCTGCGACGGCCACTGCGGCGTGTCGCGCAAGAGCCAGCCGATCACCGAGCGGATGTTCTGCAGACGCATGCAGCCCGACGAATAGAAGCGGTTGTTGTCGCCGAACAGGTCGCGGAACGGCGTGTCGTGCATGTAGACGTCATGCGGGTTCGGGAAGGTGATCTTCACCGTCGCCATGGCGTTGATCTCGCCCGGATCCTGGCGGAACTGGTACTGCATCGCCTGATCCGTCTCCCAGTTGATCGCCTGGGGCGGGATCTCCTGGCCGCGGTTGTCGAACACGCGGATGCGGTTCTTGGCGAGGTAATCCGGCTCGACGCGCATCTTCGGGATCAGATCCTTGCGGATGATCGAGACCGGCACGTGCCAATAGGGATTGAAGTTGATCTCGGTGACCTTGGAGGTCAGCACCGGGGTCTGGCGATCGATCTTGCCGACGACGGCGTTGTGGCGCTCGACCACGCGGCCGTTCTCGACCATCTCCAGCTCGGCGGCCGGGATGTTCAGGAAGATGTAGCGCTCGCCGAGGAAGCCCGACATCGAGCGCACACGCACGAGATTGGTCTCGAGCTGGCGCAGGCGGATGTCGGCCGGCACGTTCATGACGTCGAGCACGGTCTTGTCGACGATGCCGTCCGGACGCAGGCCGTGGCGGACCTGGAAACGGCGGACCGCGGCGTCGACGTAGCTGTCGAAGATGTCGCCATAGCCGGTGGTGACGGCCTGGGCCGGAATGTCGCCCGTGACCTGCAGGCGCTTGCGCAGCGCCAGCACCGAGTCGGAACGGGTGCCGACCTTCATGCGCATCGGCGCCGAGACGCGGCCCCAGCCGCCCTGCATCACGATCGACTGATACTGCGGGATCACCGCCTCGATCGCCGACGCGGTCTCCGGCGACAGGAGCGGAACGTCCGACTTGAGCTGGTTGACCGGCGCGGCCGAACCGGCGTCGAACTTGTCCTGCCATTCGCGGACCGCCTGCGCCCGCATCATCGCCTGCAGCGGCGTTTCCTGGGCCAGCGCCGGCGCGGCACGGAGGCCGGCGAGCGCACCGAGACCGAGCCCGAGACCGGTGAGGAGCGACCGGCGGCTGACGTCAGATCCGAGAGCGGGAACTTTGCGTAAGACCACGTGGAAACTCCATGAACCTATCGAGGGCGACCGCGGAGGAAGCCGGTGTTGCTGCGAGTGCTGCCGGTATCACGCGAGATCCGGGCGGTTCAATGACCGACTACGGCGACCGCGCCGAACCGCACGTGAACGTGACCGAGGTGAGTTCGACCGATGCAGATGTGCCGCACTGAGGTGGCCCACACCAGAGAGGTGTCCCGATGAGCGAAGCAATGCTATCGCCAGCGCTCGGAATCGTCTCGACCTTGTTGCTTACACTCGTGGTTTTCACCGTAATGTGGCTGATTCATGTCGCGCGACGGGATGCCGGGGTGGTCGACCTGTGGTGGGGCGGCGGGTTTTTTGCCATGGCGGCATTTGCGTCACTGTTCGCGCCGCCGCTGGGCTCCGTGCAGCGTCTGCTGCTCGCGCTCGTCGGGCTCTGGGCGGCCCGTCTGACCGGCCATATCCTGGTCCGGCACCTGCGCGCCGGGGGGCGTGAAGACCCCCGGTATGCCACGATGCGGGCCGGGGGCGGCCCGACCTAGCCGCGGCGCAATCTCGTGACCGTGTTCTGGGTGCAGGCGGCCGTGCAATGGCTGCTGGCGCTGCCTGTGCTGATCGCGATTCTGCGGCCCGCGGGCGACGGCGCGATCGGCCCGCTGGCGATCGCCGGCATCGGTCTCTACGTGATCGGCTTCGTGGTCGAGGCGCTCGCCGATCACGCGCTGATGCGCTTCCGGTCCGATCCGGCGAACCGTGGCCGCCTGCTGACCACGGGCCTGTTCGCCTGGAGCCGGCATCCGAACTATTTCGGCGAGGCGGTGCTCTGGTGGGGGCTCGGCCTCGTCGCGGTCTCCGCGACCGGCACGGCGCTGGTGCTGCTCGGCCCGGCCGCGCTGACGCTGCTGCTGCTGAAGGTCTCCGGCATCCCGCCGCTCGAGGCGGAACTGGCCAAGCGGCCCGGATGGGCGGCCTATGCCGCCCGCACCAGCGCCTTCGTCCCCTGGCCGCCGCGTGGCGACCGGACGGCGGCCGGGACACACCGGCCCGCCGCTTGAGCCGCGTTCGGCGGTCCCCTGAATGCACGAAGGCCCCGGATCTCGCGATCCGGAGCCTCCGCGTCTCTGGGGGAAGTCTTGGGCCGGCCGGGTCAGGACCGCGTCGCTCGGCTCAGAGCCGGTACAGGATCTGGTCGGTCCAGAAGCGCTCGTTCAAGTCGGCTGTTGCCGACTTGAACCACTTGTCTCTTAAGGAGCGCTCGGCTCAGAGCCGGTACAGGATCTGGTCGGTCCAGAAGCGCTCCAGCCGGTGCAGCGACTTGTTGAGCGTCTTGAACTCGCCCGGGCCGATGCCGCCGACCTGCTCGATCGAGCGGATGTGGCGCTCGTAGAGACGATCGATGACGGTGGCGATCTCGCGGCCCTTGTCAGTCAGGCTGACGCGCACCGAGCGACGGTCGATGCGCGACCGCTCGTGCTTCACGTAGCCGCCCTCGACGAGCTTCTTGAGATTGTACGAGACGTTCGAGCCGAGATAGTAGCCGCGGGTGCGAAGTTCGCCGGCAGTCAACTCGGCGCCGCCGATATTGAACAAGAGCAGAGCCTGCACCGAATTGACATCGTCGCGGCCCATGCGGTCGAACTCGTCCTTGATCACGTCGAGCAGACGGCGATGAAGGCGTTCGACGAGCGTCAGCGCTTCGAGGTAGAGTGGCTTGATTGCGACGTCTTCGCTGGCGCTGGGCAGCGTGTCGACCGCGCGCTTGGCGTTGAGCATTGGATTTCGCCTCGCTGTTCGAATTATTTGTCGGCCTTAAGCCTCGTTGTTGCAGTTGATACTAGGCGATCCGATCTAAAATCGGCTTAAATTGCATCCTAAAATTTCCGTAAAGCCGAGGGTGCTTGCGTCGTACTAAATGAAAGTTGAATCGGATCTTCTGAAAGTGCTTAAGATCGATTCACGATAACTGTTAGTCTGTGGGAAAGCCTGTGGACGACGCAGCGTCGGCGCCTCGCCGGTTCAGGCGTCGTCGCGGCCGGGCCGTTCCTCGAGCGCCCGGCGCGGCCCGAGCAATCCGTCGGGCTGCAGCACCAGGAACACGGCCATCAGCGCCAGCACCGCGGCGTCGCGCCAGACGATGTCCTCATAGGCCGACCACAAGGTCTCGCCGATGCCGATGACGACGCCGCCGAGGATCGCGCCCGGCGCCGAGCCGATGCCGCCGACGATCGCGGCGACCAGCGCCTTCAGCCCGACCACGGTCCCCATCGCGAAATTGGTGCCGCCGTAGTGGAGCGTGAAGATCGCCCCCGCGAGCCCGGCGAGGGCGCCTGAGAGTGCAAACGTGCCGAGCAGCACGCGCGCCGGATCGATGCCGACGAGCCGGGCCATCAGCGCATCGTCGGCGACGGCCCGCCACTGGCGCCCGAACCGGGTCCGCGGCAGCACGATCGCGACCAGCACGGTGACGGCGGTCGCGGTTGCGACCACCAGCATCTGCATGGTGGTGATCACCACGTCGAAGGGGCCATGCGCGATCACGGTCGGCGTGGTCAGGATCGGCTCCAGCCAGCGCTCGCGCGCGCCTTGTGTCCGCGCGACGAACTCCTGCAGCGCCAGCGACACGCCGATCGTGGCGACCAGCAGCGGCTGCGATCGGCGCGACAGGAGCGGCGCGAACACCAGCCGGCCGACCGCGCCGCCCCAGGCCGCCCCGATCGTCATCGCCGCGAGGGCTGCGACCGGCAGCGCGACCGCCGCGCCGGGCAGGCCGAGCGCAAGCGCGCCCGCGACGCCGGCGAGCGCGCCGAAGGCGCCGAGCATGGCGAGGTCGCCGAAGGCGAGGTTGATGCGGTTGACGAGCCCGTAGACCAGCGAATAGGCGAGCGCGAGCAACGCGTAGAGCGCCGACGGCGCGGCTGCGTTGACGATCTGCTGCAGGAAGAAGGCGGGGCCCGGATCGAGCCGGAACAAGCCCTTGCGGCCGGCCTCGGGACCATGGGCGAGTGCGGCGCGCGCCGCCGTGGTCGCCGCCCGGTCGGAGAGCCAGAACCGCTTCAGGACATGCAGGCGGACGTCCGAGAGCTTGCCGGTCGAGGTCAGCACGCCGACGAGATCGCCCTTGCCGCCCTCGAAACCTTCGCCGGCGAAGGCGCAGGTCAGCGTCTTCACCGCCGCGAGGACGGGCGCGTCCGGCGCGGGCCGGCGCTCCGTGCGATAAACGATCCGGACATTGGCCGGTCGCGCCGGATCGGGCTCGACGGAGAGGATGGTGATGCGCGCCCCGTCCGGCTCGACGACGGGGACCACGCTCTCGCAGACCGAGCGCTGGACCTCGTCGACCCCGCCACAGCCGGCGAGGCCGAGGAGCCCGAGCACGCCGATGACGACGGCGACGATGCGCCATCCGACGCCGGAGTGCTTCGGAAGGGCAGGGCGCCACGGCAGGGGCGGGCACCGCCACAAGGTCGGGCGCCCGCGCAAGATCAGGCGCCCGCCTTCAGCCTCTCGGCAACGGCGGGAGCAAAATAGGTCAGCACGCCGTCGGCGCCGGCGCGCTTGAACGCCAGCAGGCTCTCGACCATCGCGCGCTCGCCGTCGATCCAGCCGCGCTCGGCCGCGCCCATGATCATCGCGTACTCGCCGGACACCTGATAGGCGTAGGTCGGCATGCCGAAGGTCGCCTTCAGCCGGTGCACGATGTCGAGATAGGGCATGCCCGGCTTGACCATGATCATGTCGGCGCCCTCGGCGATGTCCTGCTCGGCCTCGCGCAGGGCTTCTTCCGTGTTGGCGGGATCCATCTGGTAGGTCCGCTTGTCGCCGATCAGCGTCTTGTTGGTGCCGACCGCGTCGCGGAACGGCCCGTAGAACGCCGAGGCATACTTGACCGCGTAGGACATGATCTGCACGTGGCCGAAGCCGGCGGCATCGAGCCCGGCGCGGATCGCGCCGACGCGGCCGTCCATCATGTCCGAGGGGCCGATCACGTCGGCGCCCGCCTCGGCCTGCACGAGCGCGGCGCGGACCAACTGCTCGACGGTCTCGTCGTTGAGGATCGCGTCGCCGTCCATCAGGCCGTCGTGGCCGTGGCTGGTGAACGGATCGAGCGCGACGTCGGTGATGATGCCGAGGTTCGGCACCTCGGCCTTGATGGCACGGACGGCGCGGCAGACGAGGTTGTCGTCGTTGAGCGCCTCGCTGCCGACCGGATCGCGCAGCGCCGGGTCGGTGTAGGGGAAGATGGCGATCGCCGGGATGCCGAGCTTGGCGGCACGTTCTGCGTCGCGCACGGCCTGATCGACGGTCAGCCGTTCGACGCCGGGCATCGAGGCGACCGGCGTGCGGGCGTTCTCGCCGGCGACAACGAAGATCGGCCAGATCAGGTCGTCGACGGTCAGCGTGTTCTCGCGCACCAGCCGGCGTGCCCAGTCGGTTCGGCGGTTGCGGCGCAGCCGGCGGCTGCCGACGATGGCGTCCACGTCGATCGCGGGCTTGCCGCGTCCGGGCCGATGTTCGAAATTCATCGCTTCGCCTTTCCCGTCCTGCGCGTCCGGTCTCCCGCGGGGCCTTGCCCGCCGGATCGCGCCTCTGCCCCGCCCGCGCCAACCCGAAGATGGCGCGTCGTTTCGGGTCGAGACCGAATATCACCCTTCGCCGCCCTTCGCCATGCGCGCCGCGATGCGTAGGAGCGCGATCCGGTCTGCCCCAATGCGGGGCGTTCGTCGGTGTGGCGGGCGCGCGGCCGAAGCAGGCGCGTCCGACCGGCCCGCGCTGCCGCGCCGCCCCATGCTGCCGTCGTCCCGTGCCTTGCGCTATGATCCGGCCGAAAGCGGCCCCGAGGAGCGGAACCGGCGTGCAGGGCGAGGTCTATTTCGAGTTCGTGGCGATCGGCGGATCGATGAAGGTCTCCGCGATCGACGGCGCGACCGGGATCGAGGTGTCGGTCATCGGCCCGGCCGGTGCCGCGCGCGCCGACATGCAGGCGCTGGCGCTGCGCAAGCTCAAGCGCCGGATCGAGACGCTCGCGGCGGGCGGGAATCGCTGAGCCGGCGCATGGCGCGCCCGACGCCTCCGCCGGCCTTTCGACCGGATGCGACCGGCACCGCCGGCCAAAATGCTGCCGCAGCGGCGGGCGGGCCCATTTGCCGCACGTACGACGGCGGATGTCGGAGCGTCGACAGTCGGCGGGCGCATATGCTTGGAATATCGCGGCGTTCCGTGCTAGGCGAACCGCGCGTCCGGCGAGAGGGCGAGGGGCTTCGCGTCCGTTCGCCGCAGTCGGCGCGACCGCGTGTCCGTTGCGCCCCGGCGGCGTTCAAGGACAATGCGCGCGAACGAATAAGGGAACCGGGCCGTGCGGCCGCGGTCCCGTCGCGCCGCATCGTCCCGTCCGACCGGACCGGGGAACGACGGCCGAGGTAGGGCTCAAGTCAAGAGGCGATCGCTATGTCCATGACCGATCATTCCGCTGGTGCGGCGCTGTATCCCGGGTTCTTCACCCAGTCGCTGAAGGACAGCGATCCGGCCCTCTACGGTTCGATCGAAGGCGAGCTCGGTCGTCAGAAGGACGAGATCGAGCTGATCGCTTCCGAGAACATCGTGTCCAAGGCCGTGATGGAGGCCCAGGGCTCGGTGATGACCAACAAGTACGCCGAGGGCTATCCGGGCAAGCGCTACTACGGCGGCTGCGAGTTCGTCGACGTGGCCGAGAGCCTCGCGATCGATCGCGCCAAGCAGCTGTTCGGCGCCGAATATGCCAACGTGCAGCCGCACTCCGGCGCCCAGGCGAACCAGGCGGTGTTCTTCACCTTCCTGCAGCCGGGCGACACCTACATGGGTCTTGACCTCGCCTGCGGCGGTCACCTGACCCACGGTTCGCCGGTCAACCAGTCGGGCAAGTGGTTCAAGCCGGTGCCCTACAAGGTGCGCCAGGACAACCAGCGCATCGACATGGACGAGGTCCGCTCGCTCGCCAAGGCGAACAGCCCCAAGCTGATCATCGCCGGCGGCTCGGGCTATCCGCGCATCATCGACTTCAAGGCGTTCCGCGAGATCGCCGATGAAGTCGGCGCGACCTTCATGGTCGACATGGCGCATTTCGCCGGTCTCGTCGCCGGCGGCGTGCATCCGAACCCGCTCGACTACGCCCATGTCGTGACCACCACGACCCACAAGACCCTGCGCGGTCCGCGTGGCGGCATGATCCTGTCGCGCGACGCCGACCTCGGCAAGAAGATCAACTCGGCCGTGTTCCCGGGCCTGCAGGGCGGTCCGCTGATGCACGTGATCGCGGCGAAGGCGGTCGCCTTCGGCGAGGCGCTGCGTCCGGAGTTCAAGTCCTATGCGGCCGCGGTGGTCGAGAACGCCAAGGCGCTCGCCTCGAGCCTCGTGGAAGAGGGCCTCGACCTCGTCTCCGGCGGCACCGACACGCATCTGATGCTGGTCGACCTGCGTCCGAAGAAGGCGACCGGCAACGTGACCGAGAAGGCGCTGAAGCGCGCCGCGATCACCTGCAACAAGAACGGCATCCCGTTCGACCCGGAGAAGCCGATGGTGACCTCGGGCGTGCGCCTCGGCACCCCGGCCGGCACCACCCGCGGCTTCGGCCCGGCCGAGTTCCGCGAGATCGGCAAGATGATCGCGAACGTGGTCGACGGCATCATGAAGAACGGCGAGGCCGGCGACGCCCAGATCGAGCAGAAGGTCAAGGAGCAGGCCGAGGCGCTCTGCCACCGCTTCCCGATCTATCGCTGAGCGGCGACACCCCGAAACGGAAACGACGGCGAAGGGCGGGGATCATCCCCGCCCTTCTGCTTTTGGGGGCATCGCAGGTCGCGACGGTGCGACTGCCGCCTGCGAGCCCCGATCCGGCACTTGCCAGCAGTGCCGCACTGTGGATTGCTGCCTGTCCGAGACCGGGAGAACGCAATCCATGTCGATCGATCATTGGCTGGCCTTCGCGGCCGCATCGGCGGTTCTGCTCGCCATTCCGGGGCCGACGGTCCTGCTCGTGATCTCCTACGCGCTCGGCCATGGCCGGAAGTCGGCGACCGCGACGGTCGCGGGCGTCGCGCTCGGCGACTTTACCGCCATGACCGCCTCGATGCTCGGCCTCGGCGCGCTGCTCGCGGCCTCTGCGGCATTGTTCACGGTGCTGAAGTGGATCGGCGCGGCCTATCTGATCTATCTCGGCGTGAAGCTCTGGCGCGTGCCGGTCGCCGCCGCCGGGCCCGACGAGGATGCCGGCGAGACCGGGAAAGAGCGCCCCTGGCGGATCTTCCTGCACACCTATGTAGTCACCGCGCTGAACCCGAAGAGCATCGTGTTCTTCGTGGCTTTCCTGCCGCAATTTCTCGACATGGGGCAGCCGGTGCTGCCGCAGATGGTGATTTTCGAGGCGACCTTCCTGGTGCTCGCCACCCTCAATGCCGCCGCCTACGGCCTGATGGCCTCGATGGCGCGCCAGTCGATCCGCCGGCCGGACGTGCGGCGTTGGGTCAATCGCACCGGCGGTTCGTTGATGATCGGCGCCGGCCTGCTCGCGCTCGGCTGGCGCCGCGCCGCGACCTGACGGCTGCTCAGAACAGGCTCGCCTGGGCGCCGGGCATGCGTTCGCGCTCATGCGCGAGCAGCCAGCGCTTGGTCTCGATGCCGCCGCCGAAGCCGGTGAGGCTGCCGTTGGCGCCGATCACCCGGTGGCACGGCACGACGATCGGGATCGGGTTGGCGCCGTTGGCCGCGCCGACCGCACGGCTCGCATCCGGCCGGCCGATCCGCGCGGCGAGCGCGCCATAGCTGGTCGTGGTGCCGAACGGGATCTCCGTCAGCGCCCGCCAGACCTCGCGCTGGAACGGCGTGCCCTGCGGGTCGAGATCGAGGTCGAACACCTGTCGCTCGCCGGCGAAGTAGCCGCGGAGCTGGTCTTGCACGGCGTCGAACGCGCTGTCGTCGCGCCGCCAGTTCTCGCGCGGTGCGACATGGCCCTTGCCGCTCGGAAACCCGATCGTCGACAGCCGTTCACCGTCGCCTGCGATCAGCAATGGCCCGATCGGGCTCTCCATGACGGTGTAGAGGGTCTGCATCGGGCGACTCATCGGGGCGGCAGAGAGGGGGAACGCGGCCGCGGCCATCATGCCGCCGGCCCGTTCCGCCGTCGAGATGTCAGCCCGAGATGCCGTCGTCAGTTCACCTTGCGGATCCGCTCGCCCGGCATCGGCGTGAGCGTGCCGGCCGCGCCGAGATAGGCCTCCAGCGCATCGACATCGGCGCCGCCGGCGAGCAGATCCTTGCCGCGCTTGAACACCTTGAAGCGGTCGCCGCCGTCGGCGAGGAAGTTGTTCATGGTCACGCGATAGGACGCCGCCGGCTCGATCGGCTTGCCGTCGAGCGTGATCGAGCCGGGCACGACCCGGTCGCCGACCGGGCGCTTCTCGTCCCAGGCGTAGGCGAAGCCCTTCGAGATCTGCAGGATCGTCGGCTTTGGCTGACCGTCCCACTGCTGCTCGAGCATGGTCTTCAGGTCGGCGCCGGTCAGCGTCATGGTCACGAGGTTGTTGCCGAACGGCTGGGCGGCGAAGACGTCGCCATAGGTGACGGTGCCGTCCTCGCGCAGCTTGACCAGATCGGTGCGGATGCCGCCCGGATTGGTCACCGCGATGACCGCCGCCCCCTTGTCGGGATCCCGTGTCGCGGCGAGCTGCCCGTCGGCGACGACGTCGCCGAGCGGTGATTCCCCGTTGGGGCCGGCCTCCTTGAGCAATGTCGCGGCGATCTTGCCGACCGGCCGGTCGGCGAGCGGCTTGGCGACCTTCTCATAGGCGTCGAGCAGCCGGGTCTGGTCGGGATCCTTGGCGTAGGTGTCGGTGCGGACGATCATGTTGTCCGCCTTGGCCTCGACGATGCGCTTGCTCGCGCGGTCGAGCTTCACGCCGATCTCGGTGACCAGCGTGCCGAAGCGATGGCCCGAGGTCACCAGCCGGCCGTCGATCGAGCAATTGTAGGCCTGGTGCGTGTGACCCGAGATGACGATGCGGACTGCCGGGTCGAGCTTCTTGATGATGTCGAAGATCGCGCCGGAGATGCCGTTGCATCCGTTGTAGTCGCCGGTCGCGTAGCCGCCTTCGTGGATCAGCACGACGATCGCCTCGACGCCCTGGGCCTTCAGTTCCGGCACGAGCGCGTTGATGGTCTCCGCCTCGTCGCGGAACTCGACGCCCGCCACGCCCGACGGCGAGACGATATCCTTGGTGCCCTTGAGCGTCAGGCCGACGAAGGCGACCGGCACGCCCTCGAAGCTGCGGATTCGGTACGCCGGCAGGATCGGCTTGCCGGTCTTGAGATCGATCGTCGAGGCCGCCAGATACTGGTACTTGGCGCCGAGGAACGGATGCAGCGCCAGACAGCTCTTGTCGGAACCGCAACCGCCGTTCTGCTTGCGCAGCAGCTCGACCACGCCCTTGTCGAACTCGTGATTGCCGACCGCCGAGATCTCCAGGCCCATCAGCGACAGCGCTTCGACCGTCGGCTCGTCGGCGAACAGTGCCGACAGCAACGGCGAGGCACCGACGAGGTCGCCGGCCGCGACGAAGATCGAGTTCGGGAACTTGGCCCGCTCGGTCTTCACCAGCGTCGCCATCGCCTCCGCGCCGCCGGCATCGACCGTGATCGTCTTCGACGGATCGGCCGGGTCCGGGATCTTGATGCCGCCGGCCGGCGGCTTGAGGTTGCCGTGGAAATCGTTGATGGCGAGGATGGTGAGGTCGACCACGCCATCGGCCCCGCGCGCGGGCGCCACGGCTGCGAAGCCGGCACCGGCGAGGAGCGCCACGGCGGCGACCCGCGCCAGGGAAGCGAGGGGGCGGGAGCCGAACGCGGCAGAGACGGGGAAGCGGAGCGGGCGGACCATGGCGACCTCGGACGTGGGTGTGACGCCATTGTCTTTTCGCACCGTGTGACAGTTGCGACAACCGTGTGAATGATCGGCGACGGCACCCTGCATCGGCGGCGCATTTGGATCGCGTGTTCCGGTAATCGGCCGGCGCCTCCCGCGCCCGTCGGCTGGGCGCCAAGGGGCTCGGCGAAAGCCCGGGAAGTCTGCTAACCATGGGGCCGAGTGCGCGACTCAAGGCTTGCTGCGAGTCTGCGCTGTCGAGAGAGGTCGAAAACGCATGCGTTGCCCCTATTGCGGTGGCGAGGACACCCAGGTGAAGGACAGCCGTCCGACCGAGGACGGCGCCGCGATCCGTCGCCGCCGGGTCTGCCCGAGCTGCGGCGGCCGGTTCACCACCTTCGAGCGTGTGCAATTGCGCGAGCTGATCGTGGTCAAGCGGTCGGGCCGGCGCGTGCCGTTCGACCGCGACAAGCTGATGCGCTCGGTCGAGGTGGCGCTGCGCAAGCGGCCGGTCGATCCGGAGCGGGTCGAGCGCATGGTCAACGGCATCGTGCGCCAGCTCGAGTCGAGCGGCGAGCCGGAGATCGCCTCCGAACAGATCGGCGAAGCATTGATGGAGGGGCTGAAGAGCCTCGACGATGTCGCTTATGTCCGCTTCGCCTCGGTCTACAAGAACTTCCGCGAGGCCAAGGACTTCGAGCAGGTGCTCGGCGAACTGAGCGCCGACGAGACGCCGTCCGCCCGCAAGTAGGGGCGGGCGCGGCGTCGCTTGCCACCGGGCCCGCGAGGCGGCCGCCGTTCCGCTCGAGCGGCCGCGCTCGCAAGGATCGCCTTTCGAAGACGGTCCGTTCGGCATCGCCATGCCTTGAAGGGCAGGGGGCCGTGATCTATCTCGGAGCGGTGCCGCGACCCGCGCGGCATGTCCCGCCGGAATGCTCCACCGGATCTCTCCGTGACCGCTCCCGATTCCGCCCCAGATCTCGCCGCATTGGACGCCCGTTTCATGGACGCGACCGTGCGCTTCGCGCGCCGGCACCTCGGCCTCGCCTGGCCGAACCCGTCCGTCGGCGCGCTGATCGTCCGTTTCGAGCCCGAAGGGCCGCGCGTGGTCGGCCGCGGTGTCACGGCGCGCGGCGGTCGTCCGCATGCCGAGCGGCAGGCGATCGCGGCCGCCGGCGAGCTCGCGCGCGGCGCGACGCTCTATGTCACGCTCGAGCCCTGCGCCCATCACGGCAAGACGCCGCCCTGCGCCGAGGCCGTGGTCGAGGCCGGCATCGCCCGGGTCGTGACCGCCATGGAGGATCCGGACAGCCGGGTCGCCGGCAAGGGCCACGCCTATCTGCGCCGCCACGGTGTCGAGGTCGTGCTCGGCGTCGGTCGTGCCGAGGCCGAACGCGGCATGGCCGGCTTCCTGACGCGCATGCGCCGCGGCCGGCCGCGCGTCACGCTGAAGCTCGCTGTCTCCGCCGACGGCATGATCGGCAAGGACGGCGTGCCGAATTTCGCCGTTTCCTGCGAGGCGGCGCGCGGCCTCGTCCATGTCATGCGCGCCGAGGCCGACGCCATCGCGGTCGGCGGTGCGACCGCCGCGATCGACGACCCGATGCTTGACGTGCGCCTGCCCGGCATGGCCGACACGTCGCCGGTCCGGGTCGTGTTCGACACCCGCGGCAGGCTCGCGCTGGAATCGCGCCTCGTGCAGTCCGCGCGGCAGGTGCCGGTGGTCTGGGTCACGACCACGGGGGCCGGCCGCACGCGCATCGAGCAGATGCACGCGGCGGGCGTCGACCCGCTGCTGGTGCCGACCGCTCCCGACGGCCACCTCGACCTGATCCAGGCGCTGAACAGCCTCTCCTGGAAGGGCATCGGCTCGCTCCTGGTCGAGGGCGGCGCCGTCTTCGGGGAGGCCCTGATGGCGCGCGACCTCGTCGACGAGATATCGATCCTGCGGTCGCCGGTGGTGGTCGGCGCGCGCGGCGTACCGGCCCCGGCCGGTCTGCGCCCCGTGCTCGAAGGCCGCGACGACCGCTTCACGCTCGAAAGCCGCCGCGCGATCGGCACGGACGAGCACATCCGCTACCGTCGCCTGGGCCGCTGAGCCCCGCGCGACCCGACCGATCGTACGGCGACCCTCCGGCAGGCTCGGCGCGTCGCGGCGATCAAGGAAAGGACTTGCCATGTTCACGGGCATCGTCACCGACGTCGGCGAGATCCTCGCCCTGACCCCGCGCGAGACCGGCATCCGACTTCGGATCGGCACGGCCTATGACGTCGCCGGCATCGACCTCGGTGCCTCGATCGCCCATGCCGGCATCTGCCTAACCGTGGTCGAGAAGGGCACGACAGGGAATCGCAACTGGTTCGACGTCGAGGCCTCGCCGGAGACGCTGGCCGTGACCACGATGGGATCGTGGCAGGTCGGCGACCGCATCAATCTGGAACGCTCGCTGACCCTCGGCCAGGAGATGGGCGGCCATATCGTCACCGGCCATGTCGACGGCGTCGCCGAGATCGTCGAGCGGCGCGACGAGGGCGATATGGCGCGCTTCACCTTCCGGGTTCCCGTCAGCCATGCCCGTTTCGTCGCGGCCAAGGGCTCGGTCGCACTGGACGGCACCTCGCTGACCGTCAACACGGTCGACCGCGACACGTTCAGCATCATGATGATCCCGCATACGCTGGCGGTGACGTCCTGGGGCCCGAAGCGCGCCGGCGACAAGGTCAACTTCGAGGTCGACCTGATGGCGCGCTATGCGGCGCGTCTGGCCGAGACCATCGCCTGAGCCGGGCCGGACAGCTGGGCTGCGAGCAGCTCCGCGACCGTCTTTGCGCTGGACAAGCCGCGCGCCGCGCTGTTTATCGGGCGCGGCCCGATCCGCGCGCCGTTGCCGCCGCGGATCGCCTGAGATCCCTCTTCGAACCGGAACCCCGATGTCGACCAAGCTCCACCACGCCGACTACAGCGCCGAAGAGGTCGCCGGCTCGCATGTCCTGATCGTCGAGGCGCGCTTCAACGCCGAGATCGCCGACGCGCTGAAGGCCGGCGCCGTCGCGGTCCTGGAGCAGGCGAACGTCAGCCACGACGTCATCTCGGTGCCGGGCGCCCTGGAGATTCCGGCGGCGATCGCCTTCGCGCTGAAGGCCGAGGACGCCCGCGGCCGCACCTACGACGGCTATGTCGCGCTCGGCTGCGTGATCCGCGGCGAGACCACGCATTACGACATCGTCTCCAACGAATCCTCGCGCGCGCTGATGGACCTCGCGGTCGACCGCTGCGTGCCGATCGGCAACGGCATCCTGACCGTCGAGAACGACGATCAGGCCTGGGACCGCGCCCGTGCCGACCGGCTCGACAAGGGCGGCGGCGCCGCGGCCGCCTGCCTCGCGATGATCGCGCTGCGTCGCCAGCTCGCTGGCTGATAGCGGGTTGGCTGATAACGGGCCGGCCGGTGAAGGGTTGGACCGTTGGACTACCGATAGACGGCATGTTCGCGTCGCGCCGAGCGCGCTGCGAGCATGCCTGTTCCGTGGTTCGACCGAAGCGGACGGATGCGCCCGCTTCGGGAAACGAAGCCACCAACTGATTGAATCCCGGCCAGATCCGCGGCGGATGCGATGCCCCGCGGACTTTGGCATTGGTTGACATGGACGAGACAGAATGACCGAGACTTCCCCCCAGCCGCGCGAGGTCAAGCCGGCGAACAAGCGCGGCTCGGCCCGCCTCGCCGCCGTGCAGGCGCTTTACCAGATGGAGATCGGCGGCGCCGAACTCGGCGACGTGCTCGCCGAGTTCGAGGCATTCCGGCTGGGCAAGGAGATCGACGGTCTCGAGTTCCGCGAGGCCGACCCGGCGTGGTTTCGCGACGTGGTCGCCGGCGTTGTGCGGGAGCAGCGCGCGATCGACCCGCTGGTTCACACCACGCTCGAGAAGGACTGGCCGCTGAAGCGCATCGACGTGACGCTGCGCGAGATCCTGCGCGCCGGCACCTACGAGCTGATGAAGCGCAAGGACGTGCCGGCCCGCGTCATCATCACCGAATACGTCGACGTCGCGAAGGCCTTCTTCGTCGAGGACGAGCCGAAGATCGTCAACGGCGTGCTCGACAAGCTCGGCCACGACCTGCGCGGCGAGGATTTCGACAAGAAGTGAGGGTGGGGGCACCGCCGCCGGCTGTATGACACTGTCCGGGCATGCTATCCTTCGGCAGGATGAAGGAGATGCCCCGTGCGATCCAGCAAACCCCTGACCGTCACGCTCGGCCCCTTGCAGCATCGGGTCGATGAGCGCGTCGCCTCCGGCGAATACGGCTCGGCCAGCGAAGTGATCCGTGCCGCGCTGCGTGCGCTCGACCGGGAGGACGCCGCGCTCGATGCGGTGCTGAAGCAGCGCGTCGAGGCCTCGCTCGCGGACCCTCGCCCGAGCCTCACCCTCGACGATGCCTTCGCCCAGGTTCGGGCCCGCCACGCCGAACGCCTCGGCCGCGACGATGAAAAGGCGTGAGGTTCGCCTGCGCCCCATGGCGATGGCCGACCTTCTGTCGATCTACGACTATGTCGCCGATGCCGCCGGTCCGCGCGTGGTCGGCGACTACATCGATCGCCTCGAGAGCGCCTGCCGGGCGCTGGCGGAAACCTCCGAGCGCGGCACGCGTCGCGAGGATCTCGGTCCGGGTGTTCGAACGGTCGGCTTCGAACGGCGCGCGACCATCGTATTTCGGGTTGCCGACACGGCCGTCGAGATCCTGACCATCGCTCACGGCGGGCGAGACTTCGAAGCGAATTTCGAACCCTGAGCCCGAACGGCCGTTTCGCAAGGAAGCCTGCGCCCATGTCCCCCGCAACGCGCCCCCATGAAGACGAGCTCGTCGCGCGCTATTTCCGGCCGCTGGCGACCGATCCCGGCGCGTTCCGGCTCGGCGACGATTGCGCGACGTTGAGCCCGCCGGACGGCACCGATCTCGTGCTGAAGACCGATGCGGTCGCCGCGGGCATC
This sequence comes from Ancalomicrobiaceae bacterium S20, assembly GCA_040269895.1. NCBI lineage: Bacteria > Pseudomonadati > Pseudomonadota > Alphaproteobacteria > Hyphomicrobiales > Ancalomicrobiaceae > Methyloraptor > Methyloraptor flagellatus. The sequence goes on along the minus strand of CP158568.1, from coordinate 2,285,346 downwards.
CACTTCTTCGCCGACGATCCCTGGGATCTGGTGGCGAAGAAGGCGCTGCGCGTGAACCTCTCCGATCTCGCCGCCAAGGGCGCGCGGCCGCTCGGATACCTGTTGTCGATCGCGCTGCCGGCGGACTGGCGCGAGGACCAGCTCGCGGCCTTCTCGCGTGGGCTCGCCGAGGATCAGGCCGCCTTCGACGTCTCGCTGCTCGGCGGCGATACGATCCGCTCGCCGGACGGACTGGTCGTCTCGATCACCGTGCTCGGCGGCTTGCCGCGCGACACCATCGTGCGGCGCGGCGGCGCCCGGCCCGGCGACGTCCTCTATGTCTCCGGCACGCTCGGCGACAGTGCGCTGGGCCTCGCTCTGCGGCTCGATCCCACCAAGGCGGACGCCTGGAGCCTGTCGTCGGACGAGCGCGACCACCTCGCCCGCCGCTATCTGCTGCCGGAACCGCGTCTGCCTCTGGCCGAAGCGGTGCGCCGGCATGCCTCCGCCTCGATGGATATTTCCGACGGGCTCGGCCTCGATCTGACGCGCATGACGCGGGTGTCGAAGGTCACCGCGACGGTCGAGACGGCGCGGCTGCCGCTTTCGACCGCGGCGCGCCGGGCGCTCGGAGCCGATGCGGAGCTGATCGGCCGCATCGTCGGCGGCGGCGACGACTACGAGATCCTCGCCGCGATACCCCCGTCGGCGGTGGCCGGCTTCGAAGCCGAGGCGCGCGCCGCCGGCGTCGCGGTGACGCCGGTCGGCACGGTCGGGGCCGCCGACACGCCGCCGAGCTTCCTTGCGCCCGACGGCACGGCGCTCGTGCTCGGCACCTCGGGCTTCGCGCATTTCTGAATCGATCCGGCCCTGCCGCGAGGCGCCGCGCAGGTGCTTGCGTTTTTTACCGGATCGGTTGTCTCCCCGCCTTGACGACGCCCCCATGGCCGATAGGCTGGACCCCGCCTAGCAGAGCCGGGGAATGGACGGGTCGGTTCCCCGGTCCACCAAACGAAGGCCCGACCACGACAGTGGCCGCCCGCGCATGTGTGCGAGCGCCCGACGAGGGGTCAACTGGGAGGCGTCATGTCCATCATCGTCGTCGTATTGTGCGGACTTCTGTCCGTCGTCTATGGCGTCTGGGCCATCCAGACCGTCATGGCCGCGGACGCCGGGTCCGCGCGCATGCAGGAAATCGCGGGCGCGATCCGCGAGGGCGCGCAGGCCTATCTGCGCCGGCAGTACACCACCATCGCGGTGGTCGGCATCCTCATTCTCGTCCTCGCCGTCCTGTTCCTGAACGTTTACGCCGCGGTCGGCTTCGCCATCGGTGCGATCCTGTCGGGCGTCGCGGGCTTCATCGGCATGCATGTGTCGGTCCGCGCCAACGTACGCACGGCGCAGGCCGCGACTCAGTCGCTGGCCGGCGGTCTGGACATCGCCTTCAAGGCCGGTGCCGTGACCGGCATGCTCGTGGCCGGCCTCGCGCTGCTCGGGGTCACGGTCTATTACGGCGTGCTCGTCGGCCCGCTGCACAAGAGCTTCGCCGATCCGAAACAGGCGCGCGAGATCATCGACGGCCTGGTCGCGCTCGGCTTCGGCGCCTCGCTGATCTCGATCTTCGCCCGTCTCGGCGGCGGCATCTTCACCAAGGGCGCCGACGTCGGCGGCGACCTCGTCGGCAAGGTCGAGGCCGGTATCCCGGAAGACGATCCGCGCAATCCGGCCACCATCGCCGACAACGTCGGCGACAATGTCGGCGACTGCGCCGGCATGGCGGCCGACCTGTTCGAGACCTACGCGGTGACGCTGGTCGCGACCATGGTGCTCTCGGCGATCCTGTTCGCCGGCTCGCCGAAGCTCGCGGATCTGCTCGTCTATCCGCTCGCGATCGGCGGCGCCTGCATCATCACGTCGATCATCGGCACGTTCTTCGTCAAGCTCGGCATGAACAACTCGATCATGGGCGCGCTCTACAAGGGCTTCATCGCCTCGGCGGTGCTGTCCGTGCTCGGCCTCGGCGCGGCGACGTCGCTCTTGATCGGCTGGGGCGAGGTCGGCCAGGTCGCGGGCAAGGTGATCACCGGCCAGAACCTGTTCGTCTGCGGCCTCGTCGGCCTGGTCGTGACCGGCCTGATCGTCTGGATCACCGAGTACTACACCGGCATCGGCTACCGACCGGTGCGCTCGATCAGCCAGGCCTCGGTCACCGGTCACGGCACCAACGTGATCCAGGGCCTCGCGGTCAGCCTCGAGGCGACCGCGCTGCCGACGATGGTGATCATCGGCGGCATAATCTCGACCTACATGCTGGCCGGCCTCTACGGTACGGCGATCGCCGTCACCACGATGCTGGCGCTGGCCGGCATGGTGGTCGCGCTCGACGCCTTCGGCCCGGTCACCGACAACGCCGGCGGCATCGCCGAGATGGCCGGCCTGCCGAAGGAGGTCCGCAAGTCGACCGACGCGCTCGACGCGGTCGGCAACACGACCAAGGCGGTCACCAAGGGCTACGCTATCGGCTCGGCCGGTCTCGGCGCGCTGGTGCTGTTCGCGGCCTATACCTCGGACCTCAGCTACTTTGCGGCCAACGCGACGATCTATCCGTACTTCCTCAATGTGAAGCCGGACTTCTCGCTGGCGAACCCCTTCGTGGTCGTCGGCCTGTTGTTCGGCGGCCTGATCCCGTACCTGTTCAGCGGCATCGCGATGACCGCCGTCGGCAAGGCGGCGGGCTCGATCGTCGAGGAGGTGCGCCGGCAGTTCCGCGAGAACCCCGGCATCATGGAATACAAGGTGAAGCCGGACTACGGCCGCGCCGTCGACATCCTGACCCGCGCCGCGATCCGGGAGATGATCATCCCGTCGCTGCTGCCGGTCCTGTCGCCGATCGTGGTCTATTTCGGCGTGCTGACCATCTCGGGCTCGAAGTCGGACGCCTTCGCGGCGGTCGGCGCGATGCTGCTCGGCGTCATCGTCACGGGCCTGTTCGTGGCGATCTCGATGACCGCCGGCGGCGGCGCCTGGGACAACGCCAAGAAGTCCTTCGAGGACGGCTTCGTCGACAAGGACGGCAAGCAGCACTTCAAGGGCTCCGACGCGCACAAGGCCTCGGTGACCGGCGACACCGTCGGCGACCCCTACAAGGACACCGCGGGCCCCGCGGTGAACCCGGCGATCAAGATCACCAACATCGTCGCGCTGTTGCTGCTCGCGGTCCTCGCTCACGGGTGAGGATCGACGGCTCGCGAGACAGATGACAGGGCGCGGCGGCGCGGTTCGTCAGAACCCGCCGCCGCGCCTTTTTCGTTGTACGCCCGGCGGTCGCGGCGGCCGCAGAACATGCGGCTGAAACAGACGGCCGCGACCCTGTCGACGATGCCGATTTCCGCCCCGAGGAGACGCAATGGCCAGGATCTCCCACACCTCCACCGCCGTCGTCGTCCTCGCAGGCCTGAGCGCGGCCGGAGCCACAGGCGCGGCCCGCGCCGAGACCGCCGATACGGTCTCCTGCACCGCGCCCGTCGGCCCGAAGGACAGCGCCAAGGACATCATGAAGCGCTTCGGCGCCGATGCGGCCTTCGCCAAGAAGGTGGTCGGCGAGGAGGGCACCGAGATCAAGGTGCTGGTGCTCTATCCGAAATCGCCGGATCGGCGGCTGGAGATCGCCTTCGCCGACAAGGCCATGACGCGCCCGAGCGACGTCACCGCGACGCTGTCGCGCGGGGCCGCACCGCACCGGTGGTCGATCGCCGGCCTTGCGGTCGGCGCCGGTCCGGCCGCCGTGCAGAAGGTGAACGGCAAGCCGTTCCGGATCGCCGGCTTCGGCTGGGACTACGGCGGCTATGTCAACGACTGGAAGGGCGGGGCGCTCGGCCAGCCGCTCGCCGGCGGTTGCACGCTGAGCATCCGCTTCGGTGGCGAGAATCCGCCGGATGCGTTGTCGGGCGACGGTGTCTCGGTCGCCTCCGACGACAAGCGCCTGCTCAAGTGGGGCCCGGTCGTCGAGTCGATCGTCATGAGCTTTCCGGAGAAGTGAGGCGCGGCCGGCGTCCGGTGGCGCCATCGGATCGTGCCGAAACGCCGATCAAGGCACACGCGACGCCGGGCCGGTCGCTCTGATGTCACGCTGATCGGGCGTCCTGATCGGACGCCCGGTCCATTAGGTTGCTCGGGGCCGCGTCACGCCGCGCTCGGCGCCGGGATGATGAACGGTTCGCCGGTCTCCACCAGCGTCTTCAGCCGTGACAGCGCCTCCGGCCAGCCGCCGCCGACCGCCTTGCTGGTCGCGGTTTCGCCGGCGAAGTCGTCGTGGGTCAGCACGATCTTGGTCGCGCTGTCGCCGATCGCCACGAGCTCCCAGGTCACCCGCGACGGCAGGTCGCTGGCGACATCCGGCGACCACTGCGCGCTGAAACTGTGCACCAGCCGGTGCGGCGGCTCCAGCGCGACGATTGCGCCGACGATCATCGGCCGGTCGCCGGCGAAGAACGTGATCGCGCCGCCCGGCCGCCAGTCCGTCTGCGACGTCATGTTGAAATGCTGCCAGAGCGGCGTCTTGGCGTCGTCGGTGAGGATCGCCCAGATCGCGGCGGGCGTCGCCCGCACGAACAGTTCCCAGACGTGTTTCGGCGCCTTGTCGGCCATGGACCTGTCTCCTTCGACTACACGGGAGAGATCGTTCAGCGTGCGCGCGAACGGCGCGGCATAGCGGGAGATCCACCGATCGGCGGCCTGTTGGATCGGCACCGGATTCAGATAGTGGAGCTTCTCGCGTCCGACCTTGCGCGTCACGACGAGATGGGCGGCTTCCAGGATGCGCAAGTGCTTCATCACCCCGAAGCGGGTGATGCCGTGTCCGCGTTCGAGATCGGCGAGCCGCTGGCCGTCCTTCTCGCGAAGGGCGTCGAGCAGCGCGCGGCGGATCGGGTGAGCGAGCGCCTCGAAGATGTCGTCCATGACCTCCTTATACGTGCCTTTATAGTCACGTGTCTAGGTGGTCACATGTCGACGTCTCTGCAAACGACGACGGCGGCCGGATCGCTCCGGCCGCCGTCGCGTGCGCCAGGGGAAGAGGGGCCCCGGATCGGGGAGGGGGATCCGGTCGGGAGCCCGAGCGCCGGTGGGGGCCTCAAGCGTCGAGCTTGATCGCCTTGAGCTTGTCGATGCCGAGCGCCTGCAGGGCGAGGCGCTCGTAGAACGGTTCGGCCTGGCCGAGCCGGATCTTGCGCAGGAAGTACTTCTCGAAACCGATCTTGGCCGCGTGCACCCAGCGGCCGGACGACGACCAGTTCACGTTGCGCGGCGGGATCTGCGGCTGGGCCACGAAGGCGACGCCGCCATCGCCGAAGTCGGCGAGGCAGACGGCGTTCCAGGTCGCCTGCGCGTCGGGTGTCTTGCCGGCGAGGAGGCCGGCGACGTTGTGCGCGGTCGCCGTCACCATGGATTCGATCATGAAGCCGGTCTTCGGCACGCCGACCGGCACGGCGGTCTTGCCGACCGGCGGGATCGCGACGCAGACGCCGACGGCGAACACGTTCGGGAAGGTCGGGTTGCGCTGATGCTTGTCGACGATGATGAAGCCGCGCGGGTTGGTCAGCCCCTCGATGCCGCGCACGGCCTCGACGCCGCGAAACGCCGGCAGCAGCATCGAGAAGGCGAAGGGCAGTTCATGGCTCTGCCGGACGCTGCCGTCGTCGTTGTGCTCTGTGACCTGCATCTGGCCGGCCTCGACCTTGTCGACCTTGGCGTTGCAGATCCACTTGACGTGATGCTGGCGCAGCTCGCTCTCGAGCAGGCTCTTGGTGTCGCCGACGCCGTCGAGGCCGAGATGGCCGATATAGGGCTCGGCGGTCACGAAGGTCATCGGCACGCGGTCGCGCACCTTGGCGTCGCGCAGCGCCTTGTCGAGGATGAAGGTGAACTCGTAGGCCGGCCCGTAGCACGACGCACCCTGCGCCGCGCCGAGCACCACCGGCCCGGGATTGGCGATCAGCCGCTGAAACGCCGCCTTGGTGTCGAGCGCGTGGTCAACATGGCAGATCGAATGGGTATGGCCCGACGGGCCGAAACCCTCGATCTCGTCGAAGGCCAGTTCGGGGCCGGTCGCGATCACCAGGTGGTCGTAGTCGACCATCGTGCCGTCGGTCAGTTCGATGCGGTTCTCGGCCGGGTGCACGCGCGCCGCACCCTCGGCATGCAGCGCGATGCCCCGCCGTGCGAACACCGGCGCGAGATCGACCTCGATGTCCTCCCGTTCGCGCCAGCCGACCGCGATCCAGGGATTGGACGGCACGAACGAATAGCGCGTGCCCTTGTTCACGACCGCGATCTCGTGCTCGCGCCCGAGCACGTCGCGCAGTTCATAAGCCATCACGACGCCGCCGAGACCGGCGCCCAGTACGACAACCTTTGCCATGTCCGTCTCCTCCCGAGAGCCTGTTGTCCGGTAGCCCTGTCGCTGACACGCGCTCTCTTATCTTTGTAATTTAGCATATGCTTATATTATGGGAAAACGCAATCTAGTCCTTTCGGGGGATGCCGCGGGCTTGATGAACGGGCACGACGGGGTGGGCATGACGGAGCGGGTGTGCCCGGCTGGTCCGCTGAGCGGATGCCGCGACGAGTGCTCTGACGGCGACCGGAGCGAGAGGCCGGGCGCGGCGCGGAAAAACAAAACCCCCGCCCGGGATCCCGGACGGGGGTAAATCTCTGACGGCGATGCAGGGGACCGGGCGGGGCCCGGCGGCGCTCACTTGGGGATCGGCACGGCCGGGTTCGCCTTGAGGATCTGCGAAATCAGGCCGATGTCCTGACCGGTGGTCTTGGTCTTGCGGCCGATGAAGTCGAACACCTTGCCGTCCTGCAGACCGTAGTTGCTGATCTCCTTGACCTTGCCCTTGTCGTCGAAATACACGGCGAGCACGGTCTGATCGTAGACCTTCGGCGTCATGAACGCCGCGATGCGGTTCGACTTCTGAGAAATGTAGTAGAAGGCCTCGCCGCCGATCGTCGCGGTGGTCGAGGGCGTGCCGAGCACGAGCAGCACCTGCTCGCGGCTGGAGCCGACCTGGACTTGGGCGAGCGCGTTCTCCGACAGCACGTAGCCGTGGTCGATCTCCTCCGCGCAGGCGCCGAGTGCCAGCGCCAAGCCGGTCAGGCCGGCGAGGGCGAGGCCGCGCAGGCCGCGGGTCCGACCGGCGCGCATCGCGGAACCGGCCCCGAAGGAAACGCCACAATTCATCTCGATACTCCCGCTCGTCGAAATCGCCTTTTGGGCGCGGTTCGCACCGCGTCTCGAAGCTTGCTTGGCATTCTCCCTATCCTGCGATAGGTCGAATGACAACGGCGCCCGGTCCGCAAGGACCGGATGGCAACGAAACGGCCGCGGTGCATCGCACCTTCGGCCGCTTCGCCGGTGGTCGGTACGGCCCCGGATCATTCGACGCCAGTCAACCCATTCGCGCGGCGGCGGTTCGCCGGCGCGTCGACGAGAGAGCCCCATGATCCTGTCGCTGTTCCGACGCAAGGCGCCGGATCCGTCCGAAGCGCTCTATGATGCGATCGTGGCCGCGGCGCGGCAGCCGGCGCTCTATCTCGACGCCGGTGTTCCCGACAGCGTCGAGGGTCGCTTCGAGATGCTCGTGCTGCACATGGCTCTCGCCGTCGACCGTCTCGCCGCCGATGCGCGGAGCGGGGAGGAGGAAACAAAAGGGCCGAGCCCGCTCGCCCAGGCGCTGGTCGATCGCTTCTTCCTGGAGCTCGACCGGTCCTTGCGCGAAATGGGCATCGGCGACGTCGCGATCCCCAAACGCATGAAGAAGCTGGCGGCCGCCTACAACGGTCGCCTGCAGGCCTACACGGCGGCACTCGATGCCGGCGACCGTGCGGGCCTGGAGGCGGCCTTCTGCCGCAATGTCTTCCCCGGCGCGGCCCCGCCGCCGTCGGGCGTCCCGGTTCTCGCGACCTATGCGGTCGCCGCGCGCGCGTGCCTCGCGGCGACATCCCTTCAACACATGGAAGCAGGCAAACTGCCCAGGCCCGATCCGGCTTACCCCGATCTGGCCCGTGCTGTGCCGGCCTGAGGAACCCGCGCCGCGTCCGGTCGTTCCCCGCGCGGGTGGCCGGCGGGCTCGCCGTCCGGTAACGGACGTGGCGAGCGCGCCGTCTCCGGCGAGAGGCGCAGACGATCCCGCTGCGACGCCGCTGGTCGGCGCCGCAGGATCTCGACGGTCGCCGCGGCGATGCGAGCCATTCCAACCGTCGCCGGGCGGCGACGAGGAGACACTGTTCATGATCACCCAAGTCACCGGAGCCGAGGATGCTCCCCCCTTCAGCCGCGTCGTGCCGCTGGCCGACGTCGGCCTGTCCGGCACCACCGTCACGCTGACCGCGAGCCCGACCGAGCGCCAGGCGCTCGCCGAGGCCTTCGATCTCGTCGACCTGCCGTCCTTCGAGGCGACCCTGACGGTCAAGCCCTGGACGGCCCACGGCTACCGCGTCGAGGGCCGCGTGGTCGCGACAGTGGTACAGAGCTGCGTCGTGACGCTCGAGCCGGTCGAGAACACCGTCGACGAGGCGCTCGACGTCAAGTTCGTGCCGGCCTCGGAGATCGCCAAGTTCGAGCCCAAGCACAACGAGGAGGGCGAGATCGAGCTCGATGCCGAGACGCTCGACATCCCCGACGTGCTCGACGGCGACGGCATCGATGTCGGCGTGCTCGCGGCCGAGCATCTGGCGCTCGGCCTCGATCCCTATCCGCGCAAGCCTGGCATCGCCTTCGATCCCGACGCCTTCGGGCTGGCGCCGCCGGCGGACGAGAAGATCTCGCCCTTCGCCGCGCTCGCCCAGCTCAAGAAGGACTGACTTTGCGCGGGATCGCGTGCAACCCTGCGGCCCGGACCGGTTCCGGGCCGCAGTTTGCTGTTGTCAGCCCCTTCGAAAGCGCTATTGTCCGCGCCTCGCCGGACCACCGGCGCCTCTGACACGGACCGATGCCTCAATCCATCATCATATCGCTCGATGCCATGGGCGGCGACGCCGGGCCCGAGATGGTCGTGCCCGGAGCTGCGCTCGCCCTCGAGCGTCGCCCGGACATCCGCTTCGTGCTCTACGGCGACAAGGCGCGCCTCGAGCCGCTGGTCGCCGCGCACCCGGCGCTCGTCAACGCCGCCAAGATCGTCCACACCGACGTGGTCGTCCGCATGGACGACAAGCCGAGCCAGGCGCTGCGCCAGGGGCGCGGCAAGTCGAGCATGTGGAAGGCGATCGACGCCGTGAAGACCGGCGAGGCCAATGTCTGCGTCTCCGCCGGCAACACCGGCGCGCTGATGGCCATGTCGAAGTTCTGCCTGCGCATGATGGCGGACATCGAGCGCCCGGCGATCGCGGCGATCTGGCCGACGACGCGGGGCGAGTCGATCGTGCTCGACGTCGGCGCCACCGTCGGCGCCGATTCCGATCAGCTCGTCTCCTTCGCCGTGATGGGCGCGGCCATGTCGCGCGCGCTGTTCGGCATCGAGCGGCCGACCGTCGGCCTGCTCAATGTCGGCGTCGAGGAGATCAAGGGCGTCGAGGAGGTCCGCACCGCCGCGCGCCTGCTGAAGGAGGCGAACCTCGCCGAGCTCGACTACGTCGGCTTCGTCGAGGGCGATGACATCGGCAAGGGGACGGTCGATGTGGTCGTCACCGAGGGCTTCGCCGGCAACATCGCGCTGAAGACCGCCGAAGGCACCGCCAAGCAGATCGCCGCCTATCTGCGGCAGGCGATGAGCCGGACCTGGCTCGCCAAGCTCGGCTACATCCTGGCCAAGTCCGCTTTCGACCGCCTGCGCGAGAAGATGGATCCGCGCAAGGTCAACGGCGGCGTGTTCCTCGGTCTCAACGGCGTGGTGATCAAGAGCCACGGCGGCACCGACGCCGAAGGCTTCGCGGCCGCGATCGAACTCGGCTACGAGATGGTCCGCAACGATCTGCAGAGCCGGATCGCCCGCGGCGTCTCCCTCTATCAGCGCGCCGGGCTCGACGCCGAGCTGACGGCCGAACAAGGTGAAGAGCAGTGACCGTCGTGAGAACCGTTGTGCGCGGCACGGGCAGCTATCTGCCGGCCGAGACGTTGACCAACGACGATCTGGCCAAATTCGTCGACACCACGGACGAGTGGATCGTCGAGCGCACCGGCATCAAGGAACGCCACCGCGCCGCGCCGGGTGAATACACCTCCGATCTCGCCGCCGAAGCCGCCCGTCGCGCCATGGCGGCGGCCGGCGTGACGGCCGATGACATCGACCTCGTCGTGCTCGCCACCGCCACGCCGGACAACACCTTCCCCGCGACCGCCGTCGAGGTGCAGGCGCGGCTCGGCATCACGCGCGGCTTCGCCTACGACATCCAGGCGGTCTGCTCGGGCTTCGTCTATGCGTTGGCGACCGTCGATGCGCAGATCCGTGCCGGCATGGCGCGCCGCGCGCTGGTGATCGGCGCGGAGACTTTTACGCGCATCCTCGACTGGAACGACCGCACGACCTGCGTGCTGTTCGGCGATGGCGCCGGCGCCATCGTGGTCGAGGCAGCGGAAGGCGAGGGGACCATGGCCGATCGCGGCGTGCTCGCCTCCTGCCTGCGCTCCGACGGCCGGCACAAGGCCAAGCTCTACGTCGACGGCGGCCCGTCGACGACCCAGACCGCCGGCCATCTGCGCATGGAAGGTCGGGAGGTCTTCAAGCACGCGGTCGGCATGATCGCCGACGTGATCGAGGCCGCCTTCGCCGCGACCGGCATGACCGCCGCCGACATCGACTGGTTCGTGCCGCATCAGGCCAACAAGCGCATCATCGACGCCAGCGCCAAGAAGCTCGGCATCGATGCCGAAAAAGTGATCCTGACCGTCGATCACCACGGCAACACCTCGGCCGCATCGATCCCGCTCGCCCTCGATGCGGCGGTTCGCGACGGGCGTGTGAAGCCCGGCGACGTGGTCCTTCTGGAGGCGATGGGCGGCGGCTTTACCTGGGGTTCGGTGATGATCCGCTGGTGATCGCTGACATATCGCACTGCACCATTGATTTCGTTTATATTTTTCATCACGGAATCGGCCTGCGCGGCGCCGCGCGCAGTTGACCGTCCGGCTCGGACGCCCTACCGTCTCCTGGGTTGAGAACGGAAATTGTCTTCATGACAGAGAGACTTCGCCGGATCGGCGCGGTCTTCTCATGGGTTGATCCGGGGGTGAGCATTATGGGGGGTAGGACTGTCACGCGTGCCGACCTCTGTGAGGCGGTCTATCAGAAGGTCGGCCTGTCCCGCACGGAGTCGGCCGATCTCGTCGAGATGGTCCTCGACGAAATTTCTGATTGCCTCGTCCGGGGCGAGTCGGTGAAACTCTCGTCGTTCGGATCGTTCCTTGTCCGCTCTAAGGGCGAGCGCATCGGACGTAATCCCAAGACCGGAGAGGAAGTGCCGATCTCTCCGCGGCGGGTCATGGTTTTCAAGCCATCGAACGTTTTGAAGCAGCGGATCAACGAGACATTGGGCGACGACAGCGGCAACTGATCGTAGCCCTCGTGGTTGCGTGCCGTGGACAAGAGCCCTGATGCATTCCGGACGATCAGCGAAGTCGCGGGGGATCTCGATCTCCCGCAACATGTGCTGCGTTTCTGGGAGACGCGTTTCGCCCAGATCAAGCCGCTGAAGCGCGGCGGCGGCCGTCGTTACTACCGGCCCGACGATGTCGAACTGCTCAAGGGCATCCGGCACCTGCTCTATGGCGAAGGCTATACGATCCGCGGCGTCCAGCGCATCCTGAAGGATCAGGGCGTCCGCTTCGTCATGAACGTCTGGCACGAGGGCGCCCCGCAGCCGTCGCGGGTCGAAGGCGGCCCGGCACGGAGCCCCGCACCCGGCCATTTCCCCGAAGCCGAAGACGATTTCGACGATGCGTCCGCGGCCTATGCGGATTTCGACGCGCCGGAGGATTTCGCCGACGAGGCGCGTGCCCATGCGCCCGAGCTCGGCGATCGCGGCTTCGTCGATCAGGGCCGCGAGCCCGATCCGCGGCCGCTCAGGCCCGATCCGCGCTCGGAACCGCCTCGCTTCGACGGGCCGCGCTTCGAAGGCCCGCGCTTCGAGGAACCCCGTTTCGACGAGCCGCGCTTCGATCCGCGGGCGCCGCTCGCCGCCCGTCTGCCGGCCGACGAGCGCCCGCCCGTCGCGCGCGGCGACGCCCGCCCCGATCCGCGCTTCGCGGCCGGCGAAAACGCGCGGACCCAGGCCGGCGACGACGAGGATGCCGAGGGCTCGGCCGCGGCGATCGCCCAACGCTTCGCGCCTCGGCTCGCCGGCGCCGAGCCGGGCGCCCGGCCTGGCCCGACCTCGCAATCCCCGCAGCCTGCGTCCCAGCCCTCGGTCGAGGCGCCCGTGCCACGCGCGACCCATGTCCGCGCCGTCGAGCCGATCGCCCATCCGCTGCGTGTTGCGCGCGCGCCGGCCGCAGCCCCGGCCCAGCAGGCCCGCGCCGTGCCGATCGAGGACGACGAGCCCGATCATCAGCCGCGCTCGGCGATCGGCGCACTGATCGACAAGCTGCGCCCGCACGGCCGCCACGATGAGGCCCACGCCGCGCCGGGTGCGCCCCGCGCTCAGCAGGGCCTCACCCGCGACGAAATCCGGCGCCTGCAGTCGACGCTGTTCGAGCTGCTCGAGTGCAAGCGCCTGCTCGATCAGGTGCGCTAGAGCAAGGCCCGGCCGGAGGGAGCCGCTCCGGTCGGAACAGGTTTGCGTCCGCGAGATCGAGAGAGCCTATCCGATCCCATCGGATGGTATCCCACTCCGGAGCCGCCGTCGGACTGCGGCGGGGCGGGGCGCTTGCAGGTCCGCACGGCCGGCCGATGCCGGTGGAAGGCGCCGCCGCCGTGCCCTGAAAGAGGTTGCGCGGGTCTCGGAAACAGTCTAATCCGGCGCTCAGTCGGAGCGTAGCGCAGCCTGGTAGCGCACCTGCATGGGGTGCAGGGGGTCGGAGGTTCGAATCCTCTCGCTCCGACCATTTTCCAAAGAGATCGGACAAGTGGTTGCCCCACGGCGCGAGCCGCCGCAGATCGCGCCGCCGCGCTCAAAACCATGCCTGCCGTCTGCCATGTCGCGCGAGGACATGACACGGCGCTCGTTCTCTGAGACAAGCGTGCCCATATCATAGAGCCGGCAGCCCGGGTCCGCATGGTGCGCGCGCCGCCGACCGCCCGTTCGAGAAGAGGTTGAGCCATGTCCGACACAGCCGTTGCCGCCCGCCCGAATCGGCTTGCCGAGCTGATGGCGACGAAGCCGGTGCTGCTCGCCGATGGGGCCACCGGCACCAACCTGTTCAACATGGGCCTGACCTCCGGCGACGCGCCCGAGCTCTGGAACGAGATCCACCCCGATCGGATCCGCGCGCTGCATCAGAGCTTCGTCGATGCCGGCGCCGACATCATCCTCACCAACTCCTTCGGCTGCAATCGTCGCCGGCTGATGCTGCACGATCTGCAGGCGCGCACCCGCGAACTGAACCGGATGGCGGCCGAGAACGCCCGCGCCGTCGCCGATGCGGCCGGACGCCCGGTGATCGTCGCCGGTTCGGTCGGCCCGACCGGCGACCTGTTCGAGCCGCTCGGCCCGATGACCGAGACCGAAGCGGTCGACGTGTTCAAGGAGCAGATCGAGGGCCTGATCGACGGCGGCATCGACGTGGTGTGGATCGAGACCATGTCGGCGCCGGAAGAGATGCGCGCCGCCGCCGCGGCCGCCCAGGCGCTCGGCATGCCCTACACGATCACCGGCAGCTTCGACACCGCCGGCCGCACCATGATGGGCCTGCCGCCGCAGGGCATGCCCGATCTCGCCCACGCGCTCCATCCGGCGCCGGTCGCGATCGGCGCCAATTGCGGCGTCGGCGCCTCCGATACGCTGGTCTCGGTCGGCACGATGACGGCGGCCGATCCGGATCTGATCGTGATCTCCAAGGCCAATTGCGGCATCCCGCAGGTCGATGGCGATCAGGTCAAATACACCGGCACGCCCGAGCTGATGGGCCGTTACGCCAAGCTCGCGATCGATTCAGGCGTCCGCATCATCGGCGGCTGCTGCGGCACCTCGCCGACGCACCTCGCCGCCATGCGCCATGCCATCGACACGCACACGCGCGGCGACCGGCCGACCTTCGAGGCCATCGTCGCCGACGTCGGCCCGCTGCAATCGCCGCCCCCGGCCGCGACAGAAGGCGAAGGCCGCGAGCGCCGCAACCGCCGGCGCGGTTGAGACGTCTCGGCCGAGGGGGCGCAATCACGCACCCGGCCGGCTCAGCCATGCGCCGCGACGCTGTCGCGCGGCGCCTGAGCGCGATCGTCCATGCCGTAATCGCGGATGACCTCGGCGATGCGCAGCCGGTAGCCCTCGAAGATGCCGCCGCGACCCGCGGCTTGCGCCTCGCGATGCGCCGCCGTGCGCCGCCATTCGTCGAGCGCGGCCTCGTCGCGGAAGAACGACACCGACAGGATCTTGCCCGGATCGGTGATGCTGCGAAACCGCTCGACGGACACGAAGCCGTCGAGCGCCTCGACGATCGGTCGCAGCTCGGCGGCGCGGGCGAGATACTCCTCGATGCGGTCGGGATGTGGGCGCACTTCGAAGATGACGGCGATCATCGGGCTTCCTCTTCGGCGAGGCGCATCGTGCCGGCGACCGGCGCCAGGAACGTGCGCTCTTCTCTCAGGATCAGGTGTTCGAGCTCGGCGAACTGGAAATTCTCGAAGCCGGCCGGGTCGGCTCTGAGCCGCGCCCGGTAGGCCTCGTAGTCCGCGAGGCTCGCAAAACCGATCATCGCATGGGCGATGTCGTTCGTCCCCTCGTGCGGCAGGAAATAGCCGATCAACCGGCCGCCGACGCGCGGGATGATCCGCCCCCAGGCCTCCGCATAGGCCTGGAACAGCGCACGCTTGAACGGATCGATCTGGTAGCGGATGTGGACGACGATCATGGGCTGTCTCCCGTCGCGCCGGACCGTCCGGCGCTGGACAGGCACGAAACTAGCCGCTTGCACGGCGCTCATGTTTCGATCACCATCGAAGCATGAAGACAGGTCCGGACATTGCCGCCGTCGCCGCGCTGATCGGCGATCCCGCCCGCGCCAACATGCTCGCCGCGCTGATGGCCGGCGTGGCGCTGACCGCGACCGAACTGGCGGCCGAGGCCGGCGTGACCGCGCCGACCGCCAGTTCGCATCTGTCCCGGCTGGTCGAGGGCGGCCTGGTCGCGCCGACCAAGCAGGGCCGGCATCGCTACTATCGACTGACCGACGGCGATGTCGCCGCGGCGATCGAGGCGCTGATGGGCGTCGCGGCGCGCACCGGCCGGCTGCGTAGCCGCTTCGGCCCGCGCGAGCCGGCGCTGCGCAAGGCGCGCGTCTGTTTCGATCATCTGGCGGGTGACAAGGGCGTCGCGCTGTTCGAGGCGCTGCGCGGCGGCGGCCATCTGGCGGTCGAAGGGGAGGGCGCGGCACTCACCGCCAGCGGCCGCGACCTCGTCGCCCGCTTCGGCGTCGAGCCGGTCGCCGACCGGCCGCGCCGGCCGGCCTGCCGCTGCTGCCTCGATTGGAGCGAGCGCCGCCACCATCTCGCCGGCCCGATCGGCCGCGCGATCCTGGCGCGCACCCTCGAGCTCGGCTGGGCGAGCCGCGTCGACGGCACGCGCATCGTCGCCTTCACGCCGGCCGGCGAACGGGCGTTCGACGGCTGGCTCGGTACGATGCGCTGCGCGGCGGCGTGAGCGCGCTGCCGTCGGCTGCTACTTGTCGCGCCGGAGCACGGCCTGCAGCACGTCGCGGACGCCGATCGCGCCGACGAAACGGTCCTCGTCGTCGAACAGCGCCACCGGCGCGGCGTCGCGGTGCATGGCGAGCATGACCGTCTTCAGTGGCGTCTTCGGCCGCGCCCAGAACACGACATGCGCCTCGTCGGGTACCGGCGCCTCGGCCGCCTCGCAGGCGACCCAGCTTGCCGGCAGGCCGTCGCGCACCGCCTCGACCACCTTGCGATCCGGCCCGAGCCGGAACCGCGTCGTCTTGCGCCGGTCGAGCCAGACCCAGCCGTCGTCGGTCGTCTCCAGGTCGCGCGCGTCGCGCATGACGTTGTAGGCGGTCAGGACGTTGAGCGGGTTCACGTTGGCGACGAACTCGCGGACGTAGGCGTTCGCCGGATGCAGCACGATCTCCTCCGGCGGGCCCATCTGGACGACCCGCCCGCCCTCGAGGATGGCGATGTGGTTGCCGAGCTTCAGCGCCTCGTCGAGGTCGTGGCTGACGAAGACGATGGTCTTCTTCAGCTCCTTCTGCAGCACGAGCAGCTCGTCCTGCAGCTTGGTGCGGATCAGCGGATCGAGCGCGGAGAACGGCTCGTCCATCAGCAGGATGTCGGCATCGGTCGCGAAGGCGCGGGCGAGCCCGACGCGCTGCTGCATGCCGCCGGAAAGCTCATGGGCGTATTTGTCGGCCCATTTGGTGAGCCCGACCATGGCGAGCTTGGCATCGACGATGGCGTCGCGCTCGGCCTTGGCCATGCCGCGCAGTTCGAGGCCGAAGCCGACGTTCTCGCGCACCGTGCGCCAGGGCAGCAGCGCGAACTGCTGGAACACCATGGCGACGCGCTTCTGCCTGAGCCGGCGCAGGCTCGCCGGATCGCAGGTCGCGACATCGACGGGCGTGCCGCCGTCGTCGACCAGGATGTGGCCGCGCGTGATCGGGTTGAGGCCGTTGATGGCGCGCAGGATGGTCGATTTGCCCGAGCCCGACAGGCCCATCAGCACGCAGATCTCGCCGCGCTCGACAGTGATGTCGACATTGGCCGCGCCGAGCACGGCGCCGGTCTCGGCCAGGATCTCCTCGCGCGTCCGGCCCTCGTCAAGCAGCTGCACCGCGCGGCGGGTGTCCTTGGCGAACACGATGTCGAGGCCGCGGATCGACACGGCCGGCGGCGTGGCCCGCGCCGCGATCGGGGCGCCTTCGTCGGCGAGCGGACGCGAAACGGTCTGGTGCATGGCGTCAGATCCTCTCACGGCGCTTGGCGACCCGGTCGAGCACGATCGCGAGCAGCACGATCGCGAAGCCGGCCTCGAAGCCCATCGGAATGTTGACGGTGTTGAGTGCGCGCACGACCGGCTTGCCGAGCCCGCCCGCGCCGACGAGCGCGGCGATGACCACCATCGACAGGCTCAGCATGATGCACTGGTTGACGCCGGCCATGATGGTCGGCAGCGCCGAGGGCAGCTCGACCTTCCAGAGCAGCTGGCTCTTGGTCGCGCCGAACGCCTCGCCGGCCTCGATCAGCGGCTTCGGCACCGAGGTGATGCCGAGATAGGTGAGCCGGATCGGCGCGGGGACGGCGAAGATCACGGTCGAGATCATGCCCGGCACGACGCCCAGGCCGAACAGCACCAGCGTCGGGATCAGGTAGACGAAGGTCGGCAGCGTTTGCATGAGATCGAGCACCGGCCTGAGCGCCTCGTAGGCCCAGGGCCGATGCGCGGTGTAGACGCCGATCGGCACGCCGATGACCACCGACACCAGCGTGGCGACGCCGACGAGCGACAGCGTCTCCATCGTCGCGTCCCAGTAGCCGAGGTTCATGATCAAGAGGAGCGACAGGCCGACGCCGACGCCGAGTTTGGCGCTGCGGTGATAGAAGCCGGCCGCGAGCGCGATCGCGGCGAGCATCAGGAGCGGCGGCGGCAGCAGCAGGAGCTTGGTCAGCCCCTCGATCAGCACCTTGAGGCCGTCGGAAATGAGATCGATCGCCGGGCCGAAATGGTCCTGGATGAACTCGATGACGACCTTCATCCAGGCCCCAAGCGGGATCTTGTGGGATGTGATCCAGGATTCCATCGGCTGATCCCCTTTTCAGCGACGGTGATCGATGCGCCGCGCGGCGCGCGACGGGGTATTCGGGCGCATGGGCTAGGTGGGCCGGGCTATGCGGCCGGCGCAGCCAGACAAGTGAGCAAACGGCCGCGCGGATCGCTTCGGCGGCGAAGGCCCTGATCACGCGTCGGCGGATTGCGGGTGCCGGCAGCATGACCGCCGCCGTCGTCCGCAATGAATTTGCGCCGAGCAGACTAGCGCTGCAGCCGCGGTTGCCTCAATCGGGCAGCCCCTCAATCGGGGCAGCCCCCTCGATCGGGCAGCCCTGGCACCGACGATCGTTGCCGGTCGAGCGCCGAACGGCCCGGCCAAAGCCCGGTTCGATCGGAGATGGCCGACCGGCATCACGCGAGCCGGCCGGACCCGCGAAGATCCGGCCGGCGTCAGGCATGGTTCAGAGGCCGAGGCTCTTCTTGACCGCCGGCAGGCCCGGCTTGCCGTCGAAGGTGGTGACGCCCTTCAGCCAGCCTTCGAGCGCGGCCGGATGCGCCTTCAGCCACTTCTCGCCGGCCTTCTCGCCGTCGAGACCGCCATCGAGGATGTAGCCCATCGTCTCGTTCTCCTGGATCAGGGAGAACTTGAGGTTCTTGATGAACTGGCCGACGTTCGGGCATTCGGCCGTGTAGCCGGCGCGGGTGTTGGTGTAGATGGTGGCGCCGCCGAGGTTCGGACCGAACACGTCGTCGCCGCCCTCGAGGTAGCGCATCTTGAACTTGGTGTTCATCGGATGCGGCTCCCAGCCGAGGAAGATCACGTCTTCCTTGCGCTTGGAGGCGCGCTCGACCTCGGCGACCATGCCCTGCTCGGACGACTCGACCAGCTCGAAGCCCTTGAGGCCGAACTTGTCGTCCTTGATCATGTCGAGGATCAGCCGGTTGCCGTCGTTGCCCGGCTCGATGCCGACGATCTTGCCCTTGAGCTTGTCCTTGAACTTCTTGATGTCGGCGAAGGTCTTGAGCCCGGCGTTATAGGTCGGTTCGAGCACCGCCAGGGTGTACTTGGCGCCGTCGAGGTTGACGCCGACCACATCGATCGACTTGTCGTCGACGTAGGGCTTCCGGTCGGCTTCCATGGTCGGCATCCAGTTGCCGAGGAAGACGTCGATGCTCTTGTTCTTCATTGCCGTATAGGTGACCGGAACCGAGAGCACCTCCGACTTCGGCGTGTAGCCGAGGGCGGAGAGGACGCGCGAGGCCGTTCCGGTGGTCGCGGTGATGTCGGTCCAGCCGACGTCGGCGAAGCGGACGGTCTTGCAGCTTTCCGGCTCGGCCGCCACGGCCGCGACGGACTGGGCGAGCACCACGGCGAGCGCGGCGATGACGGTACGGGTGCGGGACATGTTCTCTCCTCCCAAGAAAACCGGGGGCGGCTGACGACGTCGATGCCGGTCCGGGCCGGTGCCTCCGTCAGAGGATCCCGGTCCCGTGGCGCCGCTGGCGCACGAGGACCGATGGGCCCCTCTGGCCGAAGGTCGACGGCTCGCTTGTCGAGGTCCGGATGATCTCCCTTCCGACCCTCGACGGAACCGCCGGTGCGCCAGTCGTAGCGCTCTCCGCCGACCCGCGTCAAAGCGGTTCGCCGGCCCCGTCCGACCTCGTCTCCCGAACGTCTCTCCCCGATCGGCGGCGCTCTCTCGGCCCGCCCGAAATCGATTGAATACGCGATCAATCTGATACGCAAGTCCCCCGATGTGATCTCTGAACGGGCAAATACGCCGGGTGCCTGCGACGCGGGCATTCTTGCGGCGGTTGCGAAGGTCGTGCTGTGGAGAAAACCCTTGAACTTTCAACGGCAGCTTAGTGCTGAGTCGAAATCTGAGCCGTGAAAATAAGCAAATGCAAAAACTTACGCCGCAGTGCGGAATCTGAATCGAAACATGAATTCGCAACGGCCAGATCCCGATCTCGCCTGGCTTTCGGTTGCGTCGGCGCACCGCGCGCCGCGACGGCCCGGGCGCTGGCGAGCCCTCGTCAACTGCTCGATCGGCTTGACTGAATAAGTGTTCAAACTATGCTGCTGGCACGAACGAGGCGGCGGCGATGGGCGCGAGATCCGAGAAAGCAAAGTCGACAGAGAAGGTTAGGCGTCTCGAGCCCGAGGACGTCCGCCGTCGCCAGCTGATCCTGGCGACCATCGAGGCCATCGCCGAGGTCGGTTTCAATGCCGCGACCGTCGGCGAGATCGCGCGCCGGGCCGGAGTCTCGGTCGGACTGGTCGCCTTCTACTTCCAGGACAAGGACGGCCTCCTCGAAGCGACACTCAGGCATCTGGCCGGCCAGCTGGCCGCGACCTACGTCGATCTCCTGCGCCATGCCGCCTCGCCGCGCGCCCGCATCGAGGCGATGATCGAGGCGAACCTCGGCGCCGAGCAGTTCGATCGCCGCATTGCGACGGTCTGGCTCGCTTTCTGGGGCCAGGTGCCGGTCCGGCCCCGGTTCGCCCGCATCCAGCGCGTCTACGAGCGCCGCATGGTCGCCAACCTGACGCACGACTTCGCCATGGTGCTGGCGCGTCCCGAAGCCGCGCGGCTCGCCGCCGCCACCGCGGCGATGATCGACGGCGCCTGGCTGCGCGCCACGCTCTCCGCCGAGCCGCGCCATGCCGGCGAGGCGCGCGCCATGGTCTCCACCTTCGTCGACGCGCAGCTCGCGCTGGTCGGCATCGCCCTGTTCAGAAAGGACCCGCGTTCATGACCGCCGCCCCGCGCTACGGCCTGATCCGCAACCACATCGGCGGCGCCTACGTCGACGTCGGCAATGCGGAGCGATTCGTCTCGATCGATCCGGCGCGCGGCGAGACGATCGCCGAGATCGAGCAGGCCGATGCGGCGCTGGTCGACCGCGCGGTCGAGGCGGCACGGGCCGGCTTCAAGATCTGGTCGCGCATGACCGGCACCGAGCGCGGCCGCATCCTGCGCCGCGCCGCCGACCTCTTGCGCGCCCGCAACGACGAACTGGCCGAGATCGAGACCCGCGACACCGGCAAGCCGATCCAGGAGACCAGCGTCGTCGACATCATCTCCGGCGCCGACTGCCTCGAATATTTCGCCGGCCTCGCGCCGACGCTGACCGGCGAGCACGTCGACCTCGGCCCGTCGGCGTTCGGCTATGTCCGGCGCGAGCCGCTCGGCGTCGTCGGCGGCATCGGCGCCTGGAACTATCCGATCCAGATCGCCTGTTGGAAGTCGGCCCCCGCGCTCGCCTGCGGCAACGCCATGGTGTTCAAGCCGGCCGAACTGACGCCGCTGACCGCCGCCAAGCTCGCCGAGATCTTCGCCGAGGCGGGGCTGCCCGATGGCGTCTTCAACGTGATCCAGGGCGACGCCCGCACCGGCCGGGCGCTGGTCGCCCATCCCGACGTCGCGAAAGTCTCGCTGACCGGCGAGGTCGGCACCGGCAAGCGCGTCATGGCCGCCGCCGCCGAGACGCTGAAGCACGTGACGCTCGAACTCGGCGGCAAGTCGCCGCTGATCGTGTTCGACGACGCCGGCATCGAGAACGCCGTCACCGGCGCGCTGCTCGGCAACTTCTATTCCGCCGGCGAGGTCTGCTCGAACGGCACCCGCGTCTTCGTGCATCGCAAGATCCGCGACGCCTTCCTGGAGCGCCTGAAGGCGCGCACCGAGGCGATGGTGATCGGCGATCCGCTCGACCCGAAGACCCATGTCGGCGCGCTGATCTCGCGCGACCACATGGAAAAGGTGCTCGGCTACATCGAGAAGGGCAGGGCGGAAGGCGCCCGCGTGCTGGTCGGCGGCGAGCGCGTCACCCGCGACGGCCTCGATCGCGGCGCCTTTGTCGCCCCGACCATCTTCGACGGCTGCTCCGACGACATGGCGATCGTGCGCGAGGAGATCTTCGGCCCGGTGATGACCGTGCTTTCGTTCGAGGACGAGGACGAGGTCGTCGCCCGCGCCAACGCGACCGACTTCGGCCTCGCCGCCGGCGTGTTCACCCGCGACCTGACCCGCGCGCACCGCGTGGTGGCGAACCTCGAGGCCGGCACCTGCTGGATCAACGCCTACAACATCACGCCGATCGAACTGCCCTTCGGCGGCGTCAAGCGCTCCGGCCTCGGCCGCGAGAACTCGAAGGCCGCGATCGAGCATTTCACGCAGGCGAAGAGCGTCTACGTGGCGATGACCGACGTCGAGGGGCCGTACTGACGGCTTCCCGCCCCGCACGCCACCCACTGCGCCGCGACGAATGAACAACCTGAGCGAGGCGACCATGAACGCCGACTACATCATCGTCGGGGCCGGATCGGCCGGCTGCGTGCTTGCCGCCCGGCTCTCGGAAGACGGCAAGAACCGCGTGCTGGTCGTCGAGCGCGGCGGCTCGGACGGCTCGATCTTCATCCGGATGCCGACCGCGCTGTCGATCCCGATGAACATGGAGAAGTACAACTGGTTCTACGAGACCGAGCCGGAGCCCGGTCTCGGCGGCCGCGTCATGCATTGCCCGCGCGGCAAGGTTCTCGGTGGCTCGTCCTCGATCAACGGCATGGTCTATATCCGCGGCAACGCCTGCGATTTCGACAGTTGGGCCGAACAGGGCGCCGACGGCTGGTCCTACGCCGACGTGCTGCCCTACTTCCGCCGCGCCGAGACCCGCGCCGAAGGCGGTGATGAATACCGCGGCGCCGACGGCCCGCTGCACACGAGCTATGGGCCGACCGAGAACCCGCTCTATCGCGCCTTCGTGCAGGCGGGCGTCGAGGCCGGCTATGCCGAGACCACGGACGTCAACGGCTATCGCCAGGAAGGCTTCGGCCGGATGGACATGACGGTCCACAAGGGCGAGCGCTGGTCGGCCGCGCGCGCCTATCTGAAGCCGGCGATGAAGCGGTCGAATCTTCAGGTCATGACCGGCGTGCAGGTGCTGCGCGTGATCTTCGAGGGCAAGCGCGCGGTCGGCATCGAGATCGAGCGCGGCGGCGCACGCGAGATCCTGCGTGCCGGTCGCGAGGTGATCCTCTCTGCCGGCCCGATCGCCTCGCCGCAGCTCCTGAAGGTCTCCGGCATCGGCCCGGCCGCCGAGTTGACCGCGCATGGCATCCCGGTCGTCGCCGATCGCGCCGGCGTCGGCGAGAACCTGCAGGATCACCTGGAGTTCTATTTCCAGGTCGCCTGCAAGGAGCCGATCACGCTCTACAAGCACCTCAATCTGTTCGGCAAGGCGCTGATCGGCGCGCGCTGGCTGTTCACCCGCACCGGCCTCGGCGCGACCAATCACTTCGAGACCTGCGGCTTCATCCGCAGCCGCGCCGGCGTGCGCTATCCGGACATCCAGTATCACTTCCTGCCGGCCGCGATCCGCTACGACGGCGCCGCCAAGGCCGATCGGCACGGCTTCCAGGCCCATGTCGGCCCGATGCGCTCGAAGTCGCGCGGCGACGTGCGCCTCACCTCGGCCGACATGCGCGACAAGCCGAAGATCCGCTTCAACTACATGACGCATCCCGACGACCTCGAGGAGATGCGCGCCTGCGTGCGGTTGACCCGCGAGATCTTCGCACAACCGGCCTTCGCGAAGTACCGCGCCGAGGAGATCCAGCCCGGCGGGGACGTGACCTCCGACGAGGCGATCGACGCCTGGACGCGCCAGCATGTCGAGAGCGCCTATCACCCGTCCTGCACCGCCAAGATGGGCCGCGCCGGCGATCCGATGGCTGTGGTCGATGCGCAAGGTCGGGTGCACGGCGTCGAGGGCCTGCGCGTGGTCGACAGTTCGGTGATGCCGTCGATCACCAACGGCAATCTCAACGCGCCGACCATCATGATCGGCGAGAAGATGGCCGACGCGATCCTCGGCCGGACGCCACTGCCGCCGTCGAACGCGCCTTACTTCGTGCATTCCGACTGGCAGACCGCGCAGCGCTGAACGGGAGCGGGGAAGGGCGGCCGGCCGCCTCAGGCCGGCTCCGTCTTGCGTGCCGGCATCAGCGACACGATCAGCACGGCGACGAAGATCAGCGCCGCGCCGATCGCGCCGACGAGACCGATGCGCTCGTGGAGCAGCAGCGCGCCGGCGAGCATGGCGAACGGCGCCTCCATGGCGAAGATGATGGCCGCGTCGCTCGACCGGGTGTGCTTCTGCGCTACCGCCTGCAGCGTGTAGCCGACGCCGCCGGAGAACACGCCGGCATAGACGACTTCAGGCCAGGTCGCGCGGATCGCCGCCCAGTCGATCGGGTCGACCGCAAGCGCGATCGCGAGACCGATCGTTGCGGTGAAGACATATTGCGCGAAGACGACGAAGAACGGCCGGCCGGTCTGTTTGACGGCCTTTTCCATGAACACGAGCTGCATCGCCCAGAACAGCGCGCTTGCCGCGATATAGGCGTCGCCGACGCCGATGCCGGAGAGTCCGCCCGACATCAGCCACGCGCCGACGAGCGCGAGGCCGGCGGTCAGGAAGTCGCGGCTCGCCAGCCGATGGCCGAGCATCACCAGCGCCACGAAGGGCGTGAACAGCACATAGAGGCTGGTCAGGAAGCCGGCGTTGGTGACGGTGGTCTTCAGAATCCCCTGCTGCTGCACGATCACGCCGGCGACGAACGACGCGGTCAGCCCGGCCATGACGCCGAGATCGCCCCAGCCGATCGGCCGCGGTCGCCGCCGCGCCTCGATGAAGGCAAGCGGTGCCGAGACGATCGCGGTCAGGATGAAGCGCAGCGCCACGAACCAGAGCGGCGACAGCAGGGCCATCGCGGTCGATTGCGCGACGAAGGCGGCGCCCCAGATCGCGGCGGTCAGGAGCAGCAGCAGATTGGCGGTGGTGCGGGACAAGGGCGCGGGCTCGGCTGAAGGGCAGGGGCGCGCAGCCTGTCGTCAAATTGTACGAGTGTCCAGCGCTGATGCCCGTGCATCGCACGATTCGATTGGGCCCGTCCGCGTATGGCCGTACCGGGCTTCAACCGGCACGATCGTCAGGCTCCACGCGCTGCCATTCGCTCAGGACGGATCATCGCGCCCAGGATGGATCATCGTCTCCGGCCTGAACCCGGATTGCCCGATCCAGGCGAGATAGGCTTCGAGCCCATGCCGGGACGCGTCGCCGGGTTTTGCGCTCGTGCGAGCCGCGGGCTCGGCCGTGCGCTCCGGATCGGACTTCAGGCGATCGGCGATCCCGGCGGCGGTGAACGCGATGTCCCGCCCGGGCGCGGGCGCGCGTTCCATGACGAGTTCGACCGGATCGATCATCGGTCCGGGAGCGACGTCCGAGCGGGCCGGAGTGACTGGAAAGCGATCAAAATCGATCAGCGGATCGAGGCTCATGGCACCACCCCCGAAGTCGCAGGATATGCAACTTAGGATAGTTTTGTCTGTGCGTCTGCGTCAAGAGCGTCGAACCCGCACGCGATCGATCACTTCGCCTCGTAGACGCCGGTAAAACTCATGCCCATGCCGCCGCACTGGGTGTCGTCCTCGACGATCAGGCGCTTGCCGCGCGTCGCCTGCACGAGCCACATGCGCACGCGGCAGGAGCCGTCGGTGGCGAACGTTGCCTTACCCTCGTCGCCATCGGTGAAGGTCAGGCGGTCGCCGGTCGGCTTGATCGTGGCCGCGAACGTGCCGGAGCGGACATTGCCGCGCGCGACCATCTCCTTGACGAAGGCGCCGTAGGTGCCTTCGGCCGAGATGGCGATCTGGCCCTTCGGCGCCGACTTGATCGCGATCGTCGCCTCGGCGCGCTGCCAGTTGCCGACCCAGTCGGCGGCGGTCGGATTGCTGATCGGCGTCAGCTCCTGCAGCCCTGCGGCCGGCAGCCAGCCGAAGGTGTAGCCGCCCTTGAGGCCGCGATAGCCGGCGCAGGCGAAGCCATTGCGGGTCGACGCCACCACCACGACGTCCGCCGGCATGATGTAGGCGCGCATACGGCAGGCGGCGGCGTTGGATGGGCAGGACGGCCCCTCCGACCGGCTCTTGACGAAGTTCAGCTGCTTCTGCGCCTGCGTCACCTCGTAGACCGCGATCGGAGCGTTCGGGTCGAAGCCGAAGCCCGCGCACTCGACATCGCCTTCAGAGGCGATGGCGGTCCGGGCGGCGACGGAGGGGATCAACAGCACGGCCGCGAGCGCGGCGACGAACAGACGAGGCGACATGATGGCTCCAGCAGGACCGCCGGGGCTCGACGGCGGCGGGGAGACCTTGCTGGAGGTTGGTTTCGGCAGCATTTCGTTGCCCGAGCGGAAGGCGCGTCGATCGCGTGGGCGGCGTGCGCCACCTGCATGCGCGATACCTTTCAGGTCTTCACCGCGACCGGCCCCGACGACTGCGGCGCGCCGCGCGCCTTCAGAAAATCGTCGAGCCCGCCGAGCCCGGTGATCCGCGCCTCGAAGGCGAGGCCGAGCCGCTCGGCCGCCTTGTGGGCGCGCGCCTCGATCTCGGGCGCCGGGATCTGCGCCAGATAGACGAGCCGCGTGTAGTTGCCGAAATAGGCGTCTCGCAGCTGCGGGAAGCGGTCGAGCCCGAGGCCTTTCCAGACCAGGCTGTCGAAGTGCCGGACCAGATAGTCGGTCAGGTAGAAGGTGCCCGGCTCGGTGTCATGCAGCGCCTCGAACGCCTCGATGCCGGTGAAGAAGGCGTAGCAGTGCGCGCCATCGATGCGCTCGACGCCCTCGGCCTTCAGCATGTCGTCGAGAAGTCCGCCGGTGCCGCAATCGCCGTAGAGGCAGAGGATGCGGCCATAGCCCTTGCGGCGCGACGAGCGGATCTTGCAGCGCACCGCATCGGGGATCTGTTCGGGGCGGTTGTGCAGCTTCGCCGGAATGCCGGCGACGTCCATATGCGTCCAGGCGTTCAGCTCGATCACCGCGAGGAGCTCGCGCGCCAGCGCCCCGCAGGCGATCACCAGCGTCCGCCCGGCGAGGACGGCCGGATCGGGGGCGGGGCGGCGGCCGGAAACGACGGGCGGGTCTCCGCCCGTCTGCGGGGCGCTCGCCGGCTGTCCGGAGCCGTCCGGCGGCATCTGTGCCGCCGTATGTCCCCGGTCGGCCATCATGGCCTCAGCCCTGCGACTGCAGCGAGCCCTGACGGCGGGCGAGCAGCGACTTGGCGGTCTCGACCGCGACCGCGGCGTCGCGGCAATAGGCATCGGCGCCGATCGCATCGGCGAAGGCCTCGTTGAGCGGCGCGCCGCCGACCAGCACGATGTAGTCGTTCCGCATGCCCTTTTCCTTGAGCGTGTCGATGACGACCTTCATGTAGGGCATGGTGGTGGTCAGAAGCGCCGACATGCCGAGGATTTCCGGCTGATGCTCGGCGATCGCGTCGAGGTACTTCTCGACCGGATTGTTGATGCCGAGGTCGACGACCTCGAAGCCGGCGCCTTCCATCATCATGCAGACGAGGTTCTTGCCGATGTCGTGGATGTCGCCCTTGACGGTGCCGATCACCATCTTGCCGATCTTCGGCGCGCCGGTCTCCGCGAGCAGCGGGCGCAGGATCGACATGCCGGCCTTCATCGAATTGGCCGACATCAGCACTTCCGGCACGAACAGGATGCCGTCGCGGAAGTCGACGCCGACGATGCGCATGCCCTCGACCAGCGCCTTGGTCAGGATGTCGTAGGGCGTCCAGCCGCGCGACAGCAGGATGTTGACGCCCTCTTCGATCGCGTCGGCGAGACCGTCGTAGAGGTCGTCCCACATCTGTTCGACGAGCTCGTCGTCGGAGAGCGAATTGAGGTCGAGATCGTCGTCGGCCAAGGCTGAGGCTCCCGGTCTGGATGGGATCGGTCCCGTATGGGACCATTTCACCCTATCATGACCCGGTCACGACCGTCCGGACTTGCGTCACACGGACAATTGCTAGCGCCGGGACGACCTCGCATCGGCCGCCGCGGACGGCACGGGTCGCCGAATCGGGTCTGCGAAGAAGGGCTCCGGCGGCGGCGGCGCGCGCCCGAGCGGACCACGCCGTATGACCAGGGGAAGGGGCCGCCGCCGGAATTGGTGGCGGGCATCACCCCTTGAGGATGCCCGCGATCTTCTCGATGACGTCGGCCTTGCCGACGCCGGTCAGGAACGCCAGCGTCACGATCGCGGGCTTCGGCAGATTGGCCGGCACCGGCGTCGTCGAGACGACGAGATCGGCGTCGGCGACCAGGCTCGGTACTTCCGTGACCTTGCACTGGCGCGTCTGCACGGCGATGCCGCGCGCCTTCATCTCCTCCTCGATCGCATTGGCGACCACGGTCGAGGTCGCCACGGCGGTTCCGCACGCGACCAGCACGGTCTTCGGGGCCGGCATCGTCATTCTCCCTTGTCGTCGTCGGCCGCCACGGCCGCGAGCAGCTCCTGGATCGATCCCGCGGCGATGACCGCGCGGATGCGAGCCGGATCTTGCAACATCAGCGCGATGGTCTGCAGCATTTCGATCTGCTCGTGCTTGTCCTTGAGGGCGAGCGCGAAGACCACCCGGACCGAGAGTGCCTCGTCCGGGTCTTCCATGCTGCGAAATTCCACCGGCTTCGCCAGCGTCGCGATCGCGACGCCGGGCTTCAGCACATGCACCGGATCGGTGTGCGGCACGGCGACCGCCAGATCGTCCAGCAACGGCAGCCCGGTCGGCATCGCCGCCTCGCGGGCGATCACGGCGTCCCGGTAGGTCGCCCCGACATAGCCCGACGCCTCGAGGCGCCGGGCCAGATCGTCGATCACCTGCTCGGCCGTCTCCGCCGCAATGCCGAGGGCGATCGCGGCGGGGTCGATGTAACGGGCGAGGATCGATGCGCTCATCATTATTCCCCGGCGGCTTCGGCCGTTTCGGTGCCGGCGAGACGTTCCCAGCCGGCGCGATTGCGGGTGAAGGCGACGATGCCGCCGAGCACGACGACCGCGAGCAGGCCGAGGCCGAGCGCGCCGAGGCGGTTGACCGCTTCCACCGTCACCCAGGAGATCCAAAGGAAGCCGTCGACGATGCTGGTCACCTGCGCGGCGTTCTTCGGCAGCGCGAAGCCGGCGGCGGTCGCGGCCGAGGTGAACAGCGGCGCGAGCGCGGTCGCGACGTAGAAGCCGACGGCCAGCGTGATCGTGCCGATGATCACCATGCGGAACACGTTGCCGTTGACGACCGGCGCGGTCATGGCGACCAGGAACGGGATCACCGCGAGGTCGGCGAACAGGATCACGCGGTTGCCCGGCAGGATCACCGACAAGAGGATCGCGATCGGCACCAGGATCAGCGCGCTCGAGATCGCGGCCGGGTGGCCGATCAGGATCGCCGAATCGAGGCCGACGTTGATCTCGCGCGAGCCGGCGCGCTTCTGCACGAATTCGCGCGCGGCCTCCGAGACCGGGATCAGACCCTCCATCAGGATCTTCACCATGCGCGGCAGGAGCACCATGACCGCGGCGAGGTTCATGCCGGCCTTGAGCACCTTGACGACCATCTCGGCCGGCGCGGCCGGGTTCCAGTAGCCGACGAGGCCGAGCACCAGACCGATGACGAGGCCGAGCACGACCGGCTCGCCGAACACGCCGAGGCGGCTCTGGATCGTGTCGGTGTCGATCTTGATGTCGCGGATGCCCGGGATGCGGTCGATGATCCAGTTGAGCACGATCGCGATCGGCAGGATCTGTGCCGAGGCGAGGTGCGGCACCGACACGCCCGGCACGCCATAGAAGCGCTGCACGCCCTTCGCCGACCAGTCGGCGAACAGGAGCGCCAGCGCGGCCATGATCGCGGCGGCGCCGATGCCCATGGCGAGGCTGCCGGTCGCGGCGGTCACGAGCGAGCCGATGAAGGCGAAATGCCAGAAGTTCCAGACGTCGACGTTGAGCGTGCGCGTCAGGCCGGTGAACAGCAGCGCCACATTGACCGCGATGCCGACCGGAATCACCCACAAGCCGACGGATGAGCCGAAGGCGATCGCGGCGGCCGACGGCCAGCCCACGTCCACGACGTCGCGCTTGATGCCGGTGTTGGTGACGATCGCCTGGGCGACGTCGCTGAGGCTCGTCCACATCAGGCCGACGACGAGATTGATGCCGATGAAGGCGACGCCGATGGTGATGCCCGCCCGGAAGGCGCGCGACGGCTTGGCGCCGAGCACCGTGGCGATCACGAAGATGACGATGGGCAGAAGTACGGTCGCGCCGAGTTGATCGACGACGGCCTTCAGTGTCGTGAGCAGGACATCCATTGCGCCAACCTCCCGTTCGAGCGCGATGAATTCAAAGGCGGCCTCGCCGGGTGTCCCTCTTGTTCCTGTACTCGGTTCACGCTCGGTGGAGACGGCGTGAAGACATTCCGGAGAGCAGCAGGGGAAGGATCTGTGTCGGAGAAGCCGGCGCGCGTGAACAAATGTTCATTCGCTGCGCATTCGTTTATGTGACCGACGGACACTTGAGTCAAGTGTGCAGCGGCTGCACAATTGTTCACGCGCAGCGAGGTGTCCCGCCACCGCAAAGCGATGCGCGGCGAAGCATTCGAACGGAAATCCCCGACCTGGAATGTCGCTGCGGAAGCCGCCCGTGCCGACCGACCATCGAGAAGCCCAATGTCCGACGTTCGCCCGATCGACGCCCATGCCCGGTCGCCGGAGATCGACCTCTCCATCCGCGCCGCCTGGCTCTATTACGTGCACGGGCTCGGCCAGGAGGAGGTCGCCCGCCGGCTCAACCTTTCGCGGTCCAAGGTGACGCGCCTGCTGTCGCAGGCGCGCGAGGCGGGGTTCGTGAAGGTGTCGGTCGAGCACGAGACGGTCGAGAGCCTCGCGCTCGCCGACTGGATCTCGAATCACTTCGGCGTCGAGGAGGTGATCCTGACGCCCTTCGCCCGGCCCGAGATCGCCGATCGCGCCGCGGCCGACCGTGCCGGCCGGCAGGCGGTCGGCATCGTGGCGGCGAACCACATCGCGCGCCGGCTCCTCGCCTCCGGGCGGATCACGGTCGGCCTCGGCTGGGGCCGCACGGTGTCGGAGATGATCACCGCGCTGCCGGCGCTGTCGAAGCCGGATCTGACGCTCGTCTCGCTGCTCGGCGCCTCGTCCAACGACGACGGCAGCGGCTCTTATTCACTGGCGCTGAAATTCGCCGCCGCGACCGGCGGCCGCGCCCACACCTTCGCCGCGCCGCTGATCGTCGACGACCCGGCCGTCGCCGCGCTGCTGCGGCAGGACGGTGCGATCCGCGAGACGCTCGCCATCGCCGCCGACAGCGACTTCCACATTCTCGGCGTCGGCGACGTGTCGATGGACAATCTCTATTTCGCCGCCGCCGGTCTCGGGTCGGAGACGATCCGGGGCCTGAAGGAGGTCGGCGCGGTCTGCGAGATCGCCGGCCGGTTCCTCGACCGCAACGGCCGGCCCGCGGCGACGCCGCTCAACGACCGCACGCTCGGCATCGATCACGAGACGCTGGTCGCCGCCGACGTGATCGTGCTCGCGGCCGGCCGCCGCAAGGCCGAGCCGCTGGAAGCGCTGCTCAAGGCCGGCATCCCGCGCACCATCATCATCGACGACGAGGTCGCCCAGGCGCTCGCCGAACGCGCCGCCCGCCGCGGCGAGCCGGCGCCCGCGAGCGCCTGACCGCCAGCAAAGGCCTGAGCAATAGTAGCTAGGGACGGGGGCAGGGACCCGCGACAGGCGAACATGCGCGCCGGGGCGTCCGCGGGTCTCGGCCCCCGAAACGCCGACGGCGCCCGTCCTGTCCGGAACGGGCGCCGTCGCGGTTGTGTGGTCGCGCTCGCGCGATCAGGCCCGGAGGCGGGCGTTGTCGGGATCGAACACGCTCTCCGGAATGATGACGGCCTTGTGCGGCTTGCCCAGGATGGTCACGTCGAGCTCGGTGCCGACCGCGCCGAGGTCTGGCCGCACCATGCCCTGCGCCAGCGACTTCGCCACGCGCCAGCCGTAGCCGCCGAGCGTGACGCGGCCGACCAGTTCGCCGTTCAGCGTGATCGGCTCGTTGCCGCGCGCGTCGACGTCGGTGACGCCGAGCACTTCCAGAGCCACGAAGCGGTTGGCGAAACCCTTCTCGCGCCAGGCGACCAGCGCATCGCGGCCGATGAACGAGCCCTTGTTGAGGTGCACGAACCGGTCGAGGCCGGATTCGAGCGCCGCATATTCGATCGACAGCTCGCGACCGACGTTGCGGTACGACTTCTCGATCGCCATCGACATCATGGCCCGCACGCCATAGGGCTTGATGCCGAACTCGGCGCCGGCCTTCATGATCAGGTCGAACAGCGCGTTCTGCATCTCGATCGGATGATGCAGCTCGAAGCCGAGCTCGCCGACGAAGTTGACGCGCAGCGCATCGACCACGACCGGGCCGATCGACAGCCGCTTGCCGGTCAGCCACGGGAAGGCGGCGTTCGACAGGTCGGTGTCGGTCAGCTTCTGCAGCACCTCGCGCGAGCGCGGACCGTTGACCGCGAGCACGCCCATCTGGCCGGTGATCGGTTGCAGCTTGACCGAGCCGTCGGTCGGCAAGAGCCGCCACAGCACGTCGTGATCATGCCGCTCCAGCGCGCCGGCCGAGACGAGATAGAACTCGTTCGCCGCCCGCTCATAGAGCGTGAACTCGGCGCGCACGCCGCCGCGCGGCGTCAGGAGATGGCAGAGCGCGATGCGGCCGCGCTTCGGGATCTTGTTGGCGAGGATCGAGTCGAGCCAGTCGCGCGCGCCCGGACCGGTGACGAGGCACTTGGCGAAGGCGGTCAGATCCTGCAGGCCGACGCCGCTGGTGACGGCCTTTACCTCGTTGCCGACATGCTCGAAGTAGTTCGAGCGGCGGAACGACCAGATCTCGCGGACCTTGCCGTCGGCATCCGGCTTCGGGTGATTGTGGTTGGTAAGGACGTTCGGCTTCTCGATGGACGCGACGTCGATGCCGTAGCCCGCCGGCGCGAACCAGTTCGGCCGCTCCCAGCCGTAGACCGAGCCGAACACCGCGCCGAGCGCCTTCATGCGGTCATAGCAGGGCGAGGTCTTCAGCGGTCGGCCGGCCTCGCGCTCCTCGTCCGGATAGTGCGGCGTGAAGACGTTTTCATACGCCTCCTCGTTCTTGACCTTCAGGTAGCCGCGCGAGGCGTAGGGGCCGAAGCGGCGCGGATCGACGCCGGCCATGTCGATGGTCGGTTCGCCCTCGACCATCCATTCGGCGAGCTGCCAGCCGGCGCCGCCGGCGGCCGTCACGCCGAAGGAGTGGCCCTCGTTGAGCCAGAAGTTCTTGAGCCCCCAGGCCGGACCGACGATCGGCGAGCCGTCCGGCGTGTAGCAGATCGCGCCGTTATAGACCTTCTTGACGCCGACCTCGCCGAAGGCGGGCACCAGCTCCATCGCGGTCTCGATATGCGGCGCCAGGCGCTCCAGCTCCTCCTGAAACAGCTCGTACTCGCTCTCCGCCGACGGGCCGTCCATGTAGCAGCACGGCGCGCCCTGCTCATAGGGGCCGAGGATCAGGCCGCCGGCCTCCTCGCGCATGTACCAGGCGCTGTCGGCGTCGCGCAGCACGCCCATCTCCGGCAGGCCCTTGGCGTGGCGCGCCTGGATGTCCGGATGTGGCTCGGTGACGATATATTGGTGCTCGACCGGGATGACCGGGATGTCGAGCCCGACCATGGCGCCGGTCTGGCGCACGAAGTTGCCGGTCGCGGTGACGACATGCTCGCAGGTGATGTCGCCCTTGTCGGTCTTCACGAGCCATTCGCCGTTCGGCTGCTGCTCGATCGCCGTCACGGTGGTGAAGCGGTTGATCTCCGCGCCCATCTGGCGCGCGCCCTTCGCGAGCGCCTGGGTCAGGTCGGCCGGCTGGATGTAGCCGTCGTCCGGGTGCTGGATGCCGCCGATCAGGTTGGTCGTGTCGCAGAGCGGCCAGATCTCCTTGATCTCGGCCGGCGTCAGCACATTGACGCGCACGCCGAGCGTATCGGCGATGCCCTTGTAGTACATGTACTCGTCCCAGCGGTCCTTCTGCCGGGCGACGCGGATGTTCGAGACCTTCTTGAAGCCGACATGCTGGCCGGTCTCGGCCTCGAGGCTCTCGTAGAGCTTGACCGAATACTTGTGGATCTGGCCGCTCGAGTAGGAGAGATTGAACAGCGGCAGCAGGCCGGCGGCATGCCAGGTCGAGCCGGAGGTCAGCTCCTTGCGCTCGATGAGCACGACGTCGGTCCAGCCCTTCTTGGCGAGGTGATAGAGCGTCGACACGCCCACCACGCCGCCGCCGATCACCACCACGCGCGCATGAGTTCTCATCGGTCAGGTCCCCCGCGGCCCCGCGGGGCCGGTCCTTAGTCTGCGGCGGGACTTGTCACCCGGCCGCTCGTCGAGGCGCAGTCTCCCGGCGGCAGGGTCCGGCTTCTTGCGTCCGCGCGACGGGGTGTGTCGGGTGGGGAACAATACGTATCATTGCGCCCGGCCGCGCAGAGCAGGGCCGGGCGGCGCGGTCCGCTCGGCCGTAGCGGCGCGGGCTTGACCGCGGTCACCGAAATCGCAATTGCTCGATCGCTGAACAATCGGCGAGTCCGCCGAGAAATTGTTTCAATTTGTGACGGTGTAACCCTCCATGAGCTCGCGATTTTTGCGCATGCGCCGGCTTTCGATCTCCGCCTCGGTCGGCCTCGCGGCCGCCGCCGTGATCGCGGCGACGCTCGGCGTCATGCTCCATCTCGTGTTCGGCACCACCGAGGAGGTGATGCGCCGCGATCGGGAGGCGCAGATGCGCTCGGTCGGCCAGGCGCTCGGTCAGGCGCTCGATCAGGCCGGCCGCTTCGCGCTCGCCCAGGCCGAGACGATGGTGCGCCGCCAGGCGGTGCAGGCCGCGCTCGCGAAGGGCGATCGCGCCGAGTTGCTGCGGCTGTCGGTCGGCACCTACGACTACCTGCGCAACCAGACCGGCGTCACCGTGTTCGGCTATCACACGCCGGATCTGCGCTATTTCCTGCGCGTGCACCGTCCCGACGACGCGATCGACGACATCTCCAAGGCGCGGCCGATGGTGCTCGCCGCCAACAAGACGCGCCGGTCGCAGATGGGCCTCGAAATCGGCGTCACCGGCATCGTCAGCATGCGCGGCATCGCGGTCGTGCAGGCCGGCGACGCCTTCCTCGGCACCATGGAGGTCGGCCTCGATCCGGAGCCGATCATCCAGCAGGTGAAGACCGTCACCAATGCCGATGTCGCGGTCGTGCTCGGCCAGTCGCTCGCCGGGCTCTCGGGCGCCGGCAAGGGCAGGGGCGGCGGCGAGGTGATCGGCGATCTGGTGATCTCCGATTCCACCGACGACGCGCGCTTCGCCGCGCTCGCCCGCGCCGGAACGATCCGGCTCGCCCGCGAGGCGGAAGTGCGCGAGATCCGGCAGGACGGCGTCGCCAGCACGATGCTGATCCAGCCGCTGGTCGATTTCTCGGGCCGCATGGTCGGCGACCTCGTCGCGGTGAAGTCGTTCCCGGACCAGCGGGCGCTCAGCCAGCAGGTGCGCACGGAACTGACCGTGACCGCGCTGGTCGGCGGTATTCTGGCCTTCGTGCTGTTCACGATCCTCGCCGGCCTGCGCGCCCGGCCGGAGACCGAGGCATGAGCCGGCCCGCCGCCCTTTGCGCGCGCTCGTCCTCGGTCTCGTCGCGCTGTTCGCCGCAGCGACCACCGCGGTCGCTGCCGAGCACGACGAACTGCCGGCCGGTGTCGAGCTGCCGATCGCGGTGCGCATCGCGGTCCGCGTGCTCAACGTGACCGAGGTCAAGGAGGTCGCCGGCCAGGCGCATCTCGCCGTCGAGGTCACGCAGCGCTGGACCGATCCGCGCCGCCGCTTCGACGCGGTCGAGGTCGGCGCGGCCCGCGTCGACCGCGTCGGCGAGGACGCCGACCAGTTCCTGAAGGCGATCTGGACGCCGGGCCTCGTCGCCGACAACCAGATCGGCGAGGCCAAGGCGCGCTCGATCGCGGTCTCCGCCCATGCGAGTGGCGAGATCGTCGTCGTCGAACGCTACGAGTCCGATTTCCGCGTCGCCATGACCATGGCGGCTTTCCCGTTCGACCAGCAGCAGCTCAAGATCACGTTTTCGCTGCCGCGCTATCCGAAGCAGGAGGCGATGCTGGTCACGACCGAGGCCGATCGCTTGTTCTCCCACGTGGAGCCGACGCTGTCGGTGGTCGACTGGCAGCCGCTCGGGCTCGGTTTCGCCAATGCCGAGACGACCGGCTGGAACGCACGCGCCTATTCGCGGCTGGAGGCTTCGGTCACGATCGACCGGCTGTCCGAGCGCTATATCCTGCGCATCTTCGTGCCGATCGTCGCGGTGCTGGCGGTGTCGGTCTATGTGCTGTGGGCGCCGGGGCTGAAGGCGACCGAGAAGGGCAACATGATCTTCTCGGCGCTCTTGGCGCTGGCGGCCTTGAGCTTCACGTTCGAGTCGAGTTTCCCCGGCTCGATCTCGCTCAACACGCCGGTCGCCCAGATCATCTCGCTCGGCTACATCTACCTCGTCATCGTGCTGCTGCTCGACAGCGTCGTGTCGGCCGCCTGCGAGAAGCCGGACTCCGCGCTGCACCGGCCCTGCCGGGCCATCCGCCGGCACATGACCTGGTCGCTGCCGCTGATCATGGTGATCGTCTGCGCCGGCGCAGTCGTGCGCGCCCTGCCGGTCTGAGACGCCGGATAGCCTCCGCTGTCCCCACCAAGGAAACCCGCCGACGCCCCGCGCGGCGGGACGTAGCTTGGGTCATGGATGCGGCAGGTAAGGTTACCGAATTCTCAGGACGATGGTTGAGATTAATCGTTAAATTTGAAATGAGTTGCTGATTTCCTAATGAGAAGTAAAAAGCGGGGGAGCCTTGATTAAAGAGGTCTTCCCTGATGCCCTTTGTGCAGCGACTTCTTGGTAAATTCGGCCGCTTTTCCCGCGATGAACGCGGTGCCACCGCAGTGGTCTTTGCTGTGGTCTCGCTGCCGCTGATGATGTGTGTCGGTGCGTCGATCGACGTCGCGCGCATGTATCAGTATCGCCAGAAGATGCAGGTCGCCGCCGAGACCGCGCTGCAGAGCGCGATGTCCGGCGCCGCCGACCGTCCGGCCGCGCTGCGCATCGCCGACGCGCGCTCGGCCTACGCCAGCTTCGCCCCCGCCAATGGCGTCGCGGTCACCGCGCCGGCCGAGGTCGCGGTCGCGGTCGATCCGTCCAAGGTGTCCGCCTCGGTCACCGTGCGCTCGAGCGTCAGTCTGGTGTTCGGCGAGCTGTTTCACATGCCGAACGTCAACCTCGCGGTGGTGGTCCGCTCCGAGCAGGATCTCGGCGCCGCGCAGCAGCGCCGCATGCTCTGCCACATCGGTCGTCCCGAGGACGTGCAGCGCCTGAAGTGCGGAACCTTCCTGTGAGCGTGTTGGAGGCCAGCCCGATGATCCCTTCGTTTCACACCGCGATGATCATCTTCCACCTCGCCGGACTCGTGCTCGGCGTCGGCGGCGCCATCGCCGTCGATCTTCTGCTGCTGCGCGGCGCGATGCTGCGCAGGGCCGGTGCGGACCTGATGGACACGGTGACGTTCCTGTCGCACCTCGTCTCGGCCGGCCTGGCGATGCTCTGGGTGAGCGGCATCGTGCTGACCTGGCGGCTCTACACGATCGACCCCCGCGTCCTCGGCAACGAGAAGATCTGGGCGAAGGTGCTCATCGTGTCGTTCCTGACCATCGGCGCGGTGAACATCCATCGCAACATCCTGCCGATGGTCCGCGCCCGTCTCGGCCGGCCGCTGCTCGCCGATCTCGACAACAAGACGCTGGCGCGCTGGGCCTTCGCCGGCGCGCTGTCGATCAACTCCTGGATCTTCCCTGTCGTGCTCGGCGTGGCGCGCGAGTGGAACTACGTCGTCCCGGCCGGGCGCATCCTCGACGCCTACACGCTGTCGGTGCTCGTCACCTTCGTGGTGCTCGCGCTCGGCTTCGTCGTCGGGGCTGAGCGCGTCGGTCGCGACGGCCGGGCCGGTGCTGCGCACGCTTGACGCTGGGTTTACCAAGTCGAGCGGCAGATCATTGCTGCTTACTCGAAGGAAATGATGTCGAGGCGAAGGTCTCGACACGACCTGATCGGCAAGTCCGATCGCGGGGTTATATGCGTGACTATGCATAAGACGTGAGTTTGGAGCCTGTTCCCGTGCCCCGCGTTGCGGCGGGTGCCTCGGACAGGCATGAGGAGGCCGAATGAAAATCCTGAAACTGCTGTCGGCGCTCGTCGCCGCGACGCTTTGGCTCGCCTTGGCGAGTGCGCCTGCATCGGCCCAGACGGTGCCGACCGGGCCGGTGCTGCTCAAGGTGCAGCACACCGGCCAGTGTCTCGACGACTACGGCTGGTCGCGAGACGATGCCACGCCGATCGTGCAGTGGGGGTGTCACGGCGGCGCCAATCAGCAATGGCGCTTCGAGCCGGTTCCCGGCGGCTACCATGTCGTCAACGTGTTCAGCGGCAAGTGCCTGGACGTCTATGGCGCCTTCACGGCGGCGGCCACCAATGTCATCCAGTACTGGTGTCATAGTGGTCCGAACCAGACCTGGAAGGTCTCCTATTCGGGCGCCAACTGGCAGCTCGTCGCCGCCCACAGCAATCAGTGTCTCGACGTGTTCGGCGGGCTCGCCGATTTCGGCACGAAGCTGATCCAGTGGCCGTGCCACGGCGGTGCGAACCAGCAGTGGAAGGCCACCAATCCGGACGGCTCGCCGATCGGCGGCACCGCCGGCGGGACATCGCCGCTGTCGACCCAGGGTCAATGGTCGGCGCGCGTCAGCTTCCCGCTCGTGCCGGTCTCGGCCAGCATGCTCGGCAACGGCAAGGTCATGCTCTGGTCCGGCAGCGGCCGCACGAGCTTCGGCGGCGGCAACCAGACCTATTCGGTGCTCTACGATCCCGACACCGGCACGATGACGAGCACGCTGCTCACCTCGCCGGCGCTCGAATATTTCTGCGAGGCCACCTCGCTGCTGCCGGACGGTCGCCTGCTCGTGACCGGCGGCTCCAACCCGGCGACCAGCTCGCTGATGGACACCGGCGGCCGCTTCTCGAACGGGCCCGGCGTCAACATCTCGCGCGGCTATGCCGGCCAGACACTGACCTCCAAGGGGCAGGTCTTCGTGCTCGGCGGCTCGTGGTCGGGCGGCACCGGCGGCAAGAAGGGCGAGCTCTACACGCCGGGCGGCTCCTGGACCCTGCTGCCCAACATCTTGCCGGACGACTTCATCATTGCCGATCCCACGGGCGCCTACCGGGGCGACAACCACATGTGGCTGCTGGCCGCCGACGACGGTTGGGTCTTCCACGCCGGCCCGTCCAAGAAGATGCACTGGGTCAACACCAGCGGCAGCGGAGCCGTGTCTTCGGCCGGCCAGCGCGGCAACGCCGACGCCATGAACGGCAACGCCGTGCTCTATGATGTCGGCAAGATCCTGACCCTCGGCGGCGCGCCGACCTACGACAACGCCACGCCGTCCAACGCGGCCTTCACCATCGACATCACCGGCGGCGCCGGCCGTGCGCCGAGCGTCACCCAGACCGGATCGATGCAGTACGCGCGCACCTTCCTGAATTCGGTCGTCCTGCCGACCGGTCAGGTCGTCGCGATCGGCGGCCAGAGCGCGGCCGGAGCGACGCCGTTCTCGGATGCGAATTCGGCGCTGGCGGCCGAAGTCTGGGATCCGTCGACCGGCCGCTTCACCACCGGCGCGTCGATGACGACGCCGCGCAACTATCATTCGGTCGCGATGCTGCTGATGGACGGTCGCGTGCTCGCCGCCGGCGGCGGTCTCTGCAACTGCGCGTCCGACCATCCGGACGGCGAGATCTATTCGCCGCCCTACCTGTTCAACAAGGACGGCTCGGCGGCCCAGCGCCCGACGATCTCCTCCGCGCCGGCGAGCGCCGCGCGCGGCGAGCGGATCAGCGTCACGGCCGCCAATGCGGCGTCCTTCGCGCTGGTCCGCATGAGCTCGGTCACGCATTCTCTCAACAACGACCAGCGCCGCGTGCCGCTGCAGGTCGTCGCCAAGAACGGCGACACCGCGACGCTGCAGATCCCGGCCGCGAACGGCGTGGCGATCCCCGGCAACTACATGCTGTTCGCCCTGTCGGCGACCGGCACGCCGAGCATCGCGAAGGTGGTCAACATCCGCTGAGCCAATGAGGGCAGCGGCCGGCGCCGAGGCGCCGGCCACGAGCCGCATGAAATGAAAGCCGGTCGGCGCCCATGCTCCGGCCGGCTTTCGCGTTCAGAGCCAGGGGGTGATGTGCGCGACCAGCGCCTCGGTCGTGTCGGTCGGCTCGAGCAGATCGCGGACGAGGCCCGTCTTGTCGGCCAGATAAAGTCCTGTCGAATGCATCATCGTGTAGCTGTCGCCCTGCGGGATCTTCTCGGCGAGCGCATGATAGGAGACGACCGCCGCCCGGACCGCCTCCGGGCTGCCGGTGAGGCCGATGATGCGCGGATCGAAGCTGGTGACGAACTTGCCGAGCGAGGCGGGATCGTCGCGTTCCGGATCGACCGAGATGAAGGCGACGCGCAGGGCGTCCGCCTTGGGTCCGAGCGCCTTCATCAGAAGCGCGAGGTTCATCAGCGTGGTCGGGCAGACGTCGGGACACGACATGAAGCCGAACACCACCAGGCTCGGGCGCCCCAGGAGATCCGCCTCGGTGAAGACCTTGCCGTCCGTGGTCGCGAGCCGGAAGCGGCCGCGCACTTCGGCCGGGACCTGCGCGGTCGCGGACCGTCCCGGCCGAAGCGCTGCGATCGCGAGCGCGGTGAGGCCCAGGGCGTTTCCGTGAAAGCGGCGGCGCGTGATGCTGCTGGACATGGGCTCGATCCTCCGCCGGTACTCTGGCGGCAGAGGTCTAACGGCGCGTGAACGGTTTCCGCCCGCGCGGCTTATGTCGCCTTCGTCTCCGGTGTCGCCTTTGGGCGAGTGCGTGACGGGCGCGGAGAACTCGGGCGCAGGGCCTGCGACTAGCTTTCGGGCAGGATGCGGCGTCGCCTCATCCTGCCATGAGTTCATGGCATGGCGTATGATCCGCCGCGAGGGCCACGCCCGGAGACGTGATCGCCGCCTGCCCATCAGATGACCGACGGACCGATCGAGAGAGGCCGCCATGACCGACGTGACCGAGACCCCATCAGCCGGCGGACGCGACGCACGGCGCGGTCGCGAGGCGCGGCGCGCCGCCCGCTCGGCGCGCGGGGCGGCCTCGATCCCCTACATCACGCGCAACCTGCCGCTGACCGAGGTGCTCACGGAGGAGGGGTTGGCGCTGATCGAACACAACGCCGAGACCCTGCTCGAGGAGATCGGCATCGAGTTCCGTGATTATCCGACCGCGCTCGAAGCGCTTCAAGGCGGCCGGCGCCGACGTCAAGGGCGAGCGCGTGCGCTTCCCGCGCGGCCTCGCCCGCAAGCTGATCGCGACCGTGCCGGCCGAATACACCCAGCACGCCCGCAACCCCGAGCGCAGCGTTCAGATCGGCGGCAAGGCGACCGTGTTCGCGCCGGTCTACGGCTCGCCCTTCGTGCACGACATCGACAACGGCCGCCGCTACGGCACGATCGAGGACTTCCGCAACTTCGTGAAGATGGCCTATGTGAGCCCGCACATGCACCACTCCGGTGGCACCGTGTGCGAGCCGGTCGACCTGCCTGTGAACAAGCGGCATCTCGACATGGTCTATGCCCACATCAAGTACTCCGACAAGCCGTTCATGGGCTCGGTCACGCATCCGCTGCGCGCCGCCGACACCGTGACCATGGCCGAGATCGTGTTCGGCAAGGAGTTCATCCAGTCGAACACGGTGCTGACCAGCCTGATCAACGCCAATTCGCCGCTGGTCTGGGACGCGACCATGCTCGGTGCGGCCGAGGTCTATGCCTCGAACAATCAGGCCTGCATCATCACGCCGTTCATCCTGTCGGGCGCGATGAGCCCGGTCTCTGTCGCCGGCACGCTGACGCAGGTTCTGGCCGAGGTCTGGGCCGGCACCGCCTTCTGCCAGCTCGTGCGGCCCGGTGCGCCGGTGATCTTCGGCACCTTCGTGTCGACCCTGTCGATGCAGTCGGGCGCCCCGACCTTCGGCACGCCCGAGGCGGCGCTGGCGATCTACGGCGCCGCGCAGCTCGCCCGGCGCATGAAGATGCCGTTCCGCACCGGCGGCTCGCTCTGCGCCTCGAAGACGGCGGACGCGCAGGCGGCCTACGAGAGCGCCCAGACGCTGATCCCGACGCTGCACGCCGGCACCAACTTCGTGCTGCACGCCGCCGGCTGGATGGAGGGCGGCCTCGCCAGTTCCTACGAGAAGTTTGTCATGGATTGCGACCAGCTCGGCATGATGCACGTGCTGGCCAAGGGCATCGACCTCTCGGAGAACGGCCAGGCGCTCGACGCCTTCCGCGAAGTCGGCCCAGGCGGGCACTTCCTCGGCTGCGCGCATACGCAGGCGAACTTCGAGACGGCGTTCTATCGTTCGTTCATCGCCGACAATAACTCGGTCGAGCAGTGGATGGCCGAGGGCTCGAAGGACGCCGCCACCCGCGCCAACGGCATCTGGAAGAAGTGGCTCGCCGACTACGAGGCCCCGCCGCTCGACCCCGGCATCGACGAGGCGCTCTTGGCGTTCATCGCCGAGAAGAAGGCGTCGATGCCCGACGCGACGCATTGAGGGGCGTCATCCGAGATTGATGGACTCGAGATCGCGCGCACCATGCAGGATGCGCTCGATCACGACCCGTTCGTCCCGGATCGCGTGGAAGATGATGTAACGCCCGTGCATCGTCAGCCGAACGCCGGCGCCGAATTCCTCGCGCAGCGGATAGGCCGCCGGGTTTTCGGCGATGACAGAGCATTTCGCTCGCAGTTCGGCGACGAACGTTCGGGCTCGGCGGGGACTGTCGACGGCGATCGCGAGGGCAATCTGATCGAGATCGTCGATCGCAAGGGCGGCGAAAACGAGCGGCAGGGCGGCCACGTCAGCCGCCCATCGCCTTCAGCTTCGCATCGAGCGCGGCGAAGACCTCGTCGGCCGGCACGAGTGCACCGTCGCGACGGCTGTCCTCGATCGACTGGCGGATTTGGGCGACGCTCAGTTCGCGCGCGGCGGTCGTTTCCTGATCCTTGCGGATCAGGTCGCGAACGTAGTCGCTGACGCTGGCATAGCGCCCGCTGTCAATCCGACTCTGGACCCAGTCGCGCATGGGGTCCGGCAGCGATACGTTCATGGTCGCCATGGCTCACCTCCGAGCCTCATATAACCACAGATTGGCATTATTTGCCATTCGGCAAGAGGATTCCCATGCCCGACGTCACCCTGATCTACTGGCGCGACATCCCGGCTCAGGTCATGGTCGGCTCCGGCCGTCGGGCCGTGAAGCGCGAACTGCCGGAGCGGTTCGCGGTCGCGATCGACATGGCGGCGATGCGTGGCGGCGCACGCGAGACCGACGCCTATCTCGAGGGCTGGCGCAAGCA
Organism: Ancalomicrobiaceae bacterium S20; assembly: GCA_040269895.1. Taxonomy (NCBI): domain Bacteria; kingdom Pseudomonadati; phylum Pseudomonadota; class Alphaproteobacteria; order Hyphomicrobiales; family Ancalomicrobiaceae; genus Methyloraptor; species Methyloraptor flagellatus. The sequence continues at coordinate 2,241,988 of CP158568.1, read as the reverse complement.
GCCGGTCGGCGCGCGCGAGGGCGAACCGGAAGCGATCGTCGCGGCGGTCGCCGCCGAACTCGACGCCGCCTATGACGCGGAGCGCGTCAAGCGGCTGGTCGAGGCCGGCGGCCATGACGAGAGCGCGACCGGCTGAGGCGGTCGCGGCCGGCTGACGCGGTTGCGCGCAGCACAGCCATCGGTCTGGCGCCCTTGGCTTATGGCGCCTCCGTCGTTATCGAGCGCGCTGGCGACGACGGCGCGCAGCGCTCGTGCCCCGTCGCACGTTTCCTCTCCCAGTTTCGATCGGACCCTTCCCATGACCCCGACGACCCCGACCCTCGTGCCCTTCGATCTCGCCGCCATCACGCCCGAGGACGATGCGCCGCCGGCCGAGAAGATCCTCGCTGGTCAGCCGACCAACCGGACCTGGATCGTCGACGAGAGCGCCGACGGCAAGACCATCACCGGCGTATGGGAATCGACGCCCGGCAGCTGGCGCGCGTCCTATGAAGAGTGGGAGTTCTGCTCGATCCTGTCGGGCGCGGTGGTGCTCCATCCGGACGGCGAGCCGTCGCGCCGGCTCGGGCCCGGCGACAGCTTCGTCATCCGCCCGGGCTTCGACGGCGTCTGGGAGGTGATCGAGACGGTCCGCAAGCTGTTCGTGATCCGGCTGCCCTGAGCGCGCCTCGGGTTTCTGCGTATCCCCCGGTGACGCGGAACCCTTAGCCGAGGTCGCAAACGCGTCGGCGCGACGTCGCGCCAGCCCTCATGCTCATGCGATCGACAGGCGGCCGTGCGGACGGTCGGGCAGGGGCCCGACGTTCGCATGGCCGCCGGACCGCACCGACCATGGAGGCCCCGTGACCCGCGTTCCCGCCGCCTTCGAGCCGCCCGGCAAGCCGCCGCGCGGCCGACCGCTTTGCCCTGCGCTTCTGGTCGATCCGCCATTCGCGCGCGATGGAGGCCTTCTATGCCGGCTTCGAGCGCGTCCTCGTCGCGCTCGCGCCACTCGCCGCCAGGATCGGCTTCGACCGGCTGGAGCGCCCGGTCGCCGCGGTCGAGCGCACGGTCAAGGGCGCGCTGTTCGACTGCCGCATGTGCGGCCAGTGCGCGCTGTCGTCGACCGGCATGTCCTGCCCGATGAACTGCCCGAAGAACCTGCGCAACGGCCCCTGTGGCGGCGTGCGCGGCAACGGCCATTGCGAGGTCTATCCCGAGATGCCCTGCGTCTGGGTGAAGGCCTTCGAGGGGGCGGAGGCCATGCGCGAGGGGGCCAGGATCCGCAATGTCCAGCCGCCGATCGACCACCGTCTCAAGGGCCGGTCGACCTGGCTCGCGGTGATGCGCGACAAGGGCCTGCCGCCGCCTCCACCGCCGGAGCCGAAGAAGAAACCCGCCGACAAGCCCGCCGCCTGAGTCTCGGAGCCCGTCCCATGAACCCGCGTCTGCATCCGGAAGACTTCGGCGAAAACCCCTGGGATCCGTTGCCGGAACTGCCCGGCCACTCCTCGCGCGGCCGGCTCGAGCGCGTGCTGCGCCGCGGCGAATTCGCCGTCACCGCCGAATTGAACCCGCCCGACAGCGCCGACGCCGAGGACGTCTACCGGCGCGCGCTGATCTTCGAGGGCTGGGTCGATGCGATCAACGCGACCGACGGCTCCGGCGCCAACTGCCACATGTCGTCGGTGGCGATCTGCGCGCTCCTGACGCGGATCGGCTTCTCGCCGGTGCTGCAGATCTCCTGCCGCGATTACAACCGCATCGCCATCCAGGGCAACGTGCTCGGCGCCTCGGCGCTCGGCGTCAACAACGTGCTGTGCCTGACCGGCGACGGCGTGCAGTCGGGCGACCATCCGGAAGCCAAACCGGTGTTCGATCTCGACTCGACCTCGCTGCTCGCCGTGATCAAGCGCATGCGCGACGAGGCGAAGTTCCTCTCCGGCCGCAAGATCACCACGCCGCCGCCGGTCTTTCTCGGCGCGGCCGAGAACCCCTTCGCGCCGCCTTACGATTTCCGGCCGATCCGGCTCGCCAAGAAGGTCGCCGCCGGCGCGCAGTTCATCCAGACGCAATATTGCTACGACGTGGCCCTGCTCGAACGCTTCATGACGCGCGTCCGCGACATGGGGCTCGACGAGCAGGTGTTCATCCTGGTCGGCGTCGGCCCGCTCGCGAGCGCCAAGACCGCGCGCTGGATGCGCTCCAACGTCGCCGGCGTGCATATTCCCGATGCGATCATCGACCGGCTGGAGAAGGCGACCGACCAGAAGGCGGAAGGAAAGAAGCTCTGCGTCGACATCATCCAGCAGGTGAAGGAGATCAAGGGCGTCTCCGGCATCCATGTGATGGCCTACCGGCAGGAGGAATACGTCGCCGAGATGGTGCACGACTCCGGCGTGCTGAAGGGCCGCCAGCCGTGGCGCCGCGACCTGACCAAGCCGGGCTTCGACCTCGACGAGCGGCTGAGCGAGAACCTCGGGCTCTGAGGCCCACGCTCTGATCCCTGCTTCCGACGCGAAACGGCCGCGGCGTCTCGCGATGCCGCGGCCGTTCTGTCGCCCGCACGCGCCCGATCGGCGCGCTCAGATCATGCCCGAGCTCATCTGCCTGGCGATGTATTCCGCCTGCCGGATCGCCAGCGCCACGATGGTCAGCGTCGGGTTCTCGGCGCCGCCGGTGGTGAACTGACTGCCGTCGGAGACGAACAGGTTCTTCACGTCGTGGGCCTGGCCCCACTTGTTGACGACGCCGTCCGCGGCCTTCTCGCTCATGCGATTGGTGCCGAGATTGTGGGTCGAGGGGTAGGGCGCGGTCGGGAAGGTGCGGACCGCGCCGACCGCGTCGTAGATCGCCTTGCCGCGGCCGTAGGCGTAGTCGCGCATCGCAATGTCGTTGGCGTGGTCGTCGAAGTTCACGTTGGCGACCGGCATGCCGTACTTGTCCTTGGTCGCCGACAGCGTGACGCCGTTCTTCTCCTGCGGCATGTCCTCGCCGACCAGCCACATGCCGGCCATGTTGGGATAGTCGTCGAGCGCCGAGGTGAACGAGCGGCCCCAGGCGCCCGGATCGAGGAACGCCGCCATGAACGGCAGGCCGAGCGACAGGGTCTCCATCTCGAAACCGCCGACGAAGCCGCGACGCGGGTCGTGCTTGGCCTCGTCGCGGACGATGCCGGCCATGGTCGTGCCGCGGTACATGTGCACCGGCTTCTCGAACACGGCATAGACCGAGCCGGTCATGTGCCGCATGTAGTTGCGGCCGACCTGGCCCGACGAATTGCCAAGCCCGTGCGGGAACTTCGCCGAGTGCGAGTTCAGCAGGATGCGCGGGCTCTCGATCGAGTTGCCGGCGACGCAGACGATGCGCGCCTTCTGGCGCTGCTCCTTGCCGTCCTTGTCGGCGTAGACGACGCCGGTGACCTTGCCGCCCGCGTCATGCTCGATGCGCAGCACATGGCTGTTCGGCCGGACCTCGAGCTTGCCGGTCGCCTCGCCCTTGGGGATCTCGGTATAGAGCGTCGACCATTTGGCGCCCCACTTGCAGCCCTGGAAGCAGAAGCCGGTCTGCTGGCAGGAGTTGCGGCCGTCGCGCTGCACCGAGTTGATCGCCATGCGGCCGGTGTTGCATTCGGTGTAGCCGACCTTGTCGGCGCCGGCCTTCATGATCTTGAAGTTGTTGTTGCCGGGCAGACCGGGCAGGTCGTTGGTGCGGGTCACGCCCATCTTGGCCTCGGCCTTGTCGTAATAGGGCTCGAGGTCGGCGAGCGTGATCGGCCAGTCGAGCAGATTGGCGCCGGCGACCTTGCCGTAGGTCGTCAGCGTCTTGAACTCGTGCTCCTGGAAGCGCAGCGAGGCACCCGCCCAATGGGTGGTCGAGCCGCCGACCGCCTTGACGATCCAGGCCGGCAGGTTCGGGAAGTTCTGGTGCACGCGCCACGAGCCGGTGGTCGTGCGCGGGTCGGTCCAGGCGAGCTGCGAGAAGCTCGCCCACTCGTCGTTGATGAACTCGTCGTACTCGTGCCGGGCACCGGCCTCGAGGATCACGACGTCGATGCCCTTCTGGGCGAGTTCGTTACCGAGCGTGCCGCCGCCGGCACCCGATCCGATGATCACGACGACGCCGTCGTTGTCGCCTGCATATTTGGCAGCCATGACGTTTCTTCCCTGGGTGTCTTGTTTATTGAATCGATTGAATTCGCGCGCCTGCCGCACGCGTGCGGGTGGCGCGGTCAGAGCCAGTCGATGTCGTCGAAGCCGCGGTGGATGTAGCCGCCCTTGGAGTAGGATTCGCCCTCGTAGCCGAACAGCGGCCAGAGCTCCTTCTGATTGTAGAGGCTGACCACGAGGTCGCCGCGCACGGCCTGGAAGAACGGCGTGGTCTCGATCGCCTCGAGCAGCTTCACCCGCTTGGCCTCCCAGGCCTGGCCGAGATAGCCGCCGGCGCCGGCGGCCTTGTCGAGCCCGGCGATACCATCTTCGATCAGCTTGCGATGGCCGGCGTCGGTCTCGGCCTTGGTCGCATGGCCCTTGATGGCGACCGCGTAGAACCGGTCGGGCAGGCGGTCGTGCGGGTAGATGTCGCGCGCGACCAGGATCAGCGTCTTCATGGTCTCGGGCTTCAGCCCCTTGGTCTCGACGGCCCAGGCCTCGCTCGCGTTCAGGAGCGAATTGCCGCCGACGATGGTGATGGCCGCGGCTAGTGAGATCTCGGAGGAGCGGCGCAGGAACTGCCGGCGCGCGGGCGAGCGCGGCGCGTCGTGGTCGTGGGCGTCGTGCTCACGCGCACCGTGGACATGCGCCCCGTCGGGACCGTGGTGATGATGCTGGCTCATGGGGTTTCCTCTCCCGAATTGTCTTCTTGTTTGGGCGGGGAGGGGCGGTGGGTCCGTCCGCTCCTCCCTGCGAAATGGGGGTCAGCGGTAGCGGCCGTGGCGTTGCAGGACCTCGATCTTGTAGCCGTCGGGGTCTTCGACGAAGAAGAACCGCGCGAGGAGGCCGGCGTCGGTCTTGAACTCGACGATCTTGCGCGGGGCGAGGCCGGCCTCGGTGAAGCGGGCGTGCTCGGCGTCGAGATCATCGACGCAGAAGGCGACATGGCCATAGCCGTCGCCGAGGGCGTAGGGCTCGGTCCTGCCCTTGTTGATGGTCAGTTCGACTTCGAAGTCGGCTTCCGGATTGCGCAGGTAGACCAGCGTGAAATCGGCGAAGTCGAGCCGATCGGCGACCGAGAGCCCGAAAGCGCGCGCGTAGAAGTCGACCGACCGCGCCTCGTCGAGCACGCGGATCATCATATGGATTGCCTTGGCCATTCTGCCTTCCTCGTTGGCGCCCCGGCCGGGCGGTCCGGGGCGTTGGAAGGACAGGCTAAGGCGGTCCCGCTCGCGCGGGTGTTATAGGGATACTACGTGCCGTAACGCGCCTGCGGCCGGTGCGCCGCGGCCGCGGCGGGACGCACGGCCGCCGCCTTGGCCTCGGATGCTTTGGTTTCGGGCGCCGGCACCTTGTTTTCGAGCGCGACCAGACACACGCAGCGCAGGTGCGAGGTGAAGTTCGGCGCCTCGCCGCGCAACGCCAGCACCTCGTTGTGCAGCGTCGAGATGAACCGCCCGACCGTGGGGAAGCCCTGGTCGGCGGCGACCTGCTCGAGCATGTCCCAGAAGATTCGTTCGAGCCGGATGCTGGTGCTCTGGCCGTTGAGGCGGATCGAGCGTGTCTCGAACGCGTAGCTCTCCGGCGGCTGGCTGGCGAACATGAAGCACATCGGTTTCCTCCCGTCGGACGAGGGTCGGCCGCAAGCGGATCCTCCGTCCGCCGCACCGCCCGAGACGTCCGCTCTCAGAGCCCGGGCTCTCGCCGGCCCGGCCGTCGCCAAGGCGGCCGCGCCGGAACGGCTTTGCTGCCGGTCCCGGGTCTCTGCGGCAAGACTATGCCGCAAGGACGCCTCGGTCCACCGCGCAGTTTGGAACAGATCCAAGGCCGCGATGGCCGGTCCGTCCGCGTGATCCGGACACATCCCGCCTTGTGTTCGCCGCGCCGGCCGGCTATCCGCGGGGGATTGCCACGGTTCCGGTGCGCTCCCTTGTCCCACTCCCGCATTCTCGGCCTCGACGGCCTGCGCGGCCTCGCCGCCTTCATGGTCATCGTCCATCACACGGCGATCAAGGGTACGGACATCGGCGGCCTGTCGGTGTTCATGTTCTTCATCCTATCGGGATTCCTGATCACCGGCATCCTGATCGGCCAGCGCAAGGCGATCGAGGCGGGGGGCGAGACGATCGGCACGGCGCTGAAGGCGTTCTGGCTGCAACGCGCGCTCCGGATCTTCCCGGCCTATTACTTCTGGTTCGTCGTGTTCCTGGTCGTCGACGAGCTCGCATTCGGCGAGAAGACGCTGCCCTATTGGCCCTGGTACGTCCTCTACCTGCAGAATTTCCTGATCGGCTACGTCACCTTCGCCTGGGCCGAGTTCACCCACACCTGGAGCCTGGCGGTCGAGCAGCAATATTACGTCTTCTTCGCCCCGCTCGTGCTGATCGTGCCGAGCCGGCTCCAGCTCGCCTTCTTCGCCGGCGCGATCGGGCTCTGCCTCGTGGCGACGCTGGTCCTGATGAGCCGCGGCTTCGAGATGGTGACGCTCTACACCTCGCCCTCGACCGGCTTCGTGTTCATGGCCTGCGGCGCGATCATGGCCGCGACCCGCGGGCGCGTGCCGGCCTGGGTGTCGTCGCGGCCGGTGTTCCTGCTCGCGGTCGTGCTGGTGGTGGCGCTGGCGCTCTATCCGGTCGCCGAGCGCAATCACATCGTGAAGCTGCCCTACGTCGTGCTGATCGTCGCCTCGGCGCTGGCGCTCTCGACCGTGATGCTCGGCATCCTCGGCCGGCCGCTGTCCTGGACCGTCGCGATCCTGGAAACGCGGTCGCTGCGCTTCCTCGGGCTGATCTCCTACGCGCTCTACATCGTGCATCTGCCGGTCGGCGAATGGCTGGAGAAGAACGTCGATCTGGAACGGCTCGGCGCTGTCGTCGGGCTCTCGGCCGACATGGCGGACTTCGTCATCGTTTCGGCCGTGTCGATCCTGCTCGCGACCTTGTCCTACCATCTGGTCGAGAAGCGTTTCCTGGCGCTGAAGCAGCGGCTGAAGCGCGCGCCGGCGCCGCCCGACGAGGCGGCTCCCGCGCTCTGATCGGCGCTCGGATGGCGGCTCGCGCCGCTTCCGTCTCCGCACTGATACGGATCCGACACGCGGCCTCCGTTCGCGCCGCGCCACCGGCCGGTCGTTTGCAGGACAGACCGGGGCCGGCCGCGCACGCTAGTGGTGGGCACATGAAAGGGCCGGCAGGCTCGTCGGATCGCGTGAGAGGAAAGCGCCCATGACCGAAACCGTCATCTCGTCCGCCAAGCGTGAGGTCGTTCTCGGCTTCGAGCGACGGTTCGTCATGATCGGCGAGCGCATCAATCCGACCGGCCGCAAGCTGCTCGCCGAGGAGATGGCGCGCGGCGACTACAGCCGCGTGGTCGCCGACGCTCTCGCCCAGGTCGAGGCCGGCGCGCAGATGCTCGACGTCAACGCCGGCATCCCGCTCGCCGACGAGCCGAAGATCCTGGCCGAATGCGTCAAGCTCGTGCAGGAGACCGTCGATGTGCCGCTGTCGATCGACTCATCGATCGTCGCCGCGCTCGAGGCCGGCTTGTCGGTCTATCAGGGCAAGGCGCTGGTCAATTCGGTGACCGGCGAGGAGGAGCGGCTCGAGGCCGTCCTGCCGCTGGTCAAGAAGTACGACGCCGCGGTGGTCGCGATCTCCAACGACGAGACCGGCATCTCCGAGGATCCGGACGTGCGCTACGCCGTCGCCAAGAAGATCGTCGAGCGCGCCGCCGACTTCGGCATCCCGAAGGAGAACATCGTCGTCGACCCGCTGGTCATGCCGGTCGGCGCGATCAACGACGCCGGCATCCGCCTCATGTACCTGCTGCGCCGCCTGCGCGAGGAACTCAAGGTCAACACCACCTGCGGCGCCTCGAACTTCTCGTTCGGCCTGCCGAACCGGCGCGGCCTCAACGCGGCGTTCCTGCCGATGATGATCGGCGCCGGCATGACGAGCGCGATCATGAACCCGCTGCACGCCGAGGACATCCAGGCCGTGCTCGGCGCCGACGTCGTCATGGGCCACGATCCGAACTGCATGAGCTGGATCCGCAAGTATCGCGAGCCGACGCCGGAAGGCGCGGCCGGCGAGGGCGGCGCGCGCGGCGGTCGTGAAGGCCGGCGCCGGCGCGGCTGATCGCGGGCGGCGCCCGCATCTGAATCGTGCTATCCGACCGCGCTAACCGGGAGAGAGGGCCCGCATTGGCGAACGACGCTATCGCGAACGACCATCTGGTCTTCTTTGCACCCTCGGGGAAGCGCGAGCGCTTCGCCGAGGGCACGTCCGTTCTGGAGGCCGCGCGCAAGCTCGGCGTCGATCTCGATTCCGTCTGCGGTGGCCGCGGCATCTGCGGGCGCTGCCAGGTGGTGCCGGTCGAGGGCGCGAATCCGAAGCTCGGCATCGAGAGCGCGGCCGACCACCTGAGCCCCTGGAACGCGGTCGAGGAACGCTACACCTCCAAGCGCGGCGCCCTCGCCGAGGGCCGCCGGCTCGGCTGTCAGGCGAAGGTCTGTGGCGATCTCGTCATCGACGTGCCGCCGGACAGTCAGGTCCATCGCCAGGTCGTGCGCAAGCGCGCCGAAGCGCATCCGATCGCGGTCGATCCGGTCGTGACGCTGCACTACGTCGAGGTGCGCGAGCCGGACATGCATGATCCGGCCTCCGACTTCCGGCGCCTCGCCGAAGCGCTCGAGGCGCAGTGGGGCGTCAGGGACGCGACCTGCGGGCTCGCGGTTCTGAAGACGCTGCAGAAGGTGCTGCGCAAGGGCGGCTGGACCGTCACCGCCGCGCTGCGCGGGGCCGAGGTGGTCGCGGTGTTCCCCGGCTTCCACGAGCGCGCGCTCGGGCTCGCGGTCGACATCGGCTCGACCACCATCGCCGCGCATCTCTGCGACCTCGTCACCGGCGACGTGCTCGCCTCGTCCGGTCTGATGAACCCACAAATTCGCTTCGGCGAAGACCTGATGAGCCGGGTGTCCTACGTGATGATGAACCCCGGCGGCGAGGTCGAGATGACCGCCGCCGTGCGCGGCGCCCTGCAGGATCTCGCCGAGGCGGTCGCCAGGGAGGCCGGTTTCTCGGCCGATCAGATCCTCGAGGCGACCGTGGTCGGCAACCCGATCATGCATCATCTGTTCTTCGGCATCGACCCGGTCGAACTCGGCGGCGCGCCTTTCGCGCTGGCGGTCGACGGCGGCCTCGACGTGCCGGCCGCCGACGTCGGGCTCGCGCTCGCGCCGGGCGCCAAGGTCTATGGCCTGCCGCTGATCGCCGGCCATGTCGGCGCCGATACCGCCGGCGTCGTGCTGTCGGAAGGGCCCTATCTGAAGGACGAGATCACGTTGCTGGTCGATGTCGGCACCAATGCCGAGATTGTGCTCGGCAACAAGGATCGGCTGCTCGCCTGTTCCTCGCCGACCGGTCCGGCCTTCGAGGGCGCGCAGATCTCGTCGGGCCAGCGCGCCGCCCCCGGCGCGATCGAGCGCATCCGCATCGATGCCGAAACGCTCGAACCACGCTTCCGCGTGATCGGCTCGGACCTCTGGTCCGACGAGCCGGGCTTCGCCGAGGCGACAGCGGGGACGGGCATCACCGGCATTTGCGGCTCCGGCATCATCGAGGCGGTGGCCGAGATGCTGCTCGCCGGGCTCGTGACGCCGGACGGCATCGTCGACGGCGCGCTCGCCGAGCGCACGCCCCGCGTTGTCGGCGAGGGCCGCACCTTCGCCTATGTGATCCGCGAGGCCGACGACAAAGGCCCGCGCATCGCCGTGACCCAGGGCGACATCCGCGCGATCCAGCTCGCCAAGGCGGCCCTCTACGCCGGCATCCGCCTGCTGATGGACCGCTACGGCATCGCGAGCGTCGACCGCATCACGCTCGCCGGCGCCTTCGGCAGCCACATCGACGTGCGCTATGCGATGATCCTCGGCCTGATCCCGGATTGCGATCTGGCCAAGGTCGGTTCGGCCGGCAATGCCGCCGGCACCGGCGCGCGCATCGCGCTCCTGAACAAGGCGTCGCGCGCCGAGATCGAGGGCGTCGTGCGCCGGATCGAGAAGATCGAAACGGCAATCGAACCGAGCTTCCAGGCGCATTTCGTCGACGCCATGGCGATCCCGCACAAGTCCGATCCGTTCCCGCACCTCGAAGCCGATCTCGGCCGGGTCTTCGACCGCGGCACCCCGCCGGGTGGCGAGGGTGGCACGGGCCGCGAGCGCCGGCGGCGGCGCGGGTAAGGCGTCAGACGGCGAAATGGAACGGCGGGTGGTGGTCGATGTGGATCGTCGCGCCCGCCAGTTCCGGGGCGCGGTCGAGATGCGTTTTCACCTGCGCGGCGATCGTTGCGATGGGCTCGCCCAAACTGTCGTCGGGGTTCAGGAACAGAAAGACGATCGCGCGACAGTCGCATTCGTAGCCGCGGATCTGCGCGAGCGCGCGGACCGCGACGTCGAGCGACTTGGCAAGCAGCGTGTCGTTCGCTGCGGTCTCTGTCATGCCCACGCCGTCCTCGGCGCGGCGCGTGGCCTCTCTGTCCGAGATGTTGACCGTCTTCACCTCACAGAACACCGGTTCGTCGCCGAGGAAGCCGACCAGATCCGGCGTTTTGGTGCCGTGCAGCGACCGGACGAAGCGGACGGCCTCAAAACCGTCCTGAACCAGCCGGCGGGAAGCCCGCGCCTCGTTCAGCTTGTCCCAAGCCGGCTGATAGCGCCGCAGTCCAGAGCGTCGAGACTGCTCCGGTCGGCGGCCTTCGTTGAACTTGGCCGCAAGATCGGCTCGGAATTCCGGCCAGTCGGGAGAGGGGACGACGGCGAGCAGGTCCTCGACATCGCCAAAGATCGCCGAAAGCCGCGCGTTGTGAGCCAGTTCCCCGACCGCGTTGCAAAACAGCGCGTGCTTCGGTGCCTTCCGAAGAACGAGAGACTGGACCTCACCCAATCGCGGAAAATCGGCAGGGATCACCGCGCGCTCCGCGCCGGCCGGAGCGCGGGTGCCGCCTTGGTGAACCAGATCGCCTTCGCTGCCACGGCAACGACCGACACCGCCGCCACGATCCCCGCGACCCACCACGCGGGCCGGATCACCGGCTCGAACATCAGGTTCGCCGGGAGCACGAGGCGTGGATCGACGCCGGTCTTGATCGAGAAATAGACCGCTTCGGCGAGCGCCGTGACGATGCCGCAACCGGCAGCGATCGCGATGAGGACGGGCAGCGACAGCGCGATCCGGTGGCGTGATACCCCGCGACAGATCCAAAGCGCCAGCATGAGGCCGCTCATGATCAGCGCATCGGAGATGTCGAGCTTCGATTGCATGTAGAAATGGATGAGCGCCAGGATCGCGATCGGATGGACGAGCGCATGCAGCCGGTGCCAGCGCTCGGCGCCGAGCCGCTTGATCATGCCGTCGGTCGAGGTGACGCCGAGCGCGATCAGGCCGACGAGCGCGATGAAGCCGATGGTGAGATAGATCCTGAGCGCGATCTCGCTGACGACCTTGGCGAGGTCGAGGCTCTGGTCGCCGATGTAGAGCGCCACATGCAGCAGCGCGTAGAAGAGCGCGGCGACGCCGACCATGCGTCGCAGGCCGACGAGTTTCGACCAGCCGCTGGCGTTGCGCAGCGGCGTAACGAGTAGCGACAGCGCCAGGAACCGGATCGCCCAGTCGCCGGAGCGATGGATCGCCTCGGTCCAGGGCCGCGCGCCGAGATCGCCGATGCCCGCCCGCCAGGCGAGCCAGAGCGCCGGCACGACCAGGCCGGCGAATGTGAGCGCACGCAGCACCGAGAGGCGGCCGTTGCGTTCGTGCAGGGGCGACAGGGAGCGGATGCGGTCGGCGAGGGCCAAGGGGCGGATCTCCGGCTTCCGGCGGGGATGGGCGTCTCTGCGACGCTGCGGCTCGTCAGAGTATTACAGCGCCGGCGCGCTTTCGGTTTCCGATGCCCGTTCACGAAACGCGGAGCCGCCGTTTCGTTGTGCAGCGGCTATCCTGTAATTCCATCCACCGACGCCTGCCATCTCAAAATCCTATGATGCCGCGACGCAGCACTTGGACCGATGCGACCTCAGGTGTCGCATAACGACAACCCGTCCGGCCGCCGTATGCGATGTTACGGAGGTCTTCCCGATAGACCTGACCCATTCGGAGCCTGGACGCATGCTGACCCGCGCCCCCCTCGATGTCGCGTCCCTGATCGCCGCCCGCCGTCCGGGCTACACGCTGGCCGCGCCGTTCTACCGCTCGAAAGAGATCTTCGATCTCGATCTCGACGTGATCTTCGCACGCCACTGGATCTTCGTCGGCGTCGAACCCGACGTTCCCGAGCCCGGCGACGTCATGAAGATCGACATCGGCCTGAACTCGATCCTGATTGTGCGCGACGACGACAACGAGGTGCGCGCCTTCCATAACGTCTGCCGCCACCGCGGCGCGCGGATCGTGACGGAAGAACATTCGACCGTCGGCAAGCTGGTCTGCCCCTATCACCAGTGGACCTACGAGCTGACCGGCGATCTCGTGCATGCGACCCACATGGGCGACGACTTCGACGCCAAGTGCCACGGCCTGAAGCCGGTGCACCTGCGCTCGGTCAGCGGCCTGCTCTATGTCTGCCTCGCGGCCGAGCCGCCGGCGGATTTCGACAGCTTCGCCGCCGAGATGGAGCCGCGCCTCGCCCCCTTCGACCTGCGCAACGCCAAGGTCGTCAAGGAGCTCGACCTGATCGAGGAAGGCAACTGGAAGCTCACGATGGAGAACAACCGCGAGTGCTATCACTGCGCGGGCAATCATCCCGAGCTCGGCCTCTCGTTCAACAAGTACGCCGTCGGCTTCGTGCCCGACGCCGACGATCTCGAGGGCCAGGCGGAAGCGGCGGCTTATGCGGCCGACGTCGAGCGTCAGGTCCAGGCCTGGGAGGCCAACGGTTTCATCTCGCGCCCGTTCGAGGAACTGACCGGCCGCCCGACCGGCTTCCGCACCGAGCGCATCGTCCTCGGCGGCGAGGGCGAGAGCCAGACCATGGACACCAAGATCGCCTGCAAGAAGCTGATGGGCGCGATCACCGAGCGCAAGCTCGGCGGCCTGCATCTGTGGACGCAGCCGAACATGTGGGCGCACTTCATGTCCGACCACGCCGTGACCTTCACCGCGCTGCCACTCGACGCCGAGCACACGCTGGTGAAGACGCGCTGGCTCGTCCACAAGGACGCCGTCGAGGGTGTCGACTACGACGTCGATCATCTCGCCTCGGTCTGGATCGCCACCAACGATCAGGACGCGTCGCTGGTGAAGCTCGCGCAGTGCGGCACCCGCAGCCAGGCTTATGAGCCGGGTCCTTACTCGCCGCTGACCGAAGGCCTCGTCGACGCCTTCGCGACCTGGTACGTCGAGCGCCTCTCCGCGCATATGGGCAAGTGAGGGCGCGATGACCGAAGCCCCGCTCTGGAACGTCGAGGCCGACGACACGCTCGTCTGCCGTGGTGTGATCGACGAGACGCACGACGTGCGCACGTTCCTGTTCGGGGCTGCGACGCCTCGGCGCTTCGCCTATGAGCCGGGGCAGTTCGCCAATATCGAGGTCGAGGTCGGTGGCACGGTCGAGACGCGGTCCTACACGCTCTCGTCCGCACCGACCCGGCCGGATCTGGTGGCGATCACGGTCAAGCGCATCCCCGGCGGTGTGGTGTCGAACCACCTGCACGAGACGCTCGAGGTCGGGGCGAAGCTCAAGGTGCAGCTGCCGCTCGGCGACTTCACCCATGCCCGCCGTGCCCCGCGCAAGATCCTGTTCCTCGCGGCCGGCGTCGGCGTGACGCCGCTGATGTCGATGCTGCGCACGATCGTCGACCGCCACGAGCCGGTCGACGTCGTGTTCGCGACCTGGAACCAGGCCGCGGCCGACATCGTCTTCGCCGAGGAACTGGCGCATGCCGCGCGCCGGCACCCGAGCCTGAGCCTCGCCCATGTGCTGACCCGGCCCACCGGCCGCGATGCCTGGGCCGGCCATCGCGGCCGGATCGATGCCACGCAGCTGAAGGCGATCGCGCCAGATCTCGCCGGGCGCGAGGTCTATTGCTGCGGTCCGGACGGCTTCATGGCGGCGGCGAAGGCGGCTCTCGCCTCGCTCGGCCACGACCCGGCGCGCTACTTCGAGGAGAGCTTCGTGTTCGGCTCGGGCGAGGCCGCGGAAGCGGCCCCGGTCGATCCGGGCGCGCAGGTCTACAAGGTGACCTTCGCCAAGACCGGCAAGGTGATCGAGTGCGACGGTTCGACCTCGATTCTCGCCGCCGCCAAGAAAGGCGGCATCGCGCTGCCCTCGGCCTGCACCAAGGGCCTGTGCGGCACCTGCAAGCAGAAGAAGCTCGCCGGCGACGTCGAGATGAGCCATTCCGGCGGCATCCGCCAGCGCGAGATCGACGCCGGCATGATCCTGCTCTGCTGCTCCAAGCCGCGCTCGGACGTCACGGTCGACAAGTGAGGGCGGGGGGCGCGACCCTCGTCGCGCCTGTCCCTTGTCACACCTGGCTCCTTTGCCATGCCGGGGCCAGACCCCGGCATCCAGGGGGCGACGGGTGCGGGTGTCGGTGACGGAGGCTCGCCGCTCTGGATGACCGGGTCGAGCCCGCCCGAGACAAAGACAAGTCTCCAAATCGGGCCTTGCGCCCGAGTTCCCCGAGCGCCGGCCATCTCCGACGGCACCCCCCGTTTCGCCTCACGGCGAGGCGCGAGCCGAGCCTCGGACCACGAGGCGACGGCACCGCTCGGCCACGCGCTCCTTGCGGCGCCGTGCCGGTGGACCGCCTCGTGGTTCGAGGCCGGCCTCCCGGCCGGCACCTCACCATGAGGCTGCGTGGAGAAAGAGGGGGCTGTTCCCCTCGTCCGGGTCGCCCCGGCCGGCCGGAAAGCCGCGAGCATTTGCCGACCTGTCATGCCCGACACACCGTGCGCCGACGGCGGGGCTAAATATCGTCCGCACGAACCAATCGGACGGTGGAGCCCGGCATGGAATCGATGAAGGACAAGCTTTCTAACCTCGTAGCCGCGATTGGACCGAAGGCAGATTTCGCGGCCGTGGTCGAGTTCGAGGCCGGTTCCACCTGGGCCGTCGCGCTCGACGAGAAGACCCGCATCGACCTCTCCTACGACGAAAACCGCGAGGTCATTGTTCTCGACGCGGATCTCGGCGTTCCGTCCGACGTGTGGTCGGCCGAATTCAATGCACTCGCGCTGCGCTACGGTTGGATGTGGCGCGAGACCGACGGAACCGCGATCGTCATCGACCCCGAAGACGGTTCCGCTGCCGCGATCTGCGCGATTGCGGTGTCGGTTCTCACCGAGGACCTGCTGATCGCTGCGATCGCGGCGTTCGCGGAGCGTGTCGCCGGATGGCGAGAGATGGTTCTCGGCCAGAAGGCCGACCGGACCGACGCTCTGTCGGAACTCGGTTCCGAGACCATGATGCGCGTCTGACCGACGCGGGATCACGAGCAAGCGACCCACTTTTCGTTCGAAGCGGAGGATTTCGAAATGCGTACGCCGATGGATGTTGGGCGGAAGATTCAGGGCTATTCGCTGGATCACATGGTCGGCGATATGCACGGCCTCAAGAGCAGCAAGCACATTCAGCACGACGGCATTCGTGATCTCCATGTCTCCGGCCGGTTCGGCGCGCTGAAGACGGCCCTGACCAAACTGTTCAGCAGCCCCAAGCGGGAAACGCTCGAAGACGCGATGCTCGGCCGTAAGCCAGATTCCGCCTATAATCGGATGAGCGATCGGCAGAAGGCGGGTTCGAAGGTTCTCGTCGATGCGTTGAAGCGCGACTTCCCCGACGTTGCCCGTCGCGTGATCAGGACGATGCGGGAGCAGGACATCGACATGAAGGCGTTGAAAGTCAGCGACGCGCGCCACATGCTCGCACTCGCAAACGACTTCCGCAGCGGCGGTTGATCCGCGGCCCGCATACGGGCGACGCGCACTCCTGAACCGTGGTCCGCCACCGAGCGACCGAGTTCGGCGGAGCGAACGCGGGGACCGAGCGTCGTGTCGCCGGCGAACACCGACACGACGCCA
Source organism: Ancalomicrobiaceae bacterium S20 (assembly GCA_040269895.1). Classification (NCBI taxonomy): domain Bacteria; kingdom Pseudomonadati; phylum Pseudomonadota; class Alphaproteobacteria; order Hyphomicrobiales; family Ancalomicrobiaceae; genus Methyloraptor; species Methyloraptor flagellatus. Next base: position 2,225,787 of record CP158568.1, on the reverse strand, counting down.
TCGGCCCGCGTTCAAAGGGTGACTCGCATGGTCGCACGGCTGTCGACCACGATCGCGGCCGTGGCCCGTCACCCCACCGCCGCGGTTTCGTCCGGCTGCGGCGGCTTTGCCAGTGCCTTGATCAGGATCGCGGCCAGCACGAGGCCGCCGCCGATCAGGGTGGTCGCCTTCGGCGTCTCGCCGAGCGCCAGATAGACCCATAGCGGCGCGAACACCGTCTCCGACTGAGCGAGCACGGTCAGGCCGACCGCCGGCACCACGCGCGAGGCGCGGTTGAACAACAGCGTGCCGATGCCGATCAGCACCGCGCCGTGCACGACCGCGAGGCCGATGTCGATCGGCGGCACGACCAGCGGCCGGCCGTTCATCAACGAAGCCGCGACGCAGACGACGACCGTCAGCACGCCGTAGCCCGACAGCGCAGGCGTCCAGTCGCGGCCCTGCGCCAACCGGACCGCGACGGCATAGGTCGCGAAGCCGAGCGCGGACAGGAAGCCCGCGACATTGCCGATGATCGCGCCGCCGCCGAGATCGCCTCCCGTCATCACTGCGAGGCCCGATAGGCCGAGCGTGATCGCGATCGTGCCGGCGACGCCGATCTTCTCGCCGAGAGCCACGCGGCCGATCGCGGCCGAGATCAGCGGCGCGGTCGAGGAGAACAGCACGGCATTGGCGACCGTCGTGGTCTTCAGCGCGAAGATGAAGGCGACCGCCGCGAGCCCGAGGCCGGCGGCACCGATCCAGCCGAGCTTGTCGAGCGAGGCGAGGCGCGGCAGAAGCCCCGGCCCGCGCTGCGCCCGCGACAGGAGTTCGAGCGCGACCACCAGCCCGAGCGAGCGCCAGACCAGATACTGGAACGGATCGGCATCCTCGGCGAGCTTGACGGCGAGCGAGCCGAAACTCCACAGCACGCCGGCCGAGAGCGCGAGGATCGGGCCGACGAGGCGCGGCATCGGAACGGCGGGAGCGAGGGCGGACAAGGGAGCGGCCTTTCAGGGTCGAATGGGCGGGATCGGAGCGGGATCGGACGGTGGGGGCAAGCGGCGGAAGACGGAAGCGGGGAGCGTGCGGCTCACGCCGGCGGACGCACCTGCGGGGTTTCGGGCCGCCGTTCCGGCGCCGCGCGCACCAGCGTGCGATAGAGCACGAAGGCGGCGATCGTGGCGTGAACGATGGCATTATGGACATGCAGCGCACCCGGCCCGAAGCGCCGGATGCCTTCCGCCGCCGTCAGCGGGCCAATGATGGCGCCGACACAATAGGCGAACAGCAGCACCGCCGCGACGCCGACCGCCTGGGTGCGGCCGGCGCGGTCGTTGGTATGGGCGGTCGCGACATAGTAGGGCGTCGACAGGACGGTGCCGAGCGCGAAACCGGTCGCGAGCAGGCCCCAGAACGGCAACGCACCGCCGAAGCGCGCCAGCGCCATCTCGATGGTCGCGGCGCTCAGCACGAGCGCGATCAACACCAGACGGCGGTCGAACCGGTCGGAGACGCGCCCGATCGGGATCTGCAGCGCCGCGGATCCGAGCGTGATGAAGGTGACGAACACCGCAACCTGATCCGGCGTATAGCCGAGCGTGGCGGCATAGACCGGCACCAGCGACCAGAACGGCCCGTTCGCCGCGCCGATCAGGAACACCGAGACGACGCCGATCGGCGCGGTCCGGATCAACCAAAGGAACGGCAGCTTCGGCGTCGCCGGCCGCTCGGGCGGCTCCTGGGTGGTGACGACCAGCGGCAGGATGCCCGCGGTCAGCGCCGCCGCGGCAATCGAATAGAGGACGAAAGAGGTCGGCTCGTCGAGATGGACGAGCTGATTGCCGATCGCCCAGCCGCCGTACTGCGTGACCGAATAGAGCGCCAGCACGCTGCCGCGCGTCTTGTTGTCGGCCTTGCCCTGCAACCAGCCTTCGACCGTGGCGTAGAGCCCGGCGAAGGCGAAGCCGATCAGGCCGCGCGACATCATCCAGGCGATCGGCGACTGGAACACCGGCAGGATCAGCGTCGCGATCACCGAGATCGCGATCGAGCCGACGAAGGCGCGCGCATGGCCGGAGTGGCGCACCGCGAGCGGATTGATCAGCGCGCCGATCAGCATGCCGGCGAAATAGCACGACCCGATCGCGCCCAGTTCGCGTTCCGAGAAGCCGTGCGCTCGCCCGCCGAGCGGGATGATGGTGGTGAGCAGGCCACCGCCCATCACGAAGAAGGTGACGGACACGAGCAGAGCGGCGACGGAACGATAGACGGCGGGCAGGGCCACGGGAACGGCACTCCGGGACAGGGGCGGGACAATCGGCGGGACGAGGGGGCGGGGCCGGCGCGGGCGACGCGCGATCTCGCTAGGGAATGGGAAATCAGTCGGCGGTCGGCGCGGCCGGAACGGCGGCGGTCGAGGTGAGGGCGATACGGTCGTTGAACGGTGGCTGAGAGAACCGGCGAATCAGCCAGGAACGGAAGACCGAGACGGCGGTATCGCCGAGATCGTCCGGATGTATGGCAAGGTAGTAGCCATAGCCGTCGTCCATGGAAATATCGAAAGGTCGGACCAGTTTGCCGCTGGCGATCTCGTCCTGGAACAGCAGCGGATCGACGAGCGCCAGGCCCTCGCCCGACAGCGCATAGAGCACCGCCATCTGCGCGGTGTCGAACACGAGCCCCCGATCGACCTTCGCCTCCGGACAGCCGGCGTGGCGGGTGTAGATTTCCCAGAGATAGGTGCGCGACCGGTCGTCGAGCCGGACATGCAGGAGGTCGTTCGCGGCGATGAACGACGCTATGTCGGTCGGCGGCGTGCGCTCCACGACGGACGGGTGGCAGACCAGCGTCAGCCGCACCATCCAGAGCAGGTCGAGCACGCGGTCGGTGACGCGCGGCTCGGAGTAGATCACCGACACGTCGGCGCCGCGCTCGGTCGGCCCGGCGCCGAGGCGACTGTCGATGTCGATGGCGATGTCGGGGTGTTCGGCGCGAAAATCCTTGAGGATCGGCACGGCGAGCTGATGTGCGAACGTGTGCGGCAGCGCGATCCGGATCGAGCGCCGGCGCGTGCCGCGTTCTCGGATGATCTCCTCAAGCGCCTCGTCGATGCGGTCGAACGCCTTGGTCACGACCGGCAGCAGCCGGCGGCCCGGCTCGGTCAGCGCGAGCTGGTGCGGCTTGCGGTCGAACAGCGCGACGCCGATGAGGTCTTCGAGCCCGATGACGTGCCGGCTCACCGCCGATTGCGAGACGAGCAGGCTCTGCGCCGCGGCGGTGAAACCCTTGTGGCGCCCTGCGGCCTCGAAGGCGCGCAGGGCATTGAGCGGCAGCCAGCGGCGATCCATGCGTCCTCCCGTCCGTTCCCCTCGGGCCGCGCAGCCCGGCGGCCGGCGAACGGCGGGTGCCGGTCGTCAGCCGATGCGCGTCTTCGCCAGCGTCGCCTCGTCGAGCGCGTAGCCGAGACCCGGCGCGTCGGAGAGCACGATGTTGCCCTCCGCATCGACGTCGAGCGGTTCGGCCATCATGAAATCGCGGCGCGCGAGACTCCATTCCGGCGGATCGTAGGGGAATTCGAGATAGGGCGCATCGCAGCAGGCGGCGGTCAGATGCGCATTTGCGACGACCCCCATGCCATTCGTCCACGTATGGGGCGTGAAGACGAGGTTGTTCTCCTGCGCCATATGGGCGACGCGCCTGAGCCCGGTGATACCGCCGACGAGGGCGGCGTCGGGTTGGATCACGTCGAGACAGCCGTCGCGGATCAGGTCGCGGAACTCGTAGAGTTCGCGCGTCATCTCGCCGCCGGCGATGCGCACGTCGGTCATCTCGCGCAGCCGCCGCATGCCCTCGCGGTCGGAGCGGTGCAGCGGCTCCTCCATCCAATAGGCCCCGATGCGTTCGAGCTCGCGCGCGACCTTGATCGCGTCCTTGAGCGACCACGGCGCATAGGCGTCCCACGACATGCGCCAACCCTGATTGCAGTCGACCATCAGGTCGAGCCGGTCGCCGACCCGGGCGCGTACGGCTTCGAGCGCCGCGATGTCCTTCTTCCAGTCGCCGCGATGGAAGCGGATCTTCATGGCCTTGAAGCCGCGGGCGAGGAACTGCTCGGCGAGATCGGCGAGCTGGTCCGGTGCGCGCAACGTTCCGGAGGAGGCGTAGGCGCGGACGGTGTTGGAGAGACCGCCGGCGAGTTTCCACACCGGCTGGCCGGTGATCTTGCCGGCGAGATCCCAGAGCGCGAGGTCGAGCGGCCAGCACCGGCCGTAGTGGAACTGGATGTTCGACAGGATCCGGTAGTGCCGCTCGATCGCCAGCGGATCCTGGCCGATGAAGAAGGGCTCGTGGCCGGCGAAGCCGGTCATCGTGTCGCCCGAGGCGACGCCGGTCAGCCCCTCGTCGGTGGTCACCCGCACGATCGTGGCATCGAAATGCACGCGCGGTTTGGTGTCCCAACTGGCGTTGAACGGCGGATCGAGCGGCAGTCGGTGATGGGTGATCTCGATGCCGGTGATCTTCATGGCGCCGTTCTCCGCCTCGTGCTGGAGCTGGTTGCATTCCAGCGACAAGGTCTAGCGGAACCCGGGCTGGCCGGATGCGGCCTTTATCGAATGCGCTGATCCAAAAAAGCGATGCGTGCAGATCGCCCCTTCCCAGGCCGCCGCCGCCGCGTCACGGTGCAGGATCGGAGGCGGGCGAGGAGCGCCCGCTCGTCCCGAACGACTGCTCCAGGCGACCCCGAGGAAACAGGCCCCGTGACTGCGACCGGCGTGACTGCGAACGACCTGACTTCGAGCGATCCCGCGATGGCCGCTTCGGCCGAAGCCACCGACCGGCCGCGCCGCCGCGGCCGCGAGGAGCGCCAGCGCGCCCATGCGCCGACGGCGGCCTTCGAGCAGCCGCGGCTCCGGATGCAGCCGGTGCCGGCGGTCTCCGAGGACGAACTCGAGGCGATCCACGAGGCCTCGCTGATCATCCTGGAAGAGATCGGCATCGACTTCCTGCACGAGGGCGCCAAGCAGCTCGTCAAGGCGGCCGGCGCCGACGTCGATCCGAACTCGAACCGCGTCCGCTTCGATCGCGGCCTGGTCACCTCGATGATCGGCCTCGCGCCGCGCTCCTTCACGCTGCATGCGCGCAATCCCGCCCGCAGCCTCAAGATCGGCGGTGATCATGTCGCCTTCTGCGCCGTCGCCAGCGCCCCGAACGCCGCCGACCGCGCCGGCGGCCGGCGCCCCGGCAACATGGTCGACTACGAGAGCCTGATCCGGCTCGGCCACAGCCTCGATCAGGTGCATCTGTGGGGCGGCTATCCGGTCGAGCCGGCCGATATCCACGCCTCGATCCGGCATCTCGACGCGCTCTTCGCCATGCTGACGCTGTCGGACAAGCCGATCCACGCCTATTCGCTCGGCACCGAGCGCAATCTCGACGGCCTCGAGATGACCCGCATCGCGCGCGGCATCTCGAAGGAACAGCTCGAGCTCGAGCCGTCGGTTTTCACGATCATCAACTCGTCCTCGCCGCTGCGCCTCGACGGTCCGATGCTCGAAGGCATCATCCGCATGGCGACCGCGAACCAGGTCGTGGTGCTGACGCCGTTCACGCTGGCGGGGGCGATGGCCCCGGTCACGATCGCCGGCGCGGTCGCCCAGCAGAACGCCGAGGCGCTCGCCGGTCTTGTCGTCGCCCAGACCGTGCGTCCGGGGAGCCCGTTCGTCTACGGCGGCTTCACCTCCAACGTCGACATGAAGTCCGGCGCCCCGGCCTTCGGCACGCCGGAATACATGAAGTCGGCGCTGCTCGGCGGCCAGCTCGCCCGGCGCTACGGCCTGCCGTACCGCTCGTCGAACGCCTGCGCGGCCAACACGGTCGACGCGCAGGCGGCCTATGAGAGCGTCTTCTCGCTCTGGGGCGCGATCATGGGCGGCGTGAACCTGCTCATGCACGGCGCCGGCTGGATGGAAGGCGGGCTGCATGCCTCGTTCGAGAAGATGGTGCTCGACGCCGACCTGCTCGGCATGGTCGCCGAGTTCCTGAAGCCCGTGAAGGTCGATCCGGAGGAGCTGGCGTTGGAGGCGATCCGCGAGGTCGGTCCCGGCGGCCACTTCTTCGGCTGCGCGCACACGCAGTCGCGCTACCGGACCGCGTTCTTCTCGCCGATGATCTCCGACTGGCGCAACTACGAGACCTGGCGCGAGGCCGGATCGCCCACCGCCTACGACAAGGCCGAGGCGCTCTATCGCGAGAAGCTCGCGGCCTACACGCCGCCGCCGATCGATCCGGCTGTCCGCGAGGAGCTCGAGGCCTTCGTCGCCCGCCGCAAGGCCGAGGGCGGCGCGCCGACCGACTACTGAGCGGACCGACGACCGAGCCGACCGAGAGAGGAGCCGCCGTGACCGCTGCCATCCGCATCGAGCCCCTGGCCGAGGGCCATCGGCCCGCCTGGGAACGGCTCTATGCCGGCTATGCCGCATTCTACCGCGTCGCGCAGACCGCGGAGATGCGCGCGCGCGTCTGGTCCTGGATCATGGATCCGGCCCACGAGGTGAACGGCATCGTCGCGATCGGCGCCGACGGCGAGCCGGTCGGGCTCGCGCATTTCCGCCCTTCGCCCGGCCGCTGTCGGCGACGACCGGCGGGTTTCTCGACGATCTGTTCGTCGATGCCTCCGCGCGTGGCTCGGGCGCGGCGCAGGCGCTGATCGCGGCCATCGCCGCGGAAGGCCGCGCGCGCGGCTGGAGCGTGATCCGCTGGATCACCGCCAGGGACAATGCTCGTGCGCGCAAAGTGTATGACGCCGTCGCCGCGGAGACGGCGTGGGTGACTTATGATCTGAAGCTCTGAGGGGGGGATTCGTGTACGGAGCCCCGAAACACGAGCCGAGGATCACAACGCTTGGCCATCTCGACGCCCATCGGCGCCGTTCGCGCGGTGTTTTTCGTGTTCGGCACCGTGCTCGGCCTGTGGTCGGGCGCCGTGCCGACGGTTGCCGCCGCGGCGCACGTGTCGCCGGCACAGCTCGGCATCGGTTTCACGCTGTTCATCGTCGGCTATCTGGCCGCGATGTCCTTTGCCGGCGTCATCGCGCGCCGGATCTCGTTGCGCCGCATCCTGCTCGTCTCGGTCCCGACGCTGGGCGCCACGCTGGTCGGGCTGTTTTTCGCGCGCGATCCGCTCTGGTTCATGATCGCGCTGACGGTCATGGGCATCTTCGCCGGCACGGTCGACCTGATCATGAATGCCGAGGGCGTCGCGGTGGAGCACGACCAGCGCCGGCCGGTGCTCGCCGGCCTGCATGCGATGGCCTCGGGCGGCATCGCGGTCTCGGCCATCCCGTCGAGCCTGCTCGTCACCACGCTTGGACCCTGGTCGATCTCGGCTCTCGCGGTGGTGCTGCATCTGGCGGCGGTCGTGCTCGTCTGGCGCGGCACGCCGGAGCGGCCGCACGACGGCGGACGCACCATGACGCGGGCGGCCGGATCCTCGCGCTTCTCCTGGGTGCTGGTCGCGATCGGACTGGTCGCCGGCATTTCCATGGCCGGCGAACTGGCGGCGATCATGTGGTCGTCGTCGCTGCTGGCGACCGAGGCGCCCCGGCTCGCGGCGATCGCAGGGACCGGCGCGGCCTTCTTCGCAGGCTTCCAATGGAGCATCCGCGTCTTCGCCGACCGGCTGCGCGCCCGGCTCGGCGATGCCCGGCTGGTCAATGTCTCACTGGTGGTGGCGATCTCCGGCTTCGGCATCGTCGCCTACGGTGCCGGCTTCTGGCCGAGCGTGGTCGGCTTCGCGCTGATCGGCATGGGCACGGCCTCGATCGTCCCCTGCAGTTTCGCGCTCGCCGTGACGTCGTCAGGGCTGGCGGCCTCGGCGGCGCTGGCGGTGGTGACGCTCGTGACCGCGCTGCCGCGCGCGCCGATGCCGGCGCTGTTCGGCGTCGCGGTCGAGCGCTTCTCCTTCGCGCTCGCCTTCGGCGGCTTCACGCTGCTCTTCGCCGTGGCGCTGGCGATCTCGATCGCGATGGGCGCCAAGGCGCGAAGCGCGCGAGGCCCGCGCGTCAACTAACTCTTCCGTCTTCCCGCACGGGGACCTGTCGAGCCGGCGTCGCGCTTGCGACGCTCGCTCGATCGCGTTCGCGCGCCGTTATCCTGCAAGAGGTCAGCGTTCCATGAAATCCTCGGCTCGTGTTGTCGTGATCGGCGGCGGTGTCGTCGGCTGTTCGGTGCTCTATCACCTGACCAAGCGTGGCTGGACCGATGTCATGCTGATCGAGCGGTCGGAACTGACCTCCGGCTCGACTTGGCATGCCGCCGGCGGCTTTCATACGCTGAACGGCGACCCGAACGTCGCCAAGCTGCAGCAGTACACGGTCGAGCTCTACAAGGAGATCGAGGAGCTCTCCGGTCAGTCCTGCGGCCTGCACCTGACCGGCGGCGTCATGCTCGCCGGCACCAAGGAGCGCATGGACTGGCTCAAGATGGCCCACGCCAAGGGCCGCTATCTCGGCATGCACACCGAGATCATCTCGGCCGCCGAGGCCAAGAAGCTGATGCCGCTGATCGACGAGAGCAAGTTCGTCGGGGCGATGTACGACCCCTTCGAGGGCCACCTCGACCCCTATGGCACCACCCACGCCTATGCCAAGTCGGCGCGGCTGAAGGGCGCCGAGATCGTGCTCCGCAACCGCGTGATCGACACGATCCAGCGCGCCGACGGCACCTGGGACGTCGTGACCGAACAGGGCACCGTGCATGCCGAGCACATCGTCAACGCCGGCGGCCTGTGGGCGCGCGAGTGCGGCCGCATGGTCGGGCTCGAACTGCCGATCCTCGCCATGGAGCACATGTACCTCCTGACCGAGGACATGCCCGAGGTCGCCGAGATCAACGCCTCGACCGGCAAGGAGGTGATCACCGCGCTCGACTTCGAGGGCGAGATCTACACCCGCCAGGAGCGTGGCGGCATGCTGCTCGGCACCTACGAGAAGGCCTGCAAGCCCTGGTCGGAGAAGGAGACGCCGTGGTCGTTCGGCCATGAGCTGCTGGAGCCGGACCTCGACCGCATCGCGCCGTCGCTCGAGGTCGGCTTCGAACACTTCCCGGCCTTCGCCAACGCCGGCATCCGGCGCATCATCAACGGCCCCTTCACCTTCGCGCCCGACGGCAATCCGCTGGTCGGCCCGATCAAGGGCCTGCGCAACTACTGGGTCGCTTGCGGCGTCATGGCCGGCTTCAGCCAGGGCGGCGGCGTCGGCCTCGCCTTGTCGAACTGGATCGTCGATGGTGATCCGGGCTTCGACGTGTTCGGCATGGACGTCGCGCGCTACGGCGACTGGACCACGCTCGGCCACACCAATGCGAAGGTGCGCGAGAACTACGCCCGCCGCTTCCGGATCCGCTTCCCGAACGAGGAACTGCCGGCCGCCCGCCCGTTCCGCACGACCGCGATCTATGACCGGCTCGTCGAGATGGGCGGCGTGATGGGCGACAGTCAGGGGCTCGAACACGCGCTCTGGTTCGCGCCGTCGAAGGCCGAGGCCAAGGACGAATTCTCGTTCCGGCGCTCGACCGACTTCGACCACGTCGGCGCCGAGGCGCGCAATGTGCGCGAGGGCGTCGGCCTGCTCGAGATCTCCAACTTCGCCAAGTATGAAGTGACCGGCGCCGGCGCGGAGGCCTTCCTCGACCGGCTGCTGCCGAACCGCCTGCCCGCGGTCGGCCGCATGGTGCTGACGCCGATGCTGAACCCCGCGGGCAAGCTGATCGGCGACTTCACCGTCGCCCGCCTCGCCGACGACCGCTACATGATCTTCGGCTCCGGCCTCGCCGAGGCCTATCACATGCGCTGGTTCCTGGCGCATGCGCCGGCGAATGTCGCGGTCCGGGCGCTGGGCCTCGGCCTGACCGGCATCCAGATCGCCGGCCCGAAGGCGCGCGATCTGCTCGCCAAGATCGCCGGCCGCGATGTCTCGGCGGCGACGATGAAGTTCATGGATGTCGCCGAGTTCGACGTCGGTCCGTTCCCTGCGCTGGTCGGCCGCGTCACCTACACGGGCGACCTCGGTTACGAGATCTGGGTGAAGCCCGAGCATCTGCGCGGCCTGTTCGACCTGCTCCTCGCCGCCGGCGCGGAGTTCGGAGCAAAGCCGTTCGGCGCCCGCGCGCTCAATGCGCTCCGGCTCGAGAAGAGCTTCGGCTCGTGGTCGCGCGAGTACCGGCCGATCTATACGCCGTGGGAGGCCGGGCTCGACCGCTTCGTCTCGATCCAGAAGGCCGACTTCGTCGGCCGCGACGCGCTGCTCGCCGCGCGCGACAAGGGGCGGGAGCGGATCCTGACGACCTTCGTCGTCGACGCGCTCGACGCCGACGTGATCGGCGACGAGCCGGTCTGGCGCGACGGCAAGGTCGTCGGCTGGGTCACCTCGGGCGGCTATGCCCACGCCTCCAACGCCTCGGTGGCGCTCGGCTATGTCGAGGCGGCGGCGCATGATTTCGCCGCGCCGTACGAAATCGAGATCATCGGCGAACGCCGGTCGGCGCGAGCTCTGACCGAGCCGTTGTTCGATCCCAAGGGGTTGCGCATGCGCGGTTGACCCTGGGCTCGAAAGCAATCGGGGAGCCGGCTCGGACCGGCCGGCTCCATGCATTCTCAATTTTACATATATTCCGCGGCGGCACTCTGTCGCGGCAGGCAATCCTCAGACGGCTGATTGCTTAACGTTCGGGACACTTTCCCCACGTAGCTTATTATTGTCTTGAGGAGTCGCTGCATATGTTGAAGACCCTGTCAGTCCGCCTTCCGTTGTCCCTGATCGGCCTTGCGCTCGGCAGCTCCGCCATCATGGGCGCGATCGGATGGTACGGAGCGCAGACGAGCCTCGAAGCGGCCGCGATCCAGCGTCTCGAACTGGCAGCGCAGTCGCGCGGTATCGCGCTGTCGCTGATCGCCGATCGGCTCAAGACCGAGGTTGCCAACCTCGCCAGCAACCGGATGATTGCTGGAAACATCGGCGACCTCGAGGAGACGATCGACGGTCGCAATCAGGAATTCGCCAAGAACCGCGAGAGCTTCGACGGTGCTTCGGTCGCCGACCGCCGCGCGCTCGACGGTGCCAAGAGCGGCACGATGTACGGCCTCCGGCACTCCAAGCTGCATCCGGCGGTGATCACCGGCCTCGAACAGGGTGGCTACGACGACGTGCTGCTGTTCGACCGCAACGGCCGGGTCGTCTACACCGCCAACAAGGGCCCGGAGTTCGGCAAGCCGATCAGCGATCCGTCGCTCGCCGCGACGCCGCTCGCGCAGGTCTGGGACAAGCTGAAGACCGGCGGCGACCAGGACATCACCTACATCGACTTCAAGGCCTACGCGCCGGACGGCGGCCGGCCGGCAGCCTTTGTCGCGACCCCGATCGTGCGCAAGGCGAACGTCGCCATGGGCGAGGCGCAGGCCAACGAGCGGGCCGGCTTCGTGGTGGTGCGCATCGGTCCCTCGCTGTTCGACCGTGTGATGAAGTCGCGCGACGGCCTCGGTGAAACCGGCGAGACCGTCGCGGTCGGTGCCGACGGCGTGCTGCGTTCGAATGCGCCCCTGTCCGCCAAGCCCACGGCCGGCCTTTCGGTCGCCGACTTCGGTCTGGCGGAAGCCAACGGCAAGACCACCTTCGTTCATGACGGCGCCACCTATCTGGCCGCCCGTTCGGAAACCGACGTGCTCGGCGCCAAGTGGGGCATCTATGCCGAGCAGTCGCTCGACGAGGCGCTCAGCGCCGCCAACACCGTCGGCCGCAACATGATGATGTCGGCCGCGCTGATCCTCGGCGGTGCCACCATTCTCGGCCTGCTCGCCGCCCGCGGCGTGGTGCGGCCGATCAACCGGTTGACCGTGGCGCTGCGCGCCATCGCCGGCGGCAGCCTCTCGGAGGAGATCGCCGGCCGCAACCGCTCCGACGAGATCGGCGAGATCGCCCGCGCGGTCGAGATGATCCGCGAGCAGACCGCGGGCGATGCGATCCGCCGGGCTGAAGCCGCCGAGCGCGAGCGCGTCGAGCGCGAGGAGCAGCGTCGCGAGATGACGCGCCTGCTCGCCCGCGACTTCGAGGACCGCGTCGGCGTCACCGTCGAGGCGGTGGCCCGCGCCGCCGTCGAGCTCGAGCGCTCGGCGCAGGACATGGAGAAGCTCGCCAACCAGTCGCGCGACCGCTCCGCGACCGTCGCCGACGCCTCCGAGGCCGCCAGCGCCGACGTCCGTTCGGTCGCCGCCGCCTCGGATCAGCTGTTCACCTCGATCCGCGAAGTGTCGCAGCTGATCCAGCGTTCCGGCTCGATCGCCACCGAGGCCGACCGTCACGCCGAGTCGACCCACGCGATCGTGGAGTCGCTCGCCGGCACTGCGGCCAAGATCGGCACCGTGGTCGACATCATCCAGTCGATCGCCGAACAGACCAACCTGCTCGCCCTCAACGCGACCATCGAAGCCGCGCGTGCCGGCGAGGCCGGCCGCGGCTTCGCCATCGTCGCCGGCGAGGTCAAGGGTCTCGCCGGTCAGACCGCCCGCGCGACCGAGGAGATCGCCGCCCAGATCGAGGCCATGCGTGCCGCGACCAAGGAGGCGGTCGACGCGATCGGCAAGATCCGGCACGTCGTCGACGACATCGGCCAGGCCGTCGGCTCGGTCGCCTCGGCCGTCGAGGAGCAGAGCGCCGCGACCAGCGAGATCGCCCGCGCGACCCAGAACGCCGCCCAGGGCACCCAGATCGTCTCGGCCAACATCGCCGATGTGTCGCAGGCGGTCGGCTCGACCGATACGGCCGCGCGCCACGTCGCCGATCGCTCGCGCGCTCTCGGTGCCGAAGCGCAACATCTGCGCGAGGGCCTGAAGAGCTTCCTCGACCAGTTGCTGGCCGCCTGACCGGCCCTCTCGTCTCCCCCTGAGAAGACCGCGGACGGCGCGCGACCCATGTCGCGCGCCGTTCTCGTATGTCGGCTCCGCGATAGCGGTTTCGCGTCCAGCGGTGCAGGTTCGATACCGGTGGAGTCGCGCGACGGCGCGCCGCCCGCGTGGAGGACAGCGGTCATGACGACCGGCACGGCAGGCGCGCAGGCGCCCGGAAAGCACGAAGGCGCCTTTCCATGCGGCGGCTGTCTGTGCAGCGGCGTCCGTTGGCGCGTCCGTGGCGCTCTCGCCGATGTCGTCGCCTGCCACTGCGGGCAATGCCACAAGACCAGCGGCCATTTCGCCGCCATGACCCACGCGCCGCTCGCGCGCTTCGACCTCGTCGAGCAGGCGAGCCTCGCCTGGTATCGCTCGTCACCCACCGTCTCGCGCGGGTTCTGCCGGACCTGTGGCGGCAATCTGTTCTGGCGCGAGGACGGCGCGGACAGCATCTACATCACCGCCGGCTCCATCGACGGCCCGAGCGGACTGACCACCGTCGCCCACATCTTCTGTGATGTGAAGGGCGACTACTACGACCTTCCCACCGACATGCCGCTCTATCCCGAGGATCTCTGACATGAACATGGCCGTTTCGTCGAAAGACCCGTTGCTACAGCCCTACCACCTGAAGCATCTCGTCTTCCGCAACCGCTTCATGTCGACGGCGCACGAGCCGTTCTACACCGTGAACGGCATGCCGACCGAGCGCTACCGCCGCTACCATGCCGAGAAGGCCAAGGGCGGCATCGCGCTGACCATGATCGGCGGCTCCTCGGTCGTCGCCTCCGACAGCCCCGAGGCCTTCGGCAACATCCTGCTCTACAAGGACGAGGTGGTGCGCTGGCTCAAGGAACTGACCGACGAGGTCCACGAGCACGGCGCCCATGTGATGATCCAGGTCACCCATCTCGGCCGCCGCACCGGCTGGAACAAGGCCGACTGGCTGCCGGTGATCGCGCCCTCGGCCGTGCGCGAGCCGGCCCACCGCGCCTTTCCGAAGGCGATGGAGGACTGGGACATCACGCGCGTGATCAAGGCCTATGCCGATGCGGCCGAGCGCGTGAAGGCCGGCGGCATGGACGGCATCGAGCTGGAGATGTACGGCCATCTGATCGACCAGTTCTGGTCGCCGGCGACCAATACCCGCGACGACGACTACGGCGGCGTGCTGGAGAACCGCATGCGCTTCGGCATGGAGGTGCTCGCCGCGATCCGCGAGCGCGTCGGGTCGGATTTCATCGTCGGCACGCGCATGGTCTGCGACGAGGATTGGGACCGCGGCCTGTCGAAGGCCGAGGGCCTTGAGATCGCCCGCCGGCTCGCCGGCTCGGGCCAGATCGACTTCATCAACGTCATCAAGGGCCACATCGACACCGACGAGGCCCTGAGCCACGTCATCCCCGGCATGGGCTACCGCTCCGCGCCGCATCTCGATTTCGCCGGCGAGGTCCGCCACACCGCCAAGGTGCCGGTGTTCCACGCCGCCCGCATCCAGGACGTCGCCACCGCCCGTCACGCCGTCGAGAGCGGCAAGCTCGATCTCGTCGGCATGACCCGCGCCCACATCGCCGATCCGCATATCGCCCGCAAGGTCGCGACCGGCCGCGAGCATCAGATCCGGCCCTGCGTCGGCATGGGCTACTGCATCGACCGCATCTACTACGGCGGCGACGCGCTCTGCGTGCACAACGCCGCGACCGGCCGCGAGGATATGATCCCGCACGAGATCACCACCAGGACCGACACGCCGCGCAAGGTGGTGATCGTCGGCGCCGGCCCGGCGGGCCTGGAGGCGGCGCGCGTCGCGGCGGCGCGCGGCCACAAGGTCGTCGTGTTCGAGGCGGCGTCCGAACCGGGCGGTCAGGTGCGCGTGACCGCCGGTCTGAAGCGTCGGCGCGAGATCATGGGGCTGGTCGACTGGCGCATGGCCGAGGCGACCCGCGACGGCGCCGAGTTCCGCTTCGATACCTGGGCGGAGGCGTCGGACGTGCTGGCCGAGAAGCCGGATCTGGTCGTGATCGCGACCGGCGGCATCCCGAACACCGCGTTCCTGGACGAAGGCGAGGATCTGGTTACATCCACGTGGGACGTGCTGACCGGCAGCGTGCCGCCAGCGGCGCAGGTGCTGGTCTATGACGACAACGGCAACCATCCGGGCATGACGGCGGCCGAGTTCCTGGCCGAGACCGGCGCCAAGGTCGAGATCGTCACGCCCGAGCGCACGCTGGCGCCGGAGGTGGGCGGCACCAACTACCCGGCCTATTTCCGGGTGTTCTCGGCCAAGGGCGTCACCACCACGCTGAACCTGCGCCTGCGCGGCGTCCGCCGTGACGGCAACCGGCTCGTCGCCCGCTTCGAGCAGGAGTACGGCGGCGGGATGGTCGAGAGAGAGGCCGACCAGGTCGTGGTCGAGCACGGCACATTGCCGATGGACGAGCTCTACTTCGCGCTGAAGCCGGGTTCGGCCAACGGCGGCGCTGTCGACTACGAGGTGCTGGCGCGCGGCCGCGAGCTGCCGTTCGCGCGAGCAGGGGAGGGCGGCTACGCCCTGGTGAGGATCGGCGACGCGGTCGCCTCGCGCAACATCCACGCGGCGATCTACGACGCGATCCGGTTCCTGATGCATTTCTGACCGGGGGCAGGGCACCGGAGGCGGGCCGTGGCTGCCTCGGCACGCTTCGGCCATGCTCCCGCCCCGCAAGAGGCGAGATGCGCGGCGAGCGTGAACGTCGCGGGTGGTCGCTATGGATGCCGGCCGGCCTCCGGCACTCGTCGGGCGGCGGACCGGTTGCGTCCGGCCAGTCGCGTCAGGTTCGTGCCGGCCGACCCCGTCGCGCGGCGCGCGCCGCCGGCCTGGTCGGTGGGTGCGATCATGACCGTTGACCAATTGGGAAGGTTGCGCTCCTATTGGGCATCGAGACGCGGCGCGCATGCCCGCCCGCGCCGAAACGGGAGAAACGCCATGTTGGGATTTTCAAAACTTCGCGGCGATGTCCGTGGTCTTGCGGTCGCTCTGGCCGTGATCGCCACCGCCGGGCCGGCGGTGGCCGCCGATCTCGGCGGCACCTGGGAGCGCGACAGCGGCCAGAGCCGGATCAAGTTCTCCGCCTGCGGCAAGGCCCAGTGCGGCAGCATCGTCTGGCTGAGCCCGAAGGCCGAGGCCAAGGCCAAGGTTGGCCAGCAGATCTTCTTCGATATGGTGCCGTCGGGTGCCGACAGCTGGGAAGGCAAGGCGTTCAACCCCGAGGATGGCAAGACCTACACGGGCAAGATGACCCTTGCCGGCAAGACACTGACCACCTCGGGTTGCGTGCTCGGCGGGCTCATCTGCAAGTCCGCGACCTGGAAGCGGATCGACTGAGCCGCCGCTCCGCGCCACCCGTTCGCCCTAGAGCAAGGCCCGATCGGAGTGATTCACTCCGATCGGAAAGGCTTGCGTTTAAAAGTAGGCTAGGGCGGCATCCGATCCAATCTGATCGGATGCCGCCCTAGCCGAGATCGACAGGCCGCCTATGAGGCGGCCTGTTTGCGTGAGACGGCTCGCTTTGGCGCTGTTTTGCGCCGTTTCTGCCTGCCGATTGAGCGGCAACTGACGCCAAAAGCGACATGCAAGCGTCACGTCGGGGAGGCTACACTCGTTCCATCAGGTCCGATTCTCGGAAAGCCCAGCTTTTCTCCCGACTGAATCGTTCCAAAAAGGTGAGTTATCCCCAGAGCTTGCGCGAGGCGGCGCCAGCTCTGGCCGTTTTTTTCGTGACGCTGTTGACGAGCGAAAAAGACGGGCCTATAACCCGCCTCACCAACGAGGACGGCGGCCGCGAAACGCGGTTGAGACTTCCTCGGCTTCTCTCAGTAGAGACTGAAGCAATTGTCTCCGGTGAACCGGAGGTGGTTTTGTGTTCGCTGAATTTTGGTGGTTTGTACTACCAGAGTTGAGCGAGGCGAGGTTCGGGATACGGGCTTCGGGTTCTTTGACAACTGAATAAGAAGAAAGAGAAACGTGGACGGCGGAGTCCTTGCGAAGGACGGTCGAGGTTTTCGGATCGCGACTGTCTTTGGATGAGAGACTTCGGCGGTACACGTTTTAGGATCTGATGATCCGCCCTCTGGTTTTACTGTCGTGAGACGGTTAGATCGGGTTGAAGGGCGTAGATTGTCGGACCCTCGTCAAACGTGCGACCATGAATGCCGAGATCAAAAGTTCTCAAAATCCAACCTGAGAGTTTGATCCTGGCTCAGAACGAACGCTGGCGGCAGGCTTAACACATGCAAGTCGAGCGCGTAGCAATACGAGCGGCAGACGGGTGAGTAACGCGTGGGAAACTACCCCTTGGTACGGAATAACACAGAGAAATTTGTGCTAATACCGTATGTGTCCTTCGGGAGAAAGATTTATCGCCAAGGGATGTGCCCGCGTAGGATTAGCTAGTTGGTAGGGTAATGGCCTACCAAGGCGACGATCCTTAGCTGGTCTGAGAGGATGATCAGCCACACTGGGACTGAGACACGGCCCAGACTCCTACGGGAGGCAGCAGTGGGGAATATTGGACAATGGGCGCAAGCCTGATCCAGCCATGCCGCGTGAGTGATGACGGCCTTAGGGTTGTAAAGCTCTTTCGCCCGCGAGGATAATGACGGTAGCGGGATAAGAAGCCCCGGCTAACTTCGTGCCAGCAGCCGCGGTAATACGAAGGGGGCTAGCGTTGTTCGGAATCACTGGGCGTAAAGCGCACGTAGGCGGATATGTAAGTCAGAGGTGAAAGCCTGGAGCTCAACTTCAGAACTGCCTTTGATACTGCATATCTTGAGTCCGGGAGAGGTGAGTGGAACTGCTAGTGTAGAGGTGAAATTCGTAGATATTAGCAAGAACACCAGTGGCGAAGGCGGCTCACTGGCCCGGTACTGACGCTGAGGTGCGAAAGCGTGGGGAGCAAACAGGATTAGATACCCTGGTAGTCCACGCCGTAAACGATGGAAGCCAGCCGTTGGCCAGCATGCTGGTCGGTGGCGCAGCTAACGCATTAAGCTTCCCGCCTGGGGAGTACGGTCGCAAGATTAAAACTCAAAGGAATTGACGGGGCCCGCACAAGCGGTGGAGCATGTGGTTTAATTCGAAGCAACGCGCAGAACCTTACCAGCTCTTGACATCCCAAGACCGCCAGAGAGATCTGGTTTTCCCTTCGGGGACTTGGAGACAGGTGCTGCATGGCTGTCGTCAGCTCGTGTCGTGAGATGTTGGGTTAAGTCCCGCAACGAGCGCAACCCTCGCCCCTAGTTGCCAGCATTCAGTTGGGCACTCTAGGGGGACTGCCGGTGATAAGCCGAGAGGAAGGTGGGGATGACGTCAAGTCCTCATGGCCCTTACGGGCTGGGCTACACACGTGCTACAATGGCGGTGACAGTGGGCAGCAACTTCGCGAGGAGTAGCCAATCCCAAAAAGCCGTCTCAGTTCGGATTGCACTCTGCAACTCGAGTGCATGAAGTCGGAATCGCTAGTAATCGCGCAACAGCATGGCGCGGTGAATACGTTCCCGGGCCTTGTACACACCGCCCGTCACACCATGGGAGTTGGGTTTACCCGAAGGCAGTGCGCTAACCGCAAGGGGGCAGCTGACCACGGTAGGCTCAGCGACTGGGGTGAAGTCGTAACAAGGTAGCCGTAGGGGAACCTGCGGCTGGATCGCCTCCTTTCTAAGGAAGATCGTTTTCGGTGCCTGGTGCCCGTTTTGATCTGGTTCGCCAGAAATGAACGCCCACTGGACCATTGATCCCGATCGCTTAGAACACCGACGCTTTCAGAAAGCTCACGACGCTTTCTGGATTGACGTCACCAAGCGCGGGACGCCGCCGTCTTCGTTTCTCTTTCTTCTCGGACGAGTTCTCGTGTCCGGCTTTGCAGTGTCTTCGTCACGAAGGCTTCGCGGGTTCGCCGGTATGTGGAAACACATCATCGGTTGGGGCCTGTAGCTCAGCTGGTTAGAGCGCGCGCTTGATAAGCGTGAGGTCGAAAGTTCAAATCTTTCCAGGCCCACCAATCTTCTACTGATCCTCGATACGGGGCTATAGCTCAGTTGGGAGAGCGCGTGCTTTGCAAGCATGAGGTCGTCGGTTCGATCCCGTCTAGCTCCACCAAATCCTTGGAATGGTGCTGATCGGTTGATCGTCGGCACCCGAGGTGGCATCGGCCATCCTCGGGCAAGCAAACAACTCGTCTGGAAGAAAACCAGTTTGGCTGGTCCGAGGCAGGGATGCTTCGGATGCGGCCTGTCCGTCTTGACATCGTGAAGAGAAGGTTCATCCGGAAGCCGGATGACAGGGCAACCTGTCAGAGGCTGGCCGGTCGCATGCTTTAGCCGAGCAAGCGACCGCTGCCGGATCGAGAGCGGGGATAGGCGCGCGATGCGTCGGTTCCCGGGATCGGTTCGGAATGGATACTGGTCCTGCGAGAGATTGCGGGATCTTCGGGTGAGCTTCGTGTGTGTAAGAGGTCTTTCTAAAAGCAGAAAGATAGAATGTTCATCGAAAACCGAGAGGTTTGCGATGGATATCGAAAATGAGAGCGATCAAGTGCCATAAGGGTATTCGGTGGATGCCTAGGCGCTGAGAGGCGATGAAGGACGTGGTACGCTGCGATAAGCCTTGGGGAGCTGCGAACAAGCTTTGATCCGAGGATTTCCGAATGGGGCAACCCGGCCGCAAGGTCACCCAGCAATGGGAGCTAACCCGGAGAACTGAAACATCTCAGTACCCGGAGGAAAGGACATCAACAGAGACTCCGCTAGTAGTGGCGAGCGAACGCGGACCAGGCCAGTGCCTTTTATTCACTAATCCGAACCGTCTGGAAAGTCGGGCCATAGCGGGTGACAGCCCCGTAGGAGTGTTGTGAATAAAGGGACATGAGTAGGGCGGGGCACGTGAAACCCTGTCCGAACATGGGGGGACCACCCTCCAAGCCTAAGTACTCCTCAGCGACCGATAGCGAACAAGTACCGTGAGGGAAAGGTGAAAAGCACCCCGACAAGGGGAGTGAAACAGATCCTGAAACCGGATACCTACAAACAGTCGGAGCCCAAGGTTCGTCCTGGGTGACGGCGTACCTTTTGTATAATGGGTCAGCGAGTTGGTTTGACGAGCAAGCTTAAGCCGTAAGGTGTAGGCGCAGCGAAAGCGAGTCTGAACAGGGCGTTCAGTTCGTCGGACCAGACCCGAAACCGAGTGATCTAGCCATGGCCAGGCTGAAGGTGCGGTAACACGCACTGGAGGGCCGAACCGGTGCCTGTTGAAAAAGTCTCGGATGAGCTGTGGCTAGGGGTGAAAGGCCAACCAAACTCGGAAATAGCTGGTTCTCCGCGAAAGCTATTTAGGTAGCGCCTCGGGCGAATACCGCGGGGGGTAGAGCACTGGATGGGCTAGGGGGTCTTACCGATCTACCAAACCTAACCAAACTCCGAATACCCGCGAGTACTACCCGGGAGACACACGGCGGGTGCTAACGTCCGTCGTGGAGAGGGAAAAAACCCTGATCACCAGCTAAGGCCCCTAAATCGTGGCTAAGTGGGAAAGGATGTGGGGATCCCAAAACAACCAGGATGTTGGCTTAGAAGCAGCCATCATTTAAAGAAAGCGTAACAGCTCACTGGTCTAGACAAGGGTTCCTGCGCCGAAAATGTAACGGGGCTCAAGCCACGTGCCGAAGCTGTGGGCTCGAAAGAGCGGTAGCGGAGCGTTCCCTAAGCTGATGAAGCGGTAGTCGCGAGACGCCGTGGAGGTATGGGAAGTGCGAATGCTGACATGAGTAACGATAAAGAGTGTGAGAGACACTCTCGCCGAAAGTCCAAGGGTTCCTGCGTAAAGTTAATCTGCGCAGGGTTAGCCGGCCCCTAAGGCGAGGCCGAAAGGCGTAGTCGATGGGAACCTCGTGAACAATCGAGGGCCTGGGAGTAGTGACGAATTCCGTGTGTTGTTCGATCTTATCGGATTGATCGGGCAGCGAAGGAGTTCCAGGAAACAGCCTCCCGTATAGACCGTACCCGAAACCGACACAGGTGGACTGGTAGAGCATACCAAGGCGCTTGAGAGAACTCTGCTGAAGGAACTCGGCAAATTGCCTCCGTAACTTCGGGATAAGGAGGCCCTGGGCTTGCGCAAGCAGGTTCAGGGGCACAAGCCAGGGGGTGGCGACTGTTTACCTAAAACACAGGGCTCTGCGAAGCCGCAAGGCGACGTATAGGGTCTGACGCCTGCCCGGTGCCGGAAGGTTAAGAGGAGAGGTGCAAGCTTTGAATCGAAGCCCCGGTAAACGGCGGCCGTAACTATAACGGTCCTAAGGTAGCGAAATTCCTTGTCGGGTAAGTTCCGACCTGCACGAATGGCGTAACGACTTCCCCGCTGTCTCCAGCAGAGACTCAGTGAAATTGAATTCCCCGTGAAGATGCGGGGTTCCTGCGGTTAGACGGAAAGACCCCGTGCACCTTTACTGCAACTTTGCGCTGGCATTCGTGTCGGCATGTGTAGGATAGGTGGTAGGCATTGAAGCATGGGCGCCAGCTCGTGTGGAGCCATCCTTGAAATACCACCCTTATCGTCATGACTGTCTAACTGCGGCCCCACAGGGTCCAGGACAGCGCATGGTGGGCAGTTTGACTGGGGCGGTCGCCTCCCAAAGAGTAACGGAGGCGCGCGATGGTGGGCTCAGAGCGGTCGGAAATCGCTCGTTGAGTGCAATGGCATAAGCCTGCCTGACTGCGAGACTGACAAGTCGAGCAGAGACGAAAGTCGGCCATAGTGATCCGGTGGTCCCACGTGGACGGGCCATCGCTCAACGGATAAAAGGTACGCCGGGGATAACAGGCTGATCTTCCCCAAGAGTCCATATCGACGGGAAGGTTTGGCACCTCGATGTCGACTCATCACATCCTGGGGCTGGAGCAGGTCCCAAGGGTTCGGCTGTTCGCCGATTAAAGTGGTACGTGAGTTGGGTTCAGAACGTCGTGAGACAGTTCGGTCCCTATCTGCCGTGGGTGTTCGAGACTTGAGACGATCTGTCCTTAGTACGAGAGGACCGGGATGGACGCACCACTGGTGGACCTGTTGTCGTGCCAACGGCAGTGCAGGGTAGCTATGTGCGGACGGGATAACCGCTGAAGGCATCTAAGCGGGAAACCCACGTCAAAACAAGGTCTCGCAAAACAGAGCCGTGGAAGACGACCACGTCGATAGGCCAGATGTGTAAGCGCAGTAATGCGTTGAGCTGACTGGTACTAATAGCTCGATCGGCTTGATCGCTCTCATTTGTCGATATCCATCGAATGATCCTTCCAAGCGAAGGATCGACATTCATCCCTGCACGCGGCGGTGACAAAACACTGCCGAAGACCTCTTCACCCTTGCGTTCCGCCGGCCTGGTGGTTCTAGCGGGGGGCCTGTACCCGATCCCATTCCGAACTCGGCCGTAAAACCCCCCAGCGCCAATGGTACTTCGTCTCAAGACGCGGGAGAGTAGGTCGCTGCCAGGCCTGCAGAGCGCAAGTCAATCACACACGAACCCGCAAGGCGCGGCCCCCGGTCCTCCGGACGGCGCCCGCCGCGCGAAACCTTCTCGATCCGACGGACAATCCTCTCCAACGCCCTCGCACTTCTTCCCGAAGTCCGAGGGCGTCGTTGCTTGGTCGACCCGATCCCGTGGCCCCCACGTCCCGACCGGACAAGGACCCACACCATCGGACACAAGCACGAAAAACACCTCACGCGGGGTGGAGCAGCCCGGTAGCTCGTCAGGCTCATAACCTGAAGGTCGTCAGTTCAAATCTGGCCCCCGCAACCAAACAAAACACACACCAAAGCCCGCCAGGTCAAAAAACCGGCGGGCTTTCGTGTGTCGAGACACGGACTCGCTTCCGACGACACGACAAATCCGCGACAATTGTGACGTTACCCCTCAGCCCTGATCCAGCTTGAAGTTCGCTCTGGCCCAACTCGAGGACCAGATGCGGAGGGGCTGACCACTTTGCGGCTAGCCGCGACAAACGGGGGCGTAGCGACCGCGTTCAGCGCCTTGAAGAGGATCTCAGCGCGATCGAGCATAGTTGAAACCGGCGTTGCGTCTCTCGAGAGAGTGTCGATGTTAATGAGAAGCGTGGGAGGGCGATCAGGGGGGATGAGCTCGGGACCCAGGTTGAAATACGCCTCGGCCGCCTCCACTCGCCATTCAGGGTTCGCATCGGCCTAGGGCGACGCCATGGTCAAGGCTCGGGCGAGTTGTCGGTTGAATGCCTCCGGGGCTTCGAGCATCGGGAAATGGCCGACGTCGGGCATCCAGGTCGCGTCCAGTCCAGCGAGGGTCAGACGCGCTTCGGGCCGGTCGAGGGGCGCCGAGTTGATCGTGGCGACGGGGCAGGGCACGGTCGGCCAGAGCGCCTCGATGTCGTGGGCGAGCAGCGAGGCCATGCGGGCGAGCGCGCTCGGGCGCGGCGCCTCGGCCATCATCCGCGTGACCCATCGGCGCAGGTCGGCGGGTCCGCCGAGCGTGATCCGGTCGATCATCGTCGTCATCGTGCCGGCGAAGTCGCGCCGGAACGGCTCCAGTCGCGTCGCGATCTCGGCGTCGGGGCGGGCCGCGTAGAAGGCGGCGTCGGTGAAGGTATCGACGCCGATCACCGCGCGGCATCGGCTGCGCAGCCGTCGGGCCGCTTCGAGCGCCACCGGACCGCCCATCGAATGCCCGACGAGCGTGCAGGCGTCGATGCCTTCGCGGTCGAGAGCGGTGACGAGCGCCGCGCCGGTCGCGGCGATCGAAACGTCCTGCGTCTCCGGATCGGGATGGCCGAGTTCGGCCACGAGCAGCCGGCACCGGCCGGCGAAGGCCTCGATCTGGTGGCGCCAGACGTCGCCGGAGCAGCACCAACCGTGGACGAGCACGACGGGCGGGCCTTGGTTTCCATGACCGAAGGCTCGCAGCGTCGCCATGGTCGCCTCAGGCCTCTTCGAACATCGCCAGCGGCACGGCGGCGATGAAGTCGGCCATGTCGTCGCCGAGCAGGTTGACATGCTCGCTGGCGGCCTTGAAGGCGGCCTCGGCGTCGGCGCGGTCGAGGGCGTCCAGGATGCGCTCGTGTTCGACGATCGTGTTGGCCATGCGGCCGGGCTGATAGGTCACGTAGCGCCGATAGGCGGCGACGCGCCGTCGGAGGCTGCGGGTCTGGCTGGCGATGAACTGCGTGTGCGAGGCGTCGTAGATGAGTTCGTGGAACTCGGTGTTGATGTCGTAGAAGCGCGCCGGATCGCCATCGGCGAGCGCGGCGACGAGCCGGGCGTGGATCTCGCGCAGCGTAGCGCGCTCGGCGAGCGTTGCGCGCCGGGCCGCGAGCTTGGCGCAGAGCCCCTCGAGCGACGCCATCATCTGGAACATCTCGAGCAGCACGGGGATCGAGATCGTCGCGACCACGAGCCCCTGCCGCGGGCGGACCTCGATCAGTCCGACCGCGACCAATGCCTTCACGGCCTCGCGCACCGGCGTCCGCGAGACCTTGAAGCGCTGAGCGAGTTCGAACTCGTCGAGCCGCTCGCCGGGCTTCAGCCGGCCGTCGACGATCATCTCCTCGAGCTGGGCGCGCAGCGTCTCCGAAAGGGTTCCTCGCGCCCGGGTCGGTTCGTCGCTCGGCTCCAAGGTCTCGCCTGCCGTGTCCTGCCCCTGCACCATGGTTCGTTTCTCGTGACTTGCTGTCGTGGGGTTCTCTGCGCGCGGCGTGATCAGTCGCGATAGCTCGGGTCGATCCGATCCATCAGCCGGATGAAGGCCGGCCATTCGCGCGATCCGGCGGCGCGGATGTCGCCGTGGTGATCGTTGAACTGTTGGGCGGTCTTCTCGGTGACGGGCGTCGGTGGCAGGGCGAGGCGGGCGCCGGCGGCGACCGCCGACTGGGCGAGCAACTGCACGCGCGCCGCCTTCTCGAAGTAGTACATCAGAATGAAGGCCTCGGGAATCGTGCGGCCGATGGTCAGAACGCCATGGTTGCGCAGGACGAGCACATTGTGCGGCCCGACATCGGCAATGAGGCGGCTGCGCTCGTCGGTGTCGAGGGCGACGCCCTCATAGTCGTGCAGGCCCATGTGGCCCTGATAGCGCATCGCGAACTGACTCACCGGCAGGAGCCCGACATCGAGCGCCGAGACCGCGGTCGCGGCCTCCGAGTGGGTGTGCAGCACGCAGACGGCATCCTCGCGCGCCGAGTGGATCGCGCTGTGGATCACGAATCCGGCCTGGTTCACCGGGTGCGGCGAGGGCTCGACCTTGTTGCCATCGAGATCGATCTTGACGAAGCACGAGGCGGTGACCTCGGAGAAGAGGAGCCCGTAGGGGTTGATCAGGAAATGCTCGGTCGAGCCGGGCACGCGCACCGAGATGTGATTGTAGATCAGGTCGTCCATGCCGAAATGCGCGACGAGCCGGAAGCAGGCGGCCAGTTGTGCGCGCAGGGTCGGCTCGTCGTGCGCCTCCGGATTGGCGATCGCCTCGAACGGAATGGTCATTGTCATCTCCACCAGATCAGCTTGCGATCGATTGCGACGAGGCAGCCATAGAGGGCGAGGCTGCCCAGCATGGCGGCGAGAACGGCGGCCCAGACGTTCAGGTAGTCGACCTGCGCGGTCGACTGGTAGACGATCTGGCCGATGCCGTCGTAGGCGCCGAGCATCTCCGCGACGATGACCGCAATGGTGCTGCGGCCGAGCCCGACGCGCAGGCCCGTGGCGATCGACGGCATCGCCGCCGGCAGCCGCAACCGCCACAGGATGCCGATCCGCCCGGCGCCGAACGAGCGCATCAGGTCGATGTGCCCCTGTTCGGGCTTCTTCAGGCCGGAGAGCGCGTTCAGGAGCACGATGAAGCCGACGGCCAGCACGGCCATGGCGATCTTGGAACCCATGCCGAGGCCGAACCAGATCAGCGCCAGCGGCACGAAGGCGACCGACGGCACGGCGTTGATCGCGACCGCAAGCGGCATCAGCAGCGGCTCGAGCGGCGGGACCAGCACGAGGCAGACCGCGAGGCCGACGCCGACGGCGGCGCCGATCAGGAAGCCGGCGATCGTCTCGGTCCCGGTGACGATGAGCGCCTGCGTGATCGGATCGCGGCGCTCGACGATCGCGGCGGCGATGTCGAGCGGGCGCGGCAGGATGTAGTCGGGCACGGCGAACAGCATGGTGCCGCCCTGCCAGATCAGGAACAGCGCCGCCAGGCCGATCGCGACGGCCAGCCGGTCGCCCCAGGTCACTCCGCCCGCCACCATATGAACCTCCGCTCGATCCATTCCGCGCCGCCATAGAGCAGGGTGCCGAGCGCCCCGCAGGTCAGGATCAGCCCCCAGAGCCGCGGCACCTGCTCGAAGTAGAGCGCCTGCAGCAGCATCACGCCGAGCCCGACCGTGTCGCCGAACCATTCGCCGACGATCGCGCCGGCGAGCGACAGCGACAGGCCGATCTTGAGGCCGATCATGATCGTCGGCAGCGCCGTCGGCAGGCTGAGCGTGAAGAACATCTGCCGAGGCGAGGCGCCGAAGCTCCGCATCAGCGCCACGCGCTGCGGATCGACCGCCTGGAGCCCACGCAGCGTGTTCACCGCGATCGGGAAGAAAGCCAGATAGAGCGCGATCACGACCTTCGAGGCGAGCGTGTTGCCGAACCAGATCACCACGATCGCGCCGAAGGCGATGACCGGGACGCTCTGCAGCGCCACGAAGATCGGGAAGATGCCGCGTTCCAGCCAGCGCCAACGGGCGAAACCGATGCCGGCCGCGACACCGGCTCCGGCCCCGAACAGGAAGCCGACGACCGTCTCGACGAAGGTGCGCCAGAACCCCGCCAGGAGATCGGGCCAGACCGAGCGGATGTCGGCGATCACCGCGGCGAGCGGCGGCAGGTAGCGCGGCTCGACCTTCAGCGCCGGCACGAGCAGCCACCACGACAGCCCGACGATCACGAGCATGGGCAGGGGCGAACGGAGGAGAGCGTCGCGGATCATGCGGGCAGGGCTCCCGCGGTCGGCAGCGATCCCGCGCCCGGCATGGCCCCGGTGAAGGTCTTGAGGCTCTCCTCCTCGAGGACGGCGAGGAGCTTGCGCTTCAGCTCGATGAACGCGGGCGTCGTCGTCACCGAGGCGGCACGCGGGCGCGGCAGGTCGATGCGTTCCTCGCATTTGACCGTGCCGGGCCGCGCCGTCATGACGACGACCTTGTCGCCGAGGAAGATCGCCTCGTCGATGTCGTGGGTGATGAAGATCACCGTCCGGCGATGCCTCGCCCAGACGTCCAGAAGCCAGCGCTGCATCATGGCGCGGGTCAGCGCGTCGAGCGCGCCGAACGGTTCGTCGAGCAACACGAGGTCGCGCTCGAACAGGAAGGTGCGCATCATGGCGACGCGCTGGCGCATGCCGCCGGACAGCTGGTGCGGATAATGGTCCTCGAAGCCTTCGAGGCCGAATTCGGGGAACAGCGCGGCGGCACGGGCGCGGGCGGCCTTGCGCGGCACGCCCTCGACTTCCAGGGCCAGCGTCGCGTTGTCGATGACCGTGCGCCAGGGGAACAGCAGGTCGCGCTGCGGCATGAAGGCGACCTTGCCGAGCAGGCCGTAATCCTGCTGCACCTGATTGGAGAGCAGAATGGAGCCGTCGTCATCGGGGGCGACGAGCCCGGCGATCATGTTGAAGAGGGTCGACTTGCCGCATCCGGATGGGCCGATCAGGGTGACGAATTCGCCCGGACGGATCGACAAGTCGATGTTGCGCACCGCCACCGTCTGACGCTCCGGCGGACCGAAGCGCTTCCAGACATTGACGAGCTGCAGGTGGGCGGGCCGATGGTCGGCCGCAGTGGAGGGTTCTGCCATAGGGATATCCATCTCCCGCCGCCCGCTTGTCAGAGCTTCTTGTCCGCCGCCGGAACCTTCGCCCAGAAGGAGGCGTCGAAGGCGGCCTTCAGGTCGACGGGCTTCTTCAGCGCCTCGAACTTGAGCAGGCTGTCCTGCACATCGCCGATCGCCTTCATGTCGATCGCGCCGAGACCTTCGGCGCTGCCGAGCTTGGCGGTCATGATGCGCTGGATCTCGTCGAGCATGAGCTCCTGGTGCTTGCGGTCGAGACCGGAGCCGGCGGCCATGACGATGTCGACGGCCTCGGCCTTGTGCTCGAAGGCGTATTTCCAGCCCTTCAGCGTCGCGGAGACGAAGGCCTGAACCTGCGCCGGCTTCTCCTTGATCATCTTCTCGGAGGTGACGAGCGCATCCTGCTGGGTGGTCACGCCGGAATCGTCGGGCATGAACAGCTTGATGTTGTTGATGCCCTGTTCCTTCAGCGTGTTCAGCTCGTTGTAGAGCGTCACGGTGGCGACGTCGTACTGCTTGTCGATGAAGGGCTGCATCGAGAAGGGCTGCGCGACGATCTGGGCGTCCTTCTGGCTCAGACCTTCGTGCGCGAGCACCGAATAGAGCGTGTACTGCACGCCGGTGAACCAGACGGCGACCTTCTTGCCCTTGAAGTCCTTGACCGACTTGATGCCGGAATTGTCGTAGGTGACGAAGGCGAAGGGCGTCATCTGCTGGGACATGCCGACGCATACGAGCGGCAGGCCCTTCTCGCGGGCATAGAGCATGCCCTCGGTGCCGCTCGCGATGCCGAACGTGTCGGCGCCGGAGGCGACGAGCGTCTCGACGTTGATGTTGGGGCCGCCCGGGTTGATCGTCGCGTCGAGGCCGGCGTCGGCATAGAAGCCCTTGGCCTTCGCGACGTAGATGCCGGCGAACTGGGCCTGCGCGACCCACTTCAGGCGGATGGAGACCTTTTCGCCGGCGATAGCGGCGGACGAGGCGATGAGGCCGAAGGCCAGGGCGGCGGCTGCGCCCGTCAGCGTACGAACGAATGCGAAGGCCATGCAAACCTCCAGGGGTTTTGTGTATGCGGAAAACTGTATAGCAATATGCGTACCAATTATTTGCCGTATGCGAAAAGCCCGGATTAGGGACGCATGATCCCCTTCGACCGCCGTGAAGTCCCCGGGACTTGTCATGAATTGGCCACTTCGGGGGCAGCATGAGGTGAAAATACGGGCATCGATTATACGAAATCGGGTGTACCGTATAATCGTAAACCAAGCACGAGCGCAGGGACCTCATGTCCGCACTGCCATCTTCCTCCGACATTCATCCAGCCGAGCCATTGTGGGCCGCCCCGATCCTGGCGCTGGCGCCGCGCATTCGCGACGGCGCTCTTTCGCCGGTGACGCTGACCGAGCTGATGCTCGATCGGATCGCGGCCTATGATGGGCGTCTGCATGCCTATGTCGCCGTGGCGGCCGATGGCGCGCTCAAGCAGGCGCGGATCGCGGAGGCTGAGATCGCGCGGGGCGGCTGGCGCGGGCCCCTGCACGGCGTGCCGATCGCGGTCAAGGACGTCTTCTATACCCAGGCGATCCGGACCGGGCTCGGCAGCTCGATCTACGCCGGCTGGACGCCGCCCTACGAGTCGACCGCGACGGCCCGGCTCGCCGCGGCCGGCGCCGTCATGGTCGGCAAGCTGACCTGCACCGAAGGCGTCTACGCCGAGCATCATCCGACGATCCAGGAGCCGCTCAATCCGTTCGGCGCGGCGCACTGGACGGGGAATTCCTCCAGCGGTTCGGGCGTGGCGCTGACCGCCGGGCTGACCTACGGCTCGCTCGGCACGGACACCGGTGGCTCGATCCGCCTGCCGTCCTCGTGCTGCGGCGTCGTCGGCATCAAGCCGACCTGGGGCCGCGTCAGCCGGCACGGCGTCTTCCCGCTCGCCGACTCGCTCGATCACGTCGGGCCGATGGCGCGCACCGTCGCCGACGCCGCTCTGCTGCTCGGCCTGATCGCCGGCGCGGACCCGGCCGATCCGACGGCGGCGCCGGTCGCCGTGCCGGACTACCTCGCCGAGATCGACCGCGGCATCGCGGGGCTCAGGGTCGGCGTCGACCTCGGCTTCATCGCGGCCAAGGCGACGGCCGAAGTGGTCGCGTCGATCGAGGCGGTGCTCGCGACCGTCGCCTCGCTCGGCGCGGAGATCGTACCCGTGCGCTTCCCCGACACCGACGCGATCCTGCGCGGCTGGGCCGTGCAATGCGCGGTCGAGGCGGCGCGGGCGCATCGGGACACCTATCCGGCCCGCAAGAGCGAATACGGCCCGCGCCTGTCGGCCCTCCTCGAGCGTGGTCACAAGGTCTCGGGTTTCGATCTCGCGGACGCGCTCGCCGCGCGGCGGACCTTCAACGGCCAGATGGCGCGGCTCTTCGCGGACATCGACCTTCTTGTCGTGCCGGGCTTGCCGGTCGCGGGGCCGACGCTCGACTTCATGGGCTCGCTCGGCGAAGACCCGGCCGCCATTCTCGCGATCGGCCCCTTCACCGCGCCCTTCGACGTCTGCGGCTATCCGACCGTCACGCTGCCCTGCGGCGAGAGCGCGGCCGGCATTCCGATCGGCTTCCAGTTCGTCGCCCGTCCCTTCGCCGAGAGCCTCGTCTGCCGGGCGGGGCATGCCTATCAGGCGGTGACCACCTGGCATCGGCGACGTCCCGATCTGGCGTCCCTGGCATGAGGAGCACGTGATGACCGCAAGCCGGCGCATCGACATGGCCGAGATGCCCGTTCAAGTGCCCGAAGCGCCGACGAGCGCCGCCGGCGCCCGGGCGCGCTTCTTCAATTCGGGCAACGCCTTCAACATCAAGCTGCCGGCCGTTCCGGCGGCGGCCTTCCGTGGCGAGGTCGGCGTCGCGCGAGCGATGGTCGAGGCGGGGACGTCCGGCCTCGTCGCCTGCGACCAGTCGGCCGTCATCGGAGGGGCGGGCATCGGCGGGGCGGGCATCGGCGGGTGGACCCGGCGACCACGCCGCTGATGCTCGCGCGCTACGTCGCGCTCGCGGCCGCCGATGCGCTGACGCTCCGCCCGGTCGCGTCCGGGGCGATCTGGTATGTGATCGCGGGCGCGGGCGACATGAGCGTCGGGGGCGAGCGGTTCGCCTTCGCGGCCGGCGACGTCATGCTGACGCCGGGCGGCGTCGAGACGGTGCTCGCCGGCGGATCGTCGGGCGCGCTCCTCTGGCTCGTGACCGACGAGCCGCTCTACCGCTTTGCCGGCGCGGTGCCCGATCCACGGCAGACCAGCGTCGCGCCCGTCCACTATCCCGCCGATGAGATCGCCCGCCAGCTCCAGAAGGTCGTCGAGGCCGCGCAGAATGCGACCACCTCGGGGATCGCGCTGATCTTCTCTAGCGACACGCTCGAGGCCGGCCGCAACATCCTGCCGACCCTGACGCTGTCGCTGAACACCGTGCCGCCGGGCGAGCACCAGCGGGCGCATGAGCACAACTCCGCCGCCATCACGCTGATCCTCGCCGGCGAGGGCGCCTATTCGATGGTCGGCGGCGAGCGGTGCGACTGGTCGGAGCATGCGACGCTGGTCACGCCGGCGACGCTTCCGCACTCGCACCACAATCCGGGCGAGGCGAGGGCGGCGTTCCTGATCGTCCAGGACGGCGGCCTTCACTACCGCGCCCGCACGATGGGCTTCCGTTTCCTCGAACCCTCCGGACAGAATACATGACCGCCAGCAGTGCGCCGCGGCGCCAGATGCATCTCGGCCTCTTCATCCTCGGCACGGGCAGCCATGTCGCCGGCTGGCGCTATCCGAATGCGTTCGATCGCTTCGAGAGCATCGATCAGGTGCGCCGGATCGCGGAGATCGCCGAGCGCGGCAAGTTCGACCTCATCTTCATGGGCGACAATCTCTACGCCGATCCCGCCGCGCATCCGTCCTACACGTCGCGGCTCGAGCCGCTGACGATGCTCGCCGCGATCGCGATGACCACGTCGCGGATCGGCCTCGGCGCGACCGCCTCGACGACCTATGGCGATCCGTTCTCGACCGCGCGCGCCTTCGCCTCGCTCGATCACATCAGCGCCGGCCGCGCGGCCTGGAACGCGGTGACGACGGCCAATCCGGTCTCGGCCGCCAATTTCGGCCGCAACCATCCCGATCACAGCCTGCGCTACGAGATCGCCGAGGAATTCGTCTCGACGGTCAAGGGCCTGTGGGACTGCTGGGACGAGGGGGCGATCGTCGCCGACCGCGAGACGGGCGTCTATATCGACCCGGCGAAGGTGCATGCCCTCGACCACGACGGCACCTATTTTCAGGTCAAGGGACCGCTCAACATCTCGCGCTCGCCGCAGGGCCAGCCGGTCGTGCTGCAGGCGGGCGGCTCGGCGCCAGGGCAGCGGCTCGCGGCGCGCACCGCCGACGTCGTCTTCTCCGTCGTGCAGGACATGGGCGAGGCGCAGAAGCAGTATGCGGCGCTGAAGGCGCTGCTGCCCCCGTTCGGGCGGCGCCCCGAGGACGTGACCATGCTGCCGGGCGTCATGCCGGTGGTCGGGCGCACCGCGCGCGAGGCCTTCGACAAGCTCGCGACCTTGCAGAGCTTCGTCTCCGAGACCAACGCGCTGGCGCTGCTCTCCGACCGCTTCGGTACCGACATGAGCGGCTACGATCTCGATGGACCGGTGCCCGAGATCGCGACCTCCGACAGCTATCACTCGTTCTCGAGTGTTATGCTCGCCAAGGCGCGGCGCGAGAACATGAGCCTGCGCGATGTCTACAATCTGATGGCGGCCGCGCGCGGACACTGGGTGTTGTGCGGTTCGGCCGTCGAGGTCGCCGACACGCTGCAGACCTGGTTCGAGGCCCGCGCCGCCGACGGCTTCAACATCATGCCGCCCTACTTCCCCGACGGCTTCGACGATTTCGTCGATCTGGTCGTGCCGATCCTGCAGGAGCGCGGCCTGTTCCGGGCCGACTACACGGGCACGACGCTGCGCGACCATCTCGGCCTCTCCCGCCCCGCCCCTGCGCGGAACGGGTCGACCGTCTCCGTCTGAGCCACGCCGCAACAGGAACAAGCACCATGGATCTTCGTCTCGACGGCAAGACCGTCCTCATCACCGGTGCCTCGCAGGGCATCGGCGCGGGCCTCGCGAAAGCCTTCGCCGAGGAAGGCTGCCATCTGCATCTGACGGCGCGCAACGTCGACAACCTCACAGCGGTGAAAAGCGAGATCGCCGAGCGCTTTCCGGCCGTCACCGTCACGCTGCACCCTTGCGACCTGACCCGGCCGGGCGCCTGCGAAGAACTCGCGGAAGCGGTCGGCGACGTCGACATCCTGGTCAACAACGCGGGCGTCATTCCATCCGGCACGCTGTTCGATGTCGACGAGGCCAAGTGGCGCGCGGGCTG
This sequence comes from Ancalomicrobiaceae bacterium S20, assembly GCA_040269895.1. NCBI lineage: Bacteria > Pseudomonadati > Pseudomonadota > Alphaproteobacteria > Hyphomicrobiales > Ancalomicrobiaceae > Methyloraptor > Methyloraptor flagellatus. The sequence goes on along the minus strand of CP158568.1, from coordinate 2,192,572 downwards.
GGAGCTGAAGGTGTTCGGCTACATCAACCTGTGCCGGCTCTACTATCCGCGCATGAAGGCGGCCGGCGGCGGCGTCATCATCAACAACATCGGCAACGGCGGCGAAATCTCCGATCCGCGCTACATCGCCGGCGCGGTCGGCAATGCGAGCCTCATGGCCTTCACCCGGGCGCTCGGCGGCTCGAGCCTCGACGACAACATCCGCGTGGTCGGGGTCAATCCGGGGCCCGTCGACACCGACCGCATCTACAACATGCTGAAGAAGCGGGCGAGCGACCTCTACGGCGACCCGTCCCGCTACAGGGAGCTCGCCGCGACCTATCCGCTCGGCCGCGCCGCCCATGTCCACGAGATCACCGACCTGATCGTCTTCCTCGCCTCGTTCCGCTCGGGCTACACGACCGGCACGATCCTCACCGTCGACGGCGGCATCGCCTCGCGCCGCTCGATCGTCTGAGGCCGGCGATGGCTGAACCGAAGCGCCTCGGCATGCTGGTGCCGTCGTCGAACACGGTGGTCGAGCCGGAGACGGCCCGGCTCCTGCCGCCGGATGGTGGCGTCAGCGTGCATGTCTCGCGGCTCAAGGTCGTGCAGCTGACCGCCGACGACGGCTCGCTGCAACAGTTCGAGCTCGACCGCGTGCTGACCGCGGCGGAACTGCTGGCGGATGCCAAGGTCGATCTGATCCTGTGGAACGGCACGGCGGCGAGCTGGCTCGGCTTCGCCCGCGATACGGCCATGGTCGAGGCGATCGAGCGGGCGACCGGCATTCCCGCCACGACGGCGATCATCGCGCTCAACGACCGGCTCGCCGCGCTCGGCGCCAGGCGCATCGGGCTCGTCACACCTTATGTCGAGGCGCTCGAACGGCGGATCATCGCCCACTACGAGGCGGCCGGCTTCACCGTCGCGGCGGCCGTGCGGGCGGATCTGACCGAGAACACCGACTATGCGGCGATCCCGCCCGCGCGGATCGCCGATATGGCGCGTGCGGTGGCGCGAACGCCGGTCGATGCGATCCTGATCCTGTGCACCAATCTCGCCGGCGCCGGCATCGCCCCGCCGCTGTCGGCGGAACTCGGCATTCCCGTGCTCGACTCCGTCGTCGTGGCGCTCGAACACAGCCTCGCTCTCCTCGGCGGCACCAAGGACAAGGGGACGGCTCGTGAGCAGGCATGACGTGGTATCGGCCGTGAGTGCGGCGCCGTTGGAGACCGTACCGGCCGCGCTCTACCGGGACGGCATGGCGCGCCTCGGCGCGGCGGTGAACATTGTGACGTCGGACGGCCCGGCGGGGCGTGCCGGCTTCACGGCGACCGCGGTCTGCAGCGTGACCGACACGCCGGCGACGCTCATCGTGTGCATCAACCAGCTCAGTTCGGCCTTCCATGCCGTCAAGACCAACGGCGTCGTCGCGGTCAACGTGCTTTCGTCCGGCCAGCAGCCGCTCGCCGACCGCTTCGGCGGCAGGACGCCAATGGAAGAACGCTTTGCCGGCGCGACATGGCAGAGCGGCGCAACCGGCGCGCCCTTCCTGGTTGACGCGGCGGCGGTGTTCGAATGCCGCATCACCGGGCGGGCGGAGGTCGGATCGCATCATGTGCTCTTCTGCGCCGTGATGGCAGTCCATCTGTCGGAGCAGTCGACGGGCCTCGCCTATTTTGCGCGCGGCTATCATCCATTGACGGCCAGGTGAGCCGGCGCCTCTGAACCGAACCCCGGCGCTGCCTTCGACTGCCGTCTCGCGGCTCGCGGGTGAGGCGGGCCGTGTCGAGGCGGATGCCGGCGAGCAGCGGGGCGAGAGAGCCGAGAAGGCCGCTCCCGCGGGCGAGCGGCAGCCCGCTCCGGATCGCGCCGTGCCGGAGGAGCGCCGTCTCGGGTACAGGGACCGAGGCTTCCTTGGCAGGACCGGCGGCCCCGTCAGAACTTCAGCGAGAACCGGGCGGAAATGGCGTTCTGGCGCGCCCCCGCGGCGAGCTGGCCGGCGTAGTTCACCTGAATGGTCGCCTGGTCCGACAGGGCATAGGAGAGGCCCGCGCCGACCACGAGCGTGTCGCGCGCGATGGGCAGCCCGCGCACCTGGAACGGCGTCGCACCGGCCGCGAAGGCCATGTCTGCCGTCGAGGCCGTGTCGCCGAACGCATGCTGCCAGCCCACACTCAGGCTCGGCGTCAGCGTGTGGCCGCCGACGGTGAACGTGGTGGCGGCACGGGCGCCGAGTGTGCTGTAGAGCGTCTGCTGCCCGCGGACCCGCACCGAAAGATCGGCGCTGCCGCCGGTCTCGATGGCCGATCCGCCGGACACCGACACGTGGGCGAGGCCCGCGAAGGGCTCGAACTCAAAGCCGGCGAAGGCCATCCTGTAGGACGCCTCGCCGAAGATCTGCGTCGTGCCGAGGCCGTATCCGGCCTTCTGCGCGGCGGTGAAGCCGGGGAAGGCCACGGCGCGCGTCACCCGCAGATCCTGCCACGTATAGGAGACGCCGCCGCGCAGCGCGAACGGCCCTTGTTGCGTGCCGACATAGAGGCCGAGATCGTAGCTGTCGATCGCGCCGGAGGCGTTTCGCGCGCTGGCGGTGAACCGCGTCTGGGTGAAGCCGGCGACGATGCCGGCCTGAATGTCGTCGAAGACCATCGCATCGACGCCCGCGAGCAAGCCGCCTGCGGACGAGGAGAGGCCGGCCGCGTTGCCGTCGCCATAGAAATCGCCCCAGCCGCCGTGACCCTGCGCCCAGACCGTCGCCGTCAGATCGTGGCCGAAGGCGGCCGTGCCGGGGCCGCCGAGCCTCGCCGCGGTGGCGAGGGCGCCGGCGCCGGGGGCGGTCTGACGCAGCCGCGCGCCGACCGCGTCGCGCAGACGGATCGAGCTCTGCTGGGAGAGCGTGCTGAGCGACGGATAGATGTCCCCGCCGAGCTGGTCGAGAGCCGGGGCGACGGCCCCCTTCGCCTGCGTGAGCAGGGCGTCGTAGACGGCGTTGCCTGCGCCGAGCGCCTGCGCCGCCACGGCGACCCTGGCCTGGTTCGGGGTTTGCGCCTGATCCGCGAAGGCCGCGCCGGTATAGACGAGGTTCAGATAGACGTTCCGCAGATCGTAGCCGAGCTCCGGCTGCAGGAAGGCATAGTCCGAGGTGACGCTGCCGAACCGTCCCGTCACCGTCCCCGAAGTGGTGAGGATCGTCATCGTGCTCCGGTTCGGATAGGTGCCGGCCACCGGCGTGACCCGCACCGATGCACCCGACGAGATCGACACGTCCCCGGTGGCGATGATCAGGTCGTGGGCGCCCTCGGGCGTCACGTCGACGGCATAGACGGCGCCGGCGTTGAACGTCACCGCGCCCGCGACCGTGAGGGTGCCCGGCGAATAGCCCGGCGCCGCGGTGCCGCCCGCATTGACGGTGAGGCCGCCGATCTGGGCCGTGCCGCCGAGAACGCCGCCGGCGTTGACCGTGATGGTCGAGCTGGTGGTCGTACCCGGGGCCAGCCGCAAGAAGCTGTTCTCGGTCGTCACCGCGCCCGTATAGGGCGCCGCAAACTGGACGAGCCCGCCACCGGAGAAGATGACCTTGCCCGAGCCGGTGATGGCGCCCGTGAAGGTGTAGGCGTCGGAGCGGTTGAAGATCAGCGTGGCGTTGTTGACCACGTCGCCCACGATGGCGCCGGTCGTGCCGCCGTTGCCGACCTGGAGCACGCCGGCCGAGACCGTGGTGCCGCCGGTATAGGTGTTGTCGCCGGTCAGGATCAGGGTGCCGGAGCCGGTCTTGGTGAGCGAGCCGGTACCGGAGATCACCGAACCGTAGGTGCCGGTGCCGGTCTGGTCGAACACGACGGCGGCGTTGTTGGTGATGTTGCCGGAGAGGCTCGAGGCGTTGCCGACCAGCGTCCCGGCGCCGACCGTGGTGCCGCCGGTGTAGCTGTTGGTTCCGGAGAGGACGAGCGTGCCGGTTCCGGTCTTGGTGAAGCCGCCGGTGCCGGACAGGACGCCGGACAGGGTCAGGGTCTTGTCCGCATCCACGGCGATGCCCGCGGCGCCCGGACCGCCGAGCAGAACGGCGCCGGCGTAGGCGAAGCTGTCGCCCGCCTGCAGGGTGCCCCCGCCGCCGAGCGTCAGGCCGCCGCTGCCGAGCGCCTGCGCGGCGAGCAGGCGCAGCGTGCCGCCGGCCACGGTCGTGCCACCCGAATAGCTGTTGGCGCCGGCAAGCGTCAGTGTGCCCGCGCCGGCCTTTGTCACCGAGCCTGTGCCCGAGATCGCGCCGTCGAACCGCGTGGCGTCGGACCGGTCGAAGACCAGCGCCGCGTTATTCACCACGTCGCCGAGGATGGAGCCGGCGGTGGCGCCGTCGCCGACGCGGAGCGTGCCGGCGGAGACCGTCGTGCCGCCGGTGTAGGTGTTGCTGCCGGCGAGGATCAGCGTGCCGAGATCGGTCTTCTCGATGCCGGCGGCGCCGATCAGCGCGCTCTGGATGGTCGCGACCTTGGACGCGCCCGCCGTGGTGCCGTCGCCGACCCGGATCGTCGCCGTCCCGGTTCCCGCGAGCGCGATCGCCCCGCCGGTCACGACGTACCCGGTATCGGCGAACTGCAGGCCGGTCACGGAAACCTGGCCCGCGCCGTTGTCGACGGTGACGGTGCCGCCCGTCGCCTGGAATACGGCGAAGCCGCCGTTCCACGACAGAGCCGTATCGCCGGCCGGATTGGTCCAATTCGTCGCGGCGGAGGCCGACCAGGTTCCCGAGCCGCCGACCACCGAGCCGTTCGCCACGGTCTGGGATCCGTTCCAGGCCAGGATCGGCGCGTCGGTCCGCGCCACGACGAGGTTGACCTGTCCGCCGACCGAGGTCTGCACTCGGCCCGACAGGCTGCCGCCGAGCGCGCTCGGATCGAGGCCGTTGTCGGTGAGGGCGCCCGTATAGCTGACGATCCGGTAGACGCCGGCGCCGAAGCCGGTCGAAGCCACGACGTCGAGCGTGCCGTCGAGGGTGACGCCGCCGTTCGCGGTGAAGACGCCGCCGCCGCTGGTGCCGCCGAGCGTGACGGCGAGGTGCGATCCGGCGTCGAGCGCGAGGCCGCCCATGGTCAGGGCGGCACCCTGCGCGCCGGCGAGCGTCGCGCCGCTCAGCACGTGGACCGTGCCGGTCGTCGCGCCCGAGCCGGTGAGCGTCGCCTGATCGCGGACGGTCACGTCGCCGGCGAGGCTGCCGGTCAGCGCGAGCGTGCCGCGCGTGACGTCCGTCCCGCCGGTGTAGGTGCCGGCGCCGGAGAGGGTGAGCGTGCCCGCGCCGTCCTTGGTCAGCGATCCCGTCCCCGAGATGGCGCCGCCGAAGGCGATGTCGTCGGAGCGGTCGAAGACGAGCCGTCCGTTATCGACCACGTCGCCGGCGAGGGCGCCCTGCGTGCCGCCGCCGCCGATCTGCAGCGTGCCCGCCGCGATGGTCGCGCCGCCGGTGAAGGTGTTGGCGCCGGTCAGCGTCAGCGTGCCCGTGCCGAGCTGCGCGATGCCGCCGGCACCGCTGACGGCGCCGGCAAAGGCGACCGTATCGCTGCGCTTGAACGCGAGCGTCGCGCCCGACGCGACCGCGACGTCGCCGGCGATCGAGCCGGCCGTGCCGCCGTCGCCGATCTGCAGGCGGCCCTGCGTCACGACCGTGCCGCCGCTGTAGGTCGACGCCCCGGTCAGGACCAGCGTGCCGAGGTCGGTCTTCTCGAGCCCGGTCGTGCCGGCGAGCGGCGAGGCGATGGTCGCCACGAAGGCGGCGCCCGCGCCCGTGCCGTCGCCGACGCGCACGGGGGGCCGTCCGGCGGTGGCGGCAAGCGTAATCGCGTCCCCGGTCACGCCGTAGCCGTCGACCATGAACTGCATGCCGGTGCTGGTCACAGATCCCGAGACGGCGACACTCCCGGCGGTGCCCGTGAACACGGCGAACTGGCTGTTCCAGGCCCGCGACTGGTTGAGCGGCGAGGTCAGCCAGTTCGGGCTGGAACCGCTCGCCGTCCAGGTACCGCTGCCGCCATGGACGGTGCCGTCGGCGCTCGTCGTCGTGCCGTTCCAGTAGAGCATGTCGCCGCTCAGCACGGCGAGATTGACCGCGCCCGGGGCCTGCTGGATCTGGTAGGCGAACCCCGACGGGGTGGTGCCGAGCACGAGGCCGTTGTCCGCCACGAGGGTCGAATAGGACACGAGCCGGTAGACGCCGAGCGACAGCGCGCCGGCGTCCGTCACATTGAGGACGCCGTCGAGCGTGAGATCGCCCACGGAGACGGCTGTCGTGCCCGTGCTCGCTCCGAGCGTCACGGCGACGTTCGACAGGTTCGACAGGGCAAGGCCGGTCATCGACAGGCTGCCGAGGCCGCCCGCGGCCGGCACCGTCGCCTTGAGGGTGGCGCCGTTCTGGATCGTCACCGTGCCGGCCACGGACGGGCCGCCGGTGCTGTCCGTCGCGCCCTGCAACGTGCCGCCGCTCTGGACCAGGACGTCGCCCGTCAGGGTGACGCCGTTCGGAAGTTCGAGCGTGCCGGCCGAGACGGTCGTGCCGCCGCTCGCGCTGTTCGCGCCGGCGAGCGTGAGCTTGCCGGTGCCCTGCTGCACGAGCGCGCCCGTGCCGGTGATTGCGCCGCCCATGGTGATGTCGGCGGAGGTGTCGAAAATCACCGTGCCGCCGTTGGCGACGGCGCCCGGAATCGCGCCGGCGTTGGTGGCGCGCAGCGTGCCGGCGGTCACGGTCGTGGTGCCGGTATAGGTGTTGGCGCCGCCGAGGACGAGCGTGCCAGCACCCGCGTGCGTCAGCCCGCCCGAGCCGGAGATCGCGGTCCCGATCGTCAGCGTCGTGGCGGCGGCCGGCGCGAGGGCGCCCCCGGCGAGGGTCACGGCGCGGTTCGACGTGAACGACGCAGTCGTCGCCAGCGTACCGCCGGCGAGCGTCAGGCCTCCCGACGCGTCGCCGAGGTTGCCGTCGGAGGCGACCTGCAGCGTGCCGGCGGAGACGGTGGTGCCGCCCGTGTAGGTGTTGCTGCCCGAGAGCACCAGCGTGCCGGCGCCCGACTTCGTCAGTGCACCGGTGCCGGAGATGACGCCGCCGAGGGTCAGGGTGGTGGCGGTGGCGGGAGCGACGGCACCGGCCCCGGTCAGCGCGACCGCGCGACCTGACGTGAACGACACGGTCGTCGCCAGCGTGCCGCCGGCGAGCGTCAGGCTTCCGGACGTGTCGCCGAGATTGGCGTCGGAGGCGACCTGCAGCGTGCCGGCGGAGAGCGTGGTGCCGCCGGTATAAGTATTGGTGCCGCCGAGGACGAGTGTCCCTGTGCCGGTCTTGGTCAACCCGACCGTGCCGGCGATGACCGTCGTGATCGTGGCCGTGCCGCTGTCGACCTGGACATAGGGCGCGCCGCCACCGGCCTGCGACACGAGCGTGAGCGTCCCCGTGCCGCCGAGCGTGTAGCCGGTGATCGCGAATTGCAGGCCGCTGGCGTTCACCGTCCCGCTGACGGCCACATTGCCCGCGATGCCATTGAAGATGCCGAGGCCGCCGTCGATCCAGGCTTGGGCGATGGTGCCGTTGACGTTCGTCCAGTTGGTCGCGGCCGCGCTCCAGGTGCCGGCGCCGCCGGAAATGGTGCCGCTGCCGGCCGTGCCGGCGCCGTTCCACCACTGTGTCGAGACCCCGTCGACGAGCGCCACGAGATTGACCTGTCCCGCGACCGCGGTCTGGATCACGCTCGAAGTGAGGGAAGCGGGTGTGCCGGAAACCGACAGCCCGGCGCCCGTCAGGGTGAGCGTGCCCGAATAATCGATCAGCCGATAGCTGCCGGCCTGGAAGCTGGCCCCGTCGTTCACGGTCAGGAGCCCGCCCGACAGGGTGACGTTTCCGGTCACGGCGATGCGGTCGTTGAGGTTGCTCGTCGGCCCGTTCGGCTGCGCGAGGTTGAAGGCCAGCGTGGCGCCGGAGGCGACCGACAGACCGCCGACCGACAGCGTGCCGGGCGTTCCGGCGACACCGGGAGCGAGCGTCGCACCGCTCGAAAGTGTGACGATTCCGGCGATCGACCCGCCGCCGCCGAGCGTCGCGCCGCTCGCCACCGACACCGCGCCGGCGATCGAGCCGGAGACCACCAGCGAGCCGGACGAGACCGTGGTCCCGCCGGTATAGGAGCTGCTGCCGCTGAGCGTGAGCGTGCCCGTGCCCGCCTGGGTGAGGGAGCCCGAACCGTCGATCGCATAGAGGAAGGTCACCGCGTCCGATCGATCGAAGACGAGGGACGCGTTGTTGCTCACGTCGCCCAGGAGCACACCGGAGGTGCCACCATTGCCGACCTGCAGCGTGCCGGCCGAGATCGTCGCGCCGCCGTCGTTGTCGGTGTTGGTGCCCGCGAGGACGAGCGTGCCGGCGCCCGTCTTGTTGATCACGCCGAGCCCGGTGATGCCGCCGGTCAGGGTCAGCGTCGTGCCGGTCGCGGTCTGGAACGTTCCGATATTGGTGAAGTCGACGCCACGGTTGGAGGTGAACGACGCCGTCGTCGCGAGCGTGCCGCCGCCCATGACGAGACCGCCGGTCGCGCCGCCGAGATTGGCGTCGGACGAGACCTGCACCGTCCCGGCCCGGATGGTGGTTCCGCCGCTGTAGGTGTTGGTGCCCGACAGGACGAGCGTGCCGGCGGAGCCCTTGCTCAGCGAACCGGTCCCCGACACGACGCCGCTGAGGGTGAGAGTGCCGGCCCCGGTCGTCGCGATCGAAGAACTTCCCGACAGCGACACCGCGCGGGCGGAGCTGATCGTGCTGTTGCCCGTGTTGAGTATGGCGCCGGAGAGCGCGAGGCCACCCGCGGCGTCGCCGAGGTTGCCGTCGGACGAAATAACGAGCGTCCCGGCCGAAACCGTGGTGCCGCCGCCATAGGTGTTGGTGCCCGAGAGGGTCAGCCGCCCTGCGCCGGCCATGGTCAGGCCGCCGGTGCCGGAGACGACACCGGCGAGCGTCAGGCTCTTGCTGGAGGCCGGCGCGACCGTGCCGCCGCCGGTCAGGGTGATGGTGCGTCCCGTGGTGACGTCCGCGGACGTCGCGAGTGTACCGCCCGCTAGCGTCAGCCCGCCCGAGGCGTCGCCGAGATTGGCGTTGGCGGAGATTTGCAGCGTGCCGGCCGAGACCGTCGTTCCGCCGGTGTAGGTGCTGGTGCCGGACAGGGTCAGCGTGCCGGTGCCCGCCTGCGTGACCGTACCCGTGCCGGAGATCACGCCCGCGAAGGTGACGGCATCCGAGCGGTCGAACACCAGGGCGGCATTATTCACGACGTCGCCCGAGATGTGGCCCGTCGTGCCGCCGTTGCCGACCTGCAGCGTGCCCGCGGTGACGAAGGTGCCGCCGCTGTAGCTGTTCTCTCCGGCAAGGGTCAGCGTGCCGGTGCCCGCCTGGGTCACCGAGCCGTTCCCGGATATCTCGCCCCCGAAGGTGGTCGCGTCAGTACGGTTGAAGACGAGCGACGCGCCACTATCCAGGCTCACGCTGCCGACGAGGCTGCCGGACGTCGCTCCGTCACCGACCTGCAGCGTTCCAGCGGTGACGACCGTACCACCGATATGGGCATCGGTTCCGGCGAGCACGAGCGTGCCGTCGCCGGTCTTCGAATAGGAGCCGCCGTCGGAGATGGTGCCGGTGAGGGTCAGCGTCACTCCCGGGTCGATGTTGATGGCGCTGTTGCTCGCCACGGAGACGGAGCGGGCGGAGCTGATGTCCGTGACGATCGCGAGTGTGCCGCCATCGAGGGTCAGGCCGCCACTCGCGGCGCCGAGTTGGGCGTCGTCGGACATCTGCAGGATGCCGCCCGCGAGGACCGTGCCTCCGGAATAGGTGTTGGTCCCGGTCAGGACCAGCGTGCCGGCGCCGCTCTTGGTCAGAGCGCCGGTGCCGGAGACGATCCCGCCGAGGGTCAGCGTCGTACCGGCGTCCGTCGAAACCGTGCTGTCGGCCGTGATCGCGACGGCGCGGTTCGAGGTGAACGCCCCGATGGTCGACAGCGTGCCGCCCGACAGGGTCAAGCCCGCGGAGCCGTTGCCGAGGTTGCCGTCGTTGCCGATTTCCAGCGTGCCGGCCGCGACCGTGGTGCCGCCGGAATAGGTGTTGTTGGAGGCCTCCAGGACCAGCGTACCGGCGCCGGCTTTGATCAGCCCACCGCTGCCGGAGACCACGTTGGAGAGGGTGAGCGTCGTGCCGACGGCGGGCGCGATGGTGCTGCTGTTGCTCAGCACGACCGACCGCGCCGACGTCAGATCCGCCGTCGTCGCGAACGTGCCGCCCGAGAGCGTGAGCGTGCCTGAACCGCCGAGGTTCGTGTCCGCGGAGACCTCGAGCGTGCCGGCCGAAACGGTCGTGCCGCCCGTATAGGTGTTGGTGCCGGCAAGGACGAGGGTTCCGGCGCCGGTCTGCGTCAGTCCGCCGCTACCGGAGACGACGCCGGAGAGCGTGAGCGCGGTGCCGGTGGCGGGTGCGAGGAGGCCCATCACGTTCAGCGTGACGTTGCGGCTGGACGAGAACGTCTCTGTGGTCGCCAGCGTGCCGCCGTTGAACGCAACGTTGCCCGAGCCGCCGAGATTAGCGTCGGCGGAAACCTGCAGGGTGCCGGCGGAAACGCTGGTGATACCACTGTAGGTGTTGGTCCCCGTCAACGTCAGGGTCCCGACGCCCCGCTTCGTGACGGTGCCGGTGCCGGAAATCACACCGTCGAAGGTGATGTCGTCGCTCCGAGCGAAGGCGAGCGTCGCATTGTTTGTGATGTCGCCGGTGATGCTGCCGGTCGTTCCTTGATTGCCGATCTGCAGCGTGCCCTGCGAGATGGTCGTGCCGCCGGAATAGGTGTTCGCGCCCGTGAGCGACAGCGTGGCGGTGCCGCTCTTGGTGAGCCGGCCCGAGCCGGTGATCGCACCCGATATGATCGTCGTCGCCGCCGCACTGAAGGTCGCGTCGGCGCTGAGCGAGACGGCGCGCGAGATCGTCAGCGAGGCGCTCGTGGCCAGCGTGCCGCCCGCCATGGTCAGGGCACCGCTCGTATCGCCGAGGCGGTTGTCGGCATTGATGCTCACGGTGCCGGAATTGATGGTCGTGCCGCCGGTATAGTCATTGGCCCCGCCCAGAACCAAGGTGCCGGCGCCGGACTTGGTCAAAGCGCCGGACCCGCTGATTTTCCCGCTCCAGATCAGAGACGTGCCGGATGCCGGCACGATTGTGCCGCCGCTTCCGGATAGGGTGGTGACGCGCGAACTGGAAAACGTTGCCGTGACGGCCAGCGTCCCGTCCGAAAGCGTGACGGCCCCGCCGCTGTTTCCAAGGCCGCTGTTCGCCGCGATCTGGACCGTGCCACCCGCGATGGTGGTGCCGCCCGTATAGGTGTTGGCGCCGGAGAGGACGAGGGTGCCGGCGCCATTCGTCGTGAGCCCACCGCCGCCGGACACGACGCCGCTGAGCGTCAGTGTCGTGCCGGTGGCGACGGATACGGCGGAACTGCTGGTAAGGGTGACATTCCGGTTGAACGTGAACGTGCCGGTGGTCGACAGGGTGCCCCCACCCAGGCTCAGCGCCCCGCTGCCGAGTGCGGTATTGCTGGCGATCTGCAACGTGCCGGCGGAAATGGTCGTGCCGCCGGTATAAGTGTTCGTGCCGGACAGGACCAGCGTGCCCGCGCCGCTCGCGGTGAGCCCGCCGGTGCCGCCGAGGACGCCGGTGAGCGTCAGTACCGTGCCCGTGGCCACCGAAATCGTGGAACCGCTGGACAGGGTGGCGTCCCGGCTGGAACTGAACGTGGCCGTGCTGGTCAGGGTGCCGCCGGAGAGGGTCAGCGACCCGCTGCCCAGGGCCGCATCGGCGGCGATCTGCACCGTGCCGGCGGAGATGGTCGTGCCGCCGGAATAGGTGTTGGTGCCGCTCAGGATGAGCGTGCCCGTGCCGTTCTTCGTGACCGTCCCGGTTCCGGAGAGCGTGCCGGCATAGGTGAGGTCGGAGCCGAAGAAGAGCGTGCCGCTGTTGGCGATGTCCGACGAGAAGCTCGTTCCGTTGATCTGAACGCTGCCGGCGGAGATCGTGGTGGCCCCGGTATACGAGGCGGCACCGGACAGGATGAGCGTACCGGCCCCGGACTTCGTCAGGCCGCCGCTGCCGTCGAGCGTCCCCGTCAAGGTGAGATCGTTGCCGGAGGCGATGTCGATCGTGCCGCCACCGGTGCCGAAGTGGACGGCGCGGCCGCTGGAGAAGGCGGCGCTCGGGGACAGAATGCCGCCGCCGGCGAGCGTCACCGCTCCGGTGCTGGCGCCCATGACCCCGTCGCTGCCCACCGACAGCGTGCCCGCCGAGACGATCACGCCGCCGCCGAACGTGTTCGCGCCCGAGAGGGTGAGAATGCCGCTGCCCGCCTGCGTCAGGGAGCCGGTGCCGGAGACGATGGCCGAATAGGTGAGGTCGTCCGACCGGTTGAACGCCAGGTCACCGTTGTCGGTGATGTCGCCGGGGACCATGCCCGTGGTGCCGCCGGCGCCGAGTTGCAGCGTTCCGGCCGAGATCGTGGTGCCGCCGCTGTAGGTGTTGGTGCCCGAGAGGATCAAGCTCCCGGTACCGGTCTTGGTCAGCGCGCCGCTGCCCGACAGCACGCCCGACAAGGTGGCGGTGTTGCCGTTGGTGTTGATCGTCGCGGTCTTGCCCGCGTTGATGGTCATCGCGTTCGACGTGGTCAGGCCCGCGCCGGCGACGAGCGTGCCGCCGTCGAAGTTGAACGCGCCCGTGCCGCGGATGCCGTTCGTGCCACCGACGGTGAAGCTGCCGCCGCTGAGGTTGAACGTGCCGGTGCCCGATCCGAAGTTCAGGTAGCTCGAGCCCGAAAGGGTGAGGCTGCCGCCGGTCAGATTGACGGTGCCGGTCGATCCCGCGACGGACGCAAGGACGAGCTGGGTCGCGACGTTCGCCGAGCCGCCCGAGATGTTGAACGTTCCCGTGCCGCCGGAAGACGCGCCGAAGACGATCTGCGCCGAGCCGCCGACGTTCTGGACCGACAGCGTTCCGGCGGAGAGATTGTAGGTGCCGGAGCCGCCGGTGCCGTAATTGCTGACGTCGCTGCCGAAGCGGATCGGATTGGCGAGGCCGAGGGTCACGACCGACCCGGCGCCGTTCTGGTTGATGACGCCGGTCCCCTTGGAATCGCCGACGTAGAGCTGTCCGCCAGCGAAGCTGCCGGTGGTGATCGAAAACTGCGCGTTGTCCGAGATGGTCAGCGTACCGTTCGAGGCGGTGCCGCTGCCGCCGGCACCGGACGTGCGCGAGCCGATATAGGCGGTCATCCCGCCCGAGGTGGCGTCGAAGACCGCGTCACCGGAGAGGGTGTAGCTGCCGGTGGCGCCGACCGTGCCGAGGTCCAGCATGCCGGCGCTCGAGAAGCGCACCGTGCCGCCGGACTGGTCGAAGGTCCCGGTCACGGCCGTACCACGCCCGATCGCGAGACCGCCGTAGTTCAGGCTGCCGGCATTGGCCACGTAGTGCAGCTCGCCGGCTGTCATGTTCAGCGTGCCGGTGCCGCCGTCCGTGTTGGTCGCGCCGCCGCCGACCCAGATGCGGCCGATCGAAGTCGCCGGGGCCGTGCTGGTGTTTGCGAGGTTCACCTGCACGGTGCCGCCCGAGATGTTGAGCGTCCCGGTGCTGCCGTTGCCGTTCCCGAGCTCGATCCGTCCCGCCGACGATCCCGACGTGGTGTTCAACGTCAGGGTGGTGCCGCTCCGCAGCGTCAGGTCCGAGTCGCCGTTAGCTGTGCCGATGTCGAGGGGAGAGGTGTTGAAGGTCAGAAGCAGGGAAGAGGCGTTGCCCGGCAAATCCCAGCCGGGCGGGACGACGAAGGTCGATCCGCCCTGTGCGGTGATGCTCGTCGGCTGGCCGGAGTTGATGGCTGAACTGACCGCGGACTCGAAACCGCTCTGGTCGGTCACGACGACGGAATCGGCGCGGACCTGCGTCGCGCCGGCGGCGAGAATGAGCGACAGCACCGAAACGCCTGCCGCCAGACGTGTCTTGCGTCCTCTCAACGAAGAGCCGCTCAACTCCCGCCCCCACGCCTTCGAACCGGCGCCGCAGGGCGACGAGCCTCACGCAACGCAACCGAACATCGAGCTGCAATGACGGGGCGAATCGCAAGGCCTCGTCAGTTAACTCAATGTTAACGATACGCCTTTCCCTCGGGGATGTCGGCCCCCGGATGCCGGATTGCACAGCTTTTTCAACAGGTCTCGGTGCATCGGTGCGTGACGCTGCGTCGGTTGTTCCGTGAGCGCCGGACAAGGGCCGGACAGCTCCGCGCGCCCTGCTGGCGATGCGGCGAAGCATGGACCGACGACCGGATCAATGGAGGCAGGGGCCGGGGCGTGCGACAACGCTCGCCCCGGCAAGATGATCAGCTGCCGTTGCGGCCTTTCATCGCGGCAATGAACATGTCTGACCACACGGCCGGCTTCTGCTTGATCGTGCCGGCCAGATGCATGAACTCGGCGTATTGCATCACGCCGTCGGGCGTGGTCGAGAACCGGGTGTCCTTGTCGTTCAGGATCTCCAGCACCTCTTCCTTGCTGACCTTGTTGACCGAGCCGTTCAAGGCCGGCGCCGGCTCGTCGGGCTCGGGCCTGGGGCTCGCGATCGTCAAGGATGTGGTCACGAGCCACCACGGCCGGCTGACATTCGGCCGTGGCGGCTTTGGGTTCACCGCCGGTTTTGAACTGCCCCGGCGCGAACGGCCGGACCTCGAAAGCGCCTGAGGCCGGTCCTCGGGGGGCGACCGGAGCGTTCGGCTCCGGTCGCGTGGCGGAGACGCGGCTCAGCCCTTGAGCGCGGTCACCACCACCTCGATCATGGCGCCGCCGCCGAGATCGGAGACGCCGACCGTCGCCCGCGTCGGCAGGTTGTCGCCGAAGAAGGCGGTCCAGGACGCGTCCATCTCCTTCTTCTTGGAGAGGTCGGTCACGAAGATCGAGGCCTGCACGACGCGCGAGGCGTCGGTGCCGGCCTCCTTCAGATAGCCCGCGATCTTTTCGAGGATGTTGGTCGTCTGCTCGCCCATCGAGACGGTCGTGTCGTCGGCGATCGTTCCGCCGAGGAACACGAAGCCGTTCGCCTCGACGGCGCGGTGCATGATCGGCGTGCGGATGCTGCGGGTAATGGTCATGCGTCTTCTCTTCTGGTTGGGGATCAGGGGAGCTGGAAACGGCCGATGCCGAGCTCGGCGACGCGCGTCTGCGTGCCGCCGTCGACGATGATCTCGGCCATCACGGCGCCGGCGCCGGGGCCGAGCTGGAAGCCGTGCAGCGAGAAGCCGAACTGGTGATAGAGCCCGTCGTGGCGTGCGCTCGGACCGAACACGGGCAGGTCGTCGCGGGTCTTCGCCTCGATGCCGGCCCAGGCGCGCACGATCGTCGCGCCGCGCATGACCGGGAACAGGTCGAACACGGTGCGCGCGCTCTCGGAGAGCTTGCGCCAGTCGAGGATGGTTTCGTTGCGGTCCTGGTCGGGCGTCGCCAGATGGCCTCCACCGATCAGCACCGTGCCGTTGGCGAACTGCTTGAACGACAGCTTGCGGCCGCGCAGGATCACGACCGGGTCGATGAAATGCGGCACGCGCGAGGTGATCATCAGCATCGGCGCGACGGTCTCGACCGGCACCGGCTCGCCGAGCGCGGCGGCGATGCGGCCGGCCCAGGCGCCGGCGGCGTTGACCAGGATCGGCGCCTCGAAGGTTTCCGTTCCGACGTCGACGCGCCAGAGCCCGGCGTCCTTGCGGACGTTGCGCGCCGGCTCGCCCTCGCGGACGAGTGCGCCGAGGCGTTCGGCCTTGCGGCGGAACGCCGTCGTCGTGCGTGCCGGATTGGCGGCGCCGTCGCGGCGTGACACCACCCCGCCGGGACAGGTCTCGGCGACGGCGGGCACGAGACGGCGCAGTTCGGCGGCGTCCATCAGCTCCTCGTGGACGAAGCCGCGCGCGTTCAGATCGTCGACACGGATGCGGCAGGCGGCGAGTTCGCCGTCGTCCTCCGCGACCAGCACCTGGCCATGGCTCTCGAAGCCGCAGTCGTCGTCGACGAGGTCGGCGATCCGCTCCCAGATGTCCATCGAGCGGTTCGACAGCGGGATCTCCGCGACGTGGCGCGCGAGCTGGCGGACACCGCCGGCGTTGACGCCGGAGGCGTGGCGGCCGGCGTAGTCCTTCTCGATCAGCACCGGCTTCAGACCGCGCAGGCAGAGGTGCAGCGCGGTCGAGCAGCCGTGGATGCCGCCGCCCACGACGATGGCGTCCACCCGGGTGGTCATCCGCGCACCACGGCTTTGACGCTGTCCTCGGTCTTGGGCAGCGCGGCGAGTTCGCCGAGCGAGATCGGCTTCACCGGCGCGCGCAGCCGATAGTAGCCGATCTCCTCAGGGCTCTTGCCGCGCGCCTCGGCCATCAGCTCGGTCACGGTCAGGCCGCAGAGCCGGCCCTGGCATGGGCCCATGCCGGTTCGGCGATAGGCCTTCAGCTGGTTCGGGCCTGTCGCACCGATCGCGACGGAGTCCAGGATGTCCTTGGCGGTGACCTCCTCGCAGCGGCAGACGATCGTGTCGCCGCTCGGGATGCGGAACTGCTTCGCCGGGCGGAACAGCGTGTCGAGGAAGGCGCGGCCGCGGGTCGCGCGGGCGAGCGCGGCCTGCAATCCGCTCATCGGCTCGATCTTGGCCGCGGCGTCCGGTGCCAGCGCCTCGATCGCGGCACGGGCGGCGATCCGACCACGGAACACGGCCGCTCCGGCGCCACCGATGCCCGCGCCGTCGCCGGCGATCGCGATGCCGGCGACCGAGGTGGCGCCGGTCGGGTCGATGACCGGCGACCAGCACAGCTGCACGTCGTCCCAGCGATGCTCGATGCCGGCGGCCATCGCGAGATTGACGTTCGGCACCACGCCCTGATGCAGGAGCAGGAGCTCGGCGGCGACGGTCTCGCGCTTGCCCCCGGCCGTGTAGACGACACGCGCCAGCCGGCCGTCGCCCTCCGCCGCGAGTTCCGTGACGCCGCTCACGACCGGCACCTTGGCCCGCACCTCGCGCATCATGGCGAGGCCCTTGGCGAAATAGGGCGAGGTCAGGAACGCAAACGCATGCGGCAGCGCAGCGAGCCAGTTCTTGCGCTCGGTCGTATCGAGGATCCGGTCGATGCGACCGCCGAGGCGCAGGACCTGCGCGGCGAGCAGCCACAAGAGCGGCCCCTGGCCGGCGATCACCGTCTTCCCGTCGGGGACGAGGCCGGAGGATTTCAGCATGGTCTGCGCCGCGCCGGCGGTCATCACGCCGGGCAGCGTCCAGCCCGGGATCGGGAACGGCCGCTCGAGCGCGCCGGTCGCGAGGATCACGCGGCCGGCCTTCACGAAGGTCGAGCCGCCGGCGACCGAGAGGCCGACATCCAGGCTCTTGTCGAGCGACCAGACGGTCGCGCGCTGGATCACCTCCGCGCCGCTCGCCGCGACCGCCTCGACCAGCGCCGCGCCGGCCCAGAAATCGGTGCCGAGCGTGTCGCGCGCCTTGACCGGGGTCGAGGCGATCGCGCGCCAGACCTGACCGCCGGGGCCGGCGTTCTCGTCGAGGAGCAGCGTCGAGAGACCCGCTTCGGCCGTGGTCGCGGCGGCGGCGAGGCCGGCCGGGCCGGCGCCGATCACCACGACGTCGTACTGGTCGCGCTTCGGCGCGGTGGACGGGGAGGCCCCCGACGGGGCTCCCGGCGACATGGCGTTCATCGGCCGATCTCCCGCTTGCCCTTCTGGATTTCGATCTGCATGCCCTCGGCGACCGGCACCAGGCAGCCCTGCCGGTTGCCGACGCCGTCGATGGTGACGAGGCAGTCGAAGCACACGCCCATCATGCAATAGGGCAGACGCGGAGCGCCGCTGACCGCGGTCGCGCGGGCCACGTCGAGCCCGGAAGCGAGGAGGGCGGCCGACACCGTGTCGCCCTCGCGCGCCTCGACTGCGGTGCCTTCGACGAAGATCCGCACGGATCGTCTCGTGTCCTGTTCGGTTCGCTTGAACATGGATGTCTCCGGGCCGTCGCCGGCCGTCTCGTTGTCAGTAGTAGCCGCTGCCCGTCTTTGCCGGCGCGGCATCAAAGCGCGCGGCCGAGAAGGCGCCGACCAGATCGGGGGCGAGCCCGCCGTCCGCGACCATGCGGGCGATCTCGAAGGCGTGGTTGGAGGCGAGCGTCACGCCGGAATGGCAGCAGGCGACGAAGGCGCCGGGATGCGTTTCCGACTGGTCGTAGATCGGGAAGCCGTCCTTCGGCATCACGCGGATGCCCGACCACGAGCGCACGACGTTGAGCCGCGCCAGATGCGGGAAAAGCCGCTGCGCGCGATCCGCCATCACGGCGCTGACGGAATGATTGAGCATCCGGTCGTCGAGCTGCTCTTCCTTGCTGTCGCCGATCATCACCGTGCCCTCGTCGGTCTGGCGCAGCGTCGAGAGCGCGAACGGCAGGAACGGCACGGTCCGTTCGGTGACGACGATCTGGCCGCGCGTCGGGCCCATCGGCGCGGAGAGCCCGACCTGCGGCGCCAGCGTCTGGTTGGCGTTGCCGGCCGCGAGCACGACCTTGGCGGCGCGGATTTCGCCGGCGGGCGTCGCCAGGCGGAATTCGCCGCCGTCGCGCGTGATGGTCGAGACCGGCCGTTCGGGCAGGTAGTCCACGCCGAACTGCTTGAGGCCGGCGTGGAGCGCGCGGAAGGTCCTGAGCGAGTTCACGTGGCCGTCGAGCGGACAGAAGCTGCCGCCGGAGACCTCCGGGCCGATCAGCGGCAGCATCGTCTTGACCTCCGCCGCGGTCAGCATGTCCATCTTGTAGTCGGCCGCGCCGATCTGGTTGTGCATGCGCGTGACGAGTTCGCCGCGCTGCTCGAATTCCTTGTCGCCGAGGGTCAGGTGGAAACCGCCGTTCTGCTGCAGCGCGACGTCGAGGCCGGTCTGATCCTTCAGTTCGGCCGCGAGCCGGCCCCAGGTTTCCGAGGCCCGGACGGTCCAGGTCGTGTAGGCCGGCATGCCGAGCCCCTTGCTCTGCACCCAGACGAGCGCGAAGTTCGCCCGCGACGCGCGCTTGGCGATGTCGCCCTCGTCGAGCACGGCGACACGCTTGCCGAGCCGGCCCAGACCCCAGGCGATCGCCGAGCCGAGCAGGCCGCCGCCGACGACGGCGACGTCATAATCCTTGGACATGGTTTCTCCTCTCGCCCTATCTGCCGTGGTCGCTTCTGCCGGCGAGCACGCGGTCGAGCCCGTAGAGACGGTCGAGCAACACGAGGGCGGTCATGGTGACGGCGATCACGCAGGCGGACACCGAGGTCACCAGCGGATCGATATTGTCCTGGATGTAGAGGAACATGCGCACCGGCAGCGTCTCGGTGCCGGGTGCGGCCAGGAAGACGGTCATGGTCAGGTCGTCGAACGACTGGATGAAGGCGAGCGCCCAGCCGCTGACGACGCCCGGCATGATCAAGGGCAGCGTCACGCGCCGGAACAGCGTGAAGCCATCGGCGCCGAGCGAGACCGCCGCCATCTCGACGGAGCGGTCCATGCCGGTCGCGGCGGCGAGCGTCAGCCGCAGCGCGAAGGGGAACACGACGACGACATGGGCGACGAGCAGCGCGCCGAACGTGCCGCCGATCCCGAGCGCGGTGAAGAAGCGCAGGAAGGCGATGCCGAGCACGACGTGCGGGATCATCAAGGGCGACAGGAACAACGCCGAGAGCGCGTCGCGGCCGCGGAACTCGTAGCGGGCGATGGCGAGCGCCGCCGGCACCGCGAAGACGAGCGCGATGGCCGAGGACAGCGCGCCGAGGCCGAGGCTGACCCAAAACGCATGCACGAACTCGGGATAGTCCGCGATCGTCCTGAACCAGCGCAGCGAGAAGCCGTTGGTCGGCAGCGACAGGAAGCCTTCGGGCGTGAAGGCGACGAGGCAGACCACGACGATCGGCGCCAGCATGAAGACGACGAAAAGGGTATGGAAGATCAGCGCGATCGGGCCGTTCCTGCTCATCGGAACACCTCCGCGTAGCGCCGTTCGACGAGTGCGTTCGAGCCGGCGACGATCAGCACCAAGGCGACGAGCAGCAGCACGGCGACGGCCGCGCCGAGCGGCCAGTTCAGCGTGTTGAGGAACTCGTCGTAGGCGAGTGTGGCCGCGACCTTGAGCCGGCGGCCGCCGATGATTGCGGGCGTCGCAAAGGCGCTCGCCGACAGCGAGAACACGATGATCGCGCCGGAGAGCACGCCCGGCATGATCTGCGGCAGGATGATCCGGCGCACGATGGTCAGCGGCCCGGCGCCGAGCGACAGCGCCGCATTCTCGATCTGCGGATCGAGCCGCTGCAGCGCCGCCCAGACCGACAGCACCATAAACGGCATCATGACGTGCGCCAGCGCCACGACCATGCCGGTCTCGGTGAACATGAACGGCAGCGGCGCCTTGATCAGGCCGAACGACATCAGGAGCTTGTTGACGAGGCCGTTGTTGCCGCCGAACAGGAGCGCCCAGCCGAGCGTGCGCGCGACGACCGAGATCAGCAGCGGGCCGAGGATCACCAGCAGGAAGAAGCTCCGCCAGCGACCACTCATGCGGTTCAGGATGTAGGCCTCGGGCGCGCCGAGCACGGCGGTGATCAGCGTCGCGAGGATCGCGACCCGGAAGGTCCGCCAGAACATTTCGGCATAATAGGGATCGGAGGCGATCTCCTGCCAGTTCTTCAGGATGAAGACCCGCTCGATGCCCTTGTACTGACCCCAGTCGTGGAACGACAGCATCACCGTCATGGCGAGCGGGATCACCACGACGCCGACGAACAGCATCAGCGCCGGCAGGGCGAGCGCCCAGGCCGCGCGGGCGGCAGAGGCGGGCGCGGCGGCCGGGCCGGAAGCAGGGGCGGGCGCGGCGACGCTCATGGCCGGTCTCCCGCGGGGCGCAGGCTCATGTCCTCGGGCCGCCAGGTCAGATGCACGGCCTCGCCCTCGGCGGGCTGCGCGCCGCCGTCGTTCGGACGGATCACGATGGCGGTGCCGCATGCGGTTTCGCACTGGAACAGCCAGTGATTGCCCTGGAAGATCCGGGTCGTGATCCGGGCCGCGAGGCCCGTGTCGCCGAACCCCGTACGTTCCGGGCGGACGCTGACCGTCACCGTGCCCGAGACGCCGGCGGGCGCGGGGAGGTGCCATGCGCCGATCGCCAGCCGGGGCGGGGAGGTGGTGCCGTCGACGGTGGCGGCGAAGTCGTTGGTCTTGCCGAGGAACTGCGAGACGAAGGCGGAGGCCGGCTTCTCGTAGGTCTCCTGCGGCGTGCCGATCTGCTCGATGCGGCCCTTGCTCATGACCACGATCCGGTCGGATAGCGACATCGCCTCGATCTGGTCGTGGGTGACGAGGATGGTGGTGGTGCCGAGATTGCGCTGGATCTGGCGCAACTCGATCTGCATGTCCTCGCGCAGCTTGGCGTCGAGGTTCGACAGCGGTTCGTCGAGCAGCAGCACGTTCGGGCGGATGACGAGCGCACGGGCGAGGGCCACGCGCTGCTGCTGGCCGCCGGACATGCGACGCGGGTGGCGATCCTCGTAGCCGGCGAGGCCGACCATGGCGAGCGCGTCGCGGACGCGCGTCTCGCGCTCTGCCCGTGCCACGCCGCGCATTTCCAGGCCGAAGGCGACATTCTCGGCCGCGGTCATATGCGGAAACAGCGCGTAGCTCTGGAACACGATCCCGAGGCCGCGCTTCGACGGGTGCACCGTGGTCAGGTCGCGGCCCTCGAGCCGGATCGCGCCGCGCGTCGGATCGAGGAAGCCCGCGATCATCTGAAGTGTCGTCGTCTTGCCGCAGCCCGATGGACCGAGAAAGGAGATGAACTCGCCTTTTCCGACCGAGAGGCTGAAATCCTCCACGGCGGTCTGCGGGCCGAAGTTTTTCCCGACGTGGTCGAGGACGAGGAAGGACATGGTGTCGGGTTTCCGTGTCGAGGCTTCGCCGGCGCCGGCGGGACATTCCGGCCGACGGTCATCAGTCCGGTCGCGGGATAAGGGACCGCGGCACGGGAATGCGCGGTCGCGGTCGGTCGGGGCCCGGGCGGCGGACGCGGTGCCGCCGCCCGGGAACCGTTGCCCGGCCGCGCCGACCTGTTGAGGTTCGGTCGGTCGCGGCGGGCTCAGCGTGTCCGGCGGTGACAGGGGATCCCGCCGAACGGGAGCGGAGCGGGCCTCAGCCCTGGCTCGACGCTCGATCGGAGCTCAACGCTCGACTTCGCGGTTCCAGCGCTTGGTCCATTCCTCGCGCTTGTCGTTGATGATGCTCCAGTCCGGCGTGTAGAGCGCCGCGGCGCGCGCGCCGACCGGGGCCATCTTGATCATCTCAGGCGGCACCACGATCGACTTCAGAACCGGGCCGTAGCCGTAGTCCTTCAGCATCACGAGCTGGAGCTTCGGGTCGAGCAGCGCCTTGATGAAGGCCGAGGCGAGCGGCGAGGCATTCGGCTTGGCGATCGGGCAGGCGGTGGTGAGCAGCGTCACCGCGCCTTCCTTCGGATAGACGAAGTCGACCGGGAAGCCGGTGTTGGCGAGGCCCTGGACGCGGCCGGTGCCCCAGACCGCGATCACCGCCTGGCCGGACTGGAACAGCTCGGTCATCTTGCCCGGCGACGGCTCATAGGCGAGCACGTTCGGATTGATGTCGTTCTTGAAGATCTTGAAGCCGGCGTCGACGTTCGCCTCGCTGCCGCCGTTCATCTTGGCATGCATCAGCAGAGCATGCAGGCCGTAGGTGTTGTTGATCGGCGGGATCACCAGCTGCTTGGCGTATTTGGGATCCTTGAGATCGTTCCAGGAGGTCGGCGCCGCCCAGCCCTTCTCGGCGAAGATCTTGGTGTTGTACATGATGCCGGTCGCGACCAGACCGATGGCGACGGCCTTGTCGTCCTTGAACTGCGCGGCATCGTAGAGATCGGCCTTCGGCAGGCCTTCGACCTTGCCGCAGAAGCCGAGCTGGATCGCCTGATACATCGGGCCGTCGTCGACGATGGCGACGTCGATCTGCTGATTGCCCTTCTGCGCCTGCAGCTTGGCGAGCGTATCGGTCGAGTTGCCGGCGACATACTCGACCTTGACGCCGTTCGCCTGTTCGAAGGCCGGGATCACCTCGTCGCGGATCGTCTTCTCGAACGAGCCGCCGTAGCCGGCGACATAGAGCGTCTTCTGCTGAGCCGTCGCCGGCACGAGCGAGGCGCCGAGCGCCACGACGCCGGCGGCGGTCAAAAGGCCGAGCTTTTTCATCTGGACCGATCTCCTCATCAGTGCTGTCGGTGGGCCGCAGGTCGGGCGCTCGTCGCGATCGTCCGCTTGTGACCCCTTGATCTGTCGCCATCGCTGCCGCGGCGGTCGGGCTTCGCCCCACTTGCGCAAAAACACGCCGTGCCTTCGATCGAGGCAGAGCGTCGCAATCGGGGCTTTCATCGTCCAATGAATAATGACATCCTCTTCATGTCGAAATATTATGAATTGAGACTGGCATGGCCCGGATCAATCTGCGGCAGGTCGAGGCCTTCCGCGCCATGATGCTGACCGGCAGCGTCACGGAAGCCGCGGCGCTGATGGGCGTCACGCAGCCGGCGGCGAGCCGGCTGCTGCGCGACTTCCAGGCGCTGCTCAAGATGAAGCTGTTCGAGAAGCGCGGCACCGGCCTGGTGCCGACCGCGGCGGCGACGACGCTCTACACCGAAGTCGAGCGCTCCTTCGTCGGTCTCGATCGCATCTCGGCCGCGGCCGAGGAGATCCGCGGCCGACGCATCGGCATGTTGCGGGTCGCCGCGCTGCCGGCGCTCGCCAACGGCTATCTGCCGCGCCTTGCCGGCCGGTTCCTGGTGGAGCGGCCGAGCCTCAACCTGTCGTTCTTCGGCGTGATCTCGCCGCTCGTCGTCGACTGGGTGCTCAACAACCAATGCGACCTCGGCTTTGCGGAAGTGCCGATCGCGCACGCCGGCCTGCCGAGCGTGCGCATGCCGCCACTGCCGCGCGTCGCGGTCATGCCGGAGGGACATCGGCTCGCGACCAAGGCGGTGATCGTGCCGCGTGATTTCGAGGGCGAGACCTTCGTCTCGCTGTCGGCCGGCTCGTCGAGCCGGCACGTCATCGATCAGGTGTTCAACCGCGAGGACATCTCGCGCGTGCTCCGGGTCGAGACCAGCCTGTCGGAGATCATGTGCGGCATGGTCTCCTCCGGCCTCGGCGTCGGGATCTGCGACCCTTTCACGGCGCGCGAATTCGCCGGCCGCGGCGTGGTCGCGCGCCGTTTCGAGCCGCCGATCGACTTCGAGTTCGCGGCCGTGTTCCCGCCCCAGCGCAGCCCGTCGCCGGTCGCGCAGGATCTGGTCGAGGCGGTGCGGCAGTCGATCATCGCCATGACGGCCGCCGAGGTCTGACGGGCGCCCGCGCGGGCGGGCCTTCGCCCGGATCGTCGGCCCGCTCTTCGAGCACGATCGGGCCGAGCGGATCCACCCGTACGAGGCCGGCCGATGGCGATCAGCCGCCGTTGGCGACAATGCATTCCTTCAGGCGAATGAAGGCCTTGGTCGCCTGGTTGCCGAGCGGAACCTTGTCGTTGTCTTCGGTGCCGCCGAGATAGAGATCGAAGCCGCCGCGCTGGGCGAGTACCTCGATGAAGTTGCGATCGACCATCATCCACAGCCGCTTGCCGTCGGCCGCGGCCGTGCCGTCATGTTGCTGACCGTTATTCGGCTCGCGGAAGGGGACGATGAAGGAACCCGGCCAGCGGCCCTTCCGGTCTTCCGCGCGGACGCTGACATAGTCTTTCCGATCGGTCTTCAGCGCCAGGATGTCGTCGCGCCCGCCGACCCGGCGCGTGGCGCGGCAGTTGGTCACGCCGTTGGCCTCCAGCGTCGCGGTAAAAGCCCAGCCGTCGAAGCCGGGTCCGAACGGTTTGACCTGCGCCAGCGCGGGGCTGACGAGCGCGGTGAAGGCGAGGGCGGCGCCGAGCGCGAGTGACGGGAACGATCGGGTCATCTGGCAATCTTCCGGTTGGACGGTTCGCAATCCATAGGAACCGCAGGGACAAAAACCTATCGAGAACTGCCGAAGCTGGGCAGTTCGGCGCTCAAGTTCGCCGAATTCAGCAGGTTCGGCAAGGCTGCGGAACCCGATGGCGACAACGAAGCGGGACTTGCCGCCGCGCCTTGCGCAGGCACGGCGCTGGGGCTGAGGCGCCGGGGCGACGAGCTTCGCGACTGGAAGCTCTCGCCCGGCCATCCGGACGGACGGCGACCGGCGCGCGGCCGCATGGCGGATCGGATTTTGCGGGACGCGCGACCGGTGGGCCGGCCATCGGGCGGATCGTGACGCGAATTCGGCGGGACGGCGTGGAGTGTCGCCCGTCGGCCGGGTATTCTCAGCGCGCAACGCCGCATCGAACTCCGGAGGATGGACCTTGGATCGGCGTACCGTCGGCGAAACGGGTCGCTTTCTGGGCTTCCTGGCCATGGCGCTGGGCATGTTCATGGCCCTGATCGACATCCAGATCGTCTCCGGCTCGCTGCGCGACATCCAGGGTGGGCTGTCGGCCAGCCGGGACGAGATGTCCTGGGTCCAGACCTCCTATCTGGTGGCGGAGATCGTCATGATCCCGCTGACCGGCTGGCTCGCGAGCGTCTTCTCGACGCGCTGGCTGTTCACGGCCTCGGCGGTGCTGTTCACCGTGGCGAGCCTGCTGTGCGGGCTCGCCTGGAGCATCGAGTCGATGATCGTGTTCCGCGTCGTGCAGGGTTTCGTCGGCGGCGCGATGATCCCGCTCGCCTTCTCGGCCGGTTTCGCGTTGTTCCGTGGGCCCAAGGCGGCGCTGATCCCGGCCGTGCTCGGCGTCATGGGCACGCTCGCCCCGACGCTCGGGCCGACGCTCGGCGGCTGGATCACCGAGACGCTGTCCTGGCGCCATCTGTTCTACGTCAACATCGTGCCGGGCCTTGTCATCGCCGTCGCGGTGCCGGTCTTCGTTCGGGTCGACGAGCCGGACCTGTCGCGGCTGCGCGGCTTCGACGCTCTGTCGATCCCGTTCATCGCGATCGCGTTCGGCGGCCTCGGCTATGTGCTGGAGGAGGGCGTCCGCAAAGACTGGTTCGCCTCGCCGATCATCGCGGCCAGCGCGGCCGCGGCATTGGCGAGCTTCGTGGTGGTGATCTGGCGCGGGTTGACCCATCGGCGGCCCGTGCTCGATTTCGGCGCGCTCGCGATCCCGAACTACGGGCTCGGCTGCGCGCTCGCCTTCATCGTCGGCGTCGGCAACTACGGCGCGATCTATGTGCTGCCGGTGTTCCTCGGCGAGGTCAGGGCGTTCAACAGCCTCGACATCGGCCGTGCGATCTTCGTGACGGGTGTGGCGCAGGTGCTGACCACGATCGTGATCGCGGCGACCGCCAATCGCGTCGACCAGCGACTGCTGCTCGCGGTCGGGCTGGTCGGCTACGGCGCCTCGCTCGCGATGATGACGCGGCTCACCCACGATTGGGGCGGCGCCGAGTTCTTCTGGGCGCTGGTGCTGCGCGGCGCGGCCAGCATGGCGGTCGTCGTGCCGATCACGAGCTTCGCGCTCGCCGGCGTGCCCCGGCCGCGCCTGCCGTCGGCGAGCGGGCTGTTCAACCTGATGCGCAATCTCGGCGGCGCGGTCGGCATCGCCGTGATCAGCGCCATGCTGCAGCAGGGCCAGACGGTCCACTACGCGCGCATGGCCGAGCGCGTGACGCCCTTCGTGGCCCATGCGGCCGAGGTCCGCGACGGCCTCGCGAGCCGCTTCGGCACGGTCTTCGCCGACGATCGGCGCGCCGACCGGGCCGGATTGTCACGGCTGACCAAAATCGCCGAACGCGAGGCGTTCGTTCTGGCGATCTCGGACGTTCTGAAATGGATGGCGGCGCTGTTTTTCATCGGTCTCGCCGCCGTGCCGTTCCTGCGCCGCAAGGAACAGGTGGCGGCGGCCGTCGAGGGCAAGGCCCATGAACCTGCATGACTATGCAAACGAGGACGCTTGTGGTCTCGCCGAACTGATCCGGCGCGGCGACGTGAGCGCGGCCGAGGTCGAGACCGCGGCGCGCGCCGCCATCGCCGCGCTGAACCCGACGGTGAATGCGGTGATCGAGATCGAGCCGGCCGCGCCGGGCCGGCCATTGCCGGACGGGCGCTTCCGCGGCGTGCCGTTCCTGCGCAAGGATCTCGTCGCGCAGGCGGCCGGCGCGCTCAACGAATGCGGCAGCCGACTCGCCGAGGGGCTCAGGGCCAAGGTGACCAGCGAGCTCACCCACCGACACGATGCGGCCGGGCTCGTGACGCTCGGGCGCACGGCGACGCCCGAACTCGGCTTCAGCGTCGTCACCGAACCGGTCGCGACCGGACCGGTGCGCAATCCCTGGCAGCCGGATCGGACCGCCGGCGGTTCGAGCGGCGGCGCGGCGGCGGCGGTCGCCTCCGGCATGGTGCCGATGGCGCATGCCAACGACGGCGGCGGCTCGATCCGAATCCCGGCCGCCTGCACCGGGCTCGTCGGGCTGAAGCCGACCCGCGGCCGGGTCTCGCTCGGACCGGGGCACGGCAGCGTGCTGCTCGGCCTCGGCATCGAGCACGCCGTGACCCGCACCGTGCGGGACTGTGCCGCCCTGCTCGATGCGACCCACGGGCCGGCGATCGGTGATCCCTTCGTGCTGCCCGCGCCGGTCAGGCCCTATGCCGAGGAGGTCGGGGCGCCCGTCGAGCGGCTGCGCATCGCGGTCGCAACCGACGCCTGGAACGGCGCCGACGTCGATGCGGATGTGGTCGCGGCGACGCAGGCTGCCGCGCGGCTCTGTGAAGCGCTCGGCCACGATGTGGCCGAGGCGGCGCCGTCCTTCGATGTCGAAGCCTTCGACAGGGCGAACCTGCGGCTCTGGACCGGCTCGATCGCCTATGCCGTCGACAAGATCGCCGCCGCGACCGGGCGGCAGCCGGAACCCGATACGCTCGAGGTCGCGACGCTCGCCTGTTACGAGCACGGCCGGCGCGTCACGGCCGCGGATATCTATGAGGCCGACGACCTGATCAACGCCGTGTCGCGCAAGGTCGGGGGCTTCTTCGCCGATTGGGACGTGCTGATCACGCCGACCGTGGCGCGGACCGCGCCGCCGCTCGGGCTCCTCAGTGGCGCCGCGCCCGGCTGGACCGCGGAGAGCTGGACGGCGGCGATCTTCGCCTTCGCGCCGTTCACGGCGCTCTTCAACGCCACCGGCCAGCCGGCGATCTCGCTGCCGCTCGGCTGGGCGGCGGACGGGCTGCCGATCGGTGTGCAGTTCGTCGGCCGGTTCGGGCGCGAGGACGTGCTGCTCCGGCTCGCGGCGAGCCTGGAAGTCGCGCATCCCTGGATCGATCGCCGGCCGCCGCTCTGGGCCGGCGCCTTCTGATCCGACGGTGCCGGTTCAGCCGAAGCAGATCGCTTCGGGCGCCGCGGCCCCGGGCTCGATCTCGCGCAGGAGATCGCCCGGACCGATCCGACCTTCCCATTGGCGCGGATAGCCGAGCGAGACCTCCTCGAACCGGACGCCGTCGAGCCAGCGTGTCCGGCGAATGTGCAGATGGCCGTAGACGACCACTTCGGTGCCGAAGCGGCGGTGCCAGTCCGCGGTCAGCGTCGTGCCGCACCAGATCGAGAAGCGCGGGATGCGCGGCAGCACAGCGAGATCGCGATGGAGCGGGAAGTGATTGATGAGCACGGTCGGCATCGGCGGCTCGGCTTCGAGCCGGGCCAGCGTTGCGGCGACCCGCGCATGGCACCAGGCGATGCGCGACGGATAGGGGGCCGGGCTCAGCAGGTGTTCGTCGGCGCATTCGACCCCGGTCTCCCGCGACCAGGCCACCGCGGCCTCGAGCGGAACATCGGGCGGACGGAAGCTGTAGTCGTAGAGCAGGAACAGCGGCACGATCCGCAGCCGCCGGCCGCCGAACGCGGCGATCGCGAAAGGATCCTCCGGCGTCAGCACGCCGTAGCGGCGGCAGACCTCGACCAGCAGCTCGTATTTGGCGACGCCGCGCGGCGCATCCGGATCGCGCGCCGACCAGAGTTCATGGTTGCCCGGCACCCAGACCACCTGCCGGAACCGGGGCACCAGATGGTCGAGCGCATAGGTCAGATGCGCGACCGTCTCGCCGGTATCGCCGGCGAGGATCAGCCAGTCGTCGGGGTGCGGCGGCACGGTCGCCAGCATCCGGCGATTGACGTCCGAGCCGAGATGGAGATCGCCGACGGCGAAGAGCCTCATGCGCCGACCGCCTCGGCCCCGAGCGACACCCTGAACAGGCGGATCTCGTCCGTCGCGGCCGGCACGGCGAGCGCGAGCCGATGGGTCGGCGTCGGCGCGTCGTACCGGAACCGCCAGCGCGCCGGATCGTCCGGGCAACTCGCCGCGAAGGCGATCGTCGGCTCCGGGCCGTCGAGATCGAAGGAAAAGCCATCGAGCGGCAGCGACAGGCCCATGCCGCGCGCCTTGATATAGGCCTCCTTCAAGGTCCACAGCACGAAGAACCGCGTGCGCCGCGCCACCGGATCGGCGATGCGCCGGAGCGCGGCGAGCTCGGCCGGCGCGAAGACGCTCGGCGCGAGCCGGTCGTGGTCGAGCGTCCGCGCGGTGTTCTCCACGTCGATCCCGACATCCTCCGTCGCGGCTACGGCGAGGGCGACGAGCCCGGTCGTGTGCGACAGGTTGAAGTGGAGGCCGCCCCCGCCGCGGGACCGGCAACATGGGGCCGGCCGTAGTCATTGCGGGCGAAACGCCAGGCCGCGGGCGGCACGTCGGCGTAACGCGACAGCGTCAGTCGCACCAGGGCGTGAGCAGCCAGATAGAGCCGGCGCGGCGGCTCGATTAGGAAGCGCGCATGGACGGCGCGCTCCTCGTCGTCGAGAAGCGCGAGCGCGCCGTCCGGATCATGAATAGCCGCCGGATCGGCGAGCCACACGTCGACGCGTCCCGCCTCGAGATGCGTCGCGCGCGGCGCGGGCTCGGTCCGGACCTCGAGAGCGCTCAGATGAAGGCTCCTTGCGGCGGCCGGACCTCGTTCAGGACGAAGTTGCCGATGTGGAAGAATTTCCAGCGGACCGGATCGTGCAGCGTATGGGTCCGGGCATTGCGCCAGTGCCGATCGAGGCCGTGGGTGGCGAGCGTCGCGCGGCTGCCGGCGAGCTCGAACAGGCGGTTGGTCGCAGCCAGCGCGATCTCGGTCGACAGAACCTTGGCCTCGGCGGTCGCGATCGACGCCGCGGCGGAGGTGTCGGCGGTCGGGTCGGCGAGGCCGACGTCGACGAGCCGCGCGGCGCGTTCCATCATCGCTTCCGCGGCATGCAGCCGGATCGCCAGATCGCCGACGGCCGCGATCGTGAACGGGTCCTCGCTCGCCATCGCCTTGCCGCTGTCGACCCAGGCCCGCGACTTGCCGCGCACGAAGGCGACGGTGTCGTCGAGCGCACCCTTTGCGATGCCGAGATCGACGATCGCGGTCAGGATCTGGTTCACGGCGCCGTGGGCGGTCGGCAGCCCCTTGGAGAAGGGGGTCGGCACCAGCCGGTCGTAGGGCACGAACACGTCCTTCGCGATCACCGTGCCGGAGGCCGTCGTGCGCTGGCCGAAGCTCGACCAGTCGTTGACGATGGTCAGCCCGTCGGCCGCGCGATCGGCGAAGGCAAAGAAATGCTCGTTCTTGTCGTCCTTGCCGACGATGACGACCACGTGGGAGAGCAGTGCGCAGGTCGAGTAGAATTTCGTTCCGTTGACCAGCACGCCGCCATCGACGTGGGTCAGCTTGGTCTGCATGTCGTTGACCGGCCGGTTGCCGGGTTCGGACATGGCGTTGCCGAAGCGGACGCCCTTCAGCACCTCGGCGAAGAAATGGCGCCGCTGCTCCTCGGTCGCGTCGCTCTTCAGGTGTTCGACGAAGGCGAAGTGGTTGTGCGGCATCTGCCCGAGGCTCGGATCGACGGCCGAGATGATCTTCAGCACCTCGGTGACGGTGACGAACGACAGCTCCGGGCCGCCATAGGCTTTCGGCACCGTGATCGCCCACAATCCGCTCTGCGAGAAGCGCTCGATCTCGTCGATCGGCAGGAAGCCCTCGCGATCGCGCAGGGCCGCTTCCACGGCGAAGTCGGCGGCGAGTTCGCGGGCGACCGCGACCGCCTCGTCGTGGTCGCGAATGATCCGCGCGGGTTGGCGCGGGTAGGGGCTCGGCGGCAGCGACACGTCGGGTTGGTTCACCCGCGGCCGCTCCCGCAGCGGCTCGATGTTCTCGGCGGCGGCTCCCATCACCATCGGATGTCTCCTTGTCCCTTCGGCTTCGAGGTTCGGCTTCGGAGGTGGGATCATTCGCCGCAGGTCGTCACAACCAGGGCGAAAGCGTCACCGCAGAAGGCATTGAAGCTCTTGGTTGTTTTGGGTGAGCCGCACGCGGCCGACGGCTCATGCTGTTGTCTGTCATAACAGAGTGGTCGGCTTGTAATCAAGCTTTCCTATGATAGCATGATGCTAGATCTAGGGAGCAAAAACAATGAAAAATAATAGATCAATAATAATGATCATGGCGACTCTTGTGTCGCTGCTGATGATAAAGCTGGCTTACGCCGCTGAGATCAAGGCGGTTATGTCGTTCGATGTGAAGATATTGGATCCGATATGGACCAATTCACGTCCGACCCGCAACCACGGCTACATGATCTACGACACGTTGTTCGCGCTCGATCGGGACGGCAAGGTCGCTCCGCAGATGGTCGATCGGTACGACGTGTCGCCGGATCGACTGGTCTACACCTTTACGTTGCGTGATGGTCTGCTCTGGCACGACGGCCAGCCGGTCACGGCGGAGGACTGCGTCGCCTCGATCCGGCGCTGGGCCGCGAAGGACTCGCTCGGCCAGAAACTGATGGCGATCACCCGCGCGATCGACGTCGTCGACGCGAAGTCGTTCCGGATCACGCTGACGAAGCCGACCGGCGTTCTGCTGTTCGGCCTCGCCAAGCCGTCGTCCTACCCGGCCTTCATGATGCCGAAGCGGGTTGCGGAGACCGATCCGTTCAAGCAGATCACCGACTATACCGGCTCCGGCCCGTTCGTGTTCAAGACCGACGAGTGGCAGCCGGGCGTGAAGGCGGTTTACGTCAAGTTCGACAAGTACAAGCCCCGCGACGAGCCGCCCTCGGGCCTCGCCGGGGGCAAGAAGGTCAATGTCGACCGGGTGGTCTGGCTGTCGATGCCGGATCCGCAGGCGCAGGTGAACGCGCTCGCCGCCGGCGAGATCGACTATCTCGAAATGCCGCTCGTCGACCTGCTGCCGCTGCTGCGCGACGACAAGAACGTCCGGCTGACCGAGTACAACCCGCTCGGCATCATGATGGCGTTCCGGATGAACCACACCACCAAGCCGTTCGACGATCCGAAGATCCGGCAGGCGGTCTGGTACGCGCTCAATCAGCGCGACTTCATGGCCGCGGCGGTCGGCGATCCGAAGCAGTACCGGATCTGCAAGTCGATGTACGCCTGCGGCACCGCCTTCGAGACCAACGTCGGCATGGAGGGCAAGCTGGAGTCCACCGTCGACAAGTCGAAGGCGCTGCTGAAGGAGGCCGGTTACGACGGGACGCCGGTCGTGCTGATCCAGTTCACCGGCCTCGGCTCGAACATCGGGCCGGTCGCCAAGGCGCTGCTCGAGCGCGGCGGCTTCAAGGTCGACATGCAGGTCTCCGACATCGCGACCTGGGTGGCGCGGCAGAAGAGCCGGGCGCCGTCGAACGCCGGCGGCTGGAGCGCCTTCATGACCGGGCCGACCGGCATCGACACGATCAACCCGCTGGTCGTCGACATGATGGACGCCAGTTGCGACAAGGCGCAGCCCGGCTGGCCCTGCGATGCCGAGCTCGAGAAGCTGCGGCAGGCGTTCATGGACGCGACCGATCTCGAAGCGCAGAAGGCCGCGGCCGATGCGGCGCAGAAGCGCGCGGTCGAGATCTCGACCCATATCCCGATCGGCCAGTTCCATGTGCCGATCGCGACACGGTCGACTGTCGAAGGCGTCATTGAGGCGCCGGCGCCGGTGTTCTGGAACCTCGTCAAGCACTGAGCGGGGGACATCGGATGGCTTCGGCACTCGTCGGTCGGCTGGCGGCGATGGTTCCGGTGCTGCTCACGGTGGCGGCGACGGTATTCCTGCTGCTCCGGATCGGGATCGGCGATCCCGCGGCCTCGATGGCCGGGGACGCCGCCTCGACCGCGCAACTCGCCGCGATCCGCACGCAGTTCGGGCTCGATCAGCCGGTCGCCGTGCAGTTCGCGACCTGGCTCGGCCATGCCGCGCGCGGCGACCTCGGCACGAGCTTCTATTTCCGGGTGCCGGTCGCCGATCTGATCGGCGAGCGGTTCGGCCCGACGGTCTCGCTCGCGGCTCTGACTCTGGCGGTGGCCGTGGCGCTCGGCGTGCCGCTCGGGGTCGCGGCCGCCAACCGGCGCGGCCGCTGGCTCGACCGGACGCTGATGGGTTTCACCGTGGTCGGCTTCTCCGCGCCGAGCTTCGTCGTCGCCTATGCCTGCGTCTACATCTTCGCGATCCGGCTCGGCTGGCTACCGGTGCAGGGCTATGCGCCGCTCTCGGCCGGGCTCGGGACATGGCTCGCGCATCTCGTCCTGCCGGTCCTGTCGCTCGCGCCGGTCTATGTCGCGGTGATCGCGCGCATGACCCGGGCGAGCGTCGCCGAGACGCTCGGCGAGGATTATGTCCGCACCGCCCGCGCCAAGGGCGCGGCACCCGTTCGCGTGCTGCTGCGCCATGCGCTGCCCAACGCCGCGGCGCCGGTCCTGACCGTGATCGGCGTCGCGATCGGCCTGCTGATGGGCGGCGTGGTGGTGATCGAGAACGTGTTCAATCTGCCCGGTCTCGGCCGGCTCGTGGTCGATTCCGTCGTCGCCGGCGACTACCCGGTCGTGCAGGGCGCGATCCTGGTTTCGGCCGTGATCTGTCTCGGC
This sequence comes from Ancalomicrobiaceae bacterium S20, assembly GCA_040269895.1. Taxonomy (NCBI): domain Bacteria; kingdom Pseudomonadati; phylum Pseudomonadota; class Alphaproteobacteria; order Hyphomicrobiales; family Ancalomicrobiaceae; genus Methyloraptor; species Methyloraptor flagellatus. Next base: position 2,158,500 of record CP158568.1, on the reverse strand, counting down.
GCCAATCTGGCGATCGACATCGTCTACGGCCTGATCGACCCGAGGATCCGGACATGAGCATGCCGGCCGGACTGCCGATCGGGACGACGTCCGTCACGGCCTCGCGCGGGGCGCTGGCCCGTGCGCTCCGCCGGCCGGAGGCGCTGGTCGGCGGCGTCCTGTTGCTGTTGATCGCCGGCGCGGCGGTGCTCGCGCCATGGCTCGGCACCGTCGACCCGGTCGCCATCGATCCGATCGCGCGCAATCTGCCGCCCGGCGCGATCATGACGGTGACGCGGCCGGACGGCAGCACGATCGAGCGCCTCGCGCTGTTCGGCACCGACGGGCTCGGCCGCGACCTCTGGAGCCGTGTGCTCTACGGCGGTCGCGCCTCGCTCGCGATCGGGATCAGCGCGGCGCTGCTCAGCGGCGTCTGCGGCGCGGTGATCGGGCTCCTGGCCGGCTATTGGCGCTGGTTCGACTGGATCGCCATGCGCGTGATGGACGGGCTGATGGCGATCCCGGGCATCCTGCTCGCGATCGGCCTCGTCTCGGTGTGGCGCGCGGGGGTGATCACGGTCGTGATCGCGATCATGGTGCCGGAGATGCCGCGGGTCGCGCGGCTGGTGCGCTCGGTCGCGCTGCGCATCCGCGCCGAGCCGTATGTCGAGGCGGCCGAGGCCGTCGGCTCGTCGTCCGCGCGGATCATCTGGCGCCATGTGACGCCGGGCGTGCTCGGCCCGCTCGCCGTGCAATGCGCCTTCGCCTGCGCGACCGCGATCCTGATCGAGGCGGCGCTCAGCTTTCTCGGGGTCGGCGTGCCGCTCGAAACGCCGACCTGGGGCAATGTCATGTCCGAGGGGCGGCAGTGGTTCCGTCTCTATCCCCAGACGATCCTGATCCCCGGCGTCTTCGTCGCGGTGACGGTGCTGGCGGTCAATCTGGTTGGCGATGGCCTGCGCGATGCCTTCGATCCGGTCGGGAGGGCGCGATGACGGCGGCGCCGGTGCTCTCCATCCGCGACCTCGTGGTTGAAATGCCCGGCCATCCGCCGGTCCGCGCGCTCGAGGGCCTGTCGCTCGACGTCGCGGCCGGCGAACTCGCCTGTCTCGTGGGCGAGTCCGGTTCGGGCAAGTCGACCACGGCGCTGGCGGTGATGGGCCTGCTGCCCGCCGGGGCGCGGGTGGCCGGGTCGATCCGGCTCGCCGGCGAGGAAATTCTCGGCGCGCCGGAGCCACGGCTGCGCGCGCTTCGCGCGAGCACCGTCGGCATGGCGTTCCAGGAGCCGATGACGGCGCTGAACCCGGTGATGACCTGCGGCGCGCAGGTCGAGGAGGTGTTCGCGATCCATGGGATCGGCGGCCACGGTTTCGGCGGCGGCGCCGAGCGGCGCCGGCGCGCGCTCGCGGCCTTTGCCGAGGTCGGGCTCGTCGATGCGGCGCGGATCGCGCGGTCCTACCCGCATCAGCTCTCGGGCGGCCAGCGGCAGCGGGTCGTCATTGCCATGGCGCTGGCGCTGAGGCCGGTGCTGTTCGTCGCCGACGAGCCGACGACGGCGCTCGATGTGACGACGCAGGCGCAGATCCTGGCGCTGATCCGTTCGATCCGGCGCGAGCGCGGCATGGGCGTGCTGTTCGTCACCCACGACTTCGGCGTCGTCGCGGACATCGCCGACAGCGTGGCCGTGCTGAAGGCCGGCCGGCTCGTCGAGCAAGGCCCCGCCACGACAGTGCTCGATCGGCCGACGGCGCCTTACACGCGCGCGCTGATCGCGGCGATCCCGCGGCTCGAACCGCCCGCGACGCCCCGTGCCGATCCGCCGCCGCCGGTGCTGCTGTCGGTCGAGGGGCTGACCAAGATCTATCGGGATCGGCGGGGTTTCCGCCGCACGACGGTGGTCGGCGCCGAGGATGTCTCCTTCGCGGTCAGGCACGGCCAGACGCTCGGGATCGTCGGCGAGTCCGGATCGGGCAAGTCGACCGTGGCGCGCTGCGTCGCGCGTCTGGTCGCGCCCGATGCCGGGCGGATCCTGCTCGACGGAGCCGATCTCGCCGCACTCGGCGGCGCCGCGCTCAAGCAGTTCCGCCGCCGTGTGCAGATCGTGTTTCAGGATCCCTATCGCTCGCTCGACCCGCGCCAGACGGTCGCCGAGGCGCTGATGGAGGGCCGACCAACTACGGCGTCCCGCGCGCCGAGGCGCGGACGCGGGCCGCGCATTGCCTCGAGCTGGTGCGGCTCGGCACCGAGGCGCTCGACCGCTATCCGCAGCAATTCTCCGGCGGCCAGCGCCAGCGGATCTGCATCGCCCGTGCGCTCGCGCTGGAGCCGGCGCTGCTGATCGCCGACGAGGCGACCTCGGCGCTCGACGTCTCCATCCAGGCCGAGATCCTCGAACTGCTTCGCGATCTGCGCGATCGGCTCGGCCTGTCGATGCTGCTCGTCACCCACGACCTGCGCATCGCCGCCGGCTTTTGCGACGGCGTGGTCGTCATGCGCGGCGGCCGCGTCGTGGAAGCGGGAACGCCGCAACAGATCTTCGCCGCGCCCACCCATCCCTATACGCGCGAACTGATCGCATCCGCTCCTGGGAGAAATCGTGCCCCGACGGAAAGTAAAAAATCGGGCGAAGAGCTTTATGGTGCTTGTGAAATGTCTGTAGAGTCCCGTATCATGTAGATAAATAGAAGCGGCACGATCAATAATAATAAGAACAAACGTTCTTCATTGTTCGCTGCCGAATAATATTCGGGAGGTCGTCGTGCATGTCTTCCTCTTTCCGGGGCAGGGCTCTCAATATGTAGGGATGGGTGCGGATCTGTTCGATGCGGTCGACGAGTTTGTCTCGCACGAAGCCGAGATCGACGCGATCCTCGGCTACTCGCTGCGCGATCTCTGCCTCAACGATCCGGACGGCCGGCTGAAGCAGACGGCGTTCACGCAGCCGGCGCTGTTCGTCGTCAATGCGCTGCATCTCGCCCGCGCAAGGGCAGAGGGGCGGCAGGCGGATATCCTGGCCGGCCACAGTCTCGGCGAGTTCAACGCCCTGCATGCCGCGGGCGCGTTCGATCTCCTCGACGGTGTCCGCATCGTGCAGAAGCGCGGGGCGCTGATGGCCCGTGCGACCGGCGGCGGCATGGCGGCCGTGCTCGGGCTCACGGTGGAGCGGCTGGAAGCCGCGCTGCGCGAGGCCGGCGTCACCGGGCTCGACGTCGCCAACTACAACGCGCCGACCCAGACCGTGCTGTCCGGGCCGGAAGCTGCCATCGCTGCGGCGGAGCGGGCGCTGACGGCCGCCGGCGCCAAGATGGTGGTCCGCCTGCCGGTGAGCGCGGCGTTCCACTCGCGCTACATGGCCGAGGCGGCGGCCGAATTCCGCGCCTTCCTGCGCACCTTCCGCTTCCGGGATCTCGTCACGCCGGTGACGTGCAACGTCACCGGCCGACCCTATCCGGAGGGCGCCGCGGACGGGATCGTCAAGGCGCGGCTCGGCGAGCAGGTCGCGAGCCCGGTGCGCTGGCACGAGACGATCCTCTGGCTCCTCGATCATGGGGCGCACAGCTTCGAGGAGCTCGGTCCGGGCAAGGTCCTGACCCGGCTCAACCAACAGATCGACGTCGCCGCCGCGGCCTGACCCGCCGCGAACGGCAAGGCGCGCCCGCAGCATCGGGCGCGGACATCCTGTTTCGCTCCAGTCGGAGATCGTTCCATGTCGGAGACCCATGCCGCCGACGCCGATCCCGCCGCTCTCCTCGCCACGCTGGCGAGCGAGGATCCGGCGATTGCCGAGCTCGTGGCGCTGACTGCCGATGTGGAACCGACGCTGGCGCGGGTGGGCGCGGCGACGGGGCTTCCCCTGGCGGCCGATCGGAGCCGGCCGGATGAGGCGCCGGGCCTGTCCGGGCACCGGGCGGCGGTCGTCGTCTGCGACGACGCGACCACGGACCTCGCGCCCGTGGCGAGGGCGGCGGCGGCGCTGCCGGCCGGCAGCATCGTCCTGCTCGCCGCGCCGCGCGACGGCTCGTCCGTCGGCGCGGCGGCGGCGCTGATCGCCTTTTCCGAACGGGGCTGGACGCCAGAGGGCCGCGACCATGCGGCCGGCGAGGGGGCCTGGGCCGTCTTCCGCCTGGAGCGGCGCGATTTCGCGATCCGGCTCGCCGTAGCGGCTGATCTGCCGGTACTGGAGCGGCTCGAACGGGACTGTTGGGCGCCGGGGCTCCAGATGCCGACGCGGACGCTCGCGCGCCGGATCGAAAGGTTTCCGCTCGGCCAGCTCGTGCTCGAGCACGCCGGTGCCGTCGTCGGCGCGGTCTATTCCCAGCGCATCGCCGAACCCCGTTTCGAAGGCGTGACCGCGACGGATGTGCATCGGCTGCATCGGCCGGACGGGCCCGTGCTGCAGCTGCTGGCGCTCAACATCGCGCCCACGGTGCAGGACCGCGCTTACGGCGACGTGCTGCTCGAATTCGCGCTGGAGCGGGCGGCGACGCTGCCCGGCGTCGAGGCGATCGTCGGCGTCACGCGCTGCAAGGACGCCGGGAAGCGCCCCGACCTGTCGCACGCCGACTATATCGCGCTCACCAACCCGGCCGGGCGCCGGCTCGACCCGGTGCTGCGCATGCACGAGCTTCATGGCGCGGAGATCATCGGTCCGGTCGAAGGCTACCGGCCGAAGGACGCGGTCAATGGCGGCGCCGGCGTTCTGGTGCGCTACGATCCGAAGCGGCGGCAGCGCCGCGCGATCGAACCGCAAACGATCACGTCCCCGTCGGCCGATGTGCTTGCGATGGATGCGCCTCCGCGCGATGCCTTGGCGCCGGTGCGCGAGGCGATCGCGACGGTGCTCGGTCGGGGCGGGCCGGATGCGGTGCCGCCGACCGCGCCGCTCTTCGAGCTCGGGCTCGATTCCGCCGATCTGCTGGACCTCAACGAACGGCTGAGCGCCGTCTTCGGGCGCATGATCGAGCCGGCCTTCTTCTTCGAGCACAACACGGCGGCGCGGATTGCCGCCGCGCTCGACCGCGACGGGGCGACCCGCGCGCCGATCGAGACGACCGAGAGTGTGACCGCAAAAGCGGGCGACGTGCGGCGGGAGGATATCGCCATCGTCGGCTTAGCCTGCCGGCTGCCGGGTGGCGTCGGCTCGCCCGAGGCGTTTTGGCAGCTCCTGGCCGAGGGGCGGAACGCGGTCGGCGCGCGGCCGGCGGACCGCTGGGCGTGGCCGGCCGGCTTCGACCCCGCCACCCATCCCGGCATCGATCGCGGCGGCTTCCTCGACGATGTCGCGCGCTTCGACGCCGCCTTCTTCCGCATCTCGCCGAAGGAGGCGCGGGTCATGGATCCGCAGCAACGCCTGCTGCTGGAAGCCGCCTGGACGGCCTTCGAGGATGCCGGCTGGCGCCCGTCGGATCTCGCCGGCAGCGACACCGGCGTCTTCGTCGGTGCCTCCGGATCGGACTACCACCTGCGGCTCGCCGAGGCCGAGACCGAGATCGAGGGCCATTACGCGCTCGGCGCGTCGATGGCGGTGCTGGCGAACCGGATCTCGTATTTCTTCGACTTCGACGGTCCGAGCCTGCAGATCGACACCGCCTGTTCGAGCTCGCTGGTCGCGCTCAACGAGGCCGTCGCGGCGCTCCGGGCCGGCACCTGCGGGCGGGCGCTGGTCGCGGGGGTGAACGTGCTCTGCCATGCGGCGGCGAGCATCGGCTACTGGCGCGCGGGCATGCTGTCGAAGGACGGCCGCTGCAAGACCTTCGACGCCGCCGCCGACGGCTATGTCCGTGGCGAGGGCGTCGTCGCGCTGGTACTGAAGCCGCTCGCGGCGGCACTGGCCGACGGCGACCGGATCGAGGCCGTGATCAAGGGCACCGCGACCAACCACGGCGGCCAGGCCGCCGGCCTCACCGTGCCCAATCCGGCCCGGCAGGCCGATCTCGTCCGCAAGGCGCTCGCCGCCGCCGGCATCGGGCCGGAGACGATCAGCTACATCGAAGCCCACGGCACCGGCACCGCGCTCGGCGACCCGATCGAGGTGCGCGGGCTGAAACAGGCCTTCGGCGTCTCGGATGGAGCCGGACCGGACGGCGCGGCGGCGCCGGTCTGTCTGATCGGATCGGTCAAGACCAACATCGGCCATCTCGAAGCCGCCGCCGGGCTCGCCGGCCTCATCAAGACCGTGCTGGCGCTCAGGGCCGGCACGATCCCGGCCTCGCTGAACTTCTCGACGCTCAATCCGCATCTGTCGTTCGAAGGCAGCCGGTTCGCGGTTACGACGGCCGCCACCCCTGGGTGGCGGTGCCGAGCGCGCCGCGCCGGGCGGGCGTGAGCAGCTTCGGCTCCGGCGGCGCGAACGCCCATGCGGTCCTTGAGGAGGCGCCGCACGCGGCGGCCGGTTCTCCCGATCGGGGCCTTTCGTGATCCCGCTCTCGGCGCGCGACGAGGTCGGGCTGCGCGCGCGGGCGGCGGATCTCGCGGCGTGGCTCGACCGCGCGGCCGGTCCCGAGATCGGCGATATCGCCTACACGCTTCAGCTCGGCCGCGAGGCTTTCGACGCGCGCGCGGCGGCCGTCGTCGAAGAAGTCGCCGGGCTGCGGCGGGCGCTCGCCGGCATCGCGGCGGGCGAGAAGCGTGTGACGGTGCCCGCGGGGACGACGAGGCAGGACATCGACAAGGAAGCGGCCGATGCGTTGCGGGATCGCCGCCTCGACGATCTGGCGCGGCTCTGGGGCGCGGGGCGACCGTCGATTGGGCTCCGCTCTGGGGCGGGCGGCGACCCCGGCGGCTCGCCTTGCCGACCCACCGGTTCGGCGGCGATCGCCACTGGGCCTTCGATGCGCCGGCAATGACGGCCGAACCCGCGGTCGGCCCGGCATCCGATCTCGCGGCGCGCGTGCGGGCCCATGTTGCCGCGGTGCTCGCCATGCCGGCGGACGCATTGGACGAGACGGCGCCGCTCAGGTCCTACGGTCTGGACTCGATCGGCGGCATCAAGCTTCAGGAGCGGCTGGCCGACGACCTCGGCGTCGCGTTGAGCGGGCTCGACATCCTCGAAAGCGCCGATCTCGCCGCGTTGGTGGCGGAGATCGGCGCGCGGCTCGGGCCCGAAACCCTCGCGGAGACGCGGTCGCCATCGCTGCCGGTGGCCGCCCCCGATCGGCCGCTGTCGGAAGGCCAGAAGGGGCTCTGGGCGTTCCAGGCGGCCCATCCGGGCAATGCCGCCTACAATCTTCCCTTCCTGCTCGCCTTTGAGCACCGGCTCGACGACGCACGGCTGGAGGCCGCGATCCGGGCCGCGACCGCGCGGCATCCGGTGCTCGGCGAACGGATCGTCGAGCAGGTGGACGGCCCCCGCCGGGTGGGCGGCGCCGTCGCGATGGTCATGCGCGAGACCGCACACGACCTCGACAAGGCCGCCCTGTCGGCGCGGCTGGAGGCGCTGGCGACGGTGCCGTTCCGGCTCGCCGACGAGGCGCCGCTGCGGGTCCATCGGATCGATCGGAATGGGGCGACGCTGCTGCTCGTCGTCGTCCATCACATCGCCTTCGACGGCGCATCGGTGGCGCCGTTCTTCGAGACGCTGCTCGGGGCTTATGCGGGGGCGAGCATCGCCGGACCGGAGGGCAGCGATTTCGATGCCTTCGTCGCCGCCGAGGCCGAGACCATCGCCGGCGAGGCCGCCGATCGCGCGCGCCGGCATTTCGCCAGCCGCCTCGCCGGCGCCGCGCCGGCGCTCGACCTGCTGTTCGACCCGCCGCAAGAAACCGGCCGCCATGACGCCGATGCCGCTGTGGTCCAGCGGATCGAGGCGGAGGAGGCCGGGCGCATCGCCGGCTTCTGCCGCACGGCCGGGGTGACGCCTGCCAGTCTGTTCCTCGGCGCTTTCGGCGCCGTGCTCGGCCGATGGGCCGGCACCGACGACGTCGTCGTCGGCGTCACGGCCTCCGTCCGGCGCCGGCGCGAGTTTGCGGATCTGGTCGGCTATTGCGTCAACATGGTGCCGGTGCGGCTCGCCTTCGCGGAGGAAAACACCTGGGCCGAAACGCTGCGCGCGGCGCAGCGGGCGCTGACCGGCGACCTCGACCACGCGGCCTATCCCTTCGCACGTCTGGTCCGCGATCTCCGGCCGGAGCGGTCCGACCTTCGGACGCCGGTGTTCCAGGTCGCGTTCAACCACACGCCCCATGTCGGTGACGCGTTGCGCATGATCGAGGCGAAGCATGCCGGCGTCCGGTTCCTGCCCGATCTGCACCAGCGCAGCGAATACGCGCTCGAATTGGAAATCTCCGAAGCGGCAGGCGCTTACGAGCTGCGGCTGAAGTTCGATAGCGGCCTGTTCCGCCCCGCGACCGCCGAACGGATCGTCGGGCATCTCCGCGCCCTGATTGCCGAGGGGATCGCCCGCCCGGCCGAACCGCTCGGCGCCCTCGACATGCTGACCGAAGCCGAGCGCCGCGTGATCCTCGGACCCTGGGCCGGGGTCGACAGCGTCGAGGCCGGGACCACCGTCGATCGGCTGGTCCTGGCGCAGGCGGCGCGCACGCCCGATGCCCTCGCCGTCGTGCAAGGCGATACGAGGCTCACTTACACGGCTGTCGCGGTCGCGGCGCGACAGGTGGCGCAATCCCTTCTTTCGGCCGGCATTCAGCCGGGCGACCGCGTCGGCATCGCGCTCAGGCGGACGCCGATGCTGCCGGTCGCGCTGCTCGGTGTGTTCATGGCCGGCGCCGCCTATGTGCCGCTCGAACCCGATCTGCCGGAGCCGCGGCTGCGGTTCATGGCCGAGGACGCCGGCCTGCGGATGATCCTGACCGAGCCGGCTTTGCGTGACCGGATCGCGGCCGTCGCCCCGGCGGGGATCGCGATCCTCGAAGCCGAAAGCGGGGCGACGCGGCCGGTCGGCGGCGAGGCCGATCCGGCCCTCGCAACAGGCGACGGCCGCGCGACGCCGGACGGGCTCGCCTACGTGATCTATACCTCCGGCAGCACAGGCCGCCCGAAGGGCGTGATGATCCGCCAGTCGGCCTATGTCAGCGCGCTGCTGGCGCTCGCCCGGACGCCCGGCCTCGCGGCCGGCGACCGGCTGCTCGCGGTCACCACCTTCGGCTTCGACATCGCCGGCTTCGAACTGCTCGGACCGCTCGTCGTCGGCGCGACCTGCAGTCTCTGTCCGGCCGATGTGGTGCAGGACGCCGACCGGCTGCGGGCGACGATCGAGGCGGAGCGGCCGACGCTGATCCAAGCGACGCCGTCGCTCTGGGACATGCTGTTCGAGAGCGGCTGGCGGCCGCACGCCGGCTTGCGGCTCCTCTGCGGCGGCGAGCCGTTGCCGGACGGGCTGCGCCGCCGCTTCGAGGCCTCGGCCGGCGAGGCCTGGAACATGTACGGGCCGACAGAGGCGACCATCTGGGCCACGGCCGAACGCATCGCTGCCGACGCGCCGCGCGGTGTCGGCCGTCCGCTCGCCAACAGTCGGATCTACGTGCTCGACCGGGCGCTCCGCCCCGTTCCGATCGGCGTGATCGGCGAACTCTGTATCGGCGGCCAGGCGATCGCCGAGGGCTATCTCGGCCGGCCGGACCTGACGGCGGCGCGGTTCCTCGCCAATCCGTTCGAGCCCGGCGGCCGGCTCTATCGGACCGGCGACCGGGCGCGCTGGTTGCCGGACGGCTCGGTCGACCTGCTCGGCCGTGCCGACGATCAGGTCAAGATCCGCGGCTACCGCATCGAGCTCGGCGACGTCGAGACCCATCTCGCCGCGCATCCGGCGGTCCGCGAGGCGATCGCGGTGGTCGAGACCGTCGAGGGCCACGCCCGGCTCGCCGCGCATGTCCTGCTGCGGCGCGATGCGCGGGTCGCCGAGACGGATCTGCGCGACCACATGAAAGCGCGTGTGCCGCACTACATGGTGCCGGCCCGCTTCGTGGTGCAGACCGCCTTCCCGCTGACGCCGAACGGCAAGGTCGACCGCGCCGCGCTGGCCGCCGCGGCTGTGGTTCAGGCGGAAGCGATCATCGCACCGCGCGGGCGGCAGGACGACGGCCTGGAACGGCGCATCGCCGCGATCTGGCGCGAAGTGCTGCGGCGGCCGGAGATCGGCCGCGACGACGGCTTCTTCGAGGTCGGCGGCGATTCCATCCTGGCCGTGATCGTCGCGCGGCGGATCGCGACGGCGGCGGATCGCCCGTTCGGCGTCACCGACCTGTTCCGGCATCCGAGCATCGCCGCGATCGCGGCGCATCTCGGGCGGTCGGCGCCGCCGTTCCGGCCGCGGGTGCCCCATCCGGCACCGCCGCCGCATCCGACACGCCCCCGGTCCCGGCCCGCGAGGTAGGTGCCCCCGCGGCCGGCCGGGTCGCGCCGTCTCCGCATGCGGACGCCGTTGCCATCGTCGGCATGTCCGGCGCCTTCCCGGGCGCGGATACCATCGCCGCGTTCTGGGACAACCTGCTCGCCGGCATCGACGCCGTGCGGCGCCCGTCCGTGGATGATCTGCGCGCGGCCGGCGCGCCGGAGGCGGTCGTTCGCGATCCGCGCTTCGTGTCGGCCGAGGCGACCATCGCCGGCAAGGCGCTGTTCGACGCGGCCTTCTTCCGCGTCGCGCCGCGCGACGCGGAACGCATGCATCCGCAGATGCGCCTGCTGCTCGCCCACGCCTGGAACGCGGTCGAGGACGCCGGCTATGCCGTGCGCGACATCCCCGACACGGCCGTCTACATGACGGCGAGCAACACCGCCTATGGCGAAACGGCGACTGCCGAGCCCTCGGAGCCGGACGGCGCCCGCGTGCTCGCCGGCTTCGGCCCCTATCAGGCCTGGCTGCTCGCCCAGCCCGGCACGATCCCGACGCTCGTCTCGCATCGGCTCGGCTTCACCGGCCCGAGCTGCTTCGTCCACTCGAACTGCTCCTCGTCGCTGGTCGCACTCGATCTCGCCTGCCGCGCGCTCCGCGACGGCACTGTCGGGCAGGCGCTGGTCGGCGCCGCCTCGATGCTGACCGACTGGTCGAGCGGCTACGTCCACCAGGACGGGCTCAATTTCTCCTCCGACGGCCGGGTCAAGGCCTTCGATGCCGCCGCCGACGGCATGGTCGGCGGCGAGGGGGTCGCGGTGGTCATGCTGAAGCGGCTCGCCGACGCGGTCCGCGACGGCGATACGATCCGCGCCGTGATCCGCGGCATCGCGGTCTCCAACGACGGCGCCGACAAGGCGGGGTTCTATGCGCCGGGCGCCAAGGGCCAGGTTGCGGCCATCAGGGGCGCGCTGGCGGCCGCCCGCATCGATCGGGCGACCGTGCGCTATGTCGAAGCCCATGGCACCGGCACGGCGCTCGGCGATCCGATCGAGGTTGCGGCGCTCGCCGAGGCCTTCGGCGGCGCGACATTGCAAGGCTGCGGCCTCGGGTCGGTCAAGAGCAACATCGGCCATCTCGACGCGGCGGCGGGGCTCGCCGGCCTGATCAAGGCGGCGCTCGCGCTCCAGCACGGCATCGTGCCGCCGACACTGCATTTCGAGGCGCCCAATCCGCATTTGCCGCTCGAAGGTTCGCCCTTCTTCGTGGTCGCGGAGCCGATGCGGCTGCCGGCGGACGCGGATGTCCACGTCGCCGTCAGCTCGTTTGGCATCGGCGGCACGGACGCGCATGTGATCCTCGGCCGCGCCCCGGCGCGCGAACCGGCGACGCACAGCGCGGACGAGCCGCACCTCGTCCTGCTCTCGGCCCGTGACGGCGACGCGCTGAAGCGCCGGGCGCGCGATCTGCGCGCTGCGCTCGGCGCGATCGCCGAAACGGACTTTTCCGATCTCGCCCACACGCTCGCGGTCGGTCGCCAACCGATGGACGCCCGGCTGGCGGTGATCGCGCGCGACAGCGCCGAGCTCGCCGATCGGCTCGATCGCTGGCTCGCCGGTGAGGCTGCGGTCGACGGTGTCGAGGCCGGGCAGGCGGATGCGGCAGGGTTGGCCTCGGCCTTCGCGGCCGATCCGGACTTCGCGGAGACGGTGCGCCGCTGGATCGGCGGCCGGCGCTTGGCGCCGCTGGCGGCGATCTGGGTGCGCGGCCATGATGTCGACTGGCGCGCGCTCTGGCGGGATCACGCGGCCCGCCGTCTGCCGCTGCCGGGCTATCCCTTTGCGCGCGAGGCGTTCTGGCTTCGGTCGTCGGCGCGCGTGGCGGCGAGCGGCGAAGCACACGGTGCGGCGAATGCCGGCCGGCTGCATCCGCTCGTGCACGAGAACACCTCGACGCTGGCAGGCCAGCGCTTCGCCGCGACCTTCTCGGGCCGCGAGCCGTTCCTCGCCGATCACCGGTTCCGCGGCGTGCCGGTCCTGCCCGGCGTGGCGCATCTCGAGATGGCGCGCGGCGGCGGCCTTGTCGCTCGACGCCGGCGCGGCCGGGCTCGCGATCGAAGGCGCGACCTGGCTGAGGCCGCTCACGGTCGAGCACATGTGCAAGGTCGTGATCGAGATCGAGGCGGACAGCGACGACACGATCGCCTGGGCGATCCGTCCGGCCGAGGGCGAGACGGAGCCGCCGTTCAGCCGCGGACGCGTGGCATTGGTGTCCGCCGATGCGACCATTCCGCCGCTCGACCTCGCCGCTCTGCGCGGCGCTTGCGGCGGCCGGATCGACGCGGCGGCCATCTACCGGCGCTTCACGGACCTCGGCTTCGACTACGGCCCGGCACAGCGCGCGCTGACCGGCTTGGCCGTCGGGCAGGCCGCGGACGGAACGGCGTTCGTCCTTGCAGAGGTCGCAATGCCGACCGGGCAGGGCGATCCCGCCTTCGGCCTCCATCCCTCGATCCTCGACGCGATGCTGCAGGCGCGGATCGGCCTCGATCGCGTGCTGACGGGCATCGGCGCCGCGCTGCCGCCGTCGATGCCCTTCGCGGTCGAGACGGTGCAGGCGTTCGGCCCCATGCCGGAGCACGGCGTCGTGCTGGCACGACCGGCAACGGCCGGCGGTGACATGGGCGCGGCGGCGCTCGATATCGATCTTGCCGACGAGACCGGCCGCGTGCTGGTCACGATCCGCGGCTTTGCCAGCCGCTCCGTGGCCACGACGGAAGACGGCGTCGTGCTCGCGCGACCGGTCTGGGGGCCGTGCCGGCGAAACCGGTCGTGCCGACGCCGGAGCGGCGGCTGGTCGTGCTCTGCGGCGAGCGCGAGCGGGCGCGTGCCGTGGCGGCGGAGCTGGCGCAGGCAGCACCCGAGATCGGCCGCGTGCTGCTCGGCGACGCCGGCGAGCGCGTTGGGCGGGCGTTCCGCAAGGCCGCCGCCGAGCTGCTGATCGAGCTGAAGGCGCTCGCCGCCGAGCCGGGCGACGCGCCGCTTCTGGTGCAGGTCGTCGCGTTCGGCGACGGGCCGGAAGCGATTTTCGAAGGCCTGCACGCGCTGCTCGCCAGCGCGCGGATGGAGCATCCGCGCCTGGTCGGGCAGGTGATCCGCATCGTCGACCCGCTCCCAGCGGACGCGGTCGTCGCCATGCTCGCCGACGAGGTCTCGGCGGGCGCCGAAGGCTTGGTCCGGCATCACGCCGGGCGCCGGGAAATCCCGAACTGGGAGGAATGCCGCTCGCCGCCGAGGCGCCGGTTCCGTGGCGGGATGGCGGCGTCTATCTGGTGACCGGCGGTCACGGCGGTCTCGGCCTGCTGTTCGCGGAGGACATCGCCCGGCGCGCAACCGGCGCGACCGTCGTCCTGCTCGGCCGTTCCGGACCGCGCGCCGCCGACAAGGCGAGGTTCGCCGCGATCGAGGCGACAGGCACGCGGCTCGTGCATCGCGCGGCCGACGTCGCGGACGAAGCGGCGATGCGCGCGCTGGTCGCCGAGATCACGGCGGCCTTCGGCCCGCTCACGGGCGTGTTGCACGCCGCCGGTCGGCTCGCCGACGGGCTGATGGCGTCGAAGCCGGCTCGCACGCTCGAAGCCGTGATGCGGCCGAAGACGGACGGCGTCGATGCGCTCGACACGGCGACGGCCGGCGAACCGCTCGAGCTCTTCGTGCTGTTCGCCTCGACCTCCGGCGCTTTCGGCAATGTCGGCCAGACCGACTATGCCGCCGCCAACGCCTTCCTCGATGCCTTCGCCGAGCGCCGCAACCATCTCGTGGCGCAGGGGCTGCGGCAGGGACGCACGATCGCGCTCGATTGGCCGCTGTGGGCGGACGGTGGCATGCGCATCGGCGCGGGCACGGCGCGCGCGCTCGGCGCCCTCGGCCGCACGCCGCTGCCGCGGGTCGCCGGCCTCGCCGCCTTCGATCGGGCGATCGCCTCGGGCGAGGGCCGGGTGCTCGTGCTGCACGGCGAGCCGGCGCGGCTGCGCGAGACCCTGTTCGGGGCGACGGTGTCGGAGGCAGTGGCCGTGCCGGAAACGGCTCCGGTTGTCGCACTGTCCGAAAGCCGCGCGCGGCCGGTTCCCGCTGCGGCCGAACGGGCTGCGGTTCCGTTGGTTGCGGCGGCCGGTGCTGTCGACACCGACCGCCGCGCCGTCATCGAGGCCCTGAAGCGGCTGGTCGCGCCCGTGGTCGGTCTGCCGCCGGCGCGGATCGAAGCCGATGCCGCGTTCGAGCGCTACGGCATCGACTCGGTCATGGCGGTCGAACTGGTCGGCGCGCTCGAAAAGGTTTTCGGAGCCCTGCCGAAGACGCTGCTGTTCGAATACCGCAGCCTCGGCGCGCTCGCGGATCATGTCATGGCGCGGCGGGCCGACCGGCTCCCAGCGCTGCTCGGGGCGACGCAGTCCGCCGCCGGGCCCGCGGTCGCGGTGCCTCCACTCGGCCGGGGCGACGACGGCCGTCCGTCCGGCGCTCCAGCGTCGGTGCCTGCCGTGTCTGCCGCCGCCTCCGGGACGGGACGCGTCCCGCTCGCCCGCTCGACCCGCCGAGTCCCGCGTGCCGCTCCGGCATCGTCGCGGCCGGACATCGCCATCATCGGGCTCGCCGGGCGCTATCCGAAGGCGCGCGACGTCGACGCCTTCTGGCAGAACCTGCGCGACGGCGTCGATGCGATCGGCGAGATCCCTGGAGATCGCTGGGATCATTCCCGCTACTTCGATCCGGACAAGTCGCGGCGCGACAAGACCTACAGCAAATGGGGCGGCTTCATCGACGGCGTCGACGAGTGCGACCCGCTGTTCTTCGGCATCGCGCCGCGCGAGATGGAGGCGATCGATCCGCAGGAACGGCTGTTACTGCAATGCGCCTACGAGGCGATCGAGGACGCCGGCTATACGCGCCGGACGCTCGCCCGAAAGCCCGGCGAGAGCGCGGAAGTCGGCGTCTATGTCGGGGTCATGTATGCCGAGTACCAGCTCTACGGCGCGCAGGCGCAGAGCCGCGGCGTGCCGCTGACGCTGACCGGCAGCCCGGCCTCGATCGCCAACCGGGTTTCGTATTTCTTCGACTTCACCGGCCCGAGCATCGCCGTCGACACGATGTGTTCGTCGTCGCTGACGGCGATCCATCTCGCCTGCCGCGATCTCGCCGAGGGCTGCGACTATGCCGTCGCCGGCGGCGTCAACGTCTCCGTGCACCCGAACAAGTACCTGTTCCTCGGCCAGCGCGGTTTCGTGTCGAGCCTCGGCCGCTGCCAGAGCTTCGGCGAGGGCGGCGACGGCTATGTGCCGGGCGAAGGCGTCGGCGCGGTGCTCTTGAAGCCGCTCGACCGGGCGATGGCCGACGGCGACCGGATCTATGGCGTCATCAGGGGCACGGCGCTGAACCACGGCGGCAAGACCAACGGCTACACCGTGCCCAATCCGCAGGCGCAGGCCCGCGTGATCGAGAAGGCGCTCAGAGCGTCCGGCGTCGACGCCCGCGATCTGAGTTACGTTGAAGCGCACGGCACCGGCACCGCGCTCGGCGATCCGATCGAGATCGCCGGCCTCGCCCGTGCCTTTGAGGCCTTCACGCCCGATCGCGGCTTCTGCGCGATCGGCTCGGCGAAGTCGAACATCGGCCACTGCGAGAGCGCGGCCGGCATCGCGGGACTGACCAAGGTCCTGCTTCAGATGAAGCACGGCGAATTGGCGCCGTCGCTCCATGCCGAGACCCTCAATCCGCACATCGACTTCGATGCGACACCCTTCGTGGTCCAGCGCGAACGCGCCCCCTGGCGGCGGCCGGTCGGGCCGGACGGACGGGAAAAGCCGCGGATCGCCGGCATCTCGTCCTTCGGGGCGGGCGGCGCGAATGCGCATGTCGTGATCGAGGAGTTCGTGCCGGCGCAGGCCAGTGCGCGGCGCGACGTGGCGACCGGACCGCAGGTGCTGGTCCTGTCGGCGCGGACCGAGGGCCAGTTGCGCCGCCGCGCCGCCGACCTCGTTGCAGCGCTCGGCGGCGACGATCTCGCCGGGGTGGATCTCGCAGACATTGCCTTCACGCTCCAGCTCGGCCGCGAAGCGCTGGATCATCGGCTGGCGATGGTCGCCGACAGTGTCGCGGCCGTCCGGCGGCAGCTCGAGGACTGGCTCGACGGCGGCCAAGCGTCGGGCCAGCTTTGGATCGGCACAGCGCGACGCGAGGCCGACGGCGTGCTCGCGCTGGTCGACGAGGACGATCTCGCCGGCATCGTCGAGCGCTGGCAGGCGCGCGGCGATCTCGCGCGGCTCGCCGAGGCCTGGACGCGCGGCATCGCGATCGATTGGCGGCGGCTGCACCAGGACCCGCGCCGGCGCGTGCGGCTGCCGACCTATCCGTTCGAGCGTCGGCGCCTTTGGCCCGCGGAGGCACATGACGGCCTCGCTGCGCCGACGGCGCCGCGACTTCATCCGCTCGTGCATGAGAACCGCTCCGACTTGTTCGGCCAGAGCTTCCGCTCGCGCTTCTCGGGCGACGAGCCGTTCCTCGCCGACCATGTCGTCCATGGCGAGAAAGTGTTGCCCGGCGTCGCCCAGCTCGAAATGGCGCGTGTGGCCGCGGCGATCGGCGGCCGGCTCGACGGCCCGGTCACGCTTCGCAACGTGGTCTGGCTGCGCCCGGCCGTCGCCGGGGATCGCGGGCTCGATCTTACGGTCACGCTCGAAGCGCTCGACGACGTCGCGATCGGCTGGACCATCGCGGCCAGCGCGGATGACGCCGCGCCGAACGACGGCGCCCCCGGCCGTTCTCGCAAGGCGAGGCCGAACCGGCGACAGCGCGTGCCGCACGGCTCGATCTCGACGATCTCACCGGCGCGGGCTGGCACGACATCGCAGTCGACGACCTCTACGACCGCCTCACCGGGCTCGGCCTCGTCTATGGACCGCGCATGCGCGGGCTGCGTCGGCTTCGCGTGCGCGGCGCGGGCGACGACCGGATCGTCGTCGCCGAGATCGAAGCTCCCGACGGCGCGACCGAAGCCGCCGTCTTCGATGCGGCGCTTCAGGCGACGCTCGCGCTGGATCCCGACCTCGGCGACGGCGCGCCACCGCTGCCTTACGCGCTCGACGAAGTGACGCTCCATGGACCGCTGCCGAAGCGCGCGATCGCCGTCGTGCGTCTCGCGGCGGGCTCCGGTCCGGCGGTGCGCAAGGTCGACCTCGACATCGCGGCGGAGGACGGCACGATCTTCGCCGCACTGCGCGGGCTTGCCGGTCGTGCGGCGACCGAGCTTCGCGGAACCGACGATGCCGCCGTCGCGGGCCATGCGAACCGCAGCGAGATCCCGGCCGCCGGCACTGGCACCATTCTGCTGACGCCGGTATGGGAGCCGGCGACCCCGGCCGGCGAGCGGCCCTGGCCGGCCGCCAACGAGGCGGTCGCGGTGCTCGGCGACGGCCCGATCGCGGAGGCTTTCGCGCACGCCCTACCGGATGCGAGGCGGTTGATCCTGCCGGCCGGCGCCGATGAGGCGGAGGTCGCGCGGCGGATCGGCGATCTCGGCGCGCTCGATCATCTCGTCTGGGCGCTCGGCGATCCGGGTGGCGACGGCAGGCCCGCGCCCGGTCTCGTCACCGGGCAGGAGGACGGCGTCTTGCGCGGGTTCAGGATCGCCAAGGCGCTGATCGCACTCGGCTATGCGACGCGGCCGTTCGGCTGGACGACCACGACCGTCGCCGCTGCTCCGACCCGGGGCGACGAGCCGATCGACCCGACCCACGCCTCGATCCACGGTCTGCTCGGATCGCTCGCCAAGGAGTTTTCTCCCGCCTGGCGGCTGCGCGTGCTCGACCTGCCGCGCGCCGGCAGCGATGCGTCGGCAGCCGCGCTCGTCGCAGCGGCCTTGCGGGCGACGGAGGATCCGGGCGGCGACGTCCTGGCGCTGCGCGACGGCGGCTGGCTGCGCCGTGCGCTGGTGCCGAGCCGGTTCGCGGCCCCGACCGCGCCCGTCTACCGCGACGACGGCGTCTATGTCGTGCTCGGTGGCGCGGGCGGCATCGGCGCCGTCTGGACGGAACATGTCGTCCGCCGCCATGGCGCGCGCGTCGCCTGGATCGGCCGGCGCGCCGAGGACGACGGGATCCGCGCCGTGATCGCGCGCATCGGCAAGGTCGGCCCGGCGCCGATCTACATCGCCGCCGACGCGACCGACCCAGCGGCCATGGAGAGGGTGCGCGACACGGTCCGCGACCGGCTCGGGCCGGTCACCGGCATCGTCCATTCCGCGCTGGTGCTGCAGGACGCGAGCCTCGCCCGCATGGACGAGGCGACGTTCCGGGCAGCACTCGCCGCCAAGGTCGATGCGAGCGTGCATCTGGCCGCCGCCTTCGCCCGCGAACCGCTGGAAACGGCGATCTTCTTCTCCTCGATGATGAGCTTCGCCAAGAGCGCGGGCCAAGCGAACTACGCCGCCGGCTGCACCTTCGTCGATGCCTTCGCCCATGCCTTCGGGCACGCGACGGGCATCCCGGCGAAAATCATCAACTGGGGCTTCTGGGGCTCGGTCGGCGTGGTCGCGACCGACATCCACCGCGAACGGATGCGGCGCTACGGCTTCGGCTCGGTCGAGCCCGAGGAGGGCATGGCGGCGCTCGAAACGCTGCTGGCCGCGCCGGTCGGCCAGGTCGCGTTCCTGAAGACCGAGCGCGCGCTGACCCGCGACGTCGATGGCGTCACGGACGACACGCTGATCGCCCTGCCCAATCAAGCACCGCCGGTTCTCGCCGGCCTCGAACTGTTCGGGAGAACCCGCCATGGATGATCGGGCGCGGCACGCCGACGAGCGGCAGGTGTTCGAGGACATGATCCTCGGCCTGATCTGGACCGAGTTGCAGACCGCCGGCCTGCCGGCGGCGGGCGGCTCGCTCGCCGAGATCGCACGGGCGATCGGCGTCTCGGGCTTTCTGGAGCGATGGCTCGAGGCGACGCTCGCCTTTCTCGATCGCGATGGCCTCGTCGAACGCCACGGCGAGACCTGGATCGCGCGGACGCCGGCCCGGCCGGTTCCGACATGGTCGGACTGGGCGGCCCAGCGTCCGGTCTGGCGCGCCGATCCGGCGGTCGCCCCGCTCGTCGACGTCGCCGAGGCAGCACTCCGGGCCTTGCCGGAAATCCTCGCCGGCCGTCGGCGGGCGACGGACGTGCTGTTCCCGGGCGGTTCGCTCGATCTGGTCGAGGGCGTCTACAAGAACAATCCGATCGCCGATCGCTTCAACACCGTGGTGGCGGACACGGTGGCGGCGCTTCTCGAGGCGCGCTTCGCGATCGATCCCGCCGCCCGGCTGCGGCTGATCGAATTCGGCGCCGGCACCGGCGGCACCAGCACGGGCGTGCTGGCCCGGCTGCTCGACTTCCCCGACCGCGTGGAGGAATACGGCTACAGCGATCTGTCGCGCGCGTTCCTGAATCACGCCGAGGCGACCTTCGGCGCCGCCCATCCCTATCTGAAGACCCGGATCGTCAATGTCGAAAAGCCGGTGACGGCGCAGGGCGTGCCGGCCGGGGGCTACGATATCGCCATCGCCGCCAACGTGCTGCATGCGACCCGCGACATCCGCCGCACGCTGCGCAACGTCAAGGCGGCACTACGGCCGAACGGCGTGCTGATCCTCAACGAACTCGCCGACAACACGGTTTTCGCGCATGCGACCTTCGGCCTGCTCGAAGGCTGGTGGCTCTATGAGGACGCGGCCCTGCGCATCCCCGGCAGTCCGATCCTCACCCCGGAGAGCTGGCGCATCGCGCTCGAAGCGGAGGGATTTCGCGCGGTGATCTGTCCGGCGGCCGCGGACCGCGCGCTCGGGCAGCAGGTGATCGTCGCCGAGAGCGACGGCCTGGTCCGGCTGCCGGCCGATGTCGCGGCGGACCGCGATGGAACAAGGCCGGCCGAGGCGCCTCGGCCGGCCGCACGGGCGGGTTCGGTCCGGGCGACCGCCGTCCGGATCGAGAGGTCCGACATCGATGTGCCCGACAGGGAGGCCGTCCGCCCGGTGCCCGCTCGATCGATGCCTGCCCGTCCGTTCTTGGCCCCGCCACCTCGGCGACGCGTCCCCGTCGAAGCCGCAGCCGCGCCGACCCAACGCGGGGCGACCGCCGGATCGCGCCCTTCCACCGGAGCGCCGCGCGCCGATGTCGATCTGCGCCCCGGCCTGGTCGAGCACCTGCGCGAGCGGTTCGGCTCGGTGCTCGGCCTCGGTCGCTCCGAGATCGACGTGAAGGCGCCGGTCGAGAGCTACGGCGTCGATTCGATCCTGACCGTACAACTCGCCAGCGATCTCGGCCGGACGTTCCGGAACGTCGGCGCGACGCTGTTCTTCGAGCACAACACGATCGTCTCGCTCGCCGATCACCTGTGTCGCTCGGAACCCGACACCGTGCGCAGCCTCGTCGGCGTGCCTGAGGAGATCGGCTTCGATCCGGAGCCGGCCGCCTTCGAGGCCTTGCCGGCGGAGGCGGCGCCGTTGCCGCGTCCGGCGCGCGATCCCGTGCCGGCCGCGCGCTTCGGGCGCAGGCCGCCGCGCGAGGCGCGTCCGGCGCTCGATGTCGCCATCGTCGGCCTCGCCGGTCGCTATCCGGGGGGCGACACGGTCGACGCGTTCTGGAGCCTGTTGCGACAGGGACAGAGCGCCATTCGTGAGATCCCGCCCGAGCGCTGGGATTGGCGACGTCACTTCGATGCGGAGCGCGGCCGGGAAGGGCGCAGCTATGCCCGCTTCGGCGGCTTCATCGACGGGGTCGACCGGTTCGATCCGCTGTTCTTCCGCATCTCGCCGCGCGAGGCCGAGCGCATGGATCCGCAGGAGCGGCTGTTCCTCGAGATCGCGCATGCCTGTCTCGAAGACGCCGGCTACCGGCCGCGCGATCTCGATGCCGATCGCGCCGTCGGCGTCTTCGTCGGCGCGATGAACGCCTATTATCCGACCGGCGCCCGCGCCTGGTCGATCGCCAACCGGGTTTCCTACGTCTTCGACTTCGCCGGTCCGAGCCTCGCGGTCGATACGGCCTGTTCCTCGTCGCTGACGGCGATCCATCTCGCCGTCGAGGCCCTGCGCGCCGGCGGCATCGCCGCGGCGCTCGCCGGCGGCGTCAATCTGATCGTCGATCCGCGCCACTATGTCGGCCTCTGCGAAGCGACGATGCTGTCCTCCGGCGACAAGGTGCGCGCCTTCGGAGCAGAGGCCGACGGCTTCGTCGATGGCGAAGGCGTCGGCGCGGTGCTCTTGAAGTCGCTCGACCGGGCGATGTCCGACGGCGACCGGATCTACGGCGTCATCAGGGGCACGGCGCTGAACCACGGCGGCAAGACCAACGGCTATACGGTGCCCAACCCGCAGGCGCAGGCCCGCGTGATCGAGAAGGCGCTCAGAGCGTCCGGCGTCGACGCCCGCGATCTGAGTTACGTTGAAGCGCACGGCACCGGCACCGCGCTCGGCGATCCGATCGAGATCGCCGGCCTCGCCCGCGCCTTCGAAGCCTTCACGCCCGATCGCGGCTTCTGCGCGATCGGCTCGGCGAAATCGAACATCGGTCATTGCGAAAGCGCGGCCGGCATCGCCGGCCTGACCAAGGTGCTGCTGCAGATGAAGCACGGTGAACTGGCGCCGTCGCTCCATGCCGAGACCCTCAATCCGCACATCGACTTCGATGCGACACCCTTCGTGGTCCAGCGCGAGCGTGCGCCCTGGCTGCGGCCGATCGGGCCGGACGGACGGGAAAAGCCGCGGATCGCCGGCATCTCGTCCTTCGGGGCGGGCGGCGCGAATGCGCATGTCGTGATCGAGGAGTTCGTGCCGGCGCAGGCCAGTGCGCGGCGCGACGTGGCGACCGGACCGCAGGTGCTGGTCCTGTCGGCGCGGACCGAGGATCAGTTGCGCCGCCGCGCCGCCGACCTCGTCGCGGCGCTCGGCGGCGACGATCTCGCCGGGGTGGATCTCGCAGACATTGCCTTCACGCTCCAGCTCGGCCGCGAAGCGCTGGATCATCGGCTGGCGATGGTCGCCGACAGTGTCGCGGCGTTCCGGCGGCAGCTCGAGGACTGGATCAACGGCGGCCAGGCGCCGGGCCAGCTTTGGATAGGCACAGCCCGACGCGAGGCCGACGGCGTGCTGGCGCTGGTCGACGAGGACGATCTCGCCGGCATCGTCGAGCGTTGGCTCGAGCGCGGCGATCTCGCCCGGCTCGCCGAGGCCTGGACGCGCGGCATCGCGATCGACTGGCGGCGTCTGCACGACGGCCCGCGCCGACGCGTGCGGCTGCCGACCTATCCGTTCGAGCGCGAGCGGTACTGGATCGAGGCGACCCCGAACGCCACGCCGAACGCCACGCCGGGCCTTTCGCAGCAGCCGGTCGTCCTCACCGAGCCCCGGACCGGGCCGACGCCTCATGCGCCGCCGCCGCGAGCCGCCGCCGCCGAGGCGATCCGAATTCCACAGGCTGCGCCGAGCCGGGTCGCCCCGGACCTGGTCGTCTCGCCGGCCGCCGCCATGTCGGCTGTGTTCAGGACCGCCGCCGCGGCGGTCCTGAAACTGCGGCCCGAGCAGATTGCCGATGATGCCGAACTGGTCGCCTACGGCTTCGATTCCATCACCTTCGCGCAGCTCGCCAACCGGCTGAACGAGGCCCATGACCTCGGGCTCGCCGCGAGCGACTTCTTCGAGGATCGGACGCTCGGGGCGGTGATCGCGCGGCTTCGACGCGTGCGCGCACCGGCGGTCGCCGCGGCCTTTCCGGCACCGGCATCAATCGCGGTGGAGCCGTTCACAGGGACGGAAACGCAAGTATCGAACGCCGACGCCCCGGCCGGATCGGCCCCCGCCGGTCGGACCGCGCCGCTGTCGGCCGCGCAGCGACGGCTCTGGCTGGTCGAACAGATGGAAGACCTCGGCGCGGCCTATCACGTGCCCGTCGTGCTGCAGCTGAGGGGAACGATCGATGCCGACGCGCTGCGGCGCGCGGTCGCCGCGCTCGCCGCGCGGCACGAGGCCTTGCGCACCCGGATCGTGCCGGCCGGCGCGGAGGCGGTGCAGGTGATCGACCCGCCGGGCGAGCCGTCGTTCCGCGTCGAGCAGGCGCCCGGCGACGCACCGGACGCGCGCGAAGCCGCGGCCGAGCGGCGCAAGCGCGAGATCGTCGCCGAACCCTTCGATCTCGCGGCCGGGCCGCTCATGCGCGCGACGCTGATCCGCCTGGATGCGGCCGAGGCTCTGTTCGTGCTGGTGATCCATCACATCGTGACCGACGGCTGGTCGATGGACCTGATCGGCGCCGAGTTGCCGGAGCTCTACCGGGCCGCGCTGGAGGATCGCCCCGCGGCGCTCGAGCGGCCCACCTCGACTTTCGCCGATGCCATCCGCGCCGATGCCGCCCCCGACCCGGCGCATCTCGATCACTGGCGGACCGAACTCGCCGGCGCGCCGCCCGAGAGCACGTTTCCGACCGAATTCCCGCGCCCGGCCAAGCGCAGCCATCGCGGCGAGGCCATCCGCTTTGTCTGGCCGGCGCCGCTGGTGATCGGGCTGCGGCGCCTCGCCCGCGAGACCGGCGCGACGCTGTTCATGGTGCTCGCCGCCGGGGTGCAGACGCTGATCGCCCGGCTGTCGGGTCAGGACGACGTGGTGATCGGCACCGCGATCGCCGGTCGGGACAGCCGCGACCGCGAGCACGTGGTCGGCTTCTTCGCTGATACGCTGCCGCTGCGCGTCGACCTCGCCGGCGATCCGAGCTTCGCCGCGTTGGTCCAGCGCGTCCGCGCGGCGGCGGAACGGGCCTATGCCCATCAGGGCATCGGCTTCGAGCGGCTGATCGAAGCGCTGAATCCGGATCGCGATCTGGCGCGGCATCCGCTGTTCCAGGTCATGCTGACGCTGCGCCGCCAAGGGTCGGCGGGCGCGGTTCCTTTCGGTCCCGAGGCGACCGCGGAGCCGGTCGACCCCGGCATCCGCGCGACGCCGTTCGACGCGATGCTGCATCTGCTGGAAGGGCCGGACGCGATCACCGGCACGCTGGAATACGCACTCGATCTCTACGGCCGCG
This sequence comes from Ancalomicrobiaceae bacterium S20, assembly GCA_040269895.1. Taxonomy (NCBI): domain Bacteria; kingdom Pseudomonadati; phylum Pseudomonadota; class Alphaproteobacteria; order Hyphomicrobiales; family Ancalomicrobiaceae; genus Methyloraptor; species Methyloraptor flagellatus. Next base: position 2,134,134 of record CP158568.1, on the reverse strand, counting down.
ACGCGGTGCTCCGGCTCGCCGAAAATCTGCAGACTCTGCTGGAAGCGGCTGTCGCCGCACCGGAAACCGCGATCGGCGACCTTGCCCTGATGAGCGTCGATGCGCGCGATCGCATGCTCGCGGCGCTCGCCGGTCCCGCGCGTCCCCTCGACGGACTGGCGCCCGCGTATCGCCAGATCGGCGACCAGGCCGCCTGCACGCCCGATGCTCCGGCCATCCTCTTCGCCGGCGAGCGCTTCTCCTATGCCGAGCTCGGCCGGCGGTCGGATCGGCTCGCGGCGGCACTGCGGGCGTCCGGCGTGGGCCGGGGCGCGATCGTCGGTGTCTGCCTGGAGCGCTCGTTCGATGCAGTCGCCGCGCTGCTGGCGGTCTGGAAGGCGGGTGGCGCCTATCTGCCGCTCGATCCGTCCTATCCGGCCGCGCGGCTCGGCATGATGTTTGCCGATTCCGGCGCCGGGGTGCTCGTCACGCGGTCGGGGCTCGCCGACGTCGTGCCCGCCGGATCGGCGGCGGTGGTTTTCGTCGACGACCTTTCGGAAGCGGCCCCGGCAGAGATGCCGGACGAAGCCCCGGTCGCGGACGACCCGGCTCGCGATCTCGCCTATGTGCTCTATACCTCCGGCTCCACCGGACGGCCCAAGGGCGTGATGATCCCGCATCGCGCGCTGTCGAATTTCATCGCGGCGATGGCGGATCGTGTCCCGCTCTCAGCCGGCGACGTGCTCGCGGCGGTGACGCCGCTCTCCTTCGACATCGCGGGGCTCGAGCTGTGGCTGCCGCTCGCCTCGGGCGCGACGGTCGCGATTGCCGATCGGGCGACCGCGACATCGGGCCCGGCGCTCGCCGCCTTCCTCGACGCGGTCGGGGCGAGCGTGTTGCAGGCGACGCCTGCGACCTGGCGGATGTTGGTCGAGGCCGGCTGGCAGGCGCGGCCGGGGCTCACCGCGCTCTGCGGCGGCGAGGCGCTGACGCCCGATCTCGCGCAGGCTCTGACCGCCGATGGCGCAACGGCCTGGAACCTCTATGGCCCGACCGAAACGACAATCTGGTCGACGGCGCTGAAGCTGTCGCCGGAGTGGCGCGGCGGCTCGATCGGCCGGCCGATCGACAACACGCAGCTCTATGTGCTCGATCGCCGCGGCCGGCTGCTGCCGCCCTGGGCGCCGGGCGAACTGGCGATCACCGGCGCCGGGCTCGCGCTCGGCTATCTCGGCCGTGACGACTTAACGGCGGTGCGGTTCCCGCCCGATCCGTTCGGCCCGCACGGCGCGCGCCTCTACCGCACCGGCGATCTCGTCCGCGCGCGGCCGGATGGCGAGATCGAGTACCTCGGCCGTCTCGACCATCAGGTGAAGATCCGCGGCCACCGCATCGAGCTCGGCGAGATCGAGACGGCGCTCCGCGACGACGCCGCGGTCCGGGAGGCGGTGGTCGTCGCGCGCGACGTTGGCCCCGGCGACCGGCGGCTTGCGGCCTATGTCGTGGCGGACACCGCCTCGGCCGAAGCGCCGGCGGCGGACGACGCGGACCGGATCGAGGCCTGGCGCGACGTCTGGGACGGCACCTATCGCGAAGCCGGCGACGATGCCGCGCCGGGCTTCGCCGGCTGGACCACCCGGTTCACCGGCGAGGCGATCCCGGAGGCGGAGATGCGGGTCTGGCTCGACGAGACCTGCGCCCGCATCGAGGCGCTTCGGCCGAAGCACCTGCTCGAAATCGGCTGCGGCCTCGGGCTGCTGCTCGATCGGTTGGCGCCGAAGGTTGACGTCTATTGCGGCGCCGACGTCTCGCCGACCGCAATCGCGCGGCTCGCCCGCTGGATCCGCCGCCGGCCGGGGCTCGGCCATGTCCGGTTGGCTCGCCGCGAGGCGGCCGACTACTGGGATGCGGAGGAGGGGCGTTCGACCTCGTCTTGCTCAACTCCGTGGTCCAGTATTTCCCGGACGCCGACCATCTCGAGACCGTGCTCGCCCGTGCCGTCGCCATGGCACCCGGCGGTGGGGCGATCTTCGTCGGCGATGTCCGGCCGCGCAGCCTGTTGCCGGTGCAGATCCGAGCGGCCGAAGTCTCGCGTGCGTCGGCGGACGACAGCGTCCGGGACGCGCGCGAGCGCGCCCGGCGGGCTGAGGCCGCGGAAGCGGAGCTCACGCTCGACCCCGGCTTCTTCTTTGCGCTGGCGGAACGATACCCGCGGCTCTCGGGCGTCGAGATCCGCCTCAAGGCGGCCGGCACGGACAACGAGCTGACGCGCTATCGCTACGACGTCGTGCTGCGCGTCGAGGGCGATCGCACGACGGCCCCGGACGGCGTCGTTGACTGGACCGGCGATGTCGCCCTCGGGACGATCGCGGCCCGGCTCGTTGCCGACCGCCCGCCGGCGCTCGTGCTGCGCGGCATCGGCAACGCCCGCCTGACGCGCGATCTCGCCTGGGCCGCGGCGCTCGACGGCGCCGACGGGGACATCGCCGTCGAAGCGATCCGGATCGCCGTCGACGAGACCGGCGGCAGCCTCGATCCGGTGGCGGCGAGCGCGCTTGCCGAGCGCCACGGCTACCGCTTCGTCGCGGCCTGGGCGGCGGATGCCCCGGCCGGGACGATCGACGGCGCGTTCTACGATCCCGAGCGCGTCGATCCGGCCAGTCTCGCGCTCGGCCGGCCGGCGGTGCTGCGCAACGCGGCCGCCTATGCCGCCGACCTGCGCCGGCCCGAGGGCGACGGCGGCCTCGCCGGCCGCCTCGCGACGCGGCTGCGCGAGAGCCTGCCCGAGCACATGGTGCCTCCGGATATCGTGGTGCTGCCCAAACTGCCGCTCACGCCGAACGGCAAGATCGATCGGGCCGCGCTGCCGTCTCCTGATACGGCGCGGCAGGGCCGGGCGCGCGGCCCGGACAGCCGGCGGGCGCCGACCGGACCGACCGAGACCGCACTCGCGGCGATCTGGTCGAAGGTGCTCGGCGTTGCCGATGTCGGCGCGGATGACGACTTCTTCGCGCTCGGCGGCCATTCGCTGCTGGTGATGCGGGTGGTGATCGGCGTGCGCGAGGCGCTCGGTGTCGAACTGGTCATGCGCGACCTGTTCGAGGCGCCGACGGTCGCGGCACTCGCGGAACGTCTCGGCAGCCGAAGCGGACGGCTGGAAACCCCGTCCTCGCCGGCCAGCGGGCAGGGCCGCTCGGTACTGCTGAGGCCCGGAACGGGCGCGCCGCTCGTGCTGTTCCATGCGATCGGCGGCGGGCTCGGTGTCTACGGTCCGCTGGTCGATGCGCTCGGCCTGTCCGGTCCGGTCCATGGCCTGAACGGTCTGCGCGACGATGCGCCCGCCGACGTCGAAACGCTCGGTCGCGATTGGGCCGACGAGATCGAACGGCTGGCACCGGAGGGCGATGCGCGGTTGATCGGCTGGTCGTTCGGCGGCGTCGTCGCCTACGAGGCCGCGCGGCAGCTGATCGACCGGGGACGGCCGCCGCGCGCGGTCGCGCTGATCGACGCGTGCCTGCCCATCCGTGGCCCGGGTGACGGCTTCTCCTCCGATGAGGTCTGGGCGGCCTTTGCTCATGTCCTCGCCGCCGACGTGATCGGCGCGGAGACGCTCGAGGCGGTCGCACCGCCGGTCGGCGACTTCGCGGCGTTGGTCCAGCGCCATCCGCGGCTTCGCGCGGCGGATCTCGTGGCGCTCTACGGCACCTTCGCCCGCAACATGCAGGCCTGGGCCGCCTACCGTCCGCAGGCGATATCGACGCCGGTGCCGATGACGCTGATCCGGGCCGCCGACGGGCCGGATCCGGCCGCGATGGGACGGCTCTTCCCCGACTGGGCGGCGCTCGCCGGCGCCGGATCGACCGTGACGCTGCCGGGCGATCATGTCTCGCTGCTGCGTCCGCCCCATATCGCGGCGGTCGCCGCCGCGATCGAGGCGCGGGCCGACGACCTGAGGAGGGCGGGATGACGTGGCGCGGTGCGTTCGGCGGGGTCGTGGCGGTCGCCGGCGTCGGCGCTGCGGCCGTTGCCGGCTGGCTCTGGGCCTCGGGCGGGGCGATCCAGGTGACCGACAACGCGTATCTCCGCGCCGATGCGATCGTGGTCGCGCCGCGCATCGAGGGCCATCTGACCGAGATCCGGGTGCGCGAGAACCAGCCGGTCGCCAAGGGCGACGTCCTCGCGCGCGTGGACGAGACCCGCTTCCGGGCCCGTGTCGAGCAGGCCGTGGCGACACGGCAGGCCAAGCGCGCCCAGGTCGACGGCGATCGCGCCACATTGGCGTCGATCGAGGCGCAGCGCGCGCTCCAGGGGAGCATCATCGAGCAGGCGCGCGCGAGCGAAGCCGCCGCGATCGCGGAGGCTGAACGGGCGCGGCTCGACTATGAGCGCTATCGCTCGCTGACCGCGACCAACGCCTCGACGGCGCAGCGGCTCGAGAGTGCGACCTCGGATCACCTGAAGGCCGACGCCGAGCGCCGCCGCGCCGCCGCGCAGGTCGCCGCCGACGAGCAGCGATTGGCGATATTCGAAGCCGATCGCCTGAAGGCCGAGGCGCGGCTCGCGCAGTCGCTCGCCGAACTCGACGAAGCCGAGGCCGCGGTCGCGCTGGTGCGCGCCGATCTCGACGACACGCGTCTCGTCGCGCCCTTCGATGGCGTGGTCGGCAACATGGCCGCGCGAACCGGGCAATATGTGCGACCGGGCCTGTCGCTGCTGACGCTCGTGCCGCGACGGCCCTATGTGGTCGCCAATTTCAAGGAAACGCAGCTCGCCCGCATGCGGCCCGGCCAGGCGGCGCGGATCACGGTCGATGCCTTTCCCGGCCTCGATCTCGCCGCCCGTGTCGAGAGTTTCGCACCCGCGACCGGCTCGGAATTCAGCCTGCTGCCGCCTGAGAACGCGACCGGCAACTTCACCAAGGTGGTGCAGCGGATCCCGGTCCGTCTGGAACTGCTCGGCCTCGACGGCCGCACTGAGCGTCTCGCCTCGGGCCTGTCGGTCGTGGTCGCGGTCGATACCGCGTCGCCGGGCTGCGAGGCCGACTGCGCCCCCGTGCCCGCGGCACCGGGTTCGGGGCCGGCGCCCGCGGAAGAACTGCCGAAGACGAGCCGGGTCCTGTCGCAGGAGACGACGCCATGACCGATGTTTCGGAGGCTTCCGCCGCGATCGTTCCGTTCGCGGCCGTCGACGAAGCGTGCTTCCGGCAGGCGATGCGCGGGCTCGCCGGCGGCGTCGCGGTGGTGACGAGCGGGGATCGCGAGGTGTTCGCGGGCATGACCGCGACGGCGATCTGCAGCGTCAGCACCGCGCCGCCGCTGGTGCTCGCGACGCTCAATCGTGCGAGCAACACCCACGCGACGATCTGCCGAACCGGCGTCTTCGCGCTCAATCTGCTCCGCGAGGATCAGGTCGAGCTCGCCGCGCGGTTCGCGACCGGCTCGGGCAAGGCGGCGGATATCGCCGCTCACCGGCCGGGCGTCACCGGCTGCCCGGTCCTCGACGACGTCGGTACCACGATTGAGTGCGTGCTCCACGACGCCCACGAGGCCGGCACCCATACGATCTTCGTCGGCGCGGTGGTCCGGACCGAAGCGCGTCGGGCGGCGCCGCTGGTCTTCTTCGACGGGCGCTATGCGCACCTGGTGCCGGAGGGCGGGGCGCCCGGCTGAGGCCGCCCCGCCTTGCGCTCGTCACTCGGCCGCGGCGGTCGTGCGATAGTCCATCGCGTCGAGGTCGGCCAGCAGGGACGGGCCCGTCGGCCGCCAGCCGAGTGTGGCGCGCGTCTGCTCGCTCGACGCCGGCAGGTCCATCGCCGCGAACATCGCCATCCATCCGAGATGTTCGGCCGCGGCCTCCGGCGTGACCGACACGGCCGGGATGCCGAGCCCGCGTGCCACCGTCTCGACGATCCGGCGGGTCTCGACGCCCTCCTCGGTGACGGCATTCCAGCGTACGCCCGGCTGGGCGTGCTCGATCGCCAGCCGGTAGAGCACGGCGACGTCGCGCACATGCGCGGCCGACCAGCGATTGCTGCCGTCCCCGACATAAGCCGCGAGGCCCTTGTCGCGGAAGATCTGGATCAGCGGCGTGATCAGCCCCTGCCGCCGGGTGTCGTGTACCTGCGGCAGCCGCATCACCGAGACGTTGATGCCGGCGTCGAGCAGCGCGTGGCCGGCGCGTTCGGAAGCGATGCGCGGGTTCGGATGGTGGTCGTTGAAGACGTCCTCCCGCGCGAGCTGCCCGGGACCGGCGCTGCCCATCCCGACGCCGGAGGTGATGAGGAGCGGGCGATCGGATCCCTTGAGCGCGGCGCCGAGCGCGCCGATCACGCGGCGATCCTTTTCGCAATTCTCCTGGAAGCGGGAGAAGTCGTGGTCGAAGGCGGTGTGGATGACGGCGTCGGCCGCCTCGGCGCCGGCCCGGATGCCGTCCGGGTCTTCGAGCGTGGCGCGATAGGGCTCGGCGCCCGCGGCGGTCAAGGCTGCGGCGCCGGCGTCCGACCGGGTCATGCCGATGACCTCGTGGCCGGTGTTCAGGAGTTCTGTCACCACGGCCGAGCCGATGAAGCCGGTGGCGCCGGTCAGGAAAATGCGCATGGGAAATCCTCATGGAAAGCTGTGACTTCCCGACTGTGCGACGGTGCGTTACACTATTAAAGTAGTGATCTTATCCTGCTATAATTCGTTCCAGGATCGCCCCTCAAACTCCGGTTCACCGATGGCGACCGATCAGACCCATACGCTCGCCGGCTTCCTGAGGGATCGCCGCCTGCGGCTCGATCCGGCCGCCTTCGGCTTCGCGGGCCGACGCCGAACGCCGGGCCTGCGCCGGGAGGAGGTCGCGCAGCGCGCCAATATCAGTACCACGTGGTACACTTGGCTGGAGCAGGGCCGCGGCGGCGCCCTCCGCCGATGTTCTGGATCGGATCGCGACCGGCCTGATGCTGACCGATCTGGAGCGCGAGCACCTGTTCATGCTCGGGCTCGGGCGGCCGCCGGAGCCGCGCTACCGGCCGGGCCAGGGTGTCAGCCCCCGGCTGCAACGCCTGCTGGACGATCTCGACGGCTGCCCCGCCTTCATCAAGACCGCCACCTGGGACGTCGTCGCCTGGAACCGCGCCGCGACGATCGTGCTCACCGATTATGCCGCGCTCGCGCCCGAGCGGCGCAACATCCTGCGTCTGGTGTTTGGCAACCCGGAGATCCGCAGCAAGCAGCGGGACTGGGAGGCCGTGGCGCGGTTCCTGGTCGGCGCGTTCCGGATCGATGCCGCGCGCGCCGGCGCCGGCAAGGAGATTGCCGATCTGGTCGAAGAACTGAGCGCGACCAGCGAGCATTTCGCCAGGCTCTGGAGCGAGAACGAGGTCCATGCGCCGGGGGAGGGCGTCAAGCACCTGCATCACCCGGTGCTCGGGTCGATCGAACTGGAATACTCCGCCTTCGCGGTCGATGGTCGCCCCGACCTCGGGCTGCTCGTCTACAACCCGGTCGACGCGCGCGTGAAGGCAGAGATCCGCCGGCTGGTGCGCGGCGAGGCCGAGCCCGACCGGCAGCCGCCGGGGGCGTGACGGATCGAGCCGCTGCTGTATCCGGATGAGGCCGCTCCGGTCTGAAGCACGGCGTGCCGGCGGCGCCGGGCAGGGCGCCGCGACCGGAGGCGGACCGGCCTTGCGTCCTGTCCACCGCCGGCCTCAGAACTGGTATCTCAGCCCCGCGGTGACCGACCCGCCGTTGATCTTGTCGCCGAAGCGCAGGTCGCCGCGGACGAAGCCGGAGAGGCCGAGATCGCGGGAGTCCGCTCCGATCGCGACGCCGATCTGGCCGAAGGTGCCGACCCGCGTCGTCGTGATCTCCTGATTGGAGAGACACGCGCCGTTCGCGAGCGCCGTCGCATTGCCCGCGAACTCGCGCCAGATGGACGCCTGCACCGACGGCCGCACCATCAGCGTCTCGGTCGCCGCGAAGCTGGTGCCGACGCGCAGCCGCGCCGAACCGATCAGGCTGTCGAGGTCGCGCGCGCTGATCGTCACGCCGCCCGGCGTCGTCACGGTGCCCACCGTCACGGTCACGTAGCTGAGGCTCACCGACGGCTCGACGAACCAGGTTCCGGCGAACGGGATCTGCTTGCCCGCCGTCGACTGGAACGACCAGCCCTGCGCGGCGGTCTTCTGGTCGGTCATGCCGGCCTGACCGTTGCTGAGCTTAATGTCGTAGTAGTTGCGCAGGATCTGCGCGTCCCAGAAATAGCCGTGGCCGACGAGGGCGCCGTAGAGGCCGAAGAACGGCGCGTCGACATTGGCCTTCGACGTCGTGGCCGACAGGCGATCGGAGGCGAACACCCGGACGTCGCCTGCGGTCACGCCGAGATGCGCGGTCCAGCCCGAGCCGCGGATGTCGGTGACCGAGCCGTCGACGCCGACCTGGAAGCCGTCGAAGGCCGAGCGGAATCGCGACGCGGACGTCATGCCGGTCGTGGTCTCGCTCGCGATGTCGTAGCGACCCGCTTTGGCGCGCGACCACAGACTGAGCGAGAGCTGGCTCTCGACCGGATCGAGTGCCACCGGGGCGAAGCCGCTGGCCGGCTCGACGAAGCCGGTCGCGATCGAGGTCACCGCCGCGGCCATGCTCGCCGCGATCGCGCCCGAGGAACTCGGCGCCAGCGACGACGACACCTGCCAGTCGGCGCCGACCTTGTTGAAGGCATATTGGATCAGCCCGCTCGGGGTCAGGCCGCTCGCGGTATAAGTGGCGTTACCCGCGTCGGTCACCACGGTGATCGGCGTGCCGATCAGGCCCGGCGTCTTGCCGGGCACGTCCGCGAAGCTGATCACCGTCGTCCCCGACGAGCCCGTCCCGGCGACGACCAGCCGATCGGCGCGCGTGCCGGTCGCCCCGGCGCTGCGGTCGATGTCGACGCGCACCGTCGCTGCGCCCGAGCCGGTGTAGCCGCCGACCGTCAGCGTCGTATAGGTCGCCGCATCGTTGCGCATGTCGACCGTTCCGGCATTGGCGAGCGAGCCCGTGATCGCGCCGCCCGCCGTCTTCGCGTCGATGAGGCCCGACGCCGTGTTCGAGAAGGTCGTCGCGCCGAGCGTGCCGGCGACCGCGAAGGTCGTCGTGCCGGTGTTGGTGAAGGTGGTGATGCCGGTCGCGCCGCCGCCGGCGGCGAGCGTGAACTGCGCGGCGTTCGAAACGGTGTTGTCGAACGTCGTCGTCGCCGTGGCGAGCGTGAAGCTGCCGCTCGTGTTGGCGACGGCGCCGAGAATCGAGCCGCCGTTGGCGAAAACGGTGCCGCTGTTGGCCAGACCGCCCGAAAGCAGGCCCGTGTTGGTGAAGGTGCCGGCATTGCCGACCGAGCCCGAGATCCGGCCGGAGGCCGCGTTGTTGAGCGTGCCGCCGGCCGCGTTGGCGATCGTGCCGGTCCAGGTGCCGCTGTTCGTCAGCCGGCCCGTGTTGGCGGCGACGTTGCCGGTCCAGGCGCCCTGATTGATGAGCGTGCCGGCGTTGGAGTTGACGGCGCCGGTCCAGGTGCCGGTCGCCGCATTGGTGATCGTGCCGGTGTTGGTGGCCACCACGGCGTTGAAAGTGGCGTTGTTGGTCACCGTGCCGGCGTTGTCGAGGTCGTCGTTGATCGTGCCGCCGTTGACGATCGTGCCGGTGGCCGCGTTGGCGATGCCGCCGACGGTGGCGACCAGCGTGGCACCGCTCGCGACCGAGAGCGCGCCGCCATTGGTCACCCGGCCGGAGGTCGTGAACGTGCCGGCGGTCACGTTCAGTGTGCCGGCATTGGCGAGCGCGCCGGTGTGGCCGAGCGTGCCGGTGACGTTGATCGTGCCGCTCGTGTTGGTGATCGCGCCGGTGACGGTGCCGGCGAGGTTGATCGTTCCGCCGGCGTTGGCGACCGACGCGATGATCGTGCCCGCGCTGGCGGTGGTGGCGCCGGCGCCGTTCTGGATCGCACCGGCGGTCAGCGTCCGATCGGCCGCCACCTGGATGCCGGTCCCGGCGGTCGAACCGTTGGTCAGGGTGCCCCTGACGGTCAGGTTGCCGTCGGCGGCGGTCACGGTCGCCGTGCCGGTGTTGTTCAGATCGCCGCCGATCGTCGCGCCGCCGGACGAGACCCTCAACGCGCCGCCGTTCTGGTTGTCGACCCGGCCGCCGATCGAGCCGGAGGCGTTCACCGTGCCGGAATTGGTCACGTTGAGCGACGTCGAGGTGATCGTGCCGTTCCACGTGCCGGTGTTGATCAAGGTCCCGGTCGCGGTGTTGACCAGCGTGCCGTTCCAGGTGCCGGTGTTGGTGATCTGCCCGGCGTTGTTGAGAACGTTGCCGTTCCAGATGCCGTTGTTGGTGATGCTGCTGGCATTCGAGACGACATTGCCGGTCCAGGTCCCGGCGGCGGTGTTGGTGATCGTGCCCGTGTTCGAGGCGACCACCGCCGTCTGCGTGCCGCTGTTCGTATAGGTGCCGGCGTTGTCGAGGTCGTCGGTCGTTCGGCCGGTGTTGACGATGGTCGCACCGGCCCGGTTGACGATGCCGCCGAACGCGTTCGTGCCGGTCAGCGTCGTCGTCCCGCTCGTCACGGTCAGCACGCCGGTGGTGCTTGCCGAGCCGATCGAGGTGTTGCCCGGCCCGGCGATCGACAGATTGCGCGCGCCGCCGGCGATCGTGTCGATCGTCAGCGTGCCGCCGAGCGAGACGATGCTCGCGTCGCCCGAGAGCGTCATCGTGCCGGAGAGGCGGTTGTCGCCGCCGAGGTTACGGATCGTGCCGCTCGCCGTGCTCGCGCCGCCGATCGTCAGGCCGCCGGAGACGGCGAGCGTCGCGCCGGCCGCAACCGTCGCGCCGGCGAAGTTCGGATCCTGTGTGAAGGCCGCCGCGGTGGTGGTGCTGATCAGCAAGGTGCCGGCATCGACGGCGAAGCGCGTGCCGTTGCCGACGCTGTTGCTGCTCTGGCCGAGCACGACCGTGCCCGTGGCGCCGGCCGAGCCGAAATGCAGCGTCTGGCCGCCGTTCTCGGTTTGCAGCAGCCCTGCGAGCGTCAGGGTCGTGCCGGTCGCCGCGGCCACGGTGCCGCCGCCGTCCACGACGACGCTGTTGTTCACGGTGCTGGTCTGCGCCGTCGCGAAAGTGCCGCCCGAGAGAGTGAGCACGCCCGAGCCGATGCCGTCCACGACGCCGCCGGTCACATGCGACGCCACAACGGTGCCGCCGCCGATGATCAGGCCGCGGCTGAAGGTATTGGTGCCCGAGAGCGTGATCGTGCCGGCGCCGGCCTTGGTCACCGCGACATAGGCGCGGGTGGGGCCATCGACGATCTGGCCCGAGAAGGTCGTGTCGACGGTATTGTTGAGCTGGAGGACGGCGGTGCCCTCGAAGCGGCTGGTGACCGTGCCCGCGCCGGTCAGGTTGTTGACGTTGACCTGCCGGCCCCGGAGGTCGAACGCTGCGCCGGTATTGACAGCGATCGCGGCGACGCCCGACAGGTTGTCGGCGACCTGATCGGAGCCGACGACGAGCGTGCCCGCGTCGATGGCGATCGACTGGTTCGCGCCGGCCGAAATGGCGGCCGCCGACAGCACGACGCGGCCGGTCAGGCCGGCCGCGGTCGAGCCGATGTGCAGGGTGCGCGCCGTCGAACCGTTGAGGTTGAAGGCGTTCGGCGAAAGCGTGAGGCTGGTGCCCGCCGCAGCGCCGATCGTGACGGCCGCGCCGTCGCCGAGGTCGATCTGGTTGGAGATCCCCGCATCCGCGAGGCCTGCGAGCGTCGCTGTGCCCGTGAAGGTCACAGTGCCGGTGCCGAGCGCGCCGCTGACACCGATCTGCAGCGTGGCGCCGGCGGCGATGCTGGTGCCGCCGGCATAGTCGTTGGAGCCCGACAGCGTCTGGGTACCGGCGAGGAGCGCGAGGCCGCCCTGGCCGGTGATGGTGCCGGCGAAGGCGTTGCCGCCGCCGTTGGTCAGCGTCAGCGTCTGCCCCGTGTTGATCGCCACCGTGCCGCGGTTCGTCCCACCCCCGGCGAGCGCGCCGATCGTCTCGGAGTCGGTCACGGTCAGGCCCACGCCGGCGGCGTTCGCCAGCGTGACCTTGGCCGTATCGGACAGGGCCGAGCCGTTGCGCGCCTCGAGCACGCCGCCGGTGATGGTCGTATCACCCGTGAAGGTGTTGGGGCCGGCGAGGATCAGCGCGCCGTCGCCGATCTTCTCGATCGGTCGGGGCCCGCCTGTTTCCCCGATGGCGCCCGCCTGCGTCGCCGTGCCGGTAACGACCTGAAACTGCGTCGTGTTCGAGGCGACGTTCACCGCGTTGCCGATGGTGACGCCGTTGGCGTAGTCGATCACCGAGCCGGTCGTGCTGATCGTGCCGGTGCCGGCCGCGCCGTCGGCCTCCAGCCGGAGCGTGCCGCCGGATCCCACCGTGATGCCGCCCGTAAAATCGTTGACGCCGTTCTGCAGCGTCAGCGTGCCGCCGGTGACGACGAGGCTGCCGCCGGTGCCGGTGACCCTGGCGGCGAGCGTCGAGGTGCCGGTGCCGTTGACGGTCAGCGCCAGCGCGCCGAGTTTCACCGTGCTCGTCGCCGATGTGCTGGCGAGGCCGGTGACCGAGGTGCTGGTGGTCCGGCCGGAGATGTCGAACGTGGCCGTGCCGTTCAGCGTGACGCCCGACGAGGCTGCGATCGAGCCGGAGCCGGAGAGCGCCAGCGTGCCGCCGTCGATGGTGGTCGCGCCGGTATAGGTGTTGACGCCGGTCAGCGTCTCGGTGCCGGCGGAGAGCTTCAACCCGCCGGCGCCGGAGATGACGCCGGCGAAGCTGCTGTTGGCGGCGGTGAGGTTCAGGGTCAACGCGCCGAGGTCGACGAAGGTGTCCGCGCTCGAACTGGTCAGCGTCTTGATCTGAGGCACCAGGGCGTTTCCCGCCCGCGCGAGCGACAGGCCGCCGGAGCCGTTGAGGACGAGCCCGCTCGACGACGCGATCGACGTGTTCGTCCTCGGGATGAGCCACAGGATTCCGCCGTCGACTGTGGTCGCGCCCGTATAGGTGTTGTCGCCGAGGAGGCGGTATCCACCCGAGGTCAGCGTGATGCCGCCGCTGCCGGAGATCGTGCCGTTGAAGGCATAGTTGGAGCCCTGCTGGTCGGGGTCCGGGTTGCCCCCGAACGACAGCGTCTTGGAGCCGAGGACGATCTGTGCGTTGGACGGGTTGGCGTGGATGGTCCTGACCGACGTCCCGCTGCCGTTCACGCCGGATATGTCGAGCGTGCTGCCGACGCCGAACTGGACGCGCGCCGCGGCGAGAGAGCCGTCACCGCTGAGCACCAGGGTCGAACCGCCGCTGGGCAGGACCGATCCCGTGATCGTGCTGGCACCGGTCAGCGTCAACGTACCGGCTTGCAGTTGCAGGGTGCCGGAGCCGGAAAGGACGCCGCCGAAGGTGTTGCCGCCGCCGTTCGCGATGTAGAGGCTTTGCCCGCTGGCGATCGACACGAAGCCGCCGTTCGCGCCGCCGCCGGAGAGACTTCCGATCGTTTCGGTGTTGGCCGCGCTCAGGGCACCGCCGAAATTGTTGGTCACGACGAGGCCGACGCCGGCGGCATTCGCCAGCACCACCTTGGTCGTGTCGGAGAGCGCCACGCCGCCGCGAATCTCGATCGTGCCGGCGTTGATGACGGTATCGCCGGTGAAGGTGTTGGCGCCGGTCAGGACGAGGCTGCCGCTGCCCTGCTTCACGAGCGAACCGCCGGTGCCGTTGATCACGCCGGCGAAGGTCTTGTCGTTGCCGTCGCCGACGGTCAGCGCCTTGGCGCCGAGCGCGACCGACGTGCCGGTCGCCGCACTGCTCAGCGAGGTGATCGTGGTGCCGCTGCCGGTCAACGCCGAAATGTCGAATGCGCCGGTGCCGGCGAGCGTCACCGACGCCGACGAGGCGATCGAGCCCGCGCCGGAAAGCGCGAGCGTGCCGGCGTTGATGGCGGTCGCACCCGTGTAGGTGTTGATGCCGGACAGGGTCAGCTTGCCGGTGCCTTGCTTGGTCACCGTACCGGCGCCCGAGATCACGCTCGACAGGCTGGCGTCGGCGGCCTGATCGAAAGTGAGCGCGTCGCCGGTCGCGACGCCGCCCGTCACCGTGGCGCCGGTCGCGAGCGACAGCGTGTTGGTGCCGGAGAGGTTCAGCGCGAGGCCCTGTGTGCCGCCGCCCGTGATGACGCCGGTCGCGCCGACGTTGATGGTGAGACCCGAGCCGACGATGCCGGCACCATCGGTGCCGTTCGTGCCGCCGGGAACCGTGCCGCCGGCACCGCCGCTGACGGAGCCGTTGACGGTGATCGTCGCGTTGTTGGCGCTGATGCCGTCGCCGGCATTGCCCGCCGCGCCGGGGCGCGCCCAGGAATTGGGCGAGTCGCCGATACCGGCGGCGCCGCCATTGCCGCCGTTGCCACCGGTCGCCGAGACGCCGGCCCCGATGGTGATCGTGACGCCTGTGCCGGTCAGGTTGAGGCCGGTGCCGCCGCCGCCACCGCCGCCGCCGATGCCGCCGTAGCCGCCGTAGTTGGCACCCTGCAACTCCGTGCCGTTCGCACCCGCGCCGCCGTTGCCGCCGTTGCCGCCGGCGACATTGACCCCGAGCGTGCCGAGATCGCCGGTGCCGCTGACGATCGCACCAAAGCCGCCCGCGCCGCCGCCGCCGGCGCCACCGAAATAGCCGCCCGTGCTGGTCGTACCGTTGCCGCCGTTGCCGCCCGCGCCACCGGTCGCCGCCGCGCCGGTCGGCAACGCCGCGCCAACCGAGCCGTTGGCGCCACCGTCGCCACCGCTCCCGCCCGTCCCGGTGTTCGTCGCTGAGCTGCCGGCGGCGCCGGTGCCGCCGGGGCCGCCGCCACCGCCACCGGCGGCACTCGTGGTCGGATTGGACAAGGCCGGCGCGTTCGGCGCGGCCAGCGTGCCGCCGGCACCGCCACGGAGCATGGAGGGCCGATACGGGTCGGCACCGCCACTACCGCCGACCGGATCGGCCTCGGCGCGCGGCATGGCCAGAATGAGCGTGGCCGCGAAGCTGGCACTGGCGAGCAGCCGGGCGCGCCGGCGCAGCCGCGCGAAACCGCGATCTGGCCCCGCGTTCGGACGTGCCGACCGGGCGCCCCGACCATCTTCCGGTCCCGCACCGTCCGCCATCGTCTGCATCGAAATCATGCTGTTCCCCCAATGGCGATCGGCCGGTGTAGGCACCGGTTCGTCACCCCTCGGGTTCGCACATAGATGCGAGTGGACGTGCTGATCAATGCGCCTGGAACGGCGTTCGGAGTGCCAATCAAAATTCCATAATCAATAAAAATACCTATAAGAAACAGTTGGATAAAGCTGTATGCAGGCTGCAATGGCCGGCGCGGGCGCCCCGATGCACCTGATAAGATCGGGGATCGCCCCCAAAAGTGTCAGGCAAGCGCGCCAACCCATTGATGCGGCTGATGTCACACCCGCATCAGGTCGATCATCCAGTCGGCGAGGGCGGTCTCCGGCTCCAGGGCGCCCGTGCCGTCGGCCGGCCCGTCGTCGCGGAGCCGCCGGCGCAGCCGCAGCTCGCCGGCGAGGCGGGCATCGCTCGGCGAAACGTCGAAGGCCTGGCGGAACGCGCGGCTGAACGAGGCTTCGTTGGTGAAGCCCCATCCGAAGGCGATCTCCGAGATTCGCCGGGCCCGATGGCGCGGCGAGACGAGTTCGCGCAGGCACTGGTTCAGCCGCCGCTGCCGGATGTGCGCCGCGACGCTGCCGAGTGGCTCGAACAGCCGATAGAGCACCGAACGGGACAGGCCCATCTGCCGGCAGATCATCGCGGCGTCGAGCGCCGGATCGGCGAGATGGCGCTCGATGAAGCTCCGGACCGCGGCGAGCTTGGCGCGGTCGACCGCCGGAGCGGTGATCATCCGGCCGTCCGCCGACGTGCCGAGACAGGCGGCGGCGAGGTGGACCGTCGGCTCGACCAGGGCGAGCAGATCCTCCGCGCCGAGGCCGGCGATCTGGTCGGTCAATTCCTCGATGTGGCGACGCAGCAGCCGGATGCGCGGATTCTTGGCCGGGAGGACGAGGCCGTGCAGACCGTCGTAGTCGGCCACCAGCGGCTCCAGCATCGAACGCGGCACGACCAGCGTCGTATTGCGGAAATCGGGCGAGACGGTGCGCGCCGGCCGGGCCAGGTCGAACACACAGATATCGCCGGGACGGCCGTGGACCGATCGGCCCTCGAAATCGCCGACGAGACCGCCGTCGCTGTGGAACTGGATCATCACATGATCGATGCCGCTCCGCGCGATGGTCTGGCGCGAGCGGTCGAAGGCGTGGGCCGGCGCCTGGCAGCGCCCGATCACCGCCGATCCGAGCGTCCAGCTTTCGATGCCGAAGGCGAAATCCGACACCACGTCGCGCGGCGCCTCGACGTCGAAGATCGGCGCGAGCATCTCCGCCCACATCTCGAAGCCGCGCTCGTTGGTCACGGCCCCGAAGGGAACCGCGATGCCGCCCGGTGCGGGACCGGCTGTGTCGAGTCCGCTGGATTTCTGCGCTGTCGCGGGCACCTGCTCCTCCCATGCAAAATTGTAGGTGCACGAATAACCCGAGGTCAATATCGCGCAGAGCGTTTTGCAATTCGTCCCATTCTCCATACCGACCGTTTCGCGATGTCGGCAGGCAATTGAACGGCCTGAGTCAAGATTTCATGTTGCCGCTTGTTCGGTTCGTCGAGGCTGGACAGACAGTTTTTTGTAAGAATTCGAGGAATTGTACTTGGCAGTATCATCTATTAGAGAAATTTCACTCGGGCGTGACCGTGGCTTCCCAATTGTTTCGGAAGCCTCGTACGCGAGGGCTCGCTCGACCTTTATCGAAGGTCTCATCGGCTTTTGCGCCCGGCGGGCGCATGCGAGCCGTCTCTATCTGGAAATCGGGCGCTGCGTGAGCACGGCCGCGGTGCTCGGGCTCCATGCGGGGCTGGAGGACAAAAACCGCGCGACGTGGCCGACTCTCAGCCGCCTGCATGCCGCGCTCGGCGACTTCCGATTCATCAGCCGCAATCGCCTCGACAGTTACGTCGCCTATCTCGAGCGCTACGGCTTCATCGAGAAGCGCCGCAGCTCGGGCGATCGACGTGTCACCCTGATCACGCCGACGGAGCGGCTCATCCTGCTCGACGCGGCGTTCCTCGGCATCCTCGAGGCGGCGGTACGGGTATCGGAGGATCGCGAGATCGAGCCGGAGGCGCGGGGTCCCCGGCCGGCCCACCACCTCGCAATCCGTCGCGAGATGATGCGGCACCTCGGCCTTCTGCACCGCGCCGCGCGCCGGCATCGCAAGATGACGATCTTCCTCGAAAGGGACAGCGGCTGCCTGATCCTCTTCCTGCTGCTGCAGGCGGCGGAGGGGTCGGAGGGCCTCGACACCAGCCTGCGCTACGACCTCGGCGCGGAAATCGCCTCGGTATCGCGCACCCATGTCCGCATGTTGATCGAAGACGCCGAGCGCGCCGGCCTGCTGACGATCCTCGAACCGGGCGGACGGCACATCCGGCTCTCGCCGCGCCTGTGGCAGGCGACCGATGTTTGGCTCCGGGACAGCCTGAGCTTCTATCGTGCCTGCGAGCGCCGGGCGCTGGCGGCACGGGGACGGCGCGAGACGGCCGGCGGCATCGCGACGACCGCCGGCTCGGAGGGCGACGACGACGCACCCGTCGACGACGCCACGCCCCTCGGCCGCTGCCGTTCGGCGCCATACGTGAGCGTCATGGGCACGCGACCCTGATCGTCACGCGCCCGCGGTCGCCTGCGCCCCCTCACGGGCTCAACGGCGGCGGCCACCGCCGATCAGCGAGCCGAGGTCGTTGCAGACCCGCACGACCTGCGAGCAGTCCTGATAAGCCACGGGCTGGATCGTCCGCACGGGAACGTTCTGGCAGCTCGTTTGGCGGCGGCCGGCGAAATAGAACGTGTTGCATTGCTGCTGGTAGCGAATGACCTGCTCGTTGCGATAGGCGGGCCGGCACTGACGCTGCATCATGCATCCGGCCCAGGCGTCGCCGGAGGCGAGCGTTGCGACGATCAGGCCCGCCGACCCGACCAGACGACGGTAGAGCCGTCGCGGATTGGTCTTCTGGTGGCACCCGGTCCGTTGGTGTTCCATGACACGTCTCCCGCAGCTTTCCAGCAAAGGGTTGCGATCCGATGTGCCGATAGGGCCATCGAACCAGACGCGCTTCATGCTCCAATTGGGGTAAGACGCCGCGCGGTGCTCCCGCTACGATTCCGGCATTGACGATGATCTTTGGGGGGCGCCAGCGATGTGCCGTCGGATCGCACGCGATGCGTTTTTATTGGCGACGTTACTTCTGTCGGCGCACGGCAGCGCCAACGCGACCATGAGTTCCGACTTTTCGTCGCGGGGCAGCGGTGCCAGGGGAAGCAGCAACGCCGGCTCGAACTCCCAGGCGATCCAGAACTTCATCAACGGTGTCGGGGAGTTGATCGGAAGGGCGGCGGCCCCCGAACCGGACGACAACCAGATGATGCAGCGGATCGAGCAGGAGCACATCGAGCAAGAACAGAAGCAACGCCAGTTCGACCTCGATCTCGGGATCAGGAAGAAGGCCCGCCGCTTGTCGGACTGCAAGGCGATCGTGACCCCGCGCCTGAAAGAGAACTGCATCGCTTATTTCGAACTGCTGAAGCGGGACGAGATGCAACGCGAGGCGGAGGAGAAGCAAAGAAAGAAAGACATGGAGGCGGCACCTCAGAAGGGCACCGACTCGGTGCTGATGGGGCTGACGCCGGTGAGCGCGCCGGTACGCGGCAAGAGCAAATAGGTCCGTCAGATCATCCGGTCGA
This sequence comes from Ancalomicrobiaceae bacterium S20, assembly GCA_040269895.1. NCBI lineage: Bacteria > Pseudomonadati > Pseudomonadota > Alphaproteobacteria > Hyphomicrobiales > Ancalomicrobiaceae > Methyloraptor > Methyloraptor flagellatus. The sequence goes on along the minus strand of CP158568.1, from coordinate 2,115,291 downwards.
ACTGGCGCTACCGCGCACGGTGCCGATGGCGCCAGAGCGCGAACAAAGGTCGAAAGCCATGGGATTTCGTATAATCCGCTCAGCCCTCGCCGCGGTCTTCCTGTTCCTTTCGTTCGGGACGTTGCATGCGCAGGAAGCCGACGCCGTCATGTCGTTCCGCCTCTTTCAGGCGAAGGAGGGCTGCGGCGAACGGGCGAAGAGCAACGCCGAACGGCGGGCCTGCATCTGGAAGGTGGCCAATCAGCTCACCGCCAAGATGAGGGACGATATTCTCTGCGACGCGCGGACCTGTGTTGCCCGAGTTCGATGCAACGGCGATCGGTGCAGCCAGAACGGATACTCCGTGGACTTCGTCTGGGCGGACACCGGCTACGACATCAATGTGACCTTGCCGTCCGGCAAGAAGGCGCAATACGGCCAGTGCGGCACCTGCTCGAACATCGAGGCGGTCGATGACGCCCAGATGCCGATCGAGGTGCTGCGCGGCGAGGGATACGTCATTCTGGAGTTTCTGGCTCGGTACAAATAGCGTACCGCCGTAAGGCACGCTGCCGTGCCGGTGCGAGAGCGGGGCGGTGTCAGAGCATCCAGCCGCAGCAGGAAAGCAAGGTCGCCACCAGTTCCGACTGCCGGCGCACGTTCACCTTGGCGAAGATCGACTTCAACTGCGAGCGTCCGGTCAGATAGCTGATGCCGAGGGCCTTGCTGACCTCTGGAAGCGAGCCTCCGCCCATCAGTTTCAGCGCGAGCCTTGCTTCGGCCGCGGTCAGGCCGAAGCGCTCGCGCAACAGCTCGACCGGCTGCGCCGCCGTCTGAAGCAGCGGGCGGACGATGAGCAGCACGCAGGCTTCCGACGGCGACAGCAGGCCGAAGCCGGCGCCGAGATGCGCCATCATCGGATAGACGGTGATCGTATGCGTGCGGCCGGGCGCGCCGAGGCGGGTCAGTTCGCTGCCGGCCGCCAACCGATCGCCGCGCACGACCGTCGCGATCGCCTCTGCGACGGCCTGTGCAGCGGCGGTTGAGAGAACCTCGAGCTTGTCGCCGGCCGCGATCCGGACCAGTTCGGCCTCCCGAGCCAGCGCCTCGCCGGCGGCATTCACGGCCAGGACCTTACCGTTCTTCGCGACGACAAACGCCGGATCGACCATCGCCTCGACCATCGCGGTGCGACGATCGGCACGCTCGCGATCCATCCGAATGCGGAGTGACGCAAAGGCTTCGCTCATCACGGGACCCAGTGCTTTCAGGACGGGATCGAGCAAGGTATTGAGGCGCGTGTCACGAGCCGCAGCGTAGTGAACGATGAACTCGGCGTTGCGCTGGTCGCCGTTCCAGATCTTCATGGCTGTCGCCGCATCGCTCTCGCCGATCCGCGGCAGGAAATCATTGTAGAACTCGGTATGTTTGAACGACGATGCCGGTAATCTTTGCTCGGTCCGTTCGGGAATGAGTGACCGCAGCTGACGATTGAAAGGGGCCCACGGATTTCTGTTGCCGTAATGGGTCGCGAATTCGGCGATGAGCCCTTTGTCGAACCCGAACTGAACCAGGGGGATGTCGCAGTCGGCGACCCGATCGTTCGCCATGAACAGTGTCTTGGTCCCCGGAACCAGCTCCGAGAAGCGTCGCGCAAATGCGGACCAGACGTCTGCGTCCGGGGCGGGAATGGCAATGATCTCGGCCAGTTCTCCGATGATCATTCGGGGGTCGGATCGAAACATCATCGTCTGTGCGAAACTGGCGGTGCGAGGCTGGCAGGCGCTGCGGTTCCAAAGTGGACGGCGATCTCAGGCTACGAGCCGACGGGCTGAATGCAAACGAATTCTGGCGCGATTTGAGGCGAGCGACATACCCCAAATGAGGTAAGCCCGCCCGGTCTCAATGTAATGTTACGTAGATGTCAGGTTCGGGCGGTGCGGTCACTTGCTACCTGCAGCGCCCCCAATTGAGGCATGTCCACCGTCGGTGCCGTGATAGACTTTCCGACATCAAATCAGCGGGAGTCATCGACATGGACCGTCGCGAATTTCTGACCGGCATGGTCGCCACCGGCCTGGGGCTGGGCACGCTCGGCGCAATGTCGGAAGCCGAGGCCAAGGGCAACGTGCTGGTGATCTATGTCGGCGCCAAGAACTGCCCGTGGTGTCCGTCGTTCGAGAACCAGAAGTGGAAGCCCTTCCTGCAATCGCAGCTCGCCCGACAGGTGACCACCCGCGAGGTGAAGACGCTCTCGTTTAATTGGAGTGACAATGCCGAGGAATGGCCGGCGGACCTGCGTTGGGTGATCCAGGCGGCGGGCGTCAAGCCCGGAACGCCGAAGGTCGTCGTCATGAGGGGGGACAAGAAGATCTTCTTCGGCAAGGCCGGCGGCAAGCACTGGGAGGAAAAGGTGCTGCCCGCCATCCAGAAGGCACTCGGGTGAGCCGCCGCGACTTCCGTTCCGTCGCAGGTGCGGCCGCGCTGTTCGGGGCGATCATCCTCGGGCCTGCCCCCGCGATGGCCGCCGGAGCCGAGCCGGTTCATGCCGAGCCGGTCCGTGTCGAGCCGACCCATGCCGAGGAAGAGGGACTTCATGCCGCCGTCGCGCGCGATGGCGACATGCTCTCGGTCTGCCTCGACGTGGTGGCTGGACGGCATCTGAACGGCTCGCTGGGCATTACCGTAACCTCGCCGGAGCCGCGACGCTTCCGGACCCGGCTACCGATCGAGCTCAGCACCGGCGATGATTATTTCAAGAGCCCGATGCTGATACCGATCGCCCTGTTGGATCAGCGCCGCAAGCTCCCGAAGCTCTCGATCGAGGCCGGGGTCTGCGGCGAGGAGGCCTGCGATCCTGTCACTCTGGTCGTCGATCCCCCGACGGCGGATACGGCGCCTTGCGGCTCCGGTCGATGATGTCCGTCCGCCCGATCGCCGTGAGCCAGTGCTCGGCGATCGCGTCGCGGCGCGCGAACCACGCCCCGCCCTTCGTCGCCACGTGGGCGAGGAAGCGTTCGAGGCCGCCGATCCGGCCGGGGCGGCCGATGATGCGCAGGTGCAGACCGATCGACAACATGCGCGGCGCGGTCGCGCCTTCGGCATGGAGCCGGTCGTAAGCGTCGATGCAGTAGCGCGCGAAGTCGTCGCCGAACACGAAGCCGCCGCCGCGCTGGAAGCGCATGTCGTTGGTGTCGAAGGCGTAGGGCAGCACGAGGTGGTCGACCGACCCCGCCGCCGTCTGGACCCGGGTCAGATAGGGAAGATCGTCGTTGTAGGCGTTGGAATCGTAGAGAAAACCGCCGTGCTCAATAAGCAGGCGGCGCGTGTTCGGCGAGGTCGCCGAGCGCGTGTGCCAGCCGCGCGGCGGCGCGCCGGCGGTCGCGCGGATCGCCGCGACGGTTCTCTCGATTGCGGTGCGCTCCTCCGCCTCGTCCATGTGCGCGTGGCGCTCCCAGCGCCAGCCATGCGCGGCGACCTCGTGCCCGTCGGCGACCGCCTCCTCGGCGATCCAGGGGTCGCGACCAGCGCCCGGCCATTGGCGTTGAGCGTCGCCGTCACGCCATGGGCGGCGAGCAGCGCCCGGATCCGCGGCCATCCGGCGCGCGGGCCGTATTCGAAATGCGACTCCATGCAGAGATCGCGCGCGCCGACGATCTCCTCGACGACCTCGTAGACCGCCTCGTTGCGCTCGTCGCCCTGCGAGATCGCGAGCTCGGCGCCTTCCTCGACATTGACGACCACCGAGACCGCCACGCGCGCGTCGCCCAGCCAGCGGACCTGCGGCACCCGGCCGCCGTAGCCGCGGAAGTCGCGGTCCTGTGCGTTGCCCCGGTTCATCAGAGATCCGCCATGCGCCGGAGGCCGACGAGCCGGTCGCCGACGACGAGCACGGCGCCGGCCAGCAGGATCAGCAGGGTCGAGATCGCCGCGATGGTCGGATCGGGGCTCTCCTCGACATATTGCAGCATCTGGATCGGCAAGGTCTTGGTCCAGGCGTCGGTGAAGAAGATCGAGATCGGGTAATTGTCCATGGAGGCCAGGAAGGCGAACATGCCGGAGGTGATGAAGGCGGGCGCCAGCGCCGGCACCAGCACGGCGAGCACCGCGCGCGGATAGGAGAGGCCGAGCGTGCGCGCCGCATCGATCAGGGTGAAATCGAACAGCGCCAGCGCCGCATAGACCGTCCGCACCACATAGGGCAGCGTGATCACCACATGGGCGACCATCAGGCTCGCCCAGACATGGCGCAACCCCATGCCGCGAAAAGCCTCGAGCATGGCGATGCCGACGACGAGACCCGGCAGCATCAGCGGTGAGACCAGGAAGGTCACGATCGCCTCGCGGCCGCGGAACGAGCCGCGCACGAGACCGATCGCCGCCAGCGTGCCGAGCACGAGCGCGATGACCGTCGAGAGCGCGGCGATCTCGGCCGAGGTCGCGACCGCGGCCCACAGATCGCGCGAGCGGCCGAGCGCCTCGTACCAGCGCAGCGACCAGCCCGGCGCCGGCAGCGTGAACACCGCGCTGGAGCCGAACGAGACCGCCACCGCGACCGCGAGCGGCGTCATCAGGAACACCACCGTGGCGGCGGCCACGATCCAGACGAGCGCCTTTGCCAGTCGTTCGATCCCGGTCATGACGCGCCCCCGAAGCGTCTGGGGAGTGCCGCGCTGCCGACCACCGTCGCGACCGCGAGCGCCAGCAGCACGACCGCCGTGGTCGAGCCGAGCTGTTCGTTGCGCATGAACAGGAACGAGCGGCCGGTCAGCGTCGCCAGCGTCTGGAAGCGGTCGCCGATCAGGAGGTTGGGCACGACGTACATCGACACCGCCATCGAGAACACGAAGGCGATGCCGGTGACGATGCCGGGCAGCGACAGCGGCAGCGCGACGCGGAAGAAGCGGTAGAGCGGCGTCGCCCCGAGCGTCGCCGCCGCCTCGTCGAGCCGCGGATCGACGAGCTTCAGCACCGAATAGATCGGCAGGATCATGAAGGGCACGAACACGTTGACCGCGCCGATGACGAGGCCGGTCTCGGTGAACAGCAGCCGCTGCGGCGTATCCCAGAGGTGCAGCGCGACCAGCGTCTGCGAAACGACGCCGTCGCGGCGCAGCACGATCTGCCAGGCGAAGGCCTTGACCACCACGCCGACCGACAAGGGCAGGATGATCGCGACCAGGATCGCGGCCTGCGCGGCGCCCTTGGCCCGCGCCAGCGCGACCGCGGTCGGGTAGCCGATCGCGAGCGACACCAGCGTCACGGCGACCGCGATGCGCAGCGTGTTGCCGATCACCAGCCAGTCGAACGGATCGGAGAAGAACCGCACGAAGGATGACACCGACGGCACGCCATCGACGACGAAGGCGCGCGCGAGCAGCACGAACAGCGGTATGCCGTAGGCGAAGGCGAGATAGGCGACCGCGGGCACGATCAGCAGCGCGACCGGGTCGAAACGCAACCGGGCGGTCATGGCGCGTCCTCCAGGGTCGGGGCGGTGCCGGGATAAATCAGCGTGTCCGCGACGGGCCAGACGAGGTCGAGTTCGCTGCCCGGTCCGGCGCCGGCCGGCAGCTGCGGAGCCTCGACCAGGATCTGGACGCCGTCGGTTGCGCTGAAATGCAGGAGCACGCGCGCGCCTTGGAAGGCGACGTCGGCAAGCCGGGCGCGGATGCGGTTGTCGGCGGGCGCGGCGTTCTCGGAGGCGGCGACACGGATCCGCTCCGGTCGCACCCCGATCGTGACCGCGCTGCCGGGCAGGAAATGCGCCGGCGCGCGGAGCGTCCCGAGCGGCGTGTCGATCGCGACCGTGCCGTCGGCGGCGGTCGTGACCACGCCCGGCAGTCGCGTCGACAGGCCGACGAAGCCGAGCGCGAAGGGCGTCGCCGGACGATGGTAGATCGCCTCCGGCGTATCGAGCTGTTCGATCCGGCCGCCGTTCATCACCGCGATCCGGTCGGACATGGTCAGCGCCTCGTCCTGATCGTGGGTGACGAAGATCGCGGTGGTGCCGACCTCGCGCAGGATGCGCTTCAAGTCGATCTGCATCGCCTCGCGGAGTTTTCGATCCAGCGCGGAGAACGGTTCGTCGAGCAGCAGCAGTTTCGGCCCGACCGCCAGCGCGCGGGCGACCGCGACGCGCTGCTGCTGGCCGCCCGACAGCGCCCGGACCGGGCGGCCGGCGAAGGCGGACATGCGCACGAGATCGAGCGTGCGCGCCACCGTCGCGGCGATCGTCGCCGGCGCGGCGCCACGGGCCTTGAGGCCGAAGGCCACATTGCCGGCGACGTCGAGATGCGGGAACAGGGCATAGCTCTGGAACACGACGCCGATGTCGCGCCGATGCGGCGGCCGGCGGGTCATGTCGTCGCCGTCGAGCACGACCCGGCCGCGATCGGGCATCATGAGCCCGGCCACGATCCGAAGCAGCGTGGTCTTGCCGCAGCCGGAGGGACCGAGCAGCGACACGAATTCGCCGCGCGCGACCGAGAGGTCGACGCCGTCGAGCACGGTCGCGGCGCCGAAGGTCTTCGCTGCGCCCGATACGGAGAGAAAGCCCGCCCTGTCCGCCATGGTCAGAGCGCCATCTCGCGATCCCAGCGCGAGATCCAGTTGTTGCGCTCGGCCGCCACGTTGGCCCAGTCGATCTGGTAGATCTTCAGATCCGGCGCGAGGCCGGCCGGGCGCGGCACCGCCTTGTTGGTGGCGAGCGAATAGGTCGGGCCGGCGAGCTTGGTCTGAAGCTCGGCGCCGAGCAGTTCGTTGACATAGGCAAAGGCGAGATCCGATTGCGGCGCGCCCTTGATGACCGCGATGCCCGACGGCATCGCGAACACGCCCTCGCTCGGGGCGACGAGATCGATCGGCGCGCCGGCCGCCTTGCGCTCCAGCGCATAGGACGACATCGCCGGTCCGATCATGGTCGCCTCGGCCTGTTCGAGCAGGTTGTAGGCCTGCGGCTGCTGGGTATAGATCGTCAGCAGGTTCGGCTTCAGCGTGGCGAGCTTCTTGAAGCCGGCGTCGACATCCTTCTGCGCCGCCTCGAGCGACTGGCCGGCGAGCAGGCCGGCGGCGAAGATCAGCGGCAGGCCCTCGGTGTTCTGCAGCGACGGCACGACGATGCGGCCCTTGTACTTAGGGTCGAACAGCTCGGCCCAGGACTTCGGCGGCGTCGGCATCGCGGTCTTGTTGTAGGCGATGCCGAGCCAGGGCTGCAGGTAGTTCGCCCACATGCCGTCCATGTGCACGGCCGCCGGCGTGATCTCGGCCATGTTCGGCACCTTGGCCGGCGTGATCGGCTCGAGCAACCCTTCCTTGACCGCCAGGATCATGACCGGATCGTCCATCTGGACAACCGACATGTACTGCGCGCCCTTGTTCTTCTGCATCTTCTCGAGGTTCACAAGCGAGCGCGTGCCCTCGAAGATGACCTTGCAGCCGTACTTCTTCTCGAACATCGGCACGACGATCTGCTCGACCCAGGGCTTGTGCCCGGCCGCGCCGCCGACGACGAGTTCCTTGGTCTGGGCCCGCACGATGGACGGTGCCGCGAGAAGGCCGGCGGCCGCGGCGGATGCCTTCAGCAGGTTGCGACGGGTCGGGCGGCCGGTGAGAAGCGTGGTCATGGCAGAACCTCGTGATCGGGGCGACGAGAGCGTCGATGCGAGAAAGGCGATGCTGGATCATTCGCAACGGGCGTGCCAACGAAGAGCGAGACCCTCTCGGTTTAGCGAAATTAGCAAAAACAACGAGTTATCGGATTTTCCTCCGGAGGGGTGAAAGGGCGGCGCCCGTTCTTGGATGAGAAATTGTGCACAATCGGTGCCAAAATGTGCGGCATCGGTGTATGATGCGGACTCGACAGGCGCCGCGCTTCCGCCGATTCTGACCGTCATGGACGAGAGTCGATCTTCGCCGCCGGACGAGACCGCGATCCACGCGGTGCTGTCGCGCATCCTGCTGGCCGGCCGCCTGCCGGGCGGCACGAAGCTCGGCGAGCACAAGCTCGCCGAGATCTTCGGCGTCAGTCGCGAGCGCATCCGCAAGGTGCTGCATCGGCTCGGCCACGAGCGGCTGCTGGAGCTGGTCAAGAACCGCGGCGCCTTCACGATCGCGCCCGACCTCGGCGAGATCCACGCCGTGTTCGAGGCACGCCGCATCCTGGAGAGCGGCATCGCCGCGCATCTCGCCGAAACGCTGACCTCGGCCCAGCTCGACCGGCTGCGCGATCATGTCGAGTGCGAGGCCGAGGCGCTGAAGGCCGGCCGGCGCGACGAGTGGCTGAAGCTCTCCGCCGAGTTCCACTTCCTGCTCGCCGACATGACCGGCAACCCGATCATCCAGCGTCACGCGCAGGAGCTGGTCGGCCGCACGACGATGCTGGTCGCCTTCTACGAGAACACCGCCGGCTCACAATGCGGCTGCGACGAGCATCGCGGCATCTTCCGCGCGCTCGCCGCCGGCGAACGCGGCCGTGCGGTCAAGGCGATGTCGGGCCATCTGGCCCTGGTGGAGACGCGGCTGAGGCCGCTCGCCTGTGTCGACGCCGGTCCGACGATCGAGAGCCTCGTCGCCGAGTACGGCGCGGATCTGCTCCCCGCCGGCGCCACGATCGAGGCCTGACCGCGCGAGACGGACGCGGAAAGCGCGGCGTCCCGCGGAGCCGCTCGTCCCTTGTCCCGTTCGAACCGGCCACGGCGGCGGAGACGTCGCTCGTATACCGCTGCGTTATGATAACGTTACGGCACGAGTCCTTGCGAATCGCAGGCGGAGACGGAAGCGCCCATGACCTCAGAGAGCCGCCTTTTGCGCGTCGGTTTCTTCATTGCCGCACTGGCGGCTGCCGGTCCGGCCGCGGCGGCCGAAAATGCGCTCAGCTGGTATCTGCTCGGCCTGCGCGGCCCGGGTGCCGCGGTGGCACCGCCGGTCGAGGGCGTGTTCCTCCAGAACGATCTCTATCGCTACATGGGGGCGGTCCGTCGGGAGGTCAGCCTGCCTTACGGCACCTCGATCGGCGCCGGCATCGGTGCCAACGCGACCGCCAACATGCTGACGGCGCTCTGGATGACGCCGGCGCGGGTCCTGGACGGTCGTCTCGGCCTGTCGCTGACGCAGCCTTACGGCGGCCCGACGCTGACGGCCTCCGCGACGGTGGTTCCGCCGTTCGGGGCCCGCATGCCGCTGACCGTCGGTGCCCGCGACAGCGCTTCCTTCTTCGGCGACCCGGTGGTCTCGGGTTTCCTCGCTTGGCAGTCCGGCAATTGGAACGTCCAGGCCGGTACATCGGTGAACGTGCCGATCGGCCAGTACGACGCGGCGGGTTTCGCCAACATGTCGTTCCATCGCTGGGCGGTCGATCCGTTCCTTGCCGTGACCTGGCTCGATCCGGCGACCGGCATCGATGTCTCCGCCACGGTCGGCTACACCTTCAACGGCACGAACACGGCGACCAGCTATCGCACCGGCAACGAGTTCCACCTCGAGGCCTCGGTCTCCAAAGCGCTGACCAAGGAGCTCTCGGTCGGCGTGCTCGGCTACTACTATGAGCAGACCACCGGCGACAGCGGCGCCGGCGCGACCTTCGGCGCCTTCCGCGGCCGCGTCGCCGCGCTCGGCGGCACGGTCGGATACGGCTTCTCGGTCAACGGCATTCCGATCCAGACCCGGATCAAGCTGTTCCGCGAGTTCGAGGCGCGCAATCGGCTCGAAAACGGCACCGCCGCGTTTCTGACCGTGTCCATGCCGGTCTGGGTGCCCAACCCGCCGAAGCCCTGACGGCGTCAGCTCGCGCCGCGCTCTCCCGAGATCGCCGTCAGGCGATCGACCGTGTCGTGCGCCAGTTGCAGCAGCCGTTCACGGCTCCAGCCGGCACGGGCGCGCAGCGCGATGCTGTGCACCGTGGCGCCGAGCATCGCCGCGAGGCCGGCGTAGTCTGCGAGGGCCGAGCCCTCGCGCGCCTGCTCGCGTTGCAGGCGATCGAGGAACAGCGCGTCGATGGCCAGGATCGACCGGTCGAGAATGTCGCGGCAGATCGGATTGGCGCGTGCCTCCGCCGGCGCCGTGCAGAGGACGAAGCAGCCGTCCGGCCCCTCGGCCGTGTAGATGTCGATGACGGCCTCGAACGCCTCGTGAAGCGCGACCGGGAGATCGTCCGCCGCGAGCGCCCGACGGAGCCGATCGTCCATCATTGCCGCATAGTCGCGCGCCGCCCGTTCGTAGATGGCGTTCTTGTCGCCGAAGGCCGCGGCCAGGCTCGGCCGGTTGAGGCCGGCGGACCGGCCGATGGCATCGAGCGACGGGCTCGACAATCCCGTCGTCCAGAGCAGGCGCTGCATGCGCGCTGCGGCCTCGTCCTCGTCGAATTGGCGCGGACGCCCGCTGCGCGCGGTCGATTTTGTGCGGTCTTGCATAAAAAACTTGTCCTCATAGTTCTGTGCGATATCGTACAAAATTATGAGAGCTTTGGCGATGGTCGCCGGAGCAGGGCGTTCGGCGCGGTTCGACCGGCTCCGGATGCCGTCCAAAACGAGGGAACCGGATGTCGATCGCCCAGTCTCCGGCACTGTTCTGGCTCACTGCGACGGTTCTTCTGACCGCGATCCTGTGGATCCCCTATGTCGCCAATCGTTTTCGCGAGTTGGGTCCGCCGGGCTGGGCGCTGTTCCCGCCCGCCGATCCGCCGCCGCGCGCGCCCTGGGCGGGCCGCGCGGTACAGGCCCATGTCAATGCGGTCGAAAACCTCGTGGTGTTTGCGCCGCTCGCCTTCGTTGCCCATTGGGCCGTCGGCGCGTCGGCGGCGGTCGCCTCCGCCTGCGGCGTCTATTTCTTCGCCCGGCTCGCCCATGCGCTCGTGACGATCGCGGGCCTGCCGATTCCGATCCGCACGGCGGCATTTCTCACCGGCTTCGGCTGCCAGATCGCGTTGGGCGGCCTCATCCTGTTCGGCGGCTGACGCCCGTCACGCCGCCAACTCAGGAGCGCCGCTCAGAACTGCACGCCGCGGGTCAGCGCGCCGTCCACGACGAGGTTGGTGCCGGTGATGAAGCTCGCCGCGCGGCTCGCCAGGAACACCGCCGCGTTGGCCATCTCCTGCGGCGTGCCCATCCGGCCGGTCGGGTTCAGCGCCAGCGCCTCGGCGTAGAGCGCCGGATTGCCGTCCTTGATCGAGTTCCAGACGCCGCCGTCGAAATAGGTGTTGCCCGGCGAGACGGTGTTGGCACGGATGCCTTTGGCGGCGAGTTGGTAGGCGAGGCCCTGGGTGTAGTGGATGATCGCCGCCTTGAATGTCCCATAGGGCCCGGCCGCGAAGTCGATTTCGCGGCCGGAGACGCTCGAGATCGTCACGATCGCGCCGGCCGGGCTCTTCTCGAGATAGGGCATCGCGGCGTCGACCAGCCGGACGGTGCCCATCATGTCGGTCTCGAATTCCTTGCGCCAGCTCTCCTCGTCGGCACCGATCGCCAGCGCCGAGACGTTGGCCACCACCACGTCGATGCCGCCGAGCCGGTCGGCCATGCGGCCGACCCAGGCCTTCAGCGCCGCGCCGTCGGCGACATCGACCGCCTCGCCATAGGCCGCGACGCCGCGCGCCTTCAGTGCCTCGACCGTGTCGGCGACTTCCGCCGCATTGCGCGCACAGATGCCGACATCCGCGCCCTCGGCGGCGAAGGTTTCGGCAATCGCGCGGCCGATGCCCTTGGTGCCGCCGGTGATCAAAACCTTCGAACCCTTGAGACCGAGATCCATCAATGCATCTCCCTTGTGTTTGTGGCGGTGCGAGTCAGGCGGCCGGATGGGCGCGGTTCGGCTGGCGGACCAGCGCCCGGTAGTGATGCGGCAGGCGCATGCAGACGATGTCCTTGCGGCGCACGACATTGGTCGGGTAGCGCGTCGCGAGGTTGGTCGTGTCGACGGTCGCCGCGGCGATGCCCTCGGCCGTCGTCACGATCGCCTCGCGGCGCGGGAACTCGAACGTGTCCGGGCCGAACACGCCGCTGAGCCCCTGCATGTCGCGTGCCGGGTCGCAGACATTGGCGAAGGCGAGGAACACGTTGTTCTCGCCGGCGCGCGCGCGGAAATGATGCCAGTGATAGGCGTCGGCGCCGGTCGGGATCGGCCAGCTCTGCGCGATCGCCGTGCCCTCGTGGCCGTAGGAGAACCGCCCCGCGATAGCGGCCGGGCAGGCGATCACGTCGCAGCCCCGGAGCGACAGCACGCGGCCCGATTCCGGGAATACCGCGTCATGGCCGATGAGCAGGCCGACGCGGCCGATCGGGATGTCCGCGACGGTCCAGCTGTCGCCGGCCGTCGCCCAGGCGCGGTCGGCGGCATTAAGATGCAGCTTGCGATGCACCGCGACGACGCCCTCCGGTCCGATCAGGACCGCACTGTTGTAGCGCGTGTGCCCCGCCGCCTCGGCGATGCCGACGACCAGATGCAGCTTCAGCTGCTTGGCGAGCGCCATCAGCCGCCAGGTCGACGGACCGGGGATCGACTCCGCCGCCGCGGCCGGGTCGACGAGGCCGGAGACGGCGAGTTCAGGGAACACCACCAGTTCCGCGCCTTCCGCCTTGGCATTCGCCGCGAGTTCCTCGATCCGGGCGAGGTTCGCCGCCGCGTCGGCGCCGGGCGCGAACTGCGCGACCGCCATTTCGGACCGCTTGCCGGGCGGCAGCGGCCGATGGGTGTAGAGGCCGAAGAAGTCGAGCGGATTCCAGCTGAACGTATCGGCGAGCAGCTCCGGGTAGAGCTCCGGCCGGCGCTGGTCGAACACCGGTTCGCCGAGCACGATCTGGGCCCGCGCCTTGTCGAGGTCCATGTCGGCGAGCGCGAAGCCGTCGCCCGTGTCGATCACGGTGGCGAGCGTGCCGTCCGGCTCGATCACGCAGGAGCCGCCGGAGAATTGCACCGTGCGTTCCAGGCCCCAGCGGTTCGACTCGATCACATAGCAGCCGTTCTCGAAGCCGCGGCTGATCCAGTACGGCGCGGGCGTCCGCTCGGCGAGCCAGTTGGAGATGTGGCAGATCACGTCCGCGCCGCCGAGCGCGCAGAGCCGCGCGGTCTCGATGAAGTGGATGTCCATGCAGATCAGGAGCGCGATCCGGCCGATCGGCGTCTCGAACACCTGATGGCCGACATCGCCCGGCGCCGACCACTTCGGCTCGGAGATGTAGGGGTGGCTCTTGCGATGGGTGCCGACGACGCCGTCGGGACCGATCAGCACGGCGGAATTGTAGTAGATGTCGTCGGCGTCGACCTCCGGCATGCCGATCACGATCCAGCAGCCATGGTCGCGGCACAGCGCCTCGAACCGCGCGGTGGTCGGCCCCGGCACGGTCTCGACCTCGGCGGCGACCTCGGCGCGGTCGAACCAGCAATAGCCGGTCGTGCCCATTTCGGGCGTGACGATCAGCTTGGCGCCGGCTTGCGCCGCGGCCTTGCACAGGTCGAGGAGGCGGCCGACGTTGCGCTCCTTCTCGAACATCGTGGGTTCGAACTGGACGGTGGCGACCTTGTGGACGTTCGGCATCGGATCGGTCCTGTCTGGAATGCGGGCAGACGGCCCCGTTCGCCCGCCCGGATCGACGGGTGGGCGCGGGTTCGCATCAGAAGCGGAGTGAGGTCAGGCGGTCAGATGATCAGACCAGGAAGCTCTTCTTGATCGATGCGCCCATCGTGTACTTGGGGTCGACCATGTTGCCGAGCCGCATGCGGCCGGCCTGGGTCAGGAGCATGTAGGCGTCCATCTCGGTGAAGCCGTAGTCGGCCGCCATCCAGGCGATCAGGTCGCGATAGGCGATGCGCGCGGCGTCCTCCATCGGCCGGCCCGAGCCGATCGACATGATGAAGTCCTTGGTTTCGAGCCGCGGCCACTTGATGGTCCAGCCCTTGATCAGGTCGATACGCACCGTGGTCACGGTCGGATGCTCGATCGCGACGCCGCAGAGCTCGCCGTCGCCCTGCGCGGCGTGGCAGTCGCCGAGATAGAGTAGCGCACCCTTGGTGTTGACCGGCAGGTAGACGACCGCGCCGACGCCGACGTCGGGCAGGTCCATGTTGCCGCCGTAGTAGTCCGGCTGCAGCGACGAGATCGCCTCGATTTCCGGCGACGTGCCGATCGTGCCGATGAACGGCTCGTAGGGCAGGGTGATCTTGTCGGTCCACTTCGTGCCCTCTTCGAGGGTGATGTCGACCTTCTTTACCCGCTCCGGCAGCGGCGCGTGCAGCATCGCGGTGTTGTCGGTCGAGACCAGGCCGCCGAAGTAGGGCATCACGCAGGTGGTGCCGCGGGGCTGCTCGCCGCGCGGCACGATGCTCTCGATATAGACCGCGAGCGCATCGCCCTTCTCGGCGCCGTTCACGTAGATCGGGCCGTTCTGCGGATTGAGATAGGGGAAGTTCAGGATCTCCGAGGGCTTGTCGGTCTCATGCTTGATCTTGCCCTCGAAGGCGTCGTGCGTCTCGGCCGAGACGACCGCGCCCGGGTCGACCGTCAGCACGGGATCGACGAACGGCCCGTAGACGTAGTGGTACTTGCCTTGGCTTTCCTCGGTGATCGCGAAGCTGGCGTTCGCCGCACCCTTGGCGACGCCCTTCTTGGCCATGATGGAGCTTTCGAGCCAGGACATGGTGCTTCTCCTTGTTGCCTTGTTGGTTCTGAAGTCGGCGTTCGGTCAGACGGCGAGGTGGCGGCGCATCTCCGCCGCATCGTCGAGCGCGGCGCGATCGAGGCTTGCGACGATGCGGCCCTTGTCGAGCACGTAGCAGCGCTGGGCCATCGCCCGGATCATGTCGATGTTCTGCTCGACCAGGATCACGGTCGCGCCGGTCTCGGCGTTGAGCCGGACCATGTTGCGGGCGATGTCCTGCACGATGTTCGGCTGGATGCCCTCGGACGGCTCGTCGAGCAGGATCAGCTTCGGCTCGGCGATCAGGACGCGGGCGATCGCGAGCTGCTGCTGCTGGCCGCCGGACATGGTGCCGGCGCGCTGGTTCCAGCGCTCCTTCAGGATCGGGAATGCCGCGAAGATCGCTTCCAGCCCGGCCTTCGGCACATCGCCCTTGATCGCCGCGCCGACGGTGACGTTCTCGGCCACCGTCAGGCGCGGGAACACGTCGCGGCCCTGCGGCACGTAGCCGATGCCGAGCTTGGCGCGCTTGTGGGCGGGGAGCTGCTCGATCGGCGCGCCCTCGTAGACGATCGAGCCGTCCATGGTCGGCACGAGCCCGATCAGGCTCTTCATCAGCGTCGACTTGCCGACGCCGTTGCGCCCGATCACCGCGACGATCTCGCCCTCGCGGACCTCGATCTCGAGGCCCTGGAGCACGGGCTTGCCGCCGTAGCCGGCGCGAAGCCCGATCGTGTTGATCAGCACTTCCTTACGCATGGGCCTGCCCCAGGTAGATGGCGGCCACGCGCTCGTCGGCGACGATCTGGTCGATCGAGCCTTGCGCGAACACCTGGCCGAGATGGAGGACCGTCACCTTGTGGGCGACCTGCCGGACGAAGGTCATGTCGTGCTCGACGGCGAGCACGGTCATGCCGCGCGCGTTGAGGCCGAGCACCAGCTCGCCGGTCGCAAAGGTCTCCTCCGGCGACATGCCGGCGGTCGGCTCGTCGAGCAGCAGCAGCTTCGGTTCGAGCGCGATCGCCATGCCGATTTCGAGCCACTGCTTCTGGCCGTGACTGAGCGCGCCGGCGAGCGTGTTGGCCGCGTCCTTGAGCCCGAGGAATTCGAGCCGCTCGTCGATCTCGCGGCCGAGCGCGGCGCGCGAGCGCCGGCGCTGCAGCGCGATCTCGAGGTTCTGCCGGGCCGACAGGCCCTTGAATACGCCGGGTACCTGGAATTTGACCGACATGCCGCGGTCGATGCGTTCGAACGACTTCAGCCGCGTGATGTCCTCGCCATTGAATAGGATCTGGCCGGAGGAGGGCATGTGCTCGCCGAGCACGAGCCGGAACAGCGTCGACTTGCCGGCGCCGTTTGGGCCGATCAGGCAATGGATCTCGCCGGGCTGGAGCGCCAGATCGACGGCGTTCGTGACGTGCAGGCCGCCGAAATGCTTGTTCAGCGCACGGGTTTCGAGCAGGGCGGTCATCGTGCGTCGCTCCCCTTGCGGCGGGTGAGCCGGCCGGCGGCCTCGGCGAGGCCGAGGATCAGCCCCTTCGGCGCGGCGAGCACCGTGACGACCAGCAGGAGCCCCATGACGACCAGCGCATACTGGCTGCCGTAGATGGTCAGCGCCTGGAAGCCCGAGAGCACGGCGATCGTGCCGATCACGGTCGCGGTCAGGTCGGAGCGCCCGCCGACCGCGACCCAGACGATCGGCAGCGAGGCGGCGGTCATGCCCATCGACGACGGCGTGATGTACTGGCCCCAGGTCGTGTAGAGCACGCCCGAGAGGCCGGCGAGCGCCGCGCCGATCACGAAGGCGATCAGCTGATACTTGCGGATGTCGTAGCCGAGCATCTCGGCGCGCTGCGGGTTCTCGCGGATCGCCACCAGCACGTTGCCGAAGGACGAGTTCACCAGGATCCGCAAGGCCAGATAGACGAGCACCAGCAGGCCGAGCACGAAATAGTAGAGCTCGACGTCGGGGAACAGCACCAGCGGTCCTCCCGGCCAGGGAACCGTCAGCGGCGGCATCGCGCTCATGCCGTTGAAGCCGTTGAGCCGCGCGGCGCCGATCTTCCATTCCGGCCCGGCGGTCTGCGCCATGAAGCGCTCGAGCACGAGCGTGATCGACAGCGTCACGATGCCGAGGAACACGCCGGCGATGCGGCCGTAGAACATGAAGTAGCCGAGCAGCAGCGCGAAGGCGGCCGCGAACACCAGCGCCAGCACCAGGGCGACCAGCGTGAAGCCGTAGTCAGACCCGAAGTTGATGGTCAGGATGCCGTAGCCGTAGCCGGCGATGCCGAAAAACGCGGTCTGGCCGAAGGACAGCGCGCCGCCGTAGCCCCAGATCAGGCTGAGGCCGAGCGCCATGAACACCCAGGTGAAGAAGTAGACCGAGTTGCCGACCGTGTAGCCGTCGCTGAACAGCGGGTAGGCCGCGGCCGCCGCGACCACCACGACGAACAGGGACCAGAAGCCGGGACCGCGACCGATGGTCTGCGGTCCCTCCAGCTGGCCGAGAAAGCGGAGCACGCCTTGCATGGTTTCGGAGCCTCTCAAGCGCGTTCGCGAAGCAGGAAGCCGGAGATGCCGCGCGGAAGCACGCGGATCACCACGATGACGGTGACGAGCAGGCCGATCTGGCCGGCGAGCTGGCCGGCCCAGGAGGTCGTCGTCGCCTTGACGATGCCGAGGATCGCCGCCGCCGGCGCCGTGCCGAGGAACACGTCGGCGCCGCCGACCACCACGGTCACGAAGGCCTCCATGATGAAGGTCGCCCCCATGGTCGGCACCAGCGTCATGGTCGGCGCATAAAGGCCGCCGGCGAGACCGGCGAGGCCGGCGCCGAGGCCGAAGGTCAGCGAATAGATGACGCGCGTATCGACGCCGAGCGCGGCCGCCATGTGAGGCACCTGGATGGTGGCACGGGCGATGACGCCGAACCTCGTCCAGTTGAACAGCGCATAGAGCCCGGCGAGCACCGCGACGGCCGCGCCGGCGAGCACGACCCGGTAGACGGAATAGGAGTAGGCGCCGACCTGGAAGCTGCCGAACGGCGTGCCGACGCCCTGCATGGTCGAGCCGAGCAGGATCAGCGTGCCCTGCGTCGCGATCAGGCTGATGCCCCAGGTCGCGACGATCGTGTCGAGCGGCCGCTCGTAGAGGTGCCGGATCACGATCATCTCGACGAGCGCGCCGACGAGGCCGGAGACGACCGCGCCGATCAGGATCGCGAGCGGCAGCGGCAGCCCGGCGTGCGCGGCCGAGACCGTCACATAGGCGCCGCACATGATGAACTCGCCATGGGCGAGATTGATGACGCCCATCATGCCGAAGATCACCGCGAGCCCGGCGGCGGAGAGCACGAGAAAGGCAAATGCGTCGGCGAACTGGTAGAGCGCCGAAAAGACCAGGGTCACGACATCCATCGTCGGGCGGTCCCGTGGGTTCGAGGCCGGAGGGGACCGTCCCGGAGCGGCATGCGCCCCGGGACGGTATGATCGAGCGGAGTTGGGGGGAGAGGAGGCTCGATCAGTTCTTCGGCGGCGGGTTCGACGGCGTGTACTGCGCCATCGGATCCTTCTTGGTCAGGTCGCAGCCCGCGTCACCGAGCCAGTAGGGCTTGATGTCCTGCCAGACCTTCGGGAACGAGATCTTGTGGTTGCCGTCGACATGCGCGAGGTAGATCGTGTGCGACATGTGCTGGCTCTTCGGGTCGATGCAGACCTTGCCTTCCGGCGCCTCCATGCAGACGTCGCCCTTGGCGATCACCTTGCGGATCTCGTCACGCTTGGTCGAACCGGCGCGTTCCACCATCTGCTTGTAGAGGTAGACCGCGAGATAGGAGTTCTCGGCCTCCTGGTTCACGTAGGGCTCGTTCGGGAACTTCGCCTTGAACTTGGCGGTGAATTCCTTGCTCTTCTGGTCGTCGATCTCTTCGATCCAGTTGGTCGTGACATACATGTCCTTGAGCGACGGCGGCTTGAAGCGCTTGTGCTCGTAGCCCTGGCCGACGTTGACCGACGAGGCCATCGGCAGGTTCACGTTCGCGGCGGCGGCCTGCTCGTAGTAGGAGGCCTGCGCGGTGCCGACCAGCAGCGTGACGACGAAGTCCGGCTTCACCTTCTGGATGTTCTGGATCGACTGCGAGAATTGCGAGACGCCGAGCGGGATGAACTCCTCGCCGGCCATCTTGCCGCCGTTCTCCTTGACGATGTTGCGCACCCATTCGGCCGAGATCTGGCCGAAGTTGTAGTCGGCGGCGAGCGTGTAGACGTTCTTGCCGTACTTCTCCATCATCCACGGGATGAGCGTCGAGAACTGCTGCTCCGGCACCGCGCCCGTGACGATCATGTGCGCGTCGCAGACGCCGCCTTCGTACTGGTTGTTGTAGAAGGCGAAGCCGTTCATCTGGTCGACGATCGGCCGATAGGCTTCGCGCGACGCCGACGAGAAGCCGGCGAACACCGCGTCGACCTTGTCGCGCTGCAGGACGCGGCGCATGAATTCCTGGTAGCGGGTGTTGTCGGACTGGGTGTCGTAGATCACCAGTTCGAGCGGCCGGCCGGCGATGCCGCCGGCCTTGTTGATCTCTTCGGCCGCGAGCTGAATGGCGTGGACCTTGCCGATCGTCGCGGCGGCGAAGTCACCGGACTGATCTTCGAGGACGCCGAGCTTGATCGGATCGGCGGCCATCGCGAGGCCGGACGAAAGGACGAGCGTTCCCGTGAGGGCCGCGGCACGCAGCCCCCGCAACAAGTTCTCGGTCATGTCGGTGATCTCCTACAGAGCTTCAGGTCGGCGTCCGGGGAGCGGGAGGCTCTCGGAACAGCCGGGACGGTCTGGTGCGAGGCGCTGCTCCGAGAGCAGCATCTCGCAGTAGTGCTCCAGGCTCAGACGCGAGCGCATGCTCTCGCGCCGGAGACGGGAATAGGCTTGGTCCTCGTCGAGGCCGGTCTCGCGCATCACGGTGAGCGTCGCGCTGATCACAGCGCGCCGCGACCGGCGCCGGGCTTCGAGGTCCTGAATTCGGTTCGACAGGTCGCTGCGCATCAGGAACTGGTTGATGCCCATGAACAGCGAGGCATAGACGGCGCCGCCGTGCACCGGCTTGCGCAGGAAGGCGGAGGCGCCGAGGTTGACCAGCGCCTTGAGCCGGCTCGGCGCCTCGACGCCGACGAGGCCGATTACCGGGATCGGCGCGAGCCGTGTCTCCGGATCGATCGGAAGCTCCACCGCGCCCTCGAGGTCGCCGTCGACGAACAGGATGTCGCGATCGCTCTTCAGCTCGCCGACGGCGACGTCCGCGCGGCCGTCGACCAGCGGCGGGTATTCGGCCGAGACGCCGAGCTTGGCGAGCGTGGCGACCAGCGCGCCCTCGGAGCCCGGGGCGGCGGTGACGATCAGCGCGTGGCCGCCGTTGAAGTTCTGAAGCAGTCGCGTAGCCATCACTGCACCACTCTCAACAGGGGGGGGCGCATCGCGACCGCGAAGCGGGGCGACGTTTCGATCAGATACGGATCGGGACGAACCGGCTGTCGGGCTTCCAGGAGCACCTGGAACTGCTTGTCGGGCGTCGATCGCCCGATCCGCGGCGTGAGCCAGGCGTGGAAGGTCTCCGGATCGATCCGGATCTCGCCCTGCGGCGCATTGAGCGTCTGCCCGGCGACGGCGGCGCGCACGCGCCGGGCCTCCTGCGAGCCGGCCCGCGCCAGCGCGGCGGCGAGCAGCTTGACCGCGATATAGGAGGATTCCGCGTCCGCCGAGACGGCGGGGCCGGTCGGGAACCGCGCCGCATAGGCCTTCAGGAACGCAGCGTTCTCCGGCGTCTGCAGCGAGGAGAAGTAGACGCTGGAGCTCAGGTGGCCATCGATCGAGGCCGCGCCCAGCTCGTCGAGCTCCGGCTCGGAAAGCGTGCAGCTCGCGACCGGGATCTCGGCCGCCTGATCAATGCCGCGCCGCGTGCAGGCCTCGCGGAACTGCCGGAAGAAGGCATAGGCGCTGGTGCCGATCAGGTTGTTGAACACGAAGGCGGGTCGCTGCTCGGCGATCGTCTCGGCGACCGCCGCGAAGTCGGTGTCGCCGACCGGGAAGTACCGTTCCGCCGACACCGTGCCGCCCATGGCGCTCAGCGCCTCGCGGAAGATGCGGTTGTTCTCCCAGGCCCAGATGTAGTTCGAGCCGATGCAGAAGGCGCGGTTGCCGACCCGCGAGACCATGTAGTCCACGAGCGGCAGCACGTGCTGGTTGGGCGCCGCGCCGGTGTAGATGACGTTGTCGGAGCTCTCGAAGCCCTCATAGTGCGAGGGGTACCAGAGCAGCCCGTCATGCTTCTCGAAGCACGGGATGACTTCCTTGCGGCTCGACGACGTGTAGCAGCCGACCACATGCCGGATGCCGGAGCCGAGCAGCTCCTGCGCGAGGCTGCGATAGCGGGAGAGGTCGCCGCGCGGATCGACGATGACGGGTTCGAGCACGACGTCGCCGGTCGCCGCTGTCTCGGCGAAGGCGAGCAGGGCGCCGTTCAGCATCGACCGCGCGACCACCTCGTAGGGGCCGGTCGTCGAGAGCATCACGCCGATGCGGAAGTGTCGGATCGCCATCGTACAACCCAAATAAAAAAGCGCCCGTCGACCGTGAAGCCGAGGGCGCCATCGCCGCCAACCGAGGCCGCACCAAGCGGTGCGACATGTTGGAAATGGTTCGGAGTGCTGCGTTTCTAGGCAACCTTGCCCAACGCTCGAAAAGTAGGCTGGACCGGAATTCTCCTTATGTCAAGCGGCCTGTCATCATTTCGAAATGACATTTCACCGCGTCGCGAGTGTCTCTGACCGGCCTGCGTTGTGACCGCCAACCCGCCCGCACGCACCGCGCGAGGTGGGGCGGTCGGGGCGGCGCGCGCGACGCCAAAATTGCGACTGAAGTAATCGGAATTCTCCAGATACCCCTTCGACGCAAAGCCGATCCGCCGGACGCGCGCCAAAACAGCCGTGGTTTTCTCGACCGGTGCGGGGGCGATCCGCATGATTTCCGGGACAGGTGGCGCTGCCACGCAAAGGAGATCCTGCCCATGTTCCGTCGCACGTTCCTCGCCGCCGCCGCGGCGCTGCTCGCGCTGCCGCTCGTCGCCCCCCTGGCGCGGGCCGAGGACAAGGTGGTCCGCATCGGCTACCAGAAGTACGGCACGCTGATCCTGCTCAAGGCCAAGGGCTCGCTCGAACAGAAGCTGAAGCCGCTCGGCTACAGCGTCGTCTGGTCGGAGTTCCCGGCCGGCCCGCAACTGCTCGAGGCGCTCAACGCCGGCGCGATCGACTTCGGCTCGACCGGCGAGGCACCGCCGATCTTCGCGCAGGCCGCCGGCGCCAAGCTGCAATATGTCGCCCACGAGCCGCCGGCGCCGCAGGGCGAGGCGATCCTCGTGCCGAAGGACAGCCCGTTGAAGTCGGTCGCGGAGCTGAAGGGCAAGAAGGTCGCGCTCAACAAGGGCTCGAACGTGCACTACTTGCTCGTGCGGGCGCTGGAGAAGGCCGGGGTCGCCTATGACGAGGTCGAAAAGGTGTTCCTCGCGCCCGCCGATGCGCGCGCTGCCTTCGAGCGCGGCGCGGTCGATGCCTGGGCGATCTGGGACCCGTTCCAGGCCGCCGCCGAGGCGGCGATCCAGGCCAAGACGCTCGCCAACGGCGGAGGCCTCGTGCCGAACCACCAGTTCTACCTAGCCGCGCAGCCCTTCACGGCCGCGCATCCGCAGGCCGTCGACACGGTGATCGCCGCGCTCGCCGAGATCGACCAGTGGATCGCCGCCAACCCGCAGGCGGCCGCCGAACAGCTCGGCCCGGCGACCGGCATTCCGGCCTCCGTCATCAAGATCGCGGTGCAGCGCCAAGCTTACGGCATCAAGCCGCTGTCGGCCGACGTGGTCGCCGAGCAGCAGAAGATCGCGGATGCGTTCTTCAAGCTCGGCCTGCTGCCGAAGCCAGTCGCGATCGCCGACGTGGTGCGCAAGCCGGGAACCTGAAACGCGCTCCAGCCCTCCCCATGGGACGCGTCCCGAAGCACGTCGGCGAAAGGCTTCGGCCGCGCCGGCGTTGCGCGTTCTGATGGGGCAAAGGAACGGCATTTCTCGAAATGCCCGCATTTCGCCATCGGCGACGGCGCGCCGTCGCCGTCGTGCGGCTAGAATGGCGGCCGACGATCGAACGTCGCGGACGATCTTGCGTTGACGAAGGCCGGTTGCGCGCGGAGCCCTGAGCATGTCCCGAAATGCCGCCTTCATCAGCCTCGTGTCGCAGGACCGGTTCGTCGGCGAGGGGCGCTCCGGCCCGGACCCGATCTGGCAGCGGCTGCGTGACGAGGCCTCGGCGGCGCTGAAGACCGAACCGGTGCTGGCCTCGCTGATCTATGCCGCGATCCTGCATCGCCCGAGCTTCGAGGATGCGGTGATCCAGCGGCTCGCCAAGCGGCTCGCCTCGCCGTCGATCTCGGCCGACCTGCTGCAGGGCGCCTTCGTCGAGGCTTTCGAGGCCGAACCCGACCTCGGCGAGGCGTTCCGGGCCGACATCGCCGCCGTGGTCGCCCGCGACCCGGCCTCGGGGCGGCTGCTCGAACCGTTCCTGTTCTTCAAGGGCTATGCCGCGATCCAGACGCACCGGATCGCGCACCGGCTCTGGCTCGAGGGGCGCCGCGATTTTGCGCTCTATCTGCAGAGCCGATCGTCGGAAGTGTTCCAGACCGACATTCACCCGGCGGCCCGCTTCGGCAAGGGCGTGTTCGTCGACCATGCGACCGGCCTCGTCGTCGGCGAGACGACCGTGATCGGCGACGACGTCTCGATCCTGCAGAACGTCACACTCGGCGGTTCCGGCATCATGTGCGGCGACCGGCATCCGAAGATCGGCAACGGCGTGATGATCGGCGCCGGCGCGCGCGTGCTCGGGCCGATCACGATCGGCGAGAACGCCCGCATCGCAGCCGGCTCGGTCGTCACCCAGGACGTGCCCGGCCACTCGACCGCCGTCGGCGTGCCGGCACGCATCGTCCATCACAAGCGCGACGGCGCGCAGTCCGAGGTGATGGATCAGATGCTGACCGACCTCGACTACGACAGCTTCACCTACATGATCTGAACATCCTCCGGGTGGCCTGGCGGCCCGAGGCGCCCGCCTCGCGCGTCTTGCTGCCGCCCCGGGGCGACCTGCTGCTCTGCGTCCGGCGCGAGACCCGGCGGCAAGGCGGCCAGTTGCGATGGATCGATCCGGCGCCTATGGCAGTGTCACGGCGGCCGGCGAACCGGCCACCGGCACCGAGGCCGCGTTTCCGGAGTCCCGTCCTGCCATGAAAGCGATGTTCTATGACCTGTTCGGCAAGGTGCCGACGGTCGAGACCGTGCCCGATCCGAGCCCGACCCGCCGCGGCGTCGTCGTCGAGGTCGCGGCGACCGGCGTCTGCCGCTCCGACTGGCACGGCTGGCTGGGACACGACCCCGACATCCACCTGCCGCATGTGCCGGGTCACGAATTCGCCGGCCGCATCGTCGCGGTCGGCCAGGACGTCGAAAAATTCCGCGTCGGCACGCGTGTGACGGTGCCGTTCGTCTCCGGCTGCGGCCGCTGCGCCGAATGCCGGTCGGGCAACCAGCAGGTCTGCCCGGACCAGTTCCAGCCCGGCTTCACCCATTGGGGTTCGTTCGCGGAATTCGTCGCGATCGACTTCGCAGATACCAACCTCGTCGCGCTGCCCGACGACGTCGACGACGCGACCGCCGCGAGCCTCGGCTGCCGCTTCGCGACCTCGTTCCGCGCCGTGGTCGATCAGGCGCGGGTCGGACCCGGCGAATGGGTCGCCGTGCACGGCTGCGGCGGCGTCGGGCTCTCCGCGATCATGATCGCCGCCGCGCTCGGCGCCAATCCGATCGCGATCGACCTCGCCGAGGACAAGCTCGCCTTCGCCCGCACCTGCGGCGCGGTGGCGACGATCAACGCGTCGGAGGTCGCCTCGGTCGTCGAGGCGGTGCGCGAGATCACCAGGGGCGGCGCCCATGTCTCGATCGACGCGCTCGGGCACCCGTCGACCTGCTTCAACTCGATCCAGAACCTGCGCCGGCGCGGCCGCCATGTGCAGGTCGGCCTCATGCTCGGCGAACATGCGACGCCGCGCATCCCGATGGCGCAGGTGATCGGGCACGAGCTGGAGATCTACGGCAGCCACGGCATGCAGGCGTGGCGCTACGATGCGCTGCTGACCATGATGAAGGCCGGCAAGATCGCGCCCGAGCGGCTGATCGGTCGCCGCATCACGCTCGAGGAGGGTATCCCCGCGCTGACCGAGATGGCGACCGCCTCGACGATCGGCATGAGCGTGATCACCTCGTTCTGAGCCGCACCGCCGGCCGGGACAGGCGATCCGGCCGGCGCGACACTCAGGACAGTGCGTCTCGTGGGATGGAATGTCCCGGAACGCGCGGAGATCGGGTGTCGATTTCTTTCAGACGCAAGCCTCGGGGCGCATGCTTGCCTCGTCGATCAGCAGCTCGGCTGCCGGCATCGACGAAGAGGAGGGCGCCATGACGGTTCTGTTCTTTCAGGGGCTCGCGGGGTCGGGCCCCGGCCATTGGCAGCGCCATTGGGTCGAGGCCCTCGATGAGGCCCGCTTTGTCGAACAGCGCGATTTCGATCGTCCGGATCTCGATGACTGGCTCGCCATCGCCATTGCCGCGATCGAGGCCGCGCCGGATGCGGTCCTGGTCGGCCACAGTCTCGGCGCGGTGTTGATCGCACATCTGGCGGCGCGGCGGCCGGATCTGCCCGTGCGCGGCGCCCTGCTGGTCGCCCCCGCCGATGTCGAGGAAGCCGCCGCGCGGGCGCCGGCCATCGCGGGCTTCGGCCCGCTGCCGCAGGCGGCCCTGCCGTTCCCGGCCATCGTCGTCGGCAGCCGCAACGATCCCTACATGCGCTGGGAGCGGACGCGCCGGTTTGCGTCCCTGTGGGACGCGAAACTGATCGATCTCGGCAACGCCGGCCACATCAATGTCGCGAGCGGCCATGGGCCCTGGCCCGAGGGGCGGCTGTTCGTCGACCTGCTCGCCGGCCGCCATCCGAAGCCGTTCCTGATCGCGAGCCGCGATGTGCCGGCGCACGCCGCCTCGCGTGGCTTCGCCGCGCGGTCGCGAAAGGCCTGAGGCCGTCGGGCGATCCTCCGCGGCTGACCCTTCAGAGCGCCGGCAGTGCGTCCGATTGCAACGGGATGCGCCGGCGTTCGAGGTAGAGCGCGTATTTGACCGCCGCCTCGACGCGCGAAGTCGCGCCGGTCTTGCGCAGCACTTCGGTCACATGCGCCTTGGTGGTCGCCTCCGAGTTCGAGCAGGCGTAGGCGATCTGCTTGTTCTGCAGGCCGCGCGCGAGCAGATGCAGCGTGCGGCGCTGCGTCGGGCTCAGCGTCGCCAGGCGGCGGCCGAAGCCGTCGTCGTCGAAATCGGTGATGCCGTCAGCACCGGCGCCGCGGCCGGAGGTGGTGCCGCGCGACGGCACGGGATCGGTGGTCCAGGTGGTCAGGCTCATGGCGTCACACTCCAACGACTGCGGATCCGGCGCTCCGGCTGGTCTCGAGGCGGGGCCGGTCTCGATCCGGGCTGATCTCGATCCCGGGTCAGGGCAGGGGAGCCGGGCGGCGGCGCCCGGCTCCCCTGATCCCGATCGACCCCGTCGGCCTCGATCAGCCCATGGTCGGGATGACGAAGCTCGCGCCGTCCTTGATGCCCGACGGCCAGCGCGAGGTGACGGTCTTGGTCTTGGTGTAGAAGCGGAACGCGTCGGAGCCGTGCTGGTTGAGGTCGCCGAAGCCCGAGCGCTTCCAGCCGCCGAAGGTGTAGTAGGCGAGCGGCACCGGGATCGGCACGTTGACGCCGACCATGCCGACGTCGACCTTGCTGGCGAAGTCGCGCGCGGCGTCGCCGTCGCGGGTGAAGATCGCGACGCCGTTGCCGTATTCGTGGTCGTTGGCGAGCGCCAGCGCCTCGTCGTAGCCCTTGGCGCGCACGACCGACAGCACGGGGCCGAAGATCTCCTCCTTGTAGATCCGCATCTCCGGCGTCACGCGGTCGAACAGGCAGCCGCCCATGTAGAAGCCGTTCTCGTAGCCCTGCATGGTGAAGCCGCGGCCGTCGACGACCAGCTTCGCACCCTCCTGAACGCCGAGATCGACGTAGGACTTCACGCGATCGAGGTGCTGGCGGGTGACGAGCGGGCCGAAATCGGCGCTGTGGTCGGTCGAGGGACCGACCTTCAGCGCCTCGACGCGCGGGATCAGCCGGCGCACCAGCTCATCCGCGGTCTTTTCGCCGACCGGCACCGCGACCGAGATCGCCATGCAGCGCTCGCCGGCCGCGCCGTAGCCCGCGCCGATCAGCGCATCGACCGCCTGGTCCATGTCGGCGTCGGGCATGACCACCATGTGGTTCTTGGCGCCGCCGAAGCACTGCACGCGCTTCCCCGCCGCGCAGCCGCGGGCGTAGATGTATTCGGCGATACCGGTCGAGCCGACGAAGCCGACCGCCTTGATGTCGCGATCGTCGAGGATCGCGTCGACCACTTCCTTGTCGCCGTTGACGACGTTGCAGATGCCGGCCGGCAGGCCCGCCTCGAGCATGAGCTCGGCGAGGCGCAGCGGCACGCCGGGATCGCGCTCGGACGGCTTCAGGATGAAGGCGTTGCCGCTGGCGATCGCCGGGCCCATCTTCCAGAGCGGGATCATGGCCGGGAAGTTGAACGGCGTGATGCCGGCGACCACGCCGAGCGGCTGGCGCATCGAATAGATGTCGATGCCCGGACCGGCGCCATCGGTGAATTCGCCCTTCAGCATGTGCGGCGCGCCGAGACAGGTCTCGATCACCTCGATGCCGCGCTGGATGTCGCCCTTGGCGTCCGGAATGGTCTTGCCGTGCTCGCGGGCGAGCAGCTCGGCGAGTTCGTCGTTGTTGCGGGCGACGAGATCGATGAAGCGCATCAGCACGCGCGCCCGCCGCTGCGGATTGGTGGCGCCCCAGGCCGGCTGCGCGGCCTTGGCGTTTTCGACCGCGGCGCGCAGCTCGGCCGCGCTCGCCAGCGCGACCCGCGCCCTGACCGAGCCGTCCATCGGCTGGAACACGTCGGCGAAGCGCCCGGAGGTGCCTTCGACGCGCCGGCCGCCGATGAAATGTCCGTAGGTGATCATTGCAGGTCCTCCCTGGCGACCGGCTCGTCGCGGCCGGCTCGTCGGGAGCCGGTCCGCCTGTGCCGCCGTTCTTGTTGATGCGCGCAATTCGCCGATGGCGCGAGCGCGCGGCGTCGTTCGTGTCAGCGCTGTTTACAGACGTGCAGAACTGCTCGACAATCGCGAGAAATCCAAAGCGGTTTTGCAGAAATTCGCATGCCTGATCCGATCGACTGGTCGCACCTGCGCTCGTTCCTCGCGATTGCCCGCGCCGGCCGCATCACACGCGCCGCCGAGATCGAGGGCGTGAACCATTCGACGCTGAGCCGCCATGTGACCGCGCTCGAAGCTGCGATCGGCACGCGCCTGTTCGAGCGCCACACCACCGGCTTCACGCTGACGGCGGCCGGCGAGCGCCTGCTCGAGGCCGCCGACGGCATCGACAGCACGCTCGGCCGCGTGGTCGAGGATCTGTCCCGCGAGCGCGTGCAGGTCTCCGGCGTGGTCCGGGTCGGCGCCCCGGACGGCTTCGGCATGGGATTTCTGGCGCCGCGGCTCGGCCAGCTCGCCGATCTGCATCCGGATCTGGAGATCCACCTCGTGACCATGGCGCGGTTCCCGAGCCTGTCGCGCCGCGAGGCGGATATCGCGATCGGCCTGTCGCGGCCGGTCGAGGGCCGCATGCACGCGCGCAAGCTGACCGACTACGCGCTCGGCCTCTACGCGGCCCGAGCCTATGCCGAGGCGCGGCCGGTCGCCGACCGCGCCGCGCTCGCCGGGCACCGGCTGATCGGCTACGTCGACGATCTCCTGTTCAATCCCGTGCTCGACTATCTGCCGCAGATCGATCGCGGGCTGCATACGCAGATCAAATGCTCGAACCTGATCGCGCAGATGAAGCTCATCGCCGCCTCCGCCGGCATCGGCGTGCTGCCGAAGTTTCTCGCCGACGCCGATCCGACGCTGGTGCGCGTGCTGCCGGAGGTCGAGCTGACGCGCAGCTTCTGGCTGATCGTGCACGAGGATCGGAAAGACCTGTCGCGCGTCCGCGCGACCTGTGACTTCATCGCCGAGATCGTCGCCAAGGAGAGGACGCGGTTCCGCTATTGAGCGCGGTCGACGGACGGCCTCAGCCGAGCGCCTGGCTCGCGAGACCGTAGCGGCGGATGCCGTCCGGCACCACCGACGTGAAGGCCGGCGCTTGCAGGCCCATCGACCAGACGATGTCGAACACCAGCAGGCCGCAGTCGGCGATGAAGCGCGTGTAATCGCCGCCGACCTCGGGCGTGTCGGTGCGCAGGAAGCGCCCCGCATGCGCCTCGACATGCGGCGTCAGCACGGCGATGGCATCGGCGTCGGTCGCGGCGTAGAGCGGCCCGACCACATGGCCACGCCCGAACCGCCGGCAGAGCGACATCGCCGCGATCCGCCCCTCGCGCATCAGCGCGACGCCGGTCGATCCGGCGAGCAGCCTGTGCAGCAGGGCAGGGCGCCGATAGCCGATCGCCTCGGTCTCGAACGCGAGCAGGGCGACGAAGTCGTCGGGCCCGACCGGGCGCAGCGTGTCGCCGGGGGCGAGCACCAGCGGCGGCGGTGCGATCGCCTCGCCCTGGCACTGGTGGATCGGCCGCTCGAAGCCGAAGCCCAGCGAGCGATAGAGCCGCTTGCCGCCGTGCGTCGCGGTCAGCACGCAGCGGCGCCCCTGATTGCGCGCCAGCACCTCGGTCAGCAGCCGGCGTCCGGCGCCGAGCTCCTGCAGCCGCGGCGTGGTGATCATCATGCCGATCACGGTGACGTCGGGCTCGTAGTGGAACCACATGGCCGAGCCGATCACGCGCCCGATCTCGTCGACGGCCACCAGCCCCGAACCGAGATCGAGCAGCATGCGCCAGTCGTCGGCGCGATGGGGCCAGTTCACGCCCATCGACAGCGCATGCAGCCGATCGAGGTCGGCCGTGCCGATGTCCTCGAGCGTGACCTCGTAGGCATCGACGTGAAGATGCGGGGCCTGATCCAAGACGTCGATCTCCTTCCACGCAGCCGCCGGGGCTCCCCGGGTGAGGTGGAAACCGGTTCGCCGCCCTCCCGCGCGTGAAACAGGAGGGGCGGGAAACCGTGAATTGTCCACCTCCAGTCGTAACCGATCGGCGCGACAGAATGCACCGTTCTCGATGCGGTTTTCGGCACTTGTCACTGTGGATGCCGCCGAAATCGGCGTGCGCTCGCGCGAGCGCCCCCTATGCTGCGGGCGATCGAACAATCCTGCCGGAGACCTCATGTCCGCCGAAGAGATCCTTGCCGCGCTGGTCGCCATTCCCTCGGTCGTCGGGCGCCCCAATGCGGCGGTGGTCGGCTGGGTCGCGGACTATCTGGCGGGTCATGGCGTCGAGGCGAAGGTACTGCCCGGACCGGAAGGCGACCGCGCCAACCTGTTCGCGACCATCGGCCCGGCCGAGGGCGCCGGCCTGATCCTCTCCGGCCACATGGACGTCGTGCCCGCCGAGGAGCCGACCTGGACCTCCGACCCGTTCCGCCTGCGCGCCGACGGCGACAAGCTCTACGCGCGCGGCACCTCGGACATGAAGGGCTTCCTCGCCTGCGTGCTCGCGGCGGTGCCCGCGATCAAGGCGGCCGGGCTCTGTCGGCCGGTCCATATCGCCTTCTCCTATGACGAGGAATCCGGCTGCCGCGGCGTGCCGCACATGATCGCGCGGCTGCCCGAACTCTGCGCGGCCCCGGCCGCCGCCGTCATCGGCGAGCCGTCCGGTCTGGTGCCGGTGCTCGCCCACAAGGGCAAGGCGGCGGCGCGGATCGAGATCCGCGGCAAGTCCGGGCACTCGTCGCGTCCGGATCTGGCGCTGAACGCCATCCATGGCATGGCCGAGGTGCTCGCCGCCGCCGTCGCCGCCTCGGAGGCGCTGACGACCGCCGAGCGTGACGAGACTTTCGCGCCGCCCTATTCGACGCTGCAGGTCGGCACGATCCGCGGCGGTGATGCGCTGAATATCGTGCCGGATCGCGTGGTCGCCGAGGTCGAGGCGCGCGCCATCGCCGGCGTGTCGCCGGTCGCGCTGCTGGGGCCGGTGCGCGCGGCGGCCGAGCGGTTGGCGGCGCGCGGCTACGGCGTCGACTGGACCGAGATCGCGGACTATCCGGCGCTGGCGCTCGCTCCGGACGCGCCGATCGCCCGCGCGCTCGTGGGGCTGACCGGCGCGAGGCCGATCCCGGCGGTCAGCTATGGCACCGAAGCCGGCCTGTTCCAGGCCGCCGGCGTCGACGCGATCATCTGCGGTCCCGGCGACATCGGTCGCGCCCACAAACCCGACGAGTACATCGAGCGCGGCGAGCTCGCCGCCTGCACCAGGCTGCTCGAGCGTCTGGCCCTGAGCTTCAACGCCTGAGCGGCACCCCGCCGAACGGCGTCATCGCCCGTCCTCTCATTCACGCCGCCGCCGGAGCTCGCGCGTCATGGCCTTCTTCTTCAATCTGACCGGCGAACGCGTGAAGGTGTTCGCGCCCCGCTTCGCGGCCGACCTGCCGCATGTGCCGTTCCTGACTTCGACCGAAGGGGTTGATCCGGCCTCGATCCGCTATCTGCTGACCTGGATGCCGCCGGCGGATATCGCCCGCTACACGAACCTCGAGATCGTGTTCTCCATCGGCGCCGGCATCGACCAGATCGATCCGGCGGCGCTGCCGAAGGGTGTCCGCCTCGTCCGCATGGTCGAGGAGGGCATCGTCCGGATGATGCAGGAATATGTGACGCTCGGGGTGCTGGCGCTGCATCGCGACCTGCCGGGCTATCTCGGCCAGCAGGCCGACCGCGTCTGGAAGATGCGCCCCGTTCGGCAGGCCCCGGAGCGCCGCGTCGGCGTGCTCGGGCTCGGCCAGCTCGGCAGTGCGGTCCTGGAGCGGCTGAAGCCGTTCGGCTTCCCGCTCGCCGGCTGGAGCCGGTCGCCGCGGGCGATCGAGGGCGTGACGACCTTCCACGGCGCGGACGGGCTCGACGCGATGCTGGCCGAGACGGACATCCTCGTCTGCCTCCTGCCGCTGACGCCGGAGACGACCGGCATCCTGAACGCCGATCTGTTCGCCAAGCTGCCGGAGGGCGCCGGCCTCGTCCATGTCGGCCGCGGGCCGCAGCTCGATCAGGCGGCGCTTGTTGCGGCGCTCGACAGCGGCCGGCTCGCTGGCGCCGTCGTCGACGTGACCGATCCCGAGCCGCTGCCGGCCGAGCATCCGCTCTGGCGCCACCCGAAGGTGATCCTGACGCCGCATGTGGCGAGCGTCACCCAGGCCGACGGCGCCGCGCGCGCCGTCATCGAGAACATCCGCCGCCACGAGGCCGGGCTGGACCCGATCGGCCTCATCGACCCGGCGCGCGGCTACTGAGCCATCCCTTCACCATCCCCAACCGAGAGAGATCCATGTCGCTCCTGATCAAGCTCGATACCAATCCGACCTTCGAACCCAAGCACGCCAAGCCGACGGCCGAGCGGCTGATCGCCGGCGATCCGTCGTTCAAGACCTGGGCGTTCGACGAGTCCCGCGGCGAGCCGGTCCGCACCGGCATCTGGGAGGCGACGCCGGGCGAGACGCACTCGATCAAGGGTGAGGTCTTCGAGTTCTGCTACATCCTCGAAGGCGTCGTCGAACTGACCGAGAAGGGCGAGGCGCCGCGCATCTTCAAGGCTGGCGACAGCTTCGTGATGAAGCCGGGCTACGTCGGCGTCTGGAAGACGATCGAGACCGTCCGCAAGATCTACGTCACCGTCGGCTGACGCCCTGTGGCTGGCGGCGGACCATAGTGGTTTCCGCCGCCGGCCTCTCGTCCATGCTCTCGACCGGACCAGATGTCCGAGGGTCCGGAACAATCCGCTGTTCGCCCCCCGGCAAACGGGGTTTTGCGTCGGTGGGGCCCTGCGTCTCGGCGCAAACTGCGCCGGCCGGGGCGCTAGAGGTGAGGGCGAGGTGGGCCGCCGGTCCGCCCGCGCCCCGGGAACCCGCGCTGTGACGCTCAGCTTCGATCCGTCCTCGATCCGCTTTCCGGCCGAGCACTTCATCGGCGGCGAACGCATCGCCGCCGAAGGCGCGCTCGATCTGCATCGCCCGTCCGACGGCGTCGCCTTCGCGGCCTGCCCCGTCGCGAGCGAAGACCTCGTCGACCGCGCGGTCGACACGGCGAAGCAGGCGCTCGCGACGAGCGGCTGGGCCTCGGCCCGCCCGCGCGAGCGCACCAACGCTCTGCATCGCTGGGCCGATCTGATCGAGCAGGAAGCCGTGACGCTCGCCCGGCTGGAGGCCGTCGCCTCGACCCGGCCGATCGCCGAGATGATGACGATCGATATCCCGATCACCGCCGAGCAGATCCGCTTCTTCGCCGAGTTCGCCGACAAGGAAGGCGGCGATCTCGTGCCGACCGCCGACGACAGTCTCGGCCTGATCGCGACCGAGCCCTACGGCGTCGTCGGCGCGATCACGCCGTGGAATTTCCCGATCTCGATGGCGGCCTGGAAGCTCGGCCCGGCGCTCGCGGCCGGCAACGCGGTGGTGCTGAAGCCGTCCGAGATGACGCCCTTCGCAACCCTCTACATGGCGGAACTGGCGGTGCGGGCCGGCGTGCCCGCCGGACTGATCAACATCGTCAACGGTGACGGCCGCACGACCGGCACGGCCATCACCGGCCATCCCGGCATCGCCAAGGTGAGCTTCACCGGCTCGACCGCCGCGGGTGCGGCGATCATGGCCAACGTCGCGCGCACCGGCATCAAGCCGATGACGCTCGAACTCGGCGGCAAGAGCCCGCAGGTCGTGTTCGCCGACGCCGATCTCGAACGCGCCTGCGCGGCGATCGCCCGCTCGGTGCTCGGCAATGCGGGCCAGGCGTGCGTGGCGGGGTCGCGACTGGTGGTCGAGGCGAGCGTGGCGGAAGCGGTGGTCGACAAGATCGTCGCCGCCATGGCCGCGGTCCGGCCGGGCCCGACCTGGGACGCCGCGACCAGCGGCTACGCCCCGATCATCTCCGAGCGCCAGCTCGCCCGCATGGCCTCGATCGTCGAGGCCACTGTCGCGGGCGGCGGCACCTGCCGCCATGGGGGAGGGCGGATCGACCGCGAAGGATACTTCTTCGCGCCGACCCTGATCGACGGCGTCGATGAGGCCTCGCCGGCGGTCACCGAGGAGATCTTCGGCCCGGTGCTGACCGTGCAGACCTTCCAGGACGGCGACGAGGATGCGGCGCTGGCACTCGCCGATCACCCGACCTACGGGCTCTGCGCCGGCCTCTACACGCGCGATCTGGCGCGCGCCGTTCGCGTGACGCGCAAGCTCCAGGCCGGCACGGTCTGGGTCAACCGCTACGGTCGCTCGCGCGACCACATCCTGCCGACCGGCGGCTATAAGAGTTCCGGCCTCGGCAAGGATCTCGGCCGCGAGGCCTATCTGGCAAATCGCAAATCGAAGAGCGTACTGATCGCCATCTGAACCGGAGACGTCCATGAAATCCTATGAGATCGCCCTGATCCCCGGTGACGGCATCGGCGTCGACGTGACCGAGGCCGCCTGGTCCGTGCTGACCAAGGCCGCGGCCGGCGCCGGCTTCGCGCTCGAGGGGACGACCTTCCCCTGGTCCTGCGCCTTCTACGAGGAGACCGGCGCGATGATGCCGGCCGACGGCATCGCGACCTTGCGCAAGTTCGACGCGATCCTGCTCGGCGCGGTCGGCTGGCCGGTGCGCGTGCCGGATTCGGTCTCGCTGCACGGCCTGCTGCTGCCGATCCGCAAGTCCTTCGTGCAATACGCCAATATCCGGCCGCACCGGCTGCTCGCCGGCGTCGAGGGACCGTTGAAGAAGACCGACTTCGACATCCTCTGCATCCGCGAGAACACCGAAGGCGAGTATTCCGGCGCCGGCGGCCGCGTGCATCAGGGCACCTCCGACGAGGTCGCGGTCGAGACCTCGATCTTCACGCGCACGGCCGTCGAGCGCATCCTGCGCTTCGGCTTCGAACAGGCGCGCAAGCGCCGCGGCAAGCTCGCCTCGGTGACCAAGTCGAACGCGCAGAAGTATTCGATGGTGTTCTGGGACGCGGTGACGGCCGAACTCGCGGCCGAATATCCGGACGTCGAAGTCACCGGCTATCACATCGACGCCATGGCGGCGCGCATGGTCATGGCGCCGGAGAGCCTCGATGTCGTGGTCGCCTCGAACCTGTTCGGCGACATCCTGACCGACCTCGGCGCCGCCATCCAGGGCGGCCTCGGCTTCGCGGCCTCGGCCAATATCAATCCGGACCGCACGGCGCCCTCGATGTTCGAGCCCGTGCACGGCTCGGCGCCGGACATCGCCCATCTCGGCATCGCCAATCCGATCGCGGCGATCTGGTCGGGCGCGATGATGCTCGACCACCTCGGCGAGGCGGGCGCGGCCAAGGCCGTGATGGGCGCCATCGAGGCGGCGACCGCGCGCGGCATCGGCACCGTGCCGGGTCAGAACAAGACATCGGAAATCACCGCCGCGGTGCTCGCGGCTCTCGCCTGATCTGCCGCGGTGCTCGCGGTGCTCGCCTGACCTGCCGCGCGTCCCGCGGCCCCGCCTTACGGAGAAAACCCATGTCCCTCGAAGGTCTGCGCGACCCCGGCCTCTTCCGCGAGCGCTGCCTCGTCGGCGGCGAATGGATCGTGGCCGCCTCTCAATCCACGCTCGACGTCACCGACCCGGCGACCGGCCTGCCGATCGGCACCGTGCCGGACGCCGACGCGACCGAGACCCGCGCCGCCATCGACGCCGCCGCCAAGGCGTTCCGCAGCTGGCGCCGCAAGACCCACGCCGAGCGCGCCGCCCTGGTGCAGGCCTGGCACGATCTGATGATCGAGCACCTCGAGGATCTGGCGCTGATCCTGACCCGCGAGCAGGGCAAGCCGCTCTCCGAGGCGCGCACCGAGATCCGCTACGGCGCCTCCTTCGTGAAGTGGTTCGCCGAGGAAGCCCGCCGCATCGACGGCTCGACCATTCCCTCGCCGACGCCGGATCGCCGCATCCTGGTGCTCAAGGAACCGGTCGGCGTCTGCGGCATCGTCACGCCGTGGAACTTCCCGAACGCGATGATCACCCGCAAGGTCGCCCCGGCGCTCGCCGCCGGTTGCACCGTGGTGATCAAGCCCTCCGAACTGACGCCCTTTTCGGCGCTGGCGCTCGGCGTGCTGGCCGAGCGCGCGGGCATTCCGGCCGGTGTGATCAACATCGTCACCGGTCTGCCGACCGCGATCGGCGCCGAGCTGACGGGCAACGAGACGGTGCGCAAGATCTCCTTCACGGGCTCGACCCGCGTCGGCGCGCTGCTGATGCGGCAGGCGTCGGACAGCGTCAAGCGCTTGAGCCTCGAGCTCGGCGGCAATGCCCCCTTCATCGTCTTCGACGACGCCGATATCGATCTCGCGATCGAGGGCGCCATCGCCTCGAAATTCCGCAATGGCGGCCAGACCTGTGTCTGCTCCAACCGCATTCTGGTTCAGGACGGCATCTACGACCGCTTCGCCGAGAAGCTCTCGGCGCGCGTCGCCAAGATGAAGGTCGGTCCGGGCGTGGCGGCCGACACCGACATCGGCCCTATGATCAACAAGGCCGCGATCGAGAAGATCGACCGCCACGTTGAAGACGCGCTGTCGAAGGGCGCGACCCGTCTCGCCTCGGCCGAGGTGCCGAACGGCCCGCAGTATGCGCGGCCCCTCGTGCTCGGCGGTGCCACCACCGACATGCTGCTCGCCTCGGAGGAGACCTTCGGCCCGGTCGCGCCGCTGTTCCGCTTCTCGGCGGAAGAAGAGGCGATCGAGATCGCCAACGGCACGCCCTTCGGTCTCGCGTCCTATTTCTTCACCGAGAACCTGAAGCGCTCCTGGCGCGTCGCCGAGGCGCTCGAATTCGGCATGATCGGCCTGAACACCGGCGCGATCTCGACCGAGGTCGCCCCGTTCGGCGGCGTCAAGCAGTCGGGCCTCGGCCGCGAGGGCTCCAAGCTCGGCATCGAGGAATATCTCGAGGTCAAGGCGCTGCACGTCGGCGGCCTGGGCTGAGCCGCGTCAGGGCTGGTTCCGACATCAAAAAGGGGGCGCGGCCTGGCCGCGCCCCCTTTGCTTGATCGGTCTTGCGATCCGCTCACTGGATCTTGTCGAGAAACTTGTAATACATCCCGACCAGCGGCAGGAACCACGGCTGGCCGAAGTGCCCCGGCACGGCCGGCCAGGCGAGACCGGCGACCGGGTTGCGGTCCTCCCGGCCGAGCATGGCGTCGGCGATGATGATGCCCATGTGGCTCGCGAGCTGCGCGCCGTGGCCGGAATAACCCATCGCGTACCAGACGCCGTCGTGCCGGCCGGCGCGCGGGTAACGGTCCTTGGTCATGTCGACGAGGCCGCCCCAGCAATAGTCGGTCTCGACATGGGCGAGCGAGGGCAGGAGCTTCTCCAGGCTCGCCTGGAGGATGGCGCCGCTCTTGGCATCCGAGCGCTGGTCGGAGGTCGCCGAGAAGCGCGCCCGGCCGCCGAAGATCAGGCGATTGTCCGGCGCGAGCCGGAAGTAGTTGCCGATATTGAGCGAATTCACAAAGGTCCGGTTGCCCGGCACGGCGCCCGCGATCTCGGCATCGCTCAGCGGCCGGGTCGCGATGATGAAGCTGCCGACCGCCACGATGCGGCGGCGGAACCACGAGAACGGCCCCGAGGTATAGGCGCCGGTCGCGATCAGCACCTCGCGCGCGGTCACGCGGCCGCGCGGCGTGACGAGCGTGTGCCGGCCGTTCTCGACGCGCCGTTCGGTGACGGGCGCGGTCTCGAAGATGGTCGCCCCGCGCCGGGCAGCGGCGGTCGCGAGCCCCGCGACGTAGCGGCCCATGTGCATCATGGCGCTCTTCTTCGACAGCATGCCGCCGTGGAACTGGTCGGAGACCACCTCGCACGCGATCTCGGCCTTGGTCAGCATCGCGGTGTCGGGGTCGACTTCGCGATTGATGGCCTCGAAGTTCTTGGCGAGCGTCGCGAAATGTTCCGGCTTGGAGGCGAGCTTGAGCTTGCCGGAGCGGCGGAACGCGCAATCGATGCCTTCCTCGGCGATGATCGCCTCGATCGTGTCGATCGAAGCGTCGAAGGCCTTGTAGAGCGCGATCGCCCGCTCGGTGCCGAGGTGTGCCTTGGCGGCGATGAAGCTGTGCGCGAGGCCGTTGTTGAGGTGGCCGCCGTTGCGGCCCGAGGCGCCCGACCCGACGGTCGCGGCTTCCAGAACGACCACTTTCACGCCTTGCTTGGCGAGATGGCGGG
This sequence comes from Ancalomicrobiaceae bacterium S20, assembly GCA_040269895.1. Taxonomy (NCBI): domain Bacteria; kingdom Pseudomonadati; phylum Pseudomonadota; class Alphaproteobacteria; order Hyphomicrobiales; family Ancalomicrobiaceae; genus Methyloraptor; species Methyloraptor flagellatus. Next base: position 2,077,201 of record CP158568.1, on the reverse strand, counting down.
CGGCCGAGAGGCCGGTGAAGCCGCCGCCGACGATCGCGATATCGTAGTCGCCCTCGACCGGGCCGGCGGCCGCGCCCGCGAACGGGGTGGCCGTCGCGTGCCAATAGCTCTTGAGCTGCATCCGACGAAATCCTGTCTCGAGCGGTTCGGCACGCATGGACCTGCACGTCCGTGTCGTGAGCCGGAGCCGCTCATCCAATGACCGTTAGGTCGTTTCTGTCGGGGCGGCCCACTCCCGCCCGGTCGAGGTGGTGGTCCGGCGGCGACCCGCCGGACCGGTGTCAGAGCCCGAAGACGCCGGGCAGACCCGAGATGTCCTTGATCTCGACGTAGCCGTAGTAGGGGTTCGCCGGCTCATGGCCGCGGTTGACCCACACCTTGTTCTTGATGCCGAGGTCGTGCGCCGACATGTGGTCGTAGCGGAACGACGACGAGCAATGGACGATGTCCTCCGGACCGCAGCCGAGCATGTCGAACATGTACTCGAACGCCTGGAAGCGCGGCTTGTAGGCTTGCGCCTGCTCGGCCGTGTAGACGGCGTGGAACGGCGCGCCGAGCTTGGCGACATTGTGCGGGATCTGCACGTTCATCGCATTCGACAGGATGACGAGCGGGATCTCCTTGGCGACCTTGGCGAGGCCGGCCGGCACGTCCGGGTGCGGACCCCAGGTCGGCACCTGCTCGTAGATCCAGGCCGCATCCTCGGGCTTGAAGGCGACGCCATTGCGCTTGCAGGTCCGCTCGACCGCGTTGTGGACGACCTCCGCATAGGGCTTCCACGCGCCCATGATCTCGTCGAGCCGATAGGCCGAGAAGTCCTTGATGAACGTCTGCATGCGCGGCTCGTCGAGCTGGTCGCCGTAGAGCGAGCGCGCGGCCTTGTCCATGGCGAAGTAGATCAGCGTGCCATGGCAGTCGAAGGTCACGTATTTCGGCTTGAAGACGGACATACGCGTAATTCCTCCCTCAATGGACGGTGGTCGTCCGGAACTGGGGAGGATCATAGTCAGCGTTCGCAGGCCCCGATCACCGCATTGCCGGTCGGGCAAAGCAGATCCTGCCGTATCGATCGCGACCTTTGGCAGAGAGTTGTGCTGCGCGAGCCCCGGGAGCCGCGTTTCGAGGCCGTTCTCGGCCTTGAAAACCGCGGGCCGTGGCACGCGATGCGGTCACCGCCGGTTCGCATGGTCGAATATGCTGCGCGAGCCCGAAGGTCGGGACGAACTGCCTCGGCTGAGGGGCTATTCCGAAGGGAGGCGAATGAACAGGCGGAAGCAGATGACGTCCGACGTGATCGAACTCGTTGAATTCGGAGAAGCCCACCTCGACGGTGCGCTCGCCCTGTCGATCGAGGCCGGCTGGCCGCATCGGCGCGAGGACTGGGCTCTGGTGCTCTCGCTCGGCCGCGGCTTCGTGGCCCTCGATGGCAATCGCGTGGTCGGCACCGCGATGATGACGCCCTATGGCGACACCGCGGCCACGGTGAACATGGTCATCGTTGCAGAGGCGATGCGTGGGCGCGGGCTCGGTCGGCGCCTGATGGAGGCGGCACTCGCCGCCTGCGGTACGCGTGAATGCCGGCTCACCGCCACGCGCGACGGCCTGCCGCTCTATGAGAAGCTCGGCTTCCGCGCCACCCACGAGATCCGCCAGCACCAGGGCGAATTCGTGCCGTCCGCCACGACCACGCTGCCGGCCGGCGCCGACATCGCCTGGATCGACCGCGGTCGCCTCGAGGCGAGCGAGCTCGATGCGCTGGTCGCCAGCGATCGTGCCGCGATCAGCATGGAGCGCCGGGGGCTGATCGCCATGCTGACGGCGCTCGGCCGCATCGCCGTATTGCGCCGCGACGGCGCAGTCGCCGGCTTTGCGGCCTTGCGTGCCTTCGGCCGAGGCGAGGTCGTCGGTCCGGTGGTCGCGACCTCGGATGCCGATGCCCGCGCGCTCCTCACCTTCGCTTTCGCGGCCCGCTCGGGCCGCTTCCTGCGTGTCGACGCGCCGGAGGCGGTCGGGCTCGGCCCCTGGCTCGAGAGCCTCGGCCTGGCCCATGCCGGCGGAGGCATCGCCATGACGCGACCCGCTGGTGTGTCGACGCCGGCCAAACGCGCCGATGCCCCCCGCGGCACCGTCCCGACCCCGTTCCGAACCTATGCCCTCGCCAGTCAGGCCCTCGGCTGAACCGGAGAACCCCATGCTGAGCAATTCGCTGATCGAACTCGACCGCGCCCACCTCGTCCATCCGGTCGCCTCCTACCGAGGTCACGAGAAGGCCGGCGTGCGTGTGCTGCGCTCCGCCAAGGGCGCGACGGTCACCGACGCGACCGGCCATCAGATGATCGACGGCTTCGCGGGCCTCTGGTGCGTCAACGTCGGCTACGGCCAGGAGAGCATCATCGAGGCGGCCACCAACCAGATGCGCGAACTCGCCTACGCGACCGGCTACTTCGGCCTCGGCTCCGAGCCGGCGATCCGCCTTGCCGCGGAACTGGCCGAGCGCGCGCCGGGCGATCTCGACCACGTCTATTTCACCCTCGGCGGCTCCGACGCGGTCGACAGCACCGTGCGCTTCATCCGCTATTACCAGCAGGCACGCGGCAAGCCGCAGAAGGACCAGTTCATCTCGATCGAGAGCGGCTATCACGGCTCCTCGACCGTCGGTGCCGGCCTGACCGCCTTGCCGGCCTTCCATGCCGGCTTCGGCGTGCCCTATGACTGGCAGCACAAGATTCCGTCGCACTACGCCTACCGCAACCCGGTCGGCTCCGACACGGCGGCGATCATCGCTGCCTCGGTCGCGGCCCTGAAGGCCAAGGTCGAGGCGGTCGGCGGCGCCGAGCGCGTCGCGGCCTTCTATTGCGAGCCGATCCAGGGCTCCGGCGGCGTGCTGGTGCCGCCGCCCGGCTGGGTCAAGGCGATGCGCGAGGTCTGCCGCGAGCTCGACATCCTGTTCGTCGCCGACGAGGTCATCACCGGCTTCGGCCGCACCGGCCCGCTGTTCGCCTCGGAGGACGAGGGCATCGTTCCGGATCTGATGACGACCGCCAAGGGCCTGACCTCCGGCTATGTGCCGATGGGTGCGGTGTTCCTGTCCGATCACGTCTATCAGACGATCGCGGACGGGGCGGGCGCGGCCGCGGTCGGCCACGGCTACACCTATTCGGCCCACCCGGTCAGCGCCGCGGTCGGCCTTGCCGTGCTGAAGCTCTACGAGGGCGGCCTGCTCGACAACGGCCGTAAGATGGGCGCCCGCCTGATGGCGGGGCTCGAGAGCCTGCGCGATCATCCGCTCGTCGGCGACGTGCGCGGCCGCGGCATGCTGGCCGCGATCGAGATGGTCACCGACAAGGAGAAGAAGACGCCGCTGCCGGCCGCCGCCGAGCCGGCGCGCCGCGTCTTCGATCGCGCCTGGGACAACGGCCTCGTCATCCGCGCCTTCGCCAATGGCGTGCTCGGCTACGCCCCGCCGCTCTGCTGCACCGAGGCCGAGATCGACGCGATCGTCGAGCGCACCAAGCTGACGCTCGACCAGACGCTGGCCGATCCGGCCGTCCGCGCCGCGATGGCGTGATCCGACAGGATCCCGCGGGGGGAACCGGTTCCCCCGCGGGATCGCCGGCGCAGTACGGGAAATTCCGGTAAGTCGCCGAAATCGCAATTTTGTGCCGCGGAATTTCATACTTTCAGATGATCCGGCGACGCCGAGTTGCGACACTGATCGTGTAGCCGACGAAGAAAAACGCAGAAAACGGTCGGCCGGACGCGGAAGCATGCCGTCCGTGATGGCCGTCGGCGACGGCGCTCGCGCAGCACATTCTTCTGCATTGGATTTTAACGCGCTCCCGCCGTGCCGCGGGTTGCGCCTCGCCAAAGGGTCGGGATCGTGGCCACATCGTTCGACGCGTTCCAGTACATGACCTTCGATGTGGTCGGCACACTGATCGACTTCGAGGGCGGCATCACCGGCGCGCTCGCCGCGATCGGGCGCGAGGCCGGCGTCGCGGTCGATGCCGAAGCGGCGCTCGCCCATTATCGCGCCGCGCGCTACATGCCCGAGGCGCTCAGGTTTCCGGACGATCTCTCCCGCGTCTATGGCGTGATCGCGCCGAAGCTCGGCCTGCCGACGGACGCGCGCTATGGCGAGCAGCTGCTCGCCTCCGTGCCCGGCTGGAAGGCCTTCCCCGATGCGCCCGACGCGCTGGCGCGGCTCGCGACGCGCTACCGGCTGATCGCGATGACCAATGCCCGGCGCTGGGCGTTCGAGCACTTCAACCGCGCGCTCGGCAATCCGTTCTATGCCGCCTTCACGGCCGACGACACCGGCACCGAGAAGCCGGACCCGGCCTTCTTCGAGCAGGTCTTCGCCTTCGTCGAGAAGGATGGCGGCACGCGCGGCCAGATCCTGCACGTCGCGCAGAGCCAGTACCACGACATCGGCATCTCTCGAAAACTCGGGCTGACCAACTGCTGGATCCAGCGGCGTCATGCCCAGCCCGGCTACGGCGGCACGATCGAGCCGGAGAGCTTCACGGTGCCGGATTTCCACTTCACCTCGATGGCCGGCCTCGCCGACGCGGTGGAGAGCAACCGGGCGGCGTGAGCCCCCCGGACACGACAGCAGGCCGATCCAATCCAGACAGCAGCGAGCCACGGAAGGGGAAAGACGTGACCGACAAGACGCCTCACGATTGGACCAGGGCCGACGACGCCATGGTCGAGAACGCGATCCGCCGCGGAGCGACCCGGCGCGATCTGATGCAGATGCTGCTGGCCGGCGGTCTCGCCGCTTCCGCGAGCAGCCTCGTCCTCGGCCGCGCCACCGCGGCGCTGGCCGCGACGCCGGTCAAGGGCGGCAACCTCAAGGCTGCCGGCTGGTCGTCCTCGACCGCCGACACGCTCGACCCGGCCAAGGCCTCGCTGTCGACCGACTACGTGCGCTGCTGCGCCTTCTATAACCGCCTGACCTTCCTCGATCAGTCCGGCCAGCCCCAGATGGAGCTCGCCGACAAGATCGAGACCAAGGACGCCAAGGTCTGGACCATCACACTGAAGAAGGGCGTGACCTTCCATGACGGCAAGGCGCTGACCTCGGCCGACGTGATCTATTCGTTGAAGCGCCACCTCGATCCGGCGACCGGCTCGAAGGTCAACGCGCTCGCCAAGCAGATGACCGAGTTCAAGGCCGTCGATCCGCTGACCGTCGAGATCACGCTCGCCGCCCCGAACGGCGACCTGCCGACGATCCTGGCGATGCATCACTTCATGATCATTGCCGACGGCACCACCAACTTCGCCAAGGCCAACGGCACCGGCGCCTTCGTCTGCGAGAACTTCGAGCCCGGCGTGCGCTCGATCGGCCTGAAGAACAAGAACTACTTCAAGTCCGGCGGTCCGAACGTCGACAGCTTCGAGTTCTTCGCGATCTCCGACGACACCGCGCGCGTCAACGCGCTACTTTCCGGCGACATCCATCTCGCCGCCGCGATCAACCCGCGCTCGATGCGCCTGGTCGAGAGCCAGCCCGGCGTCGTCCTGTCGAAGTCGACCTCGGGCAACTACACGAACCTCAACATGCGCCTCGACATGACGCCGGGCGACAAGATGGATTTCGTGACCGGCATGAAGTATCTGCTCAACCGTGAGCAGATCCAGAAGTCGGCGCTGCGCGGTCTCGCCGAGATCGCCAACGACCAGCCGATCTCACCGGCGAATTTCTACCACAACAAGGATCTGAAGCCGAAGGCGTTCGATCCCGAGAAGGCGAAGTTCCACTTCCAGAAGGCCGGTCTCGTCGGGCAGACGATCCCGATCATCGCCTCGGACGCCGCCGGCTCGTCGATCGACATGGCGGTGCTGCTCCAGCAGGCCGGCAGCGCGATCGGCATGAAGTTCGACGTCCAGCGCGTCCCGTCCGACGGCTACTGGTCGAACTACTGGCTGAAGGCGCCGGTCCACTTCGGCAACATCAACCCGCGCCCGACTCCGGACATCCTGTTCTCGCTGCTCTACGCCTCGACCGCGCCGTGGAACGAAAGCCAGTACAAGTCCGAGAAGTTCGACCGCATGCTGCTCGAGGCGCGCGGCTCGCTCGATACCGCCAAGCGCAAGGAGATCTACGGCGCCATGCAGGTCATGGTCGCCGAGGAGGCCGGCACCGCGATCCCGGTCTACATCTCCAACGTCGATGCGATCTCGCAGAAGCTCAAGGGCCTGCTGCCGAACCCGCTCGGCGGCATGATGGGCTACACCTTCGCCGAATACGTCTGGCTCGAGGCCTGATCCTCGTCTTCCCCACCGGGCCGGGGGCGTTCGCTCCCGGCCCGCTTCCATGCCAAACTCGGACATCGATCATCCAAAGCGGGGCCGATCACCCCGACGGGAGCGTCGCGGGAACACCCATGAACACTTCACTGCTTTCCCTCCTGGGTGCCCGTCTGGTGATCGCGCTGATCACGTTGCTGATCGTGTCGTTCACGGTGTTCTGCGCGACCGAGATCCTGCCCGGCGACGTCGCCGAGGTGCTGCTCGGCCAGTCCGCGACGCCGGAGGCGGTCGCGGGCCTGCGCGCGGCGATGCATCTGAACGATCCGGCGATCCTGCGTTTCTTCCGCTGGCTCGGGGGACTTGCGACCGGCGATCTCGGCATCTCCTACGCCAACAACATGCCGATCGCGAAGCTGATCGGCGGCCGTCTGGCAAGCTCGCTGCAGCTCGCCGCCGCGACGGCCGTCTTCGCGGTGCCGATCGCGCTGATGCTCGGCATCACCTCTGCGATGCTGCGCGGCTCGGTCTACGACCGCACGGTCACGATCGCCACGATCATGGTGATCTCGGTGCCGGAATTCATGGTCGCGACCGCCGGCGTGCTCGTCTTCGCGGTCTGGCTGAAGTGGCTGCCGTCGCTGTCGATCGCTCGCGACGTCCATTCCTTCGGCGAGCTGATCCGCATCTATGCCATGCCGGTGTTCACGCTGAGCTTCGTGATCTCGGCGCAGATGATCCGCATGACGCGGGCCGCCGTCGTGGAGGCGCTGAACACGCCCTATGTCGAGATGGCGCTGCTGAAGGGCGCCTCGCGCACGCGCATCGTGCTGAAGCACGCGCTGCCGAACGCGCTCGGCCCGATCGTCAACGCGGTGGCGCTGTCGCTCTCCTACCTGCTCGGCGGCGTGATCATCGTCGAGACCATCTTCAACTATCCCGGCGTCGCCAAGCTGATGGTCGATGCGGTCGCGACCCGCGACCTGCCGCTGATCCAGACCTGCGCGATGCTGTTCTGTCTCGTCTACCTGATGCTGATCACGACCGCCGACATCGTCGCGATCCTGTCCAACCCGAGGCTGCGCTGACATGACCACGTCCGTTCTGAAGGCGCGGCTTCCGGCCTACCGGTTCAACTGGACCGGCCGGATCAGCTTCGCGATCATCCTCGCCTGGGCGCTGGTCGCGATCTTCGCGCCGCTGCTCACGCCCTACGGCGTCGGCGATATCGTCGACACGGACTATTTCGGCCCGATGAGCCGCGAATTCCTGCTCGGCTCCGACTATCTCGGCCGCGACATGCTCTCGCGCATCATTCTCGGCGCGCGCTACACGGTCGGTATCTCGCTCGCCGCCGTGCTGATCGCCTGCACGACCGGCGTCACGCTCGGCATGGCCGCCGCCGTGACCGGCGGCTGGTTCGACATGGCGCTGAGCCGGTTCCTCGATGCGCTGAATTCGATCCCGTCGAAACTGTTCGGCCTCGTCGTGGTCGCCGGCGTCGGGTCGTCGATCCCGGTGCTGATCTTCACGCTGGCCGTGATCTACACGCCCGGCTCCTACCGGTTCGCCCGCGCGCTCGCCGTCAACGTCAACACGATGGACTTCGTGACCGTCGCGCGCATCCGCGGCGAGGGGCTCGGCTACCTGATCGGGCAGGAGATCCTGCCCAACATCATCGGCCCGGTCTTCGCCGATGTCGGCATCCGCTTCGTCTTCGTCGTGCTGCTGCTCTCCGGCCTGTCGTTCCTCGGCCTCGGCGTTCAACCGCCGAACGCCGACTGGGGCGCGCTCGTGCGCGAGAACATCGGCGGCCTGCCGTTCGGCGCGCCCGCCGTCATGGCGCCGTCCTTCGCGATCGCCAGCCTGACCATCGCGGTCAACATGCTGATCGACAACCTGCCGCAGAAAATCCGGGACCGGAGCGCGTGATGACCAATCTCGTCGAAATCCGGGACCTGCACGTCGAAGCGACCACCGATTCCGGTCGCCGCATCGAGATCATCAAAGGCGTCGGCTTCGACATCGCCGAAGGCGAGATCGTCGCGCTGATCGGTGAGAGCGGATCGGGCAAGACCACGATCGCGCTGACCCTGCTCGGCCACGCCCGCGCCGGCTGCCGCATCACCGGCGGCAGCGTTTCGGTCGCCGGCCACGACATGGCGGCGCTGCCCGAACGGGCGCGCGCGGCGGTGCGCGGCACGGCGGTCGCCTATGTGCCGCAGAGCGCGGCGGCGGCGTTCAATCCGGCGCAGCGCATCATGGATCAGGTGATCGAGATCACCCGCATCCACGACCTGATGCCGCGCGCCGAGGCTGAGAAGAAAGCGGTCGAACTCTTCCGCGCCTTGTCGCTACCGTCGCCCGAGACGATCGGCGCGCGCTATCCGCACCAGGTCTCCGGCGGCCAGTTGCAGCGCCTGTCGGCGGCCATGGCGCTGATCGGCGATCCGAAGCTGGTGATCTTCGACGAGCCGACGACCGCGCTCGACGTCACCACCCAGATCGAGGTGCTGCGCGCCTTCAAGGCGGTGATGAAACGCGGCCGCATCTCCGGCGTCTATGTCTCGCACGACCTCGCGGTCGTGGCGCAGATCGCCGACCGCATCGTCGTGCTCAAGGGCGGCGAGATCCAGGAGGTCGGCACGACCCGGCAAATCCTCGACGCCCCGACGCATCCCTATACCAAGCAGCTGCTCGCCGCCTTCGCGCCCGCCGCGCACGTGCCGGCGGCCGCGGTCGCCGAAGCGGTGCATCATCATCCGCTGCTCGAGGTCAATGCGGTGACCGCCGGTTACGGCAAGCCGCTCGACAACGGCCTGCCGGCGATGCTGGTGGTCAAGCAGGTGAGCTTCTCGCTCGAACAGGGCCGGAACCTCGGCATCATCGGCGAGAGCGGCTGCGGGAAGTCGACGCTCGCCCGCACCATTGCCGGCATCCTGCCGCCGGCGGCGGGCCACATCCTGTTCGACGGCAAGGAACTGCCGGCCGATGCGCGAGCCCGCTCGCGCGACGAACTGCGCAAGCTTCAAATCGTGTTCCAGTCCGCCGACACCGCGCTCAATCCGGCGAAGTCGATCGGCGATATCCTCGGCCGGCCGCTCGCGTTCTACTTCGGGCTCCGCGGCGCCGAGCGCGAGGCGCGTGTCGACCGGCTGCTCGACATGGTGCACCTGCCGCGCGCCCTGAAGCACCGACGACCGCCCGAACTCTCCGGCGGCCAGAAGCAGCGCGTGAACCTCGCCCGCGCGCTCGCCGCCGACCCGAAGCTGATCCTCTGCGACGAGATCACTTCCGCGCTCGACACGGTGGTCGCCGCCGCGATCATCGATCTCCTGAAGGAGCTGCAGCGCGAACTCGGGCTCTCCTACATCTTCATCAGTCACGACCTGCCGACCGTGCAGGCGATCTGCGACGAGGTCGCGGTCATGTATGCGGGCGAGAAGATCGAACAGCTCGAACCCTCGATCGTCGGCAGCGCCGCCGGCCATCCCTATTCGCGCCTGCTCATGTCGTCGGTGCCGAAGCTCGACCCGACCTGGCTCGACACGCTCGAACGCGACCCCGAACTGGTGGCGGCCTTCGCCAAGCGGTGAGGGGCGGGGCTCCTGTAGGGCCGTCCGCGCCATCCTTTCCGATCCAGGTGTCATCGTCAGACCTCCAGAAGCGTGGATGCGGCGGCGGTATGCCCCGGGGTATTCGCGTTTCCATGCCGTCCTTTCCGCACCCACGAAGTAACGGACTCGCGCTTTCGCCGATGAGCCTTACTGGAATGGTCGACGCGCCAACGGTCCGGCCCGCTCGATCGCGCCAGTGCCCACAGACGCGGAATGCCCGGTTTGAAATGTCTGGCGATTTTGCCTTGTGAGGAATCTATAAGAGCATCATAAGAAAGTAATGTCCGAGTTTTCGCCGATGGATCCGGATTTCGGGATATGGCGGCCGATTAAACATTAAAAGTTGTAGTTACATCTTAAATTAGAAAACTAGAATGAAACACTTTTTGCGAAATTGGCAGACGATTGAGCTATAAATGGGGCCCGCAAAGTCGCGTTTGCATCAGAATCTGTGCATTGACTATGTCGGCGTTATTTTCGAGAAATCTTTTATATCAATATCTTAATTGGATTTCGCTATCCAGCGGATTGCTTTGGTATGGGGAAATAACCGCTGCGGAATTTACAAAAAGCATCCCTGTCATAATTGTCAGGTTCGTACAAACCCTAGGCCGATGGACAGATATTCCATCATATTATAATTTTTCTAATCAGCTCCTGAGTGAATGGTTGGCGACCCCGAGGGAGCGATCGAGTGCGGTATTAACCCGTCGTTTTCATTGGAAAGCGCAAGTGTATATTGGATAATATTATGATAGACTACGAGAAAATGGTGGAAGATCTATACATTGCCGTGCTTCGCCCCGGCGATATCGCTATCGACTGTGGGGCGCATCAGGGGCGCCACACGGTGCCGATGGCACGGGCGGTCGGCTCAGAGGGAAAGGTGTTCGCCTTCGAACCTCTCGGGCCGATCTTCTCGAAGCTCAAGCAGGCGCTGGAAGGCCATCCCAATGTCCTGGCCGAGAATATCGCGCTCGGCGAGACCGAGACGGTCGCTTCCTTTGTCTATGTCCCCGAATTTCCGGAGTATAGCGGCTTCAAGGAGCGTATTTATCACGATCAGAACATCGCCAGACAGGTGATCGAGGTCAAAGTCCGGCGTCTGGATGAGGTCGTCACGACAAAGAATCTGCGATACATCAAGATCGATGCCGAAGGCGGCGATCTCCAGATTCTCCGCGGAGCCACGGGGTTGATCGACAAGGCCCGTCCGATCATCACCTTCGAAATGGGTGACAATGCCCTGATCAATTTCGACTACGGCGCCGCCGATTTTTTCGATTTCTTTGCCCAGCGCCGCTATCGGCTGTTTTCGATCACCGGTCTTCCGATGAACCGCACCAAGCTGATCGAAAACAGTGCAAAGCAAACGTTTTGGGACTATGTCGCCTGCCCGGAAGAGCTCGTCGGCATCCTGCCGTTCAAACCGCCGGCGCGAACGATCTGGACGACCTTGAAGGGGCTGTTTCGCTGAGTGAGGGCGATCTTGCCGACCGGGCGCGGCGCTTCGCGCGCCGGCCGCCGCGTCACCCCTGCGGCTGGAACAGGCTCGTCAGCGGCATGTGCGGCTTCACGATCGGCGACTTCAGCACGACGAAGCTGAAGTACTTGTCGATGCCGATATCGAGGTCGATCAGGCGTTCCATCAGCGTCTGGTACTCGATGATGCCGCTGGTCACGAACTTCACCAGATAGTCGTAACCGCCGGAAACGAGGTGGCATTCCACCACCTGGTCGAGCTTGTCGATCGCGGCGAGGAAGCGGGCGAAGTCGGACTGGCGGTGGTTCTTCAGCGTGATCTCGGTGAAGACGGTCAGCGCCTGGCCGAGCTTGGCGATGTTGATCCGCGCCGAGTAGCCGGTGATGTAGCCCTCCTGCTGCAGCTTCTTGACCCGCATCAGGCACGGGCTCGGCGACAGGTTCACGAGTTCGGCGAGTTCGACGTTGGTGATGCGGCCGTTCTTCTGAAGTTCGTAGAGGATCTTGATGTCGATCTGATCGAGCTTCATGGGCCAACCGCCGGAACGCACACGTGAAATGGTCTGAGCGCGACCATGTCCGGCCGCCGGCCGGAGCCCCATTGTGACGGAACCGGAGCGTGGCGGCAATGCGCCGGCCGGTCACCCGCGATCGCAGATTGGTCCGTTCCGCGGCCCTCAAACGGAACGATATGCCGTCGCCGCTCCGACTGCGGTATCGGCGACCGCGAGCACCCGGCTAATCTCGGTCCCGATCACGGAGACCAGCATGCCGGTACCGCTCTACGAAATCGAATCGAGCCCCGCTCTGCCCGCGACCGCCGACGTGGTGGTGATCGGCGGCGGCATCGTCGGCGTCTCGGCCGCCTACTATCTCGCCCGCCGTGGCCTCGCCGTGGCGCTGGTCGAGAAGGGCCGGGTCGGCGCCGAGCAGTCGAGCCGCAATTGGGGCTGGTGCCGGCAGCAGAACCGGGACGCGCGCGAACTGCCGATGGCGACCAAGAGCCTCGGGCTCTGGGACCGCTTCGCCGAGGAGATCGGCGAGGATCTGGGCTTCCGCCGCTGCGGCCTGCTCTACCTCAGCGACGACGACGCGCAGCTGCAGACCTGGGCCAAGTGGCGCGACTTTGCGATCGGCGAGGGCGTGGTGACCCACATGCTGTCGTCGGCCGAGGCGAGCGCGCGCGGCGCGGCGACCGGCAAGGCGTGGAAGGGCGGCGTGTTCTCGCCGACCGACGGCATCGCTGACACGGAGCGGGCCGCGCCGATCATCGCCCGCGGCATCATGAAGGCCGGCGGCACGGTGCACCAGTTCTGCGCCGCGCGCGGCCTGGAGATCGCCGGCGGCCGCGTCGCCGGCGTCGTGACCGAGAAGGGCACGATCCGCACGAAGATCGTGGTCCACGCCGGCGGCGCCTGGGCCTCGTCGTTCCTGAATCAATATGGCATCCGCTTCCCGCAAGCCTCGATCAGATCGTCGATTGTGTCGCTTGCGCCGGGCGCGGCCGGCATTCCTGACGCGCTCCACACCACGCAGGTCTCGATCACCCGGCGCGGCAACGGCGGCTATACATTGGCGATCTCCGGCGGCGCCTGCGTCGACCCGACGCTGCAGATGCTGCGATTCACCCGGCAGTTCATGCCGATGTTCCTGAACCGCTGGCGCAGCCTTGCGGTCGGCGGCCTCCAGGGCTGGCAGTCCGGCCACGAGACGCTGTCGCGCTGGCGGCTGGACCAGCCGACGCCGATGGAGGCGAACCGCATCCTCGATCCGCGTCCCGACCGGCGCCAGGCCGAGGAGATCCACGCCCGCGCCCTGCGCCTGCTGCCGGGCTTGAAGGCCGTGCCGGTCGCGGCACGCTGGGCCGGCTATATCGACTCGACCCCCGACGGCGTGCCGGCGATCGGCGAGATCGCCGGGTTGCCCGGCTTCATCCTCGCCGCCGGCTTCTCGGGCCATGGCTTCGGCATCGGCCCCGGCGCCGGTCACCTGATCGCCGACATGATCACCGGAGCGACGCCGATCGTCGACCCGGTCGACTATCGGCCGGAGCGGCTCGAAGGTTCGGTCTGGGGCAAGGTCGCCGGGTTCTGATCCGCCGTCCCGCCCCGGTCCGGTCAGGGGATTGCCAGCGCCCTGGTTGCCCGCTAACACTCGGGTCATCGGCGATTTCGATCGTGGCACGTGCTGCCCGGTCCCGGTGACGGACGGCCCTCGCGCCGGCCATCGATGCCGCCCTTCCCAAACGAATGGAAACGCTTGGCGTGGTGCCGGGACGTGCGTCCGCGGCCCGACTTCCGCGTGCCGCCGCTTCGGCCGCGCGGATCGGGACGGCGCTCGCCGGTTCGGCCGCGCCGGAGGGGACGTCATGATCCGCAGCATCCTCGCGGCCGCGCTCGGCGCCGCCGCTCTCGTTGCCGCGCCGCTCGCGGCACAGGCGCAGTCGGCCAAGCCGACCCTGTCCTTCACCGCCATCCCCGACGAGGACGCGACCAAGCTGGTCGAGCGCTTCGGCAAGGTGGCGAAGTACCTGGAGGCCAAGCTCGGCGTGCCGGTCACCTATGTGCCGGTGAAGAGCTACCCGGCCTCGGTCACGGCCTTCAAGAACGGCCAGGTGCAGCTCGCCTGGTTCGGCGGCCTGACCAGCGTGCAGGCGCGTCTCGCCGTGCCCGGCTCGCAGTCGATCGTGCAAGGCGCCGAGGACACCGCCTTCGTCAGCTACATCATCGCCAACGCCGCGACCGGCCTCGAGCCCGCCGCGACCTTCCCGAAGGCGGCGAAGGGCAAGTCCTTCACCTTTGGCGCCAAGACCTCGACGTCGGGTCGCCTGATGCCGGAGTTCTATATCCGCAAGGAGACCGGCGAGGCGCCGGAGAAGTTCTTCTCGCGCGTCGGCTTCTCGGGCGACCACACCAAGACGGTCGAACTGGTCGCGAGCGGCGCCTACGAGGTCGGCGCGGTCAATTACACGAGCTTCGACGACATGGTCGCGGCCGGAAAGGTCGATCCGAAGGTCGTGAAGATCCTGTGGAAGACGCCGTCCTTCCCCGACTACAACTTCACCATCCGCGGCGATGTCGACAAGACCTTCGGCCCCGGCTTCATCGACAAGGTCAAGGCCGCGTTGCTCGCCATCGACGATCCGGAGATCCTGAAAGCCTTCCCGCGCTCGAAGTTCGTGCCGGCGACCAACGCCGACTACGCGCCGATCGAGGAGACGGCCAAAGAACTCCAGCTGCTCGACTGACCATGCTGGTCCGGTTCGAGGGCGCGGATCTCGGCTATGGCGGCCGGCCGGTGCTGGCCGGCCTGACGCTTGGCGTCGAGCGCGGCGAGCGGGTGGCTCTGCTCGGCAAGAGCGGCGCCGGCAAGTCGACGCTGCTCGGCGCGATCCGCGCGCGGCTCGCGGCCGACAGGGTCGCGACCGCGCTCGTGCCGCAGGACCACGCGCTCGTGCCGCCCCTGTCGGTGTTCCACAACATCTACATGGGCCGGCTCGACCGCCGCTCGACGCTGCGCAATCTCGCGACGCTGCTCCGGCCCTTCGCCGGCGACGTCGCCGAGATCGCGCCGCTCGCCGGGCGGCTCGGCCTCGGCGATCATCTCTGGCAGAAGGTCGAGGCGCTGTCGGGCGGCCAGCGCCAGCGCACGGCGGTCGGTCGCGCGCTGCACGCCGGCGGCGCCGTGCTGCTCGCCGACGAGCCGGTCTCCGCGCTCGACGAGCGGCAGTCGGTGGATGTGTTGGGGCTGCTCACCGAGCGCTTCGAGACCTCGATCGTTGCGCTCCATGATGTCGATCTCGCCCGCGCCACCGCAACGCGGCTGATCGGTATCGCCGCCGGGCGGATCGTGTTCGACGGGCGAGCCGAGGCCGTGCCGCGCAGTGAGATCGAGGCGCTCTATGGCTGATGTCGCGGCGGATCCGGCCGGGACGGCGCGCCGATCGGTAGCGCCCGAGAGCGGCTTCGGCCGGCGCAAGGCGGCGTACGTCGCGCTCGCGCTCGCCGCGCTGACACTGCCCTTCGCCGATCTCGCGATCACGACGACCAGCCCCGGCCGCACCGCGCTGGCGATCCTGTCGGGCTTCGCCCATCCGGACTTCAGCCTTGCGCGCAGCCTCGCCAGCGCGACCGCCTCGACGCTGGCGGTCGCCTTCGTAGGCGTCGGGCTCGGCGCGACGATCGGCTTCGGCCTCGCGCTCCTCTGGCGGCTTGCAGCGGTTCGTGCGCTCGCCGCCTGCCTGCGCGGCGTCCATGAACTGATCTGGGCGCTGTTCCTGATGACGGTGACCGGGCCGACCGCGACGACGGCGGTGACCGCGCTGGCGCTCGCCTATGCCGGCATCTTCGCGAAAGTCTTCGGCGAGATCGTCGAGGAGACCGACCGACGCCCCGCCGAGGCCCTGGCGCGGCCGCGCAGCCTGTCGGCCTTCTTCTTCGCGGTCATGCCGCTCGCCGCGCCGCAGATGCGCGCCTATCTGTCGTACCGGATCGAATGCGGTATCCGCTCCAGCGCCGTGCTCGGTTTCGTCGGCCTGCCGACGCTCGGCTTCGAGCTCGACACGCTGTTCAAGCAGGCCGACTACGCCGGCGCCGCCGCCGTGCTGATCGCGACCTATGCCGCGATCGCGACGATCCCGTTCTGGCTGCGGCGGGCGCTGGTGCCGCTTTATCTGGCCGCCGCGCTCGTCTGGCTCGCGGTGCTGCCCGGACCCCCGGTCTCGGGCGGCTCGTTCCTCGGCCTTGCCCATGACCTCATCCCGGCGCCGCTGCGGAGCGGCGATCTCGCGAGCCTCTCGACCTGGGCGCGCTTCGGCGACTGGCTGCGCATGATGACGCTGAACCAGATCGCGCCCGGCCTCGCGGCCACACTGGTGCTCGGCTGGCTCGCGATCGTCGCGACGGGAGCGGTCGCGCTCCTCGGCTTTCCGTTCGGCATGCCGGCCTTCGTCGGCCGGCTCGGCGCCGGGCTCGGCCATCTCCTGCTGGTCGTGCTGCGCTCGACGCCGGAATATATGCTGGTCTTCGTCGGCGTGCAGATGCTCGGGCCGTCGATGCTGCCGGCGATCGTGGCGCTGGCGCTGCACAATGGCGCGATCATCGCGCATCTGATGTCGCGGCAGGGGACGGCCGTCGTTGCCGGGCTCCGGCCCGACCGGCCGCGCGGACCCAACCTCTGGGGTTTCGAGCTGTTGCCGCGGCTTGCGAGCGGCTTCTATGCGCTCGTGCTCTATCGCGGCGAGATCATCCTGCGCGAGAGCGCCATCCTCGGCGTGCTCGGCGTCGCGACCATCGGCTTCCACATCGACAGCGCGATCTCGGAGCTGCGGCTCGATCGCGCTTTCGTGCTGCTCTTGGCCATGATCGCCATGACCGCCGCCGTCGACCGCCTGTCGCGCGCGCTGCGCCGCCGGCTCGGCGTCGCTTCGGTGTCGATGTCCTGAGCGGCGAGGCGCGGTGGGATTGGATGCGGCGGGAGGCGCCTTCAGTCCGCCTCGACCTCGTCGATGCGCATGCGCCGGCCGAAGGCGTCGAAGAA
Source organism: Ancalomicrobiaceae bacterium S20 (assembly GCA_040269895.1). NCBI lineage: Bacteria > Pseudomonadati > Pseudomonadota > Alphaproteobacteria > Hyphomicrobiales > Ancalomicrobiaceae > Methyloraptor > Methyloraptor flagellatus. The sequence goes on along the minus strand of CP158568.1, from coordinate 2,060,306 downwards.
GTGCCCCTCGTTGAGCACGAGCCGGTCGTCGCCGATCCGCTCTTCGATGTCCATGCGCCAGAGCCGCGCCGAGACGTCGTCGAGCGGGCCGCCGCTGCGATGATCACGGCGCGGGAAGAACGCGACGCCGTCCCAGCGCTTGCCGGCGCCATTGAGCAGCGCGGTCGTTGCGCCCCAGTCGAGCTCGGTGCCGATCACATGCGCATAGGTCGAGGCGACCGGCTTGACGCTCGCCTTCTTGATCCGCACCAGCACGATCAGCGCCGTGAACCCGGCCGGATCGCCGGCGGCATATTCTTCTGCGAGCCAGCGGTCGAAGTCGGTCGCGGGCGTTTCACCAGTCGACAAGCGGCGTCTCCGGCATGGGCAGGTCGGCGCGGGCGAGAAACGCCGCGCCGTAGCGCTCGGCGTACCAGGTCTCAAAAGCGGCGAGGGCGGCCGCCGCATCGGGCGGGGCAGGGAGCATTGCGACAGAAGCTTCCGAGGGCGAGGCGACCGTCTCGGCGCCGGGTGCCTCTTCAGCGTCCGTCACTTCGCCCGCCGTATCAAGCACCTCGCCCGGAACGGGATGCGCTACCTCTGCAAAGGCCGCAACCACCGGCCCGAGCCGGCCGAAAATCTCCGCATGCGCGGCGCTGCCGCGATCGAGCCGGAACGCGGTCGCCACATGGCCGAGGCAGACGGTCTGCGCGGCCGGCGCGTCGGCGGCTTCGCCTGCGATCCGCAGCAGATCGGCGACCAGATGGAAGCGCAGGAAGGCGAGCGTGCGCTCGCGCTCCAGCGTCTCCAGCCGCTCGCGCCAGGAGGCGCGAAAGCGCTGCTCGGCCTCCAGCGCGGCCTCGGCCGCGGCGCGGAAGCCCTGGACGAGAACGTCGGCGTGGGGGACGGCGCCGGTCATCGCGCGGCCCTCTCGCGGGCGGGGATTGGCGGAGGAGAATGGGAGTCGAACCCACCAGGGACCGTCTCGCGGCCCCATCCGGATTTGAAGTCCGGCCGCCCCACCGGGGACGATTCTCCTCCTTGTGGCGCATCCACATCGAGCCGGAACAGGTCCTGCCGATGCGGATTGAGCCGCCTCAGATCGCCGCGGCGCAGCGTGACGCCGTGGCGATCGAGGAATTCCAGGATCTGGATCGCGACCTTGCGGCCGTTGTCGAGCCGGTCGCGCAGGGTGGCGGCGTTGAACCAGCTACCGGGCGCGGCGTCCGCGATCTCGCGTGCGACGGCGACGATCTCGGCGACCGTCCCTCGCATGAAGAAGTGGTCGAGCGCAACCTCGTCGACGCGCGCGGCGCGCTGCATGCGGCGCATGAGCCGGCGCACCTTGTCCTCGTCGAGTTCGAGCGCGTGGGCGATGTCGCGCACGCGCGGCGGCCGGAACCGCGCCTCGCCCGAGATCAGCGGCCGGATCTCGTCCCAAAGCGCCTCGTCCTCGGGCGTCAGCTCGACCTTGTGCGAGGCGAGCCGTACCCAGGCGCCCTCGGTCGCGATCAGGCCGGCGTCCTGATACCGTCGCAACAGCGCGCGGTAGAGCGGCGCGCCGACCCGCGCGGCGGTCTGCTGCCGGAGCCGCTCGAAGCCCATGCCCGGCTCGTCCGGATTGTCGCGGTGATAGGCGCCGAGCGTCGCCGCGATCTCGGCGCCGAGCGTATCGAGCCGGTCTCGCCGGGCCGCATGCAGGCGCCCGTCGAGGGTGAACAGTGCGAGAGCGCCGGCCGCGGCCAGTGCCTCGGCGCTCGCGGGATCGAGCCCGCGATCGGCGAGGAAGCCGGTCAGATCGACGAAGCCCGGCGGCTCCGCCAGCAGCGCGGCGAGCGCGGCGCCATCGTCCGCCTGCCGCCAGGCATCGCGGATCCGGGCGCGCTCCTCGGTGCGCCGTCGCCGCTCGGGCGCGCGCAGGTCGAGGAAGCGGCCGCCGCCGATGTTGCGGCTCTCCGAGACGTCGCGCAGCACGAAGCGGTCGCGAGCCGTCGCCGCGATCGGCCGTTCGAGCACGAGCTGGACGTCGGCGGTTTCGCCGGGCCCCGGCGCATCGCCGAGCAGCACGATCCGCGCGCCGACCGAGACCGCGCCATGGTGCAGCCGAACCGGCATCCATTGCTGGATCGGCTTGGTTCGCCCGGCAGCACGCGCAATTCGGCATCGATCCGCAGCGTCGGCGCATGCAGGGACGGCGCGAGGATCATGTCGCCGCGCCGGATCGCGTCTTTGGAGAGCCCCGGCGCGACCAGATTGAGCGCCGCACGGTCGCCGGCGACCGCTGTCTCGGCCTTGCGGTTCTGGGCATGGATCGAACGCACGCGCACGGTGAGCCCCGCCGGCGACAGCACCGCCGTGTCGCCGACCGCGACCCGACCGCCGAGCACGGTGCCGGTCACCACCGTGCCGGCCCCCTGCAGCGTGAACGAACGATCGACCGCCAGTCGGAAGCCGCGTCCCGCGTCCCGCGCGCGGTCCTCGCCGGCTTCAGCCTCCAGCCGGTCGAGCAGGTCGGCCACGCCGGCGTCCGTGACGGTCGAGACCGGGAAGACTTCCGCGCCGGCGAGCGAGGTGCCGGCAAGGAGCTCGGCGATCTCGAGTTCGCGCTGGACGAGCGTGTCGGCGTCGACGAGATCGGCCTTGGTCAGCGCGACGAGCCCACGATCGAGCCCGAGCAGGTCGAGCACCTGCAGGTGCTCGCGCGTCTGCGGCATGACGCCGTCGTCGGCGGCGATCACCAGCACGACGAAATCGATGCCGTGCGCACCCGCGAGCATGGTCGGCACGAAGCGCTCGTGGCCGGGCACGTCGACGAAGCCCATCACCGAGCCGTCGGCGAGTTGCCGATAGGCGAAGCCGAGATCGATCGTGATGCCGCGCGCCTTCTCCTCCTTCAGACGATCGGTGTCGACGCCGGTCAGCGCCTTCACGAGCGAGGTCTTGCCGTGGTCGATGTGGCCTGCGGTGCCGACGATCATCGCGGCGCCTCCAGGTCTGCCCATGGCGGCCGCGCCGCGATGTCGGCGGCGAGTTCGGAGGCGCGCTCGCGGCTCGGCGCGTCGAGCGCGGCCTCGACGGCCGGGCGATAGGCGTCGGCGAGCGTCGAGCCGAAGCGGCGGGCGAGGATCAGCAGCACGAGCGCGCGCGCCGGATCGCGGTCGATGCCCTGGCCGAGAAAATGCGCGGCACCGAGCATGGCCGCGCCGTCGGCGTCCCCGGCTTCGACCGCCTTGGTCCACCATTTGACCGCCGCTTCCGCGTCGCGCTCGACCCCGAGCGCGTGGTGGAAGATCAGACCGAGCCGGGTCATCGACGGCCCGATGCCGGCCGATGCCGCTTTGTGTGCCCACGCCTTGGCGCCCGCCGGATCGTAAGGCGCGACCTCGCCTTCGAGCAGCATCCAGGACAGCATGTCCTGCGCCTGCGCGTCGCCGGCCTTGGCCGCCTTGCCGTACCATTCGTAGGCGCCGGCCGGATCGTCGGTGCCGCCGACGCCCTGAAACAGCGCGGTGGCGTAGTTGCGCTGGCCGACCGGATCGCCGGCCTTCGCCGCCGCCTCCAGCCATTGCAGCGCCAGCGCCGGATCGCGCTCGACGCCGAGCCCGTCGAGGAAGCAGGCGGCGATGTTGTTCGCCGCGCGGCCGACACCCTGGTGGGCGAGCGGCCCCCAGATCGCCAGCGCCGCATCATGGTTGCCGGCCTCCGACAGCGCCTTCGCGCGGGCGAGCTGGTCGTCGACCGAAGCGGTCGGCGGTGGCACGGCCGGAGCCGCGGCCCCGGCGCCCGACGCCGGAACAGCGACAGGATCATGGCGCCGCCTCCACGCCCGTGCCGCGCGCGAGCTCGCCGAGCAAGCGCTCGAAGCCCGCGACATCGTCGAGACAGCGCAGGTCGAGCCAGAGCCGATCCTCGGCGATGCGGCCGATCACCGGCACCGAGAGGTCACGCAGGCGCTGCGACAGGTGGGCCAGCGCGCGGCCCTTCTGGCGCCCGGCCGGTGCGGCAACGAGCGCCGCCGAGGCCAGACGATCGACGGGCAGCGCGCCGGAGCCGATCTGGCTCGCGCAGTCGACGATATCCACGGTCCAGTCCGGACCGAGCGCCGCCGCGAAGGCGGGCTTCAGCGCCTCGGCGCGCGCGCGGATTTCCGTGCGGGTGCGGGTGAAATAGCGCAGCGTCGGCAGCCGCTCGGCGAGCCGGTCCGGATCGCGATAGAGGCGCAGCGTCGCCTCGAGCGCGGCCAGCCGGAGCTTGTCGAGCCGCAGCGCGCGCTTCAGGTGGTTCTTCTGGCAGGCGCGCACGAGATCCGCGCGGCCGGCGATGAAGCCCGCCTGCGGGCCGCCGAGCAGCTTGTCGCCCGAGAAGGTCACGAGATCGGCGCCCTCGCCGAGCACGTCGGAGACCGTGCGCTCGTGCGGCAGGCCCCATTTCGCCAGATCGACCAGCGTGCCCGAGCCGAGGTCTTCGACGTACGGTACCCCGCCGGCATGGGCAATCTCGGCCAGCTCGGGTCCGTCGACCGCCTTGGTGAAGCCGGTCACGACGTAATTCGACGTGTGCACCTTCATGACGAGGCCGGTGTCCGGCCCGATGGCCTCGCGAAAATCCTTCGGATGCGTACGGTTGGTGGTGCCGACTTCGACGAGCCGCGCCCCGGCGCGCTTCATGATCTCCGGGATGCGGAACGCACCGCCGATCTCGATCAGCTCGCCGCGCGAAACGATGGTCTCGCGGCCCGCGGAATGCGTGGCGAGCACCAGCAGCACGGCGGCGGCATTGTTGTTGACGACGATGCAGTCCTCAGCGCCGGTCAACTCGCGGACGAGACCGCGGACATGGTCGTCGCGTTCGCCGCGCTCGCCGCCGCCGAGATCGTATTCGAGGCTCGTCGGCCCGCGCATCGCCTCGACCACCGCCGCCACCGCCTCCTCGGCCAGGATCGCGCGGCCGAGATTCGTGTGCAGCACCGTGCCGGTCAGGTTGAACACGCGCCGCTGCGAGGGCAGGGCGGCCGCGGCGAGCTTGGCTTCGGCAGCGCGCAACACGGCCTCGGCGGTCGCGACCGGCGTCGCGCCGTCGCGGATCATCCGCCGCAGATCGTCGAGCACCGCCCGCACCGCATCGGTGGTCGGCTGCCGGCCATGGGTGGCGAGCGCCGCCGCGGCCACATCCGAGCGCAGCACCTCGTCGACGGCGGGAAGCCGCGGCCGCGTGGCCTGAGCCGGGATCGGGGCGGACGGCTCGCCCATGTCAGGCTCCGACCATGAGCAGGTTGACGCCGGCGCGGCCGTAGCCGCGCTCCTTGACCAGGAGGTCGAGCCCGAGGCTCGCGACATCGTCGGCGATCGGATCGAGCCGCGGATCCTCGTCCACGGCCATGATCTTCACGTAGGACCGGCACGTGTCGCAACACTCGGCCTTGATCGTGTCGGCGACGCCCTCGATGGCCAGATAGTGGATGCCCTTGGTCGAGGAACAGGCGAGGCATTTCACGCGCACGACGTTCCAGCGTGTCGCGCAGAGCGAGCAGGTCGCGAAGCGCGTGCGCTCCGAGCCGTTCCAGCCGACGATGCCGGAACTCGCCGGCGGGCCGCCGCAGACCGGGCAGACGCCGTCGCCGATGAATTCGAGCCGCCGGCCCTTCAGGAGCGATGCGGCGCGGGTGAAATGGACCTGCAGCGCCAGACCGACGAACACGTGTTCGGCGATGGTCTCGACCGGGATCGCGTCGCTGAGCACGGCGTCGCAGAGACGCGCCAGATCCTCCTCGCCCGCGAGCCGCACGCGGCCGAGCGCGGCGCGGGCGGCATCCGGCATGCGGATCTCGAGCGCACGGTCGAACAGACGATGCAGCGTCTCGGCCGCCTCGGCCGAGGCTTCGAACGGCGTCCGCGACAGGACCGGCATGCCGAAGCTGATCGAGCGGTCGATCGCGGCCGGATCGGGCAGGGCGGGCGCGCCGAGCCCGTGCTGGATCGCAGCCTGTGCGTCCGACAGATCCGCGGCGAAAGTCAGATAGGCTTCGAGCTGGTGGCCCGGCGCGAGGGCCCGGAAGCGGGCGGCGCGGCGTTCGAACACGGCCTTGGCGTCGGGCACGATCACGGTCGGCGGCCGGGATTCCGTGCCGATCTCGACCGGCGGAAACTGGGGTGTGCTGACGTCCGACATGCGTTTCCTTCGAGTGTCGAGGACCGGACCGGCCCCATCGGCGTCTCGATCCCGCGGCTCTGCTTCGCGACAGGCGGACCTGCGCCGAGACGGAACCACTCATTCCCTTCCATGTGGTCGAACGCCGGGCCCGTCGGGTCCGGCGTTCGATGATCGGGTCCGTCCGGGGCGGCGGATCACTCCGCCGGCGTGCCGGACCGTTCCTTCTGCGCTTCCTCGCGCAGCCACTTGCGATGGTGCCGCCAGGCCCAGCCGGCCGTCACGATGCCGCGCGTCATGGCCGAGATCGTGCCACGCACCCAGATCGCCGCATAGACGTGTACGATCCAGATCACGATGGCGCCGACGGCGGCGATCGCATGGATGAGCACGGCGATGCGCTTCTGTTCGATCGTGGTGTACTGGTAGAAGTACTGATCCCAGATCACCAGACCGGAGCTGATCAGCACCAGGATCAGGATGCTCATGCCCCAGAAGACGCCCTTCTGGCCGGCATTGTACTTGCCGATCTCGGGAACGCCCTCTTCGTGACCCCGGATCACATCCGGCAGCGCCTTGACCCATTGCGCGTCGTCGGTGGTCGGCAGGTTCAGCTTGAAGAACCGCACGAACAGGCCGAGGAAGCTCACGACCAGCACGACACCGATCCAGGGATGGATCATGCGCGTCACCTGACCGCCCCCGAACAGGGCGGTCAGGAAGAACAGGTCGGGGTGGAACAGGCTGAGGCCCGAGATCGCCAGCAGGATCAGCGAGATCGCTGTGACCCAGTGGTTCGCCCTCGCCGCCGCCGTGTAGCGGCGGACCGTCGGACGGTGCTCGCTCATACCTTGCCCTCCTTGACCTTGGCGCCGTTCTCCTCGTCCTCCTCGGTGACCCGGTTCGCGCCGAGCAGCGTGTGGTGGACGAGGCCGGCGAGTGCGGCGAGACCGATCACGCCGAGACCGGCGTACTTGGTCACGCCCTTCCAGACCTCGACGATGGCCGAGATCTTCGGCTGGTCCGGCAGGCCCGCGTAGAGCGACGGCTGGTCGGCGTGGTGCAGCACGTACATGACATGCGTCCCGCCGACGCCCGGCGGGTCGTAGAGACCGGCCTGGGCGTAGCCGCGCGACTTCAGATCCTTGATGCGGGCATCGGCGAGCGCCTTCATGTCCGTCTTGGAGCCGAAGCTGATCGCCTTGGTCGGGCAGGCCTTGGCACAGGCCGGCCCCTGACCCACGGCCACGCGGTCCACGCAGAGCGTGCACTTGTAGGCCTTGGAATCCGCCTTGGAGATCCGCGGGATATTGAACGGGCAGCCCTTCACGCAGTAGCCGCAGCCGATGCACTTGTCGTGCACGAAGTCCACGATGCCGTTCTGGTACTGGACGATCGCGCCCGGGCTCGGGCAGGCCTTGAGACAGCCCGGATCGGCGCAATGCATGCAGCCGTCCTTGCGGATCAGCCACTCCAGATTGCCGGTCGAGGGGTTGTCCCATTCCGTGAACCGCATGACCGTGAGCGAGTTCTCGGTCAGGTCATGGGGGTTGTCGAGCGAGCCGGTGTTGTGACCCACCGGCTCGACGAGGTCGTTCCATTCCAGACATGCCGCCTGGCAGGCCTTGCAGCCGATGCACTTCGACACGTCGATGAGCTTGGCGACGTCCTTGTCGGACGGCGCCAGCGGGCCCGAGAACCCCTTCGAGGCCGACTGGCGGACCAGGTCGAGGGCGGGGGCGATGGTTGCGGTTGCCATGATCGTCCCCTCCCTCACGCGATCGCCGGGCCGGCGTCGATACGCTCGATATCGACAAGGAACGCCTTGAACTCCGGCGTCTCGATATTGGCGTCACCGACGAAGGGCGAGAGCGAGTTGGTGCCGAAACCGGGCTGGGCGGCGCCCATGAAGCCGTAGTGGATCGGGATGCCGATCACGTGGACGGGCTTGCCGTCGCAGATGAGCGGCTTGATCCGCTTCGTCACCACCGCCTTGGCTTTCATGTAGCCGCGGTTGGAGGTGACCTTCACCCAGTCGCCCTTGGCGATCTTCTTCTCCTTCGCGAGCTCCTCCGAGATCTCCACGATCGACTCCGGCTGGAGCATCGCGTTCACCCGGTTGTGCTTGGTCCAGTAGTGGAAATGCTCGGTCAGCCGATAGGTCGTCGCCGCGTAGGGGAACTTCTCGGACGTCCCGAACTGCGCCATGTCGCCGGCGAAGACGCGCGCCGCCGGGTTGCCCTTGAGCTTGGGGTTCAAGGGGTTGGCGACCGGGCTCTCGAACGGCTCGTAGTGCACCGGGAACGGGCCGTCCTTCATCATGCCGCGAACCCAGAGGCGCGCGACGCCCTCGGGGTTCATGATGAAGGGCATCACCACGCCAGGCTTGGCTCCCGGCGCGATGTCCGGCACGTCGCTGCCGGCCCACTTGGTCCCGTCCCACTCGATCAGCTTGCGGGACGGATCCCAGGCCTTGCCTTCGAGGTTCGCCGAGGCACGATTGTAGAGGATGCGCCGATTGGCCGGCCACGAGAACGCCCATTTCGGGTTGTTGCCCGTGTCGCCCGGATCGGAGTTGTCCCGCCGTGCCATCATGTTGCCGGCCTCGGTGAAGCAGCCGGAATAGATCCAGTTGCCGCAGGCCGTGGTGCCGTCGTCGCGCAACGCCGCGAAGCCGGGGAGCTGCTTGCCCTTTTCGAGCACGACCTTGGTCGGATCGGCGGGATCGGCCAGGGTCTCGACGGCGTAGCCGTTGACTTCCTTGGCCAGTTCCTCCGGCGTCGCCTCGTTCGCGTCCTTGTAGGGCCAGTGCAGGTTCAGGATCGGGTCGGCGAAGGCGCCGCCCTCCTTCTGGTACAGCGTCTTCAGCCGCAGATGGAGCTGCGACATGATCCAGACGTCCGACTTCGCCTCGCCCGGCGCATCGCCGGCCGGCCAGTGCCATTGCAGCAGGCGCGAGGAGTTCGTCAGCGAACCCTCGTCCTCGGCGAAGCAGGTGGTCGGCAGTTCGAAGACTTCGGTCTGGATGTCGGCCGGTTTGGAGACGTTGATCTCGCCGTGGTTCTCGAAGAACCGGGCGGTCTCGGTCTTCAGCGGGTCCATGACGACCAGGAACTTCAGCTTCGACAGCGACGAACGGATCTTCTCCCGGTTCGGGAATGACTGCAGGGGATTGAAGCCCTGGCAGAAGTAGCCGTTCATCTTGCCCTGGCTCATCAGCTCGAAGGCGCGCAGGATGTCGTATCCCGGCACGTCGAGCTTCGGCAGCCAGTCATAGGCGAAGTCGTTCTCCTTGGTCGCAGCCTGGCCCCACATGGACTTCTGGAAGCTTACGAAGAACTTCTTGTAGTTCTGCCAGTAGCTCATCTGGTTCGGCTGCAGCGGCTTGAAGCCGCGTTTGCCGATGTAGGTGGCGAAGTCGGCCTCCGCTTCGGTCGGGATCGTCAGATACCCCGGAAGCAGGTTCGACATCAGGCCGAGGTCGGTCAGACCCTGGATGTTCGAGTGGCCGCGCAGCGCGTTCATGCCGCCACCCCGCATGCCCATGTTGCCCAGGATCAGCTGGATCATGGCCATGCAGCGGATGTTCTGCGACCCCTTCGAGTGCTGGGTCCAGCCGAGCGCGTACATCGACGTCATGACCTTGTCGGGCCGCGACGTCTCGCCGATCATCTGGGCGACCTTCAGGAACTTGTCCTTCGGCGTGCCGCAGACGCGCTCGACGAATTCCGGCGTGTAGACCTTCACGTGCTCCTTGAGCAGGTTCCAGACGCAGCGCGGATGCGTGAGCGTCGGATCGGTCTTGACGAAGCCGTTCTCGTCGAATTCGTGTTCCCAGCTCGACCGGTCGTAGTCGCGCTTCGTTTCGTCATAGCCCGAGAACAGGCCGTCGGCGTAACCGAAACCTTCCTTGACGATGTAACTCGCGTTGGTGAAGGCCTTGGTATACTCCCACTGAACCTTGTCGTTCGCGATCAGATAGTTGATCACGCCGAGCAGGAACGCGATGTCGGTTCCCTGCCGGATCGGGGCATAGAAGTCGGCGACCGACGCCGAGCGCGTGAAGCGCGGATCGACGACGACGAGCTTGGCGCCACGGTTGGCCTTCGCCTCCGTGACCCACTTGAAGCCGCACGGATGCGCTTCGGCGGCGTTGCCGCCCATGATCAGGACGAGATCGGTATTCTTGATGTCCGTCCAGGAGTTGGTCATTGCACCACGGCCAAACGTCGGAGCGAGACTCGCCACCGTCGGGCCGTGTCAGACACGCGCCTGGTTGTCGAACACCAGCATGCCGGCGCTGCGCACCACCTTGTAGGTGAGGAACGCCGTTTCGTTCGTCGTCGCCGAGGCGGCCAGGAAGCCGGTCGTGATCCACCGGTTGACCGTGGTGCCCTTGGCGTTCTTCGCGACGAAGTTCTTGTCGCGATCGTCCTTCATCAGCCGCGCGATGCGGTCGAGCGCGAAGTCCCAGGAAACTTCCTCGAACTTGTCGGTGCCGGGCTTGCGGTAGAGCGGCTTCGTCGTGCGCGTCGGCGCCTTGACGAAGTCGAGCAGAGCCGCGCCCTTCGGGCACAGCGTGCCCTTGTTGGTCGGATGGTCGGGGTCACCCTCGATATGGACGACCTCGCCGCGCTTGCCCTTCGAAGGATCGGCGCCCTTCGAGTACATGATGATGCCGCAGGCGACGGAGCAGTACGGGCAGGTATTGCGGGTCTCGGTGAGCCCGGTGAGCTTGAACGGCCGGATGGATGCCGCGAGGGCCTCCTCCGCGCCGCCGAAGCCGAAGGCTCCAATCGCCGTCCCGGCAATCCCCGCACCGGCCGCTCCGAGGAACTGCCGTCGGGAAATTTCGATCTGCATTTTCGTGAAACTCCATGCAGCTTCTGGGGACCGCTCGGTCGGGTCCATCCGCGGTCCAAGCATGGAACATGCGGCGAGAGAGCCGCTGCGTCAATGCCTGTCCCGCGTCTCTGGCCTGTTGCTTGGCAATATCCGGCACTGGTCGAGCGGTGCTATGAAGTCTCGGCTAAGTTTCTCCACAATGCTGCATCGCACAATGATTTGTGGGGAAATGGCAATTCTGTACAAGAATGAACCGAATTCCTTCCAAAGCGTCGCGGAAGCCGATAAGGTCGAGGAAGCTTCGCCAAATGACGTGATATGGACTGCGATGAGTGAATCGTGTCAGCCGACTGAAAGGTCCGATGTGGCGATGGAATTATGCGTCGACTACTTACGTAATTTCCGGCGGTCGTGCACGGGCGCACCACTTCGGCAGGCCGTCACAACGCGGCGCGGCGCCCGGTTGTCTCGGCCGGTGCATTCTCGAATCCAAACAATTCCAATCTGGGTCAGAACAAGACTTGGGGTGACGCAATGAACACGATCCTGTCGCCTTCCGAATTCCGGCTGACCTCGCTCGCGCACGGCGGCGGCTGCGGCTGCAAGCTCGCGCCCGGCGTCCTGCAGGCGCTGCTCGCCGATCAGCCGAAGGCCGCCCCCTTCGCCTCGCTGCTGGTCGGCACCGAGACCTCGGACGACGCGGCGGTCTGGCAGATCGACGATCAGACCTGCGTGATCGCCACCACGGACTTCTTCATGCCGGTGGTCGACGACCCGACGGACTTCGGCCGAATCGCCGCGACCAACGCGATCTCCGACGTCTATGCCATGGGCGGCCGGCCGATCTTCGCGCTGGCGATCCTCGGCATGCCGCTCGGCAAGCTGCCGGTCGAGATGGTCCGGGATATTCTTGCGGGCGGCGCGGCCGCCTGCGCCGGGGCGGGCATCCCGGTCGCCGGCGGCCATTCGATCGATGCGCCGGAGCCGATCTACGGCCTCGCCGTGATCGGCCTGTGCCACCCCTCGGAGGTCCGCCGCAACAGCATGGCCCGACCGGGCGACCGGCTGATCCTGACCAAGAGCATCGGCATCGGTATCTATTCGGCCGCGCTCAAGAAGGGCGCGCTCGACGGCGACGCCTATGCCGAGATGGTCGCCTCGACGACGCTCCTGAACAAGATCGGCGCCGATCTCGCCAAGAATCCGGCCGTCCATGCCATGACCGACGTGACCGGCTTCGGCATCCTCGGCCACGGGCTCGAGGTCGCGCGCGGCTCGGGCGCCACGGTCGAGATCGAGGCGGGCCGCGTGCCGCTGCTCGCGCGTGCCGAGACATGGGCGAAGGACGGTTTCGTGACCGGCGCCTCCAAGCGCAACTGGGCGAGCTATGGCGCGGATGTCGATCTCGCCGAGGGCATCGAGCCCTGGCGCGTCGACCTCCTCACCGATCCGCAGACTTCGGGCGGCCTGCTGGTCAGCTGCGCGGCCGAGGAGGCCGAAACCATCCTGGCATCGATCCGCGCGGCGGGTTATCCCGCGGCGACGATCATCGGTACGGTGCACGAGGGCGCCGGCCGGATCAGCGTGGTCTGACGAGAGGCCGATAGGAAGCGAGACATGACGAACCCCTGCATCATCTGCGTCGCGATCACCGGCAGCCTGCCCACCAAGGAAAACAATCCCGCGGTGCCGATCACCATCGCCGAGCAGGTCGAGAGCACGCATGAGGCCTTCGAGGCCGGCGCCACGATCGCGCACTGCCACGTGCGCGACGACGCCGGCAAGCCGACCTCCGATCCGGAGCGCTTCGCGCGGCTGAAGGAGGGTATCGAGGCCCATTGCCCCGGCATGATCGTGCAACTGTCGACCGGCGGCCGCTCGGGCGCCGGCAAGGTGCGCGGCGGCATGCTGCCTTTGAGGCCCGACATGGCGTCGCTGACGGTCGGCTCGAACAATTTCCCGACCCGCGTCTATGAGAACCCGCCGGATCTGGTCGATTGGCTCGCGTCCGAGATGCTGAACTACGGCGTGAAGCCGGAAATCGAGGCCTTCGATCTGTCGCACATCGTGCAGGCGTCGCGCATGGCCGCCGACGGGCGGCTGAAGGGGCCGCTCTATGTGCAATTCGTCATGGGCGTGAAGAATGCCATGCCGGCCGACGAGCGCATCTTCGATTTTTACATCGAGACGCTGAACCGGCTGGCGCCCGGCGCGTCCTGGTGCGCGGCCGGGATCGGCGCCGACCAGATCCGGATCAACGAGTGGTGCATCGCCAAGGGCGGCCATACCCGCACGGGCCTTGAGGACAACGTCCGGCTCGATCGCGACCGGCTCGCCCCCTCGAACGCGGCGCTGGTGCGCCGTGCCGTCGAACTCTGCGAGAAATACGAGCGCCCGGTCGCGACCTGGCGCGAGGCCCGCGCGATCCTCGGCCTGCGTGCGCCGGCGAGCGCGGCTGCCTGATCGATCCCTCAGCGTCGGGCGGCCCCAGTCGCCCGGCGCGGCGCATCGATCGCGACCGCTGCTCCGGGCGCGGCACTCAGTTCGGCGCGGGCGGCGGCGGCCGCGACGCCGGCCTCCGCCTCCCGCAGCGCCTTCAGCATCGGCCGATGCACGGTGCGGCCGTCGTGGGGCCGATCCGGAAACACGGGATCCCAGAGGCCCATGGCGGTCCAGATCGCCGGATCGTGCCACTCCGGCATGCCGTGGATCGGGTAGAGGCAGGCGCCGATGAGCGGCACGCCGTCGGCGATGACGCCGGCGCATTCACGGGCCAACTCGCGGATCCAGGCGGCGCGGCGATCGCCGACATGGGCGGTCTCGCTGATCATCACCGCGCCGCCATAGCGATGCCAGACCGAGCGCACCAGATCGCCGAGCCGCACGCGGCGCAGATCATGGTCGCCGAGCGGCGGCACGCGGCCGTCGGCGCCGGGCGCCGCCTGCCACTCCCACTGATTGGTCCAGTAGTAGTTGATGCCGACCACGTCGAGATGATCGCGCGAGCCGCCGAGTTCGGGCAGCAGGCGGCCGGCGAGCATGTCCCAGGACTGGAACACGATCTCGGTGTTGAAGCGCCGGACGGCTGCGAGATCCTCCGGCCGGCCCGGCCGCGCCGCGACATGGCAGAGCGGGTCGGCGTTGACCATCCGCGCGCCCGGCGCGGCGGCCCGGAGCGCGTCGATGCCGCCGATGGCGGCCCGGCACAGCGCCACTTTCAGATCGAAGCCGCGCCCGGTCAGATGCGGCGCGAACAGCGCCTCGTCGCCGCCCGCGAACGCCATGTAGCTCGGCTCGTTGACCGGCGTGAACCATGGGGTGCCGTCGGTCCGGGCCGCGATGTGCCGGCCGACGGCGTAACAATAATCGGCGAAGCGCTTGGGAAACTCCGCACCCAGCAGATCGAGCCCGGCCGGAAAGCCGTAGTGGAACAGATCCCAGATCACGTCGACGTCGTGGCGTCGGGCCGCCGCGATGAACGGATCGAGCGAGGCGAAGTCGTAGCGTCCGCGGCCGAGGTCGACGAGCGGCCAGCGCACGCTCTCGCGTGCCGCCAGCAGTCCGGCGGAGGCGACCTCACGGTAGTCCGCTTCGACCCGCCGCGCGTGCCCGGTCGCCTCGACCTGATCGAACCAATCGCCATGGCGATTGGTGCCGGTCGACCCTTCGAAGCCGGCCAGAAAGAAACTCCGCAGCATGCGATCTCCTCGTGCCTCGTCCTGGTGCCACATCTCGTCGGCTCAGGTCGGGTGTAGACCCGGCGGGCGCAGCGCACCGACCCGGTCGGCCCCGCCCGCGGCGAGCGCGCGGTACGCATCAACGACAGGGGTGTGGTTTCGGTTCAGCTCGGCGTCGAGATCATAGAGCCCCATGCGCGCCAAATGCGCGGCGACGTCGCGGCGGCCCTGTCGCCAGGCCCAGGTCACCAGCGAGAACATCGGCCACCATGTGTAGCCGACCACCGGCACACCCTCGGCGCGGAGCCGCGCGACCGCCTCGACCGAGCGGTCGAGCCAGCCGAGCCGGCGTCGGACCGAGCCGGCCGTAGCGATCTCCGAGATCATCAGCGGCACGCCGAAGTGCTCGTGGTAGGCGCGCGCGACGCCTTCGACGAGGCCGGCTTCGGTATAAGGCATGTGGACGCGCAGGCGGCCGCGCGCGTCGGCGACGAGCCGTTTGCGCGTGAACATCGGATAGAGGTTGAGCCCGATCACCTCCGGCGGTTCCGCCCGCGCAGCGAGCCGTTCCAGCCGTGACGGATCGGCGCCTTGGGCGATCAGCCAGCCGAACAGCGGGTGCCGGTCGTCGACCCGGCCCGCGACGAGGTCGAGCGCCAGGAAGACGAGATCCCGCCGACGCCGGACCTCCGGCTCCAGCGCGGGGTCGTCGGTCTCGTAGAGATCGGTCGCATCGACATGATAGGCGACGATTTCGGGATCGACGGCGCGAAGCGCGGCGACCGTCCGCTGGATCCCCTCGGCAACGGCGAGCATGACCGCGACGAAGCCCTTCCAGCTGCGCCGATAGGGGGGCCACCAGCCGAGGCGGCCGCAATACCAGGCGGTGATGCGCGGCTCGTTGAGCGGCGTGTACCAGTGGATGCGGCCCTTGAATCGATCCGCGAGCCGACCGGCATAATCCGCGACACGAACAGGATAATCCGGATCGAGATAGGCCTCGCTCAGCCAGGGCGGCAGGCCGTAATGGACGAGATCGACCTGCGGCGCGATGCCGAGCGCGAGCAGATGCTCGAGCGTTTCGTCGGCATGACGCCAGTCCCAGCGGGATGGCTCCGGCTGGATGCGATGCCAAGGCACGCCGTAGCGCGCGCAGGTCACGCCGAGATCCGCCATCAGGCTCAGATCGTCGGTCCAGCGACGGTAATGATCGGTCAGTTCGTATTCGTCGAGCGTGCGGCCGGTCGTCGGATGCGGGGCGGTGATGAACGTATCCTCGATGCCGGTCGACCACCAGAAACTGTCCGGCCGGGTCAGCTCTCCGAGCCGGGAGCGGGGAGGGAGCATCGCCATCGGTGTCGACCCGCACAATGTCGGAGGCAGTCGGTCCCGCACGGTTTGCGCGGTGCTTGGGGCACAGCGCAACGTGTCGGGCCCGTCGCGCGAAACGACGGGACTCGTTCGGCCAACTCTTCCGATGCAGCGAAGTTCCCGCCCGGCGCCGACGACCGGAACCTCAGGACTTGCGCTCGATCAGCCCGGCGAGCTTCCAGACCGCCGCCTTCAGGCCCATCGGTCCGGCCGGCTTGAGAAGCCAGGGCGCGCCCTCGATCGCCTCGGGCATGGCGCCGCGCGGCCTCAGCGCGGAATAGATCAGGATCGGTACGCCACGCTCGCGCAACAGCGCGGCCGGCTGCAGGCAGTCGCCGTCGGCCAGACGGTAGTCGAGGATGGCGATATGCGGGGTCCCGGTCGTCAGCCAGTCCATCGCGTCCGCCGCTCGCGCAAAACTGCCGATGCAGCGATAGCCGACCTCCTCGAGGTCGTTCTGGATCACCTCGGCGACCAGAGCCTCGTCTTCCAGGATGATGCAGGTCGTCGGCTCGTCACGGCGAACGGAACCCATGCCGTCGGTCGTGCCGTCGTTCTGCGGCGCGCCCGCTCCGTGTTCCATCAACTCGCTCATCACACTCGACCTTTTCATTCTTGAAGAAGATCAACGCGCAGTGGTGTCAATTGTTTCCATTTCGGAAAATAATGTCCGATCCGGTTCGAGCGCCGCCCGGAATGCGTGCCAAGTCTGCCGGTGTCGCGCTTGTTCCTGTCGGGCTTCGGGTGCAGTGTCCGCGCGGCTTGAGGGCGCGATCTTCGGAGTTCGGCAGATGACGTTGACCGCAGACTGGAATGCCGCGCGCTATCTCGCCTTTGAGGACGAGCGGACGCGGCCGTCCGTCGATCTGCTCGCCCGGGTCGCGACCGCCGATCCGCGCGCCTGCATCGATCTCGGCTGCGGCCCCGGCAACAGCACGGAACTGCTGGTCGCGCGCTATCCCGACGCGGCCGTCGAGGGGCTCGACAGTTCGCCCGACATGATCGAGAAGGCGCGCAAGCGCTTGGGCAACGTCGCTTTTTCGCTCGGCGACGTCGCGACCTGGGCGCCGGAGCGGCCCTATGACGTGATCTTCGCCAACGCGGTGCTGCAATGGCTGCCGGATCACGCCACGCTGCTGCCGCGCCTTGCGCGCGCGCTCGCGCCCGGCGGATCACTGGCGGTGCAGATGCCGGACAATCTCGACGAGCCCTCGCACGCCGCCATGCGCGACGTGGCGCGCGGCGGCCCCTGGGCGGCCAAGCTCGCGCAGGCCGATGCGGCGCGCTCCGAGATCGCATCCGTCGACGATTACTACCACTGGCTTCGCGCGGCCGGCTGCACGGTCGACATCTGGCGCACGACCTATATCCACGTCCTCGCCGGCCCGCGCGCGATCGTCGACTGGTTCCTGAGCACCGGCCTCAAGCCCTATGTCGACCCCTTGTCGGGACCGGAGCGCGAGGCCTATCTCGCAGCCTACGAGGCGCGGATCGCCGAGGCCTATCCGGCGCAGCCGGACGGCACGGTGCTGTTGCGCTTCCCGCGCCTGTTCGTGGTCGCCCGCCGGTCGGCCTGAGCCTCCCGGTATCGCCCGCCGTCACCCGTCTTCATCCCGATCAGGAGAATGCCGTTGTCGTCCGAGCCCAACGATCCGATCGCCGTCCGTCTGCGTGCCGCCGAGCGCATCGCGCGCGAGGCCGGCGAAGTCGCCATGGCCTTCTTCGAGGCACGCGCGACGCTCGAGATCGCCGAGAAGGGCAGCCAGGATCGCGTCTCCGAGGCCGACCGCCGCGTCGAGCGGCTGATCCGCGACGCGGTCGCGGCCGCCTTCCCGGACGATGCCTTCATGGGCGAGGAATACGGCGTCGCCGCCGGCCAGTCTCCCTATCTATGGGTCGTCGATCCGATCGACGGCACGAGCCCGTTCCTCGCCGGTCTCGCCGACTGGTGCATCTCGATCGCGGTGGCGGTCGACGGCGAACCGGTGCTCGGCGTCATTCACGCGCCGCGCCATGGCGAGACCTTCGTCGCTGCACGCGGTCGCGGCGGTTCGGTCAACGGCCGGCCGCTCGGCATGGACGTCGGCCGGGGCCTCGGCGGCGGCATGTTCGCCTTCGGCGGCAGCCTGCGCTGCGACGCGGCCGCGACCGGCGGTCTCGTGACGCGGCTGATGCAGAACGGCGGCGTCGCCTATCACAACGGCTCGGGCGCGATGATGCTCGCCTATGTCGCCGACGGCCGGCTCGTCGGCTACTACGACGAGAAGATCAACGCCTGGGACTGTTTCGCCGGCATGGTGCTGGTCGCGGAGGCCGGCGGCACCGTGCGTTTCGGCGGGCCGGACCGCCTGGAGAAGGGCGGCGCGCTGCTCGCCGGCACGCCGCCGGCCTTCGCCGCCGCCGAGGCGCTGGTCGGCTGAGACCGCTTCTCGCTCAGAGGAACGACGACGCCATCGCCGGCGATTCCGTCAGTGCGTGCGCCATGTATTCGAGCGAGTGCTCGAGCGTGGCGCGCGAGATCGGCCCGCCGAGACAGACGCGCACCGCCTCGATCGGCGTACCCTCGACCGTGAAGGCGTCGCTCGCCACGACGCCGAGGCCGGTCGCGCGCATGTGGCCGACGAAATGCGACCGCGTCCAGGGTTCGGGCAGCGGCACCCACAGACAGAAGCTGAGCGGATCGGCGCGAAAACTGCCCGGCGGCAGGATGCGCGCCGCGAGCGCCTGCCGTTCGACCGTCTCCTGACGGATGAAGCGCAGGATCGCATCCGCCGTACCGTCCTCGATCCAGCGCGTTGCGAGTGCTGCGGTCAGCGGCGAGGCCATGACGCTCGCCGCCCGCATCGCGGCGACGAACGGCCAGCCCGCCTTGGCGTTCGGCACCACCGTATAGGCCGCGCGCAGGCCGGCGCCGATGCATTTGGCGAGCCCGGCGACGTGCCAGGTGATGTCGGGCGCGATCGCGGCGAACGGCGCCGGCCCATGCGCGGGGATGAAGCCATAGGCGTCGTCCTCGACGATGGGCACGCCGTAGCGCCGCGCGATCGCGGCGATCTCGGTGCGCCGCTTTTCAGGGACTGTCAGCGTGGTCGGGTTCTGCAGCGTCGGATTGAGATAGAGCGCCTTCGGCTGATGGCGCCGGCAGGCCTCGGCGAAGGCGGCCGGCTCGATGCCGTCGGCGTCCATCGGCAGGCCGACGAGCCGCAGGCCGAGCTGCGCGGTGATCGACCGGGCGCCCGGATAGGTGATCGCCTCGGCGAGCACGACATCGCCGGGCTTGGCGAGCACCGAGAAGATGCCGAGCAGCGCCGGATGCGCGCCCGGCGTCACGAAGATGCGCTCCTGCGCCGGCACGAGCGCACGCCGCCCGAGCCAGTTGGCGGCGGCATCCTTGTCGGCCTCGTTGCCGCCAAAACCCTGGTAGCGCAGCAACGAGACGAGATCCTGCCCGACCGCCTCCAACCCGCCGCGCATGCGCTCGATCAGCGCCGGATCATCCGGCTCCGGCGGCAGGTTCATCGAATGGTCGACCGGCGAGGGCCTGCCGCTCGGCCGCGCGGCGGGCGCCCGCGTGCCGCGCACGAACGTGCCCTGGCCGACATGGCTGTCGATCAGCCCGCGCTTCTGCGCCTCGGTATAGCCGCGGGCCACCGTGGTGAAGTCGATGCCGAGCCGGACGGCCAGCGCGCGCTGCGGCGGCAGCCGGTCGCCGACCGCGAGCCGCCCGGCCCGGACGTCGTCCTGGATCGCCTCGGCGATGGCGAGATAGCGGGGCAGCGGGCTTGCGGCGATATCGGGGATCCAATCGGGCATCGGTGTTTGTCTGGTCGGCTCGTCGGAGGGGCAGCGCCGCGGCCAGCGCTTGGGATGGGGCAGGGCGGTCGATCCGGGCACAGCAGTCGCCTGCGCGGCCGGCCTTGTCGAAATTGACTGTATCTTGTTGCAAGCCCCTCTGTCACGTCCTGCGCGAGCGTGGCCGTTTCGCGCGCAATGCATGGGTGGCACGGAGATTGAAACACTGGGTATGGACGCGGTGTTTGATTGTATGGATTGTGACTGGATCGGTCGGCGTCAAGGGCTTCAAATGTCTGCCGATAGGATCGCGAACCATCGGCTTTGGGCTTTGATAAAGGCCCGAAACTAGGCATTTGGACCTAGGCAATTGCCCTTATCCTGGGCAAAAGGGTCTGATGAAATTGAGTGTATAATTGAATGCATATTGATGTGAGTCATTGATTCATAAGGCGAGCATTCAATTGGCACGTCGATTGCTCTCGTAGAGGACGTGATCCCGCCGGATCGACGGGCGCCGCCCGGGCCCGATCCGGCGTTCCCATTCCGATTGAGAGAGGTGGTCCATGCCTGCTGTCACCAAGCCCGCGAACCAGAAGGGCGATTTCCTCGTCGACTACGAGAGCAAGGTGTTCGAGGACGTGAAGGCGCAACCGGGCGAGAAGGCGCTGGTGACCTTCCACACCGTCGCCTTCGAGGGCTCGATCGGCCTCGTCAACCTGCTGCAGGCCTCGCGCCTGATCCAGAAGGGTTTCGAGACCTCGGTGCTGCTCTACGGTCCGGGCGTGACGCTCGGTGTCCAGCGCGGCTTCCCCAAGCTCGGCGACGAGGCCTTCCCCGGCCACCTGAACTTCAACAACCGCATCGAGAAGATCCTCGCCGACGGCGGCAAGGTCTACGCCTGCCGCTTCGCGCTCCAGGCGCTCTACGGTCACGGCGAGGGCGCGCTGATCCCTGGCATCACCCCGATCAGCCCGCTCGACGTGATGGACATCATCCTCCTGCACCGCCGGGACAACGCCTTCATCCTCGACACCTGGACCCTCTGAGCGAGGCCAGGGCGGGCGCCGCCGGCGTCCGCCGATGATGAGACCGGGCAGGCCGCGAGGGATCGATACCCCCGGCGCGGCCTGCCCCGGTCCCGCGCCCTCGGTCCGGGACCGCGCCGAAAGCCGGCGCTCCCGGACATCGCTCGAAGCACGCTCAAGAGGTCGCCCCATGGCCGAACCGACCCGACCGACCATCGTCCGCGCCGCCGCCGCGCAGATCGCGCCAGATCTCGTCTCCCGCGAGGGCACGATCGAGAAGGTACTCGCCGCGATCGACGAGGCCGCCGCCAAGGGCGTGAAGATCCTCGTGTTTCCCGAGACCTTCGTGCCCTGGTATCCGTATTTTTCGTTCATCCTGCCGCCGGTCCTGACCGGCAAGGAGCACCTGCGGCTCTATGAGAATGCCGTCGTGGTGCCAAGCCCGGCGACCGACGCGGTCGCCGCGAGCGCGCGCCGGCACGGCATGGTGATCGTCCTCGGCGTCAACGAGCGCGACCACGGCTCGCTCTACAACGCCCAACTGATCTTCGATGCCGACGGCTTGCTGAAACTCAAGCGCCGCAAGATCACGCCGACCTTCCATGAGCGAATGATCTGGGGCCAGGGCGACGGCGCCGGCCTCAAGGTGGTCGATACCGCGGTCGGTCGGGTCGGCGCGCTCGCCTGCTGGGAGCACTACAACCCGCTCGCCCGCTACGCCCTGATGGCGCAGCACGAGGAGATCCACGTCGCGCAGTTTCCAGGCTCGCTGGTCGGTCCGATCTTCGCCGACCAGATCGAGGTGACGATCCGCCACCATGCACTCGAATCCGGCTGCTTCGTCATCAATGCCACCGGCTGGCTGACCGAGGAGCAGATCGCCTCGATCTCGCCCGAGCCGGCGCTGCGCCGCGCCGTCTCCGGCGGCTGCATGACCGCGATCGTCAGCCCCGAGGGCGCCCACGTCGTGCCGCCGCTGACGAGCGGCGAGGGCCTGCTCGTCGCGGATCTGGACCTCGGCCTGATCACCAAGCGCAAGCGCATGATGGACAGCGTCGGCCATTACGCCCGCCCTGAACTGCTCAGCCTCAATCTCGATGCCCGCCCGGCCGTGCCCCTGCATGGGGGCCGGCCCGAGACCGTCTTCTCCAGCGCGAGTGAGCCCCATGGAACAGACGAAGCCCCTGCCGATGCCGACCGCGGAACTGATCAACGCGTTGCAGTCTTCGGGCGTCCGGCTCGTTGATCCGAAGGCCGGCCACGAAAGCCGACGCGGCGGCGCCGGTCCGTCCGACCACAAGGCGATCACCATCGACGGTATGACGGTCATGGTGCCGGTCCACACCGCGCCGGCCTTCGAGAGCCCGTATCTGGTCGAGAAGCCCGACGCCTTCGGCCGCAGCCGTCTGCTGATCGACGGTCTGCCGATCGCGGAGGTGAGCTTCCCCGGCACGCCGCGCTTCTATGCCCGGCAGACCGCCGACGGCGTGCCTTACTCGAAGATCGCCGTCCTGCACGGCCGCGACGTGTTGGCGACGACCGTGCTGCAGACCTGTGTGCGCTATCAGAGCCGCACCAAGACCTGCCAGTTCTGCGCCATCGGCCAGTCGCTCGCCGCCGGCCGGACGATCGAGCGCAAGACGCCCGAACAACTGGCCGAGGTCGCCAAGGCCGCCGTCGAACTCGACGGGGTGCGGCACATGGTGATGACCACCGGCACGCCGCCGGGCCACGATCGCGGCGCCGCCATCCTCGAGGAGAGCGTGCGGGCGGTGAAGGCCGCCGTCGATCTGCCCATCCAGGTCCAATGCGAGCCGCCGGACGATTTCGGCTGGTTCCGCCGCCTGAAGGACGCCGGCGCCGACGCGCTAGGCATGCATCTCGAAGCGGTCACCGAGCCCGTGCGCCAGCGCATCATGCCGGGCAAGGCGCAGGTCGGCGTCGAGACCTATTTTGACGCCTTCGCCGCCGCCGTGCTGGTGTTCGGGCGGGGCCAAGTCTCGACCTACATTCTCGCCGGCCTCGGCGACAGCGTCGAAGACATCCTCGCCGTGTCGCGCCGGCTGACCGATCTCGGCGTCTATCCCTTCGTCGTGCCCTTCGTACCGATCTCCGGCACGCCGCTCGAAAGCCACCCGACGCCGTCGCCGGCTTTCATGCATGCGATCCTCGAGCCGCTGTCGGCCATGCTGGTTGCGAGCGGCCTGAAGGCGATCGACGCCAAGGCCGGATGCGCCAAATGCGGCGCCTGTTCGGCGCTGTCGACCTACGAGCGTGGCCGCCAGGCGGGGGGCTGCGCATGATCTTCGAACCCGTCGCCCCTTTCGTCGCGGCCGAATACCAGGTCAAGTTCGCGACCACGCCCTGGGAGCGCGCCGGCGCGGCGCGGCTCCGGCGCGAGGTGTTCTGCGTCGAACAGGGCCTGTTCGACACCCATGATCGCGACGCGATCGATGAGGTCGCGATCCCGATCGTTGCGATCTCCATGCTCGGCGTCGCCGCCGATGCGGTGGTCGGTACGGTGCGTATCCATGAGGCGGAGCCCGGCCTCTGGTGGGGCTCGCGGCTCGCGGTCGCGCCGGAGTTTCGGAAAGTGGGCCACCTCGGCGCGGCGCTGATCCGACTGGCGGTCTCCTCCGCCCACGCGCGCGGCTGCACGCGCTTCCTCGCCCATGTGCAGGCGCAGAACGCGTTGCTGTTCCGCCGTCTGCACTGGCAGACGCTCGACATCGTCGAGCTGCACGGCCGACCGCATCACCTGATGCAAGCCGACCTCGCGCACTATCCGCCATTCGAGGCCGCCGAGACCGGCTTCCGGACCTGGAGGAAGGCGGCATGACGCAAGCCCCGCCCGTCCTCGCCGATCTCGCCGCCGCGCTCCGCGCCGCCCGTGGCCTCGCCGCCAAGGCCGATATCGGCCGGGTCGCGCGCCGGCTCGGGCTCGCGGGCCGAGACACGGTGCCGGTCGGCGACGATTGCGCGGCGATCCCCATGGCGACGGCTACAGCCTGTTCGCCATCGAAGGCTTCATGAACGAGTTCGTCGCCGGCGATCCGTGGTTCGCCGGCTGGTGCGGGGTGATGGTCAACATCTCCGACGTCGCCGCGATGGGCGGTCGGCCCGTCGCGGTGGTCGATGCGCTGTGGGCGGCCGGCGAGGCGGCGGCCGAGCCGGTGCTCGCCGGCATGCGGGCAGCCGCGGATGCCTTCGGCGTGCCCATCGTCGGCGGTCATTCCAACCTCGCGACCGGCCAATCGCAGCTCGCGGTCGCGATCCTCGGCAAGGCCAAGGCGCTGCTGACCAGCTTCGACGCGCGCCCCGGCGACCGGCTCGTCATGGCGGTCGACCTGCGCGGCCGCTATCGCGAGCCGTTCTCCAACTGGGAGGCCGCGACGACCGCTCCGCCCGCACGCCTGCGCGGCGACCTCGAACTCCTGCCGCTGATCGCCGAGACGGGTCTCGCCATGGCCGCCAAGGACATCAGCCAGGCCGGCATCGTCGGCACCGCCGCGATGCTGGCGGAATGCTCGGGCGTCGGCGTGACCATCGATATCGAAGCCGTGCCGGCCCCGCCCGGCGTGCCGCTCGCGCGCTGGTTCCAGAGTTTCCCGAGCTACGGCTATCTGATCGCGGTCCGGCCGGAGACCGTCGGCGCGGTGCTGGCGCTGTTCGCCGGCCGAGACATCGCCGCCGCGGATATCGGTGCGATCGAACCCGGCCACGAGGTCGCGATCCGGCAGGGCACGGCGCGCGAAGTCATCGTCGATCTCGGCCGTACGGAACTGCTCGGCTGCGCGCCGCCCGGCTTCGCGGCTGTCGAACCTCTGTCGGAGGCTACGCCATGAGCCGCCGCTTCCGCCTGCGTATCGCGCTCTTGACCCACTCGACCAACCCGCGCGGCGGCGTGGTCCATGCGCTGCAACTCGGCGAGGCGCTGACGGCGCTCGGGCACCGCGTCGTCGTCCACGCGCCGGGCGTCGCCGGGCGTGGCTTCTTCCGCGACACGGCCTCGGAGACCGTCGTCGTGCGAGGGAGCGCCGCCACGGGCTCGCTCGCCGATGTGGTCGAGACGCGGATCGAGGACTTCGTCCGCCACTTCGAACCGGCGCACGCCCGCGACTTCGACGTCTGGCACACCGGCGACGGCATCGGCGGCAATGCGCTGGCGCGGCTGAAGGCGAGGGGCCTGATCCCCGGCTTCGCCCGCACCGTGCACCATCTCGACGATTTCGACGACCCGCGCCTGATGGCCCTGCAACGCCGCTCGGTCGAGGCCGCGGACGAACTCTTCGTCGTCAGCCGGCACTGGCAGGCGCGTCTCCGCGCGGATTTCGACCGCGCGACGACCGTGGTCGGCAACGGTGTCGATCTCTCCCGATTCAGCCCGCAGCCCGATGCGGCGGACGTCACGCTCGCCGAGCGCCTCGGCCCCGGCGCGGTCCCGTCTTCGTGTCGCTCGGCGGCATCGAGCCGCGCAAGAACAGTGCGCGCGCGCTCGAAGCGTTCCGGCTGTTCCGGGCCGAGCACCCCGGGGCACGCTGGATCATCGCGGGCGGCGCCTCCGTGCTCGATCACGGCGCCTATCGCGCTGCCTTCGATGCCGCACGCGCGGCGAGCGGGCTTCCCGAGGATGCCGTCACCATCCTCGGCCCGCTGCCGGATCCCGAGGTCGCCGCGCTCTACCGCGCCGCCGACGCGCTCTTGTTTCCCTCGATCGCGGAGGGCTTCGGCCTCGCGGTGATCGAGGCGATGGCCTGCGGCACGCCGGTGATCGCGTCGCGCATCGCGCCCTTCACCGAATATCTCGGTCCGGCGGACGCCGCGTGGTGCGAACCGGCCGATCCGCATTCGATCGCGGCCGCCATGGCCGCGAGCCTCGCGCCGGGGCGGCGCCGCGCCCTGATCGTCGCCGGCTTCGCGGTCGCTGCCCGCCACGCGTGGGCGGCCGTCGCCGAAGCCCATCTGCCCGCCTACGCCCGGCTGTCCGCCACGGTCGGATCGGCCGCCCCGGCGCCGGCCGCCACTCGATCGACGGAGTTCGCCCTTGCCTGAGATGCGCTTCCACGTCCGCTGGCCGGATGGCAGCACCGAGAGCTGCTACTCGCCCTCCCTGGTCGTCAAGGACCACCTCGCCGTCGGCGAGACCTACGCGCTCGACGATTTCCTCGGTCGCGCCTCGACGGCGCTCCACACGGCGAGCGAACGGGTCAAGGCGCGCTACGGCCACGCCTGCTCGCTCGCGCTCGGCCAGCTCGCCCGCATCGAGGCAGCCGCCGAACGCTTCCGCGCCACACCCGACGCCCGTGTCGGCGTCGTCCGCTTCGAAGAATGACGAGGATCGCGCCCATGTCGTCTGCCCAGACCTCGGCCCTCAAGACCGCCACGGCCAACAGGACCGCCCCCGAGCACGTCTCCGTCGCCGTGATCGGCGGTGGGCAAGCCGGTCTGTCGATCAGCCATTTCCTCAAGACGCGCGGCATCGATCATGTCGTGTTCGAGAAGGAGACGGCCATGCACGCCTGGCGCACGCAGCGCTGGGACAATTTCTGCCTCGTGACGCCGAACTGGCAGTGCCAGTTGCCGGGGCATCCTTACGACGGCCCGGATCCGCACGGCTTCATGAAGCGCGACGAGATCGTCGCCTATCTCGATGCTTTCCGCGCCAAGGTCGCACCGCCGATTCTCGAGGGGGTCGCGGTGTTGCGCGTCACCCCGCGCGAGGACGGCGCCTTCGTCGTCGCGACCACAGTCGGCACCACCATCGCCGATCAGGTCGTCGTGACCTCCGGCGGCTATCACCAGCCGATCATCCCGCGCCTCGCCGAGCGGCTGCCGGGCCATGTCGCGCAGCTCCATTCCGAGCAGTACCGCAATCCGCAGGCGCTGCCGGACGGCGCCGTGCTGGTGGTCGGCTCGGGCCAGTCCGGGGCGCAGATCGCCGAGGATCTGCATCTCGCCGGCCGCGAGGTGCATCTGGCGGTCGGCGATGCGCCGCGCTGCGCACGCTTCTACCGGGGCCGCGACGTCGTCGCCTGGCTGCACGACATGGGCTACTACGACATGCCGGTCGAGAAGCATCCCCTGCGCGAGGGGGTGCGCGACAACACCAACCACTATGTCACCGGCCGCGACGGCGGCCGCGATATCGACCTGCGCCGCTTCGCGCTCGAGGGCATGCGCCTCTACGGGCTGCTCGACGGCGCCGACGGCGCGGTATTGCGCTTCAAGGACACGTTGACGGCGGCGCTCGACGAGGCCGACCGCGTCTACAACGGCATCAACGCCGCCATCGACAAGTGGATCGCCGAACAGGGCATCGAGGCCCCGCCGGCCTCGGTCTACACGCCGGTCTGGCAGCCGGATGCGCCGTCGCCGACGCTCGATCTCGACGCGGCCGGCATCGGCTCGATCATCTGGTGCATCGGCTTCCGGCCGGATTTCTCCTGGCTCGACGCGCCGGTCTTCAACGGCGCCGGCCATCCGAAGCACCATCGCGGCGTCACCGGCACGCCGGGCGTCTATTTCCTCGGCCTGCCGTGGCTGCACACCTGGGGCTCGGGCCGCTTCTCCGGCGTCGCCCGCGACGCGGCCCACATCGCCGATCGTATCGTCGAGCGCATGCAGGCGGCGACCAACCTCTCGGCGGCGGAGTGAGCCCATGAACCAGCCGCTCCGATCCTTCGCCCCGGGTTCGGCCACGGCCGAGGAGGTCCGCGTCGCGCTCGCCTCCGCATCGGTGTCGGCAGGGTCGGCGCCGGCGACGGGCGAGATGGAGACCGCGGTCGTGCTCGGCATGCCGCATCTGGCGCTGATGGGGCTGTCGGAGCAGTGGCTGCTCAAGGAACTCGGCCACATCCATTGGCTGATGCTGGCGCAAGCCGCCGGCCGCGCGGTGCCGGACTTCGCCACCGTGCGTGGCGAACCGGTCTATGCCGCCTTCTGCGCGCTCAGGATCCGCGGCGCGCGCTTCGTCGCCGCGGTCGAGAACGGCCGGTTGACGATCCGCTCCCGCGTCGGCCGAGTGTCGAAGACCCAGATCGCGAGCCTGCACCGGCTCGCGCTCGATGGCGCGCCGGCCGGCGAGGTCGAACTCGTCTCGACCTTCGTCCACCGCACCGGCGGCGGCAATCACACGATCGCACGCTTCGAGGTGCCGGGCCTGCCGCTCGCCGCGGCAGACGGGTTCGGCAGCGAGCTGGCGCGGATCGCCGGCGAGCATCGTGCCGGCCGCCCGGTCGTTACGGACGACTTCGCTACGGGCGATCTCGAAGCGCCGACCGCCACCGCGCGCCTGGCCGAGCGGTTCGGCCCGGCGATCTTCTCGCCTTGTCCGGCGACCGACTTCAACGGCGCGGGTTTCCTTTACTTCGCGTCCTTCGTCGCCTTTCTCGATCGCGCCGAATGGCGCGCCGATCCGGTCGCGGCGCGCACGGCTTCGACTACGGACCGCCTCGTGCTCTACACCGGCAATCTCGATCCGGGCGAGGATCTGCACGTCACGCTCGACGATTGGGCGGCGGGGCGTCCGGGCGCATTTACCCATCGCGCCCGGCTCGCGGCAGCCGCGACCGGCGGCGCGCTGGCGCTTGCCTTCACGCGCAAGGCGACGGCGGCTTGAGAGGCAGGCCGGACCCGCATCCGGCGCGCGGCTCGACGGCGTGAGCCTTGCTATTGTTCGGCGCCAGCGTCGCCGAGGTGAGGCCGCGCCGCTTGGTCTCGGCATCGCGATCCTTGGCCCGTCCGGGCCGGCCGGGATACCACCGCCCCGCCATGCTCCGGAGTTGCCCCGTTGTCCGTCGTCGTCCCCCAGAAGCCGCTGCCGAAGTCCCTCTATGCCGAGACCGCCCAGCCGGCGCCGGAAACCGCACCGCTTGCCGGCGATGTCACAACCCGGGTCGCCATCGTCGGCGGCGGCTACACCGGCCTGTCGACCGCGCTGCATCTGGCGGAAGCCGGCATTGACGTCATCGTCATCGAGGCAAACGAGATCGGCTGGGGCGCGTCGGGACGCAATGGCGGGCAGGTCAACGCCGGGCTCAAGTGGGAGCCCGAGGAGCTGGAGAGCGGCTTCGGCGCCGATCTCGGCAAGCGCATGGCCCGGCTCGGCGACAGCGCGCCCGATCTCGTCTTCGAGCTGATCCAGAAGCACGGCATCGACTGCGCGCCGGTGCGCGGCGGGACAATTCGGGCCGCGGTCTCGAAGCGTTCGGAGGCAGGCATCCGGACCTATCAGCGGCAGTGGGCCGAGCGCGGTGCGCCGGTCGAACTCGCCGATGCCGAAAAGATGGTCGCGCTGACCGGTTCGCATGCCTATTCGTTCGGCGCCTACGATCGGCGCGGCGGTCAGGTGAACCCGCTCGGCTACGCGCGTGGCCTCGCCAAGGCGGCGCTCGCCGCCGGCGCCCGGATCGTCACGCGCACCGCGGTGCTCGGCCTGACGCAGACGGGCGCGGGCTGGACGCTGCGGACGGCCACCGGAACAGTCACGGCCGACCGGGTCGTCATCGCCACCAACGGCTATTCCGACGATCTGTGGCCGGGCCTGCGCCGCTCGATCGTGCCGGCCTTCTCGGCGATCGCCGCGACCGCGCCGCTGCCGGCGGAGATCGCGGCCGCGATCATGCCGACACGGCCGGTGCTCTACGAGATGTCGGCGGCCTATGCCTATTACCGGGTCGACGATCAGGGCCGGTTCCTGATGGGCGGCCGCAGCGTGCTGCGCGACAGCGCGACCTTCTCCGACTATCGCGGGTTGGTCTCGCATGCGCGGCGCCTGTTCCCGGCGCTCGAGAACGCGCTCTGGACGCATGTGTGGAACGGCCAGACCGCGATCACCTGGGATCACCTGCCGCATGTGCACGAGCCGGCGCCGGGCCTTCACATCGGCCTTGGCTACAACGGCCGCGGCGTCGCGATGGCGACCGCCATGGGCCGCATGCTCGCCCGCCGGACCGCGGGCGGCACGGCCGAGGAGCTCGATCTGCCGGTCACGAAGATCGACCCGATCTTCGGCCATGTCGCCTGGCCCTTCGCGGTGAAGGGCCGGCTGTTCTGGGAGAAGTTCCGCGAGCGGATGGGCTTCTGAGCCGCCGCCGGACGGCGCGATCCGAGAGGAGACGGCGGCTCAGCCCTGAGCCGCCTTCCAGTTCGGGATCCAGTCGAAGGCTTCCGACATCAGATGCGGCGTGTGCAGGCCGGGCGACCGGTGCATCGCCGCGTCATAATAGGCCGAGAGCGCCGGGCGGAAGCTCGGATGCGCGCAATTGGCGATGATCTGGCCCGCGCGCTTCTTCGGTGACAGGCCGCGCAGATCCGCGAGGCCCTGTTCGGTGACGATCACCTGCACGTCGTGCTCGGTGTGATCGACATGGGTCACCATCGGCACGATCGCCGAGATCGTGCCGTGCTTGGCGGTCGACGGCGTCATGAAGAACGACAGATAGGCATTGCGGGCGAAATCGCCCGAGCCGCCGATGCCGTTCATGATCCGGGTGCCGCCGATGTGCGTCGAATTGACGTTGCCATAGATGTCGGCCTCGATCAGCCCGTTCATGGCGATCACGCCGAGGCGGCGGATCACCTCCGGATGGTTGGAGATCTCCTGCGGCCGCAGCACGATGCGGTCGCGGTAGAAAGAGAGATCGCGCTCGAACGCCTCGTTGCCGGCCGGGCTCAGCGACAGCGCGGTCGCCGAGGCGAAGGCGAGCTTGCCGGAGCGCAGCAGGTTCAGCATGCCGTCCTGCAACACCTCGGTGTAGGCGGTCATCTCCTCGAACGGGCTCGTCTGCAGGCCCGCCATCACCGCATTGGCGACGTTGCCGACGCCGGACTGCAGCGGCAGCAGCGAGGCCGGCAGGCGGCCCTTCTTCACCTCGTGGCCGAGGAAGTCGATGATGTGGCCGGCGATCGCCTCCGACGTCGCGTCGGGCGCGGCGAAGGCCGAGTTGCGGTCCGGCGCGTCGGTCTCGACCACGGCGATGACCTTCGACGGATCGCAGCGCAGCGATGCCTCGC
The DNA here is from genome assembly GCA_040269895.1 of Ancalomicrobiaceae bacterium S20. NCBI lineage: Bacteria > Pseudomonadati > Pseudomonadota > Alphaproteobacteria > Hyphomicrobiales > Ancalomicrobiaceae > Methyloraptor > Methyloraptor flagellatus. The sequence continues at coordinate 2,029,453 of CP158568.1, read as the reverse complement.
CGATCCGGTCGCCGGCCGACAGGATCGGGATCGGCTTCCTGTGCGGCGGGATCTGCGTACCGTAATAGACGTCGTGCATGCCGGCGAGCCGGGCATCCTGGCGCGTGTTGACCTCGATGATGATCTTGTCGGCCTGATCGAGCCAGGTCTTGTTGTTGCCGATCGAGGTCGACGGGATCAGGCTGCCGTCGGCATGGATGCCGACCACCTCGACCACCGCCACGTCGAGCTTGCCGAGAAAGCCGAACCAGACGTGCTGGGCGACGTGGGAGAGATGGATGTCGATATATTCCATCTGGCCGGCGTTGATGCGCTCGCGGCAGGTCGGATCGGACTGGTAGGGCAGGCGCATCTCGATGCCGTCGGCCTTGGCGAGCGCGCCGTCGAGCTCCGGTGCGGTCGAGGCGCCGGTCCAGACGCTGACCTTGAACGGCCGCCCGCGCGCATGCTCGGCCTCGATGCGCTTGGCGAGCGCCTGCGGCACCGCCTTCGGGTAGCCGGCGCCCGTGAAGCCGCTCATGCCGATCGTCGCGCCGGACGGGATCAGTTCGGCCGCTTCCTCCGCGGTCATCAGCTTGTCGGCGAGCGCGGGGGAATGAATGCGGGAATGCACGGACATCAGCATCGCGAAACTCTCCGGAAGGGCCGTCTCGAGGACGCGAGCGGCACCGTTGCGGTGGATCACACCGATTTAAGAGAAGATCGCGGAGACCGGAAGAGCTAAGCGCTTCATCAAAAAGGAGAATTTTGCATTTTATGCAGGGATGATATGCGATTTTTGCATATATGCATAATGACGATATGCGTTTCGTGCGGGTCGATCGGCGAGGTCATTGCTCGCGCGTCAGCCCGCGTCCTCCAGCACCATCCGCGCGCCCTTGTCGGCGATCATGAGCGTCGGCGTGTTGGTGTTGCCGGAGGTGATGGTCGGCATGATCGAGGCGTCGATCACGCGCAGGCCTTCGATGCCGAACACGCGCAGACGCTCGTCGACGACCGCCATCGGGTCGGAGGCGAGGCCCATCTTGGCGGTGCCGACGGGGTGGAAAATCGTCGTGCCGATGTCGCCGGCCGCCTTGGCGAGCGCCGCGTCGTCGTCGCCCACCGTAGGGCCGGGAAGATACTCTTCCGGCCGATAGGGCGCCATCGCCGCCTGCTTCATCAGCCGGCGCGTCACCCGGATCGCATCCGCCGCCACCGTGCGGTCGTCGTCGGTCGAGAGGTAGTTCGGCGCGATGATCGGCTTGGCGCTCGGGTCGGCCGAGCGCAGCTTGACGACGCCGCGCGAGGATGGCCGCAGATTGCAGGCGCTGACCGTGATGGCGGGGAAGCGATGCAGCGGCTCGCCGAACTTGTCGAGCGACAGCGGCTGGACGTGGAACTCGATGTTCGAGCGCTCGTGGTCGGGCGAGGACTTGGTGAAGATGCCGAGCTGCGACGGCGCCATCGCCATCGGCCCGCTCTGGTTCACCAGATATTCGAGCCCCATCAGCGCCCGGCCGGTCAGCGAATGATAGGTCTCGTTGAGCGTCTTGATGCCCGAGACTTTGAAGATCGCCCGCTGTTGCAGATGGTCTTGCAGGTTGCGGCCGACGCCCGGCTTGTCGAGCACGACCGGAAGCCCGTGTTCGGCCAGCCATTCGCCCGGCCCGATGCCGGAGAGTTGCAGGATCTGGATCGAGCCGATCGCGCCGGCCGACAGGATCACCTCGCCGCGCGCGCGTGCCTCGATGGTCCGGCCATCGCGCCGGAACCTGACGCCGGTCGCGCGGCCGTTCTCGACCAGGACCTTCTCGACCAATACGCCGGTTTCGAGCTTCAGGTTCGGCCGCTTCAGCGCCGGCTTCAGGAAGCCGCGCGCGGTCGACCAGCGGATGCCGCGCTTCTGATTGACGTGGAAATAGCCGACCCCGGTATTGTCGCCGCGGTTGAAGTCCTCGGTCGCGGGTACACCCATCTCCTGCGCGGCAGCCGCGACCGCGTCGAGCACGGCCCAGTGCAGTCGCGCCTTCTCGACCCGATACTCACCGCCGACCGCATGGTGCTCGCTGTCGCCGAGGAAATGGTCGTCGAGCTTGCGGAAGATCGGCCGGACCTCGTCCCAGCCCCAGCCGGCGAGCCCCAGTTGCCGCCAATGATCGTAGTCGGCCGCCTGACCGCGCATCGAGATCATGCCGTTGATCGCCGAGCAGCCGCCGATCACCTTGCCGCGCGGATACTTGAGCGAGCGGCCGTTGAGGCCCGGCTCCTTCTCGGTCTCGAACAGCCAGTCAGCGCGCGGATTGCCGATCGCGAACAGGTAGCCGACCGGGATGTGGAACCAGATCCAGTTGTCGCGCCCGCCGGCCTCCAGCACCAGCACGCGCTTGGTCGGATCGGCGGAGAGCCGGTTCGCCAGCACGCAGCCGGCGGAGCCGGCTCCGACGACGATATAGTCGAAGTCTCCGTCCAGGCGCTCGACGGGGGTGGTCATGGGATGCGGATCCTCTCGCGCGGGGCCGGTTCGACGCGGCTCTTCGACGCCGACATTAGCCGGCCGGCCGCCGCTGCGGAACGAGACGGAAGTCGGGGAGGGACGATCGGAGGGGGCGCGTACTCGCGTGTTCGACGCGCGTGCTCTTCGCCCCGCCCGCCCGTCAGCGCCGCCGCTTGTAGCGCTCGAACCAGCCGAGCCCTTCGAGCGTCGGTCCGCGCGGATTGTACTCGCAGCCGACGAAGCCGGCGTAGCCGAGCCGGTCGAGTTGCGCGAACAGGTAGACGTAGTTCAGCTCCTCGCCGTCCGGCTCGTTGCGCGACGGTACCGAGGCGACCTGCACATGGCCGATCAGGGGCAGCAGCTCGCGCAGCGCTACGGTGACATCGCCGTGGAGGATCTGGCGATGGTAGATGTCGAACAGCAGCTTGACGTTCGGGCGCCCGAGATCCTCGATCAGCGCCGCCGCGGCCTTGAACGAGTTCATGAAATAGCCGGGCATGTTGCGGCCGTTGATCGGCTCGAGCACGACGTCTACGCCGACCGCGCCGAGCCGCTCGGCCGCGTATTCGACTGCGCGGCGATAGGCGACCTGCGCCTCGGGCGCATTCGCGTCGGCGAGCCCGGCCATCATGTGCAGCCGCTTGACGCCGGTCGCCCGCGCATAGTCGAGCGCCTTGTCGACGCTCGCCTTCACGTCGTCGAACCGGCCGGGCAGGGCGGCGAAGCCGCGTTCGCCGGCCGCCCAGTTGCCGGGCGGCAGGTTGAACAGCGCGAGCGTCAGATCGTTGCGCGTCAGCCGCTCGGCGATCGCTTCCGGCGCGTGGTCATAGGGAAACATGAACTCAACCGCCGCGAAGCCGGCATCGGCTGCGGCGTCGAAGCGGTCGAGGAAGTCCCGCTCGGTGAACATCAGGGTCAGATTGGCGGCGAATTTCGGCATGGAGATCCTCGGGGATCGCAACGGGAGAACCCGTGCCTAACAGGCTGCGGCGCCGCGGGCCAGCGCCGCGCCGCCGCCCGTCCGTCGCAGCCCTGTCGTCGCAGCCCGGTCCGTCGCAGCCCAGTCGTTACAGGCCGGAGGACGTCATTCCTTCACCGCGCCCGTCATCGACGACACGTAGTAGTCGACGAAGAACGAGTAGAGGATCACCACCGGCAGCGAGCCGATCAATGCGCCGGCCATCAGCGAGCCCCACTCGAACACGTCGCCGCGCACCAGCTCGGTCAGCACGCCGACCGGCACGGTCTTGTTCTCCGACGACTGGATGAAGGTCAGCGCGTAGATGAACTCGTTCCACGAGAGCGTGAAGGCGAAGATGCCGGCCGAGATCAGGCCCGGCACCGCGAGCGGCAGGATGACCTTGGTCAGGATCTGCCAGCGCGAGGCGCCGTCGATCAGCGCGCATTCCTCCAGCTCGTAGGGGATCGAGCGGAAGTAGCCCATCAAGAGCCAGGTGCAGAACGGGATCAGGAACGTCGGATAGGTGAAGATCAGCGCGAGCTTGGTGTCGTACATGCCGAAGCCGAACACGATCAGCGCCAGCGGGATGAACAGGATCGACGGCGGCACCAGATAGGCGAGGAAGATCGCCAGCCCGACGAAGCGCGCACCGGTGAAACGCAGCCGCTCGATCGCATAGGCAGCGAAGACGGAGGCCGCCAGCGCGAGCACCGTCGAGCAGACCGAGACCACCAGCGTGTTCCAGAGCCAGCCCGGATAGGACGTTTCGAACAGCAGGTACTTGATGTGCTGCAGCGTCGGTTCGACCACCCAGAACGGCGAATAATGCTCGTAGTCGGTGAGTTGGTGGTTCGGTTTGATCGCCGTGATCGTCATCCAATAGAACGGGAACAGCAGGACGAACACGAACAGCGCCAGCGGCAGGTACACGACCAGGATCCGCCGCGGCAGGCTGTCGAGATAGTCCATGCCGACGCTGTCGTCGATCTCGGGCGCCGCCGCGGGCCCGCGAGCGGGCGGGGCGGATGAGGCGAGGGTCGGAGCGGTTGCCATGGGGGATCTCCTCAATCCTGGCCGCCCTGCTGCCAGCGACGCCGCTGCAGGCCGAAGAAGCTGAACAGGATGGCCGCGAGCAGGAACGGGATCATCGCCACCGCGATCGCCGCGCCTTCGCCGAGCTGGCCGCCGGGAATGGCGCGCTGGAACGACAGCGTCGCCATCAGATGGGTGGCGTTGACCGGGCCGCCCTTGGTCAGCACGTAGATGAGCTGGAAGTCGGTGAAGGTGAACAGGACCGAGAAGGTCATCACCACCGAGATGATCGGCGACAGCATCGGCAGCGTCACATAGCGGAAGCGCTGCCAGGCGGTCGCCCCGTCGAGCGTCGCGGCTTCGTGCAGCGACGGCGGGATCGTCTGCAGGCCCGCGAGCAGCGAGATCGCCACGAACGGAATGCCGCGCCAGACGTTCGCCGCGATCACCGACGCGCGCGCGTTGCCGGCCTCGCCGAGGAAGTTGATCGGGTGATCGATGAGCCCCATCTTGATCAGCGACCAGGACACGATCGAGAACTGCGCGTCGTAGATCCACCAGAACGCGATGCCCGAGAGCACGGTCGGCACGACCCAGGGCAGCAGGATGACCGCGCGAAAGAATGCCTTGAACGGCATGTGATTGTTGAGGATCAGCGCCAGCCAGAGTCCGAGCACGAACTTCAGGATCGAGGCGCCGAACGTGTAGAGCAGCGTGTTGAACACCGACAGCCAGAACACCGAGTCGATCCAGAGGAACTCGTAGTTCTCCAGTCCGATGAACACGCCCGGCCGGCCGATCTTGGCGTCGGTGAAGCCCAGCCAGACGCCGAGCCCGAGCGGGTAGGTCAGGAAGCAGACGAGGAACACCGCCGCGGGCAGCATGAACAGGAAGCCGAGCGCATTGCGGCTCTGGCCGAGACGGCCGAGCAGCGATGGCGGGGCGGCGGCACGCCGGGGTGCGGCGGCGACATCGGACATTGGGGGGCTCCGGCGGGTTTGCGCGGGATCGCGAAAAGGCGCTGACCCGGCCGTTCCGGGCGAGCCCGGAACGGCCGGACGGCGTCCGATCAGACGCGGTAGTAGCGGTTGACCCGCGCCTCGGCGCGCTTCATGGCGTCTTCCGGCTTCTGCGCGCCGGTGACGGCCTCGGCGAACATGTCGACCAGCACATAGTCGGCCATGACGCCGGCCGAGGCGTAGCCGAGCGGGCCGGCATAGCCGTTCGGGCGCAGCGACGCGGAGGCCTTGGCGTAGGGCTTGTGGACCGGATCGGCCTCCCAGATCGGATGGTTCTGGTAGGCCTTCAGCGCCGAGCAGCAATAGGCCGACGAGCCGCCGATCCAGGCGTTCATCTGTTCCGGCTCGTACATGAACTGCATGTAGGCCTGCGCGGCCTGCGGGAACTTCGAGTGCTTGAACAGCACCATGGTCGTGGTCTGATGCAGCTCGACCGACTGGCCGACCGGGCCGATCGGCATGGTCGTGGTCTTGGTGTCGGCGGCGATCTCGGCGAGCTTCGGATCGTTCTTGGCCGCGTAATAGAGCGAGACGCCGTTCGCGGTCAGCGAGATCTGGTTGGCGAGATAGGCGCGGTTGTTGTTGATGTCGAGCCAGCTCTCGGTGCCCGGGATGAAGGTCTCGTAGAGCGCCTTGGCATAGTTGAGCGCCGCGAGCGTCTCGGGGCTGTTGATCGCCACCTTGCCGTTCTCGTCGACGGTCTTGCCGCCATGGCTCCACAGCAGCCAGTGGGCGTAGTTGTTGCCGTCGCCGACCGCCTTGCCATGCGCGAAGCCGGCGGGCGTGCCCTTGGCCTTCAGCGCCTTGCAGAGCTCGAGGAAGCCCTTGGTGTCGTTCGGCACCGACTGGAAGCCGGCCGCTTTCACATGGCTCTCGCGATAGCAGATCGCGTTGCCGATCGCGGCGATCGGCAGGCCGATGAACTTGCCGTCGCGCTTGGCGTAGCCCTCGTTGCCCGGATACCAGCCGCCGCCGGCCTGGCCGATCGAGGTCGCGAGCTGGGTCAGGTCGACCAGCTTGTCCGGATACTGCTGGGCGTCGTCGAACCACACCCAGACGATGTCCGGACCCGCGCCCATGTTGGCGGCGACGGCGGACTTCGGCCGGATGTCTTCCCAGCTCTCCTTGTCGATGCGGACCTCGATGCCGGTCTTCTCGGTGAACTTCTTGGTGTTGGCGATCCAGGCGTCCTCGTCGCCCTTCACGAACGGCGCCCAGCGCAGCACGCGCAGGCTCGCGCCCTTCTCGGGCGTGAAGGTCGGCTTCGACTGGGCGAGCGCCGGCAGCGAGCCGATGAGCGGGATACCGGCGGCGCCGACGGCCGCGCCGGCGAGAAGATCGCGACGTGTCAGAGACATGGATATTCCTCCCTGTGCTTGTTCGGTATTCCGGACATCCGGGATGCGCTCTGCGGCGCGTTTGGCTCCCTGATGCCTGTCCTTGGAAAGAGGTTCTTGCGTGCGAAGGCGCGAGACCGTGGGATCGCGCGTCAGAGCCGTGCGCCGGTCTCCGCGTCGAACAGGTGCACCAGCGTCGGATCGATCGCGATGTGGATCGTCTCGCCGTGGCGCGCGGTGACGCGCTCGCGGAACACGCAGGTGATCTCCTTGCCGGCGAGTTCGACCACCACATGGGTCTCCGCGCCGGTCGGCTCGGTCACGACCACCTTGGCCGGCAGGCCGCCGGCATCGAGGCGGACATGCTCGGGCCGGATGCCGTAGACGACCGGCCGGCCGTCGGAGCCCGCGGGAGCGCCTGCGAGCGGCAGCGACGAGCCGTCTGCGGTGACGAGGCTCGGCGGGGTGCCGCCGCGGATCTTGCCTTCGACGAAGTTCATGGCCGGCGAGCCGATGAAGCCGGCGACGAACAGGTTCGCCGGCCGGTCGTAGAGATCGAGCGGCGCGCCGACCTGCTCGACGATGCCGTCATGCATGACCACGATCTTGTCGGCCATGGTCATGGCCTCGATCTGGTCGTGGGTGACGTAGACCGTCGTGGTCTTGAGCCGCTGGTGCAACTCCTTGATCTCGGTGCGCATCTGCACGCGGAGTTTCGCGTCGAGGTTCGACAGCGGCTCGTCGAACAGGAACACCTGCGGATCGCGCACGATCGCGCGGCCCATGGCGACGCGCTGGCGCTGACCGCCGGAGAGCTGGCGCGGGTAGCGGTCGAGCAGGGGGGTGAGCGACAGGATCTCGGCCGCGCGCTTCACGCGGGTGTCGATCTCGGTCTTCGGCGCGCCGCGCAGCTTCAGCGAGAAGGCCATGTTGTCGGCGACCTTCATGTGCGGATAGAGCGCGTAGTTCTGGAAGACCATCGCGATGTCGCGTTCCTTCGGCGGAACGTTGTTGACCACGCGGTCGCCGATCGCGATCTCGCCGCCGGTGATGTGTTCGAGCCCCGCGATCATGCGCAAGAGCGTCGACTTTCCACAGCCCGACGGGCCGACCAGAATCACGAACTCGCCTTCGCGGATGTCGACGTCGACACCCTTGATGACCGAGACGGCGCCGTACGCCTTGCGCACGCCGCGAATTGCGACCGATGCCATACACGTCCTCCCCATGCCGTCGCTTGTCCGACGGGCCGCCTTCTTCACGAGGCGTCTGAACCGATCGATTTTCGTAAACCGATTAGTATCTTGACGGAGTCGTAACATGGTAGTTGACCCCTGCCAATCGCGTTTTCGCATGTCTCGAAGCTGTCGCGTGCCTGACGCAAGGCATGCGAACAGCGGTCGGCACGGCGGCCCAGACACCCGCCTGGCGGATGGCGAGGCGCTTCCGCGTGCGCGCCGCGACGAAAACGGCTATCGGAGAGGGGCGATCACGCTGTCCGGCCGGGACGCGCGCCGATCGGCCCGACTTGAGGAAACGACATGAGCCGCCTCGTCTATGTGTTGAACGGTCCGAACCTGAACCTGCTCGGCAAGCGCCAGCCGGAGATCTACGGCCGCGAGACATTGGCCGACGTCGAGGCCGACTGCCTGAAGGCCGCCGCCGCGCTCGGCCTGCAGCTCCGGTTCCACCAGTCGAACCGCGAATACGAGCTGATCGACTGGATCCACGAGGCGCGCGAGACCGCCGGCGGCATCGTGATCAATCCGGGCGCCTTCACCCATACCTCGATCGCCATCCTCGATGCGCTCAACGCCTTCGACGGCGTGGTGATCGAGGTGCATATCTCGAACGTGCACAAGCGCGAGGAATTCCGGCACAAATCCTACGTCTCGCTGCGCGCCGACGGCGTCATGGCCGGCTTCGGCACGCAAGGCTACACGCTGGCGCTGCAGCGGGTCGCGCGGCTCCTCGACCAGAAGACCTGAGATGGGCGGCGGCTCAGGGCCGCCGCGCCACCATGTCGATCTCGATCAGCGCGTCGTAGGCGAGACCCGTCGTGCCGATGCAGGTGCGCGCCGGCAAGCGGTCGGCCGGGAAATAGGTCCGATAGACCGCGTTCATCGCGGCGTAGTCGCGCTTGAACTCGGTCAGGTAGATCCGCACCTGCACAACATGCTCGAGTCCGAGCCCGAGCCCCGCGAGAATCGTGGCGAGGTTGGTCATCGTGTTGCGCGTCTGTGCCTCGATGCCGTCCGGCAGCACGCCGGGCGTCTCGGGGCTGTCCGGCATCTGGCCGGTCAGGAACACGAAGCCGTCGGTCTCGACCGCGTGGCTGAACGGAGCGACCGGCCGGGTCGCACCGGCGATCATGTGGAAGAGCGGTTCGGTCGACATGGGGCTCCGGTCGGGCTGGGCGATGGGAATGACGGGGCTCAGGCGCGCTTCGGCGCGGTGAGCAGCCCGTAGGTGTCCGGCTCGCGGTGGAGCGCGAAGTTGAAGATGTTGGCCTTGATCTCGCGGCACCGGTCGAGATCGACCTCCGCCGTGACCAGCTCGTCGCCGAGCGTCTGCGCGACGCTGACGATCTCGCCGGTCGGCGCCACGATGCAGCTGCCGCCGATCAGCTCGCAGCCCTCCTCGACGCCGGCCTTGGCCGTGCCGATCACATAGGTGCCGTTCTGATAGGCGCCGGCCTGCAGCGACAGGTGGTTGTGGAAGTCCTGCAGCCGGTCGTGCTCGGGCGCGAGCGGATAGTGCCGCGGCGTGTTGTAGCCGGCGGCGACCAGTTCGACGCCCTGGAGCCCGAGCGAGCGGAACGCCTCCGGCCAGCGCCGGTCGTTGCAGATCAGCGTGCCGACCTTGCCGCCGAAGGCATCCGCGACCACGAAGCCGAGATCGCCGCGTTCGAAATAGCGCTTCTCCAGATGCTGGAACGGCCGCTCCGGCTCGTGCTCGCGATGGCCGGGCAGGTGGATCTTGCGATATTTCGAGACGATCGTGCCGGCCTCGTCGACGATGATAGCCGTGTTGTAGCGCGTCGTCCCGTCGAGCTCGGCATAGCCGAGGTGGAAGCCGATGCCGGCCGCGCGCGCCGCCTCGAACAGCGGCGCGACGTCCGGGTTCGGCATCGAGCGCTCGTAGAAGCGGTCGAGTTCGGCCGGATCGGCGATGAACCAGCGGGGAAAGAAGGTCGTCAGCGCCAGTTCGGGGAACACCATGAAGCGGACGCCCCGGCGCCTGCCCTCGTCGACGAGCGCGATCATGCGGGTGACGACCGAGGCGCGCGGCTCGTCGCGGCCGATCGGCCCGAGTTGCGCGGCGGCGGCGATGAAGCGGCGGCTCATGCGGGTCTCCAGGCAGTCGCGGCTGCGCGCACGGCATCGCCGTCGCGGCCGATGATCGTCTTGTAGAGCGCGGGATCCGTGTCGCCCTCGGTGCCGAGGCAGAGCACGACCGAATCGGCATCGAGCCCGAGCGCCGCGCGCGCCTCGGCCTCGGCGGTCGCGACCGCGAGTGCTGCGAGCCCGGCGACGGCCGATTCGCCCGCGACCACCGGCCGGTCGCCGAACGCGCCCTCGGCGAGGACACGCATCGCGGCGATCGCCGCCGCGTCGGGCAGGCGCACGGCGGCGTCGCAGCCCGTCGCGAGGATCTCCCAGGCGAGATCGGAGATCTCGCCGCAGGCGAGCCCGGCCATCATCGTGTCGAGATCGCCGCCGACCGCGACCGGATGGCCGGCGCGGATGGTCTCATACCAGCAGGCCGCGTTTTCCGGATCACCGAGCACGATTTTGGGCCGCGGCGCGCCTTCGCGCTCGGCAATGCGCCACAGATGCGCCGCGACCGCCGCCGCCATGCCGCCGACACCGGTCTGCAGGAACACGTGCGTCGGCAGGCGCCCGAGCGCGGCATGCGCCTCGGCCGCCATGATCTCGTAGCCCTGCATGACGTCGCGCGGCACCGTCCGATAGCCGGGATAGGACGTGTCGGAGACGACGAACCAGCCCTCCCGCTCGGCGGTCTCCTGCGCCTCGCGGACGCTGTCGTCGTAGTTCCCGCCGGTGCGGCGCACGTCAGCGCCATAGGCTGCGATCGCCGCCCGCCGGCCCTCGCTGACCGTCGCATGGATGAAGATCACCGCCTTCGCCCCGAACAGCCGGGCGCCCCAGGCGACCGAGCGGCCGTGATTGCCGTCCGTGGCGCAGGTGACGGTGATCGATGCGGCGATCTCGGCGAAGGCGCTGGAACCGATTTCCGCGGGCGAGGGCGCCTTGCCGGTGCGCCGTTCGACTTCGCGCGCGATCAGTCGCGCCACCGCATAGGCACCGCCGAGTGCCTTGAAGCTGCCGAGCCCGAATCGCCCGCCCTCGTCCTTGAACCAGAGCCGCCCGACGCCGAGCCGCGCCGCGAGCCCGGGAAGCTCGACGAGCGGCGTCGGCGCATAGTTCTGCCAGCCGCTGATCGTCGCCGCCGCGGTCGCGAACGCCTCGTCGTTCAGAACCTCCGTCATGGCCGGCAGGTAGCGCGAGCCGGCCCCCGCGTTGAAGGCGATCAGGCTGCCCGCGATCGCGAACGGGTCCTCGTCGGAGCCCCGGCGTTTCATCTCGACCGCGCTCCCTCGCCGCCGGCGTGCATCCGATCGGTGGATCGTGGGCGAGGGGAGGCGGGCGGATGCGGCAAGGTTCGGGACTCCCTCTCGACGCTTTCGACATCGGCGATTTTGACCAGACGATCACGACTGCCTCGTCCTGCGTCAAGCCGCATCCTTGGGCAGACGACGCATGGCCGCCCGTCGTCGCGGAAGCCGCCTGCGATCGGGGCGCGGAAACTTGAGAAATCTCAAAGCTCACGAAGCTTGTTCCCCGACAAAGAGCGGTCGGCGGCAAAGGCGCATCGTCTGGTCATTCGAAAGCAAGAGATCGACCTAAGGAGGTCGCCATGCTCACTCGCCGTACCCTGATGACCGCCGCCGCTGCCGTCGCCGTGATGGCCGCCGTTCCCGCCCTCGCCGCCGACGACGTGTCGAAGCTGCCGCGCGAGAAGGTCGAGCTGGTCGCGCCGCCCTTCGTCCACGCCCACGAGCAGGCCACCAAGGCCGGCCCGAAGGTGATCGAGTTCAAGATGACCGTCCAGGAGAAGGAGATCGTCATCGACGAACAGGGCACCAAGATGCAGGCGATGACCTTCGACGGCTCGGTTCCGGGCCCGATGATGGTCGTCCACGAAGGCGACTACGTCGAGCTGACGCTGGTCAATCCCGAGACCAACACGCTCGCCCACAACATCGACTTCCATTCCGCGACCGGCGCCCTCGGCGGCGGCGCGCTGACCCTGATCAACCCCGGCGAACAGGTCGTGCTGCGCTGGAAGGCGACCCGCCCCGGCGTGTTCGTCTACCACTGCGCCCCCGGCGGCCCGATGATCCCGTGGCACGTCGTATCCGGCATGAGCGGCGCCGTGATGGTGCTGCCGCGCGACGGCCTGAAGGACGATCAGGGCAAGCCGCTCAGCTACGACAAGGTCGTCTACATCGGCGAGAACGACTTCTATGTCCCGAAGGACGACAAGGGCCACTACAAGACCTACGAAAGCCCGGGTGACGCCTATGCCGACACCGTCGAGGTGATGCGCAAGCTGATCCCGACCCACGTGGTCTTCAACGGCCGCGCCGGTGCGCTGACCGGCAAGAATGCCCTGACCGCCAAGGTCGGCGCCAAGGTGCTGATCGTCCACAGCCAGGCCAATCGCGACAGCCGCCCGCATCTGATCGGCGGTCACGGCGACTACGTCTGGGAGACCGGCAAGTTCGCCAACCGGCCGGAGAAGGATCTGGAGACCTGGTTCATCCGTGGCGGCTCCGCGGGTGCGGCGCTCTACACCTTCCGCGAGCCGGGCGTCTACGCCTACGTGACGCATAACCTGATCGAGGCCGTCGAACTCGGCGCCACCGCCCACTTCAAGGTCGAGGGCAAGTGGAACGACGACTTCATGAAGCAGGTCCAGCCGCCGTCCCCGATCGGCACGGGCGCCAAGACCGGCGCGCTCGAGACGCCTGTGGTGATGGACGAGTAATCCACAACTGATGCAGGCCGGCCCGCCTCGACGTTCGAGGTCGGGCCGGTCGCTTTCCCGAGACGCCCGCAGGCCGGTTCGGATCGGCCCGGGCCCGCCGATCGAGGCTGCTCCAGTGGCGGACCGTCCGTCACCCGTTCGAAGGAGGTCCGCCATGGGACCCCTGATGAAGATGATGCGTTCGAAGTGGATGCTGGCCGGCACGCTGTCGGTGGTGATGCTGGCGGGGCAGGGCTTCCGCGCCCCCGATCCCGATCCGGTCGCGGTCGTGCGGGTCGAGGCCGGTCGTTTCGCCTATCGCGCCAGCGGCGACTTCACCCGCGCCGGCCGGCAGGTCGACGGCCCGGTCCGTGAAACCCGGATCGCGCGGCCCTTCGCGATGATGAAGAACCACGTCACGGCGGCCGACTATGACCGCTGTGTCGCAGCCGGCGCCTGCGCGCCGCGTGGCGACGCCGATCGAGCCGGTCGGCCGGATCGCGCGGTGATCGGCGTCAGCCATCTCGACGCGACCGCCTATGCGCGCTGGTTCGCCCAGCGCACCGGCCGGCCGTGGCGGCTGCCGACCGACGCCGAATGGGCCTTCGCGGCCGGCTCGAAGTTCACCGGCGAGCCCTCGACCGAGGCGACCGGCACGGGCTTCGCCGAGCGGTGGATCGCCCGCTACGAGCGCGAGGCCGAGGCGAGTGCTGCGGTCGAGACGGCGCTGCGTCCGCCCGGCGGCTTCGGCGCCAACGAGCGTGGCCTCGACGATCTCGACGGCAACGTCTGGGAATGGACCGACAGCTGCTTCGTCCGGCAGGCGCTCGACACGAAAGGCCGCGCGATCGGCCCCGGCACGGTCAATTGCGGCGTGCGCGTCGTCGAGGGCCGGCACCGGACCTACGTCACCGACTTCATCCGCGACGCGCGCGCCGGCGGCTGCGCGGCCGGCGTGCCGCCGACCCATCTCGGGTTCCGGCTGGTCCGCGACGAGCCGGACCTCGTGGCCCGGATCGAGGAACGCGTCCGGCGCGGCTTCGGCCGCGTCGCCGGGCTCTGACTCAATCCGTGAAGGCCGAACCACAAACACTTGCGACAACAGGCTTCTTGCCGAAGGGAGGTTCCGATGACCGAGACTGCCGAAGCGGAGACCGCCCTGCGCATCACCCGCCGCGGTGCGGCGGGCGATGTGGATTTCGACATGCTCGTCGACGAGGTGATGTCGCGCTGGCCCGAGACGATCCGGGTCTTCCTCGACTTCCGCTTCATGTGCGTCGGCTGCCCGATCGCGTGCTTCCACACGGTCGCCGATGCGAGCCGGGAGCATTTCGCCAACCCGGACAAGTTCCTCGCCGCGCTGCGCGAGGCGATCGAAACGGAAGGCGCCTGAGAACGGTGTCGGTGATGCCGATCACTCGGCGCGGTTCTCGGCGAGCAGGAACAGCCGGTGCGGATCGCAGACCGTGATCTTCTGCCGACCGCCCTCGACCAGACCGCGGGTCTCCCAGCCACTCAAGATGCGGCTGACCGTATGCAGTGTCGTGCCGGTCATCTCGGCGACGTCCTGGCGCGAGATCGGGAAATCGATGGTGATGCCGCGATCGCCGCGCCGGCCGGCCTGCTTGACCAGCCGCAGGATCGCATGGGCGACGCGCCGCTCGACCTCCTCGGTCGACATTTCCACGACCCGGCCATGGGCGTCGTCGATCCGCTGCCCGAGCGTGCGCATCATGCCGACCGCCAGCGACGGGAAGCGCTCCATCATGCGCGGCCAGGCGATCGAGGACCAGGACAGCGCCACGCTGTCGACCACCGCGAGCGCGGTCGCCGGATAGGTCGCGCGGCCCATCTGCACCGCGATGCCGAACAGTTCGCCCGGCACGACATAGCGCACGATCACCTGCGCGCCGGCCGGCGTGATCCGGAGCACCTGCAGATGGCCGTGCAGCAGCACGAAGAACGAGGTCGCATCGGCGTCCTGCTCGAATACGGTCGCCCCCTTGGCGACGCGGGCGGAGCGCGCCTCGGCGATGATGTCGTCGAGGGCGGCGGGGCCGAGGCCGGCGAAGAGCGGCATGTCGGCGAGCAGGGAGCGATCGAGCAGGGCCATGGTCGTTCCGTCCTGAATGGGCTTCGCGCCGGCAGCCCGAGGGGCGCGGGCGGCGACAGCCATGTTTTCGGATGATTTTTGGTAGGATGGATCGCCGCGCGCGCCGGACCGCGGCCGGGCACGACCCGGCGCGACAGCGCTTCACGGTGGAGAGGGGCGGCGGCTTCGGCACCCGGAAAGACGTCGGCGGATGGCTTCGCGTTGTTCCGACGAATATCGGAACGGCCGATCGGCGACTGAGAAGATCTTACGTCCTCGCCGCCATGCTGGGCATGCGGCGTCCTACGGACGCGTAACCCACCGTATCATCCGACAAATCGGCGGAAATCCTGACGATCGCCTCGTTGCTTGCGGCCCGACAACGATGACGCGCGGCGGGGCGCCTATCGATCGGGGCAGATACCAGCCTTCGAGAGGTGCGTCCCATGGCCCCGATTCCCCGTCTCGCCGCCTATGACGGCCCGCCGTTGTTCTCCTACGGCTTCCGCCCGTTCTTCCTCGCCGGCTCGATCTGGGCGGCGATTGCGATCGGGCTCTGGCTACCGGCCTACTTTGGCGAGATCGCCCTGCCGACCGCCTTCTCGGGCCTCGATTGGCACGTCCACGAGATGCTCTATGGCTTCCTGCCGGCGATGGTCACGGGCTTCCTGCTGACCGCCATTCCGAACTGGACCGGCCGCCTGCCCCTGCAGGGCCGGCCGCTCATCGTGCTCGCCGCCGTCTGGCTCGCCGGCCGGATCGCGATCCTGACCTCGGCCTGGACGTCGCTCGGCTTCGCGGCGGCGGTCGATCTCGCCTTTCTGGTGCTGGTCGGGCTCGCCGCCGGCCGTGAGGTCGTCGCTGGCGGCAACTGGCGCAATCTGAAGGTCGTCGGCATCCTGAGCGTCTTCGCGATCGGCAATCTGGTCTTCCACCTCGAGGCCTCGGGCGTCATCGGCGGCCACCATGACCATACGGTCGGCCATTACGGCATCCGCATCGGCCTCGGCGCCGGCGTGCTGCTGATCATGCTGATCGGCGGCCGCATCGTGCCGAGCTTCACGCGCAACTGGCTCGCGCGCGAAAACCCCGGCCGGCTGCCGGTCACTCCGAACCGCTTCGACATCGTCGCGACGCTGGTCGCGGTGGTCTCGATTGCGGCCTGGATTGCCCTGCCGCAGGCGGCATCGACGGCCGCGCTCCTGGCGCTCTCGGCCGCGTTGCAGGCGATCCGGTTCGCGCGCTGGGCCGGCGACCGGACCTGGCGCGACCGGCTCGTGCTGATCCTGCACGTGGCCTATGCCTTCGTGCCGCTCGGCTTCGCGCTCAATGCCGCCGCCGCGCTCGACCTGGTGCCGGCCTCGGCGGGCCTGCACGCCTGGGCCGTCGGCGCGGTAGGCACCATGTCGCTGGCGGTGATGTCGCGGGCGAGCCTCGGCCACACCGGGCGGGCGCTGGTGGCGAGCCCGGCCGCGCAACTGGCCTATCTCGCGGTGGTCGCGGCGACGCTCGCTCGCATTTGTGCGGCGGTGCGGCCGGAATGGGCCTTCGAGGGGCTGCACATCGCGGCCTTCGCCTGGGTCGCCGCCTTCGGCCTGTTCGTCGCCGCTTATTTCCGTGTGCTGGCGGGGCCGCGTGCGGCTGGGCGTCCGTGACGCTTGCCGCACGTGGTCCTCTGAAATGCGAAAAGGCCGGCGCTCTGCGCCGGCCTTCGATCTCGGTATCTCGTTCGTCCTTCAAGACCGGACGGCGCCTACTGCGGCTGCTGTACCCGGCCGCCGGACGAGCCCGAGCCGTAGCCGGTGCCGGTCGAGTTGCCGTTGCCCATCGACGGATTGCCGCCGGAGCCCATCGAGCCGCTCGCCGAGCCGTTCATGTTCATGTCGGAGCCCGAGCCGGCACCCATGGCGCCGCGATTGCCGCCGGCGAGCGACTGCGCGGTCGCGAGGTGGCGCTGGAGCACCGGCAGGGTCTCCTGCGCGTAGGAGGCGACCGGGCCGGAGCCGCTGGCGGCGCGCTGGTACTTGGTGATGTCCTGCTTGTGGTCCATCACCATGTGCTGGGCGAAGGCCTGATCGAAGCGCGCGCCCGACAGTTTTGCCAGCTTCTCGTAGTCCTGCTTGTGCTTGGCGCTCGGCTCGCTCGGCGCGCGGACGCCGACCTGCTGCGACAGCGGCATGACCTTGTCATTGGCCGCCGAGTGGTCGCGCTTCAGTTCGGCGCCGAAGTCCTTGATCGCCTGGGACTGGCCGTTCTGCTGGGCGAGGTCGCCCATCGATTGTTCGGCGAAATTGCCCTCGATCGCGTCGTGGACGAACTTCGCTTCCTGGCGGTTCTGCTTGGACTGCGCGAGGGCAGGGGTGGCCGCGAGTGCGGCGCCGAGACCGACGACGGCGCCGGCCAGCATGAGCTTGTTCATGGGGTGAACTCCTCGGGTTGGACGTCGCTGCCGGCCCTATAACGGCCGGCGCAACGCTCGCCCGAACAACCGGCGGCGCGGCGCCCGGTTCCGAGAAACCGGGCGCTCTCCCTAGGTTAACCCCTTGAAATGACTGCAAGCGCGGCCTCGGCAGCGGCGATCCCGCTCCGGTAGGCGCCGTGGGCGGTCGAGAAGTCGTGCATCGATGTTGCTTCGCCGGCAAAGAAGAGATTGGTGCCGACGGGAGCCGCGAGCACGGCCCGCTGCTCGGCGCCGCCGGGCAGGGCGGCCGAATAGGAGCCGAGCGACCACGGGTCCGAGCCCCAGGCCGTCGCGGTGAGAAACACGAGCTCCTTGCGGATCTCCGCGCCCATGAGCCCGATCAGCTCCGCCGCTGCGAAGTCGGCGAAGGCGCGTTCGCCGGCTGCCTCCAGCTCGGCCGCGAGCCGGCCGCCGACATAGCCCTCAATGATCGGACGTCCCAGCGGCCGAAGATCGTAGCTGCCGGTCGCGACCGTCGTGGTCGAGCCGATCAGGTGCCCGTTCTCGGCGAAAACCTCCGGGCGCGGCAGGCCGAACAGGATCTTGTTGGCGAGCCCGAGCGGCAACGCATGCGCGGCCTCGATCTTCGCCGGAAGCTTCGGCAGGAACGTCAGCGTCTCCCGCGCGATGATAGGCGTCGGCACCGCGACGATCGCCGCCTTGGCGCGGATCTCGCCGCGCCCGGTGTCGAGCACGACGCCCGGTCCGCGATGGTCGACCTGCCGGACCGGGCAGTCGGTGAGCACGTCGACATCGGCGCCATAGGCGGCGATCAGCGCGCCATAGCCTTGGCCGACACGCCAGTTGACTTCCGTGTCGGCATAGCGGCCGAAGTCGCGTGTCGACAGCCGGTCGAGCTCGACGCCGTTGACGTAGGAGCTGATCGCATCGATCAGCGGGTTCCAGCGATTGCCGGCTTCGAGATGCGCGGCCGCCGGCTGGTCCGGCTCGGCGTCCTTGGCCGCTTCGAGGCGGTCGTAGAAGGCGTCGGACGCCGTCTGATAGGCCGTCTGCTCGGCACGGGAAAAGCCGAGGTCGTCGGTCTGCCGGAACCACGGCGGCGGCGTCTCGTCGATGCGGAAGCCGAGCGCGCGCGCCTTGTCGACCCACGGGTTGACGTCGGCCGAATGCAGCCAGCCGCAGCCGAGATCGAGCGGAAGGCCGCTCTTGGTCACGGTGAAGGCGCGCCCGCCGATCCGGCCGCGCGCCTCCAGCACGACGGTCGCGAGCCCGCCGGCCCTGAGCCGCCGCGCCGCCGCGAGCCCGGCCGCGCCGGCGCCGATCACCGCCACGTCGATCTTTGCCAGATCGATCGGCCGGCGGGCGGTCGCACTCTGGTCACGCGTCGGGCGGCTGATGATCACGGGGCTTCTCCGGCAAAGGAACCTCAGACCCCCTCGTTCGGGACGAAGGGGCGTCAGCCGCCGTATTTCTCCAGGAAGGCCTCGATGTCCAGAGCCCGGATGTCGGGCAGCGCCGCGCGCAGCCGATCGTGGCTCCAGTCCCACCAGCCGAGCGCCTGGATGCGCTCGGCGATCGGCTCGGGAAACCGGCGCTTCACCGGCTTCGCCGGTACGCCGGCGACGATCGTATAGGGATCGACGTCCTTGGTCACGACCGCGCCGCCGGCGACCACGGCCCCGTTGCCGATGGTGCGGCCGGGCAGAATGATCGCGCCATGGCCGATCCAGACGTCGTGGCCGATCGTCACCGCATGGGCGCGGCGCCAGTCGAAGAAGGCGTGATCGTCCTCCTCGCCCTCGAAATAGGACGAGGCGCGATAGGTAAAATGGGCCTGCGTGACCCGGTGTATCGGATGATTGCCCGGGTTGATGCGGGTCATCGCCGCGATCGACACGAACTTGCCGACGGTGGTGTAGATGATGTTGGAATCATTGACGACATAGGAATAGTCGTCGAACGAACTCTCGGCGATCATGGTCCGCGCGCCGACTTCCGTGTAGCGGCCGAAGCTCGAATCGCGGACGATCGCGGTCGGGTCGATCAGCGGTTCGAGGCCGAGTTTCTTGGCCATGGGGCGTCTCCTTGGGGGGCGCTGTTGCGCGAGCGCAGGCGACCCCACGTGATGTCCGGTTTCGAGGTCCGCCTCCCTTGCCGCCGCCCTGCGACGGTTCGATGACGGCCCGGCCAGGCGCCGCCTTCCGCGCAACCCTCCGATCCTTGCGAGCTTGTCCCATGAGTGCCTCGACCGCCGCAGCGGCCGTGCCGTCCGCCGATCTCGAGGCTCGCCTGATCGCCATCGTGCGGGCGGATCCGGGCCTGATGGCGCTGCTGGGTGCCTTGCGCGACCTCGACCTGCCGCAATGGCGGATCACCTCCGGCGCGATCTATCAGACGGTCTGGAACGCGCTGACCGGCCTGCCGCGCGGCACCGGCCTCAAGGACTACGACGTGATCTATTTCGATCCGTCGGACCCCTCTTATGAGGCCGAGGACGCCGTGATCCGGCGGGTCGAGGCGGCGACGGCCGGCCTCGCGGACGTGCTCGCCGGGCCGGTCGAAGTGCGCAATCAGGCGCGCGTGCATCTGTGGTTCGAGCAGCGCTTCGGCTTCCCCTATCCGCCGCTCGCCTCGGCCGACGAGAGCCTGATCCGCTACGCCTCGAAGACCCACGCCGTCGCGGTCCGACTGGAAGCCGATGGTCGAATCGACGTCTGCGCCCCGTTCGGGCTTCAGGATATTTTCGGGTTGATCATCCGGCCGAATTACGTCGGCGACAACCGAAAGACCCATCATGCCAAGGGCGCGCGAGCTGCGGCGATCTGGCCGGGCATCACGGTC
This sequence comes from Ancalomicrobiaceae bacterium S20, assembly GCA_040269895.1. Classification (NCBI taxonomy): domain Bacteria; kingdom Pseudomonadati; phylum Pseudomonadota; class Alphaproteobacteria; order Hyphomicrobiales; family Ancalomicrobiaceae; genus Methyloraptor; species Methyloraptor flagellatus. The sequence goes on along the minus strand of CP158568.1, from coordinate 2,009,219 downwards.
ATCGACTGGTGAAATGACGCGGCGGCGTTTCGGCGCCGACCGTCACAGGAGCTTCAAGGAACGGGACTAGGGATCGGCTCCGGTCGCAACGGCCGGAGGAACCCGTACATGCTCGTCATCGATCGCCTGTCCCGACGATTCGGCAACAAGACCGCCGTCGGGGACGTGTCGCTGTCGATCGAGCCCGGCGCCTTTGTCGGCGTCATCGGTCGCTCGGGTGCCGGCAAGTCGACGCTGCTGCGCCTGATCAACCGGCTGGTCGATCCCTCCGAGGGTACGATCGGCTTCGGTGATCGCGAGGTCTCCTCGTTGAAGGGCGCGGGCCTGCGCGCCTGGCGCGCCGACTGCGCCATGATCTTCCAGCAGTTCAATCTGGTCGGACGCCTCGATGTGCTGACCAACGTGCTGATGGGCCGGCTCAACAAGGTCTCGACGCCGCGCAGCGTGCTGAACCTGTGGAGCAAGGACGACCGCGCCATCGCGCTCGCCGCGCTCGAGGCCTTCGATATCGGCAATCTGGCGCATCAGCGCGCCGACAGCCTCTCCGGCGGCCAGCAGCAGCGCGTGGCGATCGCCCGCGCCCTGGTCCAGGAGCCCAAGATCCTGCTCGCCGACGAGCCGATCGCCTCGCTCGATCCGCGCAACACCAAGATCGTCATGGACGCGCTGCAACGGGTGAACAAGGAGTTCGGCATCACCGTGCTCTGCAACCTGCATTCGCTCGATCTGGCCCGCGCCTATTGCGACCGGCTGATCGGCATGTCGGCCGGCCGCGTCGTGTTCGACGGCCGCGGCTTCGACCTGACCGAGGACGTCGCGCGCGAGCTCTATGGCCTGGAGGCCGGCGAGGTGATGGACGATCACCACGCGGCCGCGCCCAAGGCGCTCGCCCACGCCTGACCCCATTCCGCGTCGCGGTCGGGTCCGTCCCGGTCGCCGCCGAACACCCCCTCCGGCATCCGCCCGAGGGTCCGATACCGGGAGAGAGAAACCATGTTCACCCGTCGCGCCGTTCTCGGCACGCTCGCCGCTTCGCTCGCCGTCGTCGCCACCCCGGCGCTGGCCCAGGACTGGAAGGCCAAGTATCCGGAGCTCGTCTTCGCCTACGTGCCGTCCGAGAACGCCGCCGGCGTCTCCGAGCGCCTCGCCCCCTTCATGGAGTACCTCTCCAAGGAGATCGGCACCAAGGTGACCCTGCGTGTCGCGCAGGACTACGCCGCGGTGATCGAGGGCCAGCGCGCCGGCCAGATCCACATCGGCTACTACGGCCCGTCGTCCTTCGCCCGCGCGCTGATGACCGGCGCCGACATCTCGGCCTTCGCGATCGAAGTCTCCAAGGGCGGCGTCAAGGGCTACTATTCCGTCTTCTACGTGAAGAAGGACAGCCCCTATCAGAAGATCGAGGACCTGAAGGGCAAGAACCTCGGCCTCGTCGACCCGAACTCGACCTCGGGCAACAACGTGCCGCGCTTCGCGCTCAATTCGATGAAGATCGATCCGGAGACCTTCTTCGGCAAGGTCGTCTACACCGGCAGCCATGAGAACGCGGTCATCGCGCTGCAGCAGGGCACTGTCGATGTCGCCGCCAACTGGTGGAACTCGGAAGACGATTCCAACCTGACCCGCATGGTCACCAAGGGCATGGCCAAGAAGGACGATTTCCGCGTCCTCTACAAGTCCGAGCAGATCGTCAACTCGCCGGTCGCCTATCTGAACACCCTGCCGGAAGACCTCAAGGCCAAGATCCGCAATGCCTTCTTCGAGGCGTCGACCAAGGACAAGGCCGCTTTCGACAAGCTCTCGGACGGCAAGAACGAGCCGTTCCAGCCGACCAGCAACGACGTCTACAAGCCGATCATCGAGCTGAACAAGTTCGTCGACGAGCTGCGCAAGAAGAAGTCGTCCTGATCGCGTGAAATGCCCGGCGGTCTTGGGGGCGCCGGACACCTGTTTGAGCATGGATTGGTGACAGGTGCGGGGTGTCGGCGAGCCGGCATCCCGCAGATTTTCGCAAGTCTCTGGTCCGTAAGCCCTTTTCCTTCCCGCAATCCTGACGGATGGCCATGGCGACGACGACGCTTCCCGGACCCGCGCCTGCTGGACCCGCTCTCTCCGGGCCGACGCTTCCCGGTCTGGACCCCGCGACCCGCGCGCGCCTCGAACGGGACTATCGGGACGCCACCGCCGCCCGCCGCCGCCGCACGCTGTCCGGTGCCGCGATCCTCTTCGCCGTGCTCCTGGTCTCCGGCTATTTCGCCGAGATCGACCTGTCGAAGTTCTTCGCCAATTTCAGCCGCTTCACCAAGTACATCGTCGACATCGCTCCGACCCTGCACTGGTCGAGCCTGCCGGCCGATTTCGCCGAATGGTTCTGGGGCTGGAAACGCTGGCTGCGCCTGCTCGGCGAGACGCTGCTGATCGCCTATGTCGGCACGATCCTCGGCGCGCTCGGCGCCTTCGTGCTGTCGTTCCTGGCCGCGAGCAACCTCGTCTCGTCGCCCTGGATCCGCGCCGGCGCCAAGCGCTTCCTCGAGGTTTCCCGCACGGTGCCGGAGATCGTCTTCGCGCTGATCTTCGTGGTCGCCTTCGGGCTCGGCCCGATCCCCGGCGTGCTGGCGCTGGCGATCCACACCATGGGCGCGCTCGGCAAGCTCTTCGCCGAAGTGGTGGAGAACATCGACCTGAAACCGGTCGAAGGCCTCACCTCCGCCGGTGCCGGCTTCGTGCAAATCGTCCGCTTCGCGGTGCTGCCCCAGATCCTGTCGAACTTCACCAGCTACACGCTGCTGCGCTTCGAGATCAACGTCCGCGAGGCCGGGATCATGGGCTTCGTCGGCGCCGGCGGCATCGGCCAGGACCTGCTCGAGGCCGTGCGCAAGTTCTACTATTCCGACGTGAGCGCGATCCTGGTCATGATCATCGTCACCGTGATGATCATCGACTTCCTGACCGAGCGGCTCCGTCACGTCCTGATCGGCCGGGAGTTCCGCTGATGAGCCGCGCCATCTTCGCCGACCTCGACCGCGCCGGCATCGTCGCGCGCCATCCGGAGGTGTTCCGCGTCGACCCGGTCGCCCGTGGGACGCGGCTCGGCGTCGTCGCCGCGGTCGTCGGCCTGTTCTGCTACGGGCTGTGGGCGCTCGAATTCTCGCCGGCCGCCATGCTGCGCGGCCTCTCGCGGCTCGGCGAATTCGCGATCCTCATGGTGCCGCCGGAGTGGGGCACCTGGGCGAAGCTCATGCTCTATCTCCACTCGATGGTGGAGACGGTCGCGATCGCGATCCTCGGCACGTTGGGCGCCGCGCTCCTGGCCTTCCCCTTCGGCGTGCTCGCTGCCGCCAACGTGATCCCGCAGCGCATCGTCCACTTCCTGCTCCGCCGCGGCCTCGACAGCCTGCGCGCGGTCGACAAGCTGATCTGGGCGCTGATCTGGATCAACGTCGTCGGCCTCGGCCCCTTCGCGGGCGTTCTGGCGATCATCTGCTCGGACTTCGGCCTGTTCGGCAAACTGTTCTCCGAGGCCATCGAGGTCGCCGACAAGAAGCCGGTCGAGGGCATCGTCGCTTCGGGCGGCTCGGGCCTGCACGCAGTGCGCTTCGGCATCATCCCGCAGATCCTGCCGGTCATGCTGAGCCAGGTGCTCTACCAGATCGAATCGAACACGCGCTCCGCGACCATCATCGGCATCGTCGGCGCGGGCGGCATCGGCCTGCATCTCTCCGAGGCGATCCGCACGCTCGAATGGCAGCAGGTGTCGTTCCTGATCATCCTGGTGCTGATCGCCGTCGCCGGCATCGATTTCGTGTCGAGCAAGCTGCGATTCGCCATCATCGGCCGCGCCGCCACGCCGGTCTGAAATGCACCTGAAAAGCGTGCTTTCACCGTGCTCTGGCGCGCGTCATCATACGGTCACGGCTTCGGCCCACAGAACCGGCGACTGATCCGAGGGCAGGGTGCGGCCGCAAGGCCCGCCACCCGCTCTCGCCTGCGCCCGCTCCCGCTGCGAAGGAAGGCCTTGTCCTCAATGGTCGATACCCGAACCGATGCCGGCGCCGAGGCGCGCCGCCGGGCGCTCGCCGCCTTTGCGGAGGCGGCCCCTGCCGAGCTCGAGCTCGCGGTGACGCGTCATGCGGCGGCCGCCGAAGCGGTCGACCTGCGCCGGCCCGAAGCCGGCCTCGTCATGGTCCGCGGCCGCGTCGGCGGCGACGGCGGCCCGTTCAATCTCGGCGAGGCGACCGTGGCGCGCGCCTCGGTCCGCATCGCGACCGGCACCACCGGCCACGCCTATCGCCTGGGCCGCGACACGGCCGCCGCGCGGCTCGCGGCGATCGCCGATGCGCTCTGGCAGGACGCGGAGACCCGCGCGGCGATCGAGGCCGATCTGATCGGCCCGGTCGAGGCGCGGCTTACGGCCGAACGGGAAGCGGCCTCGCGGCGCCGCCGCGACCCGCGTCGATTTCTTCACGATGGTCCGCGGCGAGGACTGACGGCCGTTTCGGCCCGAGCCCCGCCGCCCGGGTTCTTCAGTGGAGCACGGTCTCCTCGGTCAGGCCGAACCGGCCGGATCGGAACCTGCTCTGGATGCCTTCGATCCTGACGCCGCCCGTCGTCGAGACGCGCCGGCCGAGGAGTGAGACATGAACGAGATGCCCGCGAGAGCGGCTTCCGCGATCCCGTGCACGATGCGCAGGCGACGTTCCGCTGTGCGATGCGCGCGCTGGCCGAGCCCGGCACGATCCGCACGCTCGGCGCCGACGTCGCGCCGCCGGCGCCGCTGATGGCCGGCACCGCCGCGCTGCTCTTGGCGCTCGCCGACTACGAGACGCCGATCTGGCTCGATCCGGCGATCCGCGCCGCCGAGGGCCCGAGCGGCTTCCTGCGCTTCCAGACCGGTGCGCCGGTGACGGACGATCGCTCGAAGGCCGGCTTCGCGGTGTTGACCGGCCCGGCCGGTCTGACCCGCAAGCACGGCTTCGCCGAAGGCTCGCTCGAATATCCGGATCGCTCGACCACGGTGATCATCCAGGTCGAGCGGCTCGAGGCCGGCGAGGGCTGGCGTCTTGCCGGCCCCGGCATCAAGGGCGAGGCGCGGCTCGCGATCACGCCGCAGACCGCCGAGCTGGTCGAGGCACTGACGATCAATCACGAGCTGTTCCCGCGCGGCATCGACGTCTACTTCGTCTGCGGCACGCGGATCGCCGCCCTGCCGCGCTCGACGCGGATCACCGTCTGAGGATCAGTCATGTATGTCGCGGTGAAGGGTGGCGAGAAGGCCATCGACAATGCCCACCGGCTGCTCGGCCATGAAAGGCGCGGCGATCCGGCCGTCCCCGAAATCACGCCGGAGCAGATCCGGGAGCAGCTGACGCTCGCCACCGATCGGGTGATGGCCGAGGGTTCGCTCTACGATCCCGAGATCGCCAGCCTCGCCATCAAGCAGGCGCGCGGCGACATGATCGAGGCGGTGTTTCTGGTCCGCGCCTATCGCACGACGCTGCCGCGCTTCGGCTACACCGTGCCGATCGACACTGATGCGATGGACGTGATCCGCCGCGTCTCGGCGACCTACAAGGATCTGCCCGGCGGACAGGTGCTCGGGCCCACCTTCGACTACACCCATCGCCTGATCGACTTCGACCTCGCGGAGGCCGGAGCGCCGGCCGCGCCCGCCGTCGCCGCGGCGCCGCTCGACCCGGCGCCGCATGTGACCAGCCTGCTCGACTGCGAGGGTCTGATCGAGCGCAATCCGGCCATGGAGGGCGGCGCCGAGCCCGGCGACATCACCCGCGAGCCGATCAGCTTCCCCGCCGGCCGCGACCTGCGCCTGCAGACGCTGGCGCGCGGCGACGAGGGCTTCCTGCTCTCCCTCGGCTATTCGACCCAGCGCGGCTACGGCCGCACCCACGCTTTCGCCGGCGAGATCCGCATCGGCGACGTCGAGGTCGAATTCTTCGCCGAGGAACTGGGCTTTTCGGTCCCGCTCGGCCGCGTCCGCGTCACCGAATGCGAGATGGTCAACCAGTTCCAGGGCTCCGCGACCGTGCCGCCGCAGTTCACGCGCGGCTACGGCCTCGTGTTCGGCCAGCTCGAGCGCAAGGCCATGTCGATGGCGCTGGTCGACCGAGCGCTGCGCGCCGAAGAGCTCGGCGAGGAGACCGGCGCGCCGGCGCAGGACCAGGAATTCGTGCTCTCCCACGCCGACAACGTCCAGGCGACCGGCTTCGTCGAGCACCTGAAGCTGCCGCATTACGTCGACTTCCAGGCCGAGCTCGGCCTCGTCCGTCAGATGCGCAAGGAACACGCCGAACGCTACGCCGCGGCCGGGGAACAGGAGGCCGCGGAATGAACGCCGAGACGTCCGCATACAATTTCGCCTACCTCGACGAGCAGACCAAGCGGATGATCCGCCGCGCGATCCTGAAGGCGATCGCGGTGCCCGGCTATCAGGTCCCCTTCGCCAGCCGCGAGATGCCGATGCCCTACGGCTGGGGCACCGGCGGCGTGCAGGTCACCGCCTCGATCCTGGGCCGGGACGACACGCTGAAGGTGATCGACCAGGGCTCCGACGACACCACCAATGCGGTGTCGATCCGGAAGTTCTTCGTCAAGACCGCCGGGGTCGCGACCACGACGCGCACAACGGAAGCGACCGTGATCCAGACCCGGCACCGGATCCCCGAGGAACCGCTCGCCGAGGGCCAGGTGCTGGTCTACCAGGTGCCGATCCCCGAGCCGCTGCGCTTTCTCGAGCCGCGCGAAACCGAGACGCGCAAGATGCATGCGCTGGCCGAATACGGCCTCATGCATGTGAAGCTCTATGAGGACATTGCGCGCCACGGCCATATCGCGACGACCTACGCCTATCCGGTGACGGTCGCCGGCCGCTATCTGATGGATCCGTCGCCGACGCCGAAGTTCGACAATCCGAAGATGGACATGAGCCCGGCGCTGCAGCTCTTCGGCGCCGGCCGCGAGAAGCGCATCTACGCCGTGCCGCCCTACACGCAGGTGGTCAGCCTCGACTTCGACGACCATCCTTTCGAGGTCAACAAGTTCGATAAGCCCTGCGCGCTCTGCGGCGCGGATGGCGTCTATCTCGACGAAGTGGTGCTCGACGACCGCGGCGGGCGCATGTTCGTCTGCTCGGACACGGACTTCTGCGAAACCCGCCGGGCCGCGGGCCACCGCGGCGAGATGGCACCGCCGGAAGGCTATGGCGCGAGCGATGCGGGGAGGGCGGAATGAGCGGACGAGCCAACGCGAACGCCGGGGCGAACGCCGGATCCGCCGGCCTCGACTACCTCGCCGACGACCGGCCGCTGCTCTCCGCGCGCGGCGTCACCAAGCGCTACGGCGCGCGGATCGGCTGCACGGACGTCTCGTTCGATCTCTACGCCGGCGAAGTGCTGGCGATCGTCGGCGAGTCCGGCTCCGGCAAGTCGACGCTCCTGTCGGTGCTGTCGACGCGGCTGGAACCGAGCGCCGGCCGCGTCGAATACCGCATGCGCGACGGCGTGATGCGCGACGTCTACCTGCTCAACGAGGCCGAGCGCCGCCTGCTCATGCGCACCGACTGGGGCTTCGTGCACCAGGACGCGCGCGAGGGCCTGCGCATGGGCGTCTCGGCCGGCGGCAATGTCGGCGAGCGGCTGATGGCGGTCGGCGAGCGCCACTACGGCGACATCCGCGACACCGCGATCGACTGGCTCGGCCGTGTCGAGATCGAGGCCGGCCGTATCGACGATACGCCGCGCACCTTCTCCGGCGGCATGCGCCAGCGGCTGCAGATCGCGCGCAATCTGGTTACCAAGCCGCGGCTCGTGTTCATGGACGAGCCGACCGGCGGCCTCGACGTGTCGGTGCAGGCGCGTCTGCTCGACCTGTTGCGCGGCCTCGTCGCCGATCTCGGCCTCGCGGTCGTGATCGTTACGCACGATCTCGCGGTTGCGCGGCTCTTGTCGCACCGGATCATGGTCATGCGCCAGGGCCGGGTGATCGAGGCCGGTCTGACCGACCAGGTGCTCGACGACCCGCGCGAGCCCTACACCCAGCTCCTCGTTTCCTCCGTTCTCGCCTGATGGGGCCCGGCATGACCGCGATGATCAGCCTCGACGGCGTCTCCAAGACTTTCGTGATGCATCTGCAGGGCTCCAAGCACCTGCCGGTGGTGGCGAATGTCGAACTTCAGGTCGCGCGCGGCGAATGCGTGGTGCTCGGCGGCCCGTCGGGCGCGGGCAAATCGTCGATCCTGAAGATGATCTACGGCAACTACCGCTGCGACACCGGCCGCATCCTCGTCCGTGACGGCGACGAGCCGGTCGATGTCGCGAGCGCCGAGCCGCGCCGCATCGTGCGCCTGCGCCGGCGCACGCTCGGCTATGTCAGCCAGTTCCTGCGCGTGATCCCGCGCGTCTCCGCGCTTCGAGGTCGTCGCCTCGGCCGCGCGCGACCAGGGCATCGGGCCGCAAGAGGCCGAGGCGCGCGCCCGCGACCTGCTCGGCCGGCTCAATGTGCCGGAACGGCTCTGGGGCCTGCCGCCGGCGACCTTCTCGGGCGGCGAACAGCAGCGCGTCAACATCGCGCGCGGCTTCGTCGCCGATCATGCGGTGCTGCTGCTCGACGAGCCGACCGCCTCGCTCGACGCGAAGAATCGCGCTGCCGTCGTCGACCTGATCGACGAGAAGAAGCGCCGCGGCGTCGCCATGCTGGCGATCTTCCACGACGAGGACGTCCGCGAGCGCGTCGCCGACCGGATCGTCGATGTGACCGGCTTTGCCGCCGGGGCCGCCGCATGAACGCCCCGTCCGAGGTCCGCGTCGCCGCCCCGCATCCCGCGATCCCGCCCGAGGGGCTGATCGGCGCGGATGTGCGCATGCGCGAGACGACGCTCGGACGCTGGGTCGAGATCGCCGACGGCGTCCGCATCGAGTATTCGACCGTCGGCGACTATTCCTACGTGATGCACGGCTGCATGGTCGCGGACTGCGACATCGGCCGCTTCACGGCCATCGCCGCCTCGTGCCGGATCGGGCCGCCGAACCATCCGCTCGACCGTCCGACCATCCACCGGCTCTCCTACACGCCGGAATACTATTGGCCGGGCGCCGCGCGCGACCGCGCCTTCTTCGCCGAGCGGCGCGCGTCGCGCACGGTGATCGGCAACGATGTCTGGATCGGCCATGGCGCGGTCGTGCTGTCGGGCGTCACCGTCGGCGACGGGGCGGTGATCGCGGCCGGCGCGGTCGTGACCCGCGACGTCGAACCCTATACGATCGTCGGCGGCGTGCCGGCGAAGGAGATCCGCCGGCGCATGCCGCGCGATCTCGCCGAACGCTATGCCCGCCTCGCCTGGTGGAACTGGCCGCACGAACGCCTCGAAGCCGCGCTACCGGACTTCCGCGACCTCACGGTCGAAGCCTTTCTCGAGAGATACGAATGAACGCCCTAGACGTCGCGCCGAACTTTGCCGCGGGTGGCACCGCCTCGGTCGGAGCTCCTGCCGAAGCGTCTGCCTCGATCGCCATCGCCGCGCGCCGCATCGTGCTGGAGGACCGGGTCGTCGCCGGCACCGTCCATGTCGAGAACGGCCGGATCGTCGGTATCGACGAGGATCGGATCGATCCGGCGGCGGTCGATTTCGGCGACGATCTGCTGATCCCCGGCCTGGTCGAGCTGCACACCGACCATCTCGAGCCGCATTATCAGCCGCGGCCGAAGGTGTTCTGGAAGCCGTTCTCGGCCGTCTTCGCCTATGACGCGCAGATCGCCGCCGCCGGCATCACCACCGTGTTCGACAGCCTGCGCGCCGGCGCCGACCGCGATCCGCAGACGGTCGCCGCCGGCCTGTTCGCGCTCGGCGAGGCGATCGAGAACGCCCGCACCACGGGCCTGCTGCGCGTCGACCACCACACGCACCTGCGCTGCGAGATCTGCTCGACCGACGTGGTCGAGACCGCGCGCGCCTATGTCGCCCGCTTCGACGTCCGGCTCATGTCGCTGATGGACCACACGCCCGGCCAGCGCCAGTTTCGCGACGAGGAGAAGCTGCGCATCTACTATCGCGGCAAGGGCTCGACGCGCACCGAGGCCGAACTCGACGCCTATTTCGCCGAGCGCAAGGCGCTGAACGCCCAGTACGGCATCGCGCACCGCCGCAATCTGATCGCGCTCGCCCGCGAGCACACGATCGCCATGGCGAGCCACGACGACACCACGCTCGACCATGTCGCGGAGTCGCTCTCCGACGGTGTGGCGATCGCGGAGTTTCCGACCACGATGGAAGCGGCACGCGCCAGCCACGAGGCCGGGCTCGCCGTCCTGATGGGTGCGCCGAACGTGGTGCGCGGCGGCTCGCACTCCGGCAACGTCTCGGCCCGCGAACTGGCCGAGGCCGGCGTGCTCGACATCCTGTCGTCGGACTATGTGCCGGTGTCGCTCATCGAGGGCGCCTTCGGGCTCGCCGACGTCGCCGCCATGGGCGGTCTGCCCGGCGCGATCCGCACCGTGACCGCCAATCCGGCCCGTGCGGTCGGCCTGAACGACCGCGGCGCCATCGCGGTCGGCCGCCGCGCCGATCTCGTCCGCGTCGCGCTCGTCGAGGCGCATCCGGTCGTGCGCGAGGTCTACAGGGTCGGGCGGCGGGTGTCGTGAGCGGATCGGGAGCCGGCACGATCGATCCCGGCGCGCTCGGCGATACCGCCGTTCCGGGTCCGTCGGCGGTCGGAACCGTGGTGGCGGTCGCCCGCGACGACGGTCATCGCTTCTCCAAGCCGACCACGGCCGAGATCCGGCTTCTCGCCGGTCTCGGCGTCGAGGGCGACGCCCATTGCGGCGCGACGGTCAAGCACCGCTCGCGGGTCCGCGTCGACCCGACCCAGCCTAACCTCCGGCAGGTGCATCTCTTCGCCGCCGAGATGCTCGATGCGCTGGCGTGCGAGGGCTTCGATCTCGCGCCCGGCCGGCTCGGCGAGAATGTCACCACGCGCGGCATCGATCTTCTCGGCTTGCCGGTCGGGACGCGGCTCGCATTCCCCTCCGGCGCCCTTGTTGAAATCACGGGGCTGCGCAACCCGTGCCAGCAGATCGAGGACTTTCGGTCCGGGCTGCTCGACCGGGTGCTCGAGCGCCTGGCGGGCGGCGGCCTCGTCCGCAAGGCCGGCATCATGGGCGTGGTCGTCGCGGGCGGCACGATCCGCCCGGGTGACGCGATCACCGTGACCTTGCCCGCGGGGCCGCATCGGCCGCTCGAACGGGTTTGATCCGGCTTCGACCGATCGCACGGCGCTGAGCCGGTGGAGTTGCGCCGAAGCTACGCGGCTCCTGTCACGGCTCCGCGTCGATCCCGTCCTGCCGCTCGGTCCGGCGAGGCGCGCGTACGCGCCGCCGGGGGCTCGCCCCTCAGAGCCGCTTCATCACCCGCGCCCTGAACCCCTGGCTCTCGCTGCTGTCGGTCGAGTGCGTGTAGAGATATTCGAGCCCGAGGTTGATGTCGTCGATCAGCATGTCGACGCCGACCCCGATCATGACGGTCGAGGCATGGCGGCCGGGCAGGTCGACCAGATAGGACAGGTTCGGCAGGTCGGCATAGTTGAGCGCCAGCTTGCTGTCGCCCTGCATGCCGTAGCGGTATTCCGTCCGGAAGAACGGAGCCACCAGCCCCCAGTCGACCTCGAACGTGTAGCGGCCGCGCAGGCCGACCGAGGCTGTCGCCGTGGTCAGGCTCTGCCGACCGTAATGCAGGGCGCCGAGATTGCCGCCGGTCTCGGTGAACGGATCGAGCTCGGTCGAGACGCCGCTCAACCGGCCGTAGGGCGACAGCAGCCACCTCTTGCCACGGAACTCGTAGCCGAAGGTCAGCGAGCCGAACACCTGGCGGCCGTAGCGGTTGCCGGTCGCGGTGTCGGCGGTGCCGGAGATCGAACGCGTCGAGGCATAGTCGAGCAGCGACAGGCCGAGGACACCGTCGACGAACCAGTTGCGATCCGGCCGGATCGAGGTGTAGCCGACGACGCTGTAGCTCGATCCCGACGTGCGCGTGGTTCCCGAGCCGATGCTGGTCTTGTCGTAGCCGTAGCCGATGCCGATGCCGGTCGAGAGATACTGGTTCCAGCGATAGTCGACGCCGGCGCTGATGCCCGAGGTCCTGAAATTCGCATTGGACGTGCTGCTGCGCGCGGCCAAGGTGCCGACCGTGATCGCGCCGCTGGTCCAGAACGAGAAGGCACGGTCGACCATCGCGTTGACCGCGCCGTCATTGGCCCGTCCGGCCGCCGGTTGATCGGCACGCCGGCCGCGCACCCAGGCGGCATCGCGGTCGCTCTTGCGGCCGACGGCGAGACCGTCGGCGGCCGAGCGCGCCGCGGCCGACCGCGCCTTCACGCTGTCGGTCGCCGGCGAATAATCCGGCGCCCAGGCCATCGGACCGCCGGCCTGCGGCCGATCGGCCGGATTGGTCGTGTCGGCCGGCAGCAGCGCCACGGCGAAATTGTCGACGCCGTAGCCGTCGCCATGCAGCGTCTCGAGCCGGTGCTCGAAATTGCTGATCTGGGTCTCGGCGAAGCGCTGCGCGGTCTCCATCTGCGCCGTGACCAGTCCGACCACGTTCGGATCCTTCGAGGGATCCGGGCGCGGCTCGACGCGGATCCTGACCGTCGCCGGCGCCGAAGTGGAGCCACCCTTGCTCACCGTATAGGTGAAGCTGTCGACGCCCTGAAACGTTTCGTCCGGTGTGTAGACGACGTCGAGGTTGCGGACCACGGCCGTGCCGCGGCTCGGCGCGCTTGCCACCGCGACGGCGCTGAACGGTCCGCCGCTGTCGTTCGCGGTGACCGCGATGGTCACCGGCGTGTGCTGGGTGGTCGTCGCCTCGTCGTCGGTGGCGGTGACCGCGACGACGGTCAGCCGGAACGCGGCCGCCGCGGCCGCCCCATTGGCATCGGTCGCGGTCAGCGTGTAGCTGGTCGCCGCCGAGGTCGCGGTCGGCGTTCCCGTGATGCGTCCGGTCGCGGCCGCGAGCGACAGGCCGGCCGGCAGCGCCGGCGCGACCGCGATCGTGTACGGCGTCGTGCCGCCGGAGAAGGTGATCGGCTGGAAGTCCTGGGCCTGGCCGATCGAGGCGAGCTTGTCGGCGATCGCCACCGTCGCCGTCACCGCGCCATTGACCGTCAGCGAGAACGACGCGTTGGCGGAATTGCCGTTCGCATCGGTGACCGTGACCGTGTGCGAGACCGTCGCCTGGGTCGCGGTCGCCGTGCCGGAGATCGCGCCGGATGTGGTGTCGAAGCCGAGCCCCGCCGGCAGCGCCGGCGTGATCGCGTAGGTGAGCGGCGCCGTGCCGCCCGAGCCGGTCACGGGCGTGAAGGTGGCTGCGGCCGTATTGACCGTCAGAACCTTTGTCGCGATCGCCTGGGTCGCGACCACGCCGGCGTTGACAGTCAGCGAGAAGGTGGCACTCGCCGTCGCGCCATTCGCATCCGTGACCGTGACAGTCATGGTCGTCGCCGACAGCGTCGCCGTCGGCGTACCGGAGATCGTGCCGGAACTCGACGATAGCGACAGGCCGCTCGGCAGCGCCGGTGTGATCGAATAGGCGAGGCTGCCCGCGCCCCCGGCACCGGTCACCGGCGTGAACGCGACTGGTCCGGCGCCGGCGGTCAGCACTTTGGTGGCGATGGCCGTGCTGGCGGTCGGCCCGTTGACCACCGCCAGCGTGAAGGTCGCCGTCGCGGTCGCATTGTTCGTGTCGCGAACCGTGACCGTATAGGTGGTCGCGACCTGCGCCGCGCTCGGCGTGCCCGTGATCTGGCCGCTTCCGCCCGCGAAGCCGAGGCCGGCGGGCAGGGCGGGGGCGACCGAATAGCTGAGCGGCGCGGTCCCGCCCGTGCCGGTGACCGGCGTGAAGGCACTCGCCGCCCGGCCGACCGTCAGCGTCGTCGAGGCCACGGCCTGCGTCGCCGTGACCGCGCCGTTGACGGTCTGCGTGAGCGCGGCCGAGGTCGAGGCGCTGTTGGTGGCGTCACCGCCATAGACGGCGGTGATCGCATGCGACCCGGTCGTGAGCGCCGCCGTCGAGAAGGTCGTCGACCCGCCCGACAACGTGCCGGCGCCGAGCGTGGTGCCGCCGTCCTTGAAGGTGACGGTGCCGGTCGGCGACGAGCCGCCCGACACCGTCGCGGTGAAGGTCACCGACTGGCCGGCGGTCGAGGGATTGAGGCCGGATGTCACGCTGGTCGTCGTCGCCAGCGTGCTGACGGTCTGGGTCAGCGCGGAGGAGGTCGAGGCCGTGTTGTTGCTGTCGCCGCCGTAGACGGCGGTGATCGCGTGCGATCCGATGGTCAGCGCCGCGGTCGAGAAGGTGGCGCTGCCGCTCGAGATCGTGCCGGTGCCGAGCGTGGTCGCGCCGTCCTTGAACGTGACGGTGCCGGTCGGCGACCCGCCCGAGACCGTCGCGGTGAAGGTCACCGATTGCCCGAAGGCCGAGGGGTTGACGCTCGAGGCGACGGTGGTCGTCGTGGCGGCGGTGTTGACCGTCTGGGTCAGGGCGGAGGAGGTCGAGGTGGCGTTGTTGCTGTCGCCGCCGTAGACGGCGGTGATCGAATGCGAGCCGACCGAGAGCGCGGCGGTCGCGAAGGTGGCGCTGCCGCCCGAGACCGTGCCGGTGCCGAGCGTGGTGCCGCCGTCCTTGAAGGTCACGGTGCCGGTCGGTGACGAGGCGCCGGAGATCGTGGCGGTGAAGGTCACCGACTGGCCGAAGCTCGACGGGTTGAGGCTCGAGCTCACGCTCACGGTCGTGGTCAGCGTGTTGACCGTCTGGGTCAGGCCCGAAGAGGTCGAGGTCGCATTGTTGCTGTCGCCGCCGTAGACGGCGGTGATCGTATGCGTGCCGCCACTGAGGGCCGAGGTCGAAAAGGTCGCCGAACCGCCCGAGAGCGTGCCGGTGCCGAGCGTGGTGCCGCCGTCCTTGAAGGTGACGGTGCCGGTCGGCGACGAGCCGCCGGAGACCGTCGCGGTGAAGGTCACCGATTGGCCGAAGGTCGAGGGATTGACGCTCGAGCTCACGCTGGTGGTCGTGGCGGCCGCATTGACCGACTGCGTCAGCGCCGAGGAGGTCGAGGTCGCGTTGTTGGTGTCGCCGCCATAGACGGCCGTGATCGAATGCGATCCGGCCGCCAGGGCCGAGGTCGAGAAGGTCGCCGAGCCGCCCGCGAGCGTGCCGGTGCCGAGCGTGGTGCCGCCGTCCTTGAACGTGACCGTGCCGGACGGCGACGAGCCGCCGGAGACCGTCGCGGTGAAGGTCACCGACTGGCCGATGGTCGATGGGTTGGTGCCCGATGACACCGCCGTCGTGGTCGCCGCCTGGTTCACCGTCTGGGTCAGTGCCGAAGAGGTCGAGGTGGCGTTGTTGGTGTCACCGCCGTAGACGGCGGTGATCGAATGCGATCCGACCGCGAGCGCCGCCGTCGCGAAGGTCGCCGAACCGCCCGAGACCGTGCCGGTGCCGAGCGTGGTGCCGCCGTCCTTGAAGGTCACGGTGCCGGACGGCGACGAGCCTCCGGAGATGGTGGCCGTGAAGGTGACCGACTGGCCGAAGCTGGACGGATTGGCACTCGACGTCACCGCAGTCGTCGTCGTCGCCTGATTGACGGTCTGCGTCAACGCCGAGGAGGTCGAGGTCGCGTTGTCGGTGTCGCCGCCGTAGACGGCGGTGATCGAATGCGATCCCGCCGTCAGGGCCGAGGTCGTGTAGGTCGCGGTGGTGCCGGAGAGCGTGCCGGTGCCGAGCGTGGTGCCGCCGTCCTTGAACGTGACCGTGCCCGAGGCCGAGACGCCGCCGGAGACCGTCGCGGTGAAGGTCACCGACTGGCCGTAGGTCGAGGGGTTGGCGCTCGACGCGACCGAGGTCGTGGTCGTCGCCTGATTGACGGTCTGGGTCAGCGCCGAGGAGGTCGAGGTCGCGTTGTTGGTGTCGCCGGCATAGACGGCGGTGATCGAGTGCGACCCGACCGCGAGCGACGACGTCGAGAAGGTCGCCGAACCGCTCGAGAGCGTGCCGGTGCCGAGCGTGGTGCCGCCGTCCTTGAAGGTGATGGTGCCGGTCGGCGACGAACCGCCCGAGACGGTCGCCGTGAATGTCACCGACTGACCGATGGTCGATGGATTGGTGCCCGATGACACCGACGTCGTGGTCGTCGCCTGGTTCACCGTCTGGGTCAGCGCCGACGAGGTCGAGGTCGCGTTGTTGGTGTCGCCCTCGTAGACGGCCGTGATCGAATGCGACCCGACCGCGAGCGCCGCCGTCGCGAAGGTCGCCGAACCGCCCGAGAGCGTGCCGGTGCCGAGCGTGGTGCCACCGTCCTTGAAAGTGACGGTTCCCGATGGCGACGAGCCGCCGGAGACCGTCGCGGTGAAGGTCACCGACTGGCCGATGGTCGACGGATTGGCGCTCGACGCGACCGAGGTCGTGGTCGCCGCCTGATTGACGGTCTGGGTCAGGGCCGAGGAGGTCGAGGTCGCATTGTTGGTATCGCCGCCGTAGACGGCCGTGATCGAATGCGAGCCGACGGTGAGCGCCGATGTCGCGTAGGTCGCCGTGCCACCCGAGACGGTCCCGGTGCCGAGCGTGGTGCCGCCGTCCTTGAAGGTGACGGTGCCGGACGGCGACGAGCCACCCGAGACCGTCGCGGTGAAGGTCACCGACTGCCCGTAGCTCGACGGATTCGCGCTCGATGAGACAGCGGTCGTGGTGGTCGTCTGGTTGACGGTCTGGGTCAGCGCCGAGGAGGTCGAGGTCGCGTTGTTGGTATCGCCGCCATAGACGGCGGTGATCGAATGCGACCCCGCCGTCAAGGCCGAGGTTGCGTAGGTCGCGGTGCCGCCGGAGACGGTGCCGGTGCCGAGCGTGGTGCCGCCGTCCTTGAAGGTCACGGTGCCGGTGGGCGACGACCCGCCCGAGATGGTCGCGGTGAAGGTGACCGACTGGCCGTAGGTCGACGGATTGTTGTTCGACGTGACGGCGGTCGTCGTGGTCGCCTGGTTGACGGTCTGGGTCAGGGCCGACGAGGTCGAGGTCGCGTTGTTGCTGTCGCCGCCGTAGACGGCGGTGATCGAGTGCGATCCGGCGCCCAACGCCGAGGTCGTGTAGGTCGCGGTGGTGCCGGAGAGCGTGCCGGTGCCGAGCGTGGTGCCGCCGTCCTTGAAGGTGACGGTGCCGGTCGGCGACGAACCGCCGGAGACCGTCGCCGTGAAGGTGACGGACTGACCGTAGGTCGACGGATTGTTGTTCGACGAGACCGAGGTCGAGGTCGTCGCCAGCGCCAGCGGCAGATTGGTCAGCGAGATCGTAAAGGTGCGCGAGGCATAGACGGTGTTGTTGGAGGCGAACTCCGGCGTCGTGTCCCATCCGGCCTGGGGCGCATAGAAGGTCAAGCTGTCCGAAGTCGCGTTTCCGAGCGCCGTGATCGTGAAGTCGTAGTAGGTCGGAAGCGTGCTCGACCCGGAATACTGCGGCGCGATGGTGAACTTCGCGGCGGTCGAGTTCCCCGACATGTTGGTGACGGTGGTGTTGGTCGTACCGCCGGTGCCGCTGACCGGATATTGCTGGTTGAGGTCGACGCCCTGGACTTGCGAGAAGCCCCAATCCTTGACGCCGGCGAAATTACCGCTGTCGTCGCAGTTGCCGACGACCAGCCGCACCGTGTCGTTGAGCGCCTTGCCGGAGAAATCGAGCGTTGCCGAGCAGACCACGGCGCCGGCCTCGCCCGTGCCGGCCGCCATGCCGAGCGTGAGCGTTGCCGCCGCGAGAAAAATAGGTTGCACCCGAAAAAGTAGCAGAAGGCTGCATATCAGGCCCGCTCCGGCCTCACGCCAGCCACGCATCCTCATGTTCGCCATGATCCCCCCGGTGCGAAGCGCCCCTGATCCTCGCTTCGCACGGTCGACGCGATGCACCTTTAGGTGTATTTGACTCGCGTGATAAACCCGAAATGCAATTTCCTTAGGTTGTATCACGACGCAGTATGGCGGCAATGGACAAAATCATAAATCAATGGTTGACATCTAGAATGAAACATTATTGATTTATAGGTGTTGCATACAAGAAACACGCGCATTGGGAGGTGTGCGGTTTTTGTGTGTTCCGCGGAGCGGACGGGGCTCATGCCCGGCAAAAAGTTGCACAATCAAAGGTATCGGCGCGTCTTGTGCCGGTCGGATTTAACAAGGCTTCCGGGCTCCGCTTGCCCGGAGGCGTTGCAAATCGCGACCTCATTCAGGGGCACTCGGGCGTTTCGGCCCACCGCGCGGCCAGCGTGGTTTCAGGCCGTCGCCCATGGCGCCGCGATCACGACAGGGTATGCGCCGGTCGAAAGACGGAACGTCGCGATGGGCCTGGTGGTGACCTCATGGTTCGCAGGCTACCGACCCTCGCGGAGAGGCGCGGCACGATCGGGGCGCTCCTGTCCAAGTCGGTCGCCAGTCCAATCTCCGCTTGCGTTACGTTGAAATTAAAGTCTAGATTGCATACATAACGTTCGGCAACCTTCAGGGAGGGGAACTTGCAGCCGTTCATCGGGACGATCATGCCCGTCGCCTTCGGCTATGCGCCGAAAGGGTGGGCCTTGTGCGACGGGCAAACCATGCTCATCCAGCAGAATCAGGCGCTTTTCTCTTTGATCGGAACCTATTTCGGTGGCGACGGCGTCCGCACCTTCATGCTGCCGGACCTCCGTGGCCGTGCCGCCGCGGGCCTCGCTGCGGCGTTTCCCGGCCTCGTCTACGGCGCGGACACGGTCACGCTGACCACCGCCGAGATCCCCGCTCACACCCACAATCTGGTTGCGACCACCGCGCAGAGTTCGGCCAGCCGCGCCGTCGTGCCGACCGATAAGATCTTCGCGACACCGAACTCGCCGACGCAGTCGATTTTCGGGTCGCCGGTCTCGGAGGTCGCGTTGGCCGACAGTGTCAACGTAATCCCGATGGGCGTCGGGCTGGCGCATAACAATATGCAGCCCTTCACGGTGCTGAACTTCATCATTGCGCTGCAGGGCATCTACCCGTCACGCAGCTGAACCGGTCGAAGCCTCGGGAGAGATTGATGGAAACTTATGTCGGGCAGATTTTGCTCTTCGCATTTCCGCGCGTGCCGACCGGCTGGCATCTGTGCGACGGCAGCCTGCTGCCGATCGCGCAGTATGATACCCTCTTCGCCCTGATCGGCACGACCTATGGCGGCGACGGTCAGGTGACGTTCGCTTTGCCGGACCTGCGCGGCCGCGTGCCGCTGCACCAGGGCCAGCAGCCCGGACGTCCGATGTTCGTGCTCGGCGAGGAGTCCGGCACGGAGGACGTGACGCTGCTCATCTCCAATCTGCCGAGCCACGGTCACGCGGTGGCGGCATCGACGGCGAACCCGCCGAGCGGTCCCAGTCCGACGCCCGGATCGGACGTCGGCTTCGCGACGACGGCCGGCGGTGTTACCGCCTACGCGCCGAACGCGACCGGCGCGCTGCCGCGCATCCTCGCCCAGCAGACCGTTTGGATGTCGGGCGGCAACGTCCCGCACAACAACATGATGCCGTCGCTGGTGATGAACTACTGCATCTCGCTCTACGGCGTTTATCCCACTCCGCCCTGATCGCCCCGCGCCCGCATCCCGGCGCGCTGGTTTGCTCCGGAGAACGCGTTCCTCGTCGGGATCGTGCCCGAGGGCTCGGCTGCCGAGACCGTGTCCGGTTTCGTCCTTTGTCGCTTTTCGAATGAGGTCGTCATGGAAGTCTTCATCGGGACCGTGATGCCGTTCCCCTACAATTTCGCCCCCAGAGGCTGGTTTCCCTGCAGTGGCCAGCTGCTCTCCATCGCCAGCTATTCAGCGCTCTACGCCCTGATCGGGGTGACCTATGGCGGCGACGGGCGGACGAATTTCGCCTTGCCGAACCTCAATACGTCCACGAGCGACCAGGCGGTGCGCATTGCGCTCGGGCAGGGCAACGGCCCGGGCCTGACGCCACGTGTCATCGGCCAGGCCTTCGGCGAGGACGCCCACACGATCACGACGCAGGAAATGCCGATGCATAACCATGCGTTCGCGCTGTTCAGCGGCGCGCAGGGCAAGACCGAAGTTCCGCCGGCCGGCGGCATCTTGGTCGATCCGACCTACACCGGCTTCGTCGATCCGAGCATCGCGCCGCCCGACACGACCCTCGCCCCGGTGACGATCGGCCCGGCCGGCGGCGGTCAGGCCCACAACAACGATCAGCCGGCGCTCTCGCTGTTCTATTGTATTTGCTACGAGGGCATCTTCCCGTCGTTCGGCTGAGCGGGGCGGACATGTCCGAGTCCCGACAGTCCACGATCGGTGCCCTTCTCGCCGCGCGCCTCTCCGCGCGCGGCGACCGCCCGACGGTGCGCCCGGCCGAACCGGCCGACGGGCCTTTCCTCTATGCCAGCCTGCGCGCCGAGCGGGCCGGCGATTTCGTCGGCCTGCCGCCCGAAATTGCGCACAACCTGATCGACATGCAGATCCGCGCGCAGTTCGCCGGCCACATCGCGCGCTATCCCGCGCTCGAGCGCCTGATCGTCGAGGTCGACGACGCCCCGGCCGGCCGGCTCTCCGTCGTGCGCGAGGACGCCGCCTGGCGCATCGTCGATTTCGCCGTCTCGGCCGGGCTGCGCGGGCAGGGCCTCGGTTCGGCGCTGCTCGCAGCGCTGATCGATGCCGCCGACGCCAAGCGGGATGAGCCGGAGGCGATCGCGGACGCGGGCGTCGCGCCCGAGGCGCTCCGCCTCTCCGTCTTCTTCGCCAATGTCGCCGCGCGCCGTCTCTATGCCCGCCACGGCTTCGTCGATGTCGCGCCGCCGGACGGCGAGGCGGTCGCCTTCGTCGAGATGGTCCGGCCGCTTTCCGGACCGTCGCAGCCGGCGCGCCGGTCCGGCGATCCGATGCGGGCGCCTTGATCCGGCCGAGGAGTTGTGGCCATGTCGCGCCGTTCCCCGAAGGAGACGACGTGACCGCGATCCCGCCCGCGCCGCCGGCATCCGCCTTGTCATCGACGGCCGAGACCGTCCCATCGCCGCCCGCCGCCGATGTTTCGGCCGCGGCCGTGCGCCCGCGCGCGTCGGTCATGGCTCCTTGGGCGGGCAGCCACCGCTTCTCGGTCGCACCGATGATGGACTGGACGGATCGGCATTGCCGGACCTTCCACCGGCTGCTCAGCCGGCGCGCGCTGCTCTATTCGGAAATGGTGACCACGGCCGCGATCCGCTTCGGCGATCGCGAGCGCCTGCTCGGCTTTTCAGCCGTGGAGCATCCGGTCGCCCTGCAGCTCGGCGGCTCCGAGCCGGCCGAGCTCGCCTTCGCGGCCCGTGTCGGCGAGGACTGGGGCTACGACGAGATCAATCTCAATTGCGGCTGCCCGTCCGATCGCGTGCAGTCCGGCCGGTTCGGCGCCTGCCTGATGGCCGAGCCGGACCTGGTCGCCGAGGCGGTCGCGGCGATGAAGGCCGCGGTCCGCGTGCCGGTCACGGTCAAATGCCGGATCGGCATTGACGATCAGGATCCCGAACAGGCGCTGCCGCGTCTGGTTTCGGCTGTGAAGGCGGCCGGCGTCGACGGGCTGATCGTCCATGCCCGCAAGGCCTGGCTCCAGGGGCTGAGCCCCAAGGAGAACCGCACCGTGCCGCCGCTCGACCATGCGCTCGTGCATCGCTTGAAAGAGGCGCATCCCGACCTCACCATCGCGATCAATGGCGGCATCGCGGATCTGGAGACCGCTGCGGCCGAACTCGTCCATATGGATGGCGTCATGCTCGGCCGTGCCGCCTATGAGAACCCGGCGCTGCTCGCCCGCGTCGATCGCGAGATCTTCGGCGAGGCGGTCGAGGATCCGGATCTCTTCGCGGTTGTCGAGGCGATGCGCGACTACGCCGCCGGCGTGGTCGCGGCCGGATTTCGGATCGCCAATGTCACGCGCCACATGCTCGGCCTGTTCAACGGCCGTCCGGGCGCGCGGCTCTGGCGCCGCATCCTGACCGTCGAGGCAGCGGAGCCGGGCGCCGGACCGGAGATCATCGATCGGGCGGCTGCCGCCGTGCGCGAGGCGATGGCCGCGGCGGAGGCGCGGGCGCTGGCACGGGCAGCGGAAGGGGCGCTCGATGCGACGGCTGCGGAATGATCGCGGTCGGAGGGGCGCAGGCGCCCGTCAGCGGCGCATGACGAGTTGCCGCCGCTCGACCGTGAACGACGACAGCCGATTGAGAAAATTCATGCCGAGCAGGCTCTGCTGCAGCGAGCCGGGGCGCGCGACCAGGGCGCGGATGTTCTTCTCCGCGATGCTGCCGATCGCCAGCGTGCCGATCCGGATCGTCGCGGCGGTCGTCTCGCCATTGGCGGTCGAGACGCGCGCGTCATAGATGAGGCCCGCCGGATCGATGCCGGCGGCGATCGCATCGCGCTCGGTCAGCACGACCTCGCTCGCGCCGGTATCGACCACCATGGTCACGATCCGGCCGTCGACCATCGCGCGGACGCGGAAATGGCCGTCCATGCTCTTGGCAATCGTGATGCTGCCGGGCTCCGGCCCGTCCGCGGGCGTGCCGGGTAAGAGCAGGCTCTGCACCCGATCGGCGACGCCGACGAGATTGTCGCGATAGCCGTAGGCTGCCACCAGGCCGAGGATCAGCGCGAGCCAGACGAGCGCCGCCCTTGCGATCGTGCCGAACCGATGTCGGCCGCTCTGCGCGATGCCGGCCGCAATCGTGAGGCCGATGACGCCGAACATGACGAGGCGCGCGAAATCGTCGTTGGCGAGCCCGAAGCTCGTTCCGGCCGAATGGTTGAAGATGAGGATCGCGAGGGCGCCGCAGAGAACGGCGAGGGCGAGACCGAACACCATTCGCGCCTCACTGCTGCTGTTGCGCGGCGGCGGCCCGTGCCGCCTCGCGCCGTCGCCGCCGCTCCGGCAACAGGGCCATCACGGCGGCGCGTGCCGCGTCCGTCATCGATCCCCAGGCGCCGATCTCGTCGAGCGTGCGATCGCAACCGATGCAGACGCGCGCGATCGGGTCGACGCTGCAGATTTTCACGCAAGGGCTGGCGATGGGGCGGGGCGGCATGGGATCCTCGAAGCGCGGGCGAAGGCCCGGCGCCCGATTAGATATCGGTGACGCCCGCGCGGGGAACAAGGGCGTCTGCGGCGCGGTGTCTCGGCGTGGCGGCGAGGTCATCTTGCCGCGCCGCGCCAGGAACCTCACGCCGCGAGGACGATCAGCATCGCGATCTCGGCGATCGGCTGCCCGGCGCCGAGCACGTCGCCGGTCTGGCCGCCGATCTGGCGCTTGGCGATGAGGCCGAGCCCGGTGGTCGCAAGCGCGCCGGCGAGGAGGGCGGCCGCGACGCGCGCGCCCCCAAGATCGGTCCGGCGAGACCGAGCGCGATCCCGACCGCAAGGCCGGTCGCGACCCCGAGCGTCGCCCGGCCCGGCACGCCGACCGACCGGCCGAGCCCGTCCGCACGCGCCGGCGGCAGGGCGCGAAACAGGTAGAGCGGCAGCACGCGCGAGATCGGGGCGAGCCCGACGAGCACCAGCGCTGCCGCGGCAGCGCGCCCGCCTTCGGCGAGCCCGGCCGCGCCGGACGGCGCGACGAACCCGGCATAGAGGCTTGCCTTGACGAGCAGTGCCAGCACCAGCGCCGCCCCGCCGAAGGCGCCGATGCGGCTGTCCTTCATGATCTCGAGCTTGCGTGCCACAGTCGCGCCGCCGCCGAATCCGTCCGCGATGTCGGCGAGCCCGTCCTCGTGGAAGACGCCGGTCGCGATCAGTCCGACCGCGAGCGCCAGCCCGGCGATGGCGAGCGCGGGCAGATTGGTGAGGCCGAGCGCCGCGAGCGCCAGCGCCGCGGGCAGCGCGATCGGCAGCGCGGCCAAGGGGAGCATGCGCACGGCGCGGGCGAAATCGGGCATCGCGGCCGGGTCGTCCGCCGGTCCGCAGCGCGGCACCGGCAGGCGCGAATAGAAGCGCACCATCGCGGCGACATCGGCGGCGAGCGTCGCGACTGGCCCATGCTCGACTGGCCGATTCTCGACTGGCCCATGGTCGAGCGGTCCGGCCGGCGACGGCGCGGCGGCCGGGCGATCGGACGGCGTCGGATCAGGGAGGGTCGTCATCGGGCGACTGCAACTCGGCGCGGGCGGTCAGACTGGCGGAATGCGCGGCCGCCATGGGCGATCCGGCGTTGGCCGCGCTTGTGGGCCGGCCGTCCCCGTTGTAGACCGCGCCCCGGCCAACAGGAAAGACCAGTTCGATGGCGTTCGCTCCCACCGCTCTTCCGTTCGACGATTTCCGCGACCTCGTGCTGCTCGCGCCGGGGCCCGACACGGCCGCGGTCGACGCGGTGCGCATCCGCGACAGCCAACTCACCAAGCCGCCCGGCGCGCTCGGCCGGCTGGAAGAGATCGTCGAGTGGCTCGCCGCCTGGCAGGGCCGGGCGCGACCGGCCGTGCAGCGGCCGCTGGTCGCGGTGTTCGCGGCCAATCACGGCATCGCCGACAAGGGCGTCTCCGCCTTCCCGAAGGAGGTCACGGTGCAGATGGTGGCGAATTTCGCCGCCGGCGGTGCCGCGATCAACCAGCTCTGCGCCGCCTTCGACATCGGCCTGAAGGTGTTCGAACTGGCGCTCGAGGTGCCGACCCCGGACATCTCGGAAACCGACGCGTTCGACGAGGCCGGCTGCGCGGCGACCATGGCCTTCGGCATGGAGGCGCTCGCCGGCCAGCCGGATCTGGTCTGCCTCGGTGAGATGGGCATCGCCAACACGGCGGTCGCCAGCGCGATCTACCACGCGCTCTACGGGGGCACGGCGGCCGATTGGGTCGGCGCCGGCACCGGCGTCGCCGGCGATGCGCTCGCTCACAAGGCGGCGGTTGTCGGTCAGGCGGTCGCGCGCATCGGCGAGGCGCGCAAGAACCCGTTCGAAGTGCTGCGCCGGCTCGGCGGCCGCGAGATCGCGGCCATGGCGGGTCTGATCATCGGCGCGCGCCACCAGAAGGTGCCGGTGATCGTCGACGGCTTCGTGACCACGGCGGCGGCGGCGGTCATCCATGCAATCAACCCGGCCGCGATCGACCATTGCCTGTTCGCGCATGTCTCGGCCGAGAGCGCGCATGCCAAGGTGCTGGCGAAGCTCGGCAAGCGCCCGCTGCTCGATCTCGGCATGCGCCTTGGCGAAGGCACAGGCGCGGCGATCGCGGCGAATATCGTTCGCGCGGCGGCGGCGACCCACGCCGGCATGGCGACCTTCGGCGAGGCCGGCGTCAGCGACAAGGACTGAGGCGATCGATTGCGGCGAGCCGTCGTTCGGCCGGCCGCGGCGTTTGAATGAAGAGGGATCGCGCGGCCGAATTCATCCGCCGCGCGATACGTATCGGGTGTCGGCCCGTCAGCTCTTGGTCCAGTTGGTACGGTTGTCCCAGCGGATCACGCGGCCGTCGAAGACGCCCGAGATCACGTGGTCGTCGGTGAAGTCCACGACCAGACGGTTGCCGCGGCAGGTGCCATAGGCGACCGGGCGGTTCCGACCGACCGTGACCTGGATGCGGTCGCCGCCGAGCGAGGCGATGGTGCCGGCGCGGCCGTTATAGAAGCCGGCGATCCGCGCACAGGTTCCCTGACCGCCGAAACCGGGGCCTCCGCCGAAGCCCTGTCCTCCGAAGCCATTGCCGCCGCGCGGGCCCCGCGCATTCGCCTGGCAGCTCCGGAGCGCCGCCGCCTTGGCGTTGCGATCGGCGCGCACCTGGAACTCGTTGCGCGCGAGACACCACTGGAAGTGCCCCTCGCGATTGGCATGCATCAGCGGCGTCCGCGGGCAGCCGAGTGCGTAATATTCGCTCTGCGCGCGCATGGCGAAGTTCACGAAATCCTGGCATTGCAACGGGGGCATCGCCGATGCAGTACCTGCGCCGAGCAAGGTGACCGCGCCGAGGAGCGAAATCGATAAAGTAGTCTTTCCGTACGACAAGGGTGCCTCCGTCCAAAAGTCACGCGAATGACCTGATAGAGCCCTCATGTTTCTGTCAAGTGACTTTGTCAGCGCGGTGTAATCATAATTGCCGCCGGGGCGCCTGGGGGCGCACACCGCGATGTCGGGCGCCAATCCAGCCCGCCCGTGCGCCTTCGGCTCGACAGTGCGATCGGCTGCCTCTTACTCCGCCGCGTGAGCCGGCGCCCGGACGATCGGCTCGACCTTGGCGAGTTCCTCGATCGGGATGTGGCAGAGGATCGACGAGCCGTCCGGCACGTCGCGCAACGGCGGCGGGGTCTCGTCGCAGACCGGACCCAGCTTGCGCGGGCAGCGCTTGGAGAACCGGCAGCCCTTCGGCACACTGATCGGGGAGGGCGGATCGCCCTCGAGCCGGATGCGCTTCTGCTCGACGGTCGGATCGGCGATCGGCACTGCGGACAGCAGCGCTTCCGTGTAGGGGTGGTACGGCGGCTGGAACAGCGCCTCGACCGGCCCCTGTTCCATGATCTTGCCGAGATACATCACGATCACCCGGTCGGCGAGGTGTCGCACCAGCGCCAGATCGTGGCTGATGAACACGATCGTGGTCTTCTTCTCGCGCTGGATGTCGAGCAGCAGATTGACGATCGCCGCCTGCACCGAAACGTCGAGCGCCGAGACCGGCTCGTCGGCGACCAGGATCGACGGTTCGGCCGCGAAGGCGCGCGCGATCGCGACGCGCTGCTTCTGGCCGCCGGAGAGCCGCGGCGGCCGCTGGCTCTTCAGCGCGCGCGGCAGCCGCACCATGTCGAACAGCCGGTCGATCCGCTCGTCGATCTCCTTCTTCGTCTTGGCGATGCCGAACTTCTTCAGCACGCGCGCGATCGGATAGGCGACCGAATGCGAGGGATTGAGCGTCGCATCGGGGTTCTGGAACACCATCTGGATTGCGGCGAGTTCGTCATGCGAGCGCTGCCGCGCCGTCTTGGCGCCGACATCCTCGCCCTTGACGATCAGATGCCCCGAGGTCGCGTCCTGGAGCCCGGCGAGCACGCGGGCGAAGGTCGACTTGCCGGAACCGGACTCGCCGACGATCGCCAGGATTTCGCCCTCGCGCGCATCGAAGTTCAGATCCTCGTTGGCGGTCAGCTTGCGCTTGGCGCCGCCGAGCGAGAACATCGCCGAGCCGAGATCGTAGACCTTCGACAGGTGCTCGGCTGCCATCACCAGCGTCTCGGTCGGCCGCCCCGGCGCGACCGCCTCCGGCGAGCTCTCCGCGAAGGCCTCGGCATCGCGCCAGCGTGCGCACAGCACGCGATGGGCCTCCGCCACCGGTTCCTCCACGAGCCGGGTCGTGCAGGCCGTCTGATCGAAGCCGGCACAGCGCGGCGCGAAGCCGCAACCTTGCGGCCGCCGCGCGAGCCCCGGCGGCTGGCCGGGGATCGGCAGGAACGAGGTCGTGTACTTGTCGGCGCCGAGATGCGGCACGCAGGCCATCAGGCGGCGCGTGTAAGGATGCTTCGGGTGCGCGAACAGCTCGCGCACCGGCGCCTCCTCGACCATGTCGCCGAGATACATGACGCCGACACGCTCGCAGACCTTCGCCACCACGCCGAGATTGTGGGTGATGTAGACGAGCGCGGTGCCGAACTTCTCCTTCAGTCCGGCGACCAGATCGAGCACGGCCGCCTCGACGGTGACGTCGAGGCCGGTGGTCGGCTCGTCGAGCAGCAGCAGCCGCGGATTGGCGAGCAGCGCCATGGCGATGACGACGCGCTGCTTCTGACCGCCGGAGAGCTGGAACGGATAGCGCTCCATGACGCTGTCGGGATCGGGCAGGTTGACGTCGGCGAGCATGCGCTTCGCCTTCTCCGCCGCCGCGCGCCGGCCGAGCCCCTGGTGCAGCATCGGCACTTCCATGAGCTGGGCGCCGATCTTGAGCGTCGGATTGAGCGCGGCGTTCGGGTCCTGGTAGACCATCGAAATGCCGCCGCCGCGCACGCGGGCGAGATCCTTCTCGCTCGCGGTCGCGAGATCCTTGCCCTCGAAGACGATGCGCCCGCCGGCGATCCGGCCGGTCGCGCCGAGATGGCGCATGATCGCCATCAGGAGCGTCGACTTCCCGCACCCGGACTCCCCGACGACGCCGTAGCTCTCGCCCGGCATGATCCGGAACGTGAGGTTCGGGATCGCGGTGACGACGCCGGCGGCCGAGTGATAGTCGACCCTCAGGTTTTCGATGGCGAGGATAGGCTGCTCGGCCATGGCGCGTCTCGTTTCCGCTCGTCAGTCGTTGAGGGTCAGCTCGCGCAGGCCGTCGGCGAGCAGGTTGAAGCCGAGGACCAACGTCACGATCGCAATCGCCGGGAACAGCGACATGTGCGGCCGGACCGAGATCATCGCGGTGCCTTCCTTGACCATGGTGCCCCAGTCCGGATCCGGCGGCGGCAGGCCGAGGCCGAGGAAGCCGAGGATGCCGATCGTGATGATCGTGTAGCCGACGCGCAGGCAGAAATCGGTGATCAGCGGCCCGCGGCAGTTCGGCAGGAGCTCGATGAACATGATGTGGAACGCCGACTCGCGCCGAAGTTCGGCCGCGGCCACATAGTCGAGGTGGCGTTGCTCGAGCGTCAGGCCGCGCACGATGCGTGCGATGCCCGGGCCCGACGCGATCACCACCGCCAGGATGATGTTGAGGATCGACGGCCCGACGGTCGCGATCAGGATCACGTAGAGCACGATGACCGGGAACGACAGAATGACGTCGCAGACGCGGCTGATCACCATGTCGACCTTGCCGCCGTAGTAGCCGGCCATCAGCCCGAGCGGGCAGCCGACCAGGTAGGCGCAGAGCGCGGCGAGCGGCGCGACGCCGAGCACGCGCTGCGCCCCGAAGGCGATGCGCGCGAGGATGTCGCGGCCCTTGATGTCGACGCCGAGCCAGTGCGTGGCCGACGGGCCGGGATTGCCCATCGCGGCCAGGAACTGCTTGTTCGGCGGATCGAGCGGCAAGAGCGGCGCGACGATCGCGACGACCGCCCAGAAGATGATGATGCCGAGGCCGATCATCGCGACGCGCGAGCGCGGCAGGCGGCGCAACAGCGACGGCGGCCGGTCGGCGACCACGCGGGCGGGCGGCGGGGAGGGGGCTTCGGTCGCGGTCATGACAGCCGGATCTGCGGGTTGAGCAGGGCGTAGCCGAGGTCGCCCAGGAATTGGGTGGTGATCGCGACGACGAGCGCGATCAGCGTTGCCGCCTCGATCAGCGCGATATCGCCGAACAGCGAGGCGTCGAGGATCATGCGGCCGAAGCCGGGATAGGCGAACACGAGTTCGGTGACGACCACGCCGGAGATCAGGAAGTTGATCTGCAACAGGATGACTGTGAACGGCGCGATCATGGCGTTGCGCATCGCGTGGCGGGTCACGACCTCGCGGAACGGCAGGCCTTTCAGGATCGCGGTGCGGATGTAGGGCTTGGCCATGACCTCGGCCATCGAACCGCGCACCATGCGGATCAGGTAGCCGGAGTCGTAGAGCACGAGCACGGTGACGGGCAGCACGAGCTGCGTCCAGACCGGCCAGCCGGTCGAGCCGGCCAGCGGCGAAGTGCCGGGCAGCCAGCCGAGCCAGACCACGAAGACCGCCACCAGGAAGACGCCGGAGGCGAATTCCGGGATCGAGGTGGTGACGATGCCGAAGATCGATATGGATCTGTCGAGTGGCCCGCCCTCGCGCATGCCGGCGAGGATGCCGAGCGACAGCGACAAGGGCACGATGATCGCGAAGGCGAGGCCGGCGAGCAGGCCGGTGTTGGCGAGCCGGCCCCAGATCACGTCGTTGACCGGCGCCTTGTAGAGCGTCGAATAGCCGAAATTGCCGAAGTACTGGTCGCCGCGCGGATCCTTGAAGTCGAGCTTCAGCACCGGATCCTGCAGCGGATCGGCCTTGAGACCGAGCAGGACGCCGAGCCAGCGCGCGTAGCGGATCGGCAGCGGATCGTTGAGCTGCAGGCGCTCGTAGAGAATGTCGACCGACTGCTGGGAGGCGAAGGGCCCGAGCGTCTTGCGGGCGACGTTGCCGGGCGAGAACTCGGCAGTCGCGAACACGAGGAACGAGGCCGCCAGCAGCGTCAGCACGGTGGTCAAAAGCTTTTTGCCGATCGCCTGGATCATGTTGACGCCGCGCTCTCCCATACCGAGGTCATATCGCCCCTTCCATTTATCTGATCACGACGTCAGGGCGGCGACTATTCCGAATCCGACCGCGCGCCGGAGATCCGAGAAAACGCGGATTCCACATTGCCGGCTCTTTTGCTCGGTGGTCGGCAAAGTCCGAGGAGCGGCCCGCGACGGGCCGCTCCTCGTTGTTGTTCTGGTCCGCGTCGAGCGCCGACCCGATCAGGCCTCGAGGCCGATCTTCCAGCCGAACAGGTAGTTGGTCGGATGCATCGTGAAGCCCTTCACCTTCTTGTCCATGAAGGTGAAGGTCGAGCGGAAGATCGGCTGCACGATCGGGCCGTCGTCCTGCATGATCTTCTCGAGCTTGGCGACCAGTTCCTTGCGCTTGGCGAGGTCGACGGTGCCTTCGGCGACCGTCAGGATCTCGTCGAACTCCTTGTTGGAATAGCCAGACTCATTCCACGGAACGCCCGTACGGTAGGCAAGACCGAGGCACATGATCGACAGCGGCCGGTGGTACCAGATCGTGGCGCCGAACGGCACCTTGGTCCACACGTCCCAATACTGCGCGCCCGGCATCAAGGTGATCTTGATGCGGATGCCCGCTTCCTTCCACTGCTCGACCGACGCCTCGACCATGGTCTGGATCCACGGATTGTCGGTCGGGCAGAAGATCTCGCCGTCGACACCGTTCGGGAAGCCGGCCTCCGCGAGCAGCTTCTTGGCGCCGGCGACGTCGCGCGGGAACGGCGCGATCTTGGCGTAGTCGGGATGCGCGGGCGAGCAGTGGTGATGCTCGCCGCCGAGGCCGAGGCCCTGCAGCGCGATCTTGACGGTCGCCGCCGGATCGGAGGCGAGGCGCAGCGCCTTGCGGACCTTCGGATTGTCGAAGGGCTTGGCGTCCGGCCGCATGCGCATGACGGCCGTCTCGGCGGTCGCGACGTCGTAGAAGGCGAGGTGCGGCTGCGCCTTCAACGCCTCGTACTGGATCGGGTCGGCGAACACGAGGCCGTGCAGCTGCTTCGACGCCAGCGCGGCGATCGCGGCGGTCGGATCGTCACCGGTGTCGATGTGCTCCATGCCGTCGAGCGCGACGGCGCCGCCCCAGTAGTTCGGGTTCTTCTTGAACACCGCCTTCTTGCCGAGCTCGAACTCGGTCAGCTCGAAGGCACCCGTGCCGTCCGAACCGACGCCGAACACGCCGTTCTCCGACGGGTGCATGATCGCCATCGGGTAATGGAACAGATGCTCGGGCACCGCGACCTGCGGCACCTTGCAGTTGATGCGGAAGGTCAGCGGATCGACGATCTCGATCGCGTTCGGCGCCCAGATCTCGGTGGTCGCCTTGCCGTCGGCGCCGGTCTTCTCGTTGAGCAGATAGCCCTTCATCAGGCCGATCATCGAGGAGCCGACCGCCGGGTCGAGCACGCGCTTGAGGTTCCACACCGCATGCTCCGCGGTGAAGTCGGAACCCTTGCGCCACTTGATTCCCTTGCGGATCTTGAACGTCCAGGTCTTCAGGTCGTCTGAGACGGTCCAGCTCTCGCAGAGATACGGCTTGGTGACGCCGTCGATGTCCGTATAGGTCAGGTACTCGAGCACCTGACGGGACATGTTGGAGTCGTAGCCGCCCCAGGAGTAGCTGTGCGGGCTCTTGATTTCCTTGACGCGGTTGCCGATGCGCAGAATGCCGCCCTTGGGCAGCGTGGTCTGCGCCGAAGCCGGCGGCGCGAAGGGCTCGCCGGTGATCGACCCGGCGAGCGCATAGGCCGCAGGGGCGGCCATGCCGAGCAGCGCGGCGTAGCGCACGAACTCGCGGCGATCCATGGTCTTGTCAGCCAGCTGGCGCGACAGCTTGTCGATGTGCGGGATCTTCTTGTCGTTGCTCATAGACATACGCCCTCAGACCGCGCTGCGACACTGCCATGCGCGGAGTGGTGGGCAGCGTATCTGCGTATGTGCCGCAGTGTCTAGCGGCATCTTTTAGATTTTTTGAGAGTTGTGTAGGCAGTGGAGTCTTTGGGCGCGCGAACAATTCTAAGACGAAATAGCAATCCGGACGTCGAAAGCGTCGGCCGGTTGCAGGCGCACAAAAGAAATCGGGACTCGATCCCGACACTAGGCTACGAATACGATAAAAGCCGCTTTCCCGCGCACTTTCTTGCCGGAGTTCGACATGATCGCGCTCGACTGCGACATTCTCGGTCCTCAACTCGGTCTCGACGCCCTCGTCGCCGCCCTCGACAAGGACCATCGCAACGGAGTGGACCGCGTCGAGCGCGCGCTGCTGACCGAGCCGCGCGCCGATGAGCCCGGCGGCCCGAACCATCTGCTGGTCTGGCCGGCGTGGCGGTTCGGCGCCTATGCCGGCGCCAAGCTCGTTTCGGTCTTCCCCGGCAATGCCGCGGTCGGACGGCCGACCAATGCCACCGTCTACGTGCTGTTCGACGGCGCCGACGGGCGACCGCTCGCCGTTCTGACCGGCGATTGTTTCACCATGATGAAGACGGCGGCAGACAGCGCGCTCGCGGCCCGGTATCTCGCCCGGCCGGATGCCCGCGTCCTCGCCTGCCTCGGCGCCGGCGCGCAGGCCGCGACCCAGATCGCGGCGCTCCGGGCCGTGCGCCCGTCGATCGAGCGAATCGTGGTCTGGAACCGGACCGCCGAAAAGGTCGAACGGCTCGTGGCGCGGCTTCGCGAGGACGGCCTCGATGCCGTCGTGGCCGTCGATGCCGATACGGCGGTCGGCGCCGCCGACATCGTGACAGCGGTCACGTCGTCGACCGTACCGATCGTCCTCGGCGCGCGGCTGCGGCCGGGAACCCACGTCGATCTGGTCGGCGGCTTCACCCCGGCGATGCGCGAGGCCGACGACGACGCGGTCCGGCACGCCCGCGTCTTCGTCGACACCCGGCAGTTCACGGTGAAGGATTGCGGCGACATCGCCGGTCCGATCGCGAGCGGTGCTTTGCGCCCCGAGGACATTGTCGGCGACCTCTACGACCTCTGCCGGGGCTGGGCGCCCGGCCGGCGCGCCGACGACGAGATCACGCTGTTCAAGAACGCCGGCGGCGGCCACCTGGATCTGATGACGGCCGTCGCATTCTACCGTTTCGCGACCGGCACGGACGAGAGCGGGGGCGCGTAACGCCCCCGCGGTCCGGATCGGGTCGGCTGGCGCGGATCAGGCCGCGCGGATCTGCGCCAGGAACGCGTCGACTTCCGCCTGCAGCACGGTCGACTGCCGGGCGACGTCATCGGCGGCGCCACGGACCTCCTGGGCGGCGGCCCCGGTGTGGCGCGCCGCGGCGTCGACGGCGGTGATGTTGTCGGTGACGATCGTCGTGCCGCGCGCGGCATCGTGGACGGAACGCGCGATCTCGGTAGTCGTGGCGTCCTGCTCGGTCATCGCCGAGGCGATCGCGCCGGAGATCACCGAGATCTCCTCGATGACCGAGCGGATCTCGCGGACGGCGCCGACCACGGTCCGGGTCATGTCCTGGATCTCGCGGATCTGGCCGTCGATCTCCTCGGTCGCCTTGGTCGTCTGACCCGCCAGCGCCTTGACCTCGGCCGCGACCACGGCGAAGCCCTTGCCGGCCTCGCCTGCGCGCGCCGCTTCGATCGTGGCGTTGAGGGCGAGCAGGTTGGTCTGCTCGGCGATCGTGTTGATCAGCGCGACGACGTCGCCGATCTTCTGCGCGCCGCGTTCGAGCGCGTCGACCGCGGCGTCGGTCTTGCCGGTCTCGGCCACGGCCTTGGCGGCGACGGCCGACGACATGGCGACCTGCTGCGCGATCTCGCGCACCGAGGTGGAAAGCTCTTCGGCCGCCGCCGCGACGCTGCGCACGTTGGCGCCGGTGGTCGATGCGGCGGAAAGGCCTTCGACCGATTGGCGGGCGGTGTCATCGGCGGTGCGCGACATCGTCACCGCGCTCGTCTGCAGCCGTTCCGCGGCCGATTGCAGTGCGCGCCCGAGCGTCACGGTCTTCTCTTCGAATGCCCGGGTCAGCCGATCGAGCAGTTCGGAGCGCCGGACGCGCGCATCGGCCTCGGCCGCCGCGGCCGCGTCCGCGTCGCGCTTGGCGAGCAGATTCCGCTGAAACACTTCGAGCGCGCGCGCCATGACGCCGACCTCGTCGCGTCGGTCGGCGGCATGGATCTCGACCGAGAGGTCGCCGGCGGCGAGTCGCTCGGTCGTCCCGGTCAGGTCGGCGAGCGACGTGGAGATGCGCCGGCCGATCCAGACCGCGAGCCCGATCGTGACCGCGAACAGCGGCAGCGCGACGGCCGAGATCTGGCCGACGATGCCGACGAGCGCGCGGTCGACGTCGTGGACGTGCAGTCCGGCGCCGATCAGCCAGTTCCAGCCCTTGACGCCCGCGACGTAGGCGACCTTGACGGTGGCCTCCGCGTCGCCCGGCTTCACCCAGAGGTATTCCGAGAAGCCGGCGCCCGGCCCGCGCCCGATCCGGATCCAGTCCTGGATCATCAGAAAGCCGTTGGCGTCCTTGAGCCCCGAGTTGTTCTTACCCTCGAGATCCTTGCGGATCGGGTGCATGAGCGTCACGCCGTCGAAGTCGTAGATCGAATAGTAGTTGCCGCCGTCGAAGCGGGCCGCGCGCAGGCCCTCCATCGCCATCGACTTGGCGGCCTCGACCGACAGTTCGCCCTTTTCGGCGCGCTGCCGGAAGCCCTCGACGATCGAGGTGGCCGCTTCGACGGAGTGCCTGATGTCACTGCGCTTCTGTTCGAGCATGGTGTTGCGCACCTGTACGATCGTCACGGCGAAGATCGCCATGATGACGAGCGTGCTCAACACCACGACGATCCCGAACTGCCGCGTGATCCCGCCGAACCGAATCATGATCTCGTCTCCCGTCGAATGTCGGAACGGAGGATCGGCCTGAAATCTTAAATAATGTTCGACTTGGTAACCATAAATGACTTGTCTCGTCCTCGACCTCAGTAGAGGGATGCCGCGATGTCAGGTGGAACCCTGGCCCGACGAGCGGGTGAGGTTCTCGGCCGATCGCTCGCCTTGGAGGCGTTGCGCGGCCCGGTCGACGGCGGTCGATCCGTCATGTAAGACCTCTTCACATGAGCTGGTCGAAGAAACCCGAACACCCCGACAAGGAACGCGGCTACCACCACGGCAACCTGCGTGAGGCGCTGGTGAGCGCCGCGTTGTCGCTGATCGCCGAGAAAGGGGCCATGGGCTTCACCTTCGCCGAGGCCGCGCGGGCCGCCGGTGTCAGCGCGGCCGCGCCCTACCGCCACTTCCGCGACCGCGACGACCTGATCGCCGATGTCGCGCGGCGCGGCTTCGACGAGCTGACCCGCGCACTTGAACTGGCCTGGAACGAGGGCCGTCCCGACGCCTTCACCGCCTTCGAGGCGGTCGGCCGCGCCTATCTGACCTTCGCGCGTGACGAGCCGGCGCTCTATTCGGCCATGTTCGAAGCGGGTGTGCCGCTCGATCGGTCGGTCGAACTGCGCACCGCCGCCGACCGCGCCTTCGGCGTGCTGCGCCTCGCCTCCGAGCGCCTGTCGGCGCGCATGCCCGAGGGCAAGCGGCCGCCGGCGCTGATGATGAGCCTGCACATGTGGGCGCTCGCCCACGGCATCGCGACGCTGTTCTGCCGCAACGACGGCGGCCGCCGCGCCCTGCCGATGTCACCGGAAGAGCTCGTCGAGGCCGGTTTGCTGGTCTACCTGCAGGGTCTCGGCTTCAACGGGCCGGCGGAGGCGCGGTAGATCCGGGCTGTCGCTCTTGCACCAGAGGGTACACCGTCATGGAAGAACTCCGCCGCGGCGCGACGCTTGCCGACATTCAGCGCTACGTCGCAGAGTTGGAGACGCAGCGCGGTTTCGCCGACCAGACAGCGGTTCAGAAATGTTTGCTGATGGGCGAAGAGATGGGCGAGTTGTTCAAGGCCGTTCGCAAGCGCGAGGGTCTGCCGATCGATTGCGAAGCGGGCGCATTGCCGATCGCTGACGAACTCGCCGACCTGATCATCTATCTGTGCGCCGTCGCCAATCGCTACGGGGTCGACCTCGAGGAGGCGTTCCGGGCCAAGGAGCGCGTGAACATGGCACGGAACTGGATGGTCGCCCCCGCGCCGGCCTCCTAGCTTCGGTCGCCCTCCGGCGCAAAAATCCCGCTCAGCCCTTGACGCCCGCCCCTTGACGCTCCGCTCGGTGCTCCCTATCAATGTAAATGTTATTCACATTCACATGGAGGCCAACCCATGTCCTACGCATCCGACCCATCCTTCACCGAGCGGGGACCGTGGCGCGACCCCCGCTTCATGCCGGACAACCCGTTCCGGCCGGCCATGATCGTCATGATGGTCATCGGCTTCATCGTCGCCTGGCCGATCGGCCTGGCGATCCTCGCCTACATGTTCGGGAGACGGAAAATGGCTTGCTGGAACGCTGAGAGCGGCGATCGCTGGCAGTACAAGATGACCCGCCTGCAGGAGAAGATGGACCGCCTGCGCGAGCGCATGGACGGTCGCGGCTTCGCCGGCTTCGGCGGTGGCTGGGGCGGCCCGCCCTCGAGCGGCAACCGCGCCTTCGACGAGTACCGCGCCGAGACGATCCGCCGGCTCGAGGACGAGCAGCGCGAGTTCAAGGACTTCCTGGAGCGTCTGCGCATGGCCAAGGACAAGGCGGAGTTCGACCAGTTCATGTCCGAGCGCCGCAGCCGGCCGACTCCGCCGCGGGATACCCCGCGCGACGAGGTCCAGCCTTTCACCCCGAACGCATGACGGGCAGGGCGATCTGACCGGATCTCGGGTCCGGTAACGACGAAGGCCGCGCTCGGCAGGGCGCGGCCTTCGTGTTTGAAGCGATGGTGAATTGCGGAAAGCCTCACTCCGCCGCGGCGAGCATCCGTCGGCCGGAGCCGCGCGCACCGGAGCGTTCCTCGCTCGGCGTGTGCTTGAAGAACTCGCTGTAGCACTTCGAGAAATGCGAGGCCGAGACGAAGCCGCAGGCGAGCCCGACCGACAGGATCGGCATCGAGGTCTGACGGATCAGGTGCCGCGCGCGGTTGAGGCGCAGGCCGAGGTAGTAGCGCGTCGGCGTCGTGTCGAGATAGCGCTGGAACAGCCGCTCGAGCTGGCGCGGCGACAGGTGCACGAGCTTGGAGAGCTGTGCGCAGGAGAGCGGCCGCTCGAGCCGCTTGTCCATCTCGGCGATCACCGCGAGTAGTTTCGGATGGCTGACGCCGAGCCGGGCGCGCAGTTCCATGCGCTGGCGCTCGTGGCTGTCGCGCATGCGATGATGGATCATCTCGTCGGTGATCAGCGCGGCGACCGACGGCCCCTTCTTGTTGGCGACCAGCGCCAGCATCATATCGACCGCGGCGGTGCCGCCGGCGCAGGTGAAGCGGTTGCGGTCGATCTCGAACAGCTCCTGCGTGACCTCGATCTCCGGGAACTCTTCCCGGAACGCGTCATAGTTCTCCCAGTGGATCGCGCAGCGGTGACCGTCGAGCAGGCCGGCGCGTGCGAGCACATAGGTGCCCGTGCAGACTGCGCCGATCGACACACCGTAGAAGGCGAGCCGCCGCAGCTGCGCGATCAGCGCCGAGTGCTCATATTTCTGCACGTCGAGACCGGCGCAGACGATGATCTCCGGCATCGGCCCGACATCGCGATAGGAGCCGTCGACCGAGACTTCGACGCCGTTCGATGAGGGAACCGGCGCGCCGTCGGCGGAATAGAGCTTCCACGCGAACAGTTTTGCTCCGGTCACGTAGTTCGCGAGCCGCAGCACCTCGATCGCCGAGGCGAAGGCGATCATCGAGAAGTTGGGCACCATCAGGAACCCGACCGTGTGCGTACCGCCGATCTCCGGTCTGACGTTCATCGATGCCTCCGTCGTCGCCCCCGCGACAATCAAGCTGCGACACGACCTGCTGCGACTGTCCTCGATACGACGACACTCCGCGAGGGCATCGCGTCGGCCGGACCGAATTCCTGCACGCCCCTGGCCCTTTTGCGACCGACTTTTTGTCATGCCGTCATGAGCCGCCATGACGGCTTGGGATCGCTCGGAATTCCGAGGTCGCGTAGGGTCGAGGCTAGCAGCCGATCGTGGGCAGATTATCGCGAATCCGACATCAGGTGACGAAATTGAGCCGCCTCGTGCAGTCTGAAGCCATGCTGCACCTGCGTTGTGGCGCGGCTGTCTTGAAATCGACCGGCCGCGTGCCGGATCGAGAGAAGGGCGCAGCGGTCGCAAGGCGGACGACAACCATGCTCGACGGTCGCGCATCGGCCGGCGACGAGGAGCCTTGGGTGGTGAGTTCGCCATCCAGAGGGGCGGCTGCGGAGAGCCGTCAGGAAAGCCCTGACAGCGCGTCGCGCCCGCCGGCCCGCGCTGTCCTGCGCCACTTCACCTCGAGCGCGATCATGCCCCAGGACAGGCCCCAGAGCAGGAAGAAGTGCCGCCAGTGGTCGCTGTCGATGATCCAGCTCATGACCTGGTGCCCGGCAAGCGCGACCCAGACGCACTGGGCGTAGGGCTTCCAGGGGCGCGGCCGGAACATCAGCGGGAACAGCTTCCACAGCGTCCAGAACGCCAGGACCGGATAGGCGACCCCGCCGATCCAGCCGTAGGTGATCAGCGACTTCAGATAGACGTTGTGCGGATCTTCCGGAAGATAGTGGCCGAACTGGTAGGGGCCGAGGCCGAGCGGCAGCTCGGTCGCCCATAGGAAGCCGATCAGGTGACGGGCGAAGCGGCCGAGGCGCGCGCCGTCGTAGGACTGCACGAGCTTGGCGCGCTCGAGCAGCATCGAGCGCAGTTCTTCATTGGCGAGCACGATCGCGATCATGCCGACCACGGCAAGAATGCCGAGGGCCGCAAAAAGGAACAGGCGCGCCCGGTCGCGCGTCCTCGGCGTGTCGACCAGTACGACGAACCAGATGGCGACGAGACAGCCGGCTGCGAGGCCCCACGCCGCGCGGGAAAAGGACAGAAGGATCGCCAGCATCAGCGGCATCAGCATCAGCGCGGGCACGATGGTCCTGCGGAACCGTGCGGTCAGCACCTCGCGGGTCAACCAGACCGCCGCGAGCACGAGGAACGGGCCGTAGACGTTCGGATCCTTGAACAGCGCCTTGGCGCGGCCGAAGCGCATCAAGGCTTCGATCTGCAGCTTGTAGCCGATGATGCCGATGATCGCCGCGAACAGGCCGGACCAGACGGTCGCCGACATGATCAGCTTGATGCGATGGGGATGGGCGGCGACGGTCGCGGCGATGAAGATCGCGCTCAGCATCAGGAAGAACGAGATCGCCACGAAGACCGGCGGGTTTTCTTCCCAATAGACGACCTGCGTCAGCGCCAGAAGGCCGCCGACATTATACAGCATCAGCAGAATGATGAGGGGCGCGATGGCGCGCGGTAGAACCAGACCGAGCGCGAGCGCCGCGATCGCCTGAAGTGTGATGATCAGGTCGTAGGGCGCCGGCTCGATCATCACGGCGCTGCCGGCAAACACGCCGAACCACAGCACGATGTCGCCGATCCGCACGATCGGAACGGCATTGAGCCCGGACGGCCCGAGGGCGTCCGGGTGATACGCGGAGGAGATCCCCGCGCTCAATATGCGTTCTCGGTGTTGAAGAGGCTGATCGGTGTCAGGATCAGGATCTTCAGATCGAGCAGCAGCGACCAGTTCTCGATGTAGTAGAGGTCGTGTTCGACGCGCCGGCGGATCTTCTCCGGCGTGTCGACCTCGCCGCGCCAGCCGTTGATCTGCGCCCAGCCGGTGACGCCGGGCTTCACCTTGTGGCGGGCGTAGTAGCCGTCGACGACCTCGCCCCAGGCGCGATTCTCGGTCTGGGCGTTGACCGCGTGCGGCCGCGGCCCGACGAGGGACAATTCGCCCTTCAAAACGTTGAAGAGCTGCGGCAACTCGTCGATCGAGGTCTTGCGGATGAACCGGCCGACCCGGGTCACGCGCGGATCACCCTTGGTGACCGCCTTGCGCACCTCGGCATCGGTCTTGTCGGTGTACATCGACCGGAACTTCCAGACGTCGATGATCTCGTTGTTGAAGCCATGGCGCTTCTGGCGGAAGAACACCGGACCGCGGCTGTCGAGCTTGATCGCGAGCGCGGTCGCGAGCATCAGCGGCGACAGGATCACGAGCGCGATCGTCCCGATGACCAGATCGAAGATCCGCTTCGACACCGCGTCCCAGTCGGCGAGCGGCTTGTCGAAGATGTCCAGGAACGGCACCGAGCCGACATAGGAATAGGAGCGCTGCCGGAACTTGAGCTTGTTGGTGTGCGCCGACAGGCGAATGTCGACGGGCAGCACCCAGAGCTGCTTGAGCATCTGCAGCACCCGGCTCTCGGCCGTCAGCGGCAGCGTCACGATCAGCATGTCGAACGAGCAGATGCGTCCGAATTCGATCAGTTCCGGGATCGTCCCGAGCTTCGGGTAGCCGCGCACCAGCGGCGGCGAGCGATCGTCGCTGCGGTCGTCGAAGATCCCGCAGATGCGGATGTCGTTGTCGGGCTGCGATTCGAGCTGGGTGATCAGGCTTTCGGCCGCCGCGCCGCCGCCGACCACGACCGCGCGCCGCTCGAGCCGCCCGTCGGCGGTCCAGCGCCGAACGAGCCGCGTCAGCACCGGGCGGGACAGCACCAGATAGAGCAGGCCGCCGAGATACCAGCCGGCGAGCCAGGCCCGGCCGTCCCAGGCGCCGGCATCGATCAGCACCGCGACGACGCCGATGACGACGAACACCATGGTCCAGCCGGCCATCACGCGGCCGATCTGCGCGGCATACTGGCGGAAGACCGGAATGTGGTAGCCGTCGAACGCCTGAATGAACAGCGCCAGCAGCAGGCCGCCGAGGCCGGTGCCGAACAGCGTCCAGACGTCGAGCACGGTCGCATCGGCGACCATCGACGTGTGCATCGCCAGTCCGATACCGGTGATCGCGAAAATGTCAGTCAGCCGCACCAGTCCCGCCAGCAACGATCCGGAGATCGGCCGGTCGGAGAAATGCGACGCCACCTCGCGCGCCGTCGCCGAGAGCTCGGGGCGCTTGCCATCGGACGGCGGCAGGGCCGTGAAGCTGGCCACGGTCTCGGAGGCGAGCGCCAAATGCGCCGCGCCGCGGAAACGGATCTTGGGATCGTACTCGCTCATGCACCGCACCCTCGTTGCGACGAGGTTACTCGCGAAAGGCTAATGATCGTTTGACCGACGGACCGGTCAGGGCACGCGGGCGGGAAGCCTCACCACCGCCGGAGCGGGCGGCGCATTGGCTACCGCCGCCTCCGGGCGGGTGCGCGTGATATCGACCGGACTGAACGATTCGTAGAAGGCGCCGATCGTGCGGGCCATGGTCTCGATCGAGAAGATCGGACGGATTCGCCGACGCAGTTCCTCGGCCTCCACCACCGCCTGCGCGGGGCGCCGCATGAAGGCTTCCATCGTCTCGGCGAGGCGATCGACGTCTCCGGGCGGCACCAGGCGATCGGTGAGATCGCCGTAGATCTCCGGAATGCCGCCGACGCGGGTCGCGATCAGCGGCGTGTCCGCGGCGATCGTCTCGAGTACCACATAGGGCAGCGATTCGGCGCGCGACGGCACGACCACCGCTCGCGCGAGGCTCAGCGCTCGCCGGATCGGCATCGGGTCCAGAAAACGGACCCGGTCCGCCAGCCCCATATCGTCGACCATGCGCTCGTAGGCGGCGCGTTCCTCGCCGATGCCGACGATGATCGCGGTCGCGGTCGAGCCGCGCTCCTTCAGCGCCGCCATCGCCCGGATGAAGACGTCGGTGCCCTTCAGCGCACGCAGCATGCCGATGTGCATGAAGTCCGCGGCCCCCGGCACGCGGTCGACCGGCGCGAATTCCTCGGGTGCCAGGCCGTTGTGCGCCAGAACATGCGGCACGGTCGGCTCGCCGATCTTGGTCCGGTAGGCGGCCCGCTCGAAGTCCGAGACGAAGACGAGGCCGTCGGTCAGGTACTCGAGCAGGCGCTCGACCAGCAGATAGGCGCGACCGGCGCCGGAACGCTTGTCGAAGTGCAGGCTGCCGCCGTGCGGGCAGTAGATGCGCAGCGTGCGGTGTCCGAACGCGCGCAGCAACGTGCCGATCAGGCGCGCATAGGTGCCGCCCTTCGAGCCGTGGCCGTGGATGACGTCGGGCTCGATTCGCGCGACATGACGGTAGATCCGAACCATGGCGACCATGTCGCCTGGCGTGACCTGTCGCATCATCGGCAGCCGCGTGACGCCGAAGGCGAGCTTCGGCGCGACCTGCGCGATGATCCCGGCCTCGAAGTCCGAACCCGTCGTCGAATCGCAGACGATGCCGACCCGATGGCCTTCGGCCGTCTGCGCCAATGCGAGATCGACGATATGGCGGAAGATGCCGCCTATCGGTGCGCGCACGAAATGAATGATGCGCAGTGAATTGGTCTCGCCCATGATGCG
The DNA here is from genome assembly GCA_040269895.1 of Ancalomicrobiaceae bacterium S20. Lineage (NCBI taxonomy): Bacteria > Pseudomonadati > Pseudomonadota > Alphaproteobacteria > Hyphomicrobiales > Ancalomicrobiaceae > Methyloraptor > Methyloraptor flagellatus. The sequence goes on along the minus strand of CP158568.1, from coordinate 1,966,569 downwards.
ACCCCGGCCCGTGATCGGGCTGTCCCGTTTGTCCGGGGTCGACAATGACAGAGGCGACTGAAATCCAAGTTAGATCTAGTCGCAATTTTGCGACTATTGGAGCAAGGTTCGGTTAACCTTGCTCCGACAGACAAGAGCCAGAAAAACAGCGCTCAGAAAAAGCGTTCGCGGACGTAGATCGTGTCGCCCGGACGGATCGGATCGGTGACCGGCACCCGGCCGCTCATGATCTCGCCGTTGATCTGGCGGGTGATGTCGACCGAGCTCTGATCCGCGCGCGCCGTATAGCCGCCGGAGATGGCGACCGCGGTCTGGGCGGTCATGCCGGCGACGTAGGGGTACTGGCCGGCGTTGCGGACCTCGCCCATGACGAAGAACGGCCGGTATTGCTCCACTTCGACAGTGACGTCCGGATGGCGCAGATAGCCGTTGCGCAGCCGTCCGGCGATGTCGGCCTGCAGCTGATCGGTCGTCTTGCCGCGCGCCGGCACGGAGCCGATCAGCGGGAAGGCGAGGCTGCCGGACGCGTCGATCTGGTATGTGTTCGACAGGTTCGGCTGGTCGAACACGGTGATGCGCAGCCTGTCGCCCGCGTCGAAGCGATAGGGTTGGTTGAGTACCTCGTGGAAGGCCGGGGAGGGGCGAACGTAGCCCGAACACCCCCCGACGAGGGAGGCCAGCACGACCGCCATGGCCAGTCCGAAACGCATGATCAGCCTCGCAAGGAATCCTTGAGAGGACATTGGGAGCTTATGGTTAATGAAATCTGAACCGAGATTTCACGTCGGCGAGAGCCTTGCCCAAACTCTAACGGGCGGCCGCTGCGATTAACCGGTCATTGACCCTAACGGATCCATAATCCAGCTGTCAGTGACGGAGTAGTCGGTTATGGCCGTTCGCAGCGACAGCAGTTTCGACGATGTGGACATCGACCTCGGAGTGATCCTCCGGGCGCTTTGGCGCGCGAAGTTCGGGCTTCTTCTGTTTACGCTCTTCGTTGCCGGCGCAACGGCGATCGGCTTGTCTATGGTGCCGCCCCGCTACAAATCGGAGGCCAAGGTCGTCATCGAGGCGCGCGATCTGCCGCTCGATGTTCGCCAGCGTGGCGCCGAAACGGAGCGGGCGGTCTATGACGAGGCCGGCATCGGCAGTCAGGTCCAGCTCCTGACCTCCCGCGATCTCGCGCGCCGTGTCGTCGCTGCGACCAAGCTCGCCGACGAGCCGGAGTTCAATTCCGCCGGTGGGATGCTGTCGCGGCTCCTCGGGAGCCGCCGCGGCGCTGCCGAGGACCGCGTGCTCGATGCCTATTTCGAACGCCTGAACGTCTATCAGGTCGAGAAGTCGCGCGTCATCACGATCGAATTCTCCTCCCGTGACCCGGCCCTGTCGGCGCGCGTCGCCAACATGATCGTCACGGAGTTCCTGAAAGCGCAGGGCGAGGCCAAGCTGCAGACCAACAGCGACGCCACCCGCTGGCTCCAGTCCGAGATCGACGACCTGCGCCGCAAGGTCGGCGAGGCCGAGGAAAAGGTCGAGAAATTCCGCTCCGGCACCGACCTCTACGCCGGGCAGAATCGCACGCCGCTGACCGAGCAGCAGCTCGGCGACATCGGCTCGCAGCTGTCTTCGGCGCGGTCGCTGAAGACCGACCTCGACGTCAAGGTCCGCCAGCTGAAGCGCCTGATCGATTCGAACGCCGCGCTCGACGGCGCCTCCGACGTGCTCAACGCGCCGACCATCCAGCGGCTGCGCGAGCGCCAGAGCGCGCTGCGTTCGCGCATCGCCGAACTCGGAACGGTCTACCTGCCGGGCCATCCGCAGATCCAGGCGCTGCAGGCGCAGATCGGCGACGTCGAGGCCCAGATGCGCATCGAGGCGCGCAAGGTGCTCTCGGGCCTCGAGACAGACCTGCGCGTCGCCGAGGGCCGCATTCGCGAACTGACCGCCCAGGCGGGCGAGTACAAGGCGCAGTCGGTCAAGGCGGGCGAGAACGAGATCCAGCTCCGCGCCCTGGAGCGCGAGGCCAAGGCGCAGCGCGACCTGCTCGAGACCTTCCTCGCCCGCTATCGCGAGGCGGTCGCCAAGCAGCGCGCCGAAGCCGCGCCGGCCGATGCGCGCGTGATCTCCGAGGCGACCGTCCCGGTTCAGCCGGCCTTCCCGAAGCTGGTGCCGCTGACCTCGGTCGCCGCCGCCGCCGCCTTCCTGCTCGGCGCCACCTTCGTGACGCTGCGCTCGATCCTGTCGGGTGAGGCCATGGTGCGTCGGCCGATCGTGGCCGGCGAGCCGCCCGCGGTCGCCGGCGGCGTGCCGGTCGACGGCCGCATGCGTCGTCCGCGTGGCGCTACGGTGTCGCGCCTGATGCCGAAGGACGACGACGAGCCGCTCGATGCGGAGGGCGTCGCCTCGGTGTCGCGGATCTGGTCGGAGCTCGCCAAGCTCGACAGCCCGTCCGGCCGCGTGCTCGTCGCCTCCGCCACCTCGCGCAAGGCCGCCGATATCGCTGCCATTGCCCTGTCGCGTGTCGCCGCCAAGTCCGGCGCCCGCGTCTGCCTGCTCGATCTCAACGGCCGAGAGCCCGACGACGAGGCAGGGGCCGAGGGCCCCGGCCTGCCGGACCTGCTCGCCGGCCGTGTCAGCTTCGCGCAGGTCATCTACCGCGACCGCCGGTCCCGCGCGCACATCGTGCCCGCCGGCCCGGTCGGCGAGGATCTCGTGTCGCATCCGCGGCTTGCGACCGTCATCGAGGCTCTGGAGGCGACCTACGACTTCGTCGTGCTCGACCTCGGCCTCGTCAACGAGGCGCATGCCGATCTCGCCGAGACCGCGCGCGCCATCGTCGTTGCCGCCGACGGCGCCGGCAACGACCCGCGCACGCATCGCTGCTACGAGGCGCTGTCGGCCTCGGGCGGGGAGAATGTCTTCGTGCTCTCGGTGGAGAGCTCGGAGGCGAAGTCGCTGGTCGAGATCGCCGCCTGATCGGGGATGGCGGACCGCGCGGCGGCATGGCCGCGCCTGCATCGGAATCGGCCGGCCGCGCGAGCGAGCCGGCCTTTTTCGTCTGACGGGCGAAGGCTCAGTCGCGCTCCTCGGCATCGTCGCCGAGCTTGGCCTTGAAGCGTCGGAATGCCCGCACCCGCTCCCACCACACCGCGTTGCGGCGGATCGCGCCGAGGAGCGCCGCGCGCAGACGCCGTTCAGCGACCTGGACATGGCCGAGCGGCGTCAGCGCGAGAAACGTGTCGACGAGTGGGATCGTGCGGTCGGCCCAGCTCGACTTGTAGCGTTCCTGGCCGGCGCCGAAATCGTAGGTCTCGAAGCCGCGCGCGACGAAGGCTTCGATCTGGCGGTGGATCAGGATCTCGCCCGGGCTCGCCCGCGCCAGATCGCCGTCCGCGAAGGACAGCAGCATGCCGGTCACCCGGCCGCCGCGGAGGCTGACCGCCGAATAGGCCTGCGCCCCGCCGCCGGCCCTCAAGGCCCAGATCTCGATGGCGGCGTCGTCGCCGGGCTGCGCGGTTCCGGCGACCGCCGCATAGAAGGCGGGGATGCCCGGATCGCCGAACACGTCGTGCAGGCCCTGCGCCTTCAGGCGACGGGACTTCTGCGCGAACAGATCCGCCAGCGCCGCGACCGCGGCGGCCGGCGGCAGCACCTCGATCCGGTAGTCGCCGGCCTCCGCGAGCATGCGCTCCTTGCGGCGCGCGTTCTTGCGTTTGCGCTTGCCGCTATGCCGCTCGAGGATGCCGTCGAACGACGGCGCCAGCGTCAGTTCATAGCCGTCGTTGACCGAGCGCGCCGCCGGCAGCGCCGCCACGATCGGGTCGGCCAGACCGTCGTTCTCGGTGCGCTGGCTGGTCAGGAGGTAGCAATGAACACGGTGCTGACGGCCGATGTCGCGGAGGAGGGCGCGTACCGTCGCCGGATCGAGCGCCGCGATCGCCTCGGCCGTGTGGAGGCCGCCGTGATAGCCGAGGTGCGAGCCGCCGAGCCATTCGGCGATCCGCGCGAAGCCACGGCGCCTGACGCCGAGCGGCCACAGGAACGCCGGACGACCGTCGATGCGTCCGAGCACGAGCAGCGGCGTCTGTCCGATGGTCGGCGCGACATGGGCGATCCAGGCGGCCATCCAGTCGTAGCGTTGGAATGGCGCGGGCAGCGCCTCGGTTTCGAGTGTGCGCCAGACGGCTTCGATCTCGGCCGGATCGGCGTGGACGCTCACCGACAGGCGTGCGCCGAGCGCCGCGGTCTGCAACGGGACCGTCTCAACAGGAACACTGCCGACCGACATCGCGGACCGCTCTCCGAGCGGGCGATCGATGCGGAGCCATTCGGCCGTTTCGTCGATCGAACCGCTCTCATCACGTTCGAAGATCGAGCGGCATCATAGCGGCGACGTGTAAAGGAACCTTGTGACGGCGCTCCGGTCTTTGCGGGAGACCGCCGAGGCTCCGGCTGTGGGGCTGCCTCAGCGCGAGGCGCCGTCGGCCGGCGCCTTCTTGGCCCCCCGGTACATCCAGCTCACGATCAGCATCGCGATCGGCACCCAGCCGAGGCCCGCGACCGCGAAATAGATGATCTGCACCCACATCGGCTTGGTCGCGGCAATGATGTTGCCGACGCCCATGGCGATCAGGATATAGACGAGCACGAACACGACCAGCACGGTGTTGCCGATCAGGCGCTTCAGTTTGCCGGGCATGCGACGCGTGTCTCCTGGTGGTCCGATCGATCCGGCATACGGATCGTGTCGCGGATGGATCGATCCGAGCGGACGCGATGCGGGTGCTGCGACGTCGGGCGTCACGTCGAGGTGACTTACCGATCGCGGTCGAGGGCTCTATATCTCGCCCGCGAACGAGGAGAAAAGGAAAACCATGACCACGATCGCACTCGATGCCCCGGCCGGGGCCAGTCCGGGGCGCCGCGGGCAGGGGCTCGTGCGGGCCTGGCTCGTGCTGGTCGCACTGATGGTCTTCGCCATGGTGATCGTCGGCGGCGCGACCCGGCTGACCGATTCCGGCCTGTCGATCACCGAATGGCAGCCGCTGCTCGGCGCCATCCCGCCGATGACCGATGCCGCCTGGGCCGAGGCCTTCGCCAAGTACAAGGCGATCCCGCAATACACCCAGATGAACCAGGGCATGGACCTCGCCGCCTTCAAGTTCATCTTCTGGTGGGAATGGGCGCACCGGTTCCTCGGTCGCATGATCGGCGTGGTGTTCTTCGTGCCCTTCGTCGCCTTCCTGGCGACCGGCCTGATCGCGCGCCGCGACGCCGGCCGCTTCGCCGCGATCTTCGTGCTCGGCGGCATCCAGGGCGCCGTCGGCTGGTGGATGGTGGCCTCCGGCCTCGTCGACCGCGTCTCGGTCGCGCCTTATCGGCTCGCCGTGCACCTGACGCTCGCCAGCATCATCTTCGCCGCGCTCGTCTGGACCGCGGCCTCGCTCGGCCGCAACGATCGGCGCGAGAACGAGGCGCCGCGCATCAGGACGGGGGCTGCGCTGGTCGTCGCCATGGTGTTCGTGCAGATCTTCCTCGGCGCGCTCGTCGCGGGCAACGACGCCGGGCTCGTCTACAACACCTGGCCGAGCATGAACGGCTTTGTCGTGCCGCCGGAGTGGCTCGCCATGGAGCCCATGTGGCGGAACTTCTTCGAGAATCACGCGACGGTGCAATTCGTCCATCGCGGCGGCGCCTATATCCTGACTGCGCTGGCGCTGATCCAGGCGATCGTCGCGCTCCGGCTCGGGCAGTCGGCGCCGGTCCGGCGCTCGGCCGTGTTCCTGATCCTTGCCGTGCTGGCGCAGGTCGTGATCGGCATCGGCACGCTGGTCATGGTCGTGCCGCTCGGCATGGCGCTGCTGCACCAGGCCTTCGGCATCCTGGTCCTGACCGCCGCGACGCTGCATCTGCGCGCCGCGACCGCCGCGACCTGACGAAGCGAAGGCCATCGGTTCGAATCGAAACGGCGGGACCCGAGGATCTCGCCGTCGTCGTTTCCGGGCCCCGGATCAGCCCGCGAGCGCCTGATCGAGATCGGCGATCAGATCGGCGGCATCCTCGATGCCGATCGACAGGCGAACGACATCAGGGCCGGCGCCGGCGGCGGTCTTCTGCGCGTCGGTGAGCTGGCGATGCGTGGTCGAGGCGGGATGGATGACCAGGCTGCGCGTGTCGCCGACATTGGCGAGATGCGAGAACAGCCCGACCTTCGACACGAGCTTGATGCCCGCCTCGTAGCCGCCCTTGAGCCCGAAGGTGAACACCGCTCCGGCACCCTTCGGCATATAGCGGCCCGCCAGCGCATGGTACTTGTCGCCCGGCAGGCCGGCGTAGGACACCCACGACACGGCCGGATGCTGGCTCAGGAATTCGGCGATCGCCTGCGCATTGGCGCAATGCTTCGCCATGCGCAGCGGCAGCGTCTCGATGCCGGTCAGGATCATGAAGGCGTTGAACGGCGAGATCGCCGGGCCGAGGTCGCGCAGGCCGAGCACGCGGGCGGCGATCGCGAAGGCGAAGTTGCCGAAGGTCTCGGCGAGCACCATGCCCTGATACTCCGGCCGCGGCTCGGACAGCATCGGGTACTTGCCGTCGCGCCGCCAGTCGAAGCGGCCGCCGTCGACGAGCAGGCCGCCGATCGAATTGCCGTGGCCGCCGAGGAACTTGGTCGCCGAGTGGACGACGATGTCGGCGCCGTGCTCGATCGGCCGGCAGAGATAGGGCGTCGCCAGCGTGTTGTCGACGACGAGCGGCACATGGTGGCGCCGCGCGATCTCGGCGACGCCGGCGATGTCGAGCACCACGCCGCCCGGATTGGCGAGGCTCTCGATGAAGATCGCGCGCGTCTTGTCGGTCATGGCGCGCTCGAACGAGCCGAGATCGTCCGGATCGGCCCAGACCACCTCCCAGCCGTAGTTCTTGAAGGCGTGGTTCAGCTGGTTGATCGAGCCGCCGTAGAGCTTGCGCGAGGCGACGATCTCGTCGCCGGGGCGCATCAGCGTGTGGAACACGAGATGCTGCGCGGCGTGGCCCGAGGCGACCGCCAGCGCCGCCGTGCCGCCCTCGAGCGCGGCGACGCGCTCCTCGAGCACGGCCTGGGTCGGGTTGCCGATGCGCGTGTAGATATTGCCGAACGCCTGCAGTCCGAACAGCGAGGCGGCATGGTCGACGTCGTCGAACACGAAGGACGTGGTCTGGTAGATCGGCGTCGCCCGCGCGCCCGTGGTGGGATCCGGCTGGGCGCCGGCGTGGACCGCGAGCGTCGCAAAGCCCGGTTCGGTGGTGCTCATGCTGGTTCTCTCCCTGGTGCCGCTCTCGGGGTCTCGTGCCGCGATCAGCGGTCTCGCCGTCAGCGATAGCGGATGATCGCCTCGATTGTGAAGGTGCCGCCGGTCAGTCGATCAATCCTCTCGCGGCCCTGGGCCCGGTCGCGCGATCCCGAGCCGCTGGAAGCCCTCGCGGCGCACCGGCCGCTTGGCCGAGAGCTGCCGCGAATTGACGCCGGCCCATGAGATCTCGCCGGAGAGCCGGCCGTATTCGATCTTCGGACACCGGTTCATCACCACCTGGAGCCCGGCGGCTTCGGCCCTGTCGGCGGCCTCGTCGTTGCGGATGCCGAGCTGCATCCACACGACCTTGGCCCCGACCGCGATCGCCTCGTCGACCACGGGACCGACATGCTCGGCAGCGCGGAACACGTCGACCATGTCGATCGGCACCGGCACATCGGCGAGCGTGGCATAGACCGGCCGGTCGGCGATGGTCCGTCCGGCATGGCCCGGATTGATCGCGTAGACCTCGTAGCCCTTCTGCGCCAGATACTTGAGCACGAAGTAGGACGGTCGCGTCTCGTTGGCGCTCGCGCCCACGATGGCGATCGTGCGCACCGACGTCAGGATGCTCCGGATGTAGTTGTCGGCGTAGGTGTCGTGGTTCATCGCGGTTCCGGGGCGGACGGCGGCCGGCGCCCGGCGCCGGTCTCGGGGGTGTGCGCGGGGCGGCCCTTGCGCTTGTCGGGCAGGGTGGCGGCGAGGCCGAGAAGGTGCATCAGGAAGCTGACGCCGCCGATCAGGCCGAGCACGATGCCGAGCCCGAAGATCCAGGCCGGCCGGGCGGTCGTGTCGGCAAAGCCGGTCACGACGGCGGAGGCCAGGAGGGCGATGGCGATCGGCAGCAGGAAGCGCCAGAGCGTCGCGAAACGGGCGCGGGTCATCGCGGGCCCCGGCTCGAGAGGGAAGCGCGGTCGGTGGCGCGCATCGGGATCACGATCCGGTCCATTGCGGTTGCCGCTTTTCGATGAAGGCGCCCATGCCCTCTTCGGCATCGCGCGCCAGCATGTTCTCGACCATGACCTCGGCCGTGTAGCGATAGGCGGCCTCGAGATCCATCTCGGCTTGGGCGTAGAACGCCTCCTTGCCGATCTTCACCGTCAGCGGCGACTTCGCGACGATCGCCGCCGCGATGGTCCCGGTCTCGGCTTCGAGCCGGTCGGCCGGCACCACGCGGTTGACGAGGCCGATCGCGCGCGCTTCCGTCGCTGAAACCGGCTCGCCGAGAAGCAGCATTTCCATGGCGTGCTTGCGCGCGACATTGCGCGACAGTGCCACCATCGGCGTCGAACAGAACAGGCCGATGTGGACGCCCGGCGTCGCGAAGCGCGCGCCCTCGGCCGCGACGGCCAGGTCGCAACTGGCGACGAGCTGGCAGCCGGCGGCGGTGGCGAGCCCGCGACCTCGGCGATCACCGGCTTGGGCAGCCGGACGATCGAGGTCATCAGCCGCGCGCAGGTCGCCATGATCTCGGAGAAATAGGCCCGCCCGCGATCGGCGTCGCTGCGCCGGCCGGTCAGTTCCTTGAGATCGTGCCCGGCCGAGAACACCGCGCCTTCGGCCGCGATCACCACCACACGCACGGCCGGATCGGCGGCCGCGCGATCGAGCGCGCCCTGCAGCGCGCCCATCATCGCCTCGGACAGTGCATTGCGACGCGACGGATTGGCGAGCGTCAGGCGCAGGACGCCGTCGGCCAGCGCCTCGCGCAGGATCGGCCCGGCGTTGTGCAAGGCTGCGGCGGTTGCGGTCTGGTTCACGGCGTCTCCTCCCGGCTTCCTCGCGCGGCGCGAACCGGAGGGTTCGCCGCTGCGAGCGGCCGCTTGTCGTTGTTCGGGCGAGAATAGGCCCGAACGGTCGCGGCCGACCAGTCCGATTTTCGGGGGGTATCCTCGTCCCTTGCCGCCGGGATGCGGAGCCGCTACGCCCGAGAGGCAGAATGCGAGAGGTCGACGGGGCAGAGGCTCCGAACCACGAGGGGAGGGCGCGCATGGTCCTGCAGCCGGTGATGACGGCCGAGGAGGTCTCCGAGTTTCTCGATCGCGAGTTTCCGCAGATCCACGAGGGCGGCCGCGCCTTCAGCGTCGAGGGCGTGGCGCCGGGCTTGGGCGTCATGCGCTTCTCGGCCGGCGATCGGCATCTGCGGCCGGGCGGCACTGTGTCCGGCCCGGCGCTGTTCACGCTCGCCGACCTCGCGGCCTATGTCGTGATCCTCGCCCATATCGGCCCGGTCGCGCTCGCGGTCACCACCACGGCGACGATCAATTTCCTGCGCAAGCCGGAGCCCGGCGACCTGATCGGCGAGGCGCGCATCCTGAAGCTCGGCAAGCGGCTCGTGGTCGTCGAGATCGGCATCCGCTCGGACGGGTCGGAAGACCTCGTCGCCCATACCACGATGACCTATTCGATCCCGAACCGTTGAAGCCGCAAGGCGAAACGGCGGCATCGTCACGACAATGCCCAGGCGATGAACGCGTTCTGAATTCGGCGCTCAGCCCCGGTGCACGGGCGGCCCCGTACTCTCCTGACCATCGACGCGGCACCGAAGTCCGGTGTCGCCGATGCCGGCTCGCTTGCCGGTCGAAGAGATCAGGATGATCGCCATGAACAGGTTCGTCGCCGCTGCCGTCGCCGCCCTCACTTTGACGGCCGCTTCCTTCGCGCCGGTGTCCCAGGCCCGCGCCGGAGACGAGGGCGCCATCGCCGCCGGCATCGTCGGCGGTCTCATCCTCGGCGGCGTGATCGCCCAGGCCGCGCAGGCCTCCGACGACGAACCGGTCGTGCAGCAGCGCTATGTCGAGCCCGCGCCGCGCTACACCAGCGACGAGAGCTACGACCGCCCGCGCTACACCGAGCCCTATCGGAGCTACGGCGGCGAGGCGCGCTACGAGCGGCGTCGCTACGACGGCGACGGCTATGGCTACGGTCAGCGCCGCTACGACTCGGCCGGCTACGGCTATGCAGAGCAGCCGTACCGCCATCGCCACGACGAGACCGCCCGCGCCTATGACGACTACGGCAGCTACCGCGCGCCGGACTGCCGCCGGGTCTACGTCGAAGATTATCGCGGCGCCGGTCATATGCGGAGGGTCTGCCGCTGACGCCGCCGGCCGGCGCCCGATCACCGGGCGCTGGCCGCATTTTGTGTGGTATTCCGATAAGAATCACCGCGTATTATAATACCGCTATAGACAAGCCATTGAAATTCAATATTTTATGTCCGACGTGAGTTCGTGACGTCCTCTTGACGTTCGGCCGGGTATCGATTATCCCCACCCTCGAAACGGCGGCCCCTGCGGGCCGCCTCTTCGTTTGCCCGCACCGGCGTCTCGACAGGGATCCGGCTGCGCGGAAGAGGGGACACCCCTCGAACAAGGGACGAAAACAATGACGACGTATTCGGCCAAGCCGGCTGAGGTCGAGAAGAAGTGGGTCCTGATCGACGCCCAGGGTCTGGTCGTCGGCCGCCTCGCTTCTCTGATCGCCATGCGGCTGCGCGGCAAGCACCTGCCGACCTACACCCCCCACGTCGACGACGGTGACAACGTCATCGTCATCAACGCGGACAAGGTGGTCTTCACCGGCAACAAGCGTGAGGACAAGGTCTACTACTGGCACACCGGTCATCCGGGCGGCATCAAGGAGCGCACCGCGCGCAAGATCCTCGAGGGCCGTTTCCCCGAGCGCGTGATCGAGAAGGCCGTGCAGCGCATGCTGCCGCGCGGGCCCCTCGCCCGCAAGCAGATGACCCACCTGAAGATCTACGCGGGCGGCGCTCATCCGCACGAGGCTCAGCAGCCGGCCGTGCTCGACGTCAAGAGCCTCAACCGCAAGAACGTGAGGGCCTGAACATGGCCGAGATTCAGTCTCTGGAACAGCTCGGCGAGGCCATGGGCGCTCGTCCGGTCGGCGGTGAGCCGGCTCCGGTCCACGAGCGCAAGGTCGACGCCCTCGGCCGCTCCTACGCCACCGGCAAGCGCAAGGACGCGGTCGCCCGCGTTTGGCTGTCGCGCGGTTCGGGCAAGATCGTCGTCAACGGCAAGGACTTCACGGCGTATTTCGCCCGTCCGGTGCTGCAGATGCTGATCATGCAGCCGATCCTGGCCGCCGATCGCGACAACCAGTTCGACATCAACGCCTCGGTCGAGGGTGGTGGTCTCTCCGGTCAGGCCGGCGCGCTGCGTCACGGCATCTCGAAGGCGATGACCTACTTCGAGCCGGAACTGCGCGGCGTGCTGAAGCCCTACGGCTTCCTGACCCGCGACAGCCGCGTCGTCGAGCGCAAGAAGTACGGCCGCCGCAAGGCCCGCCGGTCCTTCCAGTTCTCGAAGCGCTGATCGACGTCGCGTCAATTTGCGCGATCCTCTGCGGAAAGGCGGGCCTTGCGGGTCCGCCTTTTTCGTTGTTTGTTAACTTTCATCAGCGGTCACGTCCCGGTCGTCGCGCCGAGATCCGATGGAATGTAGCTCATGTCGGTTCTCTCTCTCGAAGGCGCGGACGTCGCGGTGCTGGGTGCCACCAGTCGGGTCGGTGCCGAGATCGTTCGCCTGCTCGCCGAACATCCTCGCTTCAATATCCGGGCATTGATCGTCCCCGAACATGCCGCCGGATCCATGAGCGGGGTCTACCCTCATCTTGCAGGCGTGTCTCTGCCGCGTCCTATCCCGCCCGAGGCGCAGGACTGGTCGCAGGTCGATCTGGTCTTCGGCGCGCTCGCCGACGGATCGGAGACGGCGATCCTCGCCGGATTGCCGGACACGGTGCGGATCGTCGACACGGCTGCGAGCCTCTGCGCCACCGGCGCGGGCCAGCGCCGCGGCCGCGAGGTCGCTCGCGCGCCGGAGCCGGCCCCGAACGCCGTCTGTGGTCTGACCGAGTTCTTCCGCAGTGAGATCCCCGCCGCCCGCATGGTCGGCAATCCGGGCGCGCTCGCCACCGCCGTCGAACTCGCGCTCGTGCCGCTGATCGAGGCGCTCGCCATCGATCCGGGCGAGATCACGATCGACATCAAGGCGGCCGCCGGCGCCCTGTCCAGGCCTGGGCCCTCCGGGGCCACGGCCGGTGCGGTCGAGGACGTCGGCTTCGCCGGCACCGACCATGATGCGGCTGAGATCGAACTGGCACTCTCGCGGGCCGCGGGCCGCTCGGTGGTGCCGAGCCTCGCGATCCATCGCGTGCCCACGGGGCGCGGCGTGCTGGCGACGCTCTACGTCAAGTTCGTGCGCGGTCATATGGTCGAGGATCTCCATCACATCCTGACCGGGCGCTTTCTGACCGAGCGTTTCGTCGATGTGCTGCCTTTCGGACGCGCGCCGGATTTCGGCCACGTGCGCGGCGCCAACCGGGCGCTGATCGGCGTGTTGCGCGACCGCCGGCCGGGTCGCGCGATCCTCGCCGTTGCGCTCGACGATCTGATGAAGGGGTCGGCCGGGCAGGCGGTCCAGAACGCCAACCTCATGATGGGGTTCGACGAAGGGCTCGGCCTCACCCGCATCGGCCATTTCCCCTGAACGGACCTGTTCCGATGCGACGTCAGCGACGGCTGGATGACGCGCTGTGTCGCCACTCCGCAATCGTGTCAGCGAATGACGGTTTCGTGGCGTCGACAGCCATTGACGTGTCATGAAATTCGCGGACATCCTCCCATGCCTCGCATGGCGAGGGGTTGGGAGGATCTTCATGAAGTCTCTGAAATATCTTGCCGTCGGCCTTCTGGCGCTCGGCCTCGCCGCCTGTGAGGGCAAGCCCGGTCCGGCCGGCCCGAAGGGCGAAACCGGTCCGAGCGGCGCGCCGGGCGCGCAGGGCCCCGCCGGTCCGGCTGGTCCCGCCGGCCCCGCCGGTCCGAAGGGTGACGCCGGTCCGGCCGGCCCCGCTGGTCCCGCCGGCCCGAAGGGCGAGCAGGGCGCCGCCGGTCCGCGCGGCGAACCGGGTGCTGCTGCCCCGGCGCTGAGCCTGCGCAAGGTGCCGGGCGATGCCTCGGCCTCCTGCTCGAGCGGCGAGATGCTGCTGTCCGGCTACTGCGTCGGAACTGGCGCCACGCTGACCATCGGCGACGATGGCGCCATCGGCTGTGAGAACGGCAAGGCCGTCGCGATCTGCGTTGCCAAGTAAGGCCGTCGCGCGTGAGGCAGGCGAGGCGGCCGGTCCGGCACGCACTTTCCTCACGCGCGCGCACTGACATCGCCGAACGCCGCTACCGAGCCGCCCGGTCGATCCGGGCGGTTTTCGCGTATCAGAGCGGGAAAGTCCCGCCCACGGATGGTGTCAGGTGATAGCCCGAGCCCTTCAGGCCCGGATCACCACATAGGTGCCGGGTGCATCGCCGAGCGGCTTCAGCTTGCGGCCGCCGGGCTTGCGTGCCTTGACTGTCTCCGGCGCGAGCGCGCTGACCCACTGGTGCCAATGCGGCCACCACGTGCCCGGATGCTCCTCGGCCTTGGCGATCCAGTCATCGAGTTCGCCGGCCGGCGGCGCGCCGGTCCAGAACTGGTACTTCGGCTTCGTCGCCGGGTTCACCACGCCGGCGATATGGCCGGAGCCGGCCAGCACGAAGGTCACCGGACCGCCGAAATAGCGGCTGCCGAGAAACACCGATTTCGCCGGGGCGATGTGATCCTCGCGGGTGGCGAGATTGTAGATCGGCACCTTCGACTTGGAGAGGTCGAGCTTGACGCCCGCGATCTCCATCTCGCCCTTGGTCAACTTGTTGTCGAGATAGCAATTCCGCAGGTAGAAACTGTGGTTCGCCGCCGGCATCCGGGTGGCGTCGGAGTTCCAGTACAGAAGGTCGAACGGGAACGGTTCCTTACCGCGCATGTAATTGTTGACGACATAGGGCCAGATCAGGTCGTTCGACCGCAGCATGTTGAAGGCCGCGGCCATCTTCGTGCCTTCGAGATAGCCCTTGGCCTTCATCTTCTCTTCGGTCGCGCGGATCTGTTCCTCGTCGACGAACACCTTGAGGTCGCCGGCATAGCGGAAGTCGACCTGGGTCGTGAAGAAGGTCGCGCTCTTGATCCGGTCGTCGCCGACCGCCGCGCAATAGGCGAGCGTCACGCCGAGGAGCGTGCCGCCGACGCAATAGCCGATCGTGTTGACCTCGCGCTCGCCGGTCGCCTTCTCGACGACGTCGAGCGCCTCCAGGATGCCCTCGCGCATGTAATGCTCGAAGGACTTCTGCGCCTGACGCTCGTCCGGATTGACCCAGGAGATCACGAACACCGTGTGGCCCTGCGCGACGGCCCAGCGGATGAAGCTCTTTTCCGGATTGAGGTCGAGAATGTAGAACTTGTTGATCCAGGGCGGCACGATCAGCAGCGGCCGCTTCAGCACCGTCTCGGTCACCGGCGTGTACTGGATGATCTCGCAGACATCATTGCGGTGGATGACCTTGCCCGGCGTGGTGGCGAGGTTCTCTCCGACCTTGAACGTGCCGGGGCTCGCCTGCCGGATCTTCAGGTCGCCGCCGCCGGCCGCGATGTCCTCGGCGAGCATGCGCATGCCGCGCACGAGATTCTCGCCGTTCGATTCCATCGTCTCGCGCAGCAGCTCGGGATTGGTCAGCAGGAAGTTCGACGGCGCGACCGCTGCCGCGAGCTGCCGGACGTAGAAATCCGCCTTGTGGCGCGTGTGATCGTCGAGCCCCTCGGCGCGCTCGACCAGATCCTCGGCCCAGCGCGAGGTGATCAGGTACATTTGCTTCAGGAAGTCGAAGAACTGGTTCTCCCGCCACTCCGGATCCTGAAAGCGCTTGTCGCGCGGGTCGGGCTCCGCGACGGCTTGCGCCTCCTCGCCCGACATGCGCTTGACCATCGTGCTCCACAGGTCGATGTAGCCCGTGAAGAGTTTGGTCTGCGCTTCGAGGGCGCGGCCTGGGTCAGACAGCCAGTATTCGCCGACATGGGCGAATGTCTTGACCACGTTGGCTATGTCCTCGGCGAATTCCCCTTTGTTGGAGCCCTCTTCGCGCGGCTTCAGATAGGCGGCGGCGGCCTTGCCGGCCTGCTCGACCACCCGGGCCAGATTGTTCGCGAAGGCTTCCGGGTTCTTCACGATATACTTGAGGAGCGGGCTCTCGCCTTGCTCAGCCATGGGTCTGCGTTCCCTCGTCCGGCTTTGTTGTTCGCGTGTCCGGGCACCGGAACCCTATCTGACGCGTATCGAGGTCGAGTGACAAGCTGGAGCGGTCAGCTATCATCGCGCCCGTCAATTGGGGAGGAATCCTTGCAGTTCCGTGACGATAGGGCAACGCTGAGTTTCCTCCGCGCACGCCGCGCCGCCCCGGCTCGCCCGCCAAGATGGGGGCTCGTTCCGGTCGTGTCGACCCTCGTACTCACGCTGACGGCGTGTGCGAACGACATTTCCGGGACCGGCACGACGCCGGTCGCCGCACCGGCGCCCCGCGCCGCCGTGCCGGCGACCACGCCGGACGGCTACCCGAACGTGAGCGTCGACACCGCCCGCTTCGACGCCGCGCGTCCGCGCGATGCCGAGGGCCAGCAGAAGCTCGAGAAGTCGCTGCGCTCCGCTGGTGCCCGCGCGCAGGCTCAAGGGCGCGGCGGCAAGGCGAAATCCGCGGTCGGCGAACTGGAGAAGCTCCGGGCGCAGAATCGCAAGGCGGTCGACGAGATCGACCGTGCCGCGCCGGCGAAGTGAGCGGATGCCGGTGGGCGATGAGGGAGGCGCGGCGCGCCGCCGCGTTTCCGCCATGACGCGGTAGGACTTTCGTTGGCCGCGACGTTGTCGCGGTCGCGAAGGCGACATCGATCTGTTACAAGCGACGCCCCGTCCGAAAAGATCGGACGGTTCGAATCGCCGCATGCCAGCCGGGGGTCCGATCGACACCGTTCCTCCCGTGAGGAGAGCGGCGGATCCCGAGAAGAGAGAGCCAAGGGAAGGGCCGACGCCATGGACGAGTTCCACAAGATCCGACGGCTGCCGCCGTACGTGTTCGAGCAGGTCAATCGTCTGAAGGCACAGGCTCGAGCGAACGGCGCCGACATCATCGATCTCGGCATGGGCAACCCGGACCTGCCGACGCCGCGTTTCATCGAGGAGAAGCTGATCGAGACGATCGGCAAGCCGCGCACGAACCGCTATTCGGCCTCCAAGGGCATTCCGGGCCTGCGCCGTGCCCAGGCGACCTATTACGCCCGCCGCTTCGGCGTGAAGCTCAACCCGGACACCCAGATCGTCGCGACGCTCGGGTCGAAGGAGGGTTTCGTCAACATGGCGCAGGCGATCACCGCCCCCGGCGACGTGATCCTGGCGCCGAACCCGAGCTACCCGATCCACGCCTTCGGCTTCCTGATGGTCGGCGGTGTGATCCGCTCGGTGCCGATCGAGCCGGGCCCGTCGTTCTTCCACGCGATGGAACGCGCGGTCGCCCATTCGATCCCGAAGCCGCTCGCGGTCATCCTCTGCTATCCGTCGAACCCGACCGCGGTGACGGCGGATCTCGATTTCTACAAGGACGTGATCGCCTTCGCGAAGAAGCACGAGCTGTTCGTGCTCTCCGATCTCGCCTATGCCGAGATCTATTTCGACGATGATCCGCCGCCCTCGGTGCTGCAGGTGCCGGGCGCGATCGACGTCGCGGTCGAGTTCACCTCGATGTCGAAGAGCTTTTCCATGCCCGGCTGGCGTATGGGCTTCGCGGTCGGCAACGAGCGGCTCATCGCCGCGCTCGGCCGCGTGAAGAGCTATCTCGACTACGGCGCCTACACGCCGATCCAGGTCGCGACCGCCCACGCGCTGAACTCGGGCGACGAATGCATCAAGGAGATCCGCGAGGTCTACAAGAAGCGTCGCGACGTGATGGTCGAGAGCTTCGAGAAGGCCGGTTTCCCGGTGCCGGCACCGAAGGCGTCGATGTTCGCCTGGGTGCCGATCCCGGAGAAGTTCCGCCACCTCGGCAGTCTCGAGTTCTCCAAGCTGCTGATCGAGAAGGCCGATGTCGCGGTCGCGCCGGGCGTCGGCTTCGGCGAGAACGGCGACGAGTTCGTTCGCATCGCGCTCGTCGAGAACGAACAGCGCATCCGCCAGGCCGCCCGCAACATCCGTCGCTTCTTCGACGGCGCGGAAAAGACCCTGCACAACGTGATCCCGATCAGCGCGGCCGGCTGAAGGGATTCGGACCCGGCGGAGGTCGCCGTGACGGAGACCTTCCGCCTCGTGCCAGCGCAGACCGCTGCGGCTCACGCAGCGGCCGCCTTCGAGCGGTGGCGCCTGGATATCGCCGCCCTGCTGCCGGAGAGCGCCGACATTCAGCATGTCGGCGCAACGGCCGTGCCCGGTTGCCTGACCAAGGGCGATCTCGACATGTGTGTCCGCGTCGATCGGGCTGACTTCGTCGCCGCCGATGCGGCACTTGCCGCGCGGTTTGCGCGAAATGACGGCTCGATCCGCACCGAGGCATTCTCGGCCTTTGCCGCCGAGGAAGCCGATCCGCCGCTCGGCGTCCAACTTGTGGTCCGCGGCGGCGAACTCGACGTCTTCGTCCGGTTCCGCGACGCCCTGCGGGCCGATCCGGCCTTGGTCGCTGACTACAACGGCTTGAAGGCCGGCTTCGACGGCCGGCCGATGGACGCCTATCGCGCGGCCAAGGCGGCATTCGTCGAACAGGTGCTGGCCGACCCGGTCTCGCGATTGTGAGGCCATGGTGTCGCGGCGGGCGGGCAAATCCGTCGTGGCATGACCCCCTTTCGTCGGCGCACCTTTATCTCCGCCGATTCCGGCTCTATAGGCTTGGGCCCGATCGCATGCCTTGCGGGCATGCGGCCATGACCCGCCAACCGGGATGTCCTGATGCAGTCCAGTCTTCGCCTGGGTCTCGCCGGCCTCGGCACCGTCGGTGCCTCCGTCGTCCGTCTCCTCGCCAAGCATGGCGACGATCTCGCCGTGCGTTGCGGTCGGCGCATTTCGCTGCGCGCCGTCTCCGCGCGCGACCGGACGCGGGATCGCGGCATCGACCTCGCCAACGTGAACTGGTTCCAGGACCCGGTGAAGCTCGCGGCCAATCCGGACATCGATGTGTTCGTGGAGCTGATCGGCGGCGCCTCCGGACCGGCCGAGGAGAGTGTCCGCACCGCGCTCGAGCACGGCAAGCATGTGGTCACCGCCAACAAGGCGCTGCTCGCCCGCCACGGCGTCGAGCTCGCGCGCCTCGCCGAGAAGAAGGGCGTCAGCCTGAACTTCGAGGCCGCGGTCGCCGGCGGCATTCCGATCATCAAGACGCTGCGCGAGGCGCTCGCCGGCAACGAGATCACCCGGCTCGCCGGCATCCTCAACGGCACCTGCAACTACATCCTGACCCGGATGGAGCGCGAGCGGATCTCGTTCGACGAGTGCCTGAAGGATGCCCAGCGCCTCGGCTATGCCGAAGCCGACCCGACCTTCGATGTCGGTGGCTTCGATACGGCGCATAAGCTGGCGCTGCTGACCTCGCTCGCTTTCGGCAGCGAGATCGATGTCGACCAGATCTTCATCGAGGGCATCACCTCGATCGGCCTGCCCGACATCGAGGCGGCCGACGAACTCGGCTACCGGATCAAGCTGCTCGCCATCGCCGAGAAGAACGAGGGCGGGATCGAGCAGCGCGTCCACCCGACGCTGGTGCCGAAGACCTCCGCGATCGGCCGGGTCGACGGCGTTCTGAACGCCGTTGCGGTCGATGCGGACTTCGTCGGCAAGCTGATGCTGGTCGGTCCGGGCGCCGGCGGCGACGCGACCGCCTCGTCGGTGGTCGGCGACATCGCCGACATCGCGCGTGGCACGGCGCTCAATACCATGGGCCGGCCGGCCGAGCAGATGAAGCCCTATCGAAAGTCGGATGTGGAAAGCCACGCCGGCGGCTTCTATGTGCGCCTGTCGGTCTACGACCGCCCCGGTGCCTTCGCGGCCATCGCCAACCGCATGGCGGAACGCGGAATTTCGCTCGAGAGCATCGTCCAGCGCGCCGGTCGTCCGATGGCCGACCAGCCGAATACGGGTTCTCCCGCGATGACGCGGCAGGTGATCATGGTGACTTACCAAACCACCGAAGCCGCGATAAGAGAGGCGCTCGCCCGCATCGAACAAGACGGGCACGTGTCGGACCCGGCGCAATTCATCCGCATCGAGGCGATGTGACGGGCCCGGCGTTCGGGAGCGAACAGTCCATGGCGTCGAGCAAGCAGAAGTCGATGAAGCCCGTCGAAGCGTCGTCCCTCGATCGGATCCTGACCCTCGAACTGGCGCGCGTCACCGAACGCGCGGCGGTCGCGGCGGCGCGGTTGCGCGGCCGCGGCGACGAGATGGCCGCCGATCAGGCCGCCGTCGACGCCATGCGCCAGGAGCTGAACCATCTGCCGATCGACGGCACGGTGGTCATCGGCGAGGGCGAGCGCGACGAGGCGCCGATGCTCTACATCGGCGAGAAGGTCGGCACGGGCAAGGGCCCGGCGGTCGACATTGCGCTCGACCCGCTGGAAGGCACGACGATCTGCGCCAAGAACCTGCCGAACTCGATCGCGGTCATCGCGCTCGCCGAGGCCGGCAGCCTCCTGAATGCGCCGGACGTCTACATGGACAAGATCGCGATCGGCCCGGGCTTCCCGGCCGGCATCGTCGATCTCGACGCCCCGCCGGCCGACAATATCCGCGCCGTCGCGGCCGCCAAGGGTGTGCCGGTCGGCGAGATCACCGCCTGCATCCTCGATCGCCCGCGCCACGCCAAGCTGATCGAGGACGTCCGCGCCACCGGCGCCTCGATCCGCCTGATCGGCGACGGCGACGTCGCCGGCGTGATCCACACGACCGAGCCGACCGAGACCGGCATCGACATCTATTTGGGCATCGGCGGCGCGCCGGAAGGCGTGCTGGCGGCCGCCGCGCTGCGCTGCATCGGCGGCCAGATGCAGGGCCGGCTGATCCTCGATCGCCCCGAGAAGATCGAGCGCGCCGCGCGCATGGGCATCAAGGACCCGCGCAAGAAATACGGCCTCGAAGAAATGGCCAAGGGCGACGTCCTGTTCGCCGCCACCGGCGTCACCGACGGCAATTTCCTGCAAGGCGTGAAGTTCGGCCGCAACTCGATCACCACCAACACCGTGGTGATGCGCTCCTCGACCGGCACGGTCCGCTGGATCCGCGCCATGCACACGCAGCTCGACAAGTTCGAGTGAGCGAGGGCCTCGGCTTGCTCTGACTGGCGTAGGATTTGTTCGGCCGGGGCATTCGCTCCGGCCGCTTTCGTTCGCGCCCCTCAGGCCCCGCTCACCTCATCAAGGCCTCCGCCTCGGCGCGCAGCGCCTTGCGGCTGTCGTCGCGCGAATAGAACATGTGGCCGCCGGGGTAGACGACCAGCTTGACGCGGTCGGGACGGGTCAGGGTCGGCGGCAGCTGGTCGAGCTCGATCTTGGAGCCGAAGTAGGGCGTCGCCAGATCGAAGATGCCGTGCGCGACGATCAGCTTCAGCTTCGGGTCGAGCGCCAGGATCTGACGGATCTGCTGGACCGACTCGACCGGATTGGTGCCGCGGCCCCAGTCCCAGGCGCGGTTCACCTGCTCGCTCAGCAGCGCATAGTTGCCCTCCGGCCGCCAGCCGAGCCGGCGCGTGGTCAGGTCGACCGCCGCGCTCGTCATCGGCGCGATCAGCGGATCCGAGGAGGCGTCGCCGAAGCGGAAGAAGCTCGAATCCGGGAACGGATCGAGCATCGAGACCGAGGCGTCGTAGCGCCCGGCGACCCGGCCATCGGCGCGGTCGAGGGCACGGCGGAACTCGATCGCATCGACGCGCGCGCCGAGCCGGGCGACGAGCGTGCGGTCGAGGCCGGTGAAGCCCGAGACCTTGTCGGCGAGCCGGTCGGTGGCAGCCTGGTCGGCCTCGCCCTTGACCAGATCCATCAGGAAATCGCTCTGCGCGTAAGCCTCGACGTCGGCGAGATCGGCGCGCGTTACCGGCCCCTTCGCCTCGCGCGCCACCGCCGTCATGGTCGGCAGGTTGGCGACATGGCGCAGGACGGGCGAGCCCGACAGGCGGAAATCCATGACCGGCGAGACCAGAATCAGGCCGCGCACGCCGATGCCCTCGCGGGTCTGCAGGTCGTGCACGACCTTCGGCCCGCGGATGCCGCCGTAGCTCTCGCCCATGACATACTTGGGCGACAGGAGCCGGTTCGACCGCTCCACCCAGCGCCGGATCACGCGCGCGATCGAGCGCGCATCGCCCTCGACCGAGAAGTAGCGCTTGCGCAGGTCCTCGCCGGAGCCGGCGAAGCGGCTGTAGCCGGTGCCGACCGGGTCGATGAAGACGAGGTCGGTGAAGTCGAGCCAGGTCTCGGCGTTCGGCTGCACCTCCGGCGGCGCCGAGGGGCTGAGCGCCTCGCCCGCCATCGGTAGCCGCCACGGGCCGGCATTGCCGAGCTGCAGCCAGGCCGAGGAGGCGCCCGGACCGCCGTTGAACACGAAGGTCACGGGGCGGCTGCGCGGATCCTCGCCGTCGCGGATGTAGGCCGTGTAGGCGATGTCGGCTTCCGGCTCGTTCTTGTCGTCGAAGAGCCGGATCGATCCGGCCGTTGCGGTGAAGGCGAGCGTGCGGCCGGGCAGCGCGAGCGTCTGCCGCGTCGTGCTGTCAGGCGGCAGTCGGCGATGGTCGGCGGCGCTCGTGCTGCCTTGAGAGGTGTCGCGCCGGCGCTCGTTCGGCCGGTCCGGCCCATCGCGGTCGCCCTGATCGCGCGCTTCCTGCGCGTTGCCGCGCTCGCCGCCCTGTCGGCCCGCATCGCGAGGCGCACTCGGCTGTCCGGTCCGCTGATCGCGCTGCGCCGGCCGCGCCTCCGGCGCGGTGCGGGTCTCGGATGCGGCCGGCGCGACGTCCTCGGCGAAGGAAGCCGGCGCGCCTGCGATGAGCGCGAGGGCGAGCGCCGCGACGGCGCCGGGCTTGCGGGAGATGGTCATGGGCGCGGTGCCTCGCTCGTATGGTTCGAGCCCATATGACGTCGCGCACCGTGTCGAAGCCAAGACGCTTCGTCCGGGTTGGCGAAAACGTGACCCGCCGAGAGCCGCGCCCGCTCGGCCGTGGCGCTCACGTAGCGTCGCCCCTGACCGGCGCCGCGGGCGCGCGATAGGGCCAAGGAAGGGCAGGGACTGACGGAGTGACGCTGTCGAGCCGTCGGTCGCACCGTCCGACCGCGCTCAGACAAATAATCGGACGAAGCACGCAGCGCGTGACCGGTCGAGCGACCGGCGCTCAACCTGCGACCGCGTCGTCTTCGGCCGATGACCCGGCCAGCGCGATCGCGGCCCCGTCGAGCGTGTCGACCTCGGTCGCTACCCCATCCTTGCGCCGCCCGCGTTTCGGCTTCGGGCGGTCGGCGGCGAACAGCGACATCTGTTCGATCTTCGACGGTTCGCGCGGGCGCGCCTTCGCGCCCATGACGCCGGCGAGCACCTTGTAGAGTTTGGAATCGAGCGACTGCGCCACGTTGAAACGCAGGAACCGCCCGGCCGTCTCGCTCGGCGAGAACACGTTGCCGGGCGCGAGCACGATGCCCTCCTTCAGCGCCTTGGCGGCGATCTCGGCGGAGTCGAGCCCGTCGGGCAGCTGGCACCAGAGGAACAGCCCGCCCGCGGGCTCGATCCAGGGCTCGATGCCGATCGTGCGCAGGTTCCGGCCGACCCGTTCGCGCGCGCCGGCAAGCTTGGCGTGGAGCGCGCCGAGGTGCCGGCGATAGGCGCCGTCCTGGAGCACCGCCGCGATCACATCGGCGGCGAGCCGGCCGCCGCCGAAGCTGGTGGCGATCTTCAGGTCGACCAGCGCCTCGATCCAGTCCGGTCGGGCGGCGACATAGCCGGCGCGCAGCGACGCCGACAGGGTCTTGGAGAACGACCCGACGCGGACGACGCGCTCGAGACCGTCGAGAGTGGCGAGCCGCGGGCTCGGCTCGGTCTCGAAATCGGCGAAGATGTCGTCCTCGACGATGGTGAGGTCGAAGGCTTCCGCGACCTTGAGGATCCGGTGCGCGATCGCCGGGGCGAGGTTCGCGCCGGTCGGATTGTGGATGCCGGAATTGGTCAGGTAGAGCCGCGGCCGATGTTCGGCGACGAGCGCGGCGAAGGCGGCCGGATCGGGGCCGGACGGCGTCATCGGCACACCGACGACCTTGGCCCGGTGCACGCGCAGCAGCGCCTGGAAATTGAAGTAGCACGGGTCGTCGACCAGCACGGTGTCGCCACGCTCGATCATGAGCCGGCAGACGAGGTCGATCGCCTGCGTGCCGGACTCGGTCAGCATGACGGCGTCGGACGAAATCTCGAGCCCCTGCGCCGCGATCCGCCGGGCGATTACCGCGCGCAGCGTCGGCGAACCGAGCGGCGTCGCATAATCGGCGATCTCGACCGAGGGCAGGCGGGAGGCGGAACGCAGCGCCTTGCGGACGGCGTCTTGCGGCAACCAGCTCGCCGGCACCCAGCCGCAGCCCGGCACAGTGCGCGCGCCCTCGGCCTCGAGCGCCTGCCGCGAAACCCAGAACGGATCGATCGCCCGATCCCGCTTCGGGCCGACCTCGGCCGGTGACACAGGCGCCGGCCGTCCGGCGACGGTGAAGCCCGAGCCGGGCCGCGAGATGATCACCCCTTCGGCGACCAGCCGGTCATAGGCCTCGACCACCGTCGACTTCGAGACGCCGTAGGTCTCGGCCGCGCGCCGGACCGACAGGAGCCTCGACCCGGCGACCAGCGCCCCCTCGGCGACGCGGTCGCGGACCGATCGCGCGATCCGCTCGACGAGCGTCACGGATGGTGTTTTGTCATCAGTACGGTTGATCATCCGTATTGGTCCAAAATTCAATACAGTTCATGGAAATCGTACTGAACTGTTTCTAGCATGACCACGTGCTGTACACCATCCTGTGTCTGAGGCCGTATTGCTGATTGCGGCAAAAAGACGAGGAAAACGAGCAATGAATGGTGCAAGAGGCTGGCTCGACGGCTTCATCGGTGTTCTGATTTTCAGTGCATCGTTGCCGGCAACGAAGATCGCCGTGTCCGGTTTTGCGCCACTGTTCCTGACCAATGCGCGTGCAGCGATCGCAGGAATTCTGGCCGCTGGGGCGCTGCTGCTGCTCGGTGAGCGCCGTCCGGACCGCGCGGATTTGTGGGCTCTAGCCGCGACCGGGCTCGGCGTCGTGATCGGCTTTCCGTTGCTGACTGCTTTCGCCCTGCAGCACATCACCTCGGCGCAGTCGGTCGTCTTCATCGGCCTGTTGCCGCTGAGCACGGCCGTCTTCGCGGTCCTGCGCGGCGGCGAGCGGCCGCGGCCGGCCTTCTGGGCGTTCGCCCTCGTCGGCGCCGCCCTGGTCGTCGGCTTTGCATTGGCCGGGCTCAGGGCAGGGGTTGGACTTGGCTCGGCGGGAACGGAACCGGCGACCCTCGGGTCGGTGGGTTCCGGCGTGGAGCACGCGGCGGACGGTTTGGCGCGCATGGCCGGTTCGGGAGCGGGGTCGGGCGCCTCTTCGGCCGGGCCGACAACCCCCGTCGGTGTGGGACTGCGTCCGGGCGCGGACCCGCTCGTCGGCGCCGCGCTGATGCTCGGTGCGATCCTCGCCTGCGGTTTCGGCTATGCGGAGGGCGCGCGCCTGTCGCGCCGGCTGGGCGGCTGGCAGGTGATCTGCTGGGCGCTGGTCATCGCGCTGCCGCTGGTTCTGCCGCTGGCGCTCGGGCTGATGCCGACCGGCCTCGGCGCCGTCCCGCCCTCCGCCTGGGCCGGGCTCGGCTATGTCTCGATCTTCTCGATGCTGATCGGTTTCGTGTTCTGGTATCGCGGCCTCGCCGGCGGCGCCGCGGCGGTTGGACAGCTGCAGCTCCTGCAGCCGTTCTTCGGCCTTGTGCTCTCCGCCGTACTGCTCGGCGACGCGGTCACCCCGGCGATGCTCGTCGTCACGCTCGGCATCGTCGCCTGCGTCGCCGGCGCCAAGCGCTTCGCCGCTCGGTGACGCGGCGGCGGTGACGGTGTGGCCGGGCGTCGGCATTCGCCGCCCGGCCACCGGTTCGGTTCAGGAGCGAATGAGCGCGCGGCCGGTCACGCGACGGCGGCGCTCGCCTGCATCCGTCGCGCAGGCTCGGCCCGATGCAGATGCCCCGCGAAGACGTCCCGCTCGCTCGCGGCACCGACACCCGGCAGCAGTCGGCCGATCTCGCCGCGATGATAGCCGGCATGGGTGACGACATGGGCCAGGATCTCGGCGCGCGTCATCCGCCCGGCCTGCCCGTCGGTGAAGGTGAAGGCGACCGGCTCGTCGAGGGTGGCGGGATCGCTCGCGGCGACATGATCGACATACCAGCGGTCGGTCGCGCGGATCGCCTCGGCGAGCGTGGCGATGGGCGGCACGGGCGGCGCCTCGGCCGTATAACCATGGGCGACGCCGGTCAGATGGGCGCGGAAGATCCGGTCGACGACGTGGATGTGGTTCAGGAGCCGCAGGGCCTTCGCGTGGTCGGTCGGGTCGGCGGTGTCCGCGCAGGCGCGCACGGCATCGAGCAATGCGTCATCGGCCGCCGCCTTGTAGCGGACGAGCGAAAGGAGCAGCGATTTCAGGATCAAGGAAGCCTCCACGAGGCTGCCGCGGGACGGCGCTCCGCCGAAATGTCGAGCAGGCCGTCGAGGGCGCAGTGATTTTTATGGCCGGCCGATGGTCCGTCAAGAGCCGCGGGATCGACCCGAGCGCCTCACCGCGGGCCGCTTTACGCTGCCTCAAGTCCGGTATCCGGCAGGCGGCTGCCGATCGCTCCCCGCCGCCGCGGAAAATCCGCTAGAATCGCGCCATGACTTTCCAGCGATTCTCCGGCTTTGCCGAGGACGACGCGGCGCGCGCGGTCCTCGGTGTCGAGCGTTCGGCGACCGGCCGGCCCTGGCGCGACCGGCTCGATACGTCCGGCGCGGCGGCGGCGCTTGCCATGGTGCAACGGCACGACCTGCCGGATCTCGTCGCGCGCGTGCTCGCCGGCCGCGGCGTTGGCATCGATGCGGCGCTCGCCTTCCTCGATCCGACCATCAAGGATCTGATGCCGGATCCCGCGACGCTGACCGACATGGGCGCCGCCGTCGAGCGCATCGCCGATGCGGTCCGGACCGGCGAGCGCATCGCGATCTTCGCCGACTACGACGTCGACGGCGCGACCAGCGCCGCCGTGCTCGCGCGCTACCTGCGCCAGGTCGGCGCCGATCCCGAGATCTACATCCCCGATCGCCTGATCGAGGGCTATGGCCCGAACTCCGAGGCCTTGAAGACGCTCGCCGGCCGCGGCGCCCGGCTGCTCGTGACGCTCGATTGCGGCACGACCAGCCACGAGGCGCTGGAAACGGCGGCGAAGATCGGGCTCGACACCGTCGTGGTCGATCACCATCAGGTCGGCGCGAGCCTGCCGTCGGCGGTCGCGATCGTGAACCCGAACCGCCACGACGATCTGTCCGGCCTCGGCCATCTGGCCGCCGTCGGCGTGACCTTCCTGACCGTCGTGGCGCTCAATCGGGTCTTGCGCGCCCGCGGCGCGTTCCGTGGCCGGGCCGAACCGAACCTGCTCGAGCTGCTCGATCTGGTCGCGCTCGGCACCGTCGCGGACGTCGTGCCGCTCGTCGGGCTGAACCGCGCCTTCGTGGTGAAGGGGCTCGCCGCCGCGCGCGGGCGCCGCAATGCCGGCCTTGCTGCGCTCGCCGACGTCGCACGCCTGTCCGGCCCGGTCTCGCCCTATCACCTCGGTTTCATGATCGGCCCGCGCATCAATGCCGGCGGCCGCATCGGCGACGCCGCGCTCGGCGCGCGCCTGCTCGCCACCGACGATCCGGTCGAGGCCGAGCGCATCGCGGCCGAGCTCGATACGCTGAACAAGGAGCGGCAGGCGATCGAGGCCGGCATGCTGGCGGAAGCCGACGCGCAGGTCTTCGCCGCCCATGGCGATCAGCCGCCGGCGGTGGTGGTCGCCCATGCCGAGACCTGGCATCCGGGCATCGTCGGCCTCATCTCGGCGCGGCTGAAGGAGCGGCTGCGGCGCCCGGCCTTCGCGATCTCGTTCGATCGCGGCAGCCACGGCACCGGCTCGGGCCGCTCGATCCCCGGCGTCGATCTCGGCGCCGCCGTGCGTGCCGCGGTCGAAGCCGGGATCCTGGTCAAGGGCGGCGGTCATGCGATGGCGGCCGGTCTCACGGTGGCGCGCGACCGGCTCGACGACCTGACCGCATTTCTCGAAGCGCGCCTGAGCGATCCGGTCGCGGCGGCGAGTGCGCATGTGGCCTTGAAGGTCGATGGCGCCTTGTCGGCCGGGGCGGCGACGCGCGCCTTCGTCGAGATGATCGAGAAGGCCGGCCCCTATGGCTCGGGCCATTCCGAGCCGGTCTTCGCCTTCCCGGCCCATCGCATCACCTTCGCCGATACGGTCGGCAGCGGCCATGTGCGGCTGCAGCTCGCGGCGGGTGACGGCTCGACCCTGAAGGCCATCGCCTTCCGCGCCGCCGACGAGCCGCTCGGCCGCGCCATCCTCGGTGCGCGCGGTCGGCCGTTGCATGTGGCCGGCTACCTCGGGCTGGACCACTGGCAAGGTGATGCAAGAGTGCAACTGCGCGTCGCCGATGTGGCCGAGACGGGCACGAGGCCCTTGTGATGCCCAGCTTTTCCGGTTCGTTGCTCACCGAGATTCAGAAATCGGTAAGCAACCGAAGGCGATGCTCGGAAGGTCGGAGCTTTGAAATTCGAGGGCGGAAATATGTCGTTCGTGAGTGATACGGGTTCGGTCGTCGGGACGGCTCTCGCTGGGACTTCGCTGGGCGGAACGGCTCTGGGTGCCGATACGGCGGCGGCTCCGGCCAAGCCGGAGGTGGCGGCGGCGGATTTGCGGCGCGTGCGCTTCGCGCTCGGCCTGATCGTGGTGCTGGCCGGCCTCGACGCGCTGTTCTATCTGGCGAGGCTCTTCTGATCCGAGCCGATCGGACGCCTGCAACAAGCCCGGGTCCTGCCCGGGCTTTTTTGTGCCCCGACCCGTCCGTGACACAAACAGGGAAGCCCCCGAGCGCGGGCGCACGAGGGGTTGAGCGGATCACCTGATCCCTTTGGCGATGATGCTATAAGCCGCGCGGCCGGGCCGACGAGGGCGCGGCGGCGGATACGGAGCGGCAGGAGCGCGGCGACCTCGCCACGTCGTCGGACGAGATCTCGCTGAAAGGCCGGCCTTCAGGACAGGCTGAAGCCGATCGCGGCCATGCCGAGAAGGCACAGAATCAGGCCGAAATCGAAGGCGCTGGGCGCAGACAAATGACCGAGAACGCGCTTGAACTCTTGCACGGCGACGCTCGTTCGATAAGGGGAAGGCAGCCGGCGACGGCCGGCAGCGGCACCTATAGGCGCCTTCTGCGAACATAATGTAAAAACGGCGTGGAAAGTTCAGCAAGTCGTTCGAAATTTGCAGTGCGCACGAATTCTGTGCAGCCATTGCGCACGACTTCTGCGCAAACGCATTCCGCAAGGGCACCCGGCCGCGCATGGGGGCGCCGGGATCCCGCGATCTCGCCCCTTCCAAGCGACGCTTGCTCGGCTACACTTCATGCAATCCGTGGCGCCGGGCTCGTCCGGCGCCCCTCGGCGAGGGGGAGCGGCTGAGGTGGCCATCGAACCGGTCGAAGCGGTCTTCGCGCGCACGCTCGCGGTGCTCGGCGAGGGCAATCCGACGCTCGCCGCCGGCCGCGTGATCGAGGCGCGCGTCATCGCGCTCGAGAACGCGCTCGCCACGCTCGCGACCCGCTTCGGTACGCTGTCCGCCGATCTGACCGGCGCAACGGGCGCGGCGCTCGCACCCGGCGATACCTTGCGGCTGTCGGTCGGCGCATCTGACGAGGGTGGTCTGCCGGTGCTGACCATCCTGGCGCCGTCCGCCGGCGACAAGCCGGTAGCCGCCGGGCCGACGGCGGCCGACCTCGGCGCGGCACTGGCCGATGCGGTCGGTCGCGCGGCCGCCCGGCAGGACAGTCTGGCGCCCGCCTTCGCCGCGGCGCAGGCCCTGGCGCAGGCGAAGGGCGCCGGGGTGCCCGACGCGGTCCGGGCGCTGGCCGCCCGCATTGTCGGTACGCGTCTCGGCGACGGCAAGATCGACGCCGCCACCGTGCGCAGCGCCTTCCTGAACTCGGGCGTGTTCCTGGAGGCCAAGCTCGCCGATGGCGCGTCCGCCCCGGCGACCACACAGGATCTCAAGGCCGCCTTCGCGGGATTGAAAACGGCCATTGAAGCCTGGATCGGCCGGGCCGCCGTCGGTGGCGCGGGGCCGACGGCCGGCGCATCGGCCGGTGCCGGTGCCGGGGCCGCTGTGTCTGTTGCAGGCGGCGGTGCCGGATCGGGGAGCAGCGCGGCGGTCGTTGGGGCGGGCAACGGGGTTGCGGCCGCCGACAAGACAGCCGCGTCGGCGGCGACCCAGCCCGCCGCCGAAAATGCACCGCAATCGCCGGCGGATCTGCGGGCCGCCGCAGCCGCGGCGGCCTATGCCGGAGCGCGCCGGCCGGGCCTCGCCGCGCTCGCGGGCGCGCCCCAGCCGGCTGCCGGAACCGCATCTCCCGGTGCCGCCACCGATGCGGCGCTCGGTGCCGCCGGTCGCAGCCCCGGTCAGTCCGGCGGCGTTGTTCCTGCCGGTGCGCAGTCGAGCAACGTCGCTCCAGCCGCTGTTGGCGCTGGCGCGGCCCAACCGATCGATCTCGATGGCGCACCTCTGGCCGCAACGTCGCCCGGCATTGTGCCGGCGGCCGGGCAGCCCGGCGCTGCCGGGCGAGGGCTCGATCCGGCCGCGCTCCTCGGCAGCGGCGACGACGGTGCTGCCAAGGCCGGCCTCGACCCGAACGCGGCCGGCGGTCGCCCGGCGAACGACGACCCGG
Source organism: Ancalomicrobiaceae bacterium S20 (assembly GCA_040269895.1). Classification (NCBI taxonomy): domain Bacteria; kingdom Pseudomonadati; phylum Pseudomonadota; class Alphaproteobacteria; order Hyphomicrobiales; family Ancalomicrobiaceae; genus Methyloraptor; species Methyloraptor flagellatus. The sequence goes on along the minus strand of CP158568.1, from coordinate 1,936,356 downwards.
CCGGTCCGGGCGCCGCGCGTGCCGAGGCGCCCCGGCGCGGCCAGCCGCTGCACGGTCAGCCGCCGGCAGCGCTCGACCCGGCCATCACCGCCGATCCGAAGCGCCTCGGCGCCCATGCGGCCGAGGCGGCCGAGAGCGCGGTCCAGCGGATCGTCCTCGAACAATATGCCTCGATCGATCCGGCCAAGCTGTCCGGCCAGCCGCGCGATGCCGACCAGGTTCGGCAGACCGGCCGGGAGTGGACCTTCGAGGTGCCGATCGCCGCCCGCGACGGCACGGCGATGATGCAGGTGCGCGTCGAGCGCGACGGCCGCGGCCGTTCCGGTCCGGAAGCGCCGGGCGAGCCGACCATCCGTGTCCGCTTCTCGATCGACATGGAACCGATCGGCGCGGTGCACGCCCGGATCGGCTTTTCCGGCGGCCGGCTGGCGATCGGCCTCTGGGCCGAGCGCCCGGAAGTCGCCGCAGCGCTCGGCGCCGAGGTCGGCGATCTGCGCGGCGCGCTCGAGGCCGCCGCGCTACCGGTCGACGAGATCCGGCTCGCCGCCGGCACGCCGCCGCGTGACGAGGTGAAGCCCTCGACGCGCATCGTCGATCTCAGCTTGTGAGGCGCCGATGAGCGAGCCAGACAAGCCCCGCATCGCCGTCGCGCTCCGCTATGAGGCGCCCGCCGCGCCGCGCGTGGTCGCCAAGGGGCGCGGCGCGATCGCCGACGCGATTCTCGACAAGGCGGCGGCGAGCGGTGTGGTGATCGAGCAGAACCCCTTGCTTGCCACCGCGCTGAGCTCGGTCGATCTCGACGCGGAAATCCCCGAGGAGCTTTACCGGGCCGTGGCCGAGGTGATCGCCTTCGTGTTGCGGGCCGCGCGCGCAAAACCTTGAACGTGTCATGCTCCGCCTCTACGAAGGAGGAGCCTCGAACGTCGCGGGCGTGGGATGATGTCGGGGCAACGGAGTGGATACATGCACCGACTGTTGCGGATCCGCCATCTGGCGCTGTTCGCGGGTCTCGGTCTCGCGGGCTGTGCGGGCCATGCCGAGGGCGTGATGGCGCCGCAGGCGCGCTGCGCCGCCCCGGCGAACTGCATCGACATGATCGTGGTCACCAACCGCCTGCGCGACCACAACCGCGCCAAGCTCTACAACGGAGAGCGCGCCCACGGCGTGGAACTGACCGAGATCGAGATCTCGATCCCGCCGAAGGGTGCCCGCAAGATCGGCGAGGTCAACTGGCCTCAGCAATTGCCCGGCAACCCGGCGACCGACTTCGTCACCACCAATGTCGTCGCCAACATGACCCGCCCGGCGGCCGAGGCGCGCTTCGCCTCGCTCGCCGCCAAGCACAAGGGCCGCGTGTTGGTCTTCGTGCATGGCTACAACACCAAGTTCGAGGAAGCGGTCTATCGCTTCGCGCAGTTCGCAAACGATACAGGCGATGTCGCTGCACCGATCCTGTTCACCTGGCCGTCGCGCGGCCGGCTGCTCGACTACGGCTACGATCGGGAGAGCGCGAATTTCTCGCGTGACATGCTGGAGGAGGGGCTGCAGGCCCTGCAGCGCAATCCGAGCGTCCGCGAGATCACGCTGGTGGCGCACTCGATGGGCAACTGGGTTGCGGTCGAGGCGCTTCGCCAGATGGCGATCCGCAACAAGCGGCTGGTGCCGAAGCTGAAGAACGTCGTGCTCGCGGCCCCCGACCTCGACACCGACGTCTTCCGCAAGCAGATGGCGGAGATCCCGCAGCCGCATCCGACCATCACCGTGCTGATCTCGCGCGACGACCGCGCACTCGGCTTCTCGACCAAGGTCTGGGGCGCCGGCACCCGGCTCGGCGCGCTCGGCGCCGATCCGCGCGACGCGACGGTCATGGCCGAGCTGGTCAAGGAAGGCATCCGTCCGATCGACATCACCGGGGTCGAGGCGACCGATCCGGCGCGCCATGGACGCTTTGCGGAATCCCCGGAGATCGTGCAGGCGATCGGCGTCGGCATGATCGAGGGCGACCGCTCGATGGGCACGGGTCAGGCCAGTGTCGGCGACCGGCTCGGCACGATCGTGACTGGCGTCACCGGCGCGGTCGGCAACACCGCGGCCGCCATCGTCACGGCGCCGGCGGCGATCGTCGATGCCAACTCGCGCGAAGGTTTCGGAGATCGGATCCAGCAGGTCGGCGGATCGCTGTCGAGTGTCGCGACGGGGACGCGCTGAACCGAAGGCGATGAAGGAAGAGGCCGCGGTCGGAGGATCCGGCGTCCGCGTGCCGAGATCAGGCGGGCAGGCAGATCACGCGGTCGCGGCCCGCCGCCTTGGCGGAATAGACCGCCATGTCGGCGCGGACGATCGCCACCGACACCGTCGGCTCGGAAGAAGCGACCGTCGACACGCCGACCGAGCTGGTGATGCGCGCGCACCGGCCCGCGAGATCGAGTTCGATCCCGGCGATCGCCCGACGCAGGGCCTCGGCGGTCGCCACGGCGCTCTCAACGGTGCTGTTCGATAGCAGGATCACGAACTCCTCGCCGCCGTGCCGGGCGAGGACGTCGTCCGCTCCGATCACCTCCTGCATCGCGCGCGCCGCGGCACCCAGCACGAGGTCGCCGCCGGCATGGCCGAAACGGTCGTTGATCGACTTGAAATGGTCGAGGTCGACCATGAGCACAGCGAGCGGCTGGCCGGAGGCCCGGGCGGCCCGGCATTTCTCCTCGGCGATCTGCATGAAGGCGCGGCGGTTGATGATCCCGAGCAGCGGATCGAGATTGGCGAGCCGCGCCAGTTCCCTGTTCGCCCGGCGCAACTCCTCGGTCCGCTCCTGCACCGCCGCCTCTAGATCGAGCTGCCGGAGCTTGCGCTCGGTGACGTCGGTGAAGGTGAAGACGTAGCCGAATCCCGCAACCGGATTACCGACCACCTCGACATACATGCCGTTCGGGCGCAGCCGTTCGAGCCGATATCGACTGCGCGACTCGATCACGCTCTCACGCTGCCGGACCAGCTCGTCGCGGTCGCCGTCGCCGTATTCCCCGGCCTCGGCCAGATAGCGGTGCAGACGGCGGGTCGTACTGCCGGGCCGCACGAGCGCCGGCGGGAGCTTGAACAGGCCGCAAAACTGGGGGTTGGTGTAGGCAATCCGATGCTGACCGTCCACGAGCAGGACGGCCTGGTCGATGTTGGTGAGAGCGCCGACGAGAAGGTGGATCTCGTCGGAACTCGCTTTGGTCGCTACGGAAACCATGCGACGACGTTATAGGTCGGCGCTGAAGGAAACGTTACGGCAGGTCAACAAATTGACCGCGCCGGCCGACGCGATATCCGCCCTCGGCCGGCTTGTCAGTTTTCAGTAATCGATGACGCCGTCGAGCGCGTAGTGCTTCACCGTCTTGCGGTTGGCGATCAGCGTGTCGATCGACGGCTCGTTCTTCATCGCGCGCGCGATGGCGAGCTTGGTCGCCTCGTAGTTGGTGCGATAGAGGTCTTGCTTGTCGAGGTTCGGATCTTCCGCGGTGCGCGGATCGAGCCAGACCATGATGATCATGCACAGATCGTCGAGGCCGTCCTTCGGCAGGATGCCTTCGATGATGCAGTCGATGATGGCGTCGCCGGTCGCGCCCTGCACGACGCCGCCGAGCAGGTTGACGTATTCGAGCGACTGGATCGTCGCCTTGGTCGTCATCATGGTCGCCGGGCGGACCTGCTGGTTGAGGTCGCGCACGACGAACATGCGGGTGTGGCCCTGGACCTGCCCCATCATCGAGGCGAAGGCCTGGCCGACCGGACCGCGGACCGAACCGATCAGCACTTCGGGCATCGCGTCCGTGACCTGGCCATCGGCGGCCAGCACAGTGGCCTCGCCGGTGCGGAACCAGATGTCGCTCATGAAAGAAGTCTCCGTTCAGGACAGGGATGGATGGGGCCGGATGGCCTCGGGGAGAGCGGATTAGCACGGTCCGGCCGCGGCCGATTGTCCGCCGCCGACAGACACGGCGCGGCATTCCGCCGCCGCGATGCCGCGATCAGGCGATCTCACAGTGGCGGATCAGGTGATCGATGAAGGTGCCGCAGCGGTCGAGCTCGGCCTTTTCGATCCATTCGTCGGGCGTATGGGCCTGCGCGATCGCGCCGGGGCCGACCACCACCGCCGGAATCCCGGCCATCGCGACGAACAGGCCCGCCTCGGTCCCGTAGGCGACCTTGGCGTGGTCGTTGCGGCCGGCGAAGCGCTTCGACAGCGCGACCACGTCCTCCTCCGGCGCCGTGTCGAAACCCGGCATGCCGGTGATCAGCTCGATCTCGATGCCGGTGGCCGGATCGATCGCCTTCATCCACGGCTCGATCACGTCGCGGGCATAGGCGCGGAGCTCGTCCTCGAGCGGCTTGTGGTCGTCGCCGGGCAGCATGCGGAACTCGAACACGAAGCTGCAGGCCTCCGGCACGATGTTGAGGATCGTGCCGCCCTGGATCGTGCCGGTATGCGCGGTCGAATGCTGGATGTCATAGAGCGGGTCGCGCCGTCCCTCGCGCTCGAGCCGCTTCTCGATCGCCTTGATGGCGAGGATCAGTTCGGCTGCCGCGTCGATCGCGTTGACGCCGCGCGGCGCCAGCGACGAGTGGCAGGGCCGGCCGGTGACCGTGGCGCGGTAGTTGTGCTTGCCCTTGTGGGCGACGACCACCTGCATCGAGGTCGGCTCGCCGACGAAGCAGCCGAGCGGCGTCGCCGGCGCCAGTTCGTCGATCTTCTCGAGCGCGTAGCGCACGCCGATGCAGCCGACTTCCTCGTCATGGCTGAAGCAGAGGTGGATCGGCCGGGCGAGCTTCGCCGCGACCATGTCCGGCACCTTGGCGAGACACACCGCGAGGAAGCCCTTCATGTCGGTGGTGCCGCGGCCATAGAGGCGACCGTTCTCCTCGGTCAGCTCGAACGGATTGCGTGTCCAGGCCTGACCGTCGACCGGCACCACGTCGGTGTGGCCGGAGAGCACGTAGCCGGCGACGTCCTTCGGGCCGATCGTCGCCCAGAGATTGGCCTTGCGGCCGGTCGGGTCGTAAGTCCGCGTCGACGCGGTGCCGTGGCGCCCGAGATAGTCCTCGACCCACTCGATCAGCGGAATGTTCGAGTTGCGGCTGGTCGTGTCGAAGGAGACGAGATTGGCGAGGATCTCGGTCGCGAGGTCGGTCATCGGGTCACGCGGCACTGCTCGGGGATTCTGAAGACCCGACCCTAGCCGTCCCTGCTGCGCCGCGAAAGGGGCTTGCCCCGCCGCTAGTGGCTCGATCGAGACGGATGGATCCCATCCGTCTCGTGAATCCGAACCACTAACTTATTGACGTTGTGGTCAAATCAATCTGATGCTTGCAGGATGCAAGCGTCAGATTTTGACCACTAGGGCGGGGCAGGCCGTCAGGGCAGGTACTTCGCCTTCAGATCCGCGATCGCGCCGCGGAACGGATGGAAGGTGAACACCAGCGTATGCTTGCCGGCCGGCACCTTGACCGCCCGGAACAGGACGTTGGCCTTCTCGATCGGTGCGTCCCGGCCGTCGACGGTCGCACCCCACCAGCGATGATAGACGTCGTTGAGCACGATCCAGCCTTCGACCGGCGCATCGACGGCGATCTCGACCGTGGCGTTGTGGTAGGCGGTGATCGCCACGGCCTTGGTCAGATCCGTGCCCTCGGGCGCCGGGGCACCGCCGACCGGCGCGCCGGCGCCGAGCAGAACCGTCTTGCGCGGATCGAAACCCTCCGGCCACTGGCCGGTCTTGATGATCTGGTCGAAGTCGGCCGTCGCCGCCTGCGGCACGAACAGCACGCGCGGCAGCGTGTTCGGGTTTTCGTAGATCCACGAACCCTCGAAATGCGCGACCTCGTGCACCTGCCGGCTCGACGCCTGCGGATCGATCTGCGCAAGCGGAACGCCGATCGCGATGTAGCGCAGGCCGAGCATGTCGGCGAGCAGCGAGTCGTAGTTCGGCATCAGGGCCGAGAACACGCGCTGCTGCGGCAGTGCCACGTGGTCCTCGGCGCCGGTCGCCTGTGCGTAGGACTTGATCCGCAGCGGGTTGTAGCCGAGCGTGTTGTCGAGCCGGTGGATCATGCTGGCGTTCGGCCAGTGGAAGCCGAGACCGACCAGCTCGACGCGGTCGCGCACCGTCGGGCTCTGATCGCGGGCGGTGGCTTCCTTCAGGAAGCGGATGGTCGGATCGTCGGTGTCCTGCCGGATCGCGTTGAACATTTCCGACGGATAGGCGGTCGACTCGTTCGGCGCGTTGTTGATGTGCAGGTCGACGGCGGTGAAGGCGACGAACAGGCCGATCGTGACGACCGCGAGCCGCGAGCCGAGCCGGCGGCCGAGGATCATCAGCCCGACCGCGACCAGCGTGAAGCCCATCGCAACCAGCGTCGGCTTGATCGCGACAGCGACGCGATCGGCATGCAGCGCGAAGGCGGTCGGCAGCGCGACGAACACGATCGCGGCGAGGATCCACTGCGCGACCCGCGTCGCGCGGCTCGCCGGCGCGACCTCGCCGGAAATCCAGCGGTGCGCGCAGTAGCCGCCGAGCATGCTGATCGCGAAGCCGATCATGAAGGTCGCGTCGGCCGGCCGGCGGTAGATCTTCACGCCCGGCAGGAAGTCGTACATGAGCCGGAACGCCGGTGTGTACCAGCCGAAGGCATAGAGCACGAACAGCACGCCGAAGATCGTGAAGAACACGATCTCGCGCCGGAGCAACTCGCCGCGCACGATGCCGAGGAACAGGATCGCCGCGATCGGGATCGCGCCGGCATAGAAGGCGCCCATGTTTTGGGCGAGATAGATGTCGGTGACGCCGAAGGCCTCGCTCGGCGGGCCCCAGTAGTCGACCTCCTGCGCACCTTGACCGAACAGGTCGGAGATCGCCGCGGTGATCATCGAGGCCGGATGCAGCGAACCGCGACCGGCGCCGATGAAGTCGATTTCCGGCCGGTTCGATTCGCCGAGCAGGATCACCGACAGCGCCACGGGCACGGCCACGACGAGCAGCGCGGCGACACCGCCGGCGACGAGCGGCGGCAGCGCCCCTTGAGCCGGCTGACGCGGCCCGGCGCGCCGAACAATTCCACCAGCGCATAGGCGGCCAGCATATAGAGGCCGAGCAGCGCGATCTGGTCGCGGCCGGCAGCCATGAAGGCAGCGGCGACGCCGGCGAGGATGCCATTGACAAAGGACCGGCGCTCGATCGCGCGGGCGAGGAAGAACAACACGATCGGCAGCAGCGCGAGGCTCATCACCTGCCCGGTGTGCTGCACGCGCCAAGCGGCCGCGCCGCCGAAGGTGAACGACAACGCCGCCACGGCACCGGCCGCCGTGGCCCAGCCGCGATCGCGGAAATAGCCGAGCAGCGCGAGGCCGCCGAGGCCGAGCGCGACATAGACGGTCGCGTCCATCGCCACGAAGCTCGGCGCCGCGTCGATCAGCGACAGCACCATGAAGGCCGGCACGAAGATCAGCGACTGCGGGTCGGCGATCTGCGGCCAGCCGGCGAAGATGTAGGGGTTCCAGAGGAAGCTCTCGCCGCGATGGATCGAGTCGGCGAGGAAGTCGAGTTGCGCCTGGAAATGCGCCTTGGCGTCCCACGGCACCGTGAAGCGGCCGGAGATCCAGGGCCAGGCAACGTAGGTCCAGGCCGCGGCCAGGAACAGGACCGTGATCACGAGCAGCACGAGCGAGCGCGCCCGGCCTGCCGCGCCCGCCGCGGCCCCTTCGGCCTGCGGCGCGCTTGAACCGCGATCAGCCGGCATGGTCGGTGGCCTGCGCGTCGAGGCCGCCGGCCTGCTCGACGGTCGCCTGCTCGATGCCGGTTTCGGCCGCGCGCGGATGGGCCGGCGGCTCGTCGAAGCCGACGGCCTCCTGCACGAAGTAGAGCGGCCGGCGCTTCACTTCCGAGAACACGTGGCCGAGGTACTCGCCGATGATGCCGAGGCCGATCAGCTGCACGCCGGCCGACAGCAGCACCGCGACGATGATCGAGGGATAGCCCGGAACGTCGGCACCGAAAATCAGCGTGCGCAGGATGACATAGGCGCCGTAGAGCAGCGCGACCGCCGACACGACGCCGCCGATGTAGGTCCAGATCCGGAGCGGCAGCGTGCCGAACGAAGTGATCGCGTTGGTCGCGAGCCGCAGCAGCTTCAGGAAGCCCCACTGCGAGGTGCCGGCGTGGCGCTCCTCGATGTGCACCGAAATCGTCGTGGTGCGGAACCCGGCCCAGGACAGGAGGCCGCGGTTGAAGCGATTGCGCTCCGGCATGGCCAGGAACGCATCGACGACCTTGCGGTCGATGGCGAGGAAATCGCCGGTCTCGCGGTCGATCTTCACCTCGCTCATCATGTCAAAGAGCTTGTAGAAGCCGTGGCTGAACGCGCGGCGCGCCAAGCTGCCGCGATCGAAGTTCATGCGCCGGGCGAACACGACCGCATAGCCCTTGGTCCAGGGCTCGAGCAGTGCCGGGATCGACTCCGGCGGGTGCTGCAGGTCGCTGTCCATCAGCACGACGACCCGGCCCGAGGTGCGACCGAGGCCGGCGGTGACCGCGATCTCCTTGCCGAAATTGCGCGACAGGCTGACCACCTTCAGGCCCGGCACGGTGGCGCGATAGGCCTTGAGCTTGTCGAGCGTGTCGTCGGTCGAGCCGTCGTCGACGGTGATGATCTCGTAGGGCAGGCCGAGCGCGGTCAGGGCCGGGGTCAGGCGTTCGAACAGGCGCTGGAGCCCGCGCGATTCGTTGCGCATCGGCAGCACGACGCTCACGACCGGTGCGGTCGCGCTACGCGACGCCTCATCGACCGACATGGACCTTTTCCTTTCCTTGGTGCCCTCGACCGTAGTAAGCCGATGGCCGATCCGAAATGTGACGATCGGCGCGCGAAAGACGTGCACGCCGAGGGACGAAACGTCAATCCCGTCGCGGAGATCCGAGACGCGCATGAACCACGGTCGCATCATTCTCTGCATCGATGACTTCGGTCTGTCCGAAGGTATCGACGAAGCCGTCATCGCGTTGATCGACGACGGGCGAATGACCGCGACCAGCGTCATGGTGGGCGGCCCGACTGCCGAACAGAATGCCGCGCGCCTCCTCGCGCGCGCCGATCTGGCCGACATCGGCCTGCACCTGACGCTGACCGACCTCGCGCCGCTCGGGGCCATGCCCGGCTTCGCACCGCAAGGTGTTCCGCCGCGCCTCGGCCCCCTCGTTGCGAAGGGTGTCGCAATGTTGCTGCCGTATTCGGAGATCAAGGCCGAGATCGGGCGGCAAATCGACCGTTTCGAAGCATTGTTCGGCCGCGCTCCGGATCACGTCGACGGCCACCAGCACGTCCACCTGCTGCCGCAGGTCCGCAACGCGCTGATGGCGCATTTCGACAGCGGAAGACTGCGCGCCGACCGCACTTATGTTCGCAGTTGCGCCGAGCCGATGGCACGCATCGTCCGGCGCGGCATCGAGGTGCCGAAGACGGCGTTCCTGTCGCTGCTCGCGGGCGGTCTGGTGCGGGAATGCGCCGCGCGCGGCATCCGGACCAACGACAGCTTTCGCGGCGTGACCGCGTTCCGGACCGACCGGCCGTTCGGCGAAACGTTCCGGCTGTTCCTCGATGCCGGCGGCCGGGTACCGCTCGCCATGTGCCATCCGGCAATCGGCGGTCCGTTCCACGCGACCGACCCGATCGGTGCGGCGCGCATGCACGAATTCGCCTATTACGCCGGCCCGGCCTTCGCGGCCGATCTGACGGCAGCCGGCATGAAGCCCGCGCGAATGCGCGATTTCTCATGAACGCGCGAATGCGCGATCTCGCTTGGTGCGCGATCGACCCGGCGCGAGCCCGCGCCGGGCTGGTCCGTCGAATCTTCACCCGATACGGGCGATGCGCTTTTCCTCGGCGAGCTGCTTGAAGGCGTCGGCCAGCACCTCGACCTCCTGCGCGCCCATCACCGCGTAGCGCCGGTCGAGGATGAAGCAGGGCACGCCGGTGACGCCGATGCGCTGCGCCTCCTCGACCTCCTCGCGGATCGAATCGGCGTCGATCTCGCTGCCGAGCCGTTCGGCGACCAGCGCCGTATCGAGGCCGAGCTCGCCGGCCGCCTCGACCAGCACGGCCGCATCGCCGATGTCGCGGCCTTCGGAGAAATACATCTCGAACAGCCGGTCGGCCATGGCCGCGCCGACGCCCGCCTCGGTCGCCCAGCGGATCAGGCGGTGGGCGTCGAGCGTGTTCGGCGACAGCCGGACCTCGTCCCAATGGAACGCCACGCCGATCTCGCGGCCGAGTTCGACCAGCCGCTCCTCGGTGGCGCGCACGCGGTCGATGCCGCCGAACTTGGCGGCGAGCCGTTCGCGGCGATCGACGCCGCCGTCGGGAATCGTCGGGTCGAGCTGGAACGGCCGGAACACGATCTCGAACGGGATCTCCGGCACCATCTTCAGCGCCAGATCGAGCCGGCGCTTGCCGAGGAAGCACCAGGGGCAGATCACGTCGGAGACGATATCGATCCGGATCGGATCGGCGGCAGGGGCGAGGGCCAAGGGCGGACTCCGGTTGCGGCGACCGGAAGGCCCGAGCCGCCCCGACGAGATCCGGGTTCGGCGCGGCCCGCGACGGCCGGGAGGAAGGGTGGCGCGCGGCCGACGGATCCGCGCCAGGGGGTCAGGGCCCGGAGGTACGGCATCCGCAGCCGGCGGACATCCTGCGACATGTAGGGCGGTTCGCGTCGAATTGGTACCCGTCGCCGCTCAGAGCGTGACGCGCGCGACCAGGCTCTCGGCATCGTCGCCATCGATGCGATCGGCGACCGCGCTGACCACCTCGGCCGAGACCGGCTCGGAGGCGCCGGGCAGGGCGAAGCGCGTCGCGCGCAGCACCGCGCCGAGCCGGGCGGCAACGCCGGCCGCGTCGTCGACATGGGTATCCGGCAGCACGATCACGAAGCGGCCGCCACCCGGCCGGGCCGCGAGATCCTCGCCGCGCACCAACCGGCCGATCACCGTGCCGACCTGCCGGATCAGGTGATCGCCGGCGGCATAGCCATGCTGCCGATTGACCTCGTCGATATTGGCGATCCGGAAGCCGACGATCGACAGTCGCCCGCCGTGTGCCGCCGCTTCGACCATGCGCGACAGGTGATCGAGCAGGAAGCCGCGGGCGAACAGGCCGGTCAGCGCATCATTGGTCGCCCGGTCGCGCGAGCGGGCATAGGCCGCCTTCAGGCTCTCGCGCAGCCGGTGCTCTTTCAGCACCGTGGCGACGCGCTCGGCGAAGATGGCGCTCTCGCCGGAGTGGAACACGACGTCGTCGGCCCCGGCCGCATAGGCGGCATCGACCTCGTCGACCTCGCGCGGATCGGCGAGCACGACGACCGGCAGCGCGAAGTGATCGACATTGCGCCGCAGCCGCGCGGTGAACTCGGCCGCCTCCTGGACCCGCATGTTGAGCACCACACAGTCGAACGCCTGCCGCTCCAGATAGTCGAGCGCGGTATCGACGGTGAAGGCGCCGACCAGCGTCGCGCGCCGGGCGAGCGTGCGCTCGATGGCGAAATAGCGGATGCCCGCGCCGACGACGAGCACCTTCGGCTCGTGAAACTGGTTGGAGGGCTCGAGCTCGGGCGGCACGACCCCGTACTGCCCGGCCGTCTCCACCCGCCGCATCATCTCCTGCTGCATGGTCGACAGCCGCGACAGCGAGCCGATGCGCTGTGCGACGTGGCGCGCGGAGTAGGGGCCGCGGATCACGTCCGCGACGCCGAGCGGCTTCTCGTCCGGCCCGGCATCGCCGACGAGCAGGATCGGCGGCCGCCGCGGCGTGCGGGTCAGTGCGAGCCGTCCCGCGGCCTGCAGGTAGAGCGCGCGCCGATCCGCATCGCCGGCGCCGTGCAGGTTGAGCACGACGACGTCGGGCGCGGCGCGGCGGACCGCATCGACGGTGGCGGCGAGCGGGGCTGCGGTCACATCCCAACCCTCGGCGCGCACGCCGTCCCAGAGCGCGAAAGTCTCTTGAGACGGAACCTCTTCGATGACGAGAACACGACCGCGGGCGACCATGGGATGGGGAACTCCAATTCGGAATTCAGTTGGCCACGCGTATGCTTAACGGAACCTTACAGTCGCGTTAGCTTAGCTGTCTAAGGAATGGAATGTCAGGGAGAGCCGCCGCCCCCGGGGCGCTTGCGCACGTCGGACGACCTCGAAGCCTCAGCCGCGGGCAGCCAGATGCTGCGCCATGCCGGCGCGCAGCACGCGCCCGGACGGACCGCGCGCGATAGCCGGCACTGTGTAGACGCGGGCCGGCATCTTGTGCAGGCCGATTCGGGCATCGGCCAGCGCGGCGAGGTAGCCCTGAGTGTCGAAGGCGACCCCGGGCTTCGGTACCACGGCGGCCGCGATCCGCGCGCCGCCCGGCTGGTCGTATACGACGATCGCAGCCGCGTCGAGCACGCCGGCGACGCCGATGAACAGCCGGTCGAGCTGGTCGAGATCGACATCGGCCGCGCCGATCCGGGCGATCTCGCCGACGCGCCCGGTCAGTTCGGCCGCGGCCGGATGCGGCTGCACCACGCGGGCGGTGACGCCGGTCGCGACGAAGCCGTCCTCGCTGCGCGGGCGACGGCCCTTCGCCGGCGCGCGGCGGCCAGGCCTCGGTCGGCACCATGGCGCCGCGCACATGCAGCTCGCCGGCGAGCAGGTCGCTCGCCGCGACCCGCGAGGCGCGCTGCGGCTGGCCCTGGATGCGCGTCTCGATCAGTGTCGGCGCCATGCTGGTGCCGGCCGGCGCACCGATCGCGCCGATCGGCAGCGCCACGGGGGTCGCCGGATCGCTGCGGCGGCGCGCGACCAGGCCGTGCTCGCCGAGGGCCACGAGATCGACCGCCTGCGTGCCCCGCGGCAGCGCCGGATCGTCGGCGGTGCGGCCGACCACGATCAGCGCCGCCTCATGCTTGTGCGCGTCGAGCCGCTCGGCCACGCGTCGCGCGAACGATGCCGGCACGAGCACATGGCTCGCCTGTCGGCTCGCGGCCTCCTCGGCGATGCGATCGGTCGAGCGCGGCATACCGAGCACCAGCGTGCCGCCGGCGAGCAGCCAGGGCATGAACGCGCCGCCGAGCGCTTCGAGACTGGTCAGCGCGAAGGGGCAGACGATCGTCGCCGCCGGCTCGATCCGCGCTTCGAGCAGCGTCATGAGCCCGGTGGCAATCCAGTGATTGTGCGAGCGCGGCACCGCCTCGAGCGGCACGCCGGCCTGCGGCTTGGCCTCGGCCGGCTCGGTGCCCGCGGCCGGCTCGTGCAGCACGTGATGCAGCGACAGCGTCGCGCAATGGTCGGCGGCGATGCCCTTGCGCTGGATCACCGGCGCGGGCCCAAGCGAGGCGGCTTCCTCGTAGACGCGCTCGAGGTCGATCAGCCCGTCGGGCACGTCGCCGCCGGCGCCGAACACGAAGCGGATCTGGAACACCTCCGAGGCGACGGTGCGCATGCGCTCGCCGTGCAACTCGTTCTCGGTCTGCGCCACGGTGGCGATCGCCTTGGCGCCCGAGGCCTCGATCGCCTCGATCACATCGGCCTCGCGCAGCGCGAGCGGCAGCGGCAGCACGATGAGGCCGGCCTTGAAACAGGCGAGCATCACCGCGATCGCGTCGGTCGTCGGCGGCATCTGGATCGCGACCACCATGTCCGGCGACAGGCCGACGCCGGCGAAGAAGGCGGCGAGCGCGTCCGAACGCTGGTGCAGCTCGCCATAGGTCAGCGTGCGCGCCGCACCGCTGGTCCAGTCGGCGCGATCGGAGAAATCGGCGACGGCGATCCGGTCCGGCGTGGCGGTTGCGGTCTTGGCGACGAGCTGATCGAGCGCCACGCGTCCCCAGACGCCGGTGGCGAGATGCCGTTGGCTGTCGTCTTCCGTGGCAACGATCACCGTTTCGCCCCCCGCGCCCGCGCTTCTCTCCGCGGTGCGCCCGTGTTTTCCAAAGTCGCGGCCGCCTGCATGGCCCGTCGAGGCGCCACCGGATGCGTCAGGGCTTCGCCCACCAAGCCGGCAGGACGTATCCCCAAACGGAAGTCTTGGCCGGATGCTCGATTCGTGTCCAGCGCGCCATCCACTGTTCCGGTACGTGGAATAACGGCACGACGTAGAAACCGTTGATGAGCACCCGGTCGAGCGCGCGCGCGGCCGCGACCAGATCCTCGCGGCTGGAGGCGGAAAGCAGCGCCTTGATCGCCGCGTCCGCACCCGGTTCCTTGACGCCCGGCAGGTTCAGCGAACCCTCCTGATCGGCGGCGCCCGAGGACCAGCGATTGATCTGCTCGTTGCCGGGCGACAGCGAGGCGCCCCACGACCACATCGTCATGTCGTAGTCGAAGGTCTTGCGGCGAAGCTCGAACTGCGCCGGATCGACGGTGCGGATGCGCGCCTCGATGCCGATCGAGGCGAGCGTGCGCTGATAGCCGATCGCGATGCGCTCGTGTTCGCGCGTCGCGCACAGGATCTCGAACACCATCGGCTCGCGCGTCTTGGCATCGACCAGCTTGGCGCCGTCGAGCACCCAGCCGGCGGCGCCGAGCAGATCGAGCGCCGCCTTCAGCGTGGCGCGGTCGCGGCCTGAACCATCGGTCCGCGACGGGCGCCAGGAGCCGTCGGCGACATCCTTGCGCAGCTTCGCCGCGGCATCGCCGAGAATGGCGGTCTCGCGCGCATCGATCGGCCGGCCGGCGAAGGAGAGCTCGGAGCCTTCGAAATAGCTGCCGGTACGCCGATAGAGGCCGAAGAACAGGTTCTTGTTGGCCCATTCGAAATCATAGAGTCGCGCCAGCGCCTCGCGCACGCGCACGTCCCGGAACAGTGCGCGCCGGGTGTTCATGACGAAGCCGGTCATGCCCTTCGGCAGCGCGGTCGCGAAGCTCTCCTTGACGACCTGCCCGTCGCGCACGGCCGGAAAGTCGTAGGCCTGGCTCCAGCGGCCCGGATCGCCTTCCGGCAACACGTCGATCAGGCCCTTCTTGAAGGCCTCGAACAGTGCGTTCTGCTCGCGATAATACTCGTAGCGGATCTCGTCGAAGTTATAGAGGCCGCGGCGGACCGGCAGGTCCTTCGCCCAGTAGTTCGGATCCCGCTTCAGCACCAGCCGCGTGCCGGCCTCGATGCGGTCGACCAGATAGGGCCCGCTGCCGATCGGCGTCTCCAGCGTGGTCTTCTCGAAGTCGCGGCCTTCCCAGACATGCTTGGGCAGGATCGGCATCAGCGCGACGATCAGCGGCAGTTCGCGGTTGTTGCCGTCCTTGAAGGTGAACTTCACCCGGTCCGCGCCGATCGCCTCGGCCTTGGTCACGCCGGAATAGTTGAGACGCATGAAGGGGAGGCCCTTCTCCTTCAGCGTCTCGAGCGAGAAGATCACGTCCTCGGGCGTGATCGGCCGGCCGTCGGAGAAGCGGGCGATCGAGCGGAGCTTGAACGTCACGCTCGCATGATCGTCGGCGACGTCGATCGTCTCGGCGATGAGGCCGTAGAGCGAGAAGGCCTCGTCGAAGCTCCGGTCCATCAGGCTTTCGTAGACGTTGGTGCCTCCGATGCCCTCGCGCAACCCGACGACGTAATTGCCCTTGAAGATGAACGGGTTGACGTTGTCGAACGTGCCGACCACGCCATAGGTGATGCGCCCGCCCTTGGGCGCATCCGGATCGGCATAGGAATAGGCTTTGAAGTCCGCCGCATAGCGCGGTTCGCCATGCATCGCGATCGCCGGCTGCTCGGCGGCGCGAGGGCCCGAGCCGAGGGGCAGGACCGCGATGACGGCGGCCGTCGCCGCAACCGCGAGGTGCCGGGTGAAGCAGGGACGGGCGTGCGGAAGGAGAACGGATCGAAACACTGCCAGGGTTCGCCTTTCAAGGGACGCCGTCGGACCACGCCGTCAGGGCGCGCCGCTTTGATTCTCGCGCGCGATGCTATCACGCCGCCACGTGGCGATTCTCACCTTCGCCGTGGCGAATCCGCGGCGGGGTCACGGCTCGGGCGCGGCTGTGGTCCGGCGCGGGCGCGTCGATCTGTTGCGATCCGTTGCGCGAAGCGGCTGGAAATCCCTGTCGCGAGACTGTAAGGAACGGTCGCCGCCGACGCCCGGGGACGATACCACCATGTCGCCTCAATCGCAGACCACTGAGGCGCCAGCCGAATGGTCCGGGCCCGCGTGGCGCGGCCGTACCGGTCGCCGACACCGGACCGATCCGGGTCGGGCGGCCGTCAATCGTTCCGGGGATTGGTCAAAAATGATCTCGAAGTCTGTTCGCACGGCGGGGCCGGTTGTTCGGGTGGCCCTCACGCACACCGCGCTGCTCGTTGGTGCGCTGCTCGTCGGTGCCGGCGCGTTCTCGACCGGCGCTCTCGCCCAGCAGGCGGCGCCGGCCACCCCGGCCAAGCCGAAGCCCGCTGCCCCGGCGAAGCCGGCCGCGCCTGCCGCCGCGCCGGAGGCGACGCTCGCGCCCGACCAGCCGAATCCCTGGGTGAAGTACTGCTCGCGCGATCCCGAGAAGCGCAAGGTCTGCCTCGTCGCGCAGGAACTGCGGTCCGACCAGGGCCAGCTGATCGCCTCGGTCGCGTTGCGCGACATCGAGGGCGAGGCCAAGAAGACCGTGCTGATCGCCGTGCCGCCGGTGGTGCTGATCCAGCCGGGCCTGCGTCTCGCCGTCGACACCGGCAAGCAGGAAGAGGCCAAGTACACGATCTGCTTCCCGAACGCCTGCTACGCCGAGATGACGGTCACCGACCAGTTCATCGCGACGATGAAGAAGGGCCAGGCGCTCAAGGTCACCGCGCTCAACTATCAGGGCAAGCCGCTGCCGCTCGGCTTCCAGCTCGTCGGCTTCAAGGCCGCGCAGGAGAGCGAGGGCATCGACCCGACCGCCAAGCAGGAGAGCCAGGACCAGCTCCAGCAGGAACTGCAGAAGCGCGCCGAAGAGGCCCGCCAGAAGCTCAACAACGGCGCCGCGGCTCCGAAGCCCTGATCGTCGAAGTCACTGGCTGAAACGACGACGCCGCGGATGATGTCCGCGGCGTTTTTCGTTTGTCGGCGACTGCGCAGCGGCACGGTGCGACCGGCTTGCCGGATCCGCGATGGCAGACCTCGACCGTCCCGCTGGCGTCTCTCAGTTCAGCGACTGGTCGCGCGCGACGAGATTGCCGTCGTCGTCCTCGACGAAGCTCGCCTCGACCTGCGGGTGGCGCAGCGGCTCCCCCGATGTGTCGGGAACGAGATTCTGTTCCGAGACGTAGGCGACGTACTCGTTCTCGGCGTTCTCGGCATAGAGATGGTAGAAGGGCTGGTTCTTGTCCGGCCGGATGTCTTCCGGAATCGAGAGCCACCATTCCTCGGTATTGTTGAACACCGGGTCGACGTCGAACACCACGCCCCGGAAGGGATACAGCCGGTGGCGGACGACTTCCCCGATCCTGAATTTCGCCGTTCGAGCTTGGGGCATAGCATCACGGGACAACGGAACATCACTCATTTGTTCCGTAGATGCATGGTCCGCGCGGCCTGTCAAGCGCGGCACCGCGGTGCGAAATCCTGCCGTTCGCTGGCTTCCGCCCGCGAACGGCTGAAATATTGGGTCTGTTATGGAGGCGCGGCAGAGCGCCGCGCGGCCGATCAGAAGCCGTATTTGGCCGCCAGGTCCGGATCCTTGCTCGCGACCAGCTTGGCGAGATCGACGATGACCTTGGCCTGTTTCCAGGTCGCATCGTCCTGCATCTTGCCGTCGATCATCACCGCGCCGGTGCCGTCGGGCATGGCATCGAGGATCTTCTTGGCGAAGGCGACCTCGTTCGGATCCGGCGAGAACACGCGCTTGGCGATGTCGATCTGGGTCGGATGCAGCGACCAAGCGCCGAGGCAGCCCATCAGGAAGGCGTTGCGGAACTGCGCCTCGCAGGCGGCGGCGTCCGAGAAGTCGCCGAACGGGCCGTAGAAGGCCTTGATGCCGACCGACTGGCACGCGTCGACCATCTTGGCGACCGTATAGTGCCAGAGATCCTGCTGGAAGGCGGCACGCGGCGCGTCGCCGGCCGCGTCCGCCAGCACGGCGTAGTCCGGATGGCCGCCGCCGACGCGCGTCGTCTTCATGCCGCGCGAGGCCGCGAGATCGGCCGGGCCGAGGCTCATGCCGTGCATGCGCGGCGAGGCGGCGGCGATCTGGTCGACGTTCTTGACGCCCTCCGCCGTCTCCAGGATCGCGTGGATCAGGATCGGCTTCTTGACCCCGTGCCGCGCCTCGAGCTGGGCGAGCAGCTGGTCGAGATAATGGACATCCCACGGCCCCTCGACCTTCGGCAGCATGATCACGTCGAGCTTGTCGCCGACCTCCGCGACGATCTCGGTGATGTCGTCGAGCACCCAGGGCGAGTTCAGGCAGTTGATGCGGGTCCACAGGCCCGTCGAGCCGAAGTCGACGGTCTTCGCCATCTCGATGAAGCCGCGGCGCGCGTTGAGCTTCTGGTCGGCCGGCACCGCGTCTTCGAGGTTGCCGAGCACGACGTCGACCTTGGCGGCGAGTTCGCCGACCTTCGCGCGGACCTTGTCGTTGTGCGGCGGCACGAAGTGGATCATGCGCTCGAGCCGGACCGGCAGGTCGCGGTAGGGCTCGGGAGCGCCGATGGCGAGCGGCTTGAAGAAGGCGCGCGGGGACTTCATGGGGCTCTGTTCCTCCGAAGGCGTCGCCGCGTCGCGCGGCCGTTCCCGCGGTTGAACCAGCCGGAGCCGGCCTCGGCAAGACGTCCCTTCGTCGATGCGACGACATGGCAGAGGCGGCGGGGTTACCGTGCTCGGGCCGACCGCTCAGGGGGTCCACTTCGGATGCGGCCAGAACCATTGTTCGGGCCGCTCACGGATCCAGCGCTCGAACAGGTCGTGGATCGCTTGCGTGCCGGCCTGGATGTCGGCCGCCTTGTCGGGCGTGTGCGGGATCGGCACGGGCTCGATCTCGACCCGGAATCGTGCCCCCCCGGTGCGGATCACCCGACCCGCGAGCACGGGTACGCCGGTGGTGCGCGCGATCATGGCGGGAAACGGCGTCGCCGAGGCCGGGTGGCCGAAGAATCTGACGGTCACGCCGCCGGCCTCGCGCAGATCGGCGACGATCGCGGTCGCGCCGCCCGCGCGCGTCCTTTGGATGATCCGCCGCGCCAGGGCGGAGCCCTCCCGGCGCGAAAAGAGCCCGCCCGGATAATAAGGTTCGCGCTCGCGCCTGAGTACGGCCTCCGACAGCGGGTTCGATAGCGGCCGGTAGACACCGGCCGGCGACAGGCCCATGCGCATCGCCGCGAGCGTCGCGAGCTCCCAGTTGCCGGCATGCAGCGACACGAGCACGAGGCCGTTGGCGGCGAAATCTGTGAGCGGACGGCCGTCGACCACCGCCGGGGGCAGGGCGATGCGGCTCGGATCGGCGGCGATCCGGTCGAGCATCAGGGCCTCGACGAAGGTACGGCCGAGGTTCTCCCATTGCGCCAGCGCGATGGCGCGGCGCTCGTCGGCGCTCTTCTCCGGGAAGGCCAGCGCCAGATGCGCCTCGACGCGCCGCTGGCGCCGGGTCAGCGGCGCGACGAGGCGCCAGCAGGTGCCCATGAACCAGGACGCCGCATCGAGCGGCAACAGCCGCATCAGTCCTGTCGCGAGCCGCAGACCCGCCGCCTCCAACCGGTGCGAGAACCGGATCGGCCGATCGGCCGACGAACCACCGGACACGACCGGGCCGGATGCCGCAGGGCGCGCGCGGGCCGGGCCGTCGGTGCCGGAGCTGGCGGTCTCGGGCGTGGGGTGAGCGGATTCAGTGTCGATCGTCATGTCTGCCGGATCGCGCGTGGCCGCCCGGTCCATGACGTGGACCCTGTGGGCGGCCTTCGTGAAGCTCCCATGCGGGGTGCGGCGTTGACCACCTCCGGTCGAGCCGCTACGGCCGAGACCGGCCCCTTGGCCTGCGTACCTACCGGAGCGCGGCGCCTCGGGCAACGCGCGTCGCGGCGAGGAGCGGCGAAACTGCGCGCGGGCAGGGGACGTGTCGCCGCGACGGCGGTCCATTCGAAGCGGGAGACGAGGCGATGGAGCAGGTGATCGGGCTGGCGATGCCGTTCTTCGGCCTGATCTTCATCGGATTCGTCTGCGGCAAGATCCGCCAGTTGCCGGCCGACGGTCTCGCCTGGCTCGGCTTCTTCATCGTCTATGTCGCGCTGCCGGCCCTGTTCTTCCAGCTCCTCGCCAAGACGCCGATCGACGAACTCGCCAATGGCCGCTTCATTCTGGTGACGACGCTGTCGACCTTCGCGGCCTTCTGTGCGGCGCTGGCGATCGGCTTCGTCGTCACGCGCCGGCTCGACGAGGCGACCATCGTCGGCGTCGCGGGCGCCTATTCCAACGTCGGCTATATGGGCCCGGGCCTGACGCTCGCCGCGATCGGCCCGCAGGCGACGGTGCCGACCGCGCTGATCTTCTGCTTCGACAGCGCGCTCTTGTTCACGCTGGCGCCGCTGCTGATGGCGATGGCACACGGCAAGCAGTCGCCGCTCGCGACCGTGTGGATCATCCTGAAGCGGATCTTCCTGCACCCGTTCATCATCGCCACGATCCTGGGCGTCGCGGCAGCAGCGTTGAGGTTTCAGCCGCCGGTCGCGATCGAGAAGATGCTGAACGCGTTGATGGGCGCCGCCGCGCCCTGCGCGCTGTTCACCATGGGCGTCACGGTCGCGCTCCGGCCCTTGAAGCGCATCCCGCACGAGATCCCCTTCGTGCTCCTGATCAAGCTCGTCGCGCACCCGCTCTTGGTCTTCGCGGTGCTGCAGGGCATCGGCGGCTTCGATCCGGTCTGGGTCACGACCGCGCTTCTGATGGCGAGCCTGCCGCCGGCGCTCAATGTCTTCGTGATTGCCCAGCAATACGACGTCTATGTCGAGCGCGCGTCCTCGATCGTTCTGGTCGGCACGGTCGTCTCGGTGGTGACGCTGACGACCGTGCTCTACTGGATCTCACACGGCATGATCCCGCTCGGCGGCGGGCACTGAGTGGTGCAGGCGCGGCCGGACTTGCTCACCCGACCTTGAGCCCGCGCATCATGCGCGGCGCGGCGAAGCTCGGCATCAGGCCCTCGCGCATGACGAGATGGCGCAGCGGCGCGAAGCGGTTGATCGCCCAGAAGCCGAGGCTGCGGACGACCTGCGCCGGCAGCGCGTCGGAGAGCAGCAGCCGGTCGGCCATGTCGACGCCGCGCGTGCGTGTCTCGACGTCGATGCGCCGGGCGCGCTCGTAGGCGTCCATCGTGCCGGCCGAGCCGAGGTCGCGCCCCTCACGGCGCGCCCGCGCCAGCACCTCGCCGAGCGCCGCGACGTCGCGCGCCGACAGGTTCAGCCCCTGCGCGCCGATCGGCGGGAACACATGCGCGGTCTCGCCGACCAGGAACACGCGTTTGGCCGCGACGCGCTTGGCTGTCATGCCCGACAGCGGCCACAGCTGGCGCTCGCTCTCGATCTCGATGCGGCCGAGAATCGAATGCGAGCGGCGTTCGAGCTCGATCGCCAGATCGGCGTCGTTCATCGCGTTGAGCCGCTCGGCGACCTCCGGCTTTTCGACCAGCACGATCGAGGTGCGCTTGCCCGGCAGCGGCACCAGCACGAACGGCCCGCTGCGGGTATGAAATTCCGTCGAAACATCATTGTGTTCAGCGGTGTGGCGCATGTTGAGCACGAGTGCCGACTGCGGATAGCTCCAGGTCGAGACCTCGATGCCGGCCGCCTCGCGCAGCTTCGACCGGCGCCCGTCGGCGGCGACCGCGACCGCGGCGGCGATCGTGCGGCCGTCGTCGAGGGTGAGATCGATGCCGGTCTCGCGCGTCCGCACGTCGGTGACCGCGCCGAGGATGCGGGTCAGTTTCGGTTCGGCCGCCGCGCGGGCGTCGAGCACTTCGGTGATGTCGCGATTGGTGATGTTGGAGCCGAAGGTGCCGATGCCGATCTCCGGCGCGCGGAACACCGCCTCCGGCGCGCGGATCAACCGGCCGGTGTCGTCGACGAGCCGCATGACTTCGAGCGGCTGGCCGCGCGCGGCGAGCGCCTCCCAGAGGCCCATGCGCTCGAAAGCAGCTTCACCGAGCCACCGAGCAACGCCGTCGTGCGCGTGTCGTCGGGGCGCGATTCGGGCGCGATCAGCGCGGTCTCGAAGCCGAGCCCGGCGACCAGCAACGCCGCCATCAGCCCGGAGGGGCCGGCGCCGACCACGGCGACGTCGAAGGCGGCGGGTGCCGGGTTCGAATGGGTGTCCGAACGGCTGGGCTCGATCGCGGTCATCGCATAAGTCCTCGGTTGGCCGGCGCTGCCACGAGCGGCGACACGCGCTGCATATAGACCCGTTCGGTGCGGCGGGCAGCCCCCGTGCCGGCAAAAGCCGAGCCCTCGCCAATGCCGACAAGGGCGGTCGACCCACCCCGAACGGTTGCCGATCCTAGTCCGATCCAATGGGCTGACGTTGATCTCGCGCATACGCGCGGGCGATCGGATCGGCTATAGAATGGGGTCCGCGCCGGTGGCGATCGCCGTCGATGCCCGATCATCGCCGTCGCGGTGCCGCCCCTTGCACTGACCTCCGCCCCTTGCATCGCTCCCCGAGACCCATGACCGATCACGTCGCCCCGCCGCCGATGCTGCCTGCGCCCGACCGCGGCCTCGCCTTCCTGGCCCGGCATCCGCGCGGTCTGATGCTGGCGACCGTCTTCGTCGGCGCTGCGATCGGCTGGGCCTGGCTCGCGGCGATGATCGCCGCCATGCTCGCCGCGACCGACATGGCGGCGCTCGGGCCGGGCATGGAGCTCTTCAATTATTTCAATGGCTTGACTGAGATTCCGGAGAGTGTGCGTGCGGGACTTGCGGTGCTTTGCGCGCCGGCGCCCGGCGCTGCCTGGAGCCTCGGCGATGTGGCCAGTGTCTTTGCCATGTGGGTGACCATGGTGCTGGCGATGATGCTGCCGACCGCCGCGCCGATGCTCGCCGCCTATGCCGGCCGCGCCGAGATCGCCATTGCGGCCGGCGAGCGGCCGGTCTCGGTGCTGGTGCCGGCCGCCGGCTATCTGACCGTCTGGCTCGGCTTCGCGATCGTCGCGACGGGCGCGCAGGCGGGTCTCACGGCGCTGCGCGCCTTCAACGCCGCCATGGGGCCGATGACGCTGGTGCTCGGCGCCACCACGCTCCTCGCCGCCGGCGTCTACCAGTTCACGCCGCTGAAGCAGGCCTGCCTGACGCGCTGCCGCCTGCCGGCGTCGTTCTTCGCCGTGCGCTGGTCGAGCGAGACCGCGCAGGTCTACCGGCTCGGCCTCGAGCAGGGGCTGAACTGCCTCGGCTGCTGCTGGGCGCTGATGGCCGTCATGTTCGCGGTCGGCGTCATGAATGTCGTCTGGATCGCCGTGCTCGGCCTCGTCATGGGGCTGGAGAAGGCGACGCTCAATCCCTGGGTCAGCCGCGTCATCGGCGTCGCCCTGATCGCCTGGGGCCTCGGCCTCATCGCCGCCTCGCCGGTCGGTGCGCGGCTGCTTCATCTTTGACGTCAACATGAAGAGCGCGCGCCGGATCGCTCGGTTGAAGCGCGGAGCGACCGTCCGCGGCGGCAAAGTGCCTGTCCACGCTTGACCGTCAGAGCCTTGTCGGGCTTGGGTGGGACGCACCCTTCCGAACAACGAGCGACGGACCCCGCCACGTGATCGAACTTCTGACCGACCCGCAGGCCTGGGCGAGCCTTCTCACCCTGACTGTGCTCGAAATCGTGCTCGGCATCGATAACGTCGTGTTCCTGTCGGTCGCGACCGGCCATCTGCCGGCGGCCGAGGCGAAGCGCGCGCGCCAGCTCGGCCTGCTCCTGGCGCTCGGCTTCCGGATCGTGCTCCTGTTCTTCATCTCCTGGATCGTCGGTCTCAAGGATCCGATCGTCAGCGTCCAGGGCTTCGATCTGTCGATCAAGGACATCATCCTGATCCTCGGCGGCGGCTTCCTGATCTACAAGGCGGTCGGCCATATCCATGAGGAGATCGAGGAGGAGCCGGGCGTCGAATACAAGGCGGCGGTGAAGACCGCCTTCAGCGCCGTCGTCGGCCAGATCATCGTCATCGACATCGTCTTCTCGCTCGACAGCATCATCACCGCCGTCGGCCTCGCCCAGCATGTGCCGATCATGATCGCCGCGGTGATCATCGCCGTCGGCGTCATGTATGTCGCCTCCGGCCCGGTCTCGGCCTTCATCGAGCGCCACCCGACCACCAAGGTGCTGGCGCTCGCCTTCCTGATGCTGATCGGCGTGGCGCTGGTCGCCGACGGCCTCGGCTTCCATATCCCGCGCGGCTACATCTACTCGGCCATGGCCTTCGCCGCCGGCGTCGAGGCGCTGAACGTGATGGCCAAGGCCAAGCGCGAGAAGGCCCGCAGGGGGCATTGAGCCCCGCGCATCGCCTCGAGCGGGTTGAATGAATGTCGGACCGCGCCGCCGGTTCTTGCCCGCGCGGACATGAAAAAAGGGTGCGGCGTTGGCCGCACCCCTTTGTCGATGTGGTGGAATATCGACCGCGACTGGTCGTGCTGCCAGCGGGCGGCGTGCCGGTCACTCCGCCAGCGTCTCCGACACCTTGCCGCCGAGCGCGTCCTCGACGCTCGGCGCCGTCGTGACCGCCACATGTGGCCGCTTGATGCCGAAGCGCACCAGCGAGCGCCGCACCGGCCGCGAGGTCGCGGCCAGCACCACCGTGGTGCCCTTCTTCGCTGCATCGTCGATGACGCCCTTCAGCGCCGCCGCGCCGGTCGAATCGACCAGCGGCACGCCGGCGAAGTCGAGGATCAGCCGCTTCGGCCGCGTGCCGATCCGGTCGAGCGTCACCGCGAGCTGGTTGGCCGCGCCGAAGAAGAACGGCCCGTTGATCCGGTAGACCACCGTGTCGCGGTCGGTCGCGAGCGTCGGATCGTAGGGCCGCGAGCGGTCGTCCTTGCGGTCGCCCTCGACCAGCGGTCCGGCGACGGTACGCTCGATCGCCACCGCCTCGGCCATGTGGTGCATGAACAGAATCGCCGACAGAACCACGCCGACCTCGATGCCGACCGTGAGGTCGTAGAACACCGTCAGACCCATGGTGGCGAGCAGCACCGTCCGGTCGCCCCAGCTGGAATTCTCGAGCAGGCGCATCACGACATGCACCTCGCTCATGTTCCAGGCGACGATCGCCAGGATCGCGGCGAGCACGGCGAGCGGCACGTAGGAGGCGAGCGGGGCGGCGACCAGCATGAAGGCGAGCAGGAACACCGCGTGCAGGATGCCCGAGATCGGGCCGGTCGAGCCGGAGCGGATATTGGTCGCGGTGCGGGCGATAGCGCCGGTCGCCGGCAGGCCGCCGAACAGCGGCGACACGATGTTGGCGAGCCCCTGCGCGACCAGTTCGCAGTTCGACCGGTGCCGCCTCCCGGTCATGCCGTCGGCGACCACGGCCGAGAGCAGCGATTCGATGCCGGCGAGCACCGCGATCGTGATCGCGTCCGGAAGGACCGCCTGCACCATCTCGAGCGAGAAGGCCGGCAGCGCCGGCGACGGAGGCACGCGCGGAATGCCGCCGAACTTGGAGCCGATCGTCACGACCGGCAGATGAAACAGCGTGACGACCGCCGAGGCGGCGACGACCGCGATCAGGAAGCCCGGCCATTTCGGCCGGTGGCGGCGCAGGACCAGAATGATGGCGATCGAGAAGGCCGACAGCACCAGCGCTTCCGGGTTCACCGTCGGCAAGGCCTTGATCAACGCCTCGACCTTCGGAATGAAGTCGCCGGGCAGCTTGCCGGCCTCCAGGCCGAACAGATCGGCGACCTGGCTGACGAAGATCGTGATGCCGATGCCGGCGGTGAAGCCGATCGTGACCGGATAGGGGATGTATTTGATGTAGGTTCCGAGCCTGAGGAACCCGACCGCGACGAGGATGAAGCCCGCGAGCAGCGTAGCGAGCGCCAGGCCCGCGTAGCCGTGATGCTCCATGATCCGGTAGACGACCACGATGAAGGCCGCCGTCGGCCCGCCGATCTGGAACCGGCTGCCGCCGAAGGCCGAGATGATGAAGCCGGCGACGATCGCCGTGAACAGGCCCTTGTCCGGCGTCGCGCCGGAGGCGATCGCGATGCCCATCGCGAGCGGCAGCGCGACGATGGCGACGGTCAGGCCCGCGACCGTGTCGGCGACGAAGCGATTGAAGCTGTAGCCCTCGCGGAGCGAGCTGACGAGCTTCGGCATGAAGAGATCGGAGAAGGTCGGGGCCGGAGCCCGCGAGGAGGGGCCGGGCAGGGGAGAGCCGGGCATTGTGGAGCCGGGAAGCGCGGAGCCGGACGTCGGCATCTGTCGAACCATTTCGTCGTTCGGCGCCGGGCCGAGGGCCGGCCGGGCGCGGGAGGGAAGGCGGCGCGGCGGCGGACGCTCGGAAGTGAGCGCGCGGGGGCGACTCGCGAGGAAGGGGCGGCGCCGTCGGTCGAACGATAGCGAGAGGCTAGCATGCGGGGCACAGGGGTTCGCAAGCCCCGCACAGGCCCCGATGACATCGCGGCACGCTTAATTCGAGCGCGGCACCTATGCGCTTGCCGTGCTCGGAGGCCGGCGCCATCTTCACGGCAACCGCGCCGGCGCCGTCATGACCGCCGCACGGCACTGAAAATGCGCAATGCACGAGGGAGGACGTCATGGGCTTGGTTCAGGGCATCAGGGTACACGAGACCGGCGGACCGGAGGTCCTGCGCTACGAGAGCTTCGATCTGCCCGAGCCCGGTCCGGGCGAGGCGCGCGTGCGTCATGCCGCGATCGGCCTGAACTTCCTCGATGTCTATTTCCGCACCGGCCTCTATCCGGCGCCGAACGGGCTGCCGCTCGTGCCGGGCAGCGAAGGGGCGGGCGTGGTGGTCGCGGTCGGCGACGGCGTGACGACCGTCCAGCCCGGCGACCGCGTCGCCTACGTGGTCGGCCCGGGCTCCTACGTGACCGAGCGCAACGTGCCGGCCGACCGCCTGGTGCGCGTGCCGGACGCTGTCCCGGACGACGAGGCGGCCGGCATGATGCTGAAAGGCATGACGGTGCAGTATCTGCTCAATCGCACCTACAAGGTCGGCCCCGGCACGACGATCCTGTTCCACGCCGCGGCCGGTGGCGTCGGCCTGATCGCCGGCCAATGGGCGAAGCATCTCGGCGCCACCGTGATCGGCACCGCCGGCGGCCCGGAGAAATGCGCGCTCGCCAAGAGTCACGGCTACGATCACGTGATCGACTACCGCTCGCAGGACTTCGTTGCGGCGGTGAAGGACATCACCGGCGGCGCCGGGGTCGACGTGGTCTATGACTCGATCGGCAAGGACACGTTCCCGGCCTCGCTCGACGTCCTGAAGCCGCTCGGCCTGTTCTGCTCCTTCGGCAGCGCATCGGGCCCGGTGCCGCCGTTCCAGATGGCGCTCCTGTCGCAGAAGGGCTCGCTGTTCGCGACCCGGCCGACGCTGTTCACCTACATCGCCAAACGCACCGACCTCGAGGCGGCCTCGTCCGGCTTGTTCGACGTCGTCCGTTCCGGCGCGGTGAAGATCCCGGTCGCCCGCCGCTACGCCCTGAAGGACGCCGCTCAGGCCCATATCGACCTGGAAGCGCGCAAGACCACGGGCACGATGGTGCTGATCCCGTAAGGACCAGTCTCGTCCGATGCCGCCCCGCGCCGAGGTTGTTCGGCGCGGGCGGGATACTGGCCGCGGATCGCAAACCCGCGGCCTGCCTCACAACCCGGTGGCGGTGACCACCACGATGCCGATCAGCATGGTCGCGGTGGCGATCAGTGCGAGCACGATCACGAGCGGATAGCCGATCGTGACCACCCCCCAGATCAGCGCCGCAACGACGGCCAGGACGACCGGAATCAGCAGGCCATTCGAGCGCGAGGCCGGGGCGTCAGCGGTCGCAACCGCGGCGGAAGTGTCGTTCGCCATAGGAAGAGCTCCTCGTTGTGTCGCCGGCAGGCGGTCCGATCGGTCGACGGCCGATGGAACGCGGCGCGGCCGTCGGAGGGCTCGCCTCCGATCCGACCCCGCCTCGAGCCGGTATTCCGTCCGAGGATCTGCCTAGACCAGCCGCCCTGCCGCGGCAACGCCCAAAGCGTCGCGGCGGCGCGGGTTTCGCCGGCATGGCTGCGCAATCGCAAACATCTGGCGCAAACATCTGGCGCAAGCGTCCGTACAAAGGACGGTGGCTGCGCGATCCGAGGGCAGCGGTCCTCGGACACTTCCAGAACATGCAAGGCCGATGCGCGTCGCCGTCAGCCGACCGCGACGCCGTGCAGGTCGTAGGCGTCGGCGCGTTCGATCTTCACGGTGACGATCTCGCCGGCCCGGAGCGGCCGGCGGCTCGCGACATAGGTCGTGCCGTCGATCTCCGGCGCGTCCCACTTGGTGCGGCCCTTCGACACCGTCGGGCCCGGCTCGTCGATGATCACCTGGACGCGGCGGCCGACGCGCGCCTTCTGGACGCGCTCGGCGACCTTCTGCTGCGCCGCCATGAACCTGTGCCAGCGCGCCTCCTTGACCTCCTCCGGCACGGCGCCGGCGATCTCGTTGGCCGGCGCGCCCGCGACCGCCTCGTATTTGAAGCAGCCGACGCGATCGAGCTTGGCCTCGCCGAGCCAGTCGACCAGGAAGTCGACGTCCTCTTCGGTCTCGCCGGGGAAGCCGACGATGAAGGTCGAGCGGATCGCGAGATCGGGGCAGATCTCGCGCCACTTCTGGATCCGCTCGAGCTGCTTCTCCTGCGCCGCGGGCCGGCGCATCGCCTTCAGGACCGTCGGCGACGCATGCTGGAACGGGATGTCGAGGTAGGGCAGGATCTTGCCCTCGCTCATCAACGGGATCACCTCGTCGACGTGCGGATACGGGTAGACGTAGTGCATCCGGATCCAGACGCCGAGCTCGCCGAGCTCGCGCGACAGGTCCAGGAATTTTGCTCTGACCTCGCGGTCCTTCCAGGGCGAGGTCGCATACTTGAGGTCGACGCCGTAGGCGGAGGTGTCCTGGCTGATGACCAGGATCTCCTTGACGCCGGCCTTGACCAGCTTTTCAGCTTCGCGCAGCACATCCGCCGCCGGGCGCGAGACGAGATCGCCGCGCAGTTTCGGAATGATGCAGAAGGTGCAGCGGTTGTTGCAGCCCTCGGAGATCTTCAGATAGGCGTAATGGCGCGGCGTCAGCTTGACGCCCTGCGGCGGGATCAGGTCGACGAACGGATCGTGCGCCGGCGGCACCGCCTCGTGCACCGCGCCGACCACGCTCTCGTAGGCCTGCGGGCCGGTGATCGCCAGCACGTTCGGGAAGCGCTCGATGATCGGGCCGGGCTCGGCGCCCATGCAGCCGGTCACGATGACCTTGCCGTTCTCGCCCATCGCCTTGCCGATCGCGTCGAGGCTTTCCGCCTTGGCGCTGTCGAGGAAGCCGCATGTGTTGACGATGACGACGTCGGCGCCGCCATGGCTCTTGGTCAGCTCGTAGCCTTCGGCCCGAAGCTGCGTGATGATACGCTCGCTGTCGACGAGCGCCTTGGGGCAGCCGAGGCTGACGAAAGAGATTTTCGGCGCCGGCCCGCTCGGGGGCGCCTCGGAGGTCGCGATGTCGGTCATGGCGGAAACGGATTAGGCGATTTCGCCCGAAACGCAAGCTTCAATGCGCTTGGCGATCAGGTCCGCGGCGGTGAAATCGGTGCCGATCGCGGTGATGTGGTGAACGACGGATGGCGTCGCATCGACGAGCGTCTTGACGTCGTCGAGCGCGTGCGTGCCCTCCGAGACGAAGAAGCCGAGCACGATCTCGGGGCGCAGGTCGTGAATGACATCGTCGAAGAACGGCGCCTCCTCGATGAAACCGAGCCCGATCGGTCCGAGGTCGCGGCTCGCGAGCGTTGCGACCACCGCTTCCGCTGCGGTTCTGGACGCGGTCTCGCCCGAGCCCGATCCGTGGGCGATCATCGCGATCCGGCAATCCTGCGGTTCGCGGCCGCCCATCATGGAGGCGAGCGAGCGCAGCCGATGCTCGACGATGTCGACCAGATCCGGATCGAGCCCGAAGCAGCCGAGCCGGATCGTGTCGGCGAACCCGGCCTCGGCGAGCAGTTTCGGCAGCTTCACCCGGACGAAATAGCCCTCCGCCATGAAGAACGGATAGATCGCGACCGTGCCTTGCGCCGCCGCGCCGAGGGCGGCATGCGCGGCCGCAAAGGTCTCGGGCTGCTTGATGACGGCCCAGGCGACCGGCAGATCGATCCGCTTGGCGACGCGCTCGGCGACGGCGCGGATCGCCGCATTGCGCTGCGCATCGCCGCCGTCGCCATGGGCGCAGATCAGGACGGCGGAGATGGTGCGGGGAGGGTGGTTCATGGTCATGGCGGCCAAGATGGCGTCGGGAGCCGTGGCGTCAAGCCACGAGCTCCCGACTTTCACTTACATGCCCAGCGCCCGCGGCAGACCCAGGGACAGGAACGGCCAGTAGGTCACGACCGCCAGGA
Source organism: Ancalomicrobiaceae bacterium S20 (assembly GCA_040269895.1). Lineage (NCBI taxonomy): Bacteria > Pseudomonadati > Pseudomonadota > Alphaproteobacteria > Hyphomicrobiales > Ancalomicrobiaceae > Methyloraptor > Methyloraptor flagellatus. The sequence goes on along the minus strand of CP158568.1, from coordinate 1,905,776 downwards.
AGCCGAGCATGGTCAGGAGCCATGGCCAGACCGCGACGGTCAGTTCGGTGATGCCCATCTTGGTGATGCCGCTCGCGACATAGAGATTGAGGCCGACCGGCGGGTGGCACATGCCGACCTCCATGTTGACCACGATCAGGATGCCGAAGTGCACCGGGTCGATGCCGAGCTTGACGGCGACCGGGAACAGGATCGGCGCCATGATCAGCACGATCGAGGACGGCTCCATCACATTGCCGGCGAGCAGGAGCAGGATGTTCACGAACAAGAGGAACGTGATCCAGCCGAGCCCCTGGTCGACCATCCAGGCCGCCATGGTCTGCGGGATGTGCTCGCTCGTCATGAGGAACGAGAACAGCACGGCATTGGTGATGATGTAGAGCAGCATCGCCGACATCGAGGCGCTGTCGAGCAGCACCTTGCCGACCTGCGCCAGCCGCATGTCCTTGTAGACGAACACCGCGATGATGAAGGCGTAGACCGCGCTCATCGCCGCCGCTTCCGTGGGCGTGAAGGCGCCCGAGTAGATGCCGCCGATCACGATGACGATCAGCGCCAGACCCCAGAAGCTCTCGCCGAGCGCCTTCAGCCGCTCGGCCCAGGTCGCGCGCGGCAGGCGCGGGTAGCCGAACTTCCAGGCGCGATACCAGGTCGTCACGCCGAGCAGCGTCGCGAGCACGAGGCCCGGCACCACGCCGGCCATGAACAGCTGACCGACCGAGGCGGACATTACCGGTTGGCCGTTCGGTCCCTGGACCACCATGCCGGAGGTCGCGACCGAATACATGACCATCACGATCGAGGGCGGGATCAGGATGCCGAGCGCGCCCGAGGTCGTGATCACGCCGGCGCCGAACCGCTTGGGGAAGCCCTGCGCGACCATGGCCGGCAGGATGATCGAGCCGATCGCGACCACCGTCGCCGGCGACGAGCCCGACACGGCGGCGAACAGCGCGCAGGCGAGCACGCCGGCCAGGCCGAGGCCGCCGTGCCAATGCCCGACCATCGAGGTCGCGAACCGGATCATGCGCCGTGCGACGCCGCCGTGGGTCAGGAAGTTGCCGGCCAGGATGAAGAACGGGATCGCCATGATCTCAAACTTCTCGATGCCGGTGAACAGCTTGAGCGCCACCGCCTCGATCGGGACGGTCGTCATCGTGACGAGGAACGTCAGCACCGTCAGGCCGAGCGCGATCGAGATCGGCATGCCGGTCAGCATCAGGATGACCAGAAGGCCGAAGATGATGAGTGCGGTCATCAGCGCGTCCCCCCGATCGGCGCGGCAGTCTCGGTCTCGAGCCCCTCGACCTTGCCGTGGTCGTGGTGCGGCAGCTCGCCGGTCTTGTGGAAGGTCCAGGCGACCTGCAGGAAGCGGAAGCTCATCAGATACGAGCCGAGCGGCACGCACAGGTAGACGAGCCACATCGGCACTTCGAGATCGGCCGAGGTCTGTTCGGTGTGCGCCATCTCGAACACGAAGCGCGCGCCGAGCGTGCCGATGATCCCGGTGAACAGTGCGCCTGCGAAGAGGCCGATCAGCACGAACACGGCGCGGTTCTTCGGCGACAGAGTGTTGATCAGCACGTCGACGCCGACATGGATGCCGGTGCGCACGCCGTAGGCGGCGCCGAACTTCGCCATCCACACGAACATGTAGATGCACAGTTCCTGCGCCCAGGTCATCGAGATGTCGGAGAGCCACGTGTAGGTCGCCAGCGCGCCGTTCGAGACGACGGGCAGGCCCCAGGCCTCGCCCCTGGTGATCATCGAGGCGGTGAAGCCGAGGCTGTAGCGATGGACCACGGCGACAAAGATCACGATTGTCGCGGCCGCTATGAGGAAGGCGATCAGCACCTCCTCGAGCCGGTCGAGTATGCGGAGCATGGCGGTTTCCCCCGAAAATGTACTTTAATTCGCAGACTTCTGTGGCGCGGGTCCGGTGCGGCCGGGTCGACGCCCCCTTGTCGGGGCGTCGAGGTCGGGCGCCGAGGTCGGGCGCCGAGGTCGCGCCGCCGGAGGGCGCGGTTTCCTGCACCGACCATCGCGACAATCGCCGGTCGAACGACGCCGCCGAACGTTCGGCCCATGGTCTGTGGCGTGCTGGTCCTGCGCGGCCGGGCGCGGGCGCCGACCTCGGGCCGGTTCGAAGCTGTCATTGTGGTGCCCGCAACGGCGGGCCGGGTCTCGATCCGGTCCGATAACCGCCGTCAGTGAAGGGCGACGGCCGTATGGCTCCCGGAGCCGCTCCCGCGGCTAACCGCTGCGATTCCTGCGCGGCACGCTGGACCCGCGCAAACGGCGGGCGGACAATTTCGACTGTGCGCCGAGCCGCGCCCGGCCGACTCAGATGATCTCGATGGAGACTCTGACCGTCGCCGGGCGCGGTGCAGGCATCAGCGCTTGGTCGTGGCGTAGATCTTCTCGAGCAGATCCTTGCCGATACGGCTTGCCATTTCCTGGTGCACGGGCTTCAGCGCGGTCATCCACGCGGCGCGGTCCGCATCGGTCAGGGTGTAGAACGTCGTCTTGCCCGACTTCTTCATCGCCTCGAGCGCGCTGTCGTTCTCGGCCTGGGCGATCGTATTGGCGTAGGTGGTGGCCTCCTTCATCGCCTTTTCGAGCGCGGCGCGCGTATCGGGCGGCAGGCCGTCCCAGAACTTCTTGTTCACGATCACGGCGTAGCCGAGATAGCCGTGGTTCGTGAGCGCCGCGTACTTCTGCACCTCGTGCATCTTCTGGGTGTACATGTTCGACGGCGGGTTCTCGGTGCCGTCGACGACGCCGGTCTGCAGCGCCTGGTACACCTCGGAGAAGGCCATGACCTGCGGCAGCGCGCCGAGCGCCTTCATCTGCGCCGCGAGCACCTGGGAGGACTGGATGCGCACCTTCAGGCCGCGGAGATCCTCCGGCTTGGTGATCGCCTTGTTGGCGCTCATGATCTTGAAGCCGTTGTCCCAATAGGCGAGACCGACGATGCCCTTCGTCTCGAGCTTCTGGAACAGTGCCTTGCCGATCGGCCCGTTGGTCACCGCCCGCAGTGCGTTGGTGTCCGGGAAGATGTAGGGCAGGTCGAAGAGCTCGAATTCCTTCGCGCCGAGCGGCCCGAACTTGGCGAGCGACGGCGCCAGCATCTGGACGGCGCCGAGCTGGAGCGCCTCGAGCTCTTCCTTGTCCTTGTAGAGCTGGCTGTTCGGATAGACTTCGACCTTGACCTTGCCGTTGGTGTACTTCTCGGCAAGTTCCTTGAACCGGTCGGCGCCCTTGCCCTTCGGCGTGTCCGGCGCCACCACGTGGCTGAACTTGATCACGATGTCCTGGGCGGCGGCCGACCCGGCGGCGAGACCCGCGAAAACGCAGGCGAGCGCGAGCGTGGCAATTTTCCTCATGACGAAATCTCCCTTGTCGGATTCTCACGATCCGTAACAAAAACCTTACACCGCGTGACCGCCGTCTGCACCCTTGTGGTTTTCCGAAATACCATGCTCCGATGACAGCGCCAGAACGAGAACGGCCCGGCTCAAGGCCGGGCCGTCTGGGTTGTCGATGGTGCGCCGGACCCTGGCGGATCCGAGCAAAACTCACTTCTTCTTGCCGCCGAACTCCTGGCCGTTGATCAGCATTCGGCCGTCCTCGGTGAACTCGATGCCCCAGACGTCCTCGCCGGCCTGCGGCTTCGACAGCGCCTTGGCGGCGTAGAGACCGACCATCGCCTGACCGCTGCCGCCCGCGCCCTTGGCGGCCTGCAGCGCGGCGAGCACCTTGTCGAGGCCCTTGGCGCGGACCATGAGCGTGCCGGTCGGATGCGGCGCCTTGACCGCGATTTCGCCTGTGACCTTGATGTCGTAGAGATCGGAGGTGGCCGAGAGTTTCGGGTAGACGGTCTCGGTGCCCGAGGCGGCGACGAGCGTCGCCCAGTCGGCCTCGGTGAGCGGCTCCGGCGCCGCGAAGTCGGCCTTGTCGATCGCGGCCGTAAGCAGCTTCGGCAGGTCGATGCCGCGGGCACCGACCGAGCCGTCCATCGTGTGCGGCACCAGCCCCTTCGCCCAGTCCGGCATCATCGGCGATGCGACGGCGATGCCGGTCGCCCTGGCGCCGTAGGTCAGCGGACTGGCCGACGCGCCCGTTCCGGACGCCTCGACCTTTGCCGCGGCGCCCATGCCCATGGTCGCCTCGATCCTGGCGATCGTCGCGGTGCCGAAGTGGTTGGCCGACACGGACAGGTCCGCCACCGACGCCTCGTAGCCGAGCGAGTCGCCGGTCGGCAGCGCGGCCTTGAGCAGCGTCTTGCCGGTCGCCCCGTCGGCGACGAATTCGGCGCGGGTCTGCTTCGGCGCGGCCCAACGCACCAGCGCCCGGAGCGCCTCCCAGCGCACGCCGGTGCCGGTCACGGTCGCCTTGTAGGCGCCCGTCGCCACGTCGAGCGTGAACTCCGGCGCGCCTTTCGGGTCGTCGCCGAAGGCGTAGTGATTGATCATCTGCTTGACGGAGTGCACCACCTTCATGTCGACGAGCCCGGGAGCCGTCTCCGTGGCGGCGATGTCGAAGCGGCTGCCGCTCTCCTCTCCGGTCGAGACGAGCTTCGGCGCGGTGGCTTCCTTGACGGTTCGCGCGATGGTCAGGGTCGCCTGGCGCGTGAGCGACAGCGTCGGGTCGGCGATGCCGTCGTAGGTGACGCCTTCGAAGCGGACGGTGCTGGTCTGATCCTTCGCCTTGAGCGACATCGGCTGCATGACGGCGTCGTAGAAGCGGAAGTCGCCGTTCGGCAGCGGTGCCAGCGACAGCTCGTACGGCCCCGGCGCCGAGAAGTGCAGATCGAACGGCTCGAGCGCCCGGAACAGCGCGCCGATGTCCATCTTCAGCCGATAGTGATCGCCGTCGGGATCGACGGTGACGCCGGCCGCGCCACCCGAGATCGCCGGAATGATCGAGCGGATGTTCGACTGGATCCGATCCGCTTCCGCCCGGCTGATCTCGGCCGCCGAGGCGGTGAGGGGCGCGACGAGCGAGGCGAGGGCGGTGAAGCCCATGAGGGCGTTCATCTTCAGAGACGTCAAAGCTGGCTCCTTCTTGGCCGGCGTTGCCTGCCGGATCGGGCGGGGCGGCACCGGCGCGCGCAGCGCCGGCCCGGTCCCGCGACCCGTGGCATCGCCCATCGTTGTCGCGCCATCGTGGCGACGTTTCGATGAACGGCGGCCGAACGACGTCGGCCATGCGGCAAAGATGGAGCGGCGTCCGCCGCCGGGGAGGGGCGCGACGCCGAACTGCAGTGAGGCTTGAAAGACCGACGGGTCAGGGCCGCTTGCCGACCGTGACCTCGATGGCGGCGTAATAGGCGGCGAGATCGGCGATGTCCTGGTCGGACAGGTTCGGCGCGATCACCGACATCATCTCGTTCTTGCGTGCGCCGGACCTATAATCGCCGAGCGCCTTGACCAGATAGTGCTCGTTCTGGCCGGCGAGGTTCGGCGCCTCGGCGATCTTGGCGACGCCGTCGAGCCCGTGGCAGGTCTGGCACTGCCGCGCCTTCTGCTTGCCGGCCGCGACGTCCCCCGCCGCCTGCGCCGGCGCGCCCCCGAACAGGAGCGCGAGAAGCGAAAACAGAAGCATCCGCGAACCGGTTTCGCGGACTGTACTGGTCGAAAATGTCATGCGTGGTCTCTCCCGTACCGTGCGGCCCCCGCCGATCGCGGGGGCCGCACGCCGTCACCGACGGGCGATCAGAAGGTGGGCCGGATCAGTGACCCTCGTAGCTGATCCGGTAGAGCGCTCCGGCGAAATCGTCGGAAACGAGCAGCGAGCCGTCACGCAGCATCGCGACGTCGACCGGCCGGCCGAGATATTCGCCGTCGCTGGTCAGCCAGCCCTCCGCGAAGGTCTCCGTCTTGTCGGCCGTACCGTCCTCCTTGAGATAGGTCACCATGACACGTGCGCCAACCGGATCGGTACGGTTCCACGAACCGTGCTGGGCCGAGAAGATCGCACCCTGGTACTTCTTCGGGAACTTCTTGCCCGTGTAGAACACCATGCCGAGATCGGCCGCGTGGGCGTCCATCTCGACCTGCGGGAACACGACGTTCGCCGGCGGCGTCTCGCTCTTGTATTCGTTGGTGCGGACCTTGCCGCCGCCGTACCACGGGAAGCCGAAGTTCTGGCCGGCCTCGGTGGCGCGGTTGAGCTCGCCCGGCGGGATCTTGTCGCCCATGCCGTCGACCTGGTTGTCGGTGAACCAGAGCGACTTGTCCTTCGGGTTGAAGTCCATGCCGACGGAATTGCGGATGCCGTTGACGAAGACCTCGCGGTTCTTGCCGTCGCGGTCCATGCGGATGATGCCGCCGATGCCCCACTTCTTGTAGAGTTCGAGCTTCTCGGGTGCCGGCACGTTGAAGGGCTGGCCGAGCGTGATGTAGAGCTTGTCGTCCGGCCCGACGCGGCAGACGCGGGCGGTATGGTTGTAGCTTTCCTCGTCCTTCGGAATGAGCTCGCCCTTCGGCACGATCGGCACCGCGACCACGTCCGGGCTCTCGTAGAAGAACTCCGCCGCCGGATAGACCAGCACCCGGTTCTGCTCGACGATGTAGAGGAAGCCGTCCTTCGAGAAGCACGGCCCGTTCGGGATCGAGAGATCGATGGTCGAGGCGAAGGGCTTCACGTCGTCGGCGACGCCGGACTTGGCGCGGTCGGTGACCGCATAGACCTTGTTCTTGCGCGTGCCGACGAAGGTGACGACGCCCTGCGGGCCGACCGCCATGTGGCGCGCGTCCGGCACCAGTGCATAGAGCGAGATCTTGAAGCCGGACGGCAGCTTGATCTTGGCGAGCGTCTTCTTGATCGCGTCGGCCTTGGGGCCGGTCTGGGGGATGGTCGGGATTTCCGGCGAGGCGCCGGTCGTCTTGAACTGCCCGAGCTTTTCCAAGTTGTCGTCCGCGACGGCCGCGGTCGCAGAGGCGAGCAAGGTCGCGGCGAAAAGCGCCGTGATCGGTTTCATGGATTCTTCCTCCCGATGTTTCTTATGGGCTGCTTGGCCCAGGGGAAATCATGATCAAGATTCAAACGATTGAATAGTGCATTTCCGGTATGCAATTAAGCTGGCCTTCAATGACGGAATTCTTGTGTGCACTGCAGAACGCCGACCGAGTCTCCAGCGGCTAGCTCGCCGAGCGAGGCGAACTCGTGCGTGGGACTAGACCGCGACCGCGCCCTGTGCCGACGCGGTACGCGGCGCGCCCGACGCAATGCGCCGTCGCAGGGTCGGTTCCGCACGGCGCGGCGAGCGGATAGACTGCGATGTCGAACGCCGCCCCGTGCCCCGGAGCCCCATGACGCCGCGCCCCGATCCAACGCTGTTCGACGCCGCACCGCCGGCCGCCGTCTCGGCGGCGCGCGGCACGCGGCTGATCGATCGAGCGATCGAGGCGACGCCGGTGATCGCGGTCATCCTGATCGCAGCGCTGATCGCCGTTCTGATGGCGATCGTCGACCGCGACGAGCGCGAGGAAGTCCGCCTCGGCGTCATTCGCGACGCGCTCTGGGTCGAACAAGCGCTGCGCTTCCAGATCCAGGCCGGCCGCGAGGTGGTCGAGCGGACCGCCTTCGAGATCGCCGGCGGTCTCGACGATGCGGCCGCCGCCTCGCGTTTCAGAACCTTCCTGGCGGCGCATTCGGAAGCGACCGAGATCGTCTGGCGCCGGCCGGACGGCACGGCGCGCGTCGCGGTGCCGCCCTCGGCGGCCGACGTGCCGCTGACCGGAGCGGCCGAGGCGGCGGTCGAATTCGCCCGCTCGGTCGGCCGGCCCGTCTTCGGCGCCGTTCGTCCGCCGATTGCCGACGGCGCCAAGATCGATCTGGTCGCGCCGGTCTGGCGCGGCACGGCGACCGAAGGGGCGATCGTCGTCGTCTACCAACTCGATCGGCTGCTGCAGCAGCACGTGCCCTGGTGGATCGCGCAGAACGAACTCGTCTCGCTGATCGACAAGGACGGCACCGAACTCGCCCAACGCTCGACCGTCCACGGCGGCTCGCCGGCGCTCCGGCACACGATCTCCTTCGATCCGCCGTTTCCCGGCGTCGGCCTCAGCCTGGTGCCGCTGAAGGCCGGCTCGAACTTCACCTATGATCTGCTGGTCTCGGTCATCTGCGGTCTGGCGCTGCTCGCCGCCGCCTCGATCTTCGCGCGCAGCCGGCAACTGAAGCGCCGGATGGCGGCCGAGGCGCGCCTGACCGAGGCGCACGCCTTCCGCAAGGCCATGGAGGAGAGCCTGACCGTCGGCATGCGCGCCCGCGATCTCGACGGCACGATCTCCTACGTGAACCCGGCGTTCTGCCGCCTGGTCGGCTATTCGGCCGAGGAACTGATCGGTCATCGGCCGCCGATGCCTTATTGGGTGCCCGACCTGATCGACGAGACGCTCGCCCGCCACGACGCGCTCGCCACCGGCGCCGCCGCGCCGATCCAGGAGTTCGAGACGCGGTTCCGCCACCGCGACGGCCGCATCTTCGACGTCATGGTCTACGAGGCGCCCCTGGTCGATGCCGAGGGCGAGCACCGTGGCTGGATGGGCTCGATCATCGACGTGACCGACGCCAAGCAGCGCGCCGAGCGCGAGCGGCTCGAGGCCGAGAAACTGGTGCGCACCGCACGCCTGATCACCATGGGCGAAATGGCCTCGACCATCGCCCACGAGCTGAACCAGCCGCTCGCCGCGATCGCGACCTACGCCGCCGGCTGCTCGAACCTGCTCGCCGATCCGAAGGCCGACCGCGGCCTGATCGGCGAGGCGCTCGCCAAGCTCGAGCACGAGGCCCGTCGCGCCGGTCGGATCCTGAAGCGCGTGCACGATTTCGTCCGCAAGCGCGAACCCCGGTTCTCGACCGTCGATCTGGCGGCGCTGGTGCAGGATGTCGCCACCTTCGTCGACCCGGATGCCCGGAAGTCGCGGACCGAGCTCGTCGTCCATATCGACGCGGGTCTGCCGGCCGTCGCCGGCGACCGCATCCTGCTCGAGCAGGTCCTGCACAATCTGATTCGCAACGGCATCGAGGCGATGGCGGGATCGGGCGCCGGGCCGGGCGCGCGCATGCTGGAGATCACGCTCCGGCCTGTACCCGGCGAACGCGGCCCGGCCGACGACGTGAACAGCGAGCCGGCCGGCGGCATCGCGCTCGAGGTGGCCGACCGCGGCCCCGGGATCGCGCCCGACCTCAAGCCCCGGCTGTTCGAGCCGTTCCTGACCACCAAGACCGAAGGTATGGGCATGGGCCTCAACATCTGTCGGTCCATCGTCGAGCTGCACCGCGGCCGGCTCTCGCTCGACGACCGGCCGGGTGGCGGCACGCTCGCGGTCATCTATCTTCCCGCCGCCGAGGGAGGGCAGGCATGAGCGAGGAGCATCCGGATACGGAAGCCGTCTCGGCCGGGACGAATCCGGTCGGCGCTGTGGACGCGAGCGCCGAGGGCGGGGACATTCACGTCGTCGATGACGATCCGGCCATGCGCGATTCGCTGACGTGGCTGATGCGCTCGCGCGGGCTGACGGCGCTGACCTGGGAGTCGGGCGAGGCCTTCCTCGCCGGCGCCGATCACGCCCGCCCCGCCGCCGTGGTGCTCGACATCCGCATGGCCGGGCTCTCCGGCCTCGACGTGCTGGAAGAACTGCGCCGCCGCAACACGGTGTTCGTGGTCATCATGCTGACCGGCCACGGCGACGTGCCGCTCGCGGTACAGTCGCTGAAGCAGGGCGCGGCCGACTTCATCGAGAAGCCGTTCGATCCGAACGAGTTGGTCGACCGGCTGGTCGTCGCGCTCGCCGAATCGCGCCGCCGCCTCGGTGCCGCGCGGGCGGCGGCCTCCGTGCAGGAGCGGCTGCAGAGCCTGTCGACGCGCGAGCGCGAGGTCATGGATCTCGTGCTCGACGGCTTTCTGAACAAGCAGATCGCCGATCGGCTCGGGATCACCATGCGCACGGTCGAGGTGCACCGGGCGCGGCTGTTCGACAAGTTCGCCGTCCGCTCGGCCGTCGAACTGGCGCAGGCGCTGGCGCGCGTGCGCTGAGAAGAGAAAGAAGAGGGGGGAAACATGTCGTCACTGCCGGTTACGTCGCTGTTTGCCGCGGGCGCGCTCGTCGCCCTGGTCGTGCTGTCGCTGTCGGTGTCGTTCCGGCGCAAGGCGACCAACATCTCGACCGGCGCGGGGGCCGACGACCTGCTGCTCCGCCGCATGCGCACCCACGGCAACTTCGTCGAGAACGTGCCGTTCGGACTGATCGGCCTCGGCCTGGTCGAGGCCTCGGGCGTCGCGATATGGGGTGTGGCGGCCCTCGGCGGGATCTTCGCACTCGGCCGCGCCGCCCATGCCCACGGCATGCTGACCGGCCGCCTGCCGTCGCGCGCCTTCGGCATGATCACGACTCACGCGGCCTTCCTGGCCATCGCGATCGTGCTGTTGATCAGCCATGTTTGAACGCGACCTGCGTGCGATTGCCGTGAATTCTAAGACATTTCAACGCGCTGTTGCTGTTAAGACGGCTCAGCGTTGATATCCTGAATTTTGGCAATCAAAGTATGTATTAATCTTTTCCTCCTACCGATCACCTCAGGCAAACTGCACTGCGGGTGTCGACATGCGATCGGTTTCCATCAAGGTTCTTCTTCTCTCCATCTTCGGCTTGTTCTCGCTCGTCATCTTTGGAATGGCGGTGGAGAGTGCCGTAACGGCATGGGTTGGGACCAGAGTCGCCAAACAGGTCGTCGATGCCGCGTCGATCAACGCGGCAGCCTTCCGCGCGCTGCCGAAGTTGCGCGTCGATCGCACCAACACCAGCCGGGCGCTGCGCGCCGAGGCCGTGCTCGGTGCGGTGCCGCCGGTGATCAAGACCTCGCGGGACGTCGCCAATGCGTCGCTGGCCGAGACGCTGTCGCTGATGCAGGGCTCCGTGTTGACCTCGCTCGACAAGGAGCGTGACGCGCTGAAGCGGCTCGTGGATCGGCAGGCGACCCTTCAGAAGGAGACCGTCGCGGCCTTCGGCCTGCCGCTCAAGGATCGCCGTCCCGACCTCGCCAAGGACTATTACGACACCAACACCGCGCTGCTCGATCTGCTGGCGCGGCTCGACGATCGCATCTCGCAGGAAGTGTCGAACAAGTCGGGCTTCGTCGATCGCATGTTCGCGATCAAGATGCTGAGTTGGAAGGCGCGGCTCGGCATCGGCGACGCGTCGACCACGGTCGTCGACGCGCTCGCCAAGATCTCCGCGACCACGGGCACCGCCGCCGGCGGCCCGGGCAAGAGCCTGGCGTGGACCTTGTCCGGCCAGCTGAGCCGCGGCGTGGAGAGCTGGGGCAGCGCCAAGGACCTGACCAAGGGCGTTGCGCTGCCGGCCGAGCTGGCCCGGGCGATCGAACGGGCCGATCGGGAGTACTTCGTCCCCGAGGTGCTCGATGTTCAGGCCGGTATCGCCGAGGCGCTCGCCACCGGGCAGAAGCCCGCGATGACCTCGCAGGAGTTCATTGCCTATATCGTGCCGCGCATGGACACCGCCGTCGACGTCGCCGTTGCGGCGCTCGGGGCGGCAACCGATGCGGCTGAGGCTGAGGAGGCGGCCGCCAACAGCGCGCTGTGGCGCTCGCTCGGCGCACTGGTCGGCCTCGTCGTCGTCGTCGTTGCCGTGTCGACCTTCCTCGTCCGCCGTGTCACGACCCCGCTCAGCGTGCTGCGCGACCGCATCGAGCGGCTCGCACACGGCGACCTCTCCACCGACGCGCCCTATGCCGACCGCGCCGACGAGATCGGCGACCTCGGCAAGGCCATGGCCGTGTTCCGCGACAACATGGCGGATGCCGAGCGCCTGCGCCACGAACGGGCCGAGCAGGAGCAGGCGATGGCCGGCGAACGCCGCGCCGCCATGCGCGCCTTCGCCGAGAGCTTCGAGAACGTCGTCGGCTCGGTGATCGTGACCGTCCGCAAGGCGTCCGAGCAGCTCCAGGTCTCGGCCAGTTCGCTGGACGTGACCGCCGGCGAGACGTCCGATCGCTCGCATGCGGTCGTGCGCGCCTCGGAGCAGGCGGCCGAGAACGTCGGCACGGTCGCCTCCGCGACCACCGAGCTCTCCGCCTCGATCGACGAGATCCGCCGCCTCGTCGTGTCCTCGACCGAAACCTCGGGCGAGGCCGTGCAGGAAGCCGACGGTGTCATGGATCAGGTCCGCGGCCTGTCGCGTGCGGTCGAGCGGATCAGCAACATCGTCAACCTGATCTCCGGCGTCGCCAGCCAGACCAACCTGCTCGCGCTCAATGCCACCATCGAGGCCGCGCGCGCCGGCGAGGCCGGCAAGGGCTTTGCCGTCGTGGCGGCCGAGGTGAAGCAGCTCGCCGACCAGACCAGCAAGGCGACCGCGCAGATCGGCGAGCAGATCGCCGAGATCCAGAACGCCACCAACGGCGCGGTCAACTCGATGGTCGGCATCTCCGACACGATCAAGAAGATCAACGGCATCGCCAACGAGATCGCCCAGTCGGTCGACCAGCAGGGCATCGCCACGCAGGACATCGCCCGGAATATCCACGAGGCCTCGCGCGGCGCCGGCGTCGTGCATCAGAACATCTCGTCGGTGATCGAAGCCGTGGGCCGTACCAGCACCGCCTCCGGCGACGTGCTGACCGCGGCGACCAACCTGCACCGTCAGGCCGATGTGCTCGGCTCGGAAGTCGATCGCTTCCTCGGCACGATCCGGCAGGCGTCCTGAGCGGCATTTGCCGAGACGCCTCGGCCTTGTGGCCCGAGGCATGATCTCGACCCGGGCTTTGGTCTGAAAAGAAGCCTGACTGTGGTCTGAAAAGAAGAAAGCGCCCGGACCATCGTCCGGGCGCTTTCTTTGAAACTGGCTCCGCGAGCAGGACTCGAACCTGCGACCATTCGATTAACAGTCGAACGCTCTACCAACTGAGCTATCGCGGATCACGCGTCGGCGTGTGGGCGGGGTCTATAGCAAGGTCGTTCCGGCTTGCCAACCCCTGAAGTCGTCCTGCGTTCCGCCACCGCGCGGGGAGGGCGCTCCGGCGATGCCCCGTCGCGCCGAATGCGCGGTTTTCGGCCGTGTTTCGGCGCAGGCCCCGTTCTATCCGCGCACTGTGGAAAAGTCGCCCCGAGGGAAAGGACGCTTTGCCGGCGCAGCCGAATCCCGTTGCCGCGGAACGGCTCGGGACGAATCCGGCAGGGTGCCGCGCTGCCGGCGCGGTCGCGAGCGTCGAAACGGTCGGCCACACTTGCGCCGGGTGGAAAGCCGTTGTCTTCCGCCGCGGCTTCGACGACGGTGCGGCGCGTGCCGAGAGAGTTGGAGAGGCCGAACATGTCCGCGTCGCCCGTCCCCGTCCTGCCCCGGATCGATTTCGTGCTCGGCGGCGCCCGCTCCGGCAAGACGCGGATCGCGCTCGACCGCGCCGAGGCGAGCGGCCTCGCGCCGTTCATGGTGGCGACCGCGTCCGCGGGAGACACCGAAATGGCCGACCGCATCGCCCGCCACCGCGCCGAGCGCGGCCCCGCTGGTCGACGATCGAGGAGGGCGTCGATCTCGCCGGCGTTTTCGCGCGTGAGGCGCGGCCGGATCGCGTGATGGTGGTCGACTGCCTGACGCTCTGGCTGTCGAACGTGACCTTTTCGGACCGCGACGTCGAAGCCGAGATCGCGACCCTGATCGAATCGCTCCGCTTGGCCGGCGGTCCGATCATCCTCGTCTCCAACGAGATCGGCCTCGGCCTCGTCCCCGCCGACGCCCTGTCGCGCCGCTTCCGCGACCATCAGGGCCGCCTCAACCAACGCGCCGCCGCCGTGGCCGACCGCGTGACCTTCGTCGCGGCGGGATTGCCGCTGGTGATGAAGGGCGGGTGAGTTCAGCGTCGCAGCGGGTAGACGTAGCGGCCGGTCGGATGCTTGGCGAAGCAGCTCGACCGCTTGCAGGTCCCGGTCCTGAACTTCGTTGCATGGTAGCCGTAGCTCCGGGACCGGGCATCGGCGTCCGAAATGCCGAAGCCGGCGAGCACGAACGCGGCCGTAGCGGCGGCGATGATTGACGACTTGAGCATGGTTCCCCCGACGACATAGGTGGGGATGCCATCAAGATTTGTATTTTTGCTTTATACAACCAAAGAGAGGTTGCTGCCGGGTTGTGCTCGATCGAGCCGCCGGACAGAGCTGGGTCTCGTTGGGGCTCAGGAGCCGAATCGACGTGAATCGGGCTTGCCCTCCGACGAGCCTTCGCGGATCGGATGTCGAAAAATCTGCGGAAGATCAAAGCCAGCCCTTGCGCAAGCAGTTGGAGCCCCTTAAAGAACCCCGCTCAGGCGGCCTCGTGGCGGAGTGGCTACGCAGCGGACTGCAAATCCGTGTACTCCGGTTCGAATCCGGACGAGGCCTCCAACCGGTTTTTCGAAAGCGCCGCGCATCGTCGCGGCGCTTTCGTTTTTTCGGCCTCTTTCCTTCGACCCTCGCGCCGGACGCTGAGCCCGCCGTCGGGCAGGGGCGGGCCGCTCGACGGACCTGCCGATCCCGGCCGCCTGTCCCTCTTGTGTCCCTGCGGGCGCGGGCTTATGAAGCCTCCGATCCGTCCCCGCCATCGAGGAACGACATGCCGGATTTCGCGACGAGCCGCAGGCAGATGGTCGACACCCAGCTGCGCACCAACGACGTCACCGACCACGGCATCCTGGACGCCTTCGGCGCCGTTCCGCGCGAGGCCTTCGTTCCGGATCGTCTGAAGCCGCTCGCCTATATCGACGAGCACATCGAGGTGGCGCCGGGCCGCTTCGTCACCCAGCCGCATCCGCTCGGCAAGCTCATCCAGCTCGGCGAGCCGCGCAAGACCGACAAGGCGCTGGTGGTCGGTGCCGCAACCGGCTATGCGACCGCGCTGCTGGCGGATCTGGTCCGGTCAGTCGTCGCGCTCGAGGAGGATACCGCCCTCGCCGCCGAGGCGACCGCGACCCTCGGACGTCTGGCGATCGACAACGCCGAGGTCGCGACCGGCGCGCTCGCCGCGGGCTGGCCGGCCGGCGCGCCCTATGACCTGATTCTGATCGACGGCTCGGTCGAACTCATCCCCGATGCGCTCGTCGCCCAGCTCGCCGATCGCGGCCGGCTGGTGACGGTCGTCGGTCGCAGCCTCGCCGGCCGCGCCACGATCATGACCCGCTCGGGCGCGGACGTCGGGACGCGCACGGCGTTCAACTGCAACGTCAAGCCGCTGCCGGGCTTCGCGCGCCCGAAGGAATTCGTCTTCTGAGGCATCGTACGGACGCGATCCGGGCTCTCCGACAAGGCGGCGGCCGGCGACGGCCAGCCGCCTTTCGCTTGTTCGGGGCCAGCGTGAGCGTTACGGACCGGCGGCCGGAATTCGGTAACATTCATTAACTGTTGCTTACGAGCATCGGTCTGCTGATTTGTCCCCGCGAGGCCCGGCCGGTGGTTCTCACTGGCCTTCCGCATCTCTACAAATGGCTCCGATGTGGTTCGATTCCGTCTGTGGGGGATGGAGCGCGCCGATGTCTCCGTGGATGACTGAAGGAGCACCTCCGTGGCGGTGAAGAAATCGGTCTGGTTCGGCATCGCGGCTGCGGCTCTGCTCGGCCCGGTCGCTCCGGCCGGAGCGCAAACGTTCCAAGAAGCCCTGGCGCTCGCCTACAATAACAACCCCCAGATCAATATCGCCCGTTCGACCGGTCGGGCGACGGACGAGAACGTCTCGATCGCTCAGGCGGGCAATCGCCCGCGCATTTCGGCGTCCGGCAGCTATGGCGCCCAGGATCTGCAGATCGGCGCGCCGACCGGCAGGGTCGGCTATGCGTCGAATCCGGCGTCCATGTCGGTCACGCTGGTGCAGCCGCTGTTCACCGGCTTTCAGGTCGAGAACGGCGTCAAGCAGGCCGAGGCCTCGGTGCTCGCCCAGCGCGAGGCGCTGCGCAACACCGAGCAGCAGGTGCTCTATTCGGCCGCGCAGATCTTCATGGAAGTGATCCGCGATCAGGCGCTCGTCGCGCTCCAGGAGAGCAACACGAAGTTCCTGTCCGAGCAGGTTCGCGCGGCCAAGGATCGCTTCGGCGTCGGTGAAGGCACGCAGACCGACGTCGCCCAGGCCGAAGCGCGCTACCAGCTCGCCGTGTCGCAGCTGAACGCCGCCCGCGCGACGCTCAACGCCTCGCGCGCGACGTTCCGCCAGATCGTCGGCGTCGAGCCGAAGAAGCTGACCGGCTCCGTGCCGGTCGAAAAGCTGTTCCCGAAGAAGATCGAGGCGGCGGTCTCGGCCGGCCAGAGCGAGCATCCGGCGATCCGCTCGAGCGTGCACAACGTCGACGTCGCCGCCTTCAACGTGAAGGTGCTCGAAGGCCAGCTCCTGCCGCAGTTGAGCGCGCAGGCGGGCGTCAGCCGCCAGTGGGACCAGTCGCCGAGCGCGCATTCGACGAACTCGGCTTCGGTAGGCCTCAATCTGACTGTGCCGATCTATCAGGGCGGTTCCGAATACGCCAAGGTGCGCCAGGCCAAGGAGCAACTCGGCACGGCGCGCATCCAGGTCGATCTCGCGCGCGATCAGGTCCGTCAGGCCGTGGTCGCGGCCTGGGGCTCGCTGCAGGCGGCCGGTGCCTCGGTCGCCGCCGCCCGCGCCCAGGTCGAGGCCGACCAGCTCGCCCTCAACGGCGTCGTCGAGGAACAGCGCGTCGGCCAGCGCACCACGCTCGACGTGCTGAACGCGCAGACCGAACTGGTCAACGCGCGCTCGAACCTCGTGACCGCGGAGACCAACCGCGTGGTTCTCGCCTTCCAGCTCGCGCAGGCGATCGGCCGGCTCGATTCGGGGCACCTGAACCTGCGGGTGACGCGGTACGATCCGAGCCAGCACTACAATGCGGTCAAGGACAGCTGGTTCGGCCTGCGCACGCCGGACGGACGCTGAGCCGATCGTCGTCGCTGGCGGCCGCCGACGAGGTTCGCCGGCCGACGGATCGCCAATGACGAACCGCCAATGACGAACCGAAAATGATCAAGATGCGGCCCCTTCCTGCGAAGGGGCCGTTTCGCGTTTTGTAATGCGGCGCGAGATGGGCTCGAAATGATCCGAGGTGCACGGCGGGGGAAAACCGCAACCGGGCAGGGCGCGGTTCCTTCCGTTCGGCGCCCGCCATTGTAGTATTTCGAAATCGCGAACGTGGATCTTCTTGATTCGCGTTGCAGAGCTTCGCCGGATCGCCGGCGCTGGAGACGTGCATGGCAAAGCCGCAAGCGCAGGAACCCTCCATGGAGGAGATCCTGGCCTCGATCCGGCGGATCATCGCCGACGAGGACGGGGCGGCCAAGCCGAAGGCCGAAGCCAAGCCGGCGCCGCCGCCCGCGCCGGAACCGGAGCCGGAACCCGAACCGGTATCCGATACCGTTTCGGAGGACGATCTCGACAAGCTGTTCGCCGACAGCGCCGCCGAGGAGCCCGAGCCGGAGCCCGAACTGGCGATGGACGAAGCCGAGCCTGAGGAGGAAGACGAGGACGAGGAAGTCCTCGAGCTGACCCCCGAACTCGCCGAGGATCCGCCGCTGGTCGAAGGGATTGCCGATGGCGGCGATCTCGCCTTCGAGGAGATCGACGCGGAATTCGACGCCGAGCCCGAACCGGAGCCCGAACCGGCTCCGCCACCGAAGCCGGCGCCCGAGCCCGTGCGCATGGCCGCGCCGCCGCCCCTCCGCCGCCGCCCCGGCCGGCCCCGCCGCCGGTCGAGCCTGACCCGATGGAGCGTCTGGTCTCCGACACGACCGATCAGGTCGTATCGCAGGCGTTCAATCAGCTGGCGATGACGGTTCTATCGTCGAACGCGCGCACGCTCGAGGATCTGGTGCAGGACATGCTGCGGCCGATGCTGAAGGGCTGGCTGGACCAGAACCTGCCCACCATGGTCGAGCGCCTCGTGCGCGCCGAGATCGAGCGGGTCAGCCGCGGCCGCTGAGCGCGCCGCTTTTCTCTTCCGCCGCGGCGGGCCGCCTTTGCGGCGCGCCGAGGCGTCCGTCCCCGCAAAGCGAAAAATGGATCGAGCCCGAACGCGTCGTTCGGGCTCTTTCGTTTTAGCGCGGGCACCGGCCTTGGGTCAGGGCGGCGGATTGGCAGGGGGCGGTTCGGCGGGTGAGGGACCCGCGATCCGGATTCTTCAATTTTTTCAAAGACCCGGCCAGTCTTCGTAAGGGCGCGGGCGTCCGTGGCGATGCTGCTCTGCAGCTAAGCTGTCGGTACCCTGACGTAGAAGTCGCGTGCTTGTGATCCTCGGGGCATGGAACGTGTTGCCCTCCGATGTGTTCACTTCTCGGGAACCGCGATATCAAGATGTCGCAGGTGCGAAAAAGCAGTGTCTTTGCGCGTTTGTCAGGTAAAATGAGGGAACGGGCCCGGGCGACGTCCTTTGCGTGATTACGCGAAGCTGACGTTCATCTGACTGGTGCGTTGTTTGTGCTGGCCGGAGAGCAACCATGGCGATGACGAAGAGAATCGATGCGATCGATTTCTGGCGGGGTCTGGTCCTGCTGATCATCTTCGTCAACCATATCCCGGGCAACGTGCTCGAATTCGTCACGCCTCGGAACTTCGGCTTCTCTGACTCGGCCGAAGCCTTCGTATTCCTGTCCGGTCTCTCGGTCGTGCTCGCCTACGGCAACCGCTTCCTGTCGCAGAGTGCCGACAAGGCGTCGGTGCCGGTGCTGAAGCGCGCGCTGCGGCTCTATGTGACGCACCTCGTGCTGACCTTCCTGGGTCTGGCTCTGGTCGGCGCTGCCTTCCTGGTCACCCACGCCGACGATCTGATCCACGACTACGGCCGCGCCGCGTTGATCTACGATCCGTACCGCGCGCTCCCGGCGATCTTCGCGCTGTCCCACCAGATCGGCTACTTCAACATCCTGCCGCTCTATGTCGTGCTGATGCTGGCCGCGCCGCTCTACCTGATGGTCGGCATGCGCAACCGCTGGGTCATGCTGGGCGGGGCGGCGACGCTCTATCTCGTTGCGCGTGTCTTCGATATCAACCTGCCGACCTGGCCGGCCGACAGCGGTTGGTACTTCGATCCGCTCTGCTGGCAGTTCATCTTCGCGATCGGCATGTTCATCGGCTTCACCATCCGCGCCGAGCCGATCCCGTACAACCGCGTGCTGTTCTGGATGGCGGCCGTCTACGCGGTCGTGGTCGCCTTCGTCGTGTCGAACGTGTTCGGCACGATGCCCGGGCTGGTCGACCATGTCGGTACCTACCTGGATTGGAGCAAGACCGACCTCGGTACCATCCGGATCATCGACTTCCTGGCCCATGCCTATTTGCTGGCTCATCTTTCCCTGACGGCCAAGCTGAAGAGAACGCCGATCTACGCGCCGGTGACCTTGCTCGGACGCAACTCTCTGTTTGCCTTCTGCTCGGTCAGCCTGCTCAGTGCTCTCGGACAGATTCTGAAGCAGACTTGGCAGGACTCGGTGTTGTTCGATATAGTGTTCGTCGGCGCGGGCATTTACGCACTGTGCTGGATGGTGAACCGACTCGAATGGCAACGACTCTCGCCGGCTTCCCGCTGACAGCGCGTACGCGTCTCTCCAAGTTTTTCACGACCTTCGGCTTTCTCCTCGCGGTTTTCGCCGCGGGGACGGCCTTGACCGGCGCACCCGTGCGGGCCGAGGAGGCCGAGCCGGCGCCGGATCCGATGTGTCTGCCCAAGACGTTCTCGCTCCGCACCGGCGGCGCGATGGAGCGCACGGCCGATCGGCTCGCCCGCCGCATGGGCTTGAAGGTGCTCGCTATCGGCTCCTCGTCGACCGAGGGCATCGGCGCGTCGAGCCCGCAGAAGAGCTACCCGGCCCAGTTGGCGGTCGATCTCGGCGCCCGCATGCGCAGCGTGAAGGTCGATGTCCGCAATGCCGGCATCGGCGGCGAGACCATCGACAAGACGATCGTCCGCCTCCAGCTCGAGCTGGAGCGCTACAAGCCCGATCTGGTGATTTGGCAGGTCGGCACCAACGATGCGATCACGGCCGGCAACAGCGAGGCGCAGTTCCGTACCCTGATCGAGTCCGGCGTGCGCGCGACGCGTTCGCGCGGCGTCGACATGATCCTGATCGACCCGCAATATTTCCCCAAGATCGCCGATGTCGGCCGCTATGAACGCTATGTCGGCGTGGTCAAGGCGACGGCGGAGGAGAACCACATCGGCCTGTTCCCGCGCTATCGGCTGATGAAGGCGATCGATGCCCAGGTCGAGGGCGGCGGCGGCATCATGCCCTTGTTGTCGAAGGACAGTTTCCACATGGGCGACCGCGGCTACGCCTGCCTCGCCGACCTGCTCACGAACCAGATCATGCTGTCGGTCGCCCAGACCGCGCGCGTGCACTGACGAGCGGCTTGGAAATCCGATCGTGTTCGACGCCGGCTCCCCGCGAGCCGGCGTTTTGCATTCGAGCCAGACGGGCGTCCGCGCCTCGAGAGCGCGTCGGGTCGGGCGACCGGTCCGATCGGCGGCTCGGCCTTGCGCGGAACACTCGAGCCATGCGCGCTCAAGCGCTTGGCCGCGGTCCAATGCGGTTGACAGCGCCCGAGCCCTCTGCCTTATCGGACCCCTGACTTTCGGCCGGGCTTCCCGTGGGCCACGGGCGCGTGAGCCGGCGCACTCCTGATAGAATCCGGATCGATCATGTTCGAAGACAAGTTCAAGGCGGCCGAGTTCGAGCCGCGCATTTCCGCCGCTTGGGACGCCGCCGGTGCCTTCAAGGCCGGTGCGGGCGCCAAGCCGGGTGCCGAACCCTACACGATCGTGATCCCGCCGCCGAACGTCACCGGCTCGCTCCACATGGGCCACGCGCTCAACAACACGCTGCAGGACATTCTGATCCGCTTCGAGCGTATGCGGGGCAAGGACGTGCTCTGGCAGCCGGGCACCGACCACGCCGGCATCGCGACCCAGATGGTCGTCGAGCGTCAGATGATGGAGCGTCAGGAGCCGGGCCGTCGCGCGATCGGCCGCGAAAAATTCCTCGAGAAGGTCTGGGCCTGGAAGGCCGAATCCGGCGGCACGATCGTCAACCAGCTGAAGCGCCTCGGCGCCTCCTGCGACTGGTCGCGCGAGCGCTTCACCATGGACGAGGGCCTGTCGCGCGCCGTGCTCAAGGTCTTCGTCGACCTGCACGCCAAGGGGCTGATCTACCGCGACAAGCGGCTGGTGAACTGGGATCCGAAGCTCCTCACCGCGATCTCGGATCTCGAGGTCGTGCAGGTCGAGGTCAAGGGCAACCTCTGGCACTTCCGCTATCCGCTTGCCGACAGCGTCACCTATCAGCATCCGATCGCCTTCGACGAGGCGGGGGCGCCGACCGAGTTCGAAACCCGCGACTACATCGTCGTGGCGACGACGCGCCCCGAGACCATGCTCGGCGATACCGGCGTCGCGGTGAACCCGACCGACGAGCGCTACACGAGCCTGATCGGCAAGGACGTCGTGCTGCCGCTGGTCGGCCGCCGGATCAAGATCGTCGCCGACGACTACTCCGACAAGGAGAAGGGCACCGGCGCGGTCAAGATCACCCCGGCACACGACTTTAATGACTTCGAGGTCGGCAAGCGCAACGGGTTGGCCATGATCTCGGTCATGAACGAGGAAGCGGCCATTGTTCTGAAGGACAATGAGGACTTCCTCGCCGGCGTGCCGGCCTCCGCCGAGCTCGACGCGACCATTGCGGCGCTCCACGGCCTCGATCGCTTCGTCGCGCGCAAGGCGGTGGTGAAGGCGATGGAGGAGCGTGGCCTGCTCGACAAGATCGAGCCGCACACGCACATGGTCCCGCATGGCGACCGCGGTAACGTGCCGATCGAGCCCTATCTGACGCTGCAGTGGTACGTCGACGCCGCGACGCTGGCCAAGCCCGCGATCGCCGCAGTGCGCGAGGGCCGCACCAATTTCGTGCCCAAGAACTGGGAGAACACCTACTATCAGTGGATGGAGAACATCCAGCCCTGGTGCGTGTCGCGCCAGCTCTGGTGGGGCCATCAGATCCCGGCCTGGTACGGCCCGGACGGCGAGGCCTTCGTCGCCCTGTCGGAGGCCGATGCCGCCGCCAAGGCGAAGGCGCATTATGGCGCCGACGTCGAGCTGAAGCGCGACGAGGACGTCCTCGACACCTGGTTCTCCTCGGCGCTGTGGCCGTTCTCGACGCTCGGCTGGCCGGATGCCACGCCCGAGGTCGCGCGCTACTACCCGACCAGCGTGCTGGTGACCGGCTTCGACATCATCTTCTTCTGGGTCGCCCGGATGATGATGATGGGCATGGAGTTCATGAAGGACGCCGACGGGAAGCCCGTCGAGCCGTTCAAGGACGTCTACATCCACGCCCTCGTCCGCGACGAGAAGGGCGCCAAGATGTCGAAGTCCAAGGGCAACGTCATCGACCCGCTGAACCTCGTCGACGAGTACGGCGCCGATGCGTTGCGCTTCACGCTCGCCGCCATGGCCGCGCAGGGCCGCGACATCAAGTTGTCGACCAAGCGCGTCGAGGGCTACCGCAACTTCGCGACCAAGCTCTGGAACGCCGCCCGCTTCGGCGAGATGAACGGCTGCGTCAACGTCGACGGCTTCGAGCCGGCCGGCGCCAGGCTGACGGTCAACCGCTGGATCGCGGTCGAATGCGCGCGGGCCGTCGAGGCGGTCACCGAGGCGATCCTGGCCTACCGCTTCAACGACGCGGCCGCGGCGGCCTATCGCTTCGTCTGGGACACGTTCTGCGACTGGTACGTGGAACTGGCCAAGCCGATCCTGCTCGGCGACGATCAGGCGGCCAAGGACGAAGTGCGCGCGACCTATGCGGCGATCTTCGACGAGGCGCTGAAGCTGCTGCATCCGTTCATGCCCTTCATCACCGAGGAGATCTGGGCCAAGACCGCCGAGGTCGCAGGCCTTCGCCGTCCAGCCATGCTGGTGCTGACCGAATGGCCGAAGGCCGGCGCGACCACCGGCGACGCGGCCGACGAGATCAACTGGCTGATCGGCATCATCTCGGAGATCCGCTCGGTGCGTTCGGAGATGAACGTGCCGCCGGCGACCCAGATGCCGCTGGTCGTGGTCGGCGCCTCGGCGACGACGCGCGGCTGGGCCGAGACCCATGGCGCGGCGATCCAGCGTCTGGCACGCCTGTCGGAGATCGGCTTCGCCGACGCCGCGCCGCGTGCCTCGGCGCAGATCGTGCTCGGCGAGGCGACCTTCTGCCTGCCACTCGAGGGCGTCATCGATCTCGGCGCCGAGAAGAGCCGCCTCGACAAGGAGCTGAAGAAGCTCGACGACGAGGTGAGGCGCATCGACGCCAAGCTCGGCAACGAGGCCTTCGTCGCCAAGGCGCCGGAAGAGGTCGTCGAGGAGAACCGCGAGAAGCGCGAGGAATACCGCGCCCGCGCCGAGAAGGTCCGCGAGGCGCTCTCGCGGCTCGTCTGACGCCATGCCGAGGTCCGGAGAGGCGCGGCTCGCGCCCCTCTCGTGACCTGCAGCCGCATTCCGGATGCCGCGACAAGCGATTTGCTGCCGAACCGCCGAGCAAGACCTGGCGCGCGAACATCGCTCGCGCGCCGCAAGGGCGCGCCTCGGCCTTTGAGCCGCGTCCGGTCCCTGGGGCGCGTCGAGACCGTGTGCGCCGCGACACGTGTCGATGGGCGTAGACCGCCGCGCCGAAACAATGTGACGTCGGTGCAACACGGTCTTTCAATGAATTTCGTCTAAGGTTTCACCCGTCCGATCCGCCGCCATTCGGTCACAAAGTACGCCGAGCGTGCAGCCTGTCCGAAAAGCGGGCGGAATTCTGCGGGACGACCTTCGTTCGACCGCCGATCCTCGGGACGGATGACGATGCTGGAGCCGGCAAGTGTCATCCGATGGGGCCGAGAGGATCGCGAGGCGTGTCGAACCGACCGGTGCCAGATGTCTGGCATCGATCGAGCGTCGTGTCGCGGCAGACCGGTCGGGATCGGGCGGGGGAGCCGGGCGGCGTCGCGAGAATGCGGCGATGGACGGGGTCGAGTGTAAGGTCTGACGCGTTGGCGCGGTCGTGACATGCCTCGGCCCTACTGTCGCCGAAAACCGGATGCACAACCTTCGAGCAACCCTGGAAACGGAAGTCGTTCGGCCGGCAGGCCCGATCTGCCGACGCGCGCCTGCGCGTCTGTCGGGCCCCGCACGAGCGGGCGTTGGGGGCGTGTGGGGCGGCCGCGATCCAAAGGATCCGCCGTCGAGGTGATGAGAAGCGATGCGCGTGGTCGGGTGTCTCAGGACTGGACTTCTGGCGACCATATTCGGATTGGGATTCGCCGCGGGCTATAGCACGGCCTACGCGCTCGACCCTGCGTCGACGACCCGATCCCCCGCGGCCGCGGCGTCTCCCGTCGACGCGTTCCGCAATGGCACGCGTCTGTTCTACGAGGGCGACAAGAAGGCCGCCATCGAGCAGCTGCGCCGCGCCGCCGAGAGCGGTCATCCGATCGCGCAGTGGAAGCTCGGCCGCATCTACCAGATGGGCGACGGCGTTCCCGCGAACGATGTGAAGGCCTTCGAATATTACAATCAGGTCGCCAACAGCCACGCCGACGATGCGCCGGGTTCGCCCGAGGCCGCCTTCGTGGCGAGCGCCTTCGTCGCGCTCGGCTCCTACTACCTGAACGGCATCAAGGACACGGCGGTCAAGCCGAATGTCGACAAGGCGCGCGACATCTTCACCTATGCCGCGTCCTATTTCGGCGACCCGGATGCCCAGTACAATCTCGGCCGGCTGTATCTGGAGAGTGCCAACGAGCGCGATCCGAAGCAGGCCGCGCGCTGGCTGCGCCTCGCCGCCAAGAAGGGCCATTCCGCCGCGCAGGCGCTGCTCGGCCAGCTGCTGTTCGTCGGCGACGACGATGTGCCGCGCCGCTCGGTTCAGGGCCTGATGTGGCTCACGATCGCCCGCCAGACCGCACCGCAGGGCCGTGGCGACGAGTGGATTCGCGAAGCCCAGGAACAGGCCTTCTCGGTCGCCAGCGAGCCGGAACGCCGTCAGGCCGTCACCCTGGCGCAGGAATGGATCGCCAAGAGCGGCAGCCCGTGAACAGCGCCCGATGAAAGGGCCGCGTGGCAGGGACGCGAAGGCGGTTCGGCTCGACCGAGGTCGCTCGAAGACCCGAGCCACGGCGTCCGCGTGACAGGATCGATCTCGATTTGAATCATGAAGGCGAGCCAATCTCTTGGCTCGCCTTTTTCATGTCTTGTTAATCCGTCTGATGAATTCGGGTCGGTGGTCTGGGTCGGTTCGACTTCGACTCGAAGAAATCTGAATCAGCTCAGACTCTTATGTCGTTAGCGTCGACTCTTCGACTCGGATCGAAAAGCCCCGTGCCACGTCCGGCGGGAGAGCTCGCCTCCAACCCGGATGTTGCGCGGCATCGCCCGACACCCCCCTCGCGACGCGGACGCCTCCCGACCGGCGCCGCGACATGAAATTCGCTCGGAACCCCGCCGAAATGCCGTTCGAGATCGCATCGTCCCGGCGGTCGTACCGCGGCGATCGGTGATATCCGGCGCCGCGACGGATCTGCAGGACATGCGAGTCCCGAGGGTTCGGATTCGACTCGAAGTAGACGTTCAAAATGCCGTAGAGTCAGAGTGTTGGAGGCGTTTCCGGACTCTGTTTCTCATTCACTTGAAGTGCGCCCGCACGGGCGGTGCGATCCCGGCGCGGCGACAGATGCGCCACCGGCTCGCAGCGCTCCTTCGTGTAGGCCCAGGACGTGTTGTTGAGCGCCATTGCGCAGCGCGCCAGCCGCGGACCGTCGGGCGACGGCAGACAGGTCGTCTCGCCTTGATGGAACAGCCGCCCGCCCGGACCACGACAGGTACAATCGGGATCGGCGGTCGCCGGCGTCGGGCCCGCCGCAAGGAGCAGGGCGGCGATCAGCGCCGGGCGCCAGCCGAGCGATCGCAGGTCATGGTGGGCGTTGGGGCGAATGCTGCGGACGAAACCGCCTGCAGCCGCCAGCGCGACCGGAGGTCGGGCGGCGGTGGAGCCAAGGACGGAAGGCCGGTGCGACCGGCCACAGGGCGCGTCGTCTGCCATGCCCGCGAGCATAGCACGGTGGCGGCGCACGCGTCAGAGGCGGCCGCCGATCTCCCGACGTCTGGAGCCCGGCCAGATTCGGCGGGCTTGCGCTGGCGCGCGCGAAGCCGCCGGTCCGGTCATGCGAAACGTCAGAGCGCCAATTCGACCACGACCGGCACGTGATCCGACGGCTTGTCCCAGCCGCGCACATGGCTGTCGATGTGGACGCCGACCAGAGCATCGGCCGCCTGGGGCGACAGCAGCACGTGGTCGATGCGGATGCCGTCGTTCTTCTGGTAGGCGCCGGCCTGATAATCCCAGAAGGTGAACACCTGAGCCTCGGTGGTCGCGCGCACCGCATCGGTGAAGCCGAGCGCCAGCAGTCGCCGGTAGGCCTGCCGGCTCTCCGGCTGGAACAGCGCATCGCCGAGCCAGGCGTCGGGTCGGCGCGCATCGATCGGGTCTGGGATGACGTTGTAGTCGCCCATCAGCACGAACGGCTCCTCGTAGGCGAGCCGCTCGGCGGCATGCTGCTCGAGCCGGCGCATCCAGGCGAGCTTGTAGGGAAACTTCTCGGTGCCGAGCGGATTGCCGTTCGGCAGGTAGAGCCCGCCGACGCGCAACACCCGCGGCCCGACCGAGACCACCGCCTCGATGTAGCGCGCCTGCTCGTCGGTCGGGTCGCCGGGCAGGCCGCGCGTCACATCTTCGAGCGGCAGCTTCGACAGGATCGCGACGCCGTTGAAGCCTTTTTGGCCGTGGGTCGCGACATTATAGCCGAGGCTCTCGATCTCCAGCCGCGGAAAACCCTCGTCGACCGACTTGATCTCCTGCAGGCAGACGAGGTCGGGCGAGGCCTCGCGCAGCCAGGCGGTCAGCGCCTCGATGCGCGCCTTGACGCCGTTGATGTTCCAGGTCGCGATCTTCATCGGTCAGGCTCGTCGGCGGGGCAGGGCGGAGACACGCGGGAAAGCGTGCGGGACCGGCACCATAGGGCGGTTCGCGCCGCCGGTCACGCCGTCCGGGCGCCGTCACGGCCGCTCGTGCACAGATCGCTGGCCGCGTCCGGCCCGGCGATCAGACCGAGAAGCTGGTGCCGCAGCCGCAGGTAGCCGTCGCGTTCGGGTTCTTCACCTGGAACGACTGGCCCATCAGATTGTCGACGAAGTCGATCTCCGAGCCCTTGATGTAATCGACCGAGACCGGATCGATCAGCACGGTCGCCTCGTCACGGGTGATGACGATATCGTCCGCCTCGCGCGCAGTGGTCAGTTCGAAGCCATAGGAAAAGCCCGAGCAGCCGCCGCCGGAGACCGAAACGCGCAAGACCGTGCCGGGCGCTTCCTTGGCCGCGATCTTGGCGATGCGGCGCGCGGCGCGCTCGGTGAGGGTGAGGGGCGAGAGGCCGGCGTCGAGCGTCGCGGCATCCATGGGATGGCTCCTTAGTCGGTCCGCCGCCGAACGTCGTCGGCTGGACATGGAAAGCATGCCTGATAGTTAAGTCCGCGCGCGGCCGGGTCAATGCGCTTCGACGGCTCGGTGCCGCATGGCGGGGGCGCGCAGGCGGGCAGGGCCGTCGGCACGCCGAGCCCGGCGGTTCAGGCTTCGGCGGTTCAGGCTTCGGCGGTTCGGGCGCCGGCGGTTTGGGGCGGCATCGTGGGATCGAGTGGAGGAAGACCGATGGGCGACGACGCGCCGAAGGATGGAACCGGCACGGCACGCGAGGCCGCCGCCGCGATCCGCGCGCGCATCGGCCTCGGCCGTGAGCCGCGCGCGGTCTTCGCCGTCGACCCGGACCACTCGCGCGGCCGGCTCGTCGCCGAGCCCGAGAGCCCGACCCGCACGCCGTTCCAGCGCGACCGCGACCGCATCGTGCACTCGACCGCGTTCCGCCGTCTCGCCCATAAGACGCAGGTCTTCATCTATCACGAGGGCGATCATTTCCGCACGCGGCTGACCCACACGATCGAGGTCGCCCAGATCGCCCGCGCGCTCGCCCGTGCGCTCCGGCTCGACGAGGATCTGGCCGAGGCGGTCGCGCTAGGCCACGATCTCGGCCATACGCCGTTCGGCCATGCCGGCGAGCGTGCGCTCGATCGTGCCATGGCGCGCTGGGGCGGCTTCGATCACAACGCCCAGACCCTGCGCATCGTCACCAAGCTCGAACGCCGCTACGCCGGCTTCGACGGGCTCAATCTCGCCTGGGAGACGCTGGAGGGCCTCGTCAAGCACAACGGCCCGCTCGCCGATCCGCAAGGCCGGCCGCTGCCGCACCATGGCGTGACGCCGGCCGAATTGCCTTATCCGATCCGCGACTACGGCCGTTCGAACGACCTGTGGCTCTGGAGCCAACCGAGCATCGAGGCGCAGATCGCGGCGGTCGCCGACGACATCGCCTATGACGCCCACGACATCGACGACGGCCTGCGCGCCGGTCTGATCGATCTCGATGCGCTCGAAGAACTGCCCTTGGTCGGCCCGGCGCTGCGCGAGGTGCGCGAGCGCCATCCGGACCTGTCGCGGCCGCGCGTGGTGCAGGAAGTGACGCGCCGCGTCATCACCCGTATGGTCGAGGATGTCATCCGCGAGGCACTGCGGCGCCTCGGCGACGCCGAGCCGGAGAGCGCCGATGCGGTCCGCCGGCTGTCGGGCCCGATCGCGACGTTCTCCGAAGAGGTCGCCGCCGCCGACAAGGCGATCAAGGCCTTCCTCTATCGCCACGTCTACCGGTCCGAGCCGGTCATGGAGGTCATGCGCGCGGTCGAGCAGGTGGTCGAGGAGCTGTTCGCCCGCTTCTTCGAGGATCCGGCCGCGATGCCGACGGAGTGGTGCGCCGGGCTCGATCCGACCGACGAGGCCCAGCGCGCGCGCCGGATCTGCGACTACATCGCCGGCATGACCGATCGCTTCGCCGCGCTCGAACACGGCCGATTGTTTGACGCTACTCCGGTTTTGCGTTAGGCCCCGCGTCCGACGCATTCCCGGGCTGGTCCCGGCGGTGGACGGCTCCCGCACGAGCTCTCGCGGTATCTGCAGAAACGGCCTCAACCCCATGAATATCTTTGCGGACTTCACCTCGCGTGTGCTCGCCGCCATCGATCGCCTCGGCTGGAAGGCGGCAGACGGGTCGGCGCTCGACACGACCCGCGTGCTGGTCGAGCCGCCTCGCGATGCCTCGCACGGCGATCTCGCGGTCAACGCCGCCATGGTGCTGGCGAAGCCCATGGGGCAGAACCCGCGCCAACTCGCCATCGCGCTGATGGGCGAACTGGCGACCGATCCGGACGTCGCCGAGGTCGAGGTCGCCGGTCCCGGCTTCATCAATCTGCGCCTGAAGCCGGAGACCTTCGCGACGCTGCTCGGCGCGATCCTCAATGCCGGCGCCGATTTCGGCCGCTCGACCATCGGCGGCGGCCGCAAGACCAACGTCGAGTACGTCTCGGCCAATCCGACCGGCCCGATGCACGTCGGCCATTGCCGCGGCGCCGTGGTCGGCGACGCGCTGGCGAATCTGCTCGCCTTCGCCGGCCAGAACGTGACCAAGGAATATTACATCAACGACGCCGGCGGACAGATCGACGTGCTCGCCCGCTCCGCCTTCCTGCGCTACCGCGAGGCGCTCGGCGAGACGATCACGATCCCGGAAGGGCTCTATCCGGGCGACTATCTCGTGCCGGTCGGCGAAAAGCTGAAGGCCGACCATGGCGACAAGCTGCTCGCGCTGGCCGAGGCCGCGTGGCTGCCGATCGTCAAGCCGGTCGCGGTCGCGATGATGATGGACATGATCCGCGCCGATCTCGCCGCGCTCGGCGTCACCCACGAGGTGTTCTTCTCCGAGCGCACGCTGCACGATCGCGCCTCCGGCACGTCCTCGATCGACGAGATGATCGAGGATCTGCGCGGCCGCGACCTCGTCTACAACGGCCGCCTGCCGCCGCCGAAGGGCCAGCTGCCGGAGGACTGGGAGGACCGCGAGCAGCTGCTGTTCCGCGCCTCGGCCTATGGCGACGACACCGATCGGCCGCTCGCCAAGTCGAACGGCGACTACACCTATTTCGCTGCGGACGTCGCCTATATGCGCGACAAGTGGCGTCGCGGTTTCGAGGAGATGATCTTCATCCTCGGCGCCGACCACGGCGGTTACGTCAAGCGCCTCGAGGCGGTCGGCAACGCGATCTCGGCCGGCAAGGCCAAGGTCGTCGTCCGGCTCTGCCAGCTCGTAAAACTGTTCCGCGCCGGCGAGCCGGTGAAGATGTCGAAGCGCTCGGGCGACTTCGTCACGCTGCGTGACGTGGTCGAGGAAGTCGGCTGCGATGCCGTGCGCTTCATGATGCTCTACCGCAAGAACGACGCGCCGCTCGACTTCGACTTCCAGAAGGTCACCGAACAGTCGAAGGATAACCCGGTCTTCTACGTACAGTACGCGCATGCGCGCTGTCGCTCGGTGTTCCGGCAGGCGGCGGCGGACGTGCCGTCGATTGCGCTCGATCGCGCCAGCCTCGCCGCCACGCCGCTCGACCGGCTGACTGATTCGGGCGAGATCGCGCTGATCAAGCGCCTCGCGGAGTGGCCGCGCATCGTCGAAAGCGCTGCGACGGCTCACGAACCGCACCGGATCGCCTTCTATTTGTATGAACTGGCGAGCGAGCTCCACGGGCAGTGGAACCGAGGCAAGGACTTGCCGCAATTACGGTTTATTAACGTTGACGACCCATTGTCGTCTTCGGCCCGATTGGCAATGGTCGATGCCGTTGCGTTGGTACTCGCGTCCGGGCTCGCTATATTGGGCGTGAACGCGCCTGACGAAATGCGGTGACGGTTGCGGCTTCGGGTGTCGTGTTCAGTGCATGGGCCGCGGGAGCGTTCCATGCGGCACCGGAGGAAGTCTGGTTCGATGCCCGAGAAGCTTCAGCATGTCGCCGCCGCGCGTGTCGCGGGAGGGGCGGCTCCGGCCGGTCAGGTGACGGGCGGGATGCCGGAGGCGGAGGATCCGCTGGTCGAACTGGCGCGGATCGTCAGCGAAGGGGCGGCCTATCCGGTCCGTCCCGAACCGCGCAGTGGACAACGTCGTCCCGTGACCGCGCAGCCCATGCCTCAACAGTTGACCGAACTCGAAGCCGAGCTCTTCAATGAGCTGCGCGCCTCGGTCGGTCCGGCACAGGCGCGCTCGGCGCGCACCGCCGAACATGCGCCGGAGGGCGAACCCGTGCAGCGTCAGGCCCCCAATCTCCGTGTTGCCGCGTCGCGTGACGCGCCACAGAACTATGCGCCGTCTTCGGCCGGTCATCCGGGCTACGCGCAGCCCGGCCACGGCCAGAGCGGCGTTGCCGCCGGCAGCTACGATCCGGCCTTCGATCAAGGCTACGATGACGGCGTCGACGGCCGCGCGCCGCACACCGCCTCGGTGCATGTGCACCCGGCGGTCGCGCACGCCGCGCCGCGCTCGCCCTATGCCGATTTCAGCCGCGACGACATCGCTGCGGCTGCCTATGAAGCCCGGCCGCATGCCTCGCTCGAGGAGGCCCTGCCGGGCCACTCCGGCCGCCAGGTGCGCGCCGCCGCCAAGAACGCCCGCAATGGCCAGCGCATCGGCGTCGGTCTGGTCGCGGCGCTGGTCGGCCTCGTCGCGGTCGGCGGTGTCGGCTATGCCGGCTGGCGCATGTTCGCGCCCTCGCTCGGCGTCGGCGGCGCACCGGTGACGGTGCATGCCGACGGCAAGCCGATGAAGGTCGTGCCGCCGCCGGGCAAGGCGGTCGCCGACAACACGCCGTCGCTGAAGCCGGATGACGGCAGCGGCGCATCGAAGATCGTGCGCCTGCAGGAAGATCCGGTCGATGCCGTCAAGGGCAAGACCGCCGACGGCCAGGACGTGCGCGTCATCGCGCCGGGCGGCGTGGGCGTCAACGACCAGCCGCGCCATGTGAAGACGGTCATCGTGCGCCCGGACGGCACGGTCGTCGGCGATGCGCCGAAGCCGCCGCGCACCGCGCTCGCCGATCCGGCCACGCCGCCCGCCACCCAGGCTCCGGCGCTGCCGCCGGTGGCCCATGTCCCCGCGGCCCAAGCGCCGGCGCGCCCGTCGGCGACCGCCGACATGCCATATCCGCCGAACCCGCTGGTCCAGGTTCCTGCCGCGCAGGCTCCCGCTGCCCAGGCGCCGACTGCGCCGCAGATCACCACGATCAAGCCGGTCGTGAAGCCCGCGCCGGCCCCGACCGTGGTCGCCACCACGCCGGTGCAGCCGGCCCAGCCGCGCCCGGTGCAGCTGCAGCCGGCCCCGGCTGCGGCTCCGACCACGACGGCCGGTGCGCCGATCGCGCTCGGCCCGGTCGGCCCGACGCGTCTCGCCGCCGCGCCGCCGGCGGCCGCGCCTGCCACGACGGCCTCGACCCAGCCGGTCTCGATCACCCCGCCGGCCGGCGCCGGCGACTTCCTGGTCCAGATCGCCGCAACCGGTTCCGACGCCGAGGCCAAGCGTGCTTTCGCCGAGGCGCAGCGCAAGTATCCGGTGCTCGGCGGCCGTTCGCTGGTGGTCCAGCAGGCCGACGTGAACGGCAAGAGCTATCACCGCGTCCGCGTTTCCGCCGGCTCGCGCGACCAGGCCGTCGCGCTCTGCGAACAGCTGAAGTCGGCGGGCGGCAGCTGCATGGTGGTCAAGCGCTGACCTGTCCGGACCGCGCGCGATCGATCAACGACGAGACCGCCGGCCGCCCCCGGCGGTCTTTTCACGACAGCCGCCGCTCGGGCCGTCCCGAAACGGCGCGGAGACCCGCGATGACCGTATCCGCCTTCATCTCCGGCTGCGCCGGCCCGACGCTCTCCGAGGACGAGATCGCCTTCTTCCGGGAGGCGCGACCCTGGGGCTTCATCCTGTTCAAGCGCAATTGCGAGACCCCTGAGCAGATCGCGGCGCTGACGCGCGCGCTGCGCGATGCGGTCGGCCGGCCCGAGGCGCCGGTGCTGATCGATCAGGAGGGCGGCCGCGTCCAGCGTCTCGGGCCGCCGCATTGGCCGGTCTATCCGGCCGGCGCGGTCTACGGCGCGATCCACGCGAAGGATCAGGCCAAGGGCCTGCGCGCCGCCACGCTGGGCGCACGGCTCATTGCCCACGATCTGCTCGCGCTCGGCATCGACGTCGACTGCCTGCCGGTGCTCGATGTTCCCGTGCGGGGCGCCCACGACGTGATCGGCGCACGCGCCTATGGCCGCACGCCGGAGCCGGTCGCCGCGATCGGCCGCGCGGTCGCGGAAGGCCTGCTCGCCGGCGGCGTGCTGCCGATCGTCAAACACATGCCCGGCCACGGCCGCGCAGGCGTCGACAGCCATCTGTCGCTGCCGCACGTCGCGACCGACCGGGCGACGCTGTCGCAAACCGATTTCGCGCCGTTCCGCGCCAATGCCGACCTGCCGATGGCGATGTCGGCCCATGTCGTGTTCGAGGCGATCGATCCGGACGCGCCCGCGACGCAGTCCGCGCCCGTCATCGCCGATGTGATCCGCGGCGAGATCGGCTTCGACGGCTTGCTGATGACCGACGACCTCGGCATGGAGGCGCTGTCGGGCACGCCGGCGGATCGGGCGCGCCGCTCCCTCGACGCCGGCATCGACATCGTGCTTCATTGCAACGGCAAGCTCGACCAGATGCGCGCGGTTGCCGAGGTGGTCGGTCCGCTCGACGGCATCGCCGCCGATCGCGCGGCCCGCGCGCTGACCTGGCGCCGCGTGCCGGCACCGCTCGACGAGCCGGCCGCGCGGGCGGAACTGGCCGAACTTCTCGCGCTCGCAGATGCGTGAGTCGGACAAGGACTGATACAAGCGGGGGACCAGACAGGCGTCGATGAGCGCGGCGGAGGAGATCGAAGGCCCGCAGGCGAGCCCATCCGTACCGCCGCGTCTGCCGGGCGCGGAGGCGTGGGATCGCGGCGCGACGCCCGGCGTCGAGGCCCGGCCGGGCGACCCGACGCTGGTCGTCGACGTCGAGGGCTTCGAGGGCCCGCTCGACCTGCTCCTGTCGCTCGCGCGCAGCCAGAAGGTCGACCTGACCAAGATCTCGATCCTGGCGCTCGCCGAGCAGTATCTCGCCTTCATCGAGGAGGTGCGCAAGACGCGCCTGGAACTCGCCGCCGACTATCTCGTGATGGCGGCGTGGCTCGCCTATCTGAAGTCGCGGTTGCTCATTCCCGATCCGCCCAAGGACGACGAGCCGTCGGGCGAGGAGCTCGCCGCCGAACTCGCGTTCCGCCTGCGCCGCCTGGAGGCGATGCGCGAGGCGGCGGCCAAGCTGGTCAACCGCAACCGCGTCGGTCGCGACGTGTTTCTGCGCGGTGCGCCCGAGCCGGTGGTGGTGCGCTCGAAGATCGAATGGACCGCGACGCTCTACGACCTCCTGACCGCCTATGCCGCGCATCGGCAGCGCACGATGGTGACCAACGTCCGCGTCGCCCGCCGCAAGGTCTGGTCGCTGGTCGAGGCGCGCCAGATCCTGGAACGGCTCGTCGGCACCGTGCATGACTGGACGCCGATCGCCGATATCCTGGTCCGCTTCCTGAGTCCCGGCATGCGCGCCACCGTGCTCGCGAGCTCTTTCTCGGCGACGCTGGAGCTGGTCCGGGAAGGTCGCGTCGAGATCCGGCAGGCGAACCCCTTCGCACCGATCTATCTCCGCGACCGCGCTTCCGCTATTGACGGAGCCGGAGACGATGACATCGCCCCCGCGCCGCTCGACGACGTCGAGACGGACGGGGCCGAGCCGGGGATGGACGATGACGACGGCGCCGGCCGAGGACGACGCGACGACGCTTGACGCTGCGGGCGATGCCTCCGCGGCCGCGAGCGACCGCGCCCCGTCGACGGGCGGCATCATCGACGAACGCATCGCCGCGCGCGTGGTCGAGGCGCTGCTGTTCGCCTCCGACGCGCCGCTCGGCGAGGACGTTCTCGCCGAACGCCTGCCCGAGGGAGCAGATATCCGCGCGATTCTGGATCGGCTCGGCGAGGATTATGCCGGCCGCGGCGTCAACCTGGTCCGTGTCGCCGGCAAGTGGCAGTTCCGCACCGCCGACGATCTCGCCTTCCTGCTCCACCGCGAGGCGGTCGAGCAGCGCAAGCTGTCGCGCGCCACGCTGGAGACGCTGGCGATCATCGCCTATCACCAGCCGGTCACGCGCGCCGAGATCGAGGCGATCCGCGGCGTGACCATGTCGAAGGGCACGCTCGACGTGCTGCTCGCCGCCGGCTTCATCCGCATGCGCGGCCGCCGCCGCACGCCGGGCCGGCCGGTGACCTACGGCACCACGGAGGGCTTCCTTGTCCATTTCGGCCTGGAGGCGATCCAGGATCTGCCGGGGCTCGAGGAACTGAAGGGCGCCGGCCTGCTCGACGGCCAGATCCCGGCCGGCTTCCATGTGCCGATCCCGTCCGATCAGGCTGGCCTGACCGACGACGAGGAACCGCTCGAGGAGACCGACCTCGTCGCGCTGATGGAAAGCGAGCGCGACGGCGAGACGGGTTCCGAGATGCCGGACGAGGGCCAAGACGACGAGGAACAGGACCGCTAAGCCGATGCCGCTGCTCGATCCCCCATCGCCGATGACCGAGGCCGCCGCGCGCCGGGCCGTGGTGCCGCCGCCGCGCGCAGCCGCGGTGATCGCGGGCCGTCTGACCTTCGAGACCGTCAGCCATCACTATGACGGCATGGCTTCGGTCAAGGACGTCAGCCTGACGGTCGAGCCGGGAGAGGTGCTGTGTTTGCTCGGCCAGTCCGGTTGCGGCAAGACCACGCTGCTTCGGATCGCGGCCGGCGTCGAACGGCAGTCGGGCGGCCGCGTGCTGGTCGACGATCGCGAGATCGCCGGACCGGGGGTCTTCGTCGCGCCGGAGAAGCGCGGCATCGGGCTCGTGTTCCAGGATTACGCGCTGTTCCCGCACATGACGATCATCGAGAACGTCATGTTCGGCCTGACCGCGCTGCCGCGTGCCGATGCCGAGCGCGAGGCGCTGCTGGCGCTCGGCCGCGTCGGGCTCGAGGGCTACGCCTTCGACTATCCGCACGAGCTCTCGGGCGGCGAACAGCAGCGCGTGGCGCTCGCCCGCGCGGTGGCGCCGCGCCCGTCGGTGCTGCTGATGGACGAGCCGTTCTCCGGGCTCGATCGCCGGCTTCGGGACAGCGTCCGCGACGAGACGCTTGCGGTCTTGCGCGAGACGCGCGCGACCGCCGTGGTCGTCACCCACGATCCGGAGGAGGCCATGCGCATGGGCGATCGGATCGCCCTGATGCGCAAGGGCCGGCTCGTGCAGGTCGGCACCGCGCACGACCTCTATCACAAGCCGGCCGAACTGTTCGTCGCGCGCTTCTTCTCCGAGATCAACGTGATCGAGGGCACCGCCGGCGACGGCGAGGCCGAGAGCCCGTTCGGCCGGCACCCGGCCGAGAGCGTGACGCGCGGCGCGCCGGTCGACATCTGCATAAGGCCCGAGGGTGTTCTGGTCCTGCCGGCGGGCGAGGGCGTCGCCGGCCGCATCGTCTCGCGCCGGTTCCTGGGCGAGGTCGACCTCTACGAGATCGCCGTGCAGGGGCTCGAAAAGCCGATCAAGGCGCGGGTGCGCGGCGGCCAGTCGCTCCGGCCCGGACGCGACGTCGGCCTCGGTGTCGAGCCATCCGACGTGCTCGTCTTCCCCAGGCGGCCGACACGCCCCATATGACGGTCATAGGCGTGTTGCGGGCGCTTGGCCTATTTGCCATATTGCGCCCGCTCGACGCCTCGAGAGCCACGAGGCATCGGACGAGCGGGACGGACGGCGACGTCCGTCCGTGTTGAAATCAGGCGGCCTTCGGGAGAGGAGGCCGCGCGACGTTCGGGCGACGGCCCGGCGGAAAGGGGCGCAACGCCCCGACGGAGACATCGATGGGTTCCTTCAGCATCTGGCACTGGCTCCTGGTCCTCGTTGTGGTCATGCTCCTGTTCGGCAAGGGCAAGATCTCGGACCTGATGGGCGACGTCGCCAAGGGCATCAAGAGCTTCAAGAAGGGCATGTCCGAGGACGACACCGCGGCGGCTCCGCCGGCCGCGACCGACCCGGCCGCCCCGCGCACGATCGACAATCGCGCGCCGGAAGCCGCCACGGTGGACAAGACCCGCGCGAGCTGACCCGCGAATGGCGGCGGTCGCTCCGCCGCCCGGTACCCGGCCCACGGCCGGCGGCGCGAGCCTGTCGGCCGTTTCGGCGTGAGCTTGGCAGAGACGATCGGTTCCGCCGCCCTGTCTTGCCAGGCGTTCTGGCCGGGTGTTCTGGCCGGGCGTTCGGGCTGACGGCATGTGGGCGACGGCGGCGCGCGAGCGACGACTTTGGAAGACCCGTCGCGCGGCAGGACTGCCGCTGCCGATGGCGCGTCACGGATGGGCGAAATGCTTGATATCGGTTGGAGCGAACTGCTCATCATCGGCGTCGTGGCGCTGGTCGTGGTCGGCCCCGAGGAACTCCCGCAGCTCCTGCGCACCGTCGGCCAGTGGGTCGGCAAGGTCCGACGCATGGCCGGCGAGTTCCAGAACCAGATGAACGAGGCGATCCGCGAGGCCGAGCTCGACGACGTCAAGAAGAGCGTCGAGGATCTGCGCAGTCTCAGCCCCGCCTCGATGATCCGCAACGAGCTCGAACAGTTCACCGCGCCGGTGACCGCGATCGAGACCGAGGCGCGCGCCGAACTGGCCGGTATCGAGGCCGGCGTGACCGCGCCCTCGCAGGCGAATGCGGCGCTCGCGGAGGGCGAGGCCGCGGCTCTGGCCGGCGCGGCAGGCGAGGGCGTCAGCGCCCCCGTATTGACGGAGACCGAGGTCGCCGCGCGGATCGATGCGGCGGTTCCGGCGCCCGATACGGTGTTCGAGCCGCCGAGCTTCCATGTCGAGGCCCCGCCCGTCGAAGCCGTTCCGGCTGAAGCGACACCTGAGAAAATCGAGAAGATCGAGACCGCCGCGCTCGCTCCGGCGGTCGAGGCCGACGCATCTCCCAAGGCTCGAGGCCAATGACCGACAAGGACCAAGACGACATCGAGGCCTCGCGCGCGCCGCTGATCGAACATCTGATCGAACTGCGCGCCCGGCTGGTGAAATCGCTGATCGCGCTCGTGATCGCCTTCCTGGTCTGCTTCTTCTTCGCCAAGGGGATCTACAACTTCCTGGTCTGGCCGTATGATTATGTCATCCGGAACATGACCGGCAAGCCGGCGACGATGATCTTCACGGCGCCGCAGGAGTTCTTCATCACCCAGATCAAAGTCGCGTTCTATGGCGCGATCTGCATCGCGTTCCCCGTGATCGCGACCCAGATCTACATGTTCGTGGCGCCCGGCCTCTACAAGCACGAGCGCCACGCCTTCCTGCCGTATCTGGTTGCGACGCCGGTTTTCTTCCTCGCCGGCGCGACGCTCGTCTATTTCATGCTGCCCATGGTGCTCGGCTTCTTCGCCTCGATGCAGCAGACCAGCGAGGACGGCATCAAGATCGAGCTGTTGCCGAAGGTCAGCGAATACCTGTCGCTGATCATGTCGCTGACCTTCGCCTTCGGTATCGTGTTCCAGATGCCGGTCGTGCTGACGCTGCTCGGCCGCATCGGCATCGTCACCTCCGAGGCGCTGCGCAAGCGCCGGCGCTGGGCGATCCTGGTCGCCTTCATCGTCGCGGCCGTGCTGACGCCGCCGGATCCGCTGAGCCAGATCTCGCTCGCGATCCCGACGATCATCCTTTACGAGCTGACGATCATCTCCGTGCGCATGGTCGAGAAGAAGGCCGGCCGCGCGGTCGCCACAGTCGACGACTGAGCCGACGGACTGAAGAGACGCTGGGGCCGGGCGCCGGGCGCGCCCGCGGCTTCGCGTCCCTCGGGTCTTCGCGAAGCTTGCGTGTGCCGGGTCCGCCCGCTATGCCCCGTCGTGCCGCGCGCGCCTTCGCGTCGCGCGGGTCCATCGACAGGTGACACATGCACGACATCAAGCTGATCCGCGACAACCCGCAAGCCTTCGACCAGGCGCTGATCAATCGTGGCAAGTCGCCCCTGTCGTCGGACCTGCTCGCCATCGACGAACGCCGCCGCCAGCACCTGACCAGGCTGCAGGACGCGCAGGCGCGCCAGAACGCCGCCTCCAAGGAGATCGGCAAGGCCAAGGCCACCAAGGACGAGGCCAAGGCGCAGTCGCTGATGGCCGAGGTCGCCGAGCTGAAGGCGTTCATCCAGGCCGGCGAGGCCGAGGAGCGCACGATCGAGGCGGAACTCGAGGCCGCGCTCGCCGGCATCCCGAACGTGCCGGAGGCCGACGTGCCGGTCGGCCGCGACGAGCACGACAACGTCGAGATCCGCAAGGTCGGCGCGCCGCGTTCGTTCAACTACGCGCCGAAGCAGCATTTCGAGCTCGGCGAGGCGCTCGGCATGATGGACTTCGAGACCGCGACCAAGGTCTCGGGCGCCCGTTTCGTGTTCCTGAAGGGCAAGCTCGCCCGTCTGGAACGCGCGCTCGCCCAGTTCATGCTCGACCTGCACACGGAAGAACACGGCTACACCGAGGTGAACCCGCCGTTCCTGGTCAATACGGCCTCGGCCTATGGCACGGGCAACTTGCCGAAGTTCGCTGATGATCTTTTTGGCACCTACACGTCTGAATCCTTCCGTGCAGCGTTCGAAAAGGCGCTGGAAGAACACGATACCGGGACTTTGCCAGAAGGGATGACCATTAACGTTCGCGTTGGCCAATTGATTGACCGGAAGTGGCTGATCCCGACTGCCGAGATCCCGCTCACCAACATCGTGCGCGAAGAGATCCTCGACGAAGCGAAGCTGCCGTTCCGGTTCACCGCCTGGACGCCGTGCTTCCGCTCGGAGGCCGGTTCGGCTGGGCGCGACACGCGCGGCATGATCCGCCAGCACCAGTTCGCCAAGGTCGAGATGGTTTCGGTGACGACGCCGGAGCAGTCGGAGGCCGAGCATCAGCGCATGACGGCGGCGGCCGAGGACGTGCTGACCAGGCTCGGCCTGCCGTTCCGCACCATCGTGCTGTGCACCGGCGACATGGGCTTCTCCTCGCGCAAGACCTACGACATCGAGGTCTGGCTGCCGGGGCAGGACACCTATCGCGAGATCTCGTCCTGCTCGAACTGCGGCGACTTCCAGGCCCGGCGCATGAACGCGCGCTATCGCCCCGCCGAGGGCAAGGGCACGCGCTTCGTCCATACGCTGAACGGCTCGGGCGTCGCCGTCGGCCGGTGCCTGATCGCCGTGATGGAGAACTACCAGAACGAGGACGGTTCGATCACGGTGCCGGAAGTCCTTCGTCCCTATATGGGCGGACTGGAAGTTATTTCGGCCTGACATTCTGCGGCGCTCGGCGCGAATGACTTGAACGCCCGGCCACGCGCCGGGCGTTTATCTGTTCGGCTGAACAACGCGAGATGCCCTAGAGGAAGGATCGCGTTCTCTGATCTGTCGCACCGTAATCATGCCTTAAGTCAAGTGCGCTAGTATGCCACGGATAAAAGGTGGCATCGGACGCGGCAGGCATATGGCGCTCAGCTTCGCGAAGATCTGTTCGTTGTTCCAGGTCCCCAAGGACAACCCGGAGCTCGTCCAGGCACAGTTCCGCGCCTTCGTGCAGCAGATCCCGCTGCTCTACGGCACCCTCATCCTCAATTCCCTCGCGATTGCGTATACTTACCACGATCGCGCGCCGCTCTGGCTCGCCGTCGGACTGCCTGTCGGGCTCTCGGCGATCTCGACGGCGCGGGCGATCTGGTGGATCCGGCAGCGCTATGTCGAGGTGACCCCCGAGCGCGCCTATCGCCATCTGACCGGCACCAACCGTCTCGCCGTCGTCCTCGCCGTCGTCTTCACCGCCTGGGGCCTGTCGCTCTACGGCTACGGCGATGCCTATGGGCAGGGCCACATCGCCTTCTACATGGGCCTGACCGTCATCGCCTGCATCTTCTGCCTGATGCACCTGCGTTCGGCGGCCATCGCGGTCACCCTGGTCGTGAACGTGCCCTTCATCCTGTTCCTGTCGATCGTCGGCGAGACGACGCACAAGGCGATCGCGATCAATCTGGCGCTCGTTTGCGGCGCGATGATCCGCATCCTGTTCGTCTACTATCGCGACTTCGCCAAACTGGTGGAATCCCGCCGCGACCTGATCATCAAACAGGCCGAGACGCAGCGGCTCTCCGACGAGAACCTGCGCATGGCCAATCTCGACTCGCTGACCGAACTGCCGAACCGCCGGCGCTTTTTCGCCGATCTCGACCGCGCCTTCGCGGACGCGGAGACGGAAGGCCATGCGATGGCGGTCGGCATTCTGGATCTCGACGGCTTCAAGCCGGTCAACGACACCTTCGGCCACACCACCGGCGACGGCGTGCTGATCGAGGCCGGCCGCCGGATGGCGGAGGTCTGCGCCGCCGAGACCGGCCCCTGCCGGGCGACGGTCTATCGGCTGGGCGGCGACGAATTCGGTGTGCTGGTCACCGGCGATCCGTCGCGCGCCAGCCTGACGGCGATCGGCCATCGTCTCGGCGAGGCCGTGCGCCGGCCGTACCGGATCGGCGCCTCGCATGCGGCGATCTCCTGCTCGGTCGGCTTCGCGCTCTATCCCGACACCGGCACGGACGGCGGTACGCTGTTCGAACGCGCCGACTACGCGCTCTACCACGGCAAGCGCAGCCAGCGCGGCAGCGTGGTGCTGTTCTCCCGCGAGCACGAGGACCAGATCCGTGCGCTCGGTACGATCGAGCAGGCGCTGCGCACGGCCGATCTCGAACGCGAGCTGTCGCTGAGCTTCCAGCCGATTCTCGACGTCCGCGCGGGCCGGGTCGTCTGCTTCGAGGCGCTGGCGCGCTGGAACAGCCCGACGCTCGGCCTCGTGCCGCCCGACCGCTTCATCCCGATCGCCGAGCGTTCCGGCTCGATCGGCGACATCACGCGCGTGCTGCTCGCCCAGGCGCTCGCCTGCCTGAAGACCTGGCCGCGCGACATCGGCATCTCGTTCAATCTCTCCGCCTACGACATCTGCGCC
This sequence comes from Ancalomicrobiaceae bacterium S20, assembly GCA_040269895.1. Classification (NCBI taxonomy): domain Bacteria; kingdom Pseudomonadati; phylum Pseudomonadota; class Alphaproteobacteria; order Hyphomicrobiales; family Ancalomicrobiaceae; genus Methyloraptor; species Methyloraptor flagellatus. The sequence goes on along the minus strand of CP158568.1, from coordinate 1,863,633 downwards.
GCCGAAGGCGCGATGCGGCTGATCGCGGCGGTGAACGCGAGCGGGGTCGACCCGCGCCGGGTCGATTTCGAGATCACCGAGACGGCGATGGCCTTCGACTTCAACCAGGCGCGCCGCACGGTGGGCGCGCTGAAGGCGCTCGGCTGCAAGATCTCGCTCGACGACTTCGGCACCGGCTATTCGTCGCTGAGCTACGTGCACACGCTGCCGCTCGATCGCGTGAAGGTCGACCGCAGCTTCGTCGCCAACATCGAGAACGACGAGGTCAGTCACAAGATCGTGCGCACCATCGTCGGTCTCTGCGACGACATGAATCTCGAATGCATCGTCGAGGGCGTCGAGACGCCGAACCAGTTCGCGATCGTGCAGGGCATGCACTGCGAAATGGCGCAGGGCTACCTGTTCTCCAAGCCGATGCCGGCCGCCGAGGTATCGGCATATCTGGCCCGCCGGCCCGAGCGTCAGGCAGGGGTTGCCTAGCCGGCGCGGACGCTGTCTATCGGGGCCGAACGGCCGACTCGCGGCCGATTGGACCTCAGAGGCGACGAGGGCGGCCATGCGCATCCTGATCACCAACGACGACGGTATTCATGCGCCCGGCCTCGCCGTGCTCGAGACGATCGCGGCGGCGATCGGCGACGAGGTCTGGGTCGTCGCGCCGGAGACCGACCAGTCCGGCAAGGCCCATTCGCTGACGCTGTCCGATCCGCTACGCCTGCGCCACATCGAAGGTCGGCGCTATGCGGTGCGCGGCACGCCGACCGACTGCGTGATCATGGGCATCCGCCACGTGCTGCCCGAGAAGCCGGATCTGGTGCTGTCAGGCATCAATCGCGGCTCGAACATCGCCGATGACGTCACCTATTCCGGCACGGTCGCCGGTGCGATGGAGGGCACGATCCTCGGTGTGCCGTCGATCGCGCTGTCGCAGGCGTTTCCGTGGAAGAAGGACGCCGAGCCGGGCTGGGACTGCGCCGAAGCGCTCGGTGTCGATGTGGTCCGGAAGATCCTGGAGGTCGGCATCCCGAAGGGCGTGCTGATGAACGTCAACTTCCCCGACCGGAAGCCCGAGGAGGTCTCCGGCATCGAGGTGACGCGCCAGGGCGCCCGCAACGAGGACCTGATCCACGTCGAGGAGCGCATCGACGGTCGCGGCTTCCCTTACTACTGGATCGGCTACCGGCCGAAGTGGCTGAACCCGGAGGTCGGCACCGATCTCTGGGCGCTCGATCAGGGCGCTGTGTCCATTACGCCACTGCGGCTGGATTTCACCGACCACGCGGTCCGGCAATCGCTGCAGCACGCGTTTCGTTGAGATCGCATCAACCATTCGCGCCTAGGCCTTGAGTCTCACGTCAGGGAAGTAGGCCGTCCGAACGGCACGCCCCGGCGGGAGGCCGGTCTTCGCCATGCTTCCGCCCCCTCGGCGGCGCTGCATGGAACCGGCTCAAGTGAATCACGGAGGCGTTCTTGGCCGTGCGTATGTCGGCCGCCGTCCGCCGCTTGGCGGATGGCCTGTCCGGGGAGGACCGCGAGCACGTCGCGGCCATGCTTCTGGCACTTCGTTCCGAAGGCATCGCCGAGAACAGGATTCTCGCCGCCTTCGAAGCGACGCCGCGCACCCTGTTCGTGGCCTCCGGCGACCGCGACCGGGCCTATGACGCGTTCCCGATCGCCATCGAATGCGGCCAGACCCTGCCGCCGCCGGCCGTACAGGCCCGTATCATCCAGGCCGCCGCGATCGAGCCGCACCACAAGGTTCTGGAGGTCGGCACCGGATCGGGCTTCGCCGCGGCCGTGATGGCGCGGCTCGCCGAACGCGTGACCTCCGTCGAGCGTTATCGGACCCTCGCCGAGCTGGCCGAGGAGCGGATGGCGAGCCTCCGGCTCGGCAATGTCACCATCGCCCAGCACGACGGCCTCGAGGGCTATGCGCGCTTTGCGCCCTATGACCGGATCGTCGTGCAAGGCGCCGTCGGCCAGCTGCCGCTGGCGCTCGCCGCGCAGCTGAAGCCCGAGGGTATCCTGGTCGCTCCGATCGGCCGCGCCGGTGCCGAGCAGGTGCTGACGCGCTTCGTCGCGCGCGAAAAGCACATCGACGCGACGCCGCTCGGCGCGATTCGGATGATAGCGCTTTCGCCGGGCCGGGCGGCCGCGCTCTGATCGAGCGGATTCGCGTGCTTTGCCTGCTGAATATGCGGCGCCGGATCGCTCATCGTGCGCGGAGCGCGACTCGCGAAAGTTGCGCGGAAGCGGATCCGGTCGACAGCTGCCGCGGCGTTGGGGCCGTTTTCACGGATCCCGGTCCGATGGATCGAAAGTTGCCGGGAGCGCCCGCTTTTCCAACGGTTTTCGCGACATCGCCGGCCCGGAATTTACGCATTCGCTGCCGGTCTTAAGCGTTTATCAACGTTACAGGCCGTTAAATAACACCCATGGAATTCGTTGTCTTTCGTGGCGTGAGTGGTGCGATGCGTCAGCTCAAGAATCGGTGGCGGTCCCACAATCTGACCCAGGTGGCCCTGGTTGCGCTGCTCTCGGCGGGCGCGGCCGGTTGCTCGAGCGACTTCTCGCGCTTCGGTGAGCCGGTCTATACCGGTTCGACGCCCAACCAGAAGTCGATCCTCGGTGGCGCACCGGCCCAGCCGGCCTACGGCGGCGGCTACGCCCAGCCTGGCTATGCCCAGCCGGCTTATCCGCCGCAGTCTGATGTGACCGGCTCGGTCGGTGTTCAGCGTCAGCAGCTGCCGCCGCCCGTTGCCGCTCCCGCGGCGCCGGCTCCGGTCGCCCCGGCGCCTTACGTGCCGCAGCAGCAGTCCTACGCGCCGCCGCCGCCCGCCGTGCCGCAGACCACCGGCAGCATCGGTTCTCGGCCGATCGTGGCTTCGGCCCCGGCCGGTTGGACGATGCAGGGCGCGACGCCGGTCGCGGTTCAGGCCGGCGACACCGCCGATGCGGTCGCGCGCCGCTACGGAGTGCCGGCGACGGTGCTGATCCAGTCGAACGGCCTTTCCGACCCGAATCGTCTCGTACCCGGTCAGCAGCTGCTGATTCCGGTCTATACCTCGAACGCACCGGCCGTGCAGGCGCCCGCCCAGCGCACCGTGACCGCTCCGGTGGTGCAGCCGGCTCCGGTGCCGCAGCGCGCGGCAGCCGCGCCGGTCGCTGCCCCCGTGGCGATCCAGCCGGGCGCCAAGCCGGCCGCGCATCTGCTCGCCGGTGCCAAGCCGCAGGCGCCGACCCCGGCGCTCGCGAATGCGCCCGCCGCCCAGCCGATCGCCATCGTCGCCCAGCACACGGTCGTGCGCGGCGAGACGCTCGACGCGATCGCCAAGCATTACGGCGTGACCAAGCATGCGCTGATGCAGCGCAACGGCCTCAAGGCCGAGGCGGTTGCGGCCGGCCAGAGGCTGACGCTGCCCGCCGGCGCCAAGGTCACGGTTCGCACGGCTCAGGCGCCGGTCGCCGCGCCGCTCGCTCCCGCATTGACGCCCGCTGCCGGCGCGCCGCCGGCCGCCCTCGGCCAGACCGCCCAGCTCGCGCCGGCCAAGCCCGGGCCGATCACGCCGGCTCCGGTCACGCCTGTCGCGACCGCGCCCGTGCCGAAGCCCGGTGAGGTCAAGGTCGCCTCGACGGCCCCGACGGCGCCCGCCAAGCAGGAGGCCGCGGTCGCTCGCGAGATCACCGAGACCGAATCGCATGCTGCCAAGAACGGCCCGCTGTCGTTCCGCTGGCCGGTGCGCGGCCGTGTGATCGGCGAGTTCGGCGCCAAGCCGGGCGGCGAACGCAACGACGGTATCAATCTCGCCGTACCGGAAGGCACCTCCGTGAAGGCGGCCGAGGACGGCGAGGTCATCTATGCGGGCAACGAGCTGAAGGGCTACGGCAACCTCGTCCTCGTGCGCCACGCCGACGGCTGGGTCTCGGCCTACGCCCACGCCAGCGACATCCTGGTCAACCGCGGCGACAAGGTGAACCGCGGCCAGATCATCGCCCGCGCCGGCACCACCGGTAACGTCAACCAGCCGCAGCTGCACTTCGAGCTGCGCAAGGGCCAGAAGCCGGTCGATCCGAAGCCCTATCTCGCCTCCAACTGAGGCAGGCGGAACGCGTTTCCGTCTGTCGGAGGCCACGCGGACGGAAAAGCGAGGCGGCTGCCGGGTCCCAACACCCGGCAGCCGCCTCATTTCTTTTGTGGAGCGTTTTCCCATCCGGCGGGTCGGTCCAGCCGGACACGCGCTTCGCCGGATCGCGCTCAGTCCTCCAGCCGCGCCCCGAGCCGCCCGGCCAGATCCTGAATATATTGCCAGGCCGTGCGCCCCGAGCGCGCGCCGCGCGTCGTCGCCCATTCCAGGCTGTCGCGCACGAGTGTCTCGTCTTCGATCGCGAGGTTGAAGTGACGGGCGTAACCCCTGACCATGGCGAGATAATCGTCCTGGCTGCACTTGTGGAAGCCGAGCCACAGGCCGAAGCGGTCGGACAGCGAGACCTTCTCCTCGACCGCTTCGCCGGGATTGATCGCCGTCGAGCGCTCGTTCTCCATCATGTCGCGCGGCAGCAGATGGCGACGGTTGGAGGTCGCATAGAACACGACATTCGCCGGCCGCCCCTCGATGCCGCCCTCGAGCACCGCCTTCAGCGACTTGTAGGACGTGTCGTCGGCGTCGAAGGAGAGGTCGTCGCAGAACAGCAGGAAGCGGTGGGCGCTGTCGCGCAGCAGCCCCATCAGCACCGGCAGGCTCTCGATGTCTTCCCGGTGGATCTCGACGAGTTTCAAGGGCCCGAGCGCCTGCGCCGCGAGCCGGCGGTTAACGGTCGCGTGCGCGGCCTTGACCAGCGACGACTTGCCCATGCCGCGCGCGCCCCACAGCAGCGCATTGTTGGCCGGCAGGCCGCGGGCGAAGCGCTCGGTGTTGTCGATCAGGATGTCGCGGGCGCGGTCGATACCCTGCAAGAGGATCATCTCGACGCGCGCGACCCGGCGCACCGGCTGCAGGACGGCGCCGACCGGCTGCCAGACGAAGGCGTCGGCGGCGTCGAAATCCGGCAGCGCCGGCGCGGGCGGCACGGCGCGCGCCACCAGGGCGACGAGCGCGTCGAGCCTGGCGGCGAGGAGGGCGAAGTCGGCGGGGGCGGGGGCGGGCATATCGGCCATGGTCGCAACGTTTCCGTATCTCTCGGCGGCGCTCCGCGCGGCCTGTGCCGCATTAGCACGGCGATGCCGGCACTGAGAACGCCATCGGGCCGCAGGGCGCGGATGCGTCGCGCTCGGACGAGGTCCAGCCCGTGGAAGGAGCCGGTTTCAGCGCGGCCGGGACTGGAAACCCCGACACGCGCGTTCCATTTGCATTCGGGTCGCCGGTCGCTATAGTCCGCGCGCCTTCGCGACGGGTTCTTCCCGGCGCGGCGAGGGCGTGACATTCGCGAAGGCGTGACCCGCCCGCCGCGATGCGGTCCCGCCCGATCCTATCCCTTTCGGTTGCGTCGCGCCGTCGCGCCGACGCCAACGAGGAGTTCCGGATGTTCGTCACCCCTGCCTACGCCCAAGCCGGGGCCGCCGCCCCGGCCGGGTCGGAAATGCTGATCTCGCTGGCGCCTTTCGTCTTCATCCTGGTGATCATGTACGTGCTGATCATCCGGCCGCAGCGCCAGCAGATGAAGAAGCATCAGGAGCTGATCGCGAACATCCGTCGCGGCGACACCGTCGTGCTGTCGAGCGGCATCATCGGCAAGGTTTCCAAGACCGCCGATGCCGAGGTCGAGGTCGAAATCGCGCCGGGCGTGAAGGTCCAGGTGGTCCGTTCGACCATCTCGGAGGTCCGCGCCAAGGGCGAGCCGGTCAAGGACGCGGCCAAGGACGCCAAGGACGCGAAGTGACGAAGCCGGGTGCGGCCGAGGTCGCACCGGACCGGCGCCGGCGGGTTCGCCGCCGCGCCTCATGAGATAGGGCAGGGGTCGCGGTCCCGGGATCGGTCGGGACGCCCTCTGTTCGGGAGCGGTCCGCGCGCGCGAACCGCCTGCGACAGGCCGACGGACGAGGTCCATGCTGTACTTTTCCCGCTGGAAGCTGATCGCCATCACGCTGACGTGCCTCGCCGGCCTCGTCCTGGCCGTGCCGAATTTCCTGTCCAAGGACACGCTGAAGAGCCTGCCGTCCTGGATGCCGCAGCGGACCATGACGCTCGGCCTCGATCTTCAGGGCGGCGCGCATCTGCTGCTCGAGGTCGACACCGCCTCGCTGGTCAAGGACCGGCTCGACGTGCTGCGTGACGACATCCGCCGCGTGCTGCGCGAGGCCAAGATCGGCTATACCGGCCTCGGCATCTCCGGCAATGGCGTGCAGGTCCGCGTGACCGACGCCGCCCAGGCCGACAATGCCGCGACCAAGCTCAGGGAGCTGGCGCAGCCGGTCACCGACAGCGTCTTTACCGGCACGCGCATCGTCGATGTCGAGGTGCAGCAGCAGGACGGCGGCCTGTTCCGCCTGCAGCTGACCGACGCCGGTCTCGAATACCGCGCCCGCCGCGCGGTCGAGCAGTCGATCGAGGTCATCCGCCGCCGCGTCGACCAGCTCGGCACGACCGAGCCGCTGATCGCCCGCCAGGGCTCGAACCGCCTGCTCGTGCAGGTGCCGGGCTTGCAGGACATCGGCCGCCTCAAGTCGATTCTCGCGCAGACCGCGCGCCTGACCTTCCACATGGTCGAGGGCGTCGGCCCGCAAGCCGCGCAGTCCGCCCGCGCCGGCGACACCGACGTGCTCTATACGCGCGACAACCCGCCGGTCCCGGTCGTGGTGCAGCGCCGCGCCATGCTGACCGGTGAAGAACTGGTCGACGCGCAGGCCGGTTTCGCGCCGAACACCAACGAGCCGATCGTCAGCTTCCGCTTCAACACCTCCGGAGCGCAGAAGTTCGCGACCATCACCGAGCAGAACGTCGGTCGCCCCTTCGCGATCGTGCTCGACAAGGACGTGCTGAGCTATCCGGTCATCCGCGATGCGATCCGCGGCGGCTCCGGCCAGATCTCGGGATCGTTCACGGTGCAGTCGGCCAACGACCTCGCGCTCCTGATGCGCGCGGGCGCGCTGCCGGCGAACCTGACCATCGTCGAGGAACGCACGGTCGGTCCGGGCCTTGGCTCCGATTCGATCCGCGCCGGCGCGCTCGCCGCCGTGATCGGCACGGCCGGCGTCGCGCTCTACATGGTGCTCAACTACGGCCTGCTCGGCATGTTCGCCAATGTGGCCGTGGTGATCAACGTGATGTTCACGCTCGCCATCCTGTCGAGCTTCGGCGCCACGCTGACGCTGCCCGGCATCGCCGGCATCGTGCTCGGGGTCGGCATGGCGGTCGATGCCAACGTGCTGATCTACGAGCGCATCCGCGAGGAGCAGCTCGCCGGCGCCTCGGCGATTTCGGCGATCCAGACCGGCTATCAGCGCGCCATCGCGACGATCACCGACACCAACCTCACCCACGTCATCGCCGCCGCCGTGCTGTTCTTCTTCGGCACCGGTCCGATCAAGGGCTTCGCCCTGACGCTGATCATCGGCACCATGACGTCCTTCTTCACCGCGGTCACCGTGACGCGCATGATCATCGCGCTCTGGTATCGCTACGTGCGCCCGACGCGCGTTCCGCTCTGATCGGGAGACAAGCGACCCATGAAGCTCCTTCGTCTCATTCCGGACGGAACCAAGATCCCGTTCATGTCCTGGCGGCGGGTCACGTTCCCGCTCGCGCTGATCCTGGTCGTTTCGTCGCTCGCCGGCTGGGCCGTGTTCGGCTTCAACTACGGCATCGATTTCGTCGGCGGCACGGTGATCGAGGTCCGCTCGAAGACCGGTCCGGCCGACACCCATGCCATCCGCCAGAAGATCGAGGCCCTGCATATCGGCGAGGTGCAGATCCAGTCGTTCGGCGGCCCGGAGGACGCCCTCGTCCGCATCGGGTACCAGGAGGGCGGCGAACAGGCGCAGCAGGCGGCGATCGGCAAGGTCCGCGACGTGCTCGGCGACGCCTACGAGTTCCGCAGGACGGAAGTCGTCGGCCCGGCGGTCTCGGCCGACCTGCGCCGCGACGCTGCCATCGCGGTCGTGCTGTCGCTGCTCCTGATCCTGGCCTATCTGTGGTTCCGCTTCGAATGGCAGTTCGCCGTCGGTGCGATCCTGACCACGATCCACGACGTCGCGCTGACGCTCGGCTTCATGGCCTGGACGCACATCTCCTTCGATCTGCCGATCCTCGCCGCGGTCCTGACCATCGTCGGCTATTCGCTGAACGACACGGTGGTCATCTACGACCGCGTGCGCGAGATGCTGCGCAAGTACAAGAAGATGCCGGTCGACGAGCTGATCGATCTGTCGATCAATCAGACGCTGTCGCGCACGATCGTCACCGCCATCACCGTGTTCATCGCCGCACTCTCGCTGCTGCTCTTCGGCGGTGATGCGCTGCGCGGGTTCAACATGATCATGGTGTTTGGCATCGTGATCGGCACCTATTCGTCGATCATTGTCTCGGCGCCGCTGCTGATCTTCCTGCACCTGCGTCCCGGCGATGCGGACGGCGACAAGAAGCCGTCCAAGGCGAAGAAGCCGGGCACGGACGTCGCCAAGCCCGCCACGCCCTGAGGCGCGAAAAGCACGGCAGGGCGATTTCGCCGGCCGGACCATCGGAACCGCCGCCCCGTGCGGCGGTTCTGTCGCGTGTTGTGTGATCCATCAAGCATCGTCCGGGGAGGCGACCATGGCCGAAGACGTCAAAGTGGCGCACTTCCCGGGTCTCGCGCCGGTGGAGGCCTACGGCCGTGGTGGCTTCCGCTTCGCCGACATGAGCCACCGCGGCTCGATCCTGTGCCTGCCGACCGGGATCTTCGCCTGGGATCCGGTCACGCCGGCCGATCTTGCCGCGACCTCGGCCTATGAACGGGTCTTCGCGCTCGCCGACACGCTCGATTTCTGCCTGATCGGCACCGGTCCGGAGATCGGCGCGATCCCGGAGCGGCTCCGCTGGCGCTTTCGCGAACTCGGCATCCAGGCCGACACCATGTCGACCGGCGCCGCCGTACGGACCTACAACGTCATGCTCGCCGAGGGGCGCCGCGTCGCGGCCGGCCTTCTCGCGGTCGATTGAGGCGACTGACCATGGCAGCCGATCCGGCCGGTGCGCTCAACGAGGTCTACGCCCAGTGCGAAGCGCTGGTCAGGGAGCGCGATCGCGACCGCTGGCTCGCGGCGCTGTTCATGCCCGAAGCGGCGCGGCGCCACGTCCATGCGGTCCTCGCCTTCGCGGGCGAGATCGCGCGCATCCGCGATCTGGTCTCCGATCCGCTGCCCGGCGAGGTACGTTGCCAGTGGTGGCGCGAGGTGATCGAGGGTGAGCGCGCCGGCGAGGGCCGGGCGCATCCCGTCGGCGCTGCACTGCTCGACACGATCGAGCGCTTCTCGCTGCCGGTCGAAGCCTTCGTCCGGTTGATCGATGCGCGCATCTTCGATCTCTACGACGATCCGATGCCGAGCGTGCCGGAGCTCGAGGGCTATACCGGCGACACCTCCTCGGCGCTCATTCAGCTCGCCGCGATCATTCTCGCCGAGGGGCGCGACCCTGGCACCGCCGACGCGGCCGGCCATGCCGGCGTCGCCTATGCGGTGACCGGCCTCTGCCGTGCTTTCGCGTTCCATGCCTCGCGCGGCCAGATCTTCCTGCCGATGGACGTCTTCGCCGGCCATGGCGTCACGCGCGATCAGATCGTCGCGGGCGAGGACAGCCCCGGCTTGCGCGCTGCGCTCGCCGAGATCCGCGGCGTCGCACGCCGGCATCTCGGCGCGACGCGGCGGCTGATCGGCGCAGTGCCGCCCTCCGCCGCGGCGGCGTTCCTGCCGGTGGCGCTGGTCGAGCCCTATCTCGACCGGATGGACCGACGCGACTACCTGCCGTTCCGCCATGCGGTCGAGCTGCCGCAGTGGCGCCGGCAATGGATCCTCTGGCGTGCGTCCCGGAAGGCGCGCCGCGGCTGAGCTCCCGCCGCACAGAGGCGACCGGATCCCCGACTTGGCAAGCAAAAGGCCCGCCCGACAGCGTCGGACGGGCCATTGTTGTGTCAGCAACTTGGTTTCGCGCCGCTCAGGCGACGTCGCGGATCCGCGCCAGGCTCTCGTCGCGGCCGAGCACGTCGAGCACGTCGAAGATGCCGGGCGAGGTCGCGCGGCCGGTCAGCGCGGCGCGCAGCGGCTGCGCCGCCTTGCCGAGCTTCAGCCCGGTTTCCTCGGCATAGGTGCGGACGGCGGCCTCGGTGGTCGCGGCCGACCACGCAGCGGCCTCGATCGCCTCGAGCCGCGGCAGCAATCCGGCGAGGGTCGTCTTGCCGGCTGCGTCGAGCAGCGCCGCGGCCTTCTCGTCGATCGGCAACGGCCGCGTTGCGAAGATGAAGCGCGCACCGTCGAGCAGCTCCACCAGCGTCTTCGCCCGCTCCTTGAGGCCCGGCATGGCCTTCAGGATCTGCGCCTGCACGGTCTCGGTGAACAGCGGCTTCAGCGCCGCCCCCTCCGGGATGTGGTCGAGCAGATCGACCAGCGCCGCCAGGAGCTCGGCATCCGGCGCCGCGCGCATGTAGTGGCCGTTCAGGTTTTCGAGCTTGGCGAAGTCGAACCGGGCCGGACCCTTGTTGATGTCGCCGACCTCGAACCACGCCACCGCCTGCTCGGTCGAGAAGATCTCGTCGTCGCCATGGCTCCAGCCGAGCCGGGCCAGATAGTTGCGCAGCGCCGCCGGCAGATAGCCCATCGCGCGATAGGCATCGGTGCCGAGTGCGCCGTGGCGCTTGGAGAGCTTTGCGCCGTCCGGCCCGTGGATCAGCGGGATGTGGCTCATCGACGGCACCGTCCAGCCCATCGCCTCGTAGATCTGGCTCTGGCGGGCGGCGTTGGTCAGGTGGTCGTCGCCACGGATGATGTGCGTGACGCCCATATCGTGGTCGTCGACCACGACCGCCAGCATGTAGGTCGGCGTGCCGTCGGAGCGCAGCAGCACGAAGTCGTCGAGCACATCGTTGCGGAACACGACGCGGCCCTGCACGAGGTCGTCGACGACCGTCTCGCCCTCGTTCGGGCTCTTCAGCCGGATCACGTATTTGGCGCCGGCCGGCGCCTCGGACGGGTCGCGGTCGCGCCAGCGCCCGTCGTAGCGCGGCGGCCGGCCCTCGGCCATGGCGAGCGCGCGCATCTCCTCGAGCTCTTCCTGCGTGGCGAAACACTTGTAGGCCTTGCCGCCAGCGAGCAGCTCATTCGCGACCTCGGCATGGCGGCTCGCGCGCGCGAACTGGAAGATCGGCTCGCCCTCCCAGGTCAGCCCGAGCCACTTCAGCCCGTCGATGATCGCCTCGATCGCGGCATCCGTCGAACGTTCGCGGTCGGTGTCCTCGATCCGGAGCAGCATCTTGCCGCCGGTGTGCTTGGCGTAGAGCCAGTTGAACAGCGCGGTGCGCGCACCGCCGATGTGCAGGAAGCCGGTCGGGGAGGGGGCGAAGCGGGTGACGACATCGGACATGGGAACACCGGACCAATCAGGGGCGCGCCGCTCGGGGAGGGCCGTGCGGCGATGAGGCGGCCGGACCGCGGATCCGGCCGAACCGATGGACGTGCGCCGGAGCCGCCAGCCGGCACAGCCGTGGCGACCTGGACGTGTGACGAGGGTCGTCGGGGTTGCATGCGCGCGCAACGCGGCGGATGATCCCGGGCGAGGCGCGTTCCTGTAGCACGCTGACCGCAAAAACCAAGGGGGCAAGGGGCGATTGGCCGCCGATCCGCGCGATCCGGGCCGGCCGGGGGCACTCGGCGAAGCGGCAACGGCCGGCGGCGCGCCGCCGGGCGGGCCGACGCGCGTCCGGATGCTTCCGCCAGTGGTCCGATTGCCCACGATCCCGCTGCCCACGACCCCACTCCAGGCTGGCCTCGCTCCGATGACGGCCGCGATGCCGGGCGAGCAGGTGCGCCGCTCGCGCCGGCACCAATCGACGCGGTGGGCCCGGGCCGCGGCAACCCGATGCTGCCCGATGGGCTGTCGCCCACCTCTTGGCGCGGACGGAGCGGACGCGTGCTGGCCCGCCTGTTTCCGCGGCCTGCCTGGCGTGTCCGGCTCGCGCTCGGTCCCGAGCGCGCCATCGCATGGCTTCGCGACACGCTCGACGCCGAGTTTGCGGCCGGCCACGGCTTTCTCTGGCTGGTCGCCTGTTTCGGGGCCGGCGCGGCGATCTATTTCAACCTGCCGCGCGAGCCTTGGCCGCCCGCGCTCGGCGCCGTGGCGCTCGTCCTGGCCGGCGCCGCGATCCTCACCCGCCGGCGCGGCGGCGAGGCGCGGCTGCTGCTCGCGGCGACCGCGCTCGTGGTCGGCGTGCTCGCCGGCGCGGTCGAGGCCCGGCTGGTCGCCGCCCCCCGGCTCGATCGCGAACGCACCGTCGACGTGACCGGCCGGGTCGAAGGCCTGGAGACCACGCAGCGCGGCTCGCTGCGGCTGGCATTGCGGGTCGAGACCATGACCGCGCGTGGCCTCGGCCCCGCCGATACGCCGACCCGCATCACCGCGACGGTGAACCCGCGCGGCCTCGCGGTCGCGGCCGGCGATCGTGTGCGCTTCAAGGCGCGGCTGAAGCCGCCGGACGGCCCGGTGCTGCCGGGCGGCTACGACTTCGCGCGGCGCGCCTGGTTCGATGGTCGCGGCGCCTATGGCTATGCGCTCGGCCGGGTCGAACGGCTGGAGCCCGGCGAGCGAGGCCTTCTCGCCCGCACGGTCCTCGATCCGGTCGCCGAGTTGCGCCACGCGATCGCCGACCGCATCCGCGCGACCTTGCCCGGCGCGAGCGGCGCGATCGCGGCCGCCATGATCGTCGGCGAGCAGCGCGCGATCCCGAACCTCGAGAACGACTGGCTGCGCAACTCGGGCCTGACCCATATCGTGTCGATCTCCGGTCTGCACATGACCTTGGTCGCCGGCGGCATGATCGCCTTCGTGCGGGGCCTGCTCGCGCTGTCGCCCCGGCTCGCTCTGCGCTATCCGATCAAGAAATGGGCCGCCGTCGCGGCCTTCTTCGCCTCGACGGTGTACCTGCTGCTCTCCGGCGGCGCGGTCGCCGCGATGCGCTCCTATCTGATGCTGTCGGTCGCGCTGCTGGCCGTGCTGCTCGATCGACCTGCCATCACCCAGCGCACCGTCGCGGTGACGGCGCTGTTCCTGCTCGGTCTCGATCCTTCCAATGCGCTCGATCCCAGCTTTCTCATGTCCTATCTCGCCGTCGTGACCCTCGTCGCGAGCTACGATGCGTGGCGGGCCCTCGACCGTCCCGGCCCGGGCGACTGGCGCGACGTCGGCCTCCTGCGCTGGGGCGCCGTCTCGGCGCTCCGTCATGTCGAGGGGCTGGCCTTCTCGTCGCTGATCGCGGGCGTGGCGACCGCGCCGGTGATCGCGCAGACCTTCTATCGCGGCGCACCCTACAGCCTCGTCGCGAACATGGTCGTCCTGCCCTCGGTCGGCCTCGTCGTCATGCCGGCCGCCTGTCTCGCCCTGCTGGCGATGCCCTTCGGTCTCGATCCGCTGCCGCTCGCGATCATGGGGCTCGGGATCGACTACATGGTCGCGGTCGGCCGGATCGTCTCGAACTGGCCGGGCGGTGAGGGACTGATCGGCGCGGTCCATCCCTGGACGGCGCCGGTCGGCGTGCTCGCCGTGCTCTGGCTGTCGTTCTGGCGCACACGCCTCAGGCTGTTCGGCATTCTCCCGGCCTTCCTGTCGCTGGGGCTCGCCCTCATGGGGCCGCGGCCCGATCTGATCGTTGCCGCCCGCGCCGGCACGATCGCAATCCGTGGTCCCGACGGTCGCCTCGCGGTGCTGGCCGACCGCCGCGATGCCTTCGAAGTCGCGAACTTTCTCTCCGCCGATGGCGACCCGCGCAAACCCGGTCACGCGGGCCTTGCGGACGGCTGGACCTGCGACAAACTCGGCTGCGCCTATCGCTGGGTCCGAAGGCCGGCAGCAGCGTACGCCGCTCCATCGAAAACCGTATCATCCAGCTCTCTCGGAGCCGCGGCCGCCATCGCAGCTCCGGCCGACATCGTCGCGCCCTCGGCCGAAACGCGATGGGCGGCCGAGACCGAACCGAATCCCGGCATCGAAAGCGCCATCGCGCCCGCTATCGAAACCACGCCGGGGCCCCCCGTCACCATCTCGGTCGTGCGCGACCCGCGCGCCTTCGACGAGGACTGCCGGCTCGCCGCCATCGTCATCACGGCGCTGGTCGCGCCGCCCGCCTGCGCCGACCATGCCCTAGTGATCGATCGCCTGATGCTCGCTCGCACCGGCGCCGTCGCGCTCGACTGGACCGACGATCCGCGCCGGCCGTCGATCCGTACCAGCCTCGGCCCGGCGCCGCGCCCCTGGACCCCGATCGACGCCCGCGCCGCCATGATCGCCGCCGCTCGCGACGACGCAGTCCGGGCGAGGACGGCCGATCCGGCGATCGACCCGACTGCACCCGACGAGCATTCCAACTCCGAGGGCGGGCCGGAGCCGCCCGATCAGGCCGCCCCGCCGCCTTCTCCGGTCGAGCCCTGATCCGTGCCTATCGCGGGCCGAGGCGAGGCCGGCACGGCGCTCAATAGCGCCGCACGAGCCCGATCAGCCGGCCCTGGATCTTGACCCGGTCCGGTCCGAAGATGCGCGTCTCGTAGGCCGGGTTGGCGGCCTCGAGCGCGATCGTGCCGCCGCGCTTGCGCAGCCGCTTCAGCGTCGCCTCCTCGTCGTCGACGAGCGCCACGACGATGTCGCCCGTATCGGCCGCGTCGGCCCGTTTGATCACGACGGTGTCGCCGTCGAGGATGCCGGCCTCGATCATCGAATCGCCGCGCACCTCGAGGGCGAAGTGCTCGCCGCTGCCGAGCATGTCGGCCGGCATCGGCACGCTGTGGCTGAAGGTCTGGATCGCCGAGATCGGCGTGCCGGCGGCGATCCGGCCCATGACCGGGATCGACACGACGCCCGGACGGTCCTCGGCGACCGGCGGCGGTGGCGCGAGGTTGGGTGCGGGTTTCGGCTTGCCGAGACCGCCCTCGACGACGGCCGGGGCAAAGCCGCGCCCCCGCGCGGCGAGGCGAGGCTCGGCGCGACCGAATCGGGCAGCCGCAGCACTTCGAGCGCCCGCGCCCGGTTCGGCAGGCGGCGAATGAAGCCGCGCTCCTCGAGCGCCGTGATCAACCGATGGATGCCGGACTTCGACCTCAGATCGAGGGCGTCCTTCATTTCGTCGAAGGACGGCGGCACGCCCGATTCCTTCAGGCGCTCATGGATGAACATCAGCAGTTCGAACTGCTTGCGCGTCAGCATCGGTGCGCCCCTCGTCGTCCTCGGTCCTCGATCCGCACCGGGCGGTGCAATCCCGAAGGACCGCCGCTCGAACGTTGCGGCGTGCAACGTGCGGTTCCATCTGGACCCGCCGCTCAGGATCCTGTTGGGCCGAGCAGAGCGGGTACAAATCACGAACTCACGTTACACGTTCCCTTGATGTTCCACAAGAGTGAAGGAACCGTAAAGGTGAAAACGGGAACGATCGCCGAAATAGGAAATTCCGTCGAATAAGGCGCTCAGCCGAGCAGAACGATGCGGCAACCGGCGCCGGCGGCGAGAGCGGGCGCGTTCGGCGGCCGGACGATCAGGCAATCGGCGGCGGCGAAGCTCGACAGCATCGAGGAGTCCTGCAGGGCGAGCGGCTCGACCACCGGCAGGCCGTCGCGCCAGTCGACGATGCGGGCACGCAGGTAGTCCTGACGCCGGTCGTTCGGCTTGAGATCGCCGGCCAGGATCGCCTCGCGCTCGGGATCGAACAGCGTCGGCTCGGCGAGCAGCGCCCGCAGGAGCGGCTTCAGGAACAGGATCGCGGTGACGAGGCTCGACACCGGATTGCCCGGCAGGCCGAGCACGCGCGTCGGCCCGAGCCGACCCGACATCAGCGGCTTGCCGGGCCGCATCGCGATCTTCCAGAAGCCGAGTTGAAGCCCTTCGCCGGCGAGCGCGCGCTGCACGAGATCATGGTCGCCGACCGACGCGCCGCCGAGCGTGACGAGCACATCCGCGCGCGCCTCGACGGCGGCGACGGCGCGGGCGGCGATGACGTCCGCCCGGTCCGGTGCGATGCCGAGCGGCAGCGGCGTGCCGCCGAGATCTTCGACCAACGCCGCGATGGCATGGGCGTTCGAGGCGACGATCTGGTCGGGGCGCGGGGTCGCACCCGGCTCGACCAGCTCATCGCCGGTCGCCAGGATCGCGACCCGCGGCCGGCGGCGCACGGGGATGGTCGCATGGTTCATCGCGGCGGCGAGCGCCAGCGCGCGATAGTCGAGCCGCTGTCCGGCCCGCAGCAGCCGGTCGCCGGCGGCGAAATCGAGACCGGCGGCGCGCACGTTGCGGCCGGGCGCCGGGATCTCGGTCGGCCTGATGCCGCCATCGGCCGCGACCGCGGCGTCTTCCTGGATCAGCACGGTGTCGGCGCCGGCCGGCAATGGGGCGCCGGTGAAGATGCGGACGCACTCGCCCGCGTCGACGGTGCCGGCGAAGGCGCGGCCGGCGGGCGCCTCGCCGACGAGCCGGAGCGCGACGTCGAGCGCCAGATCGGCGTGGCGGACCGCGTAGCCGTCCATCGCGGAGGCGGCGAAGGGCGGTTGCGTGCGCGTGGCGACCAGATCTTCCGCCAGCACGCGCCGGTTGGCCTCGGCGAGCGCGACGGTCTCGGCCTCGACCGGCGCGACGCCGTCGAGCAGCCGGGCTTGCGCGTCGGCGATGGCGAGCAGCTCGGACTTCGGGGAGGTGGGCGCGCCCGCCATCAGGCCTCCGCGTGCCAGTCGCCGGACTTGCCGCCGGTCTTGGTGAGCAGGCGGATGTCACCGATCACCATGCCGCGGTCGACGGCCTTGGCCATGTCGTAGATGGTCAAGCAGGCGACCGAGCAGGCGGTCAGCGCTTCCATCTCGACGCCGGTCTGGCCGGAGACCTTGACGGTCGCGGTCACGACAAGGCCGGGCAGAGCGTCGTCGGGCTCGATCTCGATCGAGACCTTGGAGATCGGCAGCGGATGGCAGAGCGGGATCAACTCATGGGTGCGTTTGGCCGCCATGATGCCGGCGATGCGCGCGGTCGCGATCACGTCGCCCTTCTTGGCCTGGCCGGCGCGGATCAGCGCCAGCGTCTCCGGCAACATCGCGACATGGCCGCTGACGACCGCCGTGCGGCTGGTCACGGCCTTGTCGCCGACATCGACCATGTGGGCGGCGCCGGTCTCATCGAGATGGGTGAGTTTCGCCGTCAAACCATGTCTCCGGTCGGGCTGCCGCGCTTTGGTGTCGTCCTCGCGTGAGCGGCAATCTAGCCGGCCGTCCGGGCGCGCGAAAGCGGTTCGGTGACGGTAGTCGCGCTGTCGAGCCGGCGCGCGATCTCGGTGATCGCCTCGAAGGCGATGTCGAGATCCGCCGCCGTGGTCTGGAACGAGCCGACCTGCAGGCGGATCGCGATGCGGCCGTCGACGCGGGTCTGGGTCAGGTAGGTGCGGCCGTCGTCGTTGATCGCCTCGACCAGCGCCAGATTATGCGCGTCGGCCGCGCCATCCGCTGCGCTGAGATGGCGGAAGGTGAACAGCGACAGCATCGGTTCCGTGACGATCTCGAAATCCGGCTCGGCACCGAGCCGGGCGGCGAGATCGCGGCTCCAGGCGACATGGTCGCGGATCATCGCGCGCAGGCCTTCGAGCCCGTGGGCGCGGATCAGGAACCAGAGCTTCAGCGCCCGGAACCGCCGGCCGAGCTGGATCGACCACTCCGAATAGTTGACCATGCCGTCGCGGCCGTAGGTCTTCAGGTATTCCGGATGGATCGCCAGCGTCCGCACCAGATCTCCCGGCGCGCGGACGAAATAGGTCGAACAGTCGAACGGCGCGCCGAGCCACTTGTGCGGGTTCATCACCACGCTGTCGGCCGCGGCGACACCCTCCCAGAGCGGCCGAAACTCCGGGCAGATCATCGCCGCGCCGGCCCAGGCGGCATCGACGTGCAGATGCAAGCCCTCGCGGTTCGCGATCGCGGCGATTGCGGTGACGTCGTCGAGCGCGCCGACGCTGGTGCCGCCGACGCAGGCGATGATGCCGGCGGGCTTGTGCCCGGCCGCGCGGTCGGCGGCGATCGCGGCTTCGAGCCCGGTCGGGTCCATGCCGCGCGTCGGGCCGGCGGTCGGCACGCGGACCAGATTGTCCTCGCCGATGCCCGCGATGCGGACGGCCTTGTCGATCGAGGAATGCACCTCGCCGCTGGCGTAGATCCGGAGCCGCGGCCCGCCGGCGAGGCCGGTCGCGTTGCCGGTGAAGCCGAGCGCGCGCTCGCGCATGGTCAGTACCGCGGCGAGCGTCGCCGAGGAGGCCGTGTCGTGGATCACGCCCTGGAACGTCGCCGGCAGATCGAGCGCCTGCCGCAGCCAGTCGAGTACGCGCGTTTCGAGTTCGGTCGCCGCCGGCGAGGTCTGCCAGAGCATGCATTGCGCCGACATGCCGGCGACCAGCATCTCGGCGACCACGGCGGCGGGCGCCGCGTTGCCGGGGAAGTAGGCGAAGAAGCGCGGATGCTGCCAATGCGTCATGCCGGGCGCGATCACGCGGTCGAAATCGGCGAAGATCGCCTCCATCGGCTCGGCCGCCTCGGGCGGCGCGGCCGCGATCTCGGCCGCGATCGAGCCCGGTACCACGCGCGGCCGGACGGGCAGGGCGTCGAGACCGTCGCGATAGTCGGCGGTCCAGTCGGCCGCCCTGTGCGCCCAGGTCCGGAGGTCGATCGTGTCTTCGGCGCGCATCGCCATCCGTCTCTCCCGGATTTTGTTGTCGCGACCGGCCGGCGGATGCGGGCCGTCGCCTCGTTGGGAACGGATCGATAGCCGATCGTACCGAAAGCGCCAGCGCCGCCGCGCTGAGGTGCCGTGCGGCACGGGGCTTGCCTGCGGCGGGCGGTCGCGGCGGGTCGGCCTCGCGCCGCGACCGGATGGGCGAGGCCTCGGCCGGCCTCTGCCCTGATGTCAGCGCGTAAGCAGCGTCCGCGTCGCGGCGGCGACGTCGTCCTGGCGCATCAGGCTCTCGCCGACCAGGAAGGTCTCGATCCTGACGGCTGCGAGACGCGCGAGATCGGCGGGCGTGAAGATGCCGCTCTCGCCGACGATGACGCGATCGGCGGGGATCATCGGCGCCAGCCGCTCGGAGGTCGCGAGCGTCACCTCGAAGGTCTTGAGGTTGCGGTTGTTGATGCCGACCATCGGCGAGGCGAGCGTCAATGCGCGTTCGAGCTCGGCCTCGTCATGGACCTCGATCAGCGCGTCCATGCCGAGCTCGAAGGCGGTCGCCTCGAGCGCGCGGGCGAGATCGTCGTCGACCGAGGCCATGATGATCAGGATGCAGTCGGCGCCCCAGGCGCGCGCCTCGTAGACCTGGTAGGTGTCGTAGAGAAAGTCCTTGCGCAGCGCCGGCAGCGAAGTCGCTGCGCGCGCGGCGGTCAGATATTCGGGCCGGCCCTGGAACGACGGCGTGTCGGTCAGCACCGACAGGCAGGCGGCACCGCCGGCCTCATAGGCGCAAGCGAGCGCCGGCGGGTCGAAGTCGGCGCGGATCAGGCCCTTGGACGGGCTCGCCTTCTTGATCTCGGCGATCAGTGCGAACTGCCCGGCCGCATGCTTGGCCTTCAGCGCGGCGGCGAAGCCGCGCGGTGCCGGTTGGTCGGCGGCGCGCGCCTTGATCTCGGCGAGCGGCACCGCGGCCTTGGCGGCCGCGATCTCTTCGCGCTTGTAGAGCTCGATCTTCTTCAGGATGTCGGTCATCGGGGTGCTCAGCGGTTCGAGACCAGGATCAGCGCATCGAGCCGGGCCCGCGCCCCGCCAGTGTCGATCGCGTCGGCCGCCCGTTCGACGCCTTCCTTCAGGCTCGTAGCCTTGCCCGCGACGACCAGTGCCGCGCCGGCGTTCATCAGCACCGTGTCGCGGTAGGCCGAGGGCTTGCCGTCGAGCACGCCGCGCAGCGCCTCGGCGTTGCGCGTGCTGTCGCCGCCCTTCAGGTCGTCGGGGTTGGCGACCGCGAGCCCGACCTCGGTCGGCGACACGTCGAAGAGCCGCACCTCCGTGCCGGTCCATTCGGCGACATGGCTGACGCCCGTCGTGGTGATCTCGTCGAGCCCGTCGGAGCCGTGCACGACCCACGCCCGCTCGGCGCCGAGCTGGCCGAGCGCCGCGGCGATCGGCTCGACCAGCGCCTTCATGTAGACGCCGGTCATCTGCCGCTTGACGCCCGCCGGGTTCGACAGCGGGCCGAGCACGTTGAAGATCGTGCGCGTGCCGAGTTCGACGCGCGCCGGACCGACGTGCTTCATCGCGGAATGATGCGCCGGCGCGAACATGAAGCCGAGCCCGGCCTCGCGGACGCATGCCGCGATCCGATCCGGCCCGATGTCGATCTTGACGCCGAGCGCCATCAGCACGTCGGCCGCCCCGGTGCGCGACGACAGCGCGCGGTTGCCGTGCTTGGCGACCGGCACCCCCGCCGCCGCGACCACGAAGGCCGAGGCGGTGGAGACGTTGTAGCTGCCGGAGCCGTCGCCGCCGGTGCCGACGATGTCGATGGCGCCGTCGGGCGCCTCGACGCGCAACATCTTGGCGCGCATCACTTCGACGGCGCCGGTGATCTCCTCGACGGTCTCGCCGCGCACGCGCAGGGCCATCAGGAAGCCGCCGATCTGGGCCGGCGTCGCCTCGCCGGACATCATCACGTCGAAGGCGGCGCGCGCTTCGGCGCGGCTCAGCGACTGGCCCCCGGCCACCTTGCCGATCAGAGTTCTGAGTTCGGACATGTCTCGCCCCGTTTGTCTCGATCGGTCCGATCAGGCCGCGACCGGCCGGCCGCGGTGCCGGCCGTTGTAGTCGCGAGCGATGTCGAGGAAGTTCTTGATGATCTGATGACCGTGCTCGCTGGCGATCGATTCCGGATGGAACTGCACGCCATGGATCGGGTGCTCGACATGCATGAGCCCCATCACCAGACCGTCTTCGCTGGTCGCCACCGGCACGAGCGAGGCCGGCATGCTCGCCCGCTCGACGATCAGCGAATGGTAGCGCGTCGCCGTGAAGTCGTTGTTGAGCCCGCGGAACACGCCGCGGCCGTCGTGGTGGATGGTCGAGGTCTTGCCGTGCATGAGATGCGGCGCGCGGATCACCTTGCCGCCGTAGGCCTGGCCGATCGCCTGATGGCCGAGGCAGACGCCGAAGATCGGCATGGTCGCGCCCAGCCGCTCGATCACCTCGAGACAGATGCCGGCCTCGGTCGGCGTGCAGGGCCCCGGCGACAGCACGATGCCTTCCGGGTCGAGCGCGATGATCTCGTCGACCGAGATCTTGTCGTTGCGCACGACCTTCAGCGATGCGCCGAGCTCGCCGATGTAGTGGACGAGATTGTAGGTAAAGCTGTCATAGTTGTCGATGACGAGAAACATGGAAGCGATCTTCTCTTCGAGAGGCGAGGGCGCGGGATCATTTGCGCGCCGTCTTCAACGGGTTTCGATTGCCGGTCGACCCCGCTTCACCATCGCTCGCCGAGCATCGCGTTCCTGTGCATCGCCATCGCCCTTATTGTCCCCGTCGCGAGGCCGAGGCGAAGCGTACCGCCTCTTCGGCCGCGCGGAACAGGGCCTTGGCCTTGTTCACGCATTCCAGGTTCTCCGAGGCCGCGACCGAGTCGGCGACGATGCCGGCGCCCGCCTGGGCGTACATCTTGCCGTCCTTGACGATCGCGGTGCGGAGAATGATGCAGGTGTCCATCGAGCCGTCGGCGGAGAAGTAGCCGACCGTGCCGGCATAGATGCCGCGCTTGTCGGTCTCCAGCTCGTCGATGATCTCCATCGCGCGCACCTTCGGCGCGCCCGAGACCGTGCCGGCCGGGAAGCCGGCCGCGAGCGCATCGAGCGCATCGTGGTTGGCGGTGTCGAGCCGGCCGACCACGTTCGACACGATATGCATGACGTGGCTGTAGTACTCGAGGAAGAACTTGTCGGTGACGCGCACCGTGCCGATCTCCGCGACGCGGCCGACATCGTTGCGGCCGAGATCGAGCAGCATCAGGTGCTCGGCCAGTTCCTTCGGATCGGCGAGCAGTTCCTCGGCGAGCGCCTTGTCCTCGGCCGGCGTCGCGCCGCGCCGGCGCGTGCCGGCGATCGGCCGGATCGTGACGTCGCCGTCGCGAACCCGGACCAGGATCTCCGGCGACGAGCCGCAGACCGCGAAGGCGCCGAAGTCGAGGAAGTAGAGGAACGGCGCCGGATTGACGCGCCTGAGCGCCCGGTAGAGCGCGAAGGCGGGCAGGGCGAACGGCGCCTCGAACCGCTGCGACAGCACCACCTGGAAGATGTCGCCGGCCGCGATGTACTCCTTGGCGCGGCCGACCATGCGCGCGAATTCCGCCTCGCTGGTGTTCGACACCATCGGCACGTCGAGCGCCAGTTCGGCGCCCTCGTAGGGTGTCTTGTCGACGGCCCGGTCGAGCGCCTCGACCACGTCGGTCAGCCGGTCGACCGCGCGGGCATAGGCCTCGCGCGCCGACACGCCCGGCTGCGGCCGGATCTGCGTCACGACGGTGATCTCGTCCTTGACCGCGTCGAAGGCGAGGATCGTGCGCGGCCGGACCATGATCGAATCCGGCAGGCCGAGGCCCTCGTTCTTCGGCTGGCCGAGCTCCTCCATCTGGCGGACCATGTCGTAGCCGAGATAGCCGAACATGCCGGCCGCCATCGGCGGCAGACCCTCGGGCAGCGCGAACTCGCTCTCCTTGAGAAGTCTGCGCAGCGCTTCCAGGCTCTTGCCCTCGATCGGCTCGAAGGCGTCCCGGTCGGTGGCGAAGCGGCGATTGACCTCGCCGGCCTCGCCGCGGGCGCGGAAGACGAGATCCGGATCGAGCCCGATCATCGAATAGCGGCCGCGCACGGCGCCGCCCTCGACCGATTCGAGCAGGAAGCAGTGGTCGCGCGTCCCGCAGAGCTTCATGTAGGCCGAGACCGGCGTCTCGAGATCGGCGACCAGCGTCGTCCAAACGACGGTCGGCCGACCGGCGTCGTGGATCGCGGCGAAGGCCTCCTCGGACGGTTCGATGCGCATCGTCGCGGTCCTCAGTTCCGGGTCGGCGCACCGATAGTGCGCTGGAGCACGGCGCTGTTGACCGAGCCGAGCAACTGGCTCTGCGAATAGCGCAGGTACTGGTCGAGCATCGCGTCGCGGACCGAGGCCTCGAGGTCGTGCGCGGGGGTCTTCAGATCCTCCGCCTCGGCGAAGAACACCGGCGCCTCGACGCCCGTGACCTTCAGCACGATGCGGCTGTCGTTCGGCCCGTTGGCGGTGCCGACGTGGCCTTCCGGTCCCTCGAAGGCGACCTGGGTGGCCGACTCGCCGAGCGCGGGCAGCGCCGGCGTGCGCTTGACCTTCTCGGCGGTCTCGACCTTGAGCCCCGCCGCGGTGGCGACCTCCTCGATCGTCTTGCCACCCTGGATCGCGGCGACCATCTCGACCGACTTCTGCGCCAGGCGCTGCTTGGTCTGCTCGGCGATCCAGCGCGCGACGACGTCGGCGCGGACCTCGTCGAGCGGCCGGTCGTGCGCCGGCTTGATCGCGCTGACCTCGTACCAGATGTAGCCGTTCTGGCCGTAGGCGATCGGCTCGTTCTCGACGCCGACGTCGCTCTCCCAGGCGGCGCGCAGGATGCGCGGCACCTCGGGGAAGCCGGTCAGCTCTTTGCCGTCGGTGGTCTTGCCGTCACGGGTGACATCGCCGGTCTGCACGATCTTCATGTCGAAGCGCTTGGCGATGTCGGCGAGCTTGGCGCCGCCGGCGAGCGCGTCCTCGATCTGCGCGCGACGCTGGCCGACCTCGTCCTCGGCGCGCGCCTTGGCGAGGCCGGCGCGCAGCTCGTCCTTGACCTCGTCGAGCGACTTCGAGCCGGCCGGCTTCACGTCGGCGAGACGCACGAGCACGGTCGAGAACCGGCCCTTGACCGGCGCGGAGACGTCGCCGGCCTTGGCGAGCGCGAAGGCGGCGTCGGCGACCGCCGGATCGAGGAAACCGTCCTTCGGCAGGAGGCCAAGGTCGATGTCCTCCGGCTTCAGGTTCTTTTCCTTGACGATCTCGTCGAAGCGCGTGCCGGCCTTGATCCGATCGGCCGCGGCGGCGGCGTCCTCGGGCTTGTCGAAGGCGAGCTGGTCGACCCGCCGGCGCTCCGGCTGGGTGTAGCGGCTCTTCTGGCGTTCGTACTCGGCCTTCACGTCGTCGTCGGTGACGTCGGACGCCTTGGTGATCGAGGCGGCATCGAGCACGAGCACCGCGAAGTCGCGGTACTCCGGCGCCCGGAAGCCGCCCTTCTTGTCCTCGTAGTACTTGGCGAGATCGGCGTCCGACGGCGGGTCGATCGTGCCGACGACCGATGGCGGCAGCACCACATACGCGACCTTGCGCTCCTCGTTGAGAAACTGGTTGGTCGCCTCCAGCATGGTCTTCGGCGCCGCCATGCCGCCGATCAGCCCCTGGATGAGCTGCTGGCGCTTGGCCGCGTCGCGCGCGGTCACGATATAGGTGTCCTCGGTCCAGCCGTTGCGGCGCAGGAGCTCGGAGAACATCGCGCGGTCGAACTTGCCGCCGGTCTGGAACGCCGGATCGGCGCGGATCTGGTCGGCGACGCCGGCGTTCGAGACGCCGATGCCGAGCCGGCGTGCCTGCTCGGTGAAGGTCGCGTCCTGGACGAGCTGCGACAGGATCTGGCTCGGCATGCCGAAGGCGAGCGCCTGCTCGCGGCTGATCGGCCGGCCGACCTGTTGCGAGATGCGGTCGAGTTCGCGGCGATAGGCGAAGTCGAAGTCCTGGGCGGTGATGTCGCGACTGCCGACGCTGACGATCGTGTTGCTGCCGAAGCCGCGGAACACGTCCGCGATGCCCCAGACCGCGAAGCTGACGATGAGCAGGCCGAGGAGAAGCTTGGAGACCCAGGTGGAAGCGCCGCGGCGCAGGACGTCGAGCATCGAGCGGAACACCGAACACGAATAGGGATGAGGACGGCGCGCGTGAGCGGCCGTCGCGAGAGGCGCGGATCATAGGAACCACGACCCCGGAGAGCAAGCCGACAGAGCGGCTCGTCATCGACCGGCTCCGCCGATGCCACCGAAGCGCGGCCGCGCGATGGCCGGAGCGTGACGGAACAAGCCGTCGGAACGACGCTGCGACGCGCCGGGACGGTCCCCAAAGGCCCCGTCCGGCCGTGTTCTCCAAGTGCAATTTCTTGAAGGAATGGTGGATCTCGCGACTGTTGTTGCACTCGCGCCAGCTTCCTCGTTGAAATTTGCCGCACCGCACATTGGTACGATTGCTCGCGGACCGATTCTTCTGTTAGCGGAGTGCCGCTCGAGCCATGGGATCGGAGAAGAACATGAAGCCGCTGATCGCGGGAAACTGGAAGATGAACGGCACGGCCGCCTCCGGTCGGGAGTTCGACTTGATGACTTCCGGTTATGACGCTGATCTGCAGGCGCGCTGTGATCTCCTGGTCTGTCCGCCGGCGACGCTGCTCGGCGCGTTCCGAATGCGCGCTGGCGGCACCGGCGTCCGGCTCGGCGGCCAGGATTGCCATGTGAAGCCGTGCGGGGCGCACACCGGCGACATCTCGGCCGAGATGCTGCGCGATGCCGGCGCCGAGTTCGTGATCGTCGGCCATTCCGAGCGCCGCTCGGACCATGGCGAGAGCGATCCGGTGGTCAAGGCCAAGGCGATGGCCGCCCGCCGGGCCGGCCTCGTCGCGGTGCTCTGCATCGGCGAAACCGCCGAGGAGCGGCGCGGCGGCCGCACCCTCGCGGTGATCGTCGATCAGCTCGAAGGCTCGCTGCCGGACGAGGCGACGCCCGAGACACTCGTCGTCGCCTACGAGCCTGTCTGGGCGATCGGCAGCGGCCTGACCCCGACGGTCGACGATGTCGCCGAGGTGCACGACCTGATCCGCGGCAAGCTCGTCGACCGCTATGGCGCCGCGATCGGCGACAGGATCCGGATTCTCTATGGCGGCTCGGTGAAGCCGTCGAACGCGGCCGAGCTGCTCGCGGTCGAGAATGTCGACGGCGCGCTCGTCGGCGGCGCGAGCCTGACCGCGGCGGATTTCCTCGCGATTGCAGCCGCCGCGCCGCGCGGATGAGGCCGCGGAGCGAGGCCGGATCGCCGCGACAGCGCAGGTCTCGTCCCGACGGGGTGGCGCCGCGTGCGCCGATCGTGTAAGACGCCGGCCGAATTGCGTCGCGGCCCGCGGCGCCCCATATGCACGCCCGGATCGAGGCAGCGCCGGACCGAACGGGTCCGGCGCGCCGGTCGGCCATGAGAGAAACGGATCGGACGGATCGATGGAAACCGTCATCATCGTCATTCACCTGATGATCGTCGCCGCGCTCGTCGGCGTCGTCCTGCTGCAGCGGTCCGAGGGCGGCGCGCTCGGCGTGGGCGGTGGCGGCGGCTTCATGTCGAACCGCGGCACCGCCAATGCGCTGACCCGGATGACGGCGATCCTCGGCACCGGCTTCTTCGTCACCTCGATGGTGCTGGCGCTGCTCGCCAAGAACGGCGTCGAGCGGCCGTCGTCGATCCTCGACCAGCCGGGCCAGACGGCTCCGGCCGGCGGCGCGGCGCGTCCGGCGGGCAACCAGCCGGCGCTCGGCACCGGCCAGGGCGGCATCCTCGACCAGCTGCAGCAGATGCAGCGCGGCGGCCAGCCCGGCGCCGCGGCTCCGGCTACCCCGGCTCCGGCGCCCGCTGCGCCTGCGGCCCAGGCCCCGGCTGCGCCCGCTCCGGCGCCCGCTGCTCCGGCTGCCCAGACCCCGGCCATCCCGGCTCCGGCCGCTCCGGCGCCGGCACCGGCGGCGTCCGAACAGCAGTCGACCGCTCCGGCAACCGAGGCGGCCCCCGCGGCGCAGGCTCCGGCCGCTCCCGCTCCGGCCGCGCCCGCTGCCGAAGCCCCGGCTCCGGCGCCGCAGGCCGACAAGCCCGCGGCTCAGTGATCCAAGCGTAGACATCCGGCGTGCCGCGCCCGAACGCGGGCACGCCGATCCGATCCGAACGGCGCCGCGGGTCCCCTCGCGGTCCATCCCCAATTTTTGTTGCGCACCCCGTTTTTCGCGCCTGCGAATCGGGGGCGCTCTTGTTATGGTCGAGGCCCATGGCGCGGTACGTTTTCATCACCGGCGGCGTGGTATCTTCGCTCGGCAAGGGGCTTGCGTCTGCGGCCCTCGGAGCGCTTCTCCAGTCACGCGGCTACAAGGTCCGGCTTCGCAAGCTCGACCCCTATCTGAACGTCGATCCGGGGACGATGTCGCCGTATCAACACGGCGAATGCTTCGTGACCGATGACGGCGCGGAGACCGATCTCGACCTCGGTCACTACGAGCGCTTCACCGGGCGTCCGGCCAACCGGCAGGACAACATCACGACCGGCCGGATCTATCAGGACATCATCACCAAGGAGCGCCGCGGCGACTACCTCGGCGGCACGGTCCAGGTCATTCCGCACGTCACCGACGCGATCAAGGACTTCGTGCTGACCGGCAACGAGGATTTCGACTTCGTGCTGGTCGAGATCGGCGGCACGGTCGGCGACATCGAGGGCCTGCCGTTCTTCGAGGCGATCCGCCAGCTCGGCAACGATCTGCCGCGCGGTCAGGCGGTCTATATCCACCTGACCCTGATGCCGTGGATCCCGGCCGCGGGCGAGCTGAAGACCAAGCCGACCCAGCACTCGGTCAAGGAACTGCGCTCGATCGGCATTCAGCCTGATATCCTCCTGGTGCGCGCCGATCGCGAGATCCCCGAGGGCGAGCGCAAGAAGCTGTCGCTGTTCTGCAATGTGCGCCCCTCCGCCGTGATCCAGGCGCTCGACGTCGCGTCGATCTACGACGTGCCGATCGCCTATCACCGCGAAGGCCTCGACGACGAAGTCCTCGCCGCCTTCGGCATCCACGATGCGCCGGCGCCGAATCTCGATCGCTGGCAGGAGATTTCCAGCCGCATCAAGAACCCGGAAGGCGAGGTCACGATCGCCGTCGTCGGCAAGTACACCGGCCTCAAGGACGCCTACAAATCGCTGATCGAGGCACTGACCCACGGCGGCATCGCCAACAAGGTCAAGGTCAACATCGACTGGATCGAGTCGGAGATCTTCGAGCAGGAGGATCCGGCGCCGTTTCTCGAGCATGTGCACGGCATCCTCGTGCCCGGCGGCTTCGGCAAGCGCGGCACCGAGGGCAAGATCGCCGCGGCCGGCTATGCCCGCAAGCGCGGCATCCCGTATTTCGGCATCTGCTTCGGCATGCAGATGGCCGTGATCGAGGCGACCCGCAGTCTCGCCGGCGTTTCGAACGCGAGCTCGACCGAATTCGGCCCCTGCGAGGAGCCGGTGGTCGGCTTGCTGACCGAATGGGTGCAGGGCAACGAGCTGCAGCGGCGCGTCGAAGGCGGCGACCTCGGCGGAACGATGCGCCTCGGCGCCTACCGTGCGCATCTCGCCTCGGGCTCGAAGATCGCCGAGATCTACGGCGCGAGCCAGATCTCCGAGCGCCATCGCCACCGCTACGAGGTCAACATCGCCTATCGCGATCGCCTCGAGGCCAAGGGCATGCGCTTCGCCGGCATGTCGCCCGACGGCGTGCTGCCGGAGACGGTCGAACTCGTCGACCATCCGTGGTTCGTCGGCGTGCAGTACCATCCGGAACTGAAGAGCCGCCCCTTCGAGCCGCACCCACTGTTCCGCAGCTTCGTCGAAGCGGCGATCGTGCAGAGCCGGTTGGTGTGAGGGATCGACGGACGCGCGGCGGCCGGCGCCGCGCTTCTCGTCTGCCGACGCGCGATCGCATTGAGCCCGTCACGCATCTGGGCTACGAACGAGACGGTTCCGTTCGAGCCGGGGAGGTGACGGCATGGACTTCGCGCATCTGACCGAGAGCCTGCAGGGTTTCGGGCCGTTCCTGCTTTACGTCGGCCTGTCGCTCGGCCTGATCGCGATCTATGCCGCCGTCTACACCTGGACGACCGCGCATGACGAGCTCGCGCTGATCCGCGACGGCAACTTCTCCGCCGCGGTCGCCTTTTCCGGCAGCCTGATCGGCTACACGCTGCCGATCGCGGCACTGATCCTCAACACGCGGACAGTGCTCGAATTCCTGATGTGGGGCGTGATCGCTCTCGTCGTTCAGGTCGGTATCTACTGGTTCTTCCGCCTGCTCATGATCCGTGACGTCTCGGCCCGCATCACGCGCAACGAAGCCGCGACCGGCACGCTGCTCGCCGCCGCGTCGCTGGTCGGCGGCATCGTCAACGCCGCCGCGCTCGCGACCTGATTGCGGCGCCCGATACGGCGCTGAACAACGGCGACTGGGTGCCGCGGACGAGGCTCCCTCGACCCGACCGCCGCCTCGATCCCGGGGCGCACCTGCGACAACACGACTTCTCGAAGCGGAGGCGCCCGATGGCCCGCGCAAGTGCCGAACTCGCCGCCGTGCAAGCCCCGTTCTGGACGCCGCGCGGCATCGACCATCTGGTCCTCGCGGTGCGCGATCTCGACGCCGGCGCCGAGACCTGGGCCCGCATGGGCTTCACCCTGACGCCGCGCGCCGAACACCCCTGGGGCACGGCGAACCGGCTCGTACAGTTTCCGGGCTCGTTCCTGGAGATCCTGTCGGTCGCGGCGCCGGAGAAGATCGCGGCCGCGCGCGGCGCGAACTTCTCCTTCGGCGCCTTCAACCGCGACTTCCTCAAGCGCCGCGAAGGCATGTCGATGCTCGTGCTCGAATCGCAGGACACCGACGGCGATATCGAGAACTTCCGCGCGCACGGCCTGACGACCTACCGGCGCTTCGATTTCGCCCGCACCGCGATCACGCCCGACGGCGAGCCGCGCGACGTCGCCTTCAGCCTGGCCTTCACCGGTCCGCGCGCGGAGCGGGACGCCGGCTTCTTCACCTGCCGGCAGATCCACCCGGAAAACTTCTGGAATCCGGACTACCAGGCGCACGCCAATTCCGCGACCGGCCTCGCCGAGGTCGTGTTGGTGGCGCGCGATCCGGCCGATCACCATGCCTTCCTGTCGGCCTTCACCGGCGAGCGCGAGATCCACGCCACCGGCCGCGGCCTGTCGATCGCCACGCCTCGCGGCGTGGTGAGCTGCCTGACCCCGGTCGCGTTCCGTCATTGGTACGGCGCGGAGAACCTGCCCGCCGATCCGGACGCCCTGATGTTCGGGGCGATCGTGATCAAGGTCGACCGGTTCGGCGATGCCGCCGCGCAGCTGATCGCCGGCGGTTTCGACGTCGCCGATCGGCTCGGCGCACTCGTCGTGCCGGCTGCGGCCGCGCACGGCATAGCCGTGGCGTTCCGCGAGGCATGAGGCGGCTCGCCGCTGGCCGTCGCCGAAGCGGTTGCCGGCGCGCGGCCGAGCCATTAGAGCAAGGCCCGATCGGAGTGATTCACTCCGATCGGAAAAGGCTTGCGTTTACAAATAGGCTGGAGCGGCATCCGATCCCATCCGATCGGAGGCCGCTCTAAGTCAGCGCTGACCGATCCCGGCCGTCCGGCCGTCCCTTCGTCCGATGCTTCGGACCTCGAGGTATTTGCTCCATGACCGCAGCTTTCGAAGTCGCCGCAGGCCCCGTCCGGTTCGGCAATCATCTGCCGCTCGCCTTCATTGCCGGCCCGTGCCAGCTCGAAAGCCGCGCCCATGCGCTGGAGACCGCCGCCGCGCTCAAGGAGATCGCGACCCGCCTCGGCGTCGGGCTCGTCTACAAGACCTCGTTCGACAAGGCGAACCGCACGAGCGGCACGGCCGCCCGTGGCGTCGGCCTCGAGGCGGCGCTGCCGATCTTCGCCGAGATCCGCGAGAGCCTCGGGCTTCCCGTCCTGACCGACGTCCACGACGCCGCCCAGTGCGCGCCGGTGGCTGAGGCCGTCGACGTCTTGCAGATCCCGGCCTTCCTGTGCCGCCAGACCGATCTGCTGCTCGCCGCCGCCCGGACCGGCCGGGTCGTCAACGTCAAGAAGGGCCAGTTCCTGGCGCCCTGGGACATGAGGAACGTCGCCGCCAAGCTGACCGGCGCGGGCAACGACAAGGTGCTCCTGACCGAGCGCGGCGCGAGCTTCGGCTACAACACGCTGGTCTCCGACATGCGCGCGCTGCCGATCATGGCCGAGACCGGTTTCCCTGTGATCTTCGATGCGACCCATTCGGTCCAGCAGCCGGGCGGGCAGGGCACCTCGACCGGCGGCCAGCGCGAGTTCGTGCCGGTGCTCGCCCGCGCCGCCGTCGCGGTCGGCGTCGCCGGCGTCTTCGTCGAGACGCATCCGGATCCGGACAAGGCGCCCTCGGACGGCCCGAACATGGTGCCGCTCAAGGATTTCGAGGCGCTGGCGAAGACGCTGATGGCCTTCGACAAGCTCGCGAAGGGCTGATCGCGGCCCGAACCAGCCCGAACCAGGCGGCGCCGGCTTGCCTCAGGCCGGCGACTTCGGCAGCGGTCGCGGCATCTGGTGGCACTCAAGCGCATAGAAGTCGGCGATCGTCCTGCCCGGCTCGGGCGCAAAGCGCTCCGCCGTCGCCTCCATCGCGTGGCATCGGTCCAGCCGGAAACAGCGAAAGCCGTCGCGCAGGTCGCACCAGGCGGTCAGCGTCCAGACACCACCCCAGAATTCGAGTTCGAGCGGCCGGACGATCCGGCCGGACCGGCGTGCGTGTTCGTCCTCGTAGTCGAGCGCGAGCCGGACACGGTCTCGGATCGCGCGGCGGGCGAGGGCGATGCGCTGCTTGACCTTCGGCGCCGTGGTGGCGAACACCGCGATGCCGTCCCGCGACGCGCGCCGCCGGTTCGCGTCCGGCACCACGGCCTCGACCTTGACCATCAGCTCCGCGAAGGCGCGGCCGGTTTCCTCGTCCGCGAGGGCGGCGACCAGATCCGCGCCGATCCGCAGCGCGGAGAGTTCTCCGGGCGTCAGCGTCAGCGGTGGCAGGAAGCCGTCGCCGCGCATCAGATAGCCGACGCCGCGCTCGCCCTCGATCGGCGCGCCGCTGCCGATCAGGGTCTCCATGTCGCGGTAGATGGTCCGGACCGCGACCTCGAGTTCCTCGGCGAGGTCGCGCGCGGTGCGGAGCCGCCCGCCGCGCAACGCCTGCAGGATATCGAGGAGGCGGTCCGCCCGGCGCATGGGTCCTCAGGTCTTGGAGCGTGCTTGCACGGGGAGATGTTCGATCACCGTGCTCGCCATGTCGATGGTGTTGAGGAAGGCCGCGCAGTCCGGCGAGTTGCCGATGACCGCCGAGGCCGCTTCGGCGGCCGCCATGTCGGCCCATTCGATGATGTCGATCATCGCGCCGTCGGCACGATGCAACTGCCGGCGCCAGCGGAACCCCGGCTGACTGTCGCAGATCGCATAGGCCGGCGCGGCCGCGGCCTGGAAGGCGGCCTCGCCGATGCCCGGCTTCAGGCGAAACGTGATGTGTTCGATGACTTCGCTGTGCATGAGATGTCTCCCGGTTGGCACGGGATCGCTCATACCGGAGCCCAACTGCCAGCATGGTGTCAGCAGGCTGAGGCGCGCCGGCGAAATCGGCGGCGCACGCGAACGCCCCTCGTCCGGCCCGCGCGCTGGGGCTCGCGTGCTTTCCTCACCCACGCCCGCGATAGCCGGGGACGCCCTGGTCCGGGATCCAGACGCCCTTCGGGGGCTCGCCGGTCTGGTAGAACACGTCAATCGGGATGCCGCCGCGCGGATACCAGTAGCCGCCGATCCGCAGCCAGTGCGGCGCCAGCAGCTCGGCCAGACGACGGCCTATCGCGACCGTGCAGTCCTCGTGGAAGGCGCCGTGATTGCGGAAGCTGGTCAGGTAGAGCTTCAGCGACTTCGACTCGACCAGCCAGCCGTTCGGCACATAGTCGATGACCAGATGGGCGAAGTCCGGTTGGCCCGTCACGGGGCAGAGCGAGGTGAACTCCGGCACCGTGAAACGCGCGCAATAGAGCGCGTCGGCATGCGGGTTCGGCACCCGGTCGAGCCGCGCCTCGTCCGGAGACGCCGGCTGCTCGATCGCGTGGCCCAGCTGGAGGGTCGAAGGGTCGATGGTCATGCGTCGGTCCTGCTGCGGTCGCCGTCGCCGGCGGGATGTCGTGGTCAGGCGAGGCGGGCGGTGGGGGCGGCGCGTCTGGCCGGCCCGCCTCGGCGTCCGCGGGACGCGGCCGCCGGCGCGATCGCGCTCTGTCGCGATCCCATAGCGCATTCCGGCCCGATCGAGCCAGCCTGATCGCTCGGCCTTGATCGTCTCGGACAAATGTCCTAGAACTTGTATAGGACGATTGTCCTAATGTCGTGGGGCGCGTGGCCAGCACGGTTGCGGAGGCGAAGAAAGGGGCAACGATGGCGGCGACCGACACGCGCGAACAGATCGTCGAGGCGGCCGACCGTCTGTTCTACGAACAGGGCTTCGACCACACGTCCTTTGCCGACGTCGCGGCGGCGGTCGGTATCTCGCGCGGCAATTTCTATTATCACTTCAAGACGAAGGACGAGATCCTCGACGCGGTCGTCGCCGCGCGGCTCGACCGGACGCGGGCCATGCTCGATGTCTGGGAGCATGAAGGCGCCGATCCGGCGGACCGCATCCGGCGCTTCGTCCGCATCCTGATCGACAACCGCGCCAAGATCATGCGCCATGGCTGCCCGGTCGGCACGCTCTGCAACGAGCTCGCCAAGCTCGATCATGCCGCGAAGAATGCGGCCGCCGCGATCTTCACCGCTTTCCAGAACTGGCTCGCCGTGCAGTTCGCCGCCCTCGGCCACGCCGAGGAGGCCGATGCCCTGGCGCTGCATCTGCTCGCGCGCACGCAGGGCGTGGCGACGCTCGCCAGCGCGTTCTGCGACGAGGCCTTCATTCGCCGCGAGGTCACGGGCGTGGAAGCCTGGCTCGCGGCGCTCCAGGGCGGCCGGGATATCGCCGGTCACTGATCAAGACGGATCACGAGCCGGCGCAGGTCCGGCCGTCGAGGAGGGGGAAGTCATGTTCGTCGTCTCGCTGTCGTTCTCGGCCAACAAGGCGCGCGCGCCGGACTTCATGGAAGGCCATAATGCCTGGATCGCGCGCGGCTTCGCCGATGGCGTATTCCTGCTGACCGGCAATCTGCAGCCCGCCGCCGGCGGCGCGATCGTGGCCGACGGCCTGTCGCGCGCCGAGCTCGAGGCGCGGCTGAAGCAGGATCCGTTCGTCGCCGAGGACGTCGTGCGCGTCGACATCGTCGAGATCACGCCGCGCCGGACCGATCCGCGGCTGGCGTTCCTCGCGGCGTGAGGCTCCACACCGACCGAGGGCGGCGGCGGATTGTCAGCGCCGCCGCCTTAGGTCGCATCGCGATCGGTCTAGGCATCGTCATGTGGCTCGGCTATAGCAGCGCCGAAACCGGCGCCGCGCATCCGGTGCGCCGGGCCTCGATAGCCAGGAGACGTCCATGACCGCCATCGTCGATATCGTCGGCCGCCAGATCCTCGACAGCCGTGGCAACCCGACCGTCGAGGTCGACGTCGTGCTCGAGGACGGCTCCTTCGGCCGCGCCGCGGTGCCGTCGGGCGCCTCCACCGGCGCCCATGAGGCGGTCGAGCTGCGTGACGGCGACAAGTCGAAGTATCTCGGCAAGGGCGTCACGAAGGCCGTCGACGCCGTCAACGGCGAGATCTACGACGCGATCGCCGGCTTCGACGCCGAGGACCAGAACAAGATCGACGAGACGCTGATCGCGCTCGACGGCACGCCGAACAAGGCCCGCCTCGGCGCCAACGCCATCCTCGGAGTCTCGCTGGCGGTGGCCAAGGCGGCAGCGGAAGCCGCGAACCTGCCGCTCTACAAGTACGTCGGCGGCCCGAGCGCCCGCGTCCTGCCGGTGCCGATGATGAACATCATCAACGGCGGCGTGCATGCCGACAACCCGATCGACTTCCAGGAATTCATGATCATGCCGGCCGGCGCGCCGACCTTCTCGGAAGGCCTGCGCTGGGGTGCGGAAGTATTCCACACCCTCAAGGCCGAGCTGAAGAAGGCCGGCCACAACACCAACGTCGGCGACGAGGGCGGCTTCGCCCCGAACCTCGCCTCGGCGACCGCCGCGCTCGACTTCGTCGTCGCCGCGATCGAGAAGGCCGGCTTCAAGCCGGGCCAGGACATCTACCTCGCGCTCGACTGCGCCGCGACCGAGTTCTTCAAGGACGGCAATTACGTCTATGAGGGCGAGGGCGTGACCCGTTCGCCGGCCGAACAGGCGGCCTATCTCGCCGATCTCGCGTCGAAGTACCCGATCATCTCGATCGAGGACGGCATGTCCGAGGATGACTGGCACGGCTGGAAGCTCGTGACCGACAAGATCGGCAAGTCGGTCCAGCTCGTCGGCGACGACCTGTTCGTGACCAACTCGACCCGCCTGCGCCAGGGCATCGCCCAGGGCGTCGCCAACTCGATCCTGGTCAAGGTCAACCAGATCGGCTCGCTGACCGAGACGCTCGACGCCGTCGACACCGCCCACCGCGCCGCCTATACCGCGGTCATGTCGCACCGCTCCGGCGAGACCGAGGACTCGACCATCGCCGATCTCGCGGTCGCGACCAACTGCGGTCAGATCAAGACCGGCTCGCTCGCCCGCTCGGACCGGCTCGCCAAGTACAACCAGCTCCTGCGCATTGAGCAGATGCTCGGCGACACCGCGCGCTATGCGGGTCGCTCGATCCTGAAGGGCTGAGGCGCCGAATCCATCGGCTCGAACGAAATCGCCCGCTCCTCGTGAGCGGGCGATTGCATTTTCGGGGCACGATGGCGGATGTGCCGGCCCGTCGAGGGCCCTCACTCGAACCGGTTGTCGAGAAAAAACCACTGATCCGAATGTGCCAGCACGATCGGCTCGATCACGGCGTTGAGCGCGATCACGTCGTCGATCAGCGGCGCCTTCGGGTCGCGGTCGGACGGCAGGTCGATCGGGGCCTGGAAGCGGACACGAAACCGCGCCCCCTCGACGCGGGTGCAGTTGTAGACGCAGATCCGCGCGCCGGTCATGCGCTTCATCCGGACCGCGATGGCGAGATTGCCGTCGAGATGCGGCGGCCGGTCGAAGAACGGCGCCATGACCTTTCGCTCGTGCGTCTCGTCGCAATAGATCGACACCGCCCCGCCGGCCTCCAGAAGCCGGATCGCCGGCCGCGTGCCGGCCTTGCCGGGCGGCAGCAGGCCGGCGCCGAAGCTGGTGCGGACCTCGCGGGCGACATAGTCGCGCGCGTGCTCGTGCGGCGGCGTGTAGTTGATCGACCAGTCGAAGCCGAGTTCGGACAGGACCGGGAACATCACCTCCCAGTTGCCGGTGTGGCAGCAGACCAGAATCGTCGGCCCGGCGCGCCGCACGCGCATCAGGTCTTCCGCGCCCTCGACCGCGATGCGGCCCTCGCGCTTCAGCCGATGCAGCACCGAGAACTCGGTCATCAGCCGGCCGCCGTTCTCGTAGTGCGAGATCACGGCGCGCTCGATGCGCTCGTCCGACCAGTCGGGATGAATGCGCTTGAGGTTCCGGCGCGCGCCGATCGCTGTGTTCGGCTGCACGCGCGGCCCGAGCACGCGGCCGATCCAGGCGCCGACCGACGAGCAGGCCTCGGTCGGCAGCAGCCGGAACACATGATGCAGCGTGATTTCGAGCGCCCAGGAAGCGCCGTTCGCCCGCCAGTAGCGGAAAAAGGCCCGGCGCCGCTCGGGCCCGGCGACGAGATCCTTCAGCGTCGGAATGTCCGGCGGCGTCCAGATCCACGGCTTGCGCGTCTTGGCCGGACCGGCCGCATCGCGCTGCGCCTCGTCGGGCGTCGCGCCACGCGGGTCGGCGGCGCGCATCCCCGTCGCCGTCTCGGCGCTCGCCCCCACCGCCGTCCCGGCGTTGGTCCTGTCATGCGACGCCGAACCGGTCGCTTGGTCCGATCCCCCCTCGATCATCCGCCCTCGCTCACATCAACCTCGGCTCAGGCGCGCGGCGTCACCGTGACCGGCAGGCCGCCGTCCGGGCGCAGCGTCAGCCGGCAGATCGGTTCGACCTTGGTGCCCGGCACCGGGCGGACCTTGAACCGCTGGATCAGGATCGCGAAGCACAGGATCGCTTCTGTCAGACCAAACGACAGGCCGGCGCAGATGCGCGGGCCGATCGCGAAGGGTATGTAGGTGTAGGGCGTCGGTCGGCCGGTGCCGACGAAGCGCTCGGGCAGGAACCGGTCCGGCTGCTCCCAGAGGTCGCGCGTGCGATGCAGGAGCCACGGCACGACCAGCACGAGCGCGGCCGGATCGACGTCGACGTCGATGACGCGGTCGGCGTTTTTGGCCTGCCGGGCCAGGATCGGCACCGGCGGATAGAGCCGCAGCGTCTCCTCGATCACGGCGCGGCACCAATCGAGCTTGTCGACATCGGCGACCGTCGGCGTGCGTCCGCCGCAGACCCGCTCGATCTCGCCGAGCACGGCTTCCTCGACCCAGGGCGCGTTGGCGATCAGATACCAGGCCCAGGTCAGCGTCGCGGCGGTGGTCTCGTGGCCGGCCATGAAGATGGTCGCGGCCTCGTTGCGGAGCGCCGAGACGTCGAGCCCGAGTTCCGGGCTCTTCTGCTGGCGCTTGACCAGCAGGTCGACCATCGAGTTGTGGTCGCCCTTGCCCTGCAGATGGTCGTCGATGACCTTGCCGATCACCTTGTCGACGCGCGCCACCGAGCGGCGCAGCCGCGGGCCGCGGATGATCGGCATGCCCTCGTCCATGCCGAGGAAGTAGCCGATGTTGAAACTGTCGATGACGTCCTGATAGCGCGTGAAGCCCTCGATGACCTCATGCGCGGCCTCGGCGCCGAGGTCGTTGCCGAACACGGTGCGCGCGATGATCTCGGCGGTGAGCTCGGCCATCTCGACGAGGGCGTTGAACGGCGTGTCGCCATAGTCGGCCCAGCGCTCGGCCATGGCGACCGTCACGGCCTCCATGGTCTTTCCGAACACCGGCACGCGGTTCTTGTGCACGATGTCGGCGACCAGCGGCCGGCGCCGCTTCCAGGTCTCGCCGTCGGAGATGAACAGGCCGTCGCCGATCAGGTATTCGAGCGCGCGCCGCATCTGCGGGCTCTTGCGCTCGAAATTGTCGTGGCGGGTCGCCATGACGTATTTCACCGATTCCGGCGAATTGGCCAGGATCACCTGCCGGCCGAGCACGCGCTGGGAATGCACCTGCGACATGTAGGCGGACTCGGGGAAGATCGAGATCAGGCTGCGCTTCGCGGCCAGGATCGTGTCGAGCGTACCGAGCGTGTGCGACGGGGGGCGGGGGCGCGCCGGTTCGAACCAGCCGGGCCCGCTCTCCTCGAGGTAAGGCGCGGGCTTGTGAAAGAGATGCAGCATGGGCTCGGCCCCTGAAGAGATCTGAAGGCTCTCGCCCCCACGCGAGAATGAGGCGGAGAAGACGCCGCTGCCCGGCCCGTGTCAACCGGGAGATGCCCGAAGCGCGGCGCCTCCGGCATCTCCCCTATGGCGGGCTTAGGCGGTGGATAAGGCTCAGGAAACCGCGACCGGCATCTCGCCCTGCGGCACGATGGTCGGCGCCGGTTCGCTGACGGTCGCCAGCCGCTGCAGCTCCGAGACGAGCTGCGGCCGCGCCAGCACGGCGAGCCGCTCCTTGGTCGACAGCCAGCGCAGCGCTTCCTCCAGGCTCGTCGCCTCGCGGATCTTGGCTTCCGCCATGACCGGCTCGAGCTCCGGCTTG
This sequence comes from Ancalomicrobiaceae bacterium S20, assembly GCA_040269895.1. Taxonomy (NCBI): domain Bacteria; kingdom Pseudomonadati; phylum Pseudomonadota; class Alphaproteobacteria; order Hyphomicrobiales; family Ancalomicrobiaceae; genus Methyloraptor; species Methyloraptor flagellatus. Next base: position 1,824,738 of record CP158568.1, on the reverse strand, counting down.
CCGCGCTCGCGCAGCGGGGCCGGCAGCAGGAGCCGTTCGTGCAGTTCGCGCACGCGCGGATCGGCGACGACCAGCGTCAGACCGTCCTCGACTTCCGGCAGCTCGGCCTCGGTCTCGGCCTGCAGCAGGTTCGCCTCGACGATGATGGTCGGCGCGTCGGTCTCCTCGGGGATCATCATGAGGTCGAGCCGCTTCAGCGCGAGCCCGGCCGCGGCCGAGCCGCTCGCCCAGGACACCGGCACCGCGAGCACGAGCCCGATGAGCGTCGGCGCCATCCAGGCGACGATCGCCGGCGAGATCACATAGGCCGCGAGCCCCATGAACACGCCGATCGCGGCATGCTGCCAATGGTGGCGGATCACCTCGGCGACCGGGATGCCGCCGTCGTCGCGCCGCTGCGTCGACCAGCCGGAGTCGCGCCCCGACAGGATCTCGATCACGTGCCGGCTCTGCAACAGCATCATCACCGGCGCGACCAGCGCCGAGAGCAGCGTCTCGAGCAGCAAGCTCGCGACGATGCCGAGCGCGCCGCCGCACTGCCGGCGCAGCCTCGGCTGCAACAGCGTCTCGATCGTGCCGAGCAGCTTGGGCAAGAGCAGCACGAACATGGTGATCAGGAACAGCTGAAGCGCGCGTTCCGAGTCGAACCGCGGCCAGGCCGGATAGAGCGAGAACTCCTTGGAGAAGTACTCCGGCCGGATGAACTTCGCCTGCAAGGCGAGCGCGAGGCCGACGAGCAGCAGCGCCAGCCAGATCGGCGAGGCGAGATAGCTCATGATGCCGGTCGCGAAATGGATGCGGCTCGGCCAGGCGAGCCCGCGCGACGGCAGCACGGCCATGTGCTGGAGATTGCCCTGCGCCCAGCGCCGGTCGCGCGCGGCGACGTCGAGCAGCGACGGCGGGCTCTCCTCGTAGGAGCCGCCGAGCCACGGCACCATGTAGACGCCCCAGCCGGAGCGCCGGATCAGCGCCGCCTCGACGAAGTCGTGGCTCATGATGTGGCCGCCGAACGGCTTGCGACCGCGGATGTCGGGCAGGCCACAGGACTGCGCGAAGGCGACCGTGCGGATGATCGCGTTGTGGCCCCAATAGTTGCCGTCGCGGCCCGACCAGACCGCGAGCCCGCGCGCGATCACCGGTCCATAGACCCGGCCGGCGAACTGCTGGAGCCGGGCGAACAGCGTGTTGCGGTTCACGATCACCGGCAGCGTCTGGATGATGCCGGCCTTCGGATCGTCTTCCATCAGCTGCGCGAGCATGGTCAGCGTCGAGCCGCTCATCAGGCTGTCGGCGTCGAGCACGAGCATGTGCTCGTAGCGGCCGCCCCAGCGGGTGACGAAATCGGCGACGTTGCCGGCCTTGCGCGCGATGTTCTTGTGCCGGCGGCGATACCAGACCGCCATGCGGCCGGCGAGCTTGTGCCGGAGCCGCATGAAGGCGATCTCCTCCTCGATCCAGACCGTCGGATCGGTCGTGTCGGAGAGGATGAAGATCTCGAAATTGTCGCCGGCGCCGAGCGCCGCGATCTCGTTGCCCATGGCCTCGAGCGCGGCCATCGTGCGGGCCGGGCTCTCGTTATAGACCGGCATGATCAGCGCCGTGCGGGTCCGGAGCGGCCGCGGCTCCGGCGTCTTGCGCGCGCGCTCGAAGAAGCCCGCGACGAAGCCGGCGATGCCGCTCGCCGCCGATAGCGCGATCCACGAGAAGGTGACGCCGAACAGCACGATCAGCGGCCATTCCAGGCCGACGATGCCGCCGGCCTTCACCACTTCGACCATCTGCCGGATGCCGAAGGCGGAGAGCGCGATCGCGCTGCCGAACACGAACAGGCGGGCGAACAGCGTCCAGCCGGAGGGGCGGCCGTCGACGCGAGTCGGCCGCGGCCCCTTCCACGCCCGGAGGTTCTGCACCGGCATGGCGAGCGTCACCTCCGGCGGCACCGGGGGGAGATGTGCCAGGTCGGTCGCCGGTCTCAATTCCGTGGTCGTGCCGTCCATCATGGACCTTCCGCTCGGGATCGATCGCTCCGCCAGACGGGGTCTGCAAGGCGGAGCCAAAGGTCTGCCGTCGACCGGGAGGCCCGTCCGACGGCGTATTGGTAGCCGTTTTCGTCACGTCGCGGAATTCCGAAACACGCCGGAATTTCGAGAATATGACAGCGTTTCGCGAGGCGGTGCCGTCGCTTTGCAGCGGGACGCCTGCCTGTGGACGGCGGGGCACTCTGGCCCGGCCCGACGCCGGAATTGCGGCGAGCCGGTCAGGCCGCGCGCGCGCTCACGGCGTCCAGCGGTAGAGCCAGGTCTCGCTCACCGGCTTGGTCCCGTCGGTCAGCAGCAGCCGCAATTCGGAGAGCGGCACGTTGCGCGTGTCGAGATCGAAGGTCACCCGGAAGCCGCCCCAGACCGGATTCGGGCGCAGGATCGGGTTCAGGATCTTGCCGGCCGAGGCCGAGATTTCGAGCCTCACGGCGCCGGCGGCGGGCATGTTGCCCTGGAAATCGACGACGAAACGGCGGCTCGTCCCGTTGGTTCCCTGACCCTCGCGCGTGTCGGTGCAGACGCCGAGTTCCGGATTGGTCGGCGCGCCGGGCGCCCAGTGCAGCCGATAGGCGGCCGAGAACTCCTGGCCTGCGGGCAGCTTCGCCTTCGGCCGCCAATAGGCGACGATGTTCTCGTGGATCTCGCTCTCCGACGGGATCTCGACCAGCACGACCGAGCCTTGGCCCCAGTCGCCGACCGGCTCGATCCAGGCCGAGGGCTTCAGGTCGTAGCGGGTCTCGAGATCCTGGAACTCGGCGAAGCTGCGCCGGCGCTGCGCGAGCGCGAAGCCGCGCGGGCTCTGGTCGACGAAGGCGGAGATCTGCAGGTTGCGCGGGTTGGCGAGCGGCCGCCAGATCCGTTCGCCCGAGCCTGTCGTGATCGCCAGACCGTCCGAAAGATGCACGGCCGGGCGCTGGTCGTCGAACCGGGTCCGGTTGGTGGCGTCGTAGAGGAACATCGAGTTCAGTGCGCCGAGGCCGACATGGCCGATCTCGACGCGCGGAAACAGGGTCAGCTCGACGTCGATGGTCGTCTCGTCGCCCGGGCGCAGCGTGAAGCGGTAGACGCCGGTGGTCGACTTGCTGTCGAGCAGCGCGTGCACGATGACCGAACTGGCGCCGGTCTCCGGCCGCTCGATGTAGAAGCGCGTGAAGACCGGGAATTCCTCGCCGTCTGGATCGGCCGTGTTGATGGCGAGACCGCGCGCGGTCAGGCCGTAGTTGAGACCCTTCGACAGCGCCTTGAAATAGGTCGCGCCCTGGAAGGTCGCGAACTCGTTCCAGCGGTCTGGCTCGGCGAGCGGCCGCCGCAGCCTGAAGCCGGAGAAGGCCAGATCCTGCTTGGGATCCTCGGGCGGCTTCACATTCGGCCCGTAGTCGAACATGTCGCGGTTGAAGGCGAGCCGCGAGGCGGTGCCGTCCTCGACCAGATAGAGCATGACCGGCTGGCGGTAGACCGAGCCGGTGTGCAGCGGCTCGAGCCGGAAGCCGCGGCCCTCGTCCTTCCAGATCGTCAGGTCGCGCTTCCAGCGGATCTCGCGATACTGCTCATAGGAGAGATCGGCGAAACGGGCCGGCAGGTCGAGGGTCGATTCCTGATAGGGCTCGGCGGCGAGCTTGCGCGCCTCGTCGAGCAGGGCGGACCGGGAGAAGGCGAAGCGGGCCGCGGGCGGAGCCGCCGCTTCGGCCGGAGACAGGGCGGCCTCGCCCGCGAGCGCCGCAACGGCCGCGAGAGCGAAGGACTGCAGGAATTCACGACGATCCATCAATGCGATCCGCGACAGGCCGGAGGTGCGACCGGCGAAGCCGGTCGATCATGTGATACACGCGACCGCGGCAGGCCGGTCGCGCGCCGAATCGGCGCCGGGGGCCGTCCGTCTCCGGCCCGCGCAACGCCTCGTTCGTTCGGCTCCGGCGCCCCCGCTGGAACCGGCGCGACCATAGACCATTCGATCAAGTGTTTCAAAATGTTCGAATGCGCGGACGTCACTTTCGAGGCCCCGCGCGCTCTGGTCGTCCCCGGACACGAACGACAATCCGTGCGCCGGCCGGCGCCGCGACCGAATTTCATCTGGACACGACTCGTGAACCGTCATTCCATTGTCACGGAACTGTGCATCGCCCGAAGGGAGAGACACGGGATGGCGTCTGGGATTGACTGGACCGGGTTCGGACCGACCGCGTGGGGATGCGCCGCCTTGGCGGTCGCAATGGGGGTTGCGCCGGCCTTCGCCGCCGAACTCGGCGCGGATGACATCCGTCGCGAGCTGATCGGCCCGACCATCCATTGGTGGGCCGAGGACCAGCGGTTCCACGGCGAGGTCGTCTTCGATCCGAGCGGTCGCGCGGCGATCGCCAGCGACGATCCGCAGACGCTCGACGAAGGCAGCTGGCGCTTCGCCGGCGATCAGCTCTGCACCACCTGGCAGCGCGCCCGCGGCGGCCTCGAGAAGTGCTACCGCGTCCGCAAGATCGCCTCGAACCAGTACGCGACCACCGGCGGCAACGTGTTCGAGATCCTGGCGCCGGGGAGTTGACGCCGCTCGTCGGTCCGGAGGGTCGGCGGTGGCGCGGGTGGGCGTACGTGCACAATCTGCGTGCCGCACTGCACAGTTTGTGCTGCTGAGACAAGCGGGCGTGTGCCCATGGTAAAAAGGCCGCCGGTTTCCCGGCGGCCTTTCGATCGGTGGTACGAGAGGCCGCGTCGGGCGCCGCCCCGGGCATGGCTCAGGGCAGGTTGCCCTTCGGCAGGAGCTTGGTGACGTCCTGGCTCATCGCCTTCAGCGCCTGCTCCGGCGTGACCTTCTGCTCGACGAGCTGGGCGATGTTGTCGACCATCGACTGCGTGACCTTGACGCCGTTGTTGCCCGGGAACGAATACCACGGGATCATCAGATCGAGCTGCGACAGGCCGGCCTGATAGAGCGGGTTCTTCTCGTAGAAGGTCTTCAGGAACCGGTCGTCCTTGGCGGCGAGTTCGTTGGTCGGCACGTAGCCGGTGCCCGGCACCACGACCGACTGGCCGAACGGGCCGGCGACGAACTTGATGAACTTGTAGACCGCTTCCTGCTTCTTGGGGTCCTTGGTGAACATCACCGCGGCGTTGCCGCCGGTCGGCAGGCGGCCCTTTTCGGCGTTGATGACCGGCATCTTGGTCGTGCGCAGGTCGAACTTGCCGCCGACGCCGTTGATGATCGACTTCAGACCGCCGGTGGTCCAGAAGAACAGGCCCATCTTGCCGGCCGTGAACGACTGCACCATCGCATCCGAGGTCAGCGCCGGCATTTTGCCTTCCTTGACCATGCGATCGAGCAGCGTCAGCGCGGCGAGGCCTTCAGGTCCGTCGAAGGCGACCTTCTTCTCGTCCGCGGTCAGCATGGTGCCGCCGTTGCCGAACAGGAGCGCGGAGAACATCCAGTCGTCGCCCATCCAGCGGTAGCCCATGCCGACGGTGCCGTCGCCGAGCGCGTCGATCTTGGCGGCGAGCTTCAGCACGTCGTCCCACTTGGTCGGCATGTGCTCGGGATCGCCGCCGGCCTTCCGGACCAGATCGGCGTTGTAATAGAAGATCGGGTTCGAGGCCGCGAAGGCGAGACCCATCTGCTTGCCGTTGAAGCGGGCGAGGTTCAAGAGCGTCTCGGAGAAGCCCTCGTCCTTGAAGCCGGCGTCCTTCGCGATGAACGGCTTCAGATCGACGCCGACGCCGCGCTCGGCGAGCACGCGCAGGCGGTTGAGCCCGATGAAGCTCATGTCCGGCATGTCGGCCGAGTTGGCCTGACGCAGGATCAGCTGCAGGCCCTCCTCATAGGTCGGCGACGGCGACGCGAAGGTGATCTTCACGTCCGGGTTCTGCTTCATGTACTCGGTCGAGATCGTCTCCATGACGGACTTGAAGAAGCCCGGCATGGGGTAGTGCACGACGATCTCGGTCTGCTCGGCCCGGACGGGCGTGGCGAGGAACGCGAGACCGGCGGCGAGACCGGCGAGCCAACGGCGCATGGGTTCTCTCCTTCTCTTGAGTTTTCGGGGTGACGTCTTCTTGGTTGTTGGACGGCAGTCCCGACGGGTTCAGCCCTTGAGGCCCGTCATGGTGATGCCTTCGATGAAGGTGCGTTGCGCGACCAGGAACATCGCGACCAATGGCGCGGTGATGACGACGGTCGCGGCCATCAGCGCGCCGTAGTCGTCGCCGACCTCGGCCGCGCGGAAGAACAGGAGCCCGAGCGGCGGCGTGGCGAGATCGGTCTTCGAGATCGCGATCAGCGGCCAATAGAGGTCGTTCCAGTGCGCGACGATCGAGAACACCGCGAAGGCGGTCGCCGCCGGCCAGGCGTTCGGCAGCACGACCCGCCAGACGATCGCCAGTTCCGACAGCCCGTCCATGCGCGCCGCCGCAATCAGGTCGTCCGGCATCGCCTTGATGAACTGGCGGAACAGGAAGATCGCGAACACCGACAGCGTGAACGGCGCGATCAGCACGGCGAGCGTGTTGAGGAGCCCGCTCTCGCGCGCCGCCCAGTAGAGCGGGATCGAGATCGCGTGGATCGGCACGAGGAGGCCGGTCAGTACGAGCCCGAACAGGACCTCGCGGCCGCGGAATTCGAGCTTCGCCATCGCGTAGGCGCAGGGCAGCGCGAACAGGATCTGGAACAGGACGATCGCCGCGCAGACCACGACGCCGTTGATCAGGATCCGGAGCATCGGGATGCGCGTCAGCGCCTTGCCGTAGTTCTCGACGACCGCCCAGTCATGCGGGACCAGCGAAAGGCCGGAGGAGAACACCTCGGCCTGCGGCTTCAGCGAGGTCGATACCATCCAGGCGTAGGGCAGGAGCACGATCGCCGCGCCCGCGATCAGCACCGCGAGCCGGATCAGCCGGCCGGGCGAATAGGCCGAGCCTTGGGAGTAGGGCGCCGCGCTCATGAATAGTGCACCCGCTTGTCGAGGACGCGCGTCTGGATGATGAGCAGCACCACCAGCACCGCGATGAACGCGACCGCCATGGCCGAGGCGACGCCGGTGTGCAGGTAGACGAAACCCTCCTCGTAGATCGTGTAGAGGAGCACTTCGCTCGCCTTGCCGGGACCGCCCTGGGTCAGGGTCGCCACCGTCTCGAACACCTTGACCGCGTTGATCATCTGGATCGTGACGACGAACAGCGTCGTCGGTCCGAGCATGGGCCAGGTCACCAGCCGGAACCGGTCGAGCGCCGACTTCGCGCCGTCGATCTCGGCCGCCTGATAGAGCTCGCGGTTGATCGCGGTCAGCCCGGCGAGGAACAGCACCATGTTGAAGCCGACCGACTGCCAGATACCGATCAGCGCCAGCGCGATCAGCACCGTGTCGGACGAGCCGAGCCAGTTCAGCATCGGCAGGCCGAGCATCTTGGCGAGGAGATTGATCGGGCCGATCACCGGATGCATCAGGTACTGCCAGACCGTCGCCATCGCGACGGTCAGCGACACGACCGGCAGGAAGTAGATCGAGCGGAACACGCTCTTCAGCCCCACCTCCGCCTCGATCAAGAGCGCGAGCCCGAGGCCGAGCGCGACCGAGACCGGCGTGACGATCGCGACATAGACCGCGGTGTTACGGATCGAGGTCAGGAAGGTGCGATCGGAGAGCAGGTCGCGGTAGGTATCGAGGCCGATGAACCGCCAGTCGGACGAGCCGAGTTCGGCATCGGTCAGCGACAGGGCGAAGATCGCCAGCGTCGGCGCGACCAGCAGGATCGCCATCAGCACCGCGGTCGGGGCGGTGAGGCCCCAGGCCGCGCGCTCGTCGTGGCTGTTGCGCCGCACCTTGCGCGCCGCCGCGACCGGGATCGGCGCGGGCGCGAGGCCGGGCGAGAGCGTTGCGTCAGACATGCGCGAGCTCCGCGCCGACCGGCAGGCCGTCGGCCGCGATCCGCGCGCCGCTCTTGGCGAAGACCAGCGGCTTGGCGGTACGGTCATGGGCGAAGAGCGGCCCTGGCCGAGCGTGCCGACCGCTTCCGGCGCGATGCGGGCGATCAGCGGATCCTCGCCGTCGGCGATGCGCAGATGCACCAGCACCTGCGCGCCGTGGAACTCCAGACGGTCGAGATTGACCGGCAGCGCACCCGGACCGGGCGTGCCGTCGACGACGAGGTCTTCCGGCCGGATCCCGAGCTTGACGTCGTCGCCGGCGATCGCCTCGAGACCCGTCGCGAGTCGCGCGCCGAAGCGCATCGCCGAGCCGTCGCGCTCGACCTTGGCGGCGATGACGTTGATCTTCGGGCTGCCGATGAACTCCGCGACGTCGAGATGCGCCGGGTTGCGGTAGATCTCGGCCGGCGCCGCGACCTGCAGGAGCTTGCCGCCGAGCATGACCGCGATGCGGTCGGCCATGCTCAGCGCCTCTTCCTGATCGTGCGTGACATAGACGGTGGTCGCGCCGAGCCGGCGGTGCAGCGCGACGATCTCGCCGCGCATGTGGACGCGCAGCGCGGCGTCGAGGTTCGACAGCGGCTCGTCCATGAGGAACGCCGCCGGGCGGCGCACGATGGCGCGGCCGAGCGCGATGCGCTGGCGCTGGCCGCCGGACATCTGCGCCGGCTTGCGGTCGAGAAGCTGGGTGATCTTGAGGCTCGCCGCGGCGGTCTCGACATCGGCGGCGATGCCCTTGGCGATCGCGCCGCGGCCGAACAGCGGGCCGAGGATCGGCAGGCGCTGCCAGCCGTTCATGCGCCGCATCACCAGCGGCATCGCCATGTTCTGGCGCGCGGTCAGGTGCGGATAGAGCGCGTAGGACTGGAACACCATCGCGACGTCGCGGTCGGCGGCGCGCAGCGGGGTCACGTCGCGGTTCGCGATCGAGACGACGCCCGAGTCCGGCCGCTCGAGGCCGGCGATGATGCGCAGGAGCGTCGACTTTCCGCAGCCGGACGGGCCGACCAGCGCGATGAATTCGCCCTCGGCAACGGCGAGCGACAGGTCGTGCAGCACGCCGTTGCCGCCATAGTGCTTGGCGATGTGGTCGAGGCGGATCTGGGTCTCGGGGGGCTGGGAGCGGGGCGCCATCTCAGGCCACCGCCTGCGAACGCGGATAGATCGCGTCCATGTGCGGGTCGATCTGCAGATCGGCGACCGCGGCGGGGCGCTCGAACCGGCTGACGACGCCGTCGGCATCGAATTCGAGGATCACCGCGCCGATGCGCCGGCTGCCGCCGAGATCTTCCTGGCTGTCGCCGCAGACGAAGGCGCTCGACGGGCTCCAGAGGTGCTCGACGGGACCGTGCTGCACCTTCTTGGCGATGTGCAGATGACCGGAGGAGACGAGCTGGACATCGGCCTTGCGCAGGATGTCGAGGAGGATCTTGCGCGGCTCCGGCGTCACCGTCCAATAGCCGCGCGGCCCCTCGTCGGCCGCCTCGATGAACATCGGCTTGTGCTGGAACAGCGCGATCTTCGACGTCGTCTCGACCGCGCCGCGCAGCCACTCGAACTGTTCGGCCTCCTCGCGGTGGCCGGTGCCGTAGAGCATGGCGTTGAGGCCGATCAGGCGCCAGCCGGGAATGTCGAGCGTCCAGCGATCGTCGGCGACCTCGTCGCGGAAGCGGGCGAGGCGTTCGTCGTTGACGACCTGATCGGCGCGGATGGTCGCGACGTCGCCGACGTCGTGATTGCCCGGCACAGCCAGGAACGGCACGCCGAGCGCGCGATGCCAATCGGCCGCGAAGGCCATGTCGTCGGCGTCGATGGCGCCGTTCATGGAGAGATCGCCGGTGTTGACGATCAGGTCCGCCTGCTCCGCCGCCAGCCAGGCGCGCATCGCCTCGGCATTCTCGGCGAAGTGCCGATGGCGCGGCGACAGGTGCGTGTCGGAGATCTGGATGATCCGCATGGGTCGGCCCCTCGTTCTTTCGGAGGGGGGTCTAGGCCGGGGGCGTAACGGTTCGATGACGATTCCGACGCGACAGGCGTCGCCTGTGGGAAAGGTCCCTCAAGCGGCCGCATCGAGCCGGCGGCGCAGGCGGGCATGCAGGAAGGCCAGCACCGCCGCCTCCGCCGGATCGAGCGCGTCGATCGCGTCGCGGAGCTCGTCCTCGACCTCGCGTCGGATTTCGAGCAGCAGCGAGCGGTCGAGATAGGCGTCGACCACGTCCGGGTGGACGTAGCACTTCCGGCAGATCGTCGGCGTGTTGCCGAGCCGCGCCGCGACCCGTTCGATCGCGGCGCGAAGGTTCTTCTTGGCCTTGGCGGCCGTGTCGAAGGCCTCGAACTCGTCGAGTGCCATGGCGGCGAGCACCGTGCCGGCCCAGGTCCGGAAGTCCTTGGCGGTGATGTCCGCGCCGGTGATCTCGCGCAGGTAGCCGTTGACGTCGGCCGAGGTCACGTCGCGGATCTCGCCGTCGTCGTCGCGATACTGGAACAGTTCCTGGCCCGGCAGTTCCTGGCAGGCGCGCACGATCCGGGCGATGCGCCGATCCTTGAGCCCAAGGTTCCACAGTTTGCCGCTCTTGCCCTTGAAGCGGAACTTCAGATCCGAGCCTTCGACGCGGACATGGCGCGCGTGCAGCGTGGTCAGCCCATAGCTCTCGTTCTGCCGGGCATAGTCGTCGTTGCCGACCCGGATCAGCGTCGTCTCCAAAAGCCGGACCACGGTCGCCAGTACCTTTTCGCGCGGCAGGCCGCGCCGCGACATGTCGGCGTCGACCCGCTCGCGGATCTTCGGCAGCAGCCGGGCGAAGGTGACCAGATGCTTGAACTTCACCTCGTCGCGCACCGCACGGAAATCGGCGTGGTAGCGATACTGCTTGCGCCCCTTGGCATCCCGGCCGGTCGCCTGGATGTGGCCGCGCGGATTGGGCGCGATCCAGACTTCCGTCCAGGCTGGCGGGATGGCGAGCGCGCGGATCCTTCCGAGCACGGCCGCATCCTTGATCAGCGCGCCCTTGGGGTCGCGGTAGGAGAAGCCCTTGCCGGACCGGCGCCGCGTGATGCCGGGCCGATCGTCGATCAGATAGCGCAGTCCCGCGCTCTCGGCCGCCTCGCGGCTGTCGATCGCGGTGGAAGGGTCGACGGCTTCGGCGGGATCGATCGGCGCGGTGTGCTGCAGCATCCCGAGCGAACGCGCACGCCGCCGGCCGGTTCCGCGCCTTCGAGCCGGCTCAGGATCTTCGGATGCTCAGGATGGTCCCACGCTCAGGATGGGCGGACCGCGAGCGGGTCGCTGCGCCCCATCGCCGTGCCCGGCCCGGCGCCGACGCGGCCGACGCTCTGGCGGTCGCGGCGTGGCGACAGGCCGAACTGCGCCCGGTAGGCGCGCGCCAGACACGAGGCGGAGGTGAAGCCGGTCGACAAGGCGACGTCGAGGACGCTGAGATTGGTCTGTTGCAGGAGTTCGCGGGCGCGGGCGACGCGGATACGGTTGTAGTAGCCGATCGGCGTCGTGTTCAGATGCGCGCGGAACAGCCGTTCGAGTTGGCGATCCGACACGCCCGAGATCGCGACCAGCGCCGAGATCTCAAGGGGATCCTCGATGTTCTGCTCCATCGCCTCGATGACGCGCACGAGCTTCGGATTGGCGAGGCCGAGCCGGTTGGCGACCTGCATGCGCTGGTGCGAGCGCCGGTCGCGGATCCGCTCGTAGATGAACTGTTCGGAGACCGATGTCGCCAGCCCGTAGCCGTGTGCCTCGGCAATGAAATGCAGCACCAGATCGAGCGCCGCCGTGCCGCCGGCGCAGGTGAACAGCTTGCCGTGCACCTCGAACAGCTCGTCGGTCACGTCGAGCCGCGGGAACGCCTGCCGGAACGCCGGCACGGCCTCCCAGTGCATGGTCGCCGGCCGGCCGTCGAGGAGACCGGCGGCGGCGAGCACGAAGGTGCCGGTATCGAGCGCCCCGATCGTGGCGCCGAGCCGCGCGTGCCGGCGCAGCGCCGCGAGCACGGTCTTGGTCGCGCCGCGCTCGGGATCGAAGCCGGCGACGACGACCAGCGTGTCCGAGGTCGCCAGATCGGCGAGCGCGACATCGGCCATGACGGTCATGCCGTTGGAGGCTTCGGCCGGCTCGCCGCTGCAGGTGATGAACCGCCAGGAATAGAGCGTGCGGCCGGAGAGCCGGTTGGCGACGCGCAACGGCTCGACCGCCGAGAACAGCGCCATCATCGAGAAGCCCGGCACGAGCAGGAAGGCAAAATCCCTTGTCTTCTGTGCCGTGGCCGACATGCGCGCTCCCTCGATCGCCGGCCGGTTCGTGCCCGGCTTGTTCTGCCGTCAGATCATCACCCGCGGAACCGACTGCGTCCACTCCCGCCGCGCGATCTCCGCGCCGTCCTCCTGCACGACCATGCGGCCGGCGATCTGGAACGCCGTCGCGGTCGCCTCCATGGCGGCGACGGTCTCGATCCGGATGTTCCAGTCCGGGCCGGTCATCGTATAGGCCTGCGAGACCGTGTAGGCGGCCGAAAGCGGATCGTCGGCGCCGATCTCGAGATCGCGGGTCAGGTCGTGCGACAGCGCCACGCCGATCTCGTCGAAGCGCAGCACGCCTTCGCCGAACACGCCGCCTTCGCCGATCGTCCGGTAGCGCGACACGCCGTTGAGGAGATCGAACGTGACCTCGCGCCCGAGCCGTCCCGGATCGACCTGCGTGATCGGCGCCGGGGTGCCGCGGGCCGGCGGCTCGAACCGCACCGCGTCGTCGGCCGGCCCGCGCGACCGCACGGGCAGGGCGAAGCTGCTGCCGCCGGTACGGATCGTCAGCGTTGCGGCTTCCGGCGCCGGCCAGATCAGCGGCCAGTAGGCGGTCGAGATCGCGATGCGGATGCGATGGCCGGCCCGGAACCGATGGCCGCAATCGTTGAGCTTCACCCGCACGGTCTCGAACCGACCCGGCACCAGCGGCGCCGGCTCGGCCGAGCCGTTGCGGTGGGTGAGGTTCAGGACCTGATAGGAGACCCTCAGCGACGAACCGTCCGGGGCGACGTCGCAGAGCCGGATGCAGAGCTGCGCGACCGGCTTGTCGGAGGCGAGTTCCAGCGTCGCGAGCGGCGTGCCGAGGATCTCGGCATCCTCGGCGAGCGGCTCGGAATCGAACACCAGCGACAGGCCGTCGTCGAAGCGCTGGTCGCTCGGCTGTTCGCCGCGACAGCCCGTGCCCATCCATTCGCCGCAGGTGGAACCGGTCCAGGCCGGCGAGTGGATGGCGAGATCGGTCGAGGTCTCGCCGGCATGGGCGACCAGCCGACCGGGCGCCAGATGCAGGCTGCGCGGATGGACACGCGGGCTCGGCCAGACGGCTTCCGCGACCCAGTGCCCCGGCATCGGATCGGCCCAGGCGCCGGCCGGATGCCAGTCCTCGACATAGGCGCGCAGCATCGGCTCGGCCATGATGCCGGTGTCGATGCCCTTCAGCCAGTGATCCCACCAGCGCAGGGCCTCCTGCAGGAAGCCGATTGCCGGGCCCGGCACGCCGTCCTGCGGATAGATGTGCGCCCAGGGGCCGATCAGGCCGAGCCGCGGCACGCTGAGGCCGGTGAGCAGCCGCGACACCGCATTGGTGTAGGAATCCGCCCAGCCGCCGACGGCGAAGACCGGACATTCGACGGCCGCAAAGTCCTCGCCGATCGAGCCGTGCCGCCAATAGGCGTCGCGCGTCTGGTGTTCGAGCCAGAGCGCCGGGAAGAACGGCATGTGCTCGAGCCGGCGCACCCATTCCTCGCGCCAGTCGGGCCGGAGCGCACGCTCCGGCGGCCTCGCCTGATAGGCGAGCATGATCGAGCCCCACCAGAGATTATCGTTGAGCAGGCAGCCGCCCATGTAGTGGATGTCGTCGGCGAAGCGGTCGTCGGTCGAACAGACGCTGAGCACGGCCTTCAGGGCCGGCGGCCGGCGCGCGGCGACTTGCAGGCAATTGAAGCCGCCCCAGCTCTTGCCCATCATGCCGACCGCGCCGGTGCACCAGGGCTGCGCGGCCATCCAGGCGATCACCTCCAGCGCGTCGTCCTGCTCCTGCGCCAGATACTCGTCGTCGAGCAGCCCGTCGCTCTCGCCGGAGCCGCGCATGTCGACGCGCAGCGCCGCATAGCCGGCGGCGGCGAAGAAGCCGTGCATCGGCTCGTCGCGGCCGCGGGTTCCGTCTCGCTTGCGGTAGGGGATGTATTCGAGGATGCCCGGCACCGGATGGGCCTCGGCATCCTCCGGCAGCCAGAGCCGAGCGGCGAGCCGCGTGCCGTCGGAAAGCGGGATGAACAGATTTTCGATGACGCGGACGGACTTGGTCGCTTCGCTCATGATGTCCCTTCGGCCGGCGGGCGCCGGTGTGAGCCTGCATGGCGCGGCGACGCCGCGCGACTGGATTCATGACGCGGCGGGCGCCGCGCGACACGATTCCAGACCGGGCAGTTCATCCCCCAATCATGGAGCCGCCAAGGCGAGGCCGTCCCCGCGTGCCGCCAGCCGCTCGTCGAGCCAGTCGGTGCGCATCTCGGGCACGCTCGCGATCAGCCGCTCGGTGTAGGGATGCCACGGCGGCCGGAAGATCTCGGCCGTCGGCCCGGACGCCACCGCCTCGCCCTTGAGCATGACCAGCGTGCGATGCGCGATGCGCCGGACGATGCCGAGATCGTGGGTGATGAACAGATAGGCGAGGTCGAGCTCGCTCTGGAGCCGGCCGAGCAGCTTCAGGATCTCCTCGGCGACCAGCGGATCGAGTGCCGAGGTCGGCTCGTCGCAGATGATCACGTCCGGCTCGGCGGCGAGCGCGCGGGCGATGCAGACGCGCTGCTTCTGGCCGCCCGAGAGCTGTCCCGGCCGACGCTTGGCGAAGTCGGCCGGCAGGCCGACCAGCGTCAACAGCTCGGCGACGCGCGCCTTCACGTCGCGCTTGCGGCCGAAATAGAGCGCGACCGGCCGGCCCAGGATCTCGCCGATGGTCTGACGCGGGTTCAGCGCCACGTCGGGCAGCTGATAGACGAACTGGATCCGCCGCATCTGCTCGCGCGTCCGGCCCGCGAGCGCAGGCGACAGCGCCTCGCCGTCGAAGCGGATCGCGCCGGCCTGTCGGGGCAGGAGCCCGACGACCGTCCGCGCCAGCGAGGATTTGCCGGATCCGGACTCGCCGACGATCGCGACCGTCTCGCCGCGATGGACCGCGAGCGTGATGTCCTTGACCACGGTCAGCGGCCCATAGGACGAGCGCACCGCATCGAGCGCCAGGATCGGTTCGCCGAAGAACGCCTTCGGCGCGACCTCGACATGATCGTGCGCGCGCCGCTCGGCGACCAGCGCCTTGGCATAGGCCGTGTCGGGCGTGCCGAGGATCTTTTCGGTCGGACCGACCTCGACGGTCTTGCCGTGCCGCAGCACCATGATCCGGTCGGCGACCTGCGCGACCACGGCGAGGTCGTGCGTGATGTAGAGCGCGGCGGTGTGGTGCTCGCGGATCAGCTTCTTCAGCTCCGCCAGCACCTCGATCTGGGTCGTGACGTCGAGCGCGGTGGTCGGCTCGTCGAGCACCAGCACGTCGGGCCGGCACGCCATCGCCATGGCCGCCATGGCGCGCTGCAACTGGCCCCCGGAGACCTGATGCGGATAGCGCGCGCCGAAGCTCTCGGGCGCGGGCAGATCGAGCGCGCGGAACAGCTCGACCGCCTGTTTCTCGGCCTCGACCCGGGTCATGAGGCCATGGACGAGCGGCCCCTCGCAGACCTGATCCATGATCGTCATGTTCGGATCGAAGGCCGCCGCCGCACTCTGGGCGATATAGGCGACGCGCCGGCCGCGCAGGCTGCGGCGGTCGTCGACCGACAGGCCGCGCAGCTCGATGCCGTCGAGTGCGATGCGCCCGCCGGTGATCCGGCAGCCGGCGCGCGCGAAACACAGCGCCGAGAGACCGATCGTCGACTTGCCGGCGCCGGACTCGCCGATCAGCCCGAGCACTTCGCCGCGCTTCAGATCGAGCGACACGCCGTCGACCAGCACCTGCCCGGAGACGCTCTCGACGCGCAGATCCTCGATGCGCAGGATGTCGGTGGAGGTGGAGGAGGGCGCCGTGCCGGTCATGGATTAGAGCTCCGCCTGCGCGCCCGACGGTCGCGCCTCGATGGAAAGCAGCCAGTCGACCACCAGATTGACGCCGATCGACAGGAGCGCGATCGCGGCTGCGGGGAACAGCGGCGCGGTCAGGCCGAAGTTGATCGACGGCGCGTTGTCGCGAACCATGCCGCCCCAGTCCGCATGCGGCGGCTGGATGCCGAGCCCGAGGAAGCTCAAGGCCGCGATGAACAGGAACACGAAGCAGAACCGCAGCCCGAAATCGGCCGCGAGCGGGGCGAGCGCATTGGGCAGGATCTCCCGGCGGATGATCCAGCCGAGCCCCTCGCCGCGCAGCTTGGCCACCTCGACATATTCCATCACGGCGATGTTCATGCCGACCGCGCGCGCGACCCGGAACACGCGGGTCGACTCCAGGATCGCGATCGTGCCGATCAGCACCGGGATCGAGGTGCCGAGCACGCTCAGCACCACCAGCGCGAAGATCAGCACCGGCAGCGCCTGCATGACGTCGACGAGGCGCGCCAGCACCATGTCGACGATGCCGCCGGCGACCGCCGCGATGAAGCCGAGCGTCACGCCGATCAGGAAGCAGAGACAGGTGATCAGCAGCGCCATCAGGATGGTGTTGCGCGAGCCGTAGATGATGCGCGTCAGCATGTCCCGGCCGAGATTGTCGGTGCCGAACCAGAACTGCGCGCTCGGTCCCTCCCAGACGCCGCCGACGAGGTCGGCCTCGCCATAGGGCGTCAGCCACGGGCCGATCAGGCACATGATCAGGTTCACGGCGATGATCGCGATGCCGATCCACGCGATGAGCGGCGGGCGGTGCTTCATGCTCACCTCGGATGCCTCAGGCGCGGGTTGACCAGGATCGACAGCACGTCGGCGATCGTGTTGAGGCCGACGAAGGCGGTCGCGAACACGATCGCGCAGGCCTGCACGACCGGCACGTCGCGCTTGGAGACCGCATCGACCATCATCTGCCCGACGCCGGGATAGACGAACACGACCTCGACCAGGATCACGCCGACGATCAGATAGGCGAGGTTCAGCGCGATCACCGATATGATCGGCGCCGCCGCGCCCGGCAGCGCGTGCCGCACCACGACGCGCGTCCGCGACAGGCCTTTGAGGAACGCCATCTCGATGTGCGGCAGCGACATGATCGCCAGCACCGAGCTGCGCGTCATGCGGATGATGTGGGCCATCACCACCAGCACCAGCGCGAGCGCCGGCAGCGTCGTGGTGCTGACCCGCTCCCAGAAGCCCATGCTCGGATCGACCATGGCGAGGCTCGGGAACCAACCGAGATTGACCGCGAGCACGATGATCAGCAGATAGCCGACGAAGAACTCCGGCACCGAGATCGTGGTCAGGGTCAGGATGTTGATCGCCCGGTCGACGAACTTGCCCTCGTTGACCGCCGCGACGATGCCGAGGCCGACCGACAGCGGCACGGCGACCACGGCCGCGTAGGCCGCGAGGAAGATCGTGTTGCCGAACCGGCCGGCGAGATCCTGGATCACCGGTCGGCCGTTGGCGAGCGAGGTGCCGAAGTCGCCATGGACGACGCCGGTGAGCCACGCGAGGTAGCGTACCGTCGCCGGCCGGTCGAGGCCGAGCGACAGGCGGATGTTGGCGAGCGCCTCGGGCGTCGCCTGCTGGCCCAGAATGGCGGATGCCACGTCGCCCGGCAGGATCTCGGTGCCGGCGAACACCAGCACCGAGACCGCCAGAAGCGTGAGAAGCCCGAGCCCGAGCCGGATGGCGATGAGACGAAGCACTTGCCTATCCGATCAGGCGTTCAGCCAGACCTTCTCGGCCAGGCGCAGGCCGAGGAAGTCGAACATCGGATGCGGACCCATGCCGCCGACCTTCTTCGAGCCGGCCTCGAGATAGTCGATGAACATCGGGATCAGCGCGCCGCCGTCCTGGTTGATCATCGTCTGCGCCTCGACGTAGAGCGCCTTGCGCTTGGCCTGATCGAGTTCGGCGCGCGCCGCCACGACGATCTTGTCGAACTCCGGCCGCTTCCAGGCGGTGTCGTTCCACTTGGCGTCGGAGAGATAGGCGATCGACAGCATCTGGTCGGCCGTCGGCCGGCCGCCCCAGTAGGAGGCGCAGAACGGCGCCTTCATCCAGACATTGTCCCAGTAGCCGTCGGACGGCTCGCGCTTGACCTCGAGATTGATGCCGGCCTTGGAGGCGGCCTGCTGGTAGAGCACGGCCGCATCGGTCGCGCCGGTGAAGGCGGCGTCCGACACCTGCAGCACGAACTTCTCGCCGGTCATGCCGGCCTTGTTCAGATGGAACTTGGCCTTGTCCGGATCGTAGGTGTGCTGGGCGAGCTCGCTCGCATGATAGGGGTTGGTCTTCGGGATCGGATGGTCGTTGCCGATCGTGCCGTAGCCCTTGAGAATCGTGTCGACGACCTTCTGGCGGTCGATGCCGTACTTGAGCGCCAGCCGCGCGTCGGCATTGGCGAAGGGGCCGCTCGTTGTGTTCATGACGAACACGGCGTGCTGGCCGGCCTGCGAGCGGATGATCTGCAGGTTCGGGTTCTTGCCGAGGAGGTCGACCGTGCGGCCGTCGAGACGGTTGATCACGTCGACCTGGCCGGAGATCAGCGCATTCACGCGCGCGGTCGCGTCATTGATGACGCGGAATTCGACCGAGTCGACCCAGGCGCGGTTCGGCTTCCAGTAGCTGCCGTGCTTCTTCACGACGGCGCGGACGCCCGGCTCCATCATCTCGAACATGTAGCCGCCGGTGCCGATCGGCTTCGAGAAATCGGTGAAGCCGTTCGGCACCACGATGATGTGGTAGTCCGACAGGATATAGGGCAGGTCGGCATTGCCCGACTTCAGCGTGATCTCGACCTGGTGGGTGTCGAGCTTCTTGATCTCGGTGATGTCGGCGAGCACCGCCTTGGCGGCCGACTTGGTGTCGCCGCGATGCAGGTTCAGCGAATAGATGACATCGTCGGCGTCGAGCGTCTTCCCGTTGTGGAAGGTGACGCCCTTGCGCACGGCGAACACCCAGGTCGCCGCACCGGGCTTCGCTTCCCAGCTCTCGAACAGTTCCGGCGTCGCCTGGTTCTTCTCGTCGATTTCGACGAGGCCGTTCATCATCGTGTAGGCGATGTTGGTCGGCACCCAGTCGGTGAAGGTGCGCGGATCGAGCGTGTCGCTGGTCGAGCCGCCCGACATGCCGAGCTTCAAGGTGCCGCCCTTCTTGGGCGCGGCCTGCGCGGCCGCCGGTCGCGCGCCGAAGGCGGTGGAGAGGCCGAGCGCCGCCGCGCCGGCCAGGAGTTCGCGCCGATCCACCACCAAGCCGCTGCGGCGGCCGTTTCCGATCTCGGTCATTGTCGCCTTCCCCCTGCATCGTTTCGGATCCAGATCCGATGGCGGCCTCCCGCCGGCACGGACTGCTGGACCAGGGTCCCTGAACTGGCCGTCCGACAAGCCGCCTCCGGATGGAAGCCGCGATCGAACCACCGGCAGGCGGTCGATACCGCCCCCTGTGACAGGATGATGCGCCCGCTTGTCGGGCAGGATGGTGCAAGGAGCGACATGAGAGCGCAAGATCCGACATCGCATTGGGCAAATGTCGTAAGGGATTGCCCAGAAGCGAGAATCTCGCACTGCACCATTGTATGCAAACGCCCGATCGAACCCTTCGATCCGCCACCTGAGGCGCGCTTCATGTCGGTTTCGGCATGCTTGTCGGATTTTGCTTCCTGCGTGCCGTTCCTTGCACGAACGTACAGTCCGAGGCTGCGCTAGGCTCGTCGCAACGAGGAAGGGAGCAACCCCATGAACTGGGACGTCTTCATCACCTGCGCGGTGACCGGTGCCGGCGACACGACGGGCAAGTCCGACAAGGTGCCGGTAACCCCCGAGCAGATCGCCACCTCCGCGATCGATGCGGCCAAGGCGGGCGCGGCGGTCGTCCACATCCACGTCCGCGATCCGGCCACGGGGCGCGGCTCGCGCGATCCGAAGCTCTACGCCGAGGTCGTCGACCGGATCCGCTCTTCGGGCACCGACGTGGTGATCAACCTGACGGCCGGCATGGGAGGCGATCTCGTGCTCGGCGGCGCAGAGACGCCGCTGCCGCTCGATCCGACCTGGACCGACGTCGTCGGCGCGACCGAGCGTTTGGTCCATGTCGAGCAGCTGCTCCCGGAGATCTGCACGCTCGACTGCGGCTCGATGAACTTCGCCGCCGGCGGCGACTACGTGATGACCAACACGCCGGACACGCTACGCGCCATGGCGAAGCGCATCCAGGCGCTCGGGGTTAAGCCGGAGCTCGAGGTGTTCGACACCGGCCACCTCGTCATGGTCAAGGATCTGGTCAAGGAGGGGCTACTCGACGATCCGCTGATGATCCAGCTCTGCATGGGCATCCCCTACGGCGCGCCGGACGATCCGCTGACGCTGATGGCGATGGCTTTGCAGGTGCCTCCCGGCGCGGTGTTCTCGGCCTTCTCGATCGGCCGGATGCAACTGCCTTACGTGGCGATGGCCGCGCTCGCCGGCGGCAATGTCCGCGTCGGCCTCGAGGACAACATCTATCTGTCGCGCGGCAAGCTCGCATCGAACGCCGATCTGGTCGAGCGCGCCGCGACCATCCTGACGGCGATGAATGCCCGCGTGCTCGGTCCCGAAGATGTGCGCGCCAAGCTCAACCTGAAGAAGCGGGGCTGATCCCATGGCGGATGTGAAGACGGTCGGCCTGCTCGGCGCGGGCGTCATCGGCGGCGGCTGGGCGGCGCGTTGCCTCGTCAACGGCTACGATGTCGTACTCTACGACCCGGACCCGGAGGCGGACCGCAAGGTCGGCGAGATGCTCGCCAACGCCCGCCGCGCCTGGGGCCGCATGACCCAGGCGCCGCTGCCGAAGGAAGGCCGGCTGACGCTGGTCCGGACGCCGGCGGAAGCGGCCGAAGGCGCCGACTTCATCCAGGAATCGGCCCCGGAGCGCGAGGACCTGAAGATCCGCCTGCTCGCCGAGGCGAGCCGCGCGGCGCGCAAGGACGTCGTGTTCGGCTCCTCGACCTCCGGCCTGCTGCCGACCAAACTTCAGTCCGAGATGATCGCGCCCGAGCGTTTCACGGTCGGTCATCCGTTCAACCCGGTCTACCTGATGCCTCTGGTGGAAGTCTGCGGCGGTGCGCAGACGACCCTGGAGACCAAGGAGCGCGCGATGGCCTTCTATCGCACGCTCGGCATGCATCCGCTGCACGTGCGCAAGGAGATCGACGGCTTCATCGCCGACCGGCTCATGGAGGCGCTGTGGCGCGAGGCGCTGTGGCTGGTCAATGACGATGTCGCGACCGTCGACGAGATCGACGACGCGGTCCGCTTCGGCCCCGGCCTGCGCTGGGCCTTCATGGGCACGTTCCTGATCTACCGCATCGCCGGCGGCGAGGCCGGCATGCGCCACTTCATGGCCCAGTTCGGCCCGGCGCTGAAATGGCCCTGGACCAAGCTGATGGACGTGCCGGACCTGACCGACGCGCTGATCGACAAGCTCGCCGACCAGTCCGACGCGCAGGCGGCTGCGCAAGCCGTCGGCACGGATCTGCGCGATCTGGAGCGTCTGCGCGACGATTGCCTCGTCAATGTGTTCCAGGGCCTCAAGGCGCGCGACTTCGCCTATGGCGCCGATCTCGCGGCGTTCGAGAAGACGCTCTACGATCGCGCCCATGCCGGGGCGGTCGCGGCCGAGCCCGACCTGTCGCAGCCCTTGAAGCTGCATCGGCCGAGCGTGCTGCCCGAGTGGACCGACTACAACGGCCACATGACCGAGTACCGCTATCTCCAGGTCTTCGGCGATGCCACCGACGCGCTCCTGCGCCTGGTCGGCATCGATGCGGATTATCTGGCGACCGGGCGGTCCTGCTACACGGTCGAGACCCACATCTGCCATATCGCCGAGGTCCGGGCGGGCGAGCCGATGACGGTCGCGACCCGCGTGCTCGCGGCCGAGGGCAAGAAGCTGCAGCTCTATCACGAGCTTTTCCGCGATCGGGACGGCACCCGGCTGGCGACGGCCGAGCACCTGCTGCTCCACGTCGATACCAAGGCGTCAAAGGCCGCGGAGCCGCCGGCAGCGATCGCCGAGCGCTGCAAGACGATCGCGGCCGCGCAAGCCCATCTGCCGCCGCCCGACAAGGCGGGCCGGGCGATCAAGGCATCCTGACCGGGGAGGGACGACCATGGACTTCGCGCTGAGCCCCGAACAGGACATGGTCGTCTCGACGGTCCGGTCCTTCGTCGAGAACGAACTCTACCCGCTCGAAGCCGAGGTCGAGCGGACCGGCCAAGTCCGCCCTGAAGTCGGGGCCGAGATCCGGCGCAAGGTGCTCGATCTCGGCTTCTACGCGCCGAACGTGCCGGTCGAATACGGCGGCGGCGGGCTCGACGTCACCACCATGACGCTGCTCGAACGCGAACTCGGCCGCGCCTCGATGGCGCTGACCGTGTTCTGGGGCCGACCCTCGAACATCCTGTGCGCCTGCACGCCCGAGCAGCGTGAACGGTATCTGCTGCCGGCCGTGCGCGGTGAGAAGATCGACGCGCTCGCGATCACCGAGCCCGACGCCGGCTCCGACGTGCGCGGCATGCGCACGACGGCGCGGCGGGACGGCGCCGACTTCGTGCTGAACGGCACGAAGCACTTTATCAGCCACGCGGATGTCGCCGACTTCGTCATCGTCTTCGCCGCGACCGGCGAGGACGACGGACCGAAGGGCAAGAAGAAGCGCATCACCGGCTTCCTGGTCGATCGCGGCACGCCGGGTTTCGCGATCGAGCCTGGCTATCGCTCGGTCTCGCACCGCGGCTATCACAATTGCATCCTGAGCTTCGACGATTGCCGCATCCCGGCCGAGAACGTGCTCGGCGAGGTGGATCGCGGCTTCGACGTCATGAACGAGTGGCTGTCGGCGACGCGCCTGACCGTCGCGGCGACCTGCGTCGGCCGCGCCCGCCGCGCCTTCGATCTGGCGCTCGATTGGGCCGCGAAGCGAAAGCAGTTCGGCGAGCCGATCGGCCGGTTCCAGGGCGTCGGCTTCCAGCTCGCCGACATGATCACCGAGATCGACGCCGCCGACTGGCTGACGCTCGCCGCCGCCTGGCGCATCGATCAGGGTTTGCCGGCTAATCGAGAGGTATCCTCGGCCAAGCTCTACGCCTCCGAGATGCTCGGCCGCGTCACCGATGCGGCGATCCAGGTTCATGGCGGCATGGGCCTGATGGACGACCTGCCGCTCGAACGGTTCTGGCGCGATGCCCGCGTCGAGCGGATCTGGGACGGCACCAGCGAGATCCAGCGCCATATCATCGCGCGCGATCTGCTGCGCCCGCTCGGAGCCTGACCCGCATGACGGCGCTCACGACCGGTCTCGACCGGCTCCTGCACCCGCGCCGCATCGCCGTGATCGGCGGCGCGAGCGCGGCCGAGGTGATCCGGCAATGCGACCGCATGGGCTATGCGGGCGAGATCTGGCCCGTGCATCCGAACAAGGCCGAGATCGGCGGCCACCGCGCCTATGTCGGTCTCGACGCCCTGCCGGGCGTGCCCGACGCCGCCTTCGTCGGCGTCAACCGGCATGCGACTGTCGACGTCGTCCGCACCCTCGCGGCGATGGGCGCGGGCGGGGCGGTCTCCTACGCCTCGGGGTTTCGCGAGGTGGGCGCCGAGGGCGAGGCGTTGCAGACGGCGCTGGTCGCGGCGGCGGGTGCCATGCCGGTGCTCGGTCCGAACTGCTACGGCTTCATCAATGCGCTCGACGGCGCGCTGCTCTGGCCGGATCACCACGGCGCGGCCCGCGTCGAGCGGGGCGTCGCCTTCGTGACGCAGTCGTCGAACATCGCCATCAACCTGACCATGAACCGCCGCGGCCTGCCGATCGCCTTCATGGTCGCGGTCGGCAATCAGGCCATGGTCGGCCTCGCGGAGGCGATCGAGGCGCTGGCCGCCGACGATCGCGTCACCGCGATCGGGCTGCATGTGGAAGGCATTTCGGATCCGGCCGCGCTCGCGAGCGCGGTCGAGATCGCGCATCGGCGCGGCGTCTCGGTGGTGGCGCTGAAGGCCGGCCGCTCCGAGATGGGCTCGCGCATCGCCATGACCCATACGGCCTCGCTCGCCGGCTCGCACCGCGTGACGAGCGCGTTTCTCGAGAGGATCGGCATCGCCGAGGTCGGCTCGATCCCGGCGCTGATCGAGACGCTGAAGCTCCTGCATCTCGGCGGACCGCTGCCGGGGCGACGGCTGGTCAGCCTGTCCTGCTCGGGCGGCGAGGCGTCGCTGATGTCGGACGCGGCGGAAGCGCATGGGCTCGATCTGCCGGCCTATCCGCCCGAGGCCGAGGCGAAGATCCGCGCGACCTGCAATCCGCTGGTGACCGTGTCTAACCCGTTCGACTATCACACCTTCGACTGGGGCAACCGCGACCGCCTCGCCGATACGTTCTCGGCCGTGATGGAGGCAGGCCAGGATCTGACCGTGCTGGTGCTCGACTGGCCGCGACCGGAGCTCGGTCCGGCGCCGGCCTGGGATGCCTCCGCCTACGCGATCATGGATGCCCATGCCCGGACCGGCCGCCGCGCGGCGCTGATCGCGACCCTGCCGGAATGCCTGCCCGAGACCTGGGGCGCGGCGCTGGTCGCCGGCGGCGTGGCGCCGCTCTGCGGCATCGCCGACGGCCTGGAAGCCATCGCGGCCGCCGCCCGGCTCGGCACGAACGAGCCCAGGACCGTCGCTGCACCCATCGCGCGCCGGCCGGGCAGGGTGGTCGCCTTGACCGAGCCGGTGGCCAAGGCCGAACTCGCCCGCTTCGGCGTGGCCGTGCCGCGCTCGCAGGTGGTCACGACAAGGGAAGCCGCGCTCGCCGCGGCAGAGGCGATCGGTTTCCCGCTGGTCGCCAAGGCGGTCGGCGCCGATCTGACCCACAAGACCGAGCGCGGCGCGGTGATCTTGAACCTGCGCGATCCCGGCGCTCTCGCGGCCGCCTATGACCGGCTCGCGCCGCTCGGCGAGGCCGTGCTCATCGAGGCGATGGTGACGGACGCGGTCGCCGAACTCATCGTCGGCGTGGCGCGCGATCCGGTCATCGGGCTGCATCTCGTGGTCGGCTCCGGCGGGGTGCTCGCCGAGCTGGTCGCCGATACATCGATCGTGCTGTTGCCGGCCGAGCGCGCCGATGTCGAAGCCGCGATCGGGGCGCTGAAGGTGTCTAAACTCATCGACGGCTGGCGCGGCAAGCCTGCCGGCGACCGCGCCGCCGCCGTCGATGCCGTGCTCGCGATCGCCCGCTTCGCGCAAGCGAACGCCGATCGGCTCGACGGGCTCGACGTCAATCCGCTGATGGTCAGGCCCGCCGGTCTCGGCGCGGTCGCGGCCGACGCCCTGGTGATGCTGGTGGAGGATACCGAATGACGACCGCCGACCCGGCTGCCCACCCGCTGATCGTCGAGCGCCGCGGTGCCGTGCTCGAAGTGCGGCTCGATCGCCCGAAGGCCAACGCCATCGACGCGGCGACGAGCCGGCAGATGGGCGAGGTCTTCGCCGGCTTTCGTGACGATCCGGACCTGCGCGTGGCGATCGTCACCGGCACCGGCCGGTTCTTCTCCGCCGGCTGGGATCTGAAGGCCGCGGCCGAGGGCGAACGGCCGGATGTCGACTATGGCGTCGGCGGCTTCGCCGGGCTGCAGGAGCTGCCCGATCTCAACAAGCCGGTGATCGCCGCCGTGAACGGCCTGGCCGTCGGCGGCGGCTTTGAATGGGCGCTCGCCTGCGATCTGATCCTGGCCTCGTCGGAGGCTCGCTTCGCGCTTCCCGAGATCCGCGCCGGCACGCTGGCCGATGCCGCAACCGTCAAGCTGCCGCGCCGCATGCCGTACCATGTCGCCATGGACCTGCTCTATACCGGCCGCTGGATGGAGGCCGAGGAGGCCCATCGCTGGGGGCTCGTCAACGAGATCCTCGCGCCGGACTCCCTGCTGCCGCGCGCCCGCGCGCTCGCCGATCTGCTGGCGAGCGGCCCGCCGCTCGTCTTCGCCGCGATCAAGGAGACCGCGCGCCTGACCGAGGCGCTGCCGTTCAACGAAGCGCTCGGCCTCGTCACATCGAAGAGCCTGCCGACGGTGAAGCGGCTCTACGAGTCCGAAGACCAGCTCGAAGGCGCGCGCGCCTTCGCCGAGAAGCGCGACCCGGTCTGGAAAGGGCGCTGAGCCGGCTCAGGTCTGGCGAGCGCCGAGCAGATCGCGCAGCGCCGCGCCGATCGCCTCGAACGCGACCCTCGCCCGCGCGCTGCGATGCCGGGCGCGCAGAAAGCCGTGGACGAGCTGTGCCTCGTTACGGCAGGTCGCCGGCACGCCGGCTTCCGTGAGCCGCGCCGCGAACACCGAGCCGTCGTCCCGCAGCGGATCGACATCGGCGGTCACTACGAAGCTCGGCGGGAAAATGCCGAAATCGGTCGCCTCGAGCGGCATCGCCTCGTCGAGCGGCCCGGCCGGGACGCTGCCGCCGTAACGCGCCTCGGCGTAGAACGACAGATCGCTGGTCCGAAGCATCGGCGCCTCGGCATTGTCGATATAGGACGGCCAATCGAGCTCGCCGCCGAGCCAGGGATAGATCAGCACAGCGCCGGCCGGCTTCGGCTTGCCCTGCCGGGCGAGCCGCACGCAGAGCCCGGCGACCAGCGTCGCCCCGGCGCTGTCGCCGGCGACGGCGACCGTTGCGAAGGCCCGGGCGACCGCCGCGAACACCGTCGCGACATCGTCGAGCTGGGCCGGATGCCGGTGCTCGGGCGCCAGCCGATAATCGACCGCCACCACCGCCGCGTCGGTGGCGAGACAGAGCTCGGCGCAGACGTCGTCGTGGCTCTCGAGCGAGCCGACCACGAAGCCGCCGCCATGAGCATAGACGACCGCCGCCGCCGCCGGCGGCGACCGGCGCCGGCGTTCCCGCGTGTCGATAGACCCGCACCGGAACCCCGCCGATGATCTCGTCCAGGACCGCGACGCCCGCCGGCCGCGCGACCCGGAACACCGCGCACATCGCATCATAGAAGCGCCGATTGTCGGCGGCCGTCGCGCCGTTGGTATCGGCGGGGTAGGCGGCCTCGGTGTCGGCGATGAAGGCGAGGATTTCCGGGTCGTCGATCGGGCTCATGGACCTCGTCCGAATGGGCGCCGCTGTCCTAGCGTGCGGTGGTCAGGGTGTGGCTCCCCCTGTGGCGGAAATACGGCGGAACCTGCCGAATACGGCCATCCGTAACGTATTGGTTCGATCTCGCTAACATGCTGATTACACAATAAAAGCCGGCTGAACAATGGTGGCCGTCCGGCAACAGCGGCAACACAGCTGCCGTTATGTCGTCACATTCACCTCATCGTCACGGAACCGTGATCGCTCCGTCATGTCGCTGCGTCAGAGAGGCCTTCTATCGCGCTGCACAATGGAATGGGTCATGCGGTCCTGGCCGGAGCGGAAAGAGCGTCACGCACGTATCGAGATCATCCCGATGATCGACGTGATGATGTTCCTGTTGGTGTTCTTCGTGCTGATCAGCACGAACGTGCTGCCGGCGCTGGGGCTCAAGATCTCGCCGCCGACGACCTCGACGCCGGACAAGATCATCGAGCGCACCAAATATACGGTCGGCATCGACAAGGACGGCAAGACCTACCTGGACGGCGAGGCGATGGCGCTCGCCGACATCTCCGATCGCCTGAAGGCCGCGAACACCGAGGGCAAGCCGATTGCCGTCGTGATCGCCGGTGACCAGGGCGCGGCGCTGCAATCGGTGGTCGACGTGCTGGATACGCTGAAGTCGGCGGGCATCGGCAGCGCGAAGATCGTCACGAGGGCCAGGTAGTGTGGCATGCGTTTCGAAAAGGCCGACCTGCTTTCGAATGCTCTCGCGCTGCTCGCGACCGTCGGGCTGGCGTCCGCCTTCGCCATGCCGACGCAGCCCGATCTGACCGAGGCGAAGCCCGAGATCGAGATCTCGATGGACGTGCCGGAAGCCGCGCCGGCCGAACCGGCTGTCGCGCCGGCGCAGCCCGAACCGCCGCCACCCCAGCCGGAACCGCCGAAGGAGCCGGAGCCGCCGCCGCCTCCACCGCCCGAACCGCCGCCGCCTCCACCGCCACCGGAGCCGCCGCCACCCGCGCCGGAGCCACCGCCGCCTCCACCGCCCGAGGCGCCGCCTCCACCGCCGCCGCCGCCGGAGCCACCGCTGCCCGACGCGGAGCCGATGGAGCCGCCGCCGCCTCCCGCGCCGCTGCTCTCGCCGCCGCCCGAGCCTCCCAAGGCCGAGCCGCCGAAGCCGGAACCGCCGAAGCCCGAGCCTCTCAAGCCGGAGCCGAAGAAGGAGCCGCCGCCGAAGCGCGAGGAGAAGAAGCACGAGCCGCGCCCCGAGCCTCGCAAGGAGGAGCCGCGCAAGGAACCGCCGAAGCCGGTGGATCCGCGCCCGCGCACCGAGGCGAAGCCCGCCACTCAGGCGGCGAAGCCTGCGGCGGCCTCGGCGCCGTCGAAGGCGAGCGCCGCGCAGTTCAATGCCTGCCTGCAGGGGCACGCGCGCTACCCGACCTCGAAGGAGGCGCGGCTGCAGAACCCGCACGGCACCGTCGGCGTGACGGTGTCGATCTCCGGCGGTTCGATCGTCGGGGTGGCGATCACCGCGAGTTCCGGCTCGTCGCTGCTCGATGCCGCGGCGCGCTCCAGCATCCTCTCCTCCGGCTGCGGATCGCTGGCCGGCGGAGCGACCACGCTCTCCGGTCGGATCGTGTTCTGACCGGATCAAAAACCAAGAAAACAGCCAGTCTTCCGAAGTCTAAAACGCAGGGGTGCGAACCATGTCTCTCCGTCTCCTAGCCGCCGCGCTGCTCGCGACGACGGCGATCGCCGGCCCGGCGCTCGCCCAGTCGACCCAGCCGACGAGCGCGTCCGCCGACACCGTCCGCCAGGTCAAGAAGCCCGTCGCCGCCAAGCCGGCCGCCGCTCCGGCGGCTGCCGCGGCGCCGGCTCAGGCCGCGCCGGCCGACACCGCCCAGGCGAAGCGCGATCCGCGCGCGCTCGGCGGCGGCCTGACCTCGGCCCCGACCGACTTCGGCACGGTGTTCGCCGGCGGTGGCCAGCAGGCCACGCCGGGCGGCGTGACGCGCCAGGATCTCGGCGGCGGCAACATGATCGCCGAGGAGGTGCCGAAGACCCGTTCGACCGTCACGCGCGACGCGATCGACAAGCTGTCGCCGACCGCCAACCCGTACCAGATGATCAACATGCTGCCGGGCGCCAACGTGACCTCGCCGGACGCCGGCGGTCTCAACGGCGGCAACATCACGCTGCGCGGCTTCAACTCCGACCAGCTCGGCATGACGATTGAGGGCGCGCCGGTCAACGACTCCGGCAACTACGCGCTCTACCCGCAGGAATACGTCGACAGCGAGAACATCCAGCAGGTCTCGATCGCCCAGGGCGCGGCTGATCTGGACAGCCCGCACATCGGCGCGACCGGCGGCGTGATCAACCTCTACATGCGCGATCCGTCGAAGGAGCGGCAGGTCTACACCTCCTTCACCTACGGCTCGCACAACCTCGCCCGCATGTTCGCCCGCGTCGACTCCGGTCAGATCGGCAACTTCCGCGGCATGATCTCCTATTCGCGCTACACCCGCGACCACTGGTCGGGCGTCGGCGGCGACAACCGTTGGCATCTCGACGGCAAGTTCGTCTGGGACGTCGGCGAGGCGAACCACGTCCGCGCGTCGCTGATCTACAACGAGGCGAAGAACAACTTCTACGCCAACCCGTCGCTTGCCCAATTCAACACGGCCGGCTACAAGCCGAATTACAACGCGGCCCTGACCGGTAACGCGTCGACCGACACGAGCTGGTATGGCTACCGCATCAATCCGTTCCGGAACCTGATCGCGTCGCTGCCGTCGGACTTCAAGATCACCGACAACCTGACCTATGACGTCGTGCCCTATCTCTGGTACGGCTTCGGTTCCGGCGGCGGCGTGTCGACGATGACCGAGGACGCCGGTGCCAACACCACCGCGACCGGCCGCGTCTATTACGGCAACACCCGCCTCAACAACATCGACTGGAGCGGCAACGGCGTCGTCACCGCCGGCGGCAAGGTCAACTATTACAATCCGTCGATCACCGAGACCTGGCGTCCGGGCATCATCAACAAGCTGACCTACGACATCGGTGAGCACAAGTTCGTGCTCGGCTACTGGTTCGAGTCGGCCTCGCACAAGCAGACCGCGCCGTATCAGGCGCTCGCCGGCGACCGCACGATCCAGGACGCGTTCATGTCGAACAGCGACGGCTTCGTGATCCCGAACGGCACCTACGCCGGCCAGGTCCTGCAGCGCCGCGACTGGACCACCCGCACGACCACCAACGTGATCTTCGCGGGCGACACCTGGTCGCTGCTCGGCGACCAGCTCAAGCTCGAATACGGCATCAAGCAGGCCTTCGTCGACCGTACGCTGAACAACCGGATCCCGGGCGCGACCCCGTCGGTCACCACCAGCAACACCGCGACGCTGCCGACCGCCGGCATCTCCTATAAGCTCAACGAGCAGAACCAGGTGTTCGCGAGCATCGCGACCTCGTTCCGCGTCACGCCGAACTACGCGCTCGCCGACCAGTACAACACCAACACCGGCGCCCGCTCGACGCTCGGCACGGGCTCGCTGGCGCCTGAACGCGCCGTCACCGGCGAGATCGGCCACCGCTATCAGGGCGACCTGTTCGCAACCTCGCTGTCGCTGTTCGGCACGCGCTACTCGAACCGGCAGGTCACCAGCAACATCGTCGACCCGACCAGCCCGGGCTCGACCACCAGCTTCAACTTCAACGCCGGTTCGGTCGAGAGCTACGGCCTCGACTTCGAGATCGGCACGCGTCCGCTGTGGGGCGGCTTCCGGCCCTATGCGTCGATGGAGCTGCTGCAGACCCGTCTGAACAACAACCTGCAGACCACCAACACCGCCGGCAAGACCGATTACCTGCCGACCGTCGGCAAGCAGCTGCCGCGCGCGCCGAACTTCACCGGCGCGATCGGCCTCGACTACGACGACGGCCACATCCTCGGCAACCTCGCCTACAAGTACATCGGCCGCCAGTATTCGACCTTCATGAACGACGAGAGCATCCCGGGCTTCGGCCGCATCGATGCCGGCATCGGCTACCGCTTCGCCGACGTCGCGCTCGGCGAGACGGGCAAGATCAAGGCGCCGGAGCTGAAGCTCAACTTCTACAACCTGCTCGACGCCCGCCAGCTCACCGGCGTGAACTCGGTGCAGGCCAACGCCAAGGACACGACCGGCGTCAACGGCGGCACGATCAAGGCGTCCGGCACACCGAACTACTATCAGGGTGAAGGCTTCGCGGTCATGGTCACCTTCAAGTCGGCGTTCTGATCATGTTCGGCCTGCACGTCGACACCGCCTATTTCCACGAGATCTGCATCTTCGTGCTCTACGGGTGCATCGGGTTGCTGACCTTCGTGCTGATCGAGCGGATGGTCTACTACGGCATCCTGCGGTTCCGCGTCGGTCGGATCCGTGGGAGCGTCGGGGTGGACGGCAAGCTGAAGCCGGGTCGGACGATCACGGGCAAGGGCGAACTCGCCTCCCAGGTCGCCGACTACATCGCCGAGCAGGACAACCCCGCGACCTCGCGGTCGCGGGTGGAGGATCTGTCGGCCTCGCTCTACCTGAACCTCGATGCGCGGGTCACCTCGCGCCTCTGGGTGCTCGACACGATCGTCACGGCGGCGCCGCTGATCGGTCTGCTCGGCACCATTCTCGGCATCATGGACACGTTCGCCGCGCTCTCGGCCGGCGGCATCTCCGATCCGGCGGCGGTCAGCCGCGGCATCGCCGCCGCGCTGCTCGCCACCGCGATCGGCATCGGCACCGCGCTCTACGGCCTGATCGCCCACAACATCCTGCACCGGATCGCCGACGTGATCCTGGAGGAGTTCAAGGGCTTCCTTCTCGCCGCGACGCGCGCCTGAACGGCGACCGCGCCGTCTCCAGCTCCTCGCGCCCGGGCCCAAAGCCCGGGCGTTCTTTTTGTCCGCAGCCGCTGTCCTGCCCGTCATCTTCCGGTCCGCCGCCGGCTTCGCCCGGGCGGTCGAACAACCGTCACCGTTCCCGGCCACGATGCCGGTCCAGACCCGCCGAGGAGCCTGTCCATGCGCCATGCCGTGACCCCTGCGAGTGCCGAGCCCCTGACGACCGGCCCGCGTCGTCGTGACGTGCTCGCCGGCTTCGCCTGTCTCGGCGCGGCCTTCCTCGCCGGCCCCGCAGCACGCGCCGCCGATGCGCCCCGGCTCAGGTTGCGCGTGCTGGAGACCTCGGATCTCCACACCGCGGTGATGGACTGGGACTACTACCGGGCGAAGCAGGATCTCTCGCAGGGCGTGGTCCGCACTGCCTCGCTGGTGCGCGCCGCGCGGGCCGAGGCCCCGAACTGCCTGCTGTTCGACAACGGCGACCTGATCCAGGGCAATCCGCTGGGCGACTACGTCGCCCGGCCCGGCGGCCTCGCCGCGGGCGAGCGCCATCCGCTGGTCGCGGTTCTGGAGGCCCTCGGCACCGATGCGGCGACAGTCGGCAATCACGAATTCAACTTCGGCCTCGACTTCCTCGAGCGCTCGCTCGCCGGCGCCAAGTTCCCGTTCGTCTGCGCCAATATCGAACGTGCCGACGGCTCGGACTTCCTGCCGAAGACCGTCGTGCTGGAGCGAACCTTCGTCGATGCGAACGGCGCGGCGCACACGTTGAGGATCGGTGTGGTCGGTTTCGTCACGCCGCAGATCATGAACTGGGACAGGTCGAAGCTCGAAGGCCGGCTGAAGGCTTTCGACATCGTCGATGCGGCGCACGCGGTCGTGCCGGACCTGCGCGCCCGCGCCGATATCGTCGTCGGCCTCTGCCATGCCGGCATCGGCGGCGGTCCGCGACTGGTCGGCGAGGAGAACGCCGCGCTGCATCTCGCCGAGGCCGCCGGCCTCGACATCGTGCTGACCGGCCATTCGCACCGGGTTTTCCCGGCCCGGACTACGCCAAGACCGACCATGCCGATGCGACGCGCGGCACGCTCGCCGGCGTGCCGGCCGCGATGCCGGGCTTCTGGGGCAGCCACCTCGGCGTGCTCGATCTCGATCTGGTGCGCGACGGCGAGCGCTGGAAGCTCGCCGACTTCCACGTCGAGACCCGCCCGATCGCCAGGCGCATCGACGGCAAGCTGGTCGCCACCGTCGAGCCCGATGCGGCCATCGCGGCGCTGATCAAGCCGGCGCACGAGGCGACCAAGGCCTGGATCGAGACGCCGGTCGGCCGCTTCGCCGAGCGGGTGCAGAGCTATTTCGTCTGGACCGGCGAGGACGCACCGTCGAACGTGGTCCACGCCGCCCAGATCGACTACGCCAAGCGGATGCTCGCCGGCACGCCGCATGCCGGTCTGCCGATCCTGTCGGCGGTCGCGCCGTTCAAGACCGGCTACACGCCCGACTGGTTCACTGATGTCGCCGCCGGCCCGGTCGCGCTGCGCGACGCGGCCGATCTCTACACCTATCCGAACACGCTCGCGGTCGTCCGGGTGACGGGCGCGACCGTGCGCGAGTGGCTCGAACACGGTGCGCGCGTGTTCAACACGCTGAAGCCGGGGGCGGGCGAGCCGCAGCCGCTGCTCGACGGCCATGTGCCGTCCTACAATTTCGACGCCATCGCCGGCGTGAGCTACGGCATCGACCCGACCAGGCCGGCGCGCACCGACCAGAACGGCGCGATCGTCACGCCGGACGGCGGCCGCATCGTCGATCTGAGCTTCGAGGGCAAGCCGATCGATCCGGCGGCGGAATTCCTGGTCGTCACCAACAACTACCGCGCCGATGGTGGCGGCAAGTTTCCGGGCCTCGGCGGCGACAATGTGGTCCTGCGCGCGCCGGACCTCAGCCGCGACGTGGTGGTCGCCTGGATCAAGGCGCATGATCCGGTCTCGGTCGCGGCCACGACGCCGTGGCGCTACGCGGTCACCGGCGGGCCGATTGTGGTCGGCTTCGATACCGGCACGGCCGCGCGTGCGCTCGTGGGCGAGCGGCCGAAGCTGAAACTCGGCGAGGGTGCCAAGGCTGGCTATGTGCGGGTGACCTTCGAGATCTGAGCGAGGCCACCTGTTCCGTGGCGTTCAATCTCGAGCCCGACCGTTGACGCGCCGGAGACGATATGGTCCCTTGGCCGTGTCGGTGTCCTGATGGACCTAACAGGGAATCCGGAACGCCGGTCGCAAGACCGGCATGGCCGGAGCTGCCCCCGCAACCGTGAGCGGAGAGGGCCCTTCATGCGTGCCACTGGGGTGACCCGGGAAGGCCGAAGGGTCCGCTGAACCGCGAGCCGGGAGACCTGCCGACGCTGTTCCAACTCGACCGGGCGGGGTGCCTCGGCGGCGGAAACATGGGCCTTCGCCGACCCGTCGCCTCGCGCGGCCGTTCGTCCGGAGATGGCCGCCGCCCGGCGGCTCGCCCGTGTATCCTGCGTCATGCCCCATCCGGTCTCGGCAGAGCGGAGGGCTCATGCGCGGTAAGTCCCATTTTCGAAATCCCCACCCGCTGGATGCGACCGGCTCCGAACCGCCGGGATCGGACGTGACCGCCCGCACCCGCGTCACGCTGATCGAAGGCCAGCCCGTGCCCGTCGGTGCCCGGCGCGGCGGCGCCGGATCGATGACGCCGGCACCGACGCGCCGGCGGCCCTCCAGACCGCAGCCGCCGAGGCTCGATCCCACCGATATCGCCACCGTGATCCTGACGCTCTCGGCAACCGCGGCCGGTGCCGACATCGGCCTAATCGCGCGACAGCTCCGCGCCGGCGTCGATCGGGCTGACATGGCGCGCGCCTTCGACATCGCCGAGCGCCGCTTTGCCGAGCTGAAGAGCCTCAGCCTCGCCGATGGCTGAGCGCCGGACATGCCCCGGCGCGGCTCACGTGTCCGGGCGTTGACATCTCCATCAAACGTTATGTTATAACATAACATATGCCGTGCGAACCGGATCGGTCCGCCGCCTCCTTCCCTGAACCAGCGGATTTTCCCATGTCCCTGAACAGCTTCATTCCGGTCGCCGCAGCGCGCCGCTTCGCCTTGCCGCTGCTGCTGACGACGGCCCTGATCGCCCCGCAACTCGCCTCGTCGGCGGCTGCGGCACCTGTCACGATCGAAAACTGCGGTCGCACGCTGACCTTCGAGCACCCGCCGGAGCGGGTCGTCTCGGTCGGACAGAGCTCGACCGAGATCCTCTATCTGCTCGGCCTCGCCGACAAGGTCGCCGGCACGGCGGTCTGGCTCGGGCCGGTGCTGAAGGGCTACGAGGCGATCAACGCCAAGGTGCCGCGGCTCGCCGACAACGACCCGAGCTTCGAGAGCGTCGTCTCGCGCAAGCCGCAGCTGGTCACGACCCAGTTCGAATGGCAGATCGGCCCGAAGGGCGTGGTCGGCACGCCGCAGCAGTTCGCCGACCTCGGCATCCCGGTCTACACCTCGCCGGCCGATTGCCAGGGCAAGGACAACGCCGGCGCCGGCGACGGCCTGCGCACGGCCGCCTTCGACATGGGCCTGATCTATCGCGAGATCGACGACATGGCCCGCATCTTCGACGTCAAGGATCGCGGCGACAAGCTGATCGCCGAGCTGAAGGCGCGCGAGGAGGCGGCGCGCAAGAAGATCGCCGGCTATGGCGGCAAGGTCTCGGCGGTGTTCTGGTTCTCCAGCTCGCAGATGAAGGCGGACCCCTATGTCGCCGGCCGCCGTGGCGCGCCGGCCTACATCATGGCGACGCTCGGCATCCGCAACGTGATCGAGACCGACGAGGAATGGCCGACCATCGGCTGGGAGACGATCGCGCGCGCCAACCCGACCGTGATCGTCGCCGGCAAGATGGACCGTCGCCGCTATCCGGCCGACGACATCACCGCCAAGCTCGCGTTCCTGAAGTCCGACCCGGTCACGAGCCTGATGCCGGCGGTCAAGGCCGACCGCATCGTCGAACTCGACGCCCAGGCGATGAACCCGACCATCCGCACCATCGACGGCATCGAGGCCCTGGCCGAAGCGGTCGACAAGGCGCGGCTCTCGGAGTGATGACGCCAGCGTTGATCCTGCGCCGGGCAGGGGCGGGCGCCCTCGCGCTCGCCCTCCTCATCCTGGCGGTCGCGGCCGGTGCCGCGCTCGGCGAGACCGCGATCCCGCTCTCGACCGTGGCCGCGACCGTCGCTCAGAAGCTATGGGGCGCGGCGACCTCGGTCGACGCCATCGATGCCGGCATCGTCTGGAACTACCGCATCGCCCGCGCGCTGATGGCGGCGGCGTGCGGCATGGCGCTGGCCGTCAGCGGCGCGGTGCTGCAGTCGCTGCTGCGCAACCCGCTCGCCGATCCCTACCTGCTCGGCATCTCGGCCGGCGCCTCGACGGGCGCGGTCAGCGTCGCCGTGCTCGGCCTCGGCGGCGGCGCGCTGTCGCTGACCTCCGGCGCGCTCGCCGGCGCGCTTCTGGCATTTGCGCTCGTGGCCTTTCTGGCCTGGCGGGCCGGGCGGGGCGCGGCCTCGGTGATCCTCGCCGGCATCGCCGGTTCGCAGCTGTTCAATGCCCTGACCTCCTTCGTGGTTGCAAAGGCCGCGACCGCCGATCAGGCGCGCGGCATCCTGTTCTGGCTGCTCGGCAATCTCTCCGGCACGCGCTGGCCGGATGTCACGGTCGCCGTGCCGGCCGCGCTGATCGGCACCGCCGTCTGCGTCGCCCACGCCCGCGCGCTCGACGCCTTCGCCTTCGGCACCGACTCGGCCGCCTCGCTCGGCGTACCGGTCCGGCGTGTGCAGGTCACGCTCGTGCTGGCCGCCGCCGCCATGACCGCCGTGATGGTCGGCTTCGTCGGCTCGATCGGCTTCGTCGGGCTGGTGGTTCCGCATGTCGCGCGCATGTTCGT
The DNA here is from genome assembly GCA_040269895.1 of Ancalomicrobiaceae bacterium S20. NCBI lineage: Bacteria > Pseudomonadati > Pseudomonadota > Alphaproteobacteria > Hyphomicrobiales > Ancalomicrobiaceae > Methyloraptor > Methyloraptor flagellatus. The sequence continues at coordinate 1,787,654 of CP158568.1, read as the reverse complement.
CGGCGTGCGCCACGGCGCGCTCCTGCCGGCGAGCGCGGTCGCCGGGGCTGTGTTCATGATCGCCGCCGATGTGTTATCGCGCGTCGTCGTCCAGGGCCAGGTTCTGCCGATCGGCGTCATGACCGCGCTCGTCGGCGCGCCGATCTTCGCCGTCATTCTCGTACACAGGAGGATCGACCGATGAAGGTCGAAGCCCGTGAAGTCAGCTGGATCGCCGGTCGCCGGCCCGTGGTCGACGGTGTCTCGCTCGAGGTCCGGCCCGGCGAGTTCTTCGGCGTGGTCGGGCCGAACGGCTCGGGCAAGAGCACGCTCCTGTCGCTGCTCGCCGGGCTGCGTCGCCCGGCGACCGGGGCCGTGACGCTCGACGGTGCACCGATCGGCTCGATCGGCCGCCGCCCGCTGGCCCGGCTTCTGGCGCTGGTCGAGCAGCAGGCCGATACCGCCGAGCGGCTGACCGGCCGGCAGGTCGTCGAACTCGGCCGCACGCCCTATCTCTCCGCGCTCGAACCCTGGTCGGCGCGCGACGACGCCATCATCGAGCGCGCGCTCGTGGCCGTCGACATGGCCGGCCGCGCCGGCCGGCTCTGGCATACGCTGTCGGGCGGCGAGCGCCAGCGCCTGCACATCGCCCGCGCGGTGGCGCAGGAGCCGCGCGTCCTGCTGCTCGACGAGCCGACCAACCACCTCGACGTCGAACACCAGATCGGCCTGCTCGATCTCGTGCGCGGTCTCCGCGTCACCGTCGTCGCGGTGCTGCACGACCTCAATCACGCGCTGATGTTCTGCGACCGCGTCGCCGTGCTCCGCGACGGTCGGCTCGACGCGATCGGCGCGCCCGCCGAGGTGCTGACGCGCCGCCGGCTGGCTGACGTGTTCCGCGTCGAGGCCGAGATCCGGCACGACGGCGAGGGGCGCCGTTCATCCGCTATCTGCGCCCGGGCGCATCGGCGGTTCGCGCGGTGGCGGCGGCATGACGGCCGCGACCAACCGTTCGCTGAAGGACGACATTCGCGACTACTGGTCGGAGCGGTCGAAGACATTCGATCTCGCCTTCGGCCATCGAATCCCGCGCGGCGGGCCGGAGTTCGAGGCCTGGTCGGCCGCCATCGCCGACCGGATCGGGCCCGCGCCCCAGCGCGTGCTCGAACTCGCCTGCGGCACCGGCGAGGTCACCGCGCTCTTGCTCGCGCTCGGCCACGAGGTGACGGCGCTCGACTTCTCCGAGGACATGCTCGCGGTCGCCCGCGCCAAACACGCCGGCAGGCCGCGGCTTCGCCTGCTGCTCGCCGATGCCGAAAACCCGATGTTGCCGGAGGCGAGCTTCGACGCGATCGTCTGCCGGCATCTGGTCTGGACGCTGACCGATCCGGCTGCCGCGCTCGTGGAATGGCGCCGTCTGCTCCGGCCCGGCGGCCGTCTCGTCGTCTTCGACGGCGATTGGTCGAGCCCCTTCGGCCTCGGCCGTGTGGCGGCACTGGCGATCGCCGGTCTCGACCGGCTGTTCGGCCCGGACCGGCACTATGACGGCGCGCTCGGCGATCGGCATCGCGGCATCATGGGCCGTCTCCCCTTCGCCGATGGCCTGACGCCCGAGCGCTTGGTCCCCATGCTGGCGGCGGCGGGCTTCTCCGACATCGCGATCGGCTCGCATGCCCCGATCGCCGCCGCGCAACGGCGCGGCGCCAATCTTCGCAATCGCATGAGAACCTTCGTCTATCGGCGCTTCGTCCTGTCCTGCCGGGTCGAAGGACCGAGCGTCGCGCGATCGCGCTGAGGACGATACGCGCTCCGCTCAACGGCTGAAGCGGACGGGCACGCTGAGCGTGATCGATCCGCCGCGCGCCACCTCTGCCGGCGGGGACGGCAACGGGCTCGCCCGGCGCGGCAACGCTGTCGCCTCGGCATCGAGCGCGGCATCGCCGGAGGACCGCACGAGCCGCGCCGAGACGACGTCGCCGCTCGCCCCGATGGTGAAGGCGACCACGCTGACGCCCGTGCCGGCGCCGGGCGGAAACCGCTTGTGCCGGTTGAGATGCGAGGAAAGCCGCTCCTTCCACGCCGCTGTCGCCGCGGCGCTAGACGGCGCGCTGCTGACCGCCGGTGTCGGGGCGGGTGCCGGCCGCGTTTCCGCGACGCGGGGCGGGGTCGGACGCTCGGGTTGCCGATGCTTCGGCTCCGGCTGGCGACGCTCGGCCGGCTGCCGCTTCGGGGAGGCTTGTGCGCCTCGACCGGCTTCGCCGGGGCGGGAGGCGGCGGCAGGACTGCGGCATCGGGCGGAATTGGCAGGGCCGGCTCCGGAGGCGCAGGCACCGATGGCGTCGGCTCGGGCGGCGTCGGCTCGGGCGGCGGCGCCGGCTGAACGGTGGCGGTCTTTTCGGGTTCTGGTGGCGTCTCTGGTGGCATCTCCGGGGGCGGCGGCTCCTTCGGGAGCTGTTCGGCCACGGTCTCGGGCGGGGGCATGTCCGCGAGCGGGGGCTCCGGCCGCGCCATGTCTGGCCGCGCGATGTCCGGCTGGGGCGGTTCGGGCGGCGCGGACTGGACCGGTGGTGCCTCTGGGGGCGCAGGGGCGACCTCGGCCGTGCGCGCGGGCTCCTGCGCCGGCGCATCGGGCGTCGAGACGACCGGCTCGAGGTCGATCTCCACCGCCACGGCCGGCGCGCCGATCGGATCGATCAGCACCGGCGGACGCGTCGCCAGATGCCAGAGCAGCGCCGCATGCAGCCCGGTCGCCGCGACGCAGGCGAGCGTCCAGCCGAACGCCGGCGCAACGTCGAGACCGGCCGCACCCGGTCTCGCCGCGTTCGACGGCGCACTCACGGCGCCCTCCGAGGGTCAACGGGCACGGGAATGCGCTCCGGGGAATGGCGGCCGCAGCGGCGCGCGGCGCTCCGCGGCGCGGCATTCACGGCAGAGAAGTCGGCGACGCGCGTCGCACGCAGGGTCATGGCATCCGTCTCGATCGCACTCATCCGGGACAATCCCGGGATCGGCGGCCCGTCCGAGGCCGCGGCGGACGATAAGCGGATATACAAGTCCCTGCAAATACAATGATTTTGATCTATTCCAATCCAAATCCATCCGGACGTCGCGGCAGGTCCGGAGCCGGTTCGGCCGGCATCCGGGATCCTGGGGCGCGAACGCGCGTCGGCGCGCCCGACCCCGATCTCGCCCCTGATCCCGACCGCCGGCTCAGCCGAGCGCCGCGAGCCGCCACTCCTGACGCGCGAGCAGGAAGTCGATGTCGGCGATGTCCGCCGCACTGAGCTTCGGTCCCGGCGCCCGCAGGTGGCGGAGCCGATCGCGCCGCGGCGGGCGAGCACATGCTTGCGGATCGCGAGCCCGAGCCCCGGCTGCTGCTCGTAGCGGGCGAACGGCAGGTAGGCGTCGAAGATGTCCTGCGCGCGCTCGAGATCGCCACGGCCGTGCGCCGCGACGACCCCGACCATCATCTCGGGGAAGGCGAAGCCGGTCATCGCGCCGTCCGCGCCGCGCCGCATCTCCTCGGCGAGGAAGATGCCGCCGTTGCCGGTCAGGATCGAGATGCGCCGCATCTCGCCCGCGGTTTCCCATGCGCGCAAGGTCGAGATCTTGGCCAGGCCCGGCCAATCCTCGTGTTTCAGCATCACGCAGTTGGCGTTGGCCTCGACGATGCGCCGGATCACCTGCGGCGTCATCACGACCGTCAGCGTCAGCGGATAATCCTGGATCACGAACGGCACGTTCGCGCCGATCGTCGCGGCGGCGCCGGCGTAGTAGCCGACGATCTGATCGTCGGTGCGCAGATGCGCGGGCGGGGCGATCATGACGCCGGCCGCACCGCCGTCCATGACCCGCGCCGTCAACTCGCCCATGGCGGCAAAGCCGGGCGACGAGACGCCGACGATGGTCGGCACCCGGCCGTCGATCCGCTTCAGAAACCGTTCGGCCACCGCCGCGCTCTCCGCGCTCGTGAGCTTCGGCGCCTCGCCGAGCTGGCCGAGCACGGTGAAGCCGGTGACGCCGTGCTCCAGATAGAAGTCGGTCAGCCGATCGATGCTGTCGAAGTCGATCCGGCCGTCGTCATGGAAGGGGGTGACGGCGATGATGTAAACGCCGCGGGCGCTGGCATCCAGGAGGGGCATGGGCGGATTCGTCCTGCTTCGATCGGGCTCTACGAAAGATGGCGGCAGCCATCGGCGCGCCGAACCCTAGACGAGGATCGACGGCGGCGAAATCGCTCGGTGGTCGATCCTGTCATTCGGCAAGCGGCGTGCCCGGCCACCGTCACGCCGCACCCCGCGCCTCGATCTCCCGGATCAGCCCGGCCTCGCGGTCCGCATGCCCCCAACGGTCGAAGGCGATGCGCCCGGCGAGGCTCGCGCGCTTCGCCCAGCCGCGCGTCTCGAGCTCCGGCCGATCGTGGAAGCGGGCGACATGGCCGAGGCACAGATAGGCGATCGGCACGATCGCCTCGGGAATGCCGAGCGCCGCCCGCAGCCGCTCCGGCCGGATGATGCTGACCCAGCCGACGCCGAGCCCTTCCGCGCGCGCCGCGAGCCAGAGGTTCTGGACCGCGCAGACCGTGCTGTAGAGATCCATGTCCGGCTGATGCGTACGGCCGAGCACGACCGGTCCGGCGCGGTCGCGATCGCAGGTCACGCAGATCCCGACCGGCGCCTCCCGAATTCCTTCCAGCTTGAGCGCCGCGTACTGTCGGGCACGGTCGTCGTCGAACATCGCGGCCGCCTCGCGATGCGCCTCCGCGAAGCCGTCATGGATCGCGGCCTTCACGGCCGCGTCGCGCACGACGATGAAATCCCAGGGCTGCATGAAACCGACCGAGGGCGCGTGATGCGCGGCGACGAGCACGCGCGCGAGCACCGCATCCGGCACTTGGGCCGGGCGAAATTCGCCGCGCACGTCGCGGCGTTCGAAGATGCACCTGTAGACGGCCGCGCGTTCGTCGGCGGAGAACGCGTGATCCGCGTCCGCTGTCGTGTCCATGGGTCCCCTCACGGAACGAATGACCGCTCGCCCGTCCACGGCGGCGGCCTATGTCTCCGGGCCGGTCTTCTGGCTCGGGTTCATCCCCCCGGACGCCTTCCCGGCCTGAGCCAGTGGCACCTTGCCCGGTGGTCCCCCTCACAGCGTTGGGCACGCGACGGATTTCAACCGTCTTCCCGATTCTCCCGGTTATGCCGGGCACCCGAAGCCTGAACGATCGCATGCCCGTGTCGCCGCGCCAAGCCGCGAATGCCGGATCGGTGTGCGGGGGACGGTGCTGCGACAATCGGGCTGTCTGCGGAGTTGGGGACGAATAGGGGACTTGACGGACGAACATGATGTGAACATACTGTGATCATATCCGGCACAGAACGGAGGAAATGGACATGGTTCGCATGTTTGGTCGCGTTTCCGAAATCCGTACCGCAACGCCTTCCGGCGTGATCTCCGCAGTCGACACCCGGCGCATCTTCGTTCCCGAGCGGCGGCGTCTCCTCGTCCGCCCGCTGCGCATGACCGTGCCGAAGGCGCGTCGCCGTCGCCTGCCTGCTTGGATCGAGAACACGGTCGCCGTGGTCGGCGATGGCGCGAGTGCCATCGGCCTTCTGTCGCTGGTCGCCGTCCTCACCTTGTGGGCCGACGTCATCATCCGTCTTGGCTGAGAGTGCCGAACAAACGGTGAATATCGGGCCGTTGGGCAGAGAGGCGCACCGTCGCAAGCGTGGGCCGGGCGGGGTCGCGAGCCGTTCGGCTCGTCGCGGCGGGGGCGAGAAAGGTGGCGTCATCCACAGGTCGGCGCATTTGCTGTTGGATGACGGGTGTTGACCGTTGAAGCGATCCGGCCGGCGCCGCATGGTCGCTCGCTGGCGGGCCGACGGATCGTGCCGCGATTCGGCCGGCTCGATCCGAGAGCCTTGCTCCGGACGGATCCGGTCGGCGGATCCTGATGGAGCGGGTGGCGCCGAAGTCGGCGCCACGTCCGGATCTCGGGGCTCGCGACGGAGGGACGCGCGATGGCGGCGGACGATGCAGCGGCAGGCGGTGCGGGGACGGGCGGCACGGAGACGCTGGGCTTCGTGCATCTGCGCGTGCATTCGGCCTATTCCCTGCTCGAAGGTGCGCTGACGCTCGGCAAGCTCATCGACCTCGCCAAGGCCGACTACCAGCCGGCGCTCGGGCTCTGCGACACCGGCAACCTGTTCGGCGCGCTGGAGTTCTCCGAGAAGGGCGCCGACAAGGGGCTGCAGCCGATCGTCGGCTGCGCAATCGCGGTCGCCTTCGACGACCCGGCCGAGACGCGCAAGCCGGGTGTGCCCCTGCCGCGTCTGGTGTTGATCGCCGCCAACGAGACCGGCTGGGCCAATCTGGTCCGGCTGGTGTCGCGCTCCTATCTCGGCACGCAGGGTGCAGAGGATCCGCATCTGCCGATCTCGGCGCTGGAGACGTTCTCGGCCGGCATCATCGCGCTGACCGGCGGTCCGGACGGGCCGATCGACCGCGTCCTGGTCGCCGATCACGAAGAGATCGCGCGCGAGCGGCTGGTGGCGCTGCACCGGATCTTCGGCGATCGGCTCTACGTCGAGATCCAGCGCCACGGGCTCGACACGGAGAAGAAGGCCGAGGCCGGCCTGCTCGATCTCGCCTACGACCTCCAACTGCCCATCGTGGCGACCAACGAGCCCTATTTTGCCAAGCGCGACGACTTCGAGGCCCACGACGCCCTGATCGCGATCGCCGAGGGCCGGGTCATCGCCGAGGAGGATCGGCGTCGCTTGACGCCCGAGCACTATTTCAAGAGCCGCGCGGAGATGGAAGCGCTGTTCGCGGATCTGCCGGAGGCGCTGCAGAACACGGTCGAGATTGCGCGGCGCTGCTCTTATCGGACGCTGAAACGCAAGCCGATCCTGCCGCGCTTCGCCGGCGCGGACGTCGACGATGTGGCGCTCGCCGAGAAGGCGGAGGCCGCGGAACTCGAGCGCCAGGCCTGGGAAGGCCTCGAACAGCGGCTGGCCGTGCATGGCACCGCGCCGGGGATCTCCGAGGCGGAGTACCGCAGCCGGCTCGAATTCGAGCTCGGCATCATCCAGCGGATGAAGTTCCCCGGCTACTTCCTGATCGTGTCGGACTTCATCAAGTGGGCCAAGGCGCATGGCATCCCGGTCGGACCGGGCCGCGGCTCCGGCGCGGGCTCGCTGGTCGCCTGGTCGCTGACCATCACCGACCTCGATCCGCTGCGCTTCGCCCTGCTGTTCGAACGCTTCCTCAACCCGGAACGCGTGTCGATGCCGGACTTCGACATCGACTTCTGCCAGGACCGGCGCGACGAGGTCATCCGCTACGTCCAGGAGAAATACGGCCGCGATCAGGTCGCGCAGATCATCACCTACGGAACCCTGCAGGCGCGCGCCGTTCTGCGCGACGTCGGCCGCGTGTTGCAGATGTCCTACGGTCAGGTGGACCGCCTCGCCAAGCTGGTGCCGCAGAACCCGGCCAACCCGGTGACGCTCGCGCAGGCCGTCAAGGACGAGCCGCGCCTCCAAGAGGCGCGCGAACAGGAACCGATCGTCGATCAGCTGCTCGACATCGCGATGAAGCTCGAGGGGCTCTATCGCCACGCCTCGACCCACGCCGCCGGCATCGTGATCGGCGACCGGCCGCTCGATCGCCTGGTGCCGCTCTACCGCGACCCGCGCTCCGACATGCCGGTCACGCAGTACAACATGAAATGGGTCGAGAGCGCCGGCCTGGTGAAGTTCGACTTCCTCGGCCTGAAGACGCTGACCGTGCTCGACACCGCGGTGAAGCTGATCGCGCGCCGCGGCATCACGGTCGATCTGGCGCAAATCCCACTCGACGATCCGAAGACTTATGCGCTTCTCGCCCGCGGAGAGACCGTCGGCGTGTTCCAGCTGGAAAGCCAGGGCATGCGCAAGGCGATCGCCGACATCAAGCCCGACCGGTTCGAGGACATCATCGCGCTCGTCGCGCTCTACCGTCCGGGCCCGATGGCGAACATCCCGGTCTACGGCGCGCGCAAGCAGGGGCTGGAGACGCCCGACTACCTGAACCCGCTGCTGGAGCCTGTGCTGAAGGAGACCTTCGGCATCATCGTCTACCAGGAGCAGGTGATGCAGATCGCGCAGATCCTGTCGGGCTACTCGCTCGGCGAAGCCGACCTGCTGCGCCGCGCCATGGGCAAGAAGATCAAGGCCGAAATGGACGCCCAGCGCGTCCGTTTCGTCGATGGCGCGGTCAAGCAGGGACTGACCCGCGACCAGGCCGACACGATCTTCGACCTGCTCGCCAAGTTCGCCGACTACGGCTTCAACAAGAGCCACGCCGCCGCCTACGCGCTCGTCGCCTATCAGACGGCCTATCTGAAGGCCAATCATCCGGTCGAGTTCATGGCGGCGTCGATGACGCTCGACATGTCGAACACCGACAAGATCAACGACTTCCGCCGCGAGGCGATGCGGCTCGGCATCGCGGTGCTCGCCCCCGACGTCAATCGCTCGAACGGCTATTTCGACGTCCGCGACGGCCGGATCATCTATTCGCTCGCTGCGGTCAAGGGCGTCGGCGGCGGTGCGGTCGACCATCTGGTCGAGGCGCGCGGCGACCGGCCGTTCAAGGATCTCGGCGATTTCGCGCGCCGGATCGATCCGAAGATCCTGAACCGGCGGACCTTGGAAAATCTCGTCGCGGCCGGCGCCTTCGATACGCTCGAGCCCGATCGCGCGCGCCTCTCCGAAGGCCTCGACGTCGTGCTCGCGGCGGCGAACCGCACGCGCGAGGACCAGCGGGAAGGGCAGGGCGCGCTGTTCGGCGGCGTCGCGAGCGAGGAGGCGATCCGCCTGCCGCAAGTCCCGGCCTGGCTGCCGGCCGAGCGCCTGCAACGCGAGCACGCCGCCGTCGGTTTCTATCTGTCCGCCCATCCGCTCGACGAGTATCGGCCGGTGCTCGAGAAGATGCGCGTCCAGATGTGGTCGGACTTCGCCGAATCGGTGAAACGCGGCTCGAACTTCGGCCGCCTCGCCGGCACGGTCACCAGCCGGCAGGAGCGCAAGACCAAGACCGGCAACAAGATGGGCATCGTGCGCATGTCCGATCCGACCGGCCAATACGAGGCGGTGATCTTCTCCGAGGGCCTGTCGCAGTATCGCGACCTGCTCGAGAGCGGCCAGTCGGTGGTCGTCTACGCCTCGGCCGAGGAACGCAGCGAGGGCATCAGCGTCCGCATCGAGAAGGTCGAGCCGCTCGAGCTGCTCGCCGGCCGGCAGAGCCAGAACCTGCGCGTGTTCCTGCGCGACATGGGGCCGCTCGATAGCCTCAGCCGGCAGATAGAGCCGCGCGGCGAGGGCGAGGTGAGTTTCGTTCTCCTGCTCGGCGAGGGCCGGCAGGAGGTCGAGGTGAAGCTGCCCGGCAAGTACCGGGTATCGCCGCAGATCGCGAGCGCGCTGAAGGCCGTGCCCGGCGTCGTGCAGGTGCAGCTGGCGTGAGGTGAGCTCGATCCGGCGGCCGGATCCGTGCCGAGAGCGGCGCGCCGACGCGGACGGCGGCTCTCCACGCGTATGCCGCAACCGATTCGCCGCTACGAAGCGAGGTTCTTGATCGCTGGGCGAAGGTTCGAAGTCCGAGGTTCCACGCGGCAGCGTCCGAGTGAGCCAAATCCTTCGATCGGTTCCGTCGGTCTGGCCCTTCGGCGGCGCTCCGCGGACTGGCCGGTCGGCGGCGGTCTGCGGACCGGTCCTTTGGCGAGGTCCGAGGCTCGACGTCCGGCGCCGCGACCGAGACGAGCGCGTCGACGCCAGGGTCCCGAGCCGCAAGGGGTGCCGCGCGCAAGAGCCCCCGAGACGCGGGGCGGTCGGCATCGGCGCCGATCACGAAGTGCGGCGGTCACCCTTGCAATCCTGTGCCGGCGCACCTATAACCCGCCGCATTCCACACGCGGGTTCGGGCGTGCGGCCGGGGAGGGATCCCTGGGCGCGGCGTCCATCCGGTGCTTTTTCGTTTCGCCTTCGGGCGAGCGGCGAGCGCAACGACCCGCGGAGGCACGAACCGGAAAATGAAGGAGTGACGGAGCCATGGCTCTGCCCGATTACGATATGCGTCAGCTGCTCGAGGCCGGCGTCCACTTCGGCCACCAGAAGCATCGCTGGAACCCGAAGATGGCGCAGTTCATCTTCGGCACCCGCAACAACATCCACATCATCGACCTCGCCCAGACGGTCCCGCTGCTGCATCAGGCCCTCAAGGCCATCAGCGACACGGTCGCCCGCGGCGGTCGCGTGCTGATCGTCGGCACCAAGCGTCAGGCCCAGGACTCGGTCGCCGACGCGGCGCGCCGTTCGGCCCAGTACTTCGTCAACAGCCGCTGGCTCGGCGGCATGCTGACCAACTGGAAGACGATCTCCCAGTCGATCCAGCGCCTGCGCAAGGTCGAGGAGACCCTCGCCAACCCGACCGGCCTGACCAAGAAGGAGCGCCTCACGCTCGATCGCGAGCGCGAGAAGCTCGAGCGCGCCCTCGGCGGCATCAAGGACATGGGCGGTCTGCCGGACCTCGTGTTCGTGATCGACACGAACCGTGAGGCGATCGCCATCCAGGAGGCGCGTCGCCTCGGCATTCCGGTCGCCGCGGTGCTCGATTCGAACTGCGATCCGGACGGCATCACCTTCCCGATCCCGGGCAACGACGACGCCGGCCGCGCCATCGCGCTCTACTGCGACCTGATCGCGCGCGCCGCCATCGACGGCATCTCGCGCGCCCAGGGCGACAGCGGCTACGACGTCGGCGCCGCGGAAGTCCCGCCGGAAGAGCCGGCGGTCGCGGAAGCCGCCGCGGAGTGAGGCAGTAAGCGCGGCATGTGCGGGCCGTAAGGCCGCGCGCCGCGCCTTGACCGGCCCGAGCGACGATCTCCGGCCGCGGGTCTCCCGCGGCCGTCATCGTATCGTCGCCGAGCATCGGCTCCTTGCCTTGTCCGTACCCGCGACCCTGCGGTCCGACTCGCTCGGTCGTGTGCGGTCGCAGGCGGGTGGGCGGACCCTCGCTGTCATAGACCGGCGCCGTCCACCGCGGATCGCGCCGACCCATTTCGAACGATGCCCGGGACGGCGCCGCCGCCGCTCGGGCAGGATCACGACGGACCGGCCGGACCGGGCCGTCCACCGCATCTCAGAGGACGCCATGACGATTACGGCTGCTATGGTGAAGGACCTGCGCGACAAGACCGGCGCGGGCATGATGGATTGCAAGACGGCGCTGACCGAGAACGGCGGCGACGTCGAGGCGGCGATCGACTGGCTGCGCAAGAAGGGCCTCGCCAAGGCGGCCAAGAAGTCGGGCCGCACCGCGGCCGAGGGCCTGGTCGGCATTGCGAGCGCCGGCACCGCCGCGGCGGTCGTCGAGGTCAACTCCGAGACCGACTTCGTCGCGCGCAACGACCAGTTCCAGGCGATCGTCTCGACCGTCGCCAACCTCGGCCTCGACGCCAAGGGCGACGTCGACAAGCTCGCCGGCCTGCCGTACCCGGATTCGGGCAAGACGGTCGCCGATCGTCTGACCGACGCGGTCGCCACCATCGGCGAGAACATGCAGCTGCGCCGCACCGCCTATCTCGAGGTCGGCGCCGGCGTGGTCGGCACCTACGTGCACAACGCGGTCGCCGACGGTCTCGGCAAGATCGGCGTGCTCGTCGCGATCGAATCGGCCGGCGACAAGGGCATCGTCTCGGGCTTCGCCCGTCAGGTGGCGATGCACATCGCCGCCGCGACGCCGCTCGCGGTGCGCCCGGAAGAGGTCGACGCCTCGACGCTCGAGCGCGAGAAGGCGATCTTCGCCGATCAGGCCCGCCAGTCCGGCAAGCCGGAAGCGGTCATCGAGAAGATGGTCGAGGGCCGCATCCGCAAGTTCTACGAGGAAGTCACCCTGCTGAAGCAGGCCTTCGTCGTGAACCCTGACCAGACCGTCGAAGCCGCCGTCGCCGCTGTGGCGAAGGAAGCCGGCGCGCCGGTCGAGATCAAGGCCTTCGTGCGCTACGTGCTCGGCGAGGGCATCGAGAAGGAGACCACGGACTTCGCGGCGGAAGTCGCGGCGGCCGCCGGTCACTGATCGAGGCGCCCCGGTCGGCGTTCGCTTCGACCGCGCGCATGTTGAAATCCGCGAGGGCGCCGGATGACATTCCGGCGCCCTTCGTGTATCCGGCGGTCCGACCTCCGCAGGCGCTCTCGTTGGGCCCGGAGGCCCGACGGGCCCGCTCCGTCATTTCGTCCGTTTTGTGAGGAGATCGCCGCATGTCCATGACGCTACGCTGGAAACGGGTCATCCTGAAGCTTTCCGGCGAGGCCCTGGCCGGCGGTGCGGCGATGGGAATCGATCCGGACGTGGTCGGGCGCATCGCCGACGACATCGTCGCCGCGCATGCGCTCGGCGCCGAGATCGGCGTCGTGATCGGCGGCGGCAACCTGTTCCGCGGCGCCTGGCTGCAGAAGCAGGGCACCGACCGGGTCGTCGGCGACCACATGGGCATGCTGGCGACGGTGATGAATGCGCTGGCGATGCGCGAGGCGCTCGCCGCCCGCGGTGTGAAGGCCTCGGCGCTCTCCGGTCTGGCGATCCCCGAGGTGGTCGACAGCTTCACGCAGCGCGACGCGCGCGAGCGTCTGGCGAGCGACCGGATCGTGCTGTTCCCGGGCGGTATCGGCTGTCCGTTCTTCACCACCGATACGACGGCGGCGCTGCGTGCGGCCGAACTCGGCGCCGACGCGGTGCTGAAGGCGACCAATGTCGACGGCGTCTACACGGCCGATCCGAAGACCGATCCGACCGCGACCCGCTACGACCGTGTCAGCTACGAGGAGGCGATCGCGCGCAATCTGAAGGTGATGGATACCGCCGCCTTCGCGATCGCCCGCGACAATCGTGTGCCGATCATTGTGTTCTCGGCCGACGAGCCGGGGGCGCTCGTCGATATCCTGAAGGGCGAGGGGCGCGGGACCGTGGTGGCGAGCTGACGAGGGCGAGGGACGGCGCGGCGGCGCGACCGGCCCGTTTTCGGCACAGTTGACTCCCATGGTGCCCTTGGGCAAAACCGCGACGAGCCCTCGGGCGGACCGCAGGTTTCGCGAGCCGCGGGCGACGACCGCGCGAACCGCAACGGGTCGACGCCGAGCGCCAGTATACCGGCAGGCGTTCGCAGTGGCACCGGCCGCGTCCGGGTCGATGCGCAAGGATCGGACACGCGACGGCGCGGTCGCGAAACGAAGAAGAGAAAGCCGAGACGATCATGGCAGCGAAATTCGACCTCGAGGATCTCAAGCGCCGCATGGGCCAGGCGGTCAACGTCTACAAGGACGAGCTCGCGGGTCTGCGCACCGGCCGCGCGTCGGTGAACCTGCTGGAGCCGATCACCGTCGACGCCTACGGCGCGCGCATGCCGCTGAACCAGGTGGCGACCGTGACCGTGCCCGAGCCGCGCATGCTCATGGTCCAGGTCTGGGACCGCGGCATGGCGTCGGCCGTCGACAAGGCGATCCGCGAGGCCAATCTCGGCCTCAACCCGATCGTCGAGGGTGCGACCATGCGCGTGCCGATCCCGGAGCTCAATGCCGAGCGCCGCAAGGAGCTCGTCAAGGTCGCGCATAAATATGCCGAGCAGGCCAAGGTGGCCGTGCGCCACGTCCGCCGCGACGGCATGGACCTTCTGAAGAAGGCGGCCAAGGACGGCATGGGCGAGGACGAGGAGAAGCGCCTCGAGGATCGCATCCAGAAGCAGACCGACGAGACGATCGTCGAGATCGACAAGCTTCTCGCCGCCAAGGAACAGGATATTCTGCGCGTGTGACGGCCGGTCCCGCGTCGCGCCGGGGGGCGGCGACCGGGCCCATGTCGTTCGGCGCTTCCATCGAATGTCCGTGACCGGCGGCGCGCCGCGGTCCGACGGCCCACCGGGGATAGACATCATCATGTCGGCGAGCCTTGACGCCTCCCGCACGCCGCCCTCCGTCGAGGGCGGATCGGCCGCCGTCCCGAAGCATGTCGCCATCATCATGGACGGCAACGGCCGCTGGGCACTGTCCCGCGGTCTGCCGCGCACCGAGGGCCACCGCAAGGGCGTCGAGATGGTCCGCCGGGCCGTCTCCTACGCCGACAAGGTCGGCATCGACTATCTGACGCTCTACTCGTTCTCGACCGAGAACTGGCGCCGCCCGGCCGACGAAGTCGGCTATCTGATGGGCCTGCTGAAGCTGTTCATCCGGCGCGATCTCGCGGATCTCCACGCCAACAACGTGCGCGTCCGCGTGATCGGCGACCGCGCGGATCTCCGGGCCGACATCGCGGCCCTGCTCGACGAGGCCGAAACCGCGACGCGCAATAACACCGGCCTGACGCTGGTCATCGCCTTCAACTACGGCGCCCGCCAGGAGATCGTCCGCGCGATGCGCCGGCTCGCCGAGCGGGTCGCGCGTGGCGAGATCGCCGCCGCGGACATCGACGTCGACGCGGTCTCGTCCGCACTCGACACCGCGGGCATCCCGGATCCGGATCTGGTGATCCGCACCAGCGGCGAGCAGCGCCTGTCGAATTTCCTGCTCTGGCAGGCGGCCTACGCCGAATTCGTCTTCCCCGCGGGCTTCTGGCCGGACTTCGACGAGGACGCCTTCGGCCGCGCGATCGCGGACTTCCAGGCACGCGAGCGCCGCTTCGGCGGCCTCGGCGAGCGGGTCGGGACCGCGCGATGACCGATCCGGCCGGGCGTTCCAGATCCGACGAACTGCGGCTGCGCATCCTGTCCGCCGCGGTGATCGGTCCGGCAGCCCTGATTCTGACCTGGGCCGGCGGCCTGTGGTTCGGGGCACTCGTGACTTTTTCCGTCACCGTGATGATGGTCGAGTGGACGACGATCGTGACCGGGACCGCGCCGCGTGGCGCGACGCTCCTGGCGACCGCGCTGACGGCCGGTGCCGTGCTGCTCGCGGCGCTGGCCGTGACGCTCGGCTGGCCGGTGCCGACGGTGGTCGCGATCGCGCTCGGCCTGATCGGCGCGGCCGCCCTGTGTGGGTTGGTCGCGCAGCCCGGACGCCGAATCTGGCTCGTCGCCGGGCCGGTCTATGCCGGGCTGCCGGGGCTGGCGTTGGTCGAGCTGCGCGACGGCACCGGCGGGCTCGCGGCGATCGTGTTCCTGTTCGCGGTCGTCTGGACAACCGACATCGCGGCGTTCTTCGCCGGCCGCGCGATCGGCGGCCCGAAGCTCTGGCCGCGCGTCTCGCCGAAAAAGACCTGGTCCGGCGCCATCGGCGGCCTCACCGGCGCCGTGATCGTCGGCGCGCTCGTCGCCCATGGCTTCGGCTTCCTTGCCTGGATCGCGATCGCCGTGGTCGCTGCGGTGCTTTCGATCGCCTCGCAGGCCGGAGACCTTTTCGAATCGTCGGTGAAACGCCATTTCGGGGTCAAGGACAGCGGCCGGATCATCCCTGGTCACGGCGGCATCCTCGATCGTGTCGACGGGCTCGTCGCCGCGGCGGCGCTGGCGATTCTACTCGGCTGGGCCCGCGGTGGCTTCGCCGATCCGGTGGCCGGGTTGCTCGGCTGGTGAGCGGATCGCCGTTCGCGCAGGCTCGGGGAGCGGCCGCGAAAGTGGTGGATCGTGACGCCGGCACCGGCGCCCCGGTCTTCCGGCGCGCCCGCGGCCCTTGCCGCCGTGCCATCAACGGGCCACGATCAATAGAGTTTTATTCACTTCTCCCGTGCCAATCTCGACACGGGTCGGACGCCCCCGGTGGGCGGAGAAGAGGACGATCATGGAACTCCTGAAAGGGGCGGCGACCACGCTCGTGTCATATGGGCCCCCCTTCCTCTTCGTGCTGACGCTGGTCGTGTTCTTCCATGAACTCGGCCACTTCCTCGTCGCCCGCTGGTGCGGTGTGGCGGTGAAAGCCTTCTCGATCGGCTTCGGTCCGGAGCTCGTCGGCTGGAACGACCGCCATGGCACGCGTTGGCGCATCGCGCTGCTGCCGCTCGGCGGCTATGTCAAGTTCGAGGGCGACGAGAACGCGGCGAGCGTTCCCGACCACGAGGCGCTCGCGGCGATGACGCCGGACGAGCGCGCGTCGAGCTTCGTCGGCAAGAGCGTCGGGCAGCGCGCGGCGATCGTCGCGGCGGGCCCGATCGCGAATTTCATCCTCGCCATCGTCATCTTCGCGGCACTGTTTACGCTCGCCGGCCGTCAGATCATCGCCCCGAAGGTCGGTGATGTGGCGGCGCAGAGCGCTGCCGCCGAGGCCGGCATCGAGAAGGGCGACGTGATCCTGTCCGTCGCCGGCACGCCGGTCGAGAGCTTCAACGACCTGATGCGCATCGTCTCGGTGCGCGCGGGCGAACCGACCGCGCTGACACTCGATCGCGGCGGCAAGACCATCGAACTGTCGGTGACGCCGCGGCTCGTCGAGGAGAAGAGCCGCTTCGGCATCCAGCGCCGCGGCCTGCTCGGCATCCGCGCCAGCCTCGATCCGGCCGATCGGACGCTGAAGACCTATCTGCCGCATCAGGCGGTGGTCGAGGCGGTCAAGGAGACCTGGTTCGTGGTCGAGCGCACCGGCGCCTATCTCGGCGGCATCGTCGCCGGGCGGGAATCGGCCGACCAGCTCGGCGGACCGCTGCGGGTCGCGCAGATCTCCGGCGAGGTGGCCGAGATCGGCTTCTCGGCGCTGCTCAATCTCGCTGCACTGCTGTCGGTGTCGATCGGCCTGCTCAATCTGATGCCGATTCCGATGCTCGACGGCGGCCATCTCGTCTTCTATGCGATCGAGGCGGCCCGTGGACGGCCGCTGTCCGAACGGTCGCAGGATATGGGATTCCGCATCGGCATGGCGATCGTGCTGATGCTGGTCGTGTTCGCGACCTGGAACGACGTGGTGCACTTTCGCTCGCTCTGACGGAGCGGTCGATTAGGTGCGCCGAGACCCGCGCCGGCGGGGGCGAATGCCGCCGCCGGATAGTCGAGCGGGTCGGGGCTGGAGAAATCTGCAGGCGCATGCCGACGTTTTTTCGGCATGTGTCCGGCTCCGGAGAGCGGCCTGACGTGGTCTCTCCGGCGGAAGGGTCAAGTAGAGGGCGTCCGACGCGGCGCTTTCGCTGTGGGGAAGCTTGGGGTCTCTTGTGTTTTGCGTAACTCCAACGGTGGGCGGCATGCGCGGCAATGATCTGGGTTCGGGAGTGGCTCCGGGGCAACGGTCCGGTTCATTCGGCACTCCGGAGGCGACCGGTGCGCTTGCAACGGCTTCGAAAGCTTGTACAACACCCTCTACGGATCGAAGGATTCCGTATTTCGAAGCGCCTCGCGGCGTGACGAATTCAGGCGACGTGCCGGTTGGGGCGTCGACTGATCCAGGCGCATCGCTCGTCGATGCGACCGTGGAAGCCGGGGCCTCTCGTGGGGGAGCCGGATTGCGAGGCGTACCGCTCGGTGCGCCGAGGGGAATTTTGAAACAGGGCCCGGATTCGATGCGAGCTTTCGCGACTGTAGTTAAGAAGACCGCGCTCGCTGCCGTCTTCATGACCCTTGTCCCGGCAGGTGGCGCCGGCATCGACATTCTCGGTGTCAGCATTGCCAAGGCCGATTCGGTCTCCTCCGTGGTGGTGCGTGGCAACAAGCGGGTCGAGGCCGAGACGGTCCGGTCCTATGTCGCCGTCAAGCCGGGCCGGAGCTTCTCCGCCAAGGAGATCGACGACAGCCTCAAGGCGCTCTACGCGACCGACCTGTTCAGCGATGTGAAGATCTCCCGCGAGGGCGGCGCGCTCGCCGTGACCGTGGTCGAGAGCCCGCTGATCAACAAGGTCGCCTTCGAGGGCAACAAGCGTCTCACCGACGAGCAGCTCGGCACGGTGATCGAGTCGAAGGCGCGCGGCTTCCTGTCGAAATCCCGCGTGCAGTCGGACACCCAGCGCCTGCTCGAGGCCTATCGCCGCAACGGCCGCTTCCGCGCCGCTGTCGTGCCGAAGATCATCCAGCTGCCGGACAACCGCGTGAACCTCGTCTACGAGGTCGACGAGGGCGACAAGACCGCCGTGTCGCGCATCTCGTTCGTCGGCAATCACGCCTTCTCGTCGGGTCGCCTGCGCGACGTCATCAAGACGCGCGAAACCGGCCTGCTCGGCTGGCTGCGCACGACCGACACCTATGATCCGGATCGCCTGCAGTCGGACCAGGAGGCCCTGCGCCGCTACTACATGAAGAACGGCTACGCCGACTTCCGTGTGGTCTCCGCGACGGCCGACCTCGACCGCGAACGCAACATCTTCTTCGTGACCTTCACGGTCGACGAGGGCGATCAGTACACCTACGGCGACATCGACGTTCAGACGTCGCTCTCCGGCCTCGACACCGCCCGCCTGAAGAGCGCGGTCGGCACGCGGGCCGGCGGCGTCTACAGCGCCGAGGAAGTCGAGAAGACCATGGAAGCCCTCGTGCTTGAGGCGTCCAAGGCCGGCTACGCCTTCGCCCAGGTCCGTCCGCGCGCCACGCGCGACTACCAGGGTCACACGATCGCCATCACCTACTATGTCGAGGAAGGCCAGCGGGTCTACGTCGAGCGGATCAACGTGCGCGGCAACAACCGCACGCGTGAATATGTGGTCCGTCGCGAGTTCGATATGGCCGAGGGCGACGCCTACAATCGCGTCCTCGTCCAGAAGGCCGAGCGTCGCCTGAACCGCCTCGGCTTCTTCAAGAACGTCAAGATCGGCACCGAGCCCGGCAGCCAGCCCGACCGCGTGGTCGTGAACGTGGATGTCGAGGAACAGTCGACGGGCGAAATCGGCTTCGGCGCCGGTTACTCGACCACGGAAGGCGTGATCGGCGACGTCTCGTACTCCGATCGCAACTTCCTCGGCCGCGGCCAGTATATCAAGGCGGCGGTCCAGTACGGTCAGTATCAGCGCGGTTACGACTTCTCGTTTACCGAGCCGTACTTCCTCGGTCAGCGCATCTCGGCCGGCTTCGATCTCTATCACAAGCAGTATCTGGTCTCGACGTACCGGAACTACAACGAAGAGACGAACGGTGGCGCGGTCCGCTTCGGCCTGCCGATCACCGACAACCTGACCTTCGGCGCGAGCTACTCGCTCTATGCGCAGAAGATCTCGCTGCAGTCGTCCGACGTCGACATGAACTTCGACAACGGCGAAGCGTCGCTGGCCTACAAGACCTACGTCTGCCCGACCTATCCGGTCGGCTGCCCGGCGGATACGAGCAAGTGGAACCGTCAGGTCTGGGTCTCGATGCCGAGCATCAGCCTGACCTACAACTCGCTCGACAACATCCAATTCCCGCGTGACGGCTTCTACGCGAAGCTGCAGCAGGATTACGCGGGCGCCGGCGGCGACGTCGCCTTCATCCGCACGACCTTCGACGGCCGCTTCTACAAGGAGCTCAACGCCGATTGGGGTCTGGTCGGCATGCTGCGTGTCCGTGGTGGCAACATCTCGGGTCTCGGCAAGAACGTCCGCATCTTCGACAACTTCTTCATCGGCGGCGAAACCATCCGTGGCTTCGCGTCGATGGGCATCGGCCCGCGCGACATCACGCGGATCGGCAGCGCCGCCAACGGCTACACGTCGAACGAAGCGCTCGGTGCCAAGAACTACGTCGCCGGTTCGGCCGAACTCATGGCGCCGTTCCCGTTCACCCCGGAGGAGTTCGGTCTCTACACGGCCGTCTTCGCCGACGCGGGCACCGCCTGGGGCATCGACAAGGGCTCGCTGCCGGCGTCGGGCACGATCATCTCGGGCAAGTACAACGGCAACAACTTCTCCAACGGCTTCACCTACGTCGACGACAACACGATCCGGTCGTCGGTCGGCTTCGGTATCCTGTGGCGCTCGCCGTTCGGCCCGCTGCGCGCGGACTTCGCGGTTCCGGTCACGAAGTCGCGTTACGATCGCACCCAGGTGTTCCGCTTCTCGGGCGGCACCCAGTTCTGATCGCGAAACAGTGGAAGATCGAGGCCGCTACCCCTCGGGTGGCGGCCTTTTTCTATGACGGGACGTCGCCGACGGTGTAGGACGGGCGCTGCGACGGTGCGGCCGGGCCGAGGGGCCATAGCCGGTCCGTCGCGCCGCGCCCCGCCGGCGCCGCCGGCCCGGATCCGACCAGGGAGACGGGGTAGGCGTCGCATCCGGCCGGGCGACCAGCGCGCGCGGGCCGGGGCGCGCGAGATCGAGAAAGACGAAAGCCGCCGATGAGCGATCCGACCTTCTTTGCCAAGCCGAAGCCGGCGAGCCTCGCCGAAATCGCCTCCTGGACCGGCGCGCGCCTCGCCGAAGGCAACGCGGCCTATGTCCGCATCGAGGGCGTCGGGCCGCTCGATCTCGCCGGCCCCGGCGACCTGACCTTCCTCGACAACAAGAAATACCTCGGCGAACTCGCCGCGACCCGTGCCAGCGCCTGCCTGATCAATCCGCGCTTCGCCGACCGCGTGCCCGAGGGCGTCGTCGCGCTCGAGACCAACGAACCCTATCGCGCCTTCGCGACGGCGGTCGCTAAGCTCTACCCGGCCGCGATGCGGCTCGAAGGGCCTTCGGCGAGGCGGCGGGGACGATCGCGCCGGGCGCACATGTGCATCCCTCCGCCCGGCTCGAGCCGGGCGTGACGGTCGAGCCCGGCGCGGTGATCGGCGCGCGCGCCGAGATCGGCGCCGGCACGGTGATTGGCGCGGGCACGGTGATCGGTCACGACGTCCGCATCGGTCGCAACGGCTTCATTGCCTCGGGCGTCACGCTTCTTCATGCCCTGATCGGCAACCGGGTCATCATCCATTCCGGCGTGCGCGTCGGCCAGGACGGCTTCGGCTTTGCGATGGGGCCGAAAGGTCACTTGAAGGTGCCGCAGATCGGCCGGGTGGTGATCCAGGACGACGTGGAGATCGGCGCCAACACGACGATCGACCGCGGCGCCAACCGCGACACGGTGATCGGCGAGGGCACCAAGATCGACAACCTGGTGCAGATCGCCCACAACGTCACGATCGGCCGGCATTGCGTGATCGTATCGCAGTCCGGCATCAGCGGCTCGACCACGCTCGGCGACTTCGTCGTCGTCGCCGGCCAGGCCGGCATCACCGGTCATCTGAAGATCGGCAGCGGCGCGCAAGTCGGCGCCCAGGCCGGCGTCATGGGCGACGTGCCGGCCGGCGCGCGCATCGTCGGCTCGCCGGCGAAGCCCGTGCTGCAGTTCGCGCGCGAGATCGCGACCTTGAAGAAACTCGCCGCCCGCGATACGGGACCATCCGAAGACTGAAGACGATCGGTCGTCCGGAGCGCCAGCACGGCGGGCCGGCGACCGATGATCGAGAGAAAAGGGGACAGACCGCATGTCCGAAGCGCCGCCGAAGACGCTGGCAACGGCCGACATCCTGAAGATCCTGGAACTGCTGCCGCACCGCTATCCGTTCCTGATGGTCGATCGCATCATCGACATCGACGGCGACAACGCCGGCATCGGCATCAAGAACGTCACGTTCAACGAGCCGCAGTTCCTCGGCCACTTTCCCGGTCGGCCGGTGTTCCCCGGCGTGCTGCTGATCGAGGGCATGGCCCAGACCGCCGGCGCCATGTGCGTGGCCGCGACGGCGGAAGCCGGCCCGCCGAAGGTCGTCTACTTCATGACCATCGACAAGGTGAAGTTCCGCAAGCCCGTCGAGCCGGGTGACGTGGTTCACTACCACCTGACCAAGCTGAAGCAGCGGTCGAACATGTGGTGGTATCGCGGCGAGGCCAAGGTCGACGGCAAGACCGTCGCCGAGGCCGAGGTCAGCGCCATGCTGGTGCGCGACTGAGGCGATGCGGTGATCGCGGCGCCCGCACGGCCGCCGCCCGCACGGTCACAATCGGACACGCAATGTGATTTCCGGCGCGGAACCGGGGCCGCTAGATCGGACCTGTCGCCGCGCCTTCGAGGATTCGTATCTCCATGTCGAAAATCCACCCCTCCGCCGTGATCGAGGATGGCGCCGTTCTCGGCGCCGATGTCGTCGTCGGGCCGTTCTGCGTGGTGGGCAAGGACGTCGTCCTCGGCGACGGCGTCGAACTGGTCAGCCACGTGTCGCTCGCCGGCATCACCGAGATCGGCGCCGAGACCAAGGTCTACCCCTTCGCCTCGATCGGCCATCCGCCGCAGGATCTCAAGTTCAAGGGCGAACCGAGCAAGGTCGTGATCGGCCGGAAGACCGTCATTCGCGAACAGGTGACGATCAACCCCGGCACCGAGGGCGGCGGCATGATCACCTCCGTCGGCGATGGCTGCCTGATCATGGTCGGCGCCCATGTCGCGCACGACTGCCGCGTCGGCAATCACGTGATCCTGGTCAACAATGCGACCCTCGCGGGCCATGTGACGGTCGGCGATCATGCGATCCTCGGCGGCCTCTCGGCCGTGCACCAGTGGGTGCGCGTCGGCGAACACGCCTTCCTCGGCGGCCTCTCGGGTCTCGAGAGCGACTTGATCCCCTACGGCTCGGCGATCGGCGATCGCGCGCGGCTCGGCGGCCTGAACCTCGTCGGCTTGCGCCGCCGCGGCTTCGAGCGCGAGAGCATCCACAAGCTGCGCGCCGCCTATCGCATGCTGTTCTCGGACGAGGGCACGCTGATGGAGCGCGTCGAGGACGTCGCGACCATGTTCGGCGGCGAGCCGCTGGTCATGCAGGTGGTCGATTTCGTGCGCGGCGTCGGCGACCGCGGCCTCTGCGCGCCGCGCGCCACAGCCAAGGAAGTCTGATCCCGTGCCGGCGCGCGCTGCCCCGCCGGCCGAACCCTCCGTCGCGAACGGCGGCGCGCTCCCGCCGCTCGGCATCCTCGCCGGCGGCGGCGCGTTTCCGGCGCTGGTCGCGGCGAGCGTACAGGCCGAGGGCCGGCGCGTCGTGGTCGTCGCCATCGAGGACGAAGCCGATCTCGCCGCGCTCGCCGGCTTCGAGACCGTCCCGATCCGGCGCGGCCAGCTCGGCCGCTTCTTCCGGGCTTTGCGGCGGGCCGACGCGCGCGAGCTCGTGATGATCGGCGGCATGCGCCAGCGCCGCATGCCGCGCCTCTCCGAAATCGATCTCGGCGGTGTCTTTCAGGTGATCCGCCATTGGCACCTGCTGACGCGCGGCGACGACGGCGTCCTGCGTCGGATCGCACGCATCATCGAGGCCGAGGGTTTTCGCGTCCTGTCGATCGCCGACGTCGCGCCCGGCCTGTTGGCGCCGGCCGGCCCGCTCGGCCGTGTCGTGCCGACCGACGCCGCGCTCGCGGACATCGCCGTGGGGCTCGCCGCCGCGCGTGCGCCTCGGCCGTCGCGACAAGGGGCAGGGCGTCGTGGTCGCGGCCGGCCGCGTGGTCGCCGAAGAAGGCCCCGATGGCACCGACGCGATGCTGGCGCGCGTCGCGGCCGCCGGTACGGCGCAGGGCGGCGTGCTGGTCAAGGCGATGAAGCCGACGCAGGATCCCCGTCTCGACCTGCCGGCGATCGGGCCGGACACCGTTGCCAATGCCCATGCCGCCGGCCTCGCCGGCGTTGCGGTCGAAACCGGCCGCGCGATCGTCGCCCATCGCGGCGCGACGATCGCGGCGGCCGATGCGGCGGCACTGTTCGTCTATGGGACCGCTGGCGATGGCGAGGCCTCGGGGTCCGCAGGCCGACACGGGCCGGAAGCCGGTGAGGGCGCGCCATGACCGATTTCGACGCGATCGCCTCCGGTGACGGGATGACTCCGGCGGGCGGCCGTACGCCCCGCATTTTCATCGTCGCCGGCGAGAGCTCCGGCGACGCGCTCGGTGCTGCGCTGATGCAGGGCCTGCGCGCGCGGCTCGGCGCTGTTGATTTCGTCGGCGTTGGTGGTCCGGCGATGACGGCGGCCGGCCTCGCCAGCCTGTTCCCGATGAGCGACATCGCGGTCATGGGCATCGGCCCGGTGCTGGCGCGGCTGCCGACGATCTTCAACAGGATCAAGATCACCCGCGAGGCCGCGCTGGCGGCCCGGCCCGACGCGCTCGTGCTGATCGACAGCCCGGATTTCTGCCATCGCATCGCCGCGCCGCTCCGGGCCGCCATGCCGGATCTGCCGATCGTGCTCTATGTCTCGCCGACCGTCTGGGCCTGGCGGCCGGGCCGGGCGAAGAAGATCGCGGCCTTCACCGATCGCCTGCTGGCGCTCCTGCCGTTCGAGCCGGCGGCCCACGCGGTGCTCGGCGGCCCGCCAACGACTTACGTCGGCCATCCCTTCATCGAGAAGCGCGATCTGGTCCGCCCGGCGACGCCGCGCACCGCGCCGCTCGGCGCCGGGCGTCGGCCCCGCATCGTCGTGCTGCCCGGCAGCCGCACCGGCGAGATCCGCCGTTTGATGGCGCCGTTCGGCGCCGCGCTCGGCCTGTTGCGCGATCGGATCGGGCCGTTCGACCTCACGCTGCCCGCCGTCGACCATGTCCGGCCGGCGATCGAGGCGGCCGTCGCCGGCTGGCCGGTCGCGCCGACGCTGGTCGCCGGCGAAGCGGCCAAATTCGAGGCGTTCCGGACTGCCGATGCCGCGCTGGCGGCCTCCGGCACCGTGACGCTCGAACTGGCGCTCGCCGGCCTTCCGACGGTCGCGGCCTACAAGCTCGACGCGCTCGGTCGCGTGGTGAAGCGCTTCCTCGATATCCCCGAACCGGTCCGGCCGCTCTTGAAAGTGCGCTCGGCGATCCTGCCGAACCTGATCGTCGGCGAGAAGGCCGTGCCGGAATTCATCGACGAGGATTGCACGCCGGAAAATCTCGCCGGCGCGCTCGCCGCGCTGCTGCGCGACAGCCCGGAGCGGCGCGCGCAGATCGATGCCTTCGCGCGCCTCGAGGCGGTGATGGCCTTGCCCGGCGGTCGTTCGCCCTCGGATGTGGCCGCCGAGGCAGTCGTCGCGACCATGGCGCAGCGCCGGAATTTGCTGCCGAAGCCCTGACCGGACGCCGAGCCCGTGCACACGGGACCGATCACCCGGCCTTCAGCAGCCGCACGCCCTCGTCGCGCTCGAACAGATAGAGCAGCACGCGCAGCTCCGCGCCGCGTGGGCTCGCGAGATCGGGATCGCGCGCGAGGATCAGCCGGGCGTCGTCGCGCGCGGTCTCCATCATCTCGGCGTGGAGGTCGAGCCTGGCGAGCTTGAAGCCGGGCAGGCCCGACTGCCGGGTGCCGAGCACCTCGCCGCCGCCGCGCAGCTTCAGGTCCTCCTCGGCGATCCGGAAGCCATCTTCCGTCTCGCGCATGATCTCGAGCCGCGCGCGGGCGACCTCGCCGAGCGGGCCCTTGTACACGAGCAGGCACGTTGATGCGGCCTTGCCGCGGCCGACCCGGCCGCGCAGCTGGTGGAGCTGGGCGAGGCCGAAGCGCTCGGCATGTTCGATCACCATGATCGTGGCGTCCGGCACGTCGACGCCGACTTCGATGACGGTGGTGGCAACGAGCAAGCGCGTGCGCCCCTCCTGGAAGTCGCGCATTGCGGCATCCTTCTCGGCCGGCTTCAGGCGGCCGTGGACGAGGCCGACGATCGGCCCGAGCGTGCGGGTCAGATCGCCGAAGCGCTCCTCGGCCGCGGCGAGGTCGATCTGCTCGGACTCCTCCACCAGCGGCGATACCCAATAGACCTTGGCGCCCTCGGCGATCTTGCGCTTCAGACCCTCGACCACCTCGCCGATGCGCTCGGCCGAGACCAGCCGCGTATCGATCGGCTGCCGACCCGCCGGCTTCTCGGTCAGGCGCGAGGCATCGACGTCGCCGAAGGCCGAGAGCAGGAGCGTGCGCGGGATCGGCGTCGCGGTCATGATCAGCAGGTCGGTGCCGCGGCCCTTGGCCGCGAGCGCGAGCCGCTGGTGCACGCCGAACCGGTGTTGTTCGTCGATGATCGCGAGCGCGAGGTCGGCGAAGACGACGTCGTCCTGGAACAACGCATGCGTGCCGACCAGGAGGCCGATCGAGCCGTCCGCGAGCCCTTCGAGGATGCGCGCGCGCTCCTTGCCCTTCTCGCGGCCGGTCAGCACCGCAAAGCCGATGCCGGCGGCCTCGGCGAGCGGTTGCAGCGTGCGGGCGTGCTGGCGGGCAAGCAACTCGGTCGGTGCCATCAGCGCCGCCTGACCGCCGGTCTCGCAGGCCGTGGCGGCGGCGAGCATGGCGACGACGGTCTTGCCGGCGCCGACGTCGCCTTGCAGGAGCCGCAACATGCGCACGGGCTGCCCCATGTCGGCGCGGATCTCCTCGACCGCGCGCGTCTGCGATCCGGTCAGGGAGAAGGGCAGGGCGCCGAGAACCTTCTCGGACAAGGCGCCCGTGCCGATCCGCGGCGCCTTCGCCCCGCGCCGGACCTCCGCGCGCACCAGCGCCAGCGCCAGCTGGCTGGCGAGCAGTTCGTCATAGGCGAGGCGGGCCAGCGCGGTCGCTTGCGGCTCGGCCTCGATCGCGCCTTCCGGCCTGTGCAAGGTTTTCAGCGCATCGAGAAAGCCCGGCCAGCGCTTGCGCGCGATCCAGTCCGGCTCCTGCCATTCCGGCAGCACCGGCACCTTGTCGAGCGCCGCGACCGCCGCGCGGCCGACCGCGCGCAATGACAGGCCCTCGGTCAGGCCATAGACCGGCTCGACCAGCGGCAGCGAGCCGAACTCCTCCGGCGCGACGACATGGTCCGGATGCACCATCTGCGGCGCGCCGTTGAACCATTCGACCTTGCCGGACACCCAGCGCCGCTCGCCCTCGGGCAGGATCTTCTGCAGCCAGTCGGCGCGCGCGTTGAAGAACACGAGCGCGATCTCGCCGGTGTCGTCATGGGCATAGACCCGGTAGGGCAGGCGCGTGCCGCGGCGGCGGCCTTGTGCCGGTCGACGCGCACGTCGAGCGTCACGATCGCGCCCTCGGCCGCGCGCGCGACGCCGGGCTGATTGCGCCGGTCGATCAGCCCGGTCGGCAGGTGGAACAGGAGATCGACCACCCGCGCCGGCCGTCCGTCGCCGCCGAACAGCCGCGCGAAATGCGCCGCGGTCTTCGGGCCGACGCCCGGCAGACCTTCGAGGCCGGCGAAATAGGGGTTCAGGATCTCGGGGCGCATGGGGTATGGGGCACTGGATTCGATCGGGCGACCAACTTAGCCGGGTCAGGCCATCGGAGCTACGGAAACGGCAGCCTTGATAACCCCCGAGGCGACAGGCACACTGCACGGCGGAGGATTGGTGCCATGACGATCAACGTCGATCTGGGCAAGCTCGAAGGCTTCGTCGCAGAACTGGTGCGTTCCGGCCGGTACGGGTCGGAAGCCGAAGTGGTCACCGAAGCGTTGCGCCTGCTGCAGGCCCAAGAGCACAAGCTCGCGGCCTTGGACGAGGCGATCGCCCGCGGAATCGCAGATGCCGACGCCGGTCGTGTAAAGCCGGCCGAAGAGGTTTTGGCGCGGCTCGCAGCGAAGTACTCGGCGATGACGCGCGGCATACGATGATCGTCGTCATTACCGAGGCGGCCGAGCGGGAGCTCGAGCGCATTTCGGACTGGATCGCCGCCGATAACCCGCATCGCGCAGAGACATTCGTGCGCGAACTCGTCGAGAAGTGCCTGAGGATCGCCGATACGCCACGCGGCTACGAGGTCGTCCCGCGCTTCGCCGCGCTCGGTCTCCGACGACGGACGTACGGCAACTACTTGATCTTCTATCGGATCAGGGAAGCCATCGAGATCGTCCACGTTCTGCATGCGGCCCAGGATTGGGAAGCGATCCTGGAGCGTGACCTCTGACGTTCGCCTCGAACTTGCGGGCGCCCATAACCAAAACTCCCCCTGACATGCGCACGATACCGCGCTAGATAGTCGGCGAACCGACGTCGCTCGCCCGAGCCACGGCGGAGATCGGCTATTACGCGCGACGTCTCCGGAGACCGTCCCATGACCGGCACCACCCGTTCGACCGCTGGCCTCGAGCCCCGTCGCAAGAAGGCGCTCTATCGCGCCTGGCACCGCGGTACCAAGGAGATGGACCTCGTGCTCGGGCCCTATGCCGACGCTCATATCGGCGATCTCTCGGACGCGGACCTCGACGCGTTCGAGCGCCTGCTCGACCTGCCCGACGTCGACCTGTTCGGCTGGATGACCAATCCCGCGACCATGCCGACCGCGCACGCGACCCCGCTCGTCGAGCGGATCCGCACCTTCCACCTCGACGGCCTGGGGCAGACGCGTCCGTGAAGAGTTTCAAGGGACTGTTCGACCGCGCCGCCTACGTCACGCTGTCGAGCGTGCCGGACGGGCTCGAGGCGCTCGTGCTCGGCGATCTCGCCCGCGCGCTCGGGGCGCGCGACGGCAAGCCGGCGGTGCTGTTCGTCGCCCGCGACGGCACGCGCATGGCGATGCTCGAACAGGCGCTCGGCTTCTTCGCGCCGGACATCGCGGTCCTGTCCCTGCCGTCCTGGGACTGCCAGCCCTATGACCGCGTCTCGCCGAACCCGGTGATCGTCGCCCGGCGCATGACCGCGCTGTCGCACCTGGCGCGGCCGCGCGAGCGGACGAAGCCGCTCGTCGTGCTGACCACGATCAACGCCAGCCTCCAGCGCGTGCCGGCGAAGTCGCTGATCGCGGGCGAGACTTTTGCGGCGGCCCCCGGCAACCGCATCGACATGGCCGAGCTGACCCGCTGGCTGGAGAACAACGGTTTCGAGCGCACCGCCACCGTCCGCGACACCGGCGAATACGCCGTGCGCGGCGGCATTCTCGATCTCTATGCGCCGGGCACCGAGGCGCCGGTCCGGCTCGACTTCTTCGGCGACACGCTGGAATCGATCCGCCGTTTTGATCCGGAGAGCCAGCGCTCGACCGGCACGCTGAAGAAGCTCGAATGGGTGCCGATGAGCGAAGTGACGCTCACGCCCGAGAACATCTCGCGCTTCCGGCGCAACTATGTCGCCGCCTTCGGCGCGACGACGCGCGACGACGCACTCTATGCCGCGATCTCCGACGGCCGGCGCTATGCCGGCATGGAACACTGGCTGCCGCTGTTCCACGACCGGCTCGACACGGTGTTCGACTATTGCGACGGCGCGGTCGTCATGACCGATCCGCTCGCGACCGAGGCGCTCGACGAACGCCTCGCCATGATCGCCGATCACTACGACAATCGCCGCGAGGCGCTGGCGCAGCCCTCGGCGGGCGCCGTCCCTTACAAGCCGATCGAGCCGGCGCGGCTCTATCTCACCAAGGACGAGTGGACGAGCCGGCTCGCCGACCTCAAGACCGCCGAGGTCACGCCCTTCGCGCGGCCGGACGGCGCGGGCCCGGCACGATTGTCGACCTCGGCGGCCGCGGCGGCCGCAGCTTCGCGGCCGAGCGGGCGGCGGGCGACGTCAATGTCTTCGATGCGGTGCTCGCCCATGTCGCGAGCCTGCGCGAGGCCAAGAAGCGCGTGCTGATCGCCGGCTGGTCGGACGGCGCGCTCGATCGCCTGACCCAGGTGCTCGCCGACCACGGCCTGAAGAACACCGCGGTCGTGAAGACCTATCCCGAAAGCCTCGCGCTCGGTCACGGCGTGGTCGGCCTCGGCGTCGTCGGGCTGGAGACCGGCTTCGAGGTCGACGATCTCGCCGTCATCGCCGAGCAGGACATCCTCGGCGACCGCCTGATCCGCCAGAAGCGCAAGCGCTCGAAGGGTTCGGACTTCCTGACCGAGGTCGCCGGCCTCTCGGAAGGCGACCTCGTGGTCCATGTCGACCACGGCATCGGCCGCTTCACCGGCCTGAAGACCATCACCGCAGCCGGCGCGCCGCACGATTGCTTGGAACTGCAATACGCCGGCGGCGACAAGCTCTATCTGCCGGTCGAGAACATCGAGCTCCTGTCGCGCTACGGTTCGGACGAGACCGACGCCCAGCTCGACAAGCTCGGCGGCGTCGCCTGGCAGGCGCGCAAGGCCAAGATGAAGAAGCGCATCCGCGAGATCGCGGACGCGCTGATCAAGACCGCCGCCGCGCGTCTCCTGAAGACCGCGACCGCGATCAGCCCGCCGGAAGGGCTCTACGACGAGTTCGCCGCGCGCTTCCCCTACGACGAGACCGAGGATCAGCTGAACGCGATCCAGTCGGTGTTCGAGGACCTCAACTCCGGCCGGCCGATGGACCGGCTGGTCTGCGGCGACGTCGGTTTCGGCAAGACCGAAGTGGCGCTGCGCGCCGCCTTCGCGGTCGCGGCCTCCGGCAAGCAGGTCGCGGTCGTCGTGCCGACCACGCTGCTCGCCCGCCAGCATTTCCGCACCTTCCAGGAGCGGTTCCGCGGCATGCCGTTCCGCATCGAACAGGCCTCGCGGCTCGTCTCGGCGCAGGATCTCGCGAAGACCAAGCAGGGCCTCAAGGACGGGCAGGTCGACATCGTCGTCGGCACCCATGCGCTGCTCGGCAAGGGCGTCGACTTCCGCGACCTCGGGCTCCTGATCATCGACGAGGAGCAGCACTTCGGCGTGAAGCACAAGGAGCGGCTGAAGGAACTGCGCGCCGACGTCCACGTGCTGACCCTGACCGCGACGCCGATCCCGCGCACGCTGCAGTCGGCGCTGACGGGCCTGCGCGAACTGTCGATCATCGCGACGCCGCCGGTCGACCGTCTGGCTGTCCGCACCTTCATCGCGCCATTCGACCCGCTGACGATCCGCGAGGCGCTGCTGCGCGAGCACTATCGCGGCGGACAGTCGTTCTTCGTCGTGCCACGCGTGTCGGACCTCGCGGAGATGCGCGAGTTCCTGACGGCGACCGTGCCGGAGGTTAAGGTCGCGGTCGCGCACGGCCAGATGGCCTCGACCGAACTCGAGGACGTCATGAACGCCTTCTACGAGGGCAAGTACGACGTGCTCCTGTCGACCACGATCGTCGAGTCCGGCCTCGACATTCCGACCGCGAACACGCTGATCGTGCATCGCGCCGACATGTTCGGTCTGGCGCAGCTCTATCAGCTGCGCGGCCGCGTCGGCCGATCGAAGCTCCGCGCCTATGCGCTGTTGACCACGCCGGCCGAGCGCAAGATGACCACCGGTGCCGAGCGCCGGCTCAAGGTCTTGCAGTCGCTCGACAGCCTCGGTGCCGGCTTCCAGCTCGCAAGCCACGACCTCGACATCCGCGGCGCCGGCAATCTGCTCGGCGAGGAACAGTCCGGCCACATCCGCGAGGTCGGCTACGAGCTCTATCAGCAGATGCTCGAGGAGGCGGTCGCCTCGCTGAAATCGGGCGATACCGAGATGCCGGAGGACCAGTGGTCGCCGTCGATCACGGTCGGGACGCCGGTGATGATCCCGGAGACCTATGTCGCCGATCTGCAATTGCGGCTCGGCCTCTACAAGCGCCTCGCCGATCTCAATACGCCCGAGGAGATCGACGGCTTCGGCGCCGAGCTGATCGACCGCTTCGGCCCGCTGCCGGAGGAGGTCGAGCACCTCCTGAAGATCGTCTACGTGAAGGCGCTGTGCCGGCGGGCCAATGTCGAGAAGATCGACGCCGGCCCGAAGGGCATCGTCATCGCCTTCCGCAACAACTACTTCGCCAACGCGGCCGGGCTCGTCCGCTACATCGGCGAGCAGGGCAGCCTGGCGAAGATCCGGCCGGACCAGAAGATCGTGCTGACCCGCGACTGGCCGCAACCGGAGGCGCGGCTCAAGGGCGCGGCGGTGATCCTCGCCCAGCTCGTGAAGATCGCCGAGACCACGGATTCGGGCGCCCCGGTCGTGCCGCCGCCGAACGCCGGCACCAAGGGCAACCTCAAGCTCGAACCGACCCCGCCGCCGCCGCCACCGCCGCAGACCCGGCGCGGGCGCTATCCGTCGCTTCAGTCGATCGGCAAGCGGCGGTTCTGAGCCGTACCCGCGACCCCGGCATTCGGGACGCCCTTCAGCAACCGCCCGGGCAGATCTTGATCGCCGGCGGGGCTGGAACCACCGCCGGCGGGATGGTCGGCACCACGCGGTTCGGTACGGCCGGCGCGGTGCCGAACCGCTCCAACTGCTGACCGGGGCCGGGGCCGCCCTGCCACTCGACGCCCCGATTCGGGCTGTAGACGCGCGAGCCGTAGGCATCGCCCTCCGGCGTGCCCTCGGCCGGCTCGAACCGCCAGCCGCCGCGCTCCATCGAATAGATCCAGCGGCCGGCCACCGGAGGGTCGGCGGCGGCAGGCGTCGCGGCGACGGCCGCGAGCAGCGTTGCGGCCGCAAGGCAGACCGCGAGCGCCAGCGACCTCGATCGACCGGAGCGATGCGACCAACGGTTCGAACCCATGACGTCTCCTCGTAGTTTCCTCGGCCGGACGGGGTCGAGGCCGGGATCGGCACCGCTCTGGCCACGTCTTGCAGACCCGCCATCAGTCAGGGGCGCGGCGGCCGTCTCCTGTGCGAACATGTCCGGTGCGAACATCTCCGACGCGGCGATGACCGTGGAACGGCATTCCGCAAACGCGGGCACCTCATAGCGCGGCCGCGTGCCCGGCGTCTCCCACCCGATATCGGTCCATGACCCGGCCCCGGAAAGGTCCGTAGTGCCACCGTTCGCGCGAAGGTGACTTTTCGCTATCCGCGGCCATGCCCTATAGGAGCCCCACGGAGATCGCGAGGCGCGATGCCGTTCGCCCGGACGCGCCGGGCGATGCGACCGGTGAGAAGCACCCGAAGGGACACGAGATCCGACGATGAACGACAGCGTGACCCTCCTCGGCGCCTTCAGCGCGGGCGTGATCTCCTTCGTGTCGCCTTGCGTGCTGCCGCTGGTGCCGCCCTATCTCGCCTTCATGGCCGGCGTCAGCCTGGACGAACTCTCCGAGACGCGCGGCCTGCATGCGGCACGCATCCGCGTGATCCTGTCGGCGCTGTGCTTCGTGCTCGGCTTCTCCACCGTGTTCGTGCTGCTCGGCGCGACCGCCTCGGTGCTCGGGCAGGTCGTGCGCCAGTATCTCGATGTGCTCGGCTGGATCGCCGGCGCGGCGATCATCGTGATGGGGCTGCATTTTCTCGGCGTGTTCCGGATCGCGCTGCTCTATCGCGAGGCGCGTTTTCAGGCCGGGGCGCGGCAGAGCGCCGGCCCGCTCGGCGCCTATGTGATCGGGCTCGCCTTCGGCTTCGGCTGGACGCCGTGCATCGGCCCGGTGCTGGCCGCGATTCTCGCCGTGGCCGGCAGCCGCGACACGGTCGGGCAGGGCGCGCTCATGCTGGCGGTCTATTCGCTCGGCCTCGGCGTGCCGTTCCTGATCGCGGCACTGTTCTCGCAGCCGTTCATGAGCGTGATGGTCCGTTTCCGCCGCCATCTCGGCAAGGTCGAGAAGGGCATGGGCGTGCTCCTGGTCGTGACCGGCGTCATGTTCCTGACCGGCCAGATCGAGCGCATCGCCTTCTGGCTCTTGGAAACCTTCCCGGCCTTTTCGAACCTCGGCTGATCGGCCCGCACCGCGAACGCAGGGACGCGCCTGGCGGCCCGCGCAAGGCGCGGCGACGGCAACCATGCGCGCGTCGCCGTACGCCGCCCTCCGCACGCTCCATCGATGAAGGGGCCGGGACGCGTGTCCTCAGCGGATCGGCTGGCCGATGAAGGTGCCGGCCGAGCAGGAGAACCCGGCCGTCTTGAACCGCGCACAGGCCTTGGCCGCATCGGCCGAGTTGGCGTAGGGGCCGGCGACGAGGCGGATCTCCGTGCCGTCCTTGGTCTCCTTGATCTGCGCCAGCGCACCGATGCCGTTCGTGGCCTCGGCATGACGCTTCTCCAGATCGACCCAGGTCCGTTTCAGGCCGGCGAGCGACTTGTACGATCCGAGATCGACGGCGATCGGTCCTTCGGCGCCGCCGCCGGCCGCCGGTGCTGCGGCCTGGAGTGCGAGGGCCTGTCCGGCCGGCGCCTGGGCGGTCGCCGTCTGAACGGGTGCAGCCTGCGCGGAAGGGGCCTGAGCGGAAGGTGCTTGGGCGGAGGGTGCCTGGGCGGAAGCCACGGCTGTCTGAAGCGTGTCCGCGCGCGCCGCCGGCGCAGGTGAGGCCTTGGCCGCGGCATCGGCTGCGACGGAGGCTTCGGTCGGTTTCGGGCCGGCGAGATCGGCCGGCTTCGGCATCGGGATCGCGAAGGTGACCGGCTTCGGCTCGTTGCTGATCGGCTTGTCGATGCCGCCGTTGGCCTTGTCCATCAGCGACTTCATGTCGTCGTCGACCGAGGTGACCGGCTGCAACGGCACTTGCACCGGCACCGGCTTCACCGGCATCGGCGGTTTCGCCACCGTGCCGGTCGACGTCATGTCGACACCGCGCGCGCCTTGCGGCGGCTGCGCGTTGCCCTGACCGACCGAGACCGACAAGGGCGGCCGAGCGGGCGGCTGGTCCGCCTGCGCGACCTGAACCGGCCGTTCCTCGGCGGCGGCAGCCGCGCGTGCGCGGCGACCTCGCGTTCGGCCTGCAGGATCCGGTCCGCCGCGGCGAGACGATCGGCGGCGGCGCGCGTGGCGGGATCGGCGGCGGCGAGCGGCGCGGCCGTGCCGGTCCCGAGCCGCGCCTGCGGCCCCGTGCCGTCGCCACGTCCCCGCTTCGAGCTTGTCGAGCCGGTCCTCGACCGTCGCGAGCCGGCGCGAGAGCTGCTCGAAGGCGCCCGAGGGCAGGCCGGCGGTCGTGCCCTGCTGCACCTTCTTCTGCAGCTCGCGAATGTCGGCGCGCAGTGCCTCGAAATCCTGGATCGACGCCGCCTGGCCGTCGGCCGGGAGAACCTGCGGCGCGGGCCGCGCTGCACGCCCCGACGCATCGCCGGACGCCCGGGCGATCGAACCGGTGGTCTCCGCCGGATCGCCGAGTGGCGCGGCGCGCGCGATGAGATCGCCACCCGCGATCGAGCGGGCGGGCGCGAACTGCCAAGCGCCGACCGCGCCGACGGTCGCGAGCACGGCCACGAATCCCCAGCCCGCGAGCGCGAGCCCGGTCGTGCGGCGGTCTTCGTCTTCGATCAGTTCACTCAAGGCACTGCGGGTATCCGCCACGGCTCCGGCTCCGGCCATGCGTCTGGGAATCATGATGGATCACGATAGCACCCGCGCGAAGACTTTTGCGTGGCGAAGGGTGCGGGTCCTCGCCCGGTGCGGCCGAAAAGGCACGCTTTCCCAAAGGGCGGGCTCGCCGGCCGCGGCGGGCGGCCGTCCGGGGCGACCGTTGCGCTTGACGGCGCCGGTTCGGCATGGTCTTCCGCGCAGCCGAGGCACCGCCGCGGCGGCAGGCCGGCGGTCCCGGCGCTCCGGGCCGCGCATTTGCGGTGCGAAGGGCGGAGGAGCCGATGGCTGAGCGTTCCTGTCTGATGATCGTGCTCGCGGCGGGCGAGGGACGCGGATGAAGTCCGCCCTGCCCAAGGTGCTGCACGAGATCGCCGGTCGGCCGATGGTCGGGCATGTGATCGCGGCGGCGCAGGCCGCGGGCGCGGACAGCCTCGCCGCCGTGATCGGTCCGAACGCGAGCGCCGTCGAGAAGACCGTGCGCGCCGCCGCGCCGGCGGCCGGCGTCTTCGTTCAGACCGACCGGCTCGGCACCGCCCATGCGGTGCTCCAGGCGCGCACCGCCATCGAGGCCGGCGTAGACGACGTCATTGTCCTCTATGGCGACACGCCGCTAGTCACGCCCGAGACCCTGCGCGGCGTGCGCGATCGGCTTGCCGGCGGCGCCCATGTCGTGGTGCTCGGCTTCCGCACGCCGACGCCAACCGGCTACGGCCGGCTCCTGACCGAGGGCGGCCGGCTCGTCGCCATCCGCGAGGAAAAGGACGCCAGCGCCGCCGAGAAGGCGATCGACTTCTGCAATTCCGGCATCAT
This sequence comes from Ancalomicrobiaceae bacterium S20, assembly GCA_040269895.1. Classification (NCBI taxonomy): domain Bacteria; kingdom Pseudomonadati; phylum Pseudomonadota; class Alphaproteobacteria; order Hyphomicrobiales; family Ancalomicrobiaceae; genus Methyloraptor; species Methyloraptor flagellatus. The sequence continues at coordinate 1,751,860 of CP158568.1, read as the reverse complement.
GGGCTTCCGCGGCGCCGGCCTGCTGTCGATCCTCGACGCGATCGGCAACGCCAATGCCAAGGGCGAGTACTATCTGACCGATGCGGTCGAGATCGCCACCGCGCGCGGGCTCCAGGCGGTCGCGGTCGAAGGCCCGGCCGAGGAGTTCCTCGGCGTCAACGATCGCGCCCAGCTCGCCGCCTGCGAGGCGGTGTTCCAGACCCGCGCCCGCACCCGTGCCATGGCCGCCGGCGTCACGCTGGTCGCGCCGGAGACCGTGTTCTTCGCCCATGACACGGTCATCGGTCGCGACGTGATCGTCGAGCCGAACGTCGTGTTCGGCCCCGGCGTCGCGATCGAGGCGGGCGCGCGCATCCGCGCCTTTTCCCATCTCGAAGGCGCCAAGGTCGCGGGCGGCGCAATCGTCGGCCCCTATTCGCGTCTGCGCCCGGGGGCCGACATCGGCGCCGACGCGCATGTCGGCAACTTCGTCGAGATCAAGAACGGCCGCATCGGCGATGGCGCCAAGGTCAACCACCTGACCTACATCGGCGATGCCGTGGTCGGCGCCAAGTCGAACATCGGCGCCGGCACGATCACCTGCAATTACGACGGCTTCGGCAAGTACCTGACCGAGATCGGCGCCGGCGCCTTCGTCGGCTCGAACTCGTCGCTGGTCGCCCCCGTCAAGATCGGCGACGGCGCCTATATCGGCTCCGGCAGCGTGATCACCGACGATGTGCCGGCCGATGCGCTGGCGATCGGTCGCGGCCGGCAGGTGGTCAAGGATGGCTGGGCGGCGACGTTCCGCGCCGCCAAGGCGGCCGAGGTGGCGGCGAAGAAGCGCGGATGAAAATCCGTGTCCGGTTCGGGCATCGGCCGGGCGTCGTCCGGCCTGCCTGTCAAACTCCGACACGGAATGTGATTTCGAGGCTTGCACGCGCTCGGCTACGTGTTTCGCCGCAGTGCTCGGAATGGGACGGCCGGGACCACATGGTCTCTCGGCGGATGTGACAAGCGGAAGGCACGCGGGTCGTTGAAGACCGGGCGGGCGTCGGCGATCGATCGATGAGAGGAAGACGGCTTCATGTGCGGCATCATTGGAATTCTCGGCAAGAGCTCGGTCGCCCACGAACTCGTCGATGCGCTGAAGCGTCTCGAATACCGCGGCTATGATTCCGCCGGCGTCGCCACGATCGAGCCGGACGGCACGTTCGCGCGCCGCCGCGCGGTCGGCAAGCTGCGCAATCTCGAGGCCGTGCTTAGCGAATCGCCGCTCGCCGGCGCGATCGGCATCGGCCACACCCGCTGGGCGACCCACGGCGGCGTCACCGAGAAGAACGCCCACCCGCACGCGACCGAGCGCGTCGCGGTCGTGCACAACGGCATCATCGAGAACTTCCGCGAGCTGAAGACCTTCCTGATCGGCGCCGGCCACGAGTTCAAGTCGGAGACCGACACCGAGGTCGTCGCGCATCTGGTCACGCGCTATCTCGACGAAGGGCTGCCGCCCAAGGAGGCCGTCGCCGCGACGCTGAAGCTGCTGACCGGCGCCTACGCGCTGCTGTTCCTGTTTCCGACCGACGGCGATCTCCTGATCGGCGCCCGCTCCGGCCCGCCGCTCGCGATCGGCTGGGGCGACGGCGAGATGTATTTCGGCTCGGATGCGATCGCGCTCGCCCCCTTCACCGACCGCGTCACCTATCTCGAAGACGGCGACTACGCCGTGCTGCATCGCTCGGGCGCGGCGATCTATGACGCCGCTGACAATCCGGTCCAGCGTCCGATGGTGATCTCCAACGCCGCCGCCTTCACGGTCGATCGCGGCAACTATCGGCACTTCATGGCCAAGGAGATCCACGAGCAGCCCGAGGTGATCGGCCATACGCTCGGCCACTACCTCGACCTGACCGCCGGCCGCACGCGCCTGCCCGAGGCGAGCGGCCCCCGTGCCAGCGTCGGTGTCGGCGGGGTCGACTGGGCTTCGCTCGACCGCATCACCATCTCGGCCTGCGGCACCGCCTACTACGCGGGCCTGGTCGCCAAGTACTGGTTCGAGCGGATCGCGCGCATCGGCGTCGATATCGACGTCGCCTCCGAGTTCCGCTACCGCGAGGCGCCGCTGCCGGAGAAGGGCCTGGCGCTGTTCGTCTCGCAGTCGGGCGAGACCGCCGATACGCTCGCCTCGCTGCGCTACTGCAAGCAGCACGGCCAGACCATCGGCGCGGTCGTCAACGTGCCGGCCTCGAGCATCGGCCGCGAGGCCGACATCGTGTTCCCGACGCTCGCCGGCGCCGAGATCGGCGTCGCCTCGACCAAGGCTTTCACCTGCCAGCTCTCGGTGCTCGCCGCGCTGGCGGTCGCCGCCGGTCGGGCGCGCGGCGCCATCAACGAGGCCGAGGAACAGGCGCTGGTCGCCGAACTCGCCGCCGTGCCGCGCCTCGTCACCGAGGCGCTGCGGCTCGAACTGACGATCGAGCGGCTGGCCAAGCGCATCTCGAAGGCCAAGGACGTGCTCTATCTCGGCCGCGGCACCAGCTTCCCGCTCGCGCTCGAGGGCGCGCTTAAGCTCAAGGAGATCTCCTACATCCACGCTGAGGGCTATGCCGCAGGCGAGCTGAAGCACGGCCCGATCGCGCTGATCGACGAGACCATGCCGGTCGTGGTGATCGCGCCGCACGACCGGCTCTACGAGAAGACCGTCTCGAACATGCAGGAAGTCGCCGCCCGCGGCGGCCGCATCATCCTGATCACCGACGAGGCCGGCGCCGAGGCGATCAGCCTCGAGGCGACCGAGACGATCGTGCTGCCGACCATGTCCGACCTGGTCGCCCCGATCGTCTACGCCGTACCGGTACAGCTGCTCGCCTACCACACGGCGGTGCTGATGGGCACGGACGTGGACCAGCCGCGCAACCTGGCGAAGTCGGTGACGGTGGAGTGAGGGAGAAGGGGACGAATGGCAGACCGGGTCTCGACCTGTGTCCGCCATGATCCTGAATGGGCCGGACGAGGTCTCCGGCGGCCCGGCAGAGCTGCGCTGACCGAAAGGCGCCTCTCACCTTGAGAGCCACATGCGTCCGAGCGCTCCGTCCCGGCGGACGAAATGGTGATAGAGCGCGGCCGCGACGTGGAGGCCGAGGAGACCGAGCATGAGACTGGCGCCCAATCCGTGCGGGATGCGCGGGGGATAGCGCCAGAAGTCCGGTAGGACGGTCACATCGGTGGTGAGGATCGCAATGGCGCCGCTGACGCCGACCATGCCGACGCCGCTGGCGATCATGCCGAGCACCACGACATAGAGCAGCCCGTGCACGGCAGCGGCCAGGAAGGCCTGCAGTCGCGTGGAGCCGGGTGGCGGAGACGGTTTGTCGTCCCACAACAGCCACCAGCCGATCCGGAACGCCGTCAAACTCAGGACGAGAACGGCGGCCATAAAATGGATCCGCAGCACCATGGCCTTGGCGGCGGCGTCGTGCAGTCCGGCAGCCCGGAAGCCGGAAAACAACAGGGCCACGATCAGACCGGCGGCGAGCCAATGGACCGTGACCGCGACGATCCCGTACCGATCGGGTGAGCTCTTCAGCGACATGGGTCAAGTCCTTCCGTCTTCTCGGAGCGGGCCATGGTCGGCGGTTGTTAGGTGGCCGATGCTTTTCGACGGAAGCGGCCGGTCCGCTTGAAGCCGTCCCGAATGTTGAGGCCGATCAGGGTCAGGTTGAGCGCGCCGGCGATGAGTTCCACCGCCTGGACGATGCCGAACGTCAGATCGAACAGGCCCGCGCTCGCGCGCAGATGCAGGATGACGGCGCAGGGGAGGAGCACGATCAGGCCGTTGAGAGCGATCAGCGGCATCCGGCACCGCTTCCTCGCGACCACCGGGCTCGGCGACGTGCCGCCCAGCCTGAAACCCGTGCTGCCGGTGATGGCCATGCAGGGGATCAGCAGCAGCAATCCCCAGAGGATGTCGCGCTTGACGACGGCGATCCAGGCTTCGACGCCGCCGAGCTCGGCGGCGACCGAGGACGTCCAGAAGGCGAGGATGGTGAAAAAGGCGATGATCCCGGCGACCGGGTGCAGCATCTTGATCATTCCTCACTCCTGTCCATGTCTCGCTCCTCGATCTGCACGCGCAGCGTGGCGAGAGCCTCGGTGGTTTCGGCGATCCGTCGCGCTTCGAGCGATGCCAGCATCGCCTCGGCGACTGGCCGCCAGAGCGCGCTGGCCCGGTTGAATGCGTCTTCGCCGGCCGGTGTCATCAAGACCAGTTTGGCGCGCTTATGGGCCGGGTTCGGCGCGAAGCCGACCAGCCCGGCGTCGGCAAGCTCGTCGACGACCCGCTGCACCGACTGGCGCGCCAGACCCATGTTGTCGGCGAGCCGGGCGACCGAGAACGTGCCTCGGCCATGCGCGATCGAGCCCAGCACCTGCCAGCGGGCGCTGGTCAGACCCAGGGGCCGGACCAGCGCGTCGCCGAACCGGATCAGGGCGCCGTTGAGGCGGAAAACCTCCAGCACGAGCGCGTTCGCGGGATGATCGAAAGGGGCGCTGTCGTTTGTCATGACAGCATACTGCCAAATTGGCAGTATGCTGTCCAACACTTAAGGTGGGCATCTTGTCGATGGGCGTACCGCCCGTCCCCCCCCCGCGCATCTCGGCCACCCAGCCATGCCCGCCATCGTCCTCCCGCGACATCGCAACGTCACGATCGCGCTCCAAAGGTCGCCGCTCGGCGCCCTGGGGACGGGCGCATCGCGATTCGAGAAGGGGCGGCAGATGGCGGAGCAATCGGCGACGGTGATCGAAGGGGCGCGGGTGATTTTCGCGGATCGCGTCGCGACCGCATCGGTTCGCTTCGAGGATGGCGTGATCACCGCAATTGACGGCGCCCGCGACGGGGCGACCGTGATCGACGGTCGCGGCTTCCTGCTCGCGCCGGCGCTAATCGACGTCCATGGCGACGCCTTCGAGCGCCAGGTCATGCCGCGCCCCGGCGTCGGCCTGCCGATCGCGCCGGCGCTGCTCGAGACCGATCGCCAGCTCGCCGCCAACGGCATCGCCACCACCTATCACGCACTGACGCTGAGCTGGGAGCCGGGCCTGCGCTCGGTCGCCAACGGGCGCGCCATCGTCGAGGGTCTGCGTGACCTCGCGCCCCGCCTGACGGTCGAGAACCGGGTGCAGCTGCGCTGGGAGACCTTCTGCTTCGAGGCGATCGAGCTGATCGAGGCGGCGCTCGCCGGCCCGCTCGCACCCTCGATCGCCTTCAACGATCACACGTCCATGGCGCTGCTCGACCCGGCCGTGCCGATGCAGGACCGGCCGTTCGATCAGGATCCCAACTTCCCCGTGGTCGACATCGACAGCCCGGCCTTCGAGGGCAAGATGGAGGAACGCGCCAAGCGTTCGCACATGACGAAGCAGGACTTCGTCCGGCTGATCCGCAACATCTGGGACCGCCGTCCCGAGGTGCCCGCGGCGATCGCCAAGGTCGCGAGCGCCGGCCGCGCGCGCGGCGTGCCGATGTTCTCGCACGACGACAGCCGAACCGAGACGCGCGACTATTATCGCGGCCTCGGCGCGCGTGTCAGCGAGTTCCCGATGAACCTGACCGTCGCGCGTGCGGCGCGCGAGGCCGGCGACATTCTGGTGTTCGGCGCGCCGAACGCCGCGCGCGGCGGCAGCCACCTCGGCTCGCCCGGCGCGGCCGACATGATCCGCGCCGGCCTCTGTGACGTGCTCGCCTCCGACTATTACTATCCGGCCATGCTGCTCGCCATGGCGCGGCTGAAGGCCGATGATGTCGCGCCGTTGGAACAGCTCTGGCCGCTGGTCTCCGGCAATGCCGCCCGCGCCTCCGGGCTCGACGATCGCGGCGTGATCGCCGAGGGCAAGCGCGCCGACCTCGTTCTGGTCGACTGGCCCGAGGCCGGCGCGCCGGCGATCCGGCGCACCTTCGTCGCCGGCCGCGAAGCCTATCGCGCGATCCCGGCCGGCTGAGAAAGTCCGCTCGGCCGACGCGATCCGACCGGCGCAATCGACCCCTCGCCAGAAGCGGCGGCGCGCCGCCCTTGCGTTGCAGCGCAGCACGGTTAGATCCGGTTCGGCGGCCCGGATGAGGGCCCGGCCAACGGCGCGCCTGCCGCGCACGCGGGGCGGACCACCAGCGCGCAGGCCTGCCTTGGCGGAGAACCGGATGGCCGAACGTCCCGACGGTCTGCACGGCACGAGCTGGACGGCTCGGCTGAGAAACAGCTTCATCACCGGCGTGGTCGTCGCCGGTCCGCTGGCGATCACGGTCTATCTGGCGAAGTCGTTCCTCGAGTGGGTCGACGCGACCGTCAAGCCGATGGTGCCGGCCGCCTGGAACCCGGACAGCTATTTGCCCTTCGCCCTGCCGGGCTTCGGCCTGGTCGTGGCGCTCCTCGGCTTCACCATGCTCGGTGCGCTGATGGCGAGCCTGCTCGGCCGCACCATGCTGTCCTACGGCGAACAGCTCGTCGACCGCATGCCCTTCGTGCGACCGGTCTACAAGACGTTGAAGCAGGTTTTCGAGACCTTCGTCGCCAACAAGGAACAGAGCTTTCGGCAGGTCGGCCTGATCGAATGGCCGCGGCCGGGGATCTGGTCGATCGTCTTCGTCGCCGGCCCGGTCCGCGGCGAGATCGCGCGCCGGATCGGCGAGGCCCGCGCGGCGCGGCTCGCCGAGGCGGAGCGGCTCATGAGTGCGCAGGCAACCGAGCCGGACAATGTGCCGGAGGACGTCGGCACGGCCTCCGGTGCGCTGGGGGCCGATGGATCCACGGCCGAGGACGACGTGCTGGCGGTGTTCATCCCGACCACACCCAATCCGACCGGCGGCTATCTGATGTTCCTGCCAGCTGCGGACGTCACGATTCTCGGCATGTCCGTTGAAGATGCCGCCAAGTTCGTCATCTCCGGCGGCATCGTCGCGCCGGAGGGGCGGGGAGCGTCCGAGGCGGTCGCCGCGCCGAGCGCGCCGCCCGAGCACGGGTCAGCGTCCTGAGCGGCGGAACCGAACTCCCGGAGCAATACGCGCGGACACACCATGCCAAACGAAACGGGGCGCCCGAAGGCGCCCCGTTGAGGTCGGGATCCGTGTCGCCGCGGCTCAGACGCGGTCTTCGACCGCGATATAGTCGCGGCGGGTGGCGCCGGTGTAGAGCTGACGCGGACGGCCGATCTTCTGCGACGGGTCCTCGATCATCTCCTTCCACTGCGCGATCCAGCCGACCGTACGGGCCAGCGCGAACAGCACGGTGAACATCGAGGTCGGGAAGCCCATCGCCTTCAGCGTGATGCCCGAGTAGAAATCGATGTTCGGATAGAGCTTCTTCTCGATGAAGTACTCGTCGTGCAGCGCGATCCGCTCGAGTTCGATCGCCACGTCGAGCAGCGGATCGTCCTTGATGCCGAGGGTGGTCAGAACCTCGTGGCAGGTCTTCTGCATGATCTTGGCGCGCGGGTCGTAGTTCTTGTAGACCCGGTGGCCGAAGCCCATCAGACGGAACGGATCGTTCTTGTCCTTGGCCTTGGCGATGTACTCGGGGATCCGCTCGACCGAGCCGATCTCCTGAAGCATCGCCAGCGCCGCCTCGTTGGCGCCGCCGTGCGCCGGGCCCCAGAGGCAGGCGATGCCGGCCGCGATGCAGGCGAACGGGTTGGCACCCGACGAACCGGCGAGACGAACCGTCGAGGTCGACGCGTTCTGCTCGTGGTCGGCGTGCAGGATGAAGATCCGGTCGAGCGCGCGCGACAGGACCGGGTCGACCTTGTACTCCTCGCACGGGATCGAGAAGCACATTTGCAGGAAGTTGGCGGTATAGTCGAGGCTGTTCTTCGGATAGACGAAGGGCTGGCCGACCGAATACTTGTACGCCATGGCGGCGATGGTCGGCATCTTCGCGATCATGCGGATCGAGGCGACCATCCGCTGGAACGGATCGGCGATGTCCAGGCTGTCATGGTAGAAGGCCGACAGCGCGCCGACCGTGCCGACCATGACCGCCATCGGATGCGCGTCGCGGCGGAAACCGGAGAAGAACCGGTTCATCTGCTCGTGCACCATGGTGTGACGGGTCACACGCGAGGCGAAATCCTCGTACTGCGCCGCGGTCGGCAGCTCGCCGTAGAGCAGCAGATAACAGGTCTCGAGGAAGTTGCCGTTTTCGGCCAGTTGCTCGATCGGGTAGCCGCGGTAGAGCAGAACGCCTTCGTCGCCGTCGATATAGGTGATCTTCGACTCGCACGAGGCGGTAGAGGTGAATCCCGGGTCGTAGGTGAACATCTTGGAGCCGGCATACAGCTTCGAGATGTCGATGACTTCCGGGCCGATCGTGCCCGGCTTGATCGGCATGGACCAGGACTGATTGCCGATCGTCAACGTCGCGGACTTGTCGCTCATGAACTACCCCCGAGCTCGGAAGGAGGGTGTGGGGCGGCGAACCCGTACGGTTCGGGCGGGCATGCGGGCGGGGGACGTCCGCGGGGTGCCCGTCGTCGCGCTGAGGGTGCCTGGACCGGCTGCGTAGCCCATCCAGGACCACCTAACAAGCACTGCCAAGGTCTGAGTGCAGTGCGAAAGGCTCGTCCCCGACACGCTATTTCCTGTGCAGTGCAAAATCAATTCAAAAGCGCTCTCGCGCCAAGGCGTTGCGGAAGTTCGGCCGCGGCGGCGGAAATTGCCCGTTCGCACGGCGCAAAGCCCGAAAATTGCACGACAAAGTGATGCGCCGCCTACCGCAGCGCAAAGCGGGCGCGGGACGTCAGCCTCCGGCGGGGCTCGGACAGAAGCTGTCGACCGGCGGTCGGGATTCGCATAACGGGGCGGCGAGGCGGGGAGGGCGGGGCCCTCAACCCGCGGCGCGCTTGGTCCGGCCCGGCTGGCGTTCGTGCGAGGTGCCGGTCTCGACCGCGATCACCTTGCGGCCGTCGAAGGACAGCGCCAGCTCGCCGCGCTTCAGCCGGAGCGCCTGCTCGCCGAACAGCTCGCGCCGCCAGCCCTTGAGCACCGCGACGTCGGCCTCGTCGTCGGCGGCGATCGCCTCGAGCTCGTCGACCGTCGCGATGACCTTGGCGGCGACGCCGTGGCGCTCCGAGATCAGCTTCAGGAGCACCTTCATCAGGTCGACCGCCGCGCCGGCACCCTCGGGCACCACGCGGCCCTTCGGCACCTGCGGCAGCTCCGACTTCGGCAGCGCCAGCGCCCGCTTCACGCAGGCGATGATCTCCTCGCCGGCCCGGCTGCGCTCGAAACCCTTCGACAGGCTGCGCAGATTGGCGAGCGCGGCCGCGTCGGTCGGCTGGTCGCCGGCGATCTCGTAGATCGTCTCGTCCTTGATGACGCGCGAGCGCGGCACGTCGCGGGCCCGCGCCTCGCGCTCTCGCCAAGCGGCAAGCTCTTTGAGAACAGCGAGTTCGATGGGTTTCTTCACCCGCATCTTGAGCCGTTCCCAAGCATTCTCCGGCTTGAGGTCGTAGGTATCGATCGAGGTCAGCACCTCCATCTCCTCCGACACCCAATCGGCGCGGCCCTGCTCGGCGAGGCTCTGTGCGAGATAATGATAGACGTCGCGCAGGTGCGTGACGTCGGAGAGTGCGTAGTTGAGCTGCTTGTCGCTGAGCGGCCGCCGGCTCCAGTCGGTGAAGCGCGACGACTTGTCGATGTGGTGTCCGTTGATGCGGTAGACGAGCTGATCATACGAGATCGAATCGCCGAAGCCGCAGACCATGGCCGCGACCTGCGTGTCGAACACCGGGTGGGGCACGAAGCCGCCCATGTTGAACACGATCTCGATGTCCTGGCGGCCGGCGTGGAAGACCTTGAGGACCTTCTCGTTCTTCATCAGATCGAGAAGGGGCGCCATGTCGAGCCCTTCGGCGAGCGCGTCGATCACCACGGCCGTGTCCGGCCCTGCGAGCTGGACGACGCAGAGCTTCGGCCAATAGGTCGTCTCGCGGAGGAATTCGGTGTCGACGGCCACATAATCGTGGGCGGCGAGGCGTTCACAGGCGGCGGCGAGGTCTTGAGTCTTGGTGATCATGCGCATGAATGCGGTCTATAGCGCGAGTCTCGGCCGCTGTCGCCGGTCGGGCCTCTGTTCTGCCGCAAATCTGCCCGGCGGCGTTGCGGATTCGCAGCGCCTCGAGCTCGGCCGCCGACGTTCCGGAGCCCAGCCGGCGCCGTTCTTGACAAGCTGCGCCCTGCATGCGTTTGTCCGCGCGATTTCGCCGGGGCGCGGTGCGCTTCCCCGGCCGCCCCGCATTCCGCGCTGCGCCGCCCTTGCCGCGACCGCGCGCCTCTCGAGGATCATGCCTCCATGCATCGCTACCGTAGCCATACCTGTGGTCAGCTCTCGGCGAAGAACGTCGGCGAGACCGTCCGGCTGTCGGGCTGGGTGCATCGCGTGCGCGATCACGGCGGCGTGCTGTTCGTCGACCTACGCGACCACTACGGCATCACTCAGGTCGTGGTCGATCCGGACAGCCCGGCGTTCAAGACCGCCGAGGCGGTTCGCTCGGAGTGGGTCATCCGCCTCGACGGCAACGTCAAGGCGCGCACGCCGGAGACCGTGAACCCGAACCTCTCGACCGGCGAGATCGAGATCTACGCCCGCGAGATCGAGGTTCTGGCGGCCGCCAAGGACCTGCCGCTGCCGGTGTTCGGCGAGCCCGACTATCCGGAAGACGTGCGCCTGCGCTACCGCTTCCTCGACCTGCGCCGCGAGACGCTGCACGCGAACATCGTCAAGCGCACCAAGATCATCTCGGCGATGCGCCGCGGCATGGACGCGGCCGGCTTCGCCGAGTATTCGACGCCGATCCTGACCGCTTCGAGCCCCGAGGGTGCGCGCGACTTCCTGGTGCCGAGCCGCATCCATCCGGGCAAGTTCTTCGCGCTGCCGCAGGCGCCGCAGCAGTACAAGCAGCTGCTGATGGTCGCCGGCTTCGACCGCTATTTCCAGATCGCGCCGTGCTTCCGCGACGAGGATCCGCGCGCCGACCGTCTGCCGGGCGAGTTCTACCAGCTCGACCTCGAAATGAGCTTCGTCACCCAGGAGGACGTCTGGGAGACGATGACGCCGGTGATCACCAGCGTTTTTGAACAGTTCGCCGAGGGCAAGCCGGTCACCAAGGACTGGCCGCGCATCCCCTACGATGTCGCGATCCGCAAGTACGGCTCCGACAAGCCGGATCTGCGCAACCCGATCGAGATGCAGGCCGTGACCGAGCATTTCGCCGGCTCGGGCTTCAAGGTGTTCGCGCGCATGATCGAGAGCGACCCGAAGGTCGAGGTGTGGGCGATCCCCGCCAAGACCGGCGGTTCCCGCGCCTTCTGCGACCGCATGAACGGCTGGGCGCAGTCGGTCGGCCAGCCGGGTCTCGGCTACATCTTCTGGCGCACGGAGAACGGCGCGCTCGAAGGCGCCGGCCCGCTCGCCAAGAACATCGGCCCGGAGCGCACCGAGGCGATCCGCACCCAGCTGGGCTTGGCCGAAGGCGACGCGGTGTTCTTCGTCGCCGGCGATCCGTCGAAGTTCTACAAGTTCGCCGGCGAAGCGCGCAATCGCGTCGGCTTCGACCTCAACCTCGTCGACACCGAGCGCTACGAGCTTTGCTGGATCGTCGACTTCCCGTTCTATGAGTGGGACGAGGAGGAGAAGAAGGTCGAGTTCGCGCACAACCCGTTCTCGATGCCGCAGGGCGGCATGGAGGCGCTGACCTCGCAGGATCCGCTGACCATCAAGGCCTACCAGTACGACGCCGTCTGCAACGGCTTCGAGATCGCCTCGGGCTCGATCCGCAACCAGTTGCCGGACATCATGGTCAAGGCCTTCGAGATCGCCGGCCTGACCAAGGCCGACGTCGAGGAGCGCTTCGGCGGCATGTACCGCGCGTTCCAGTACGGCGCCCCGCCGCACGGCGGCTGCGCCTTCGGCATCGACCGCATCGTGATGCTCTTGTGCGGCGCGGAGAACCTGCGCGAGATCACGCTGTTCCCGATGAACCAGCGCGCCGAGGACCTCCTCATGGGCGCCCCCTCGGCGGCGACCACCAAGCAGCTCCGCGAACTGCACATCCGGTTGAACCTGCCGCAGCAGGGGTGAGGGCGGATCGCCCGCCGCGAATGGCTTGAGAGATGCGAGAAGGCCGGGGCATGCCCCGGCCTTTTTTGTTCAGTGGCCGAGCTGCCACAGCGTCATGCGGTGCCGCTGCCCTCACTCCATCCCCATGCCGGCCGGCATCTTGCCCCAATGGGCCGAGCCGTCGCGCATGGCGAAGTAGCTGCCGCAGCCATATTTCCAGTCGCGCGGCGTGCCGATGTCGACGTGAATCATTTCCGGGTGGCAGTAGGTGCCGACGCCGCCGACGTTCGGGATCGAGCGGGCGAAGGTCGCCAGCGCCTTGGCGTCGACGCCGGGCACCACGATGTCCGCGGCCGCGCATTGGCGGTGCAGCGAGCCGGGCCGGCCGCGGCTGCGCTGGCCGGAGGTGATGATCACCTTCTTGTGGTAGTGGCTCTCCATCTTGCGCAGGATGTCGATCAGCTCCGGACGGAGGCAGGCGGTCTCGACGCTGGCGGTCTGGGGAATGAACGGCACGCCGAACGGCGTGTTGAGGATGACCTTGTCGCGGTCCGACGGCGTCGGCGCGGTCGGATCCGCGCCGAGATAGGCGAGGATCGTGTTGCCCTGTTTGCCCTGCTGCGCGTCGAGCGGCCGACCCTTCGACGGGTCGGGCAGCGCCACGCCCGGCGGCGGGCCGCCGATGGCGCCGGGCCGGGAGGGCGGCGGCGGCAGGCGCGCGAGGTCGATCGGGCCGCCCGGCGGCGGCAGGCTCGGTTTGAGCCGCGGCATCGGCAGGCCGTGATCGGCGAATTGCGGCCGCGGCTGCGGCGGGCTCGGTAGCGGGATCGCCACCTCTTCGTCTTCCTCTGCCACCGACGGCGTCTCGACGGCACGCGCGCGCTGGCCGCGATCCGGCAGATAGGCGTCGGGATCGACCAGCCGCGAGATCGCGGCGGCGGCATCCTGCGTCGGCTCGAAGGAGGCGAAGGCGAACAGCGGCATCGCGATCGTGCCGGGTTCGTCGGGCATGTTGGTGGTGATGGTGAAGGCGGCGTGCTCGGCGTCCGGGCCGTTCGCGACCGGGATGGCCGAGACGCGCGCGAAGGTGACGGCGAGCCGGTCCGCCTTTGAGGCGACGTCGACCGTCGTTGCGATGGCTGCGTCGGAGGCACGTTCGGCCGTGTCGCGCGCCGTGGCTTCACGGCCGTTGTGGGCCTCGACCAGGGCCATGGCATAGGCCTTGTTCGGGTCGGCGGGCGCGCTCGACCACGGGCCAACGGTGATGAGGACGACGGCACCTGCGCTGATGAGCGCCACTGCGGCGCTCAAGCGACGGTAATCGATCATCCGCTGCCTCCCGATCCGGCCGGTGCCTCATGGCATCTCGACCGAAGACCTCCGAAGAACCATCGGCGCGCAGCTGATCCCGAGGCGCTTGGTGCCCCGGTCCGACCGCGTTACCGCGGCTGGCGCTTGCGCCGAAGTCGATCGCCTCCCGGCAGTCGAAATGCAGCCCGCACACATGATCCGCACCCGGCGGAATCCGAGGAGCCACCCCGACTTTTGGCGCACGACACTAGGATATCGTAGCCGCCCCGTAAATAGCCGCGCTCGCGCCATAGGCAAACCTACCGAGCCTTGCACGAGCCGGTGCTCGCGCGCGCCGGCTGCCGAACGGGGCAGGAGCGGATCGCACGAACGGCGACCGTCCGGGTAAGTCGAGATCGCGGCGGAGATGAGGCAAAGGCGGGAGCCGGTCCGGGGCGCGGCAACGTTCCGTCATCGACCGGAAACGAAAACGGCGCGCCGGAGGGCCGGTGCGCCGTGCTCGAAAGGGTACCGGGACCGGCGACGGTCCCGGAAGCATCACTTGTTGGCGACGACGTCGACGGCCAACACGTTCGGCAGCGTCTGCGGGGCGACCAGCACCGTGCCGACGAGCTGGGCGACCGGGATCGCGGCCGGCGGCTTGGCGGTCACGGTCAGCGACTTCGGCGCCGAGAGGAACGCGCCGATCGCGTCGGCCACCTTCTTCTCGAAGTCCTTGTTGTTGAGCTGGGCGAGCAGCATCGGCGCCATGGTCGAGAGCTGCTTGACGAGATCGGCCTTCTTGACGCCCTGGTCCTTGGCCTGCTTGTCGAGCAGCCGATCGACGATCGAGGCATTGTCGAAGCGGATCGACACGTCCTGGACCTGCAGGCTCTGCAGGAGCTCGACCTGCTTGTTGCTGTCGCCCTCGGCGGCCTTCAGCTGGGCGACGAACTCCGGCGTCACACCGCCGAGGTTGAACGACAGACGCAGCGCGCCGATGTCCTTGCCGGAGATCGCGACCGGCTCGACGGCGAGCTTGCCGTCCTTGTCCATCCAGTTCGAGCCGATCGACACGTCGAGGTTGAGCTCCTCGTAGCCGAGGGCGATCAGGTCCTTGACGTCCTTGTCGTCCTTGTCGAGCGGCACGACCAGGCCCTTGATGTCGATCAGGGTCTTGTGCGGGATGCCGTCCACGTAGCTGGCGGCGGTCACCACCATGCTGTCGAGCGTGACGGTCTTGTCGTCGGTGCCGGCTTCGAGCGTCGCGATCTCGAGACGGTCGAACTTGCCGTTCGGCTTCTTCGCCTTGATGTCGTCCGCCGACGGGCCGACGAGGCCTTCGACGACGAGCTTGTCGATCGAGGCGCTGCCGTCCTTGGCCTCGACGCCGATCTCGCCGAATTCGACGCGGTCGGCCGAGTAGCCGCCGGTCGGGGTCGGCTTGGCGTTGGTGTAGGTGGTCGTGGCGACGGTGATCGTCGTCTCGTCCTTGCCGTCCTTGATCACGAAGGTCTGGTCGGCGACCGTGAACTTGGCGTCGTCGCCGGTCACCGCGCCGTGGCTGACGGTGGCGACACCGCCAGCCTTGGCGGCGGCTTCGATATTGGCGATCACCGCGTCACGGGCGGACTGCGCCTGCGCGCTGCCGACCATGATCACGGTCAGCAGCGACGCCGAGGCGAGGGTCGTTCGGAAGAACCTGGAAGTCATCGAAATCGTCCTTCGTTCGGGCCGACCGGGCACCGGTCGGCGTGAAACCTGTCTTGCCCGCACGGAGCCGCGAGGATCCGGCGCGTGTTCCTGGAGGGGCGATCCGGCCGGGGTCCCGGTCCGGTCGCCAGTGATCCCAAAGGGATCGCAGTCCGCTCGACCACCGTCACCGTTCGGCTTCGGCGTCGAGTTTCAGAAGGCCTGGGATCTGCTGCGGCGCGGTCACGCCGATGCCGACGAGTTGCGTCGCGGGCACCGGCGCGGCGATCTTCGCGGTGACGCGGATCGCCTTCGGTACCTTGAGAAACGTCGTCACAGCCTCCTGGAAACGACGCCTCTGTGCAACGTCCGGCAGGACCTCGAGTTGCTGCACCAAGCGGCCGATCAGCTCGGCGCGATAGGCCTCGAGCGACTTGCCCTTGTCCTCGGCGACCATCCGCAGCATGCGGTCGATCAGCGAGCCGTTCGTCGCCGTGACCGAGAAGCTCTTCACGGTCGCCGTCGCCAGCGCGACCTGCGCCTGATCCGGCCGCTCGAACACGACGCGCGGAATGCCGCCAAAGCTCGCCTGTGCGGTCACAACGCCCGCATCGGCGACCGAGGCCGCGACGGTCTCGATCTTGAGATCCTGGCTCTTCTCGTCCCACGCCATCGCGATGTCGCCGGACATGTCGAGCCGCTCGTAGCCGAGCCGCTTGAACAGCTGGCGCTCCTCCGCGGTGTCGGCAAAGCCGGCCGGGATGATCAGATGGCGCAGCGCGACCGTCGCGACCGTCGGCATCGCCTTGATGAAGCGGCCGAGATCGATCGCGAAGGCACCGAGCTGCAGCCGCCCCTTGTCGGGTACGTCGACCACCAGCCCGTCGATGCCGAAATGGCCGATGGTGGGGACGAGCGACATCGGATCGATCTCGACGCCCGGGCTCTTGGAGGCCTCGAGCGCGCGCAGCACGTCGGCGTAGTCCGGGAAGCCGACCTTGGCGATCGCGAACCGGCCGAGCTGGAACGCGCCGCCCTTGGCCTGGAAGGCGAGCCCGTCGATCGAGATCTCGCCAATGCCCTCCGAGGAGACCTGCGAGACGAGCACGCGGCCGATCGCGCCGCTGTCGAGGTCGGGCGCCGCAATGGTGAAGCCTTCGAGCGCGTAGGAGCCGATCGAGATCGACCGCATCATGTCCAGGCTGAACCGCGCGGATTCGGCTTCGGGCACTGCCTTCGGATCGTGAACGAGCTTGTCGAGCACCGCGCCGGGGGCGCGGTCGAACTGGCGCATGCGCACGTCGGCGCCGGCGATCCGAGCCAGCGCGACCTTGACCGGACCGGCATTGATGCTGATGCCGTTCATCGCGACCGAGCCCTGCACGGTCCTCCAGATGCCGTCACCTTTGCCGCCGACATAGGCCGTGTCGTCGAAGATGCGCGCGTAGGCACCGAAATCGTAGCCGGTGAGCTCGATCGTGCCGATCCGGACATCGACCGGACCGTCCTTGCTCGGGCCGCTGATGCTGGCCGCGCCGGAGGACAGCCGCGCGAGCCGACCCTCGGCGAGGTCGGCGACCGCGACGCCGTCATAGGTGATGTCGAGCGGGCCGTCGTCGATCACCACATGCGCGGCGAAGCGACCGATGGTGAAGCCGCCGATCCGCGTGGTCGCGAGGCGACGGAACAGGTCCGACATTGAGCGGAACGGCTGTTTCTCGTCGTAGCGATAGTCGGCGAAGCCGGGCAGGACGATGTCGCGCCCCTCGATGGCGGCGAGCGAGAAGGTCACGGTCTTGTCGTCCGAGCCGCCCTCGACGCCGCCGATCGCGAGCGCCTTGGCGGCCAGGCCGCCGTTCGGACCGGCGGACAGGCCGACGAACACCGCCGACGGCACCCTGATCGCGCCGTCCGGTTTGCCGTCCTTGCCAGGCGGGATGATCTTGAGATCCTTGATCTCGAGCCGATCGTCGCCGGCCGTGTAGACCATCGCGCCCGTCTCGACCTTGGCACCGGAGGCGCGGATCTGGTCCAGCCAGCCACCGACCAGCGTTTCGGCCTCCGACGCCGCCAGCGCGACCGGTACCGTCGCGCCGAGCGCGACCGTCAGGACACAGGCGGCGAGCGTGGTTCGGCGGATCGTGCTGCGTGGTTGGCGAGCCAGCATGGTCGTCTCGTGCCCCGGTCGTTGAAATCTCAGCGCGTGCGGCTCGCATCGGACGGATCGCCCGGACCCGTGTCAAGAAGCGAGTGGTCTCGATGCCCGAAGCGGACCATCCGATC
The DNA here is from genome assembly GCA_040269895.1 of Ancalomicrobiaceae bacterium S20. Lineage (NCBI taxonomy): Bacteria > Pseudomonadati > Pseudomonadota > Alphaproteobacteria > Hyphomicrobiales > Ancalomicrobiaceae > Methyloraptor > Methyloraptor flagellatus. Next base: position 1,734,509 of record CP158568.1, on the reverse strand, counting down.
CTCTTCGATGTCCGGTGATGCCGGCCGGATAAGCCGCGTCGACCATAAGGTCAAAGCGCTTCTTGTTTCGACCGTGTGTCCTCCCGGACGCAAGTGCAAAATCGCAATGCCTGAGGCAGCCCGCCCCACGACGTGCATCGGTATGGTTAACGAACCATTAACCTGTGCGGCATATTCGGGACTTGGTGGAGCAGGTCTCGAGAGGACGGGATTCGGTGTCGGTTCGGCGGTGGATCATACCCCTGGCGGGAGTGACCGTGCTGGCGTTCGTCCTGGTGACGCTGAACGCCATGCTCGACCGGACCGCGCTGGATCGGGCCCGTGCCGATCTCGATGCTGTCTCCGGTGTGTTGCTCGAGCAGGCCGACCGCCATCTGTCGAGCGCCGCGAGCCTCGTCGACGACCTGTCGCAGTCCTTCGACGACGGCGCCACGCTCTGCGCGCCCGCCCAACGCGAGGCGATGCTGTCGCGGACGCTGGTTCTGAACGGCGTCAAGTCGACGGCGATCGTCGGTCCGGTCGGGCAGGTGGTCTGCGATCCACTGGGCATCTCGCGTCGCGTCGAGGTGCGGTCGTCCGTGCTCGACGCCGGCGAGACCGACATTCAGATAGCGGCGGTGCGGTTCGTCGATCCGCCCTATTCGGCGGTGCGGGTCATGCGTCGCACGCCGCCGGATACGCTCGCCTTCGCCGCCTTCGTGTCGTCCTCGCGGTTCGCGGCCGGCTATCTGCCGCCGCATCTGGCGAAGGCGGGCTTGGTACGGATCCAGCTCTCGGACGGCACGATGCTCGTGCAGATCCGCGAAGGTCACGTCGCCCGCGAGACCGACGAGGATCTCGTGGCCCTGTCCGACAGCGTCCGCTGGGTGCGCGACGCGCGCAAGTCGGAGCGCTTTCCGCTCGAGGTGACGCTGGCCGTGCCGCTGGCGGAATATCTCCACGATGTCGAGGAGCTCCGCAGCATCGTGAACATCGCGGCCGCGGCGGTCGGCTTCGTCATGATCGGCCTGATCTTCCACCTGACCACGCAGCCGCCGTCCCCCGCCAGCGAGATCGAACGCGGCATCCGCAACGGCGAGTTCGTGCCGTTCTACCAGCCGGTCATCGACATCCAGAACGGCCGCCTCGCCGGATGCGAGGTGCTGATCCGCTGGCGCAAGCCCGACGGCACGATCGTCTCGCCCGGCGCCTTCATCGGGCTTGCCGAAGCGACGGGCCTCGCGATCCCGATGACGCGCGCGCTGATGGAGAAGACCCGCGACGAGCTCGCAGCCGCCTACGAGAAACGGCCGCAGCTCAAGGTCAGCATCAACCTCTTCGACGACCACTTCGACAATCTCGGCATTGTCAAGGACGTCCAGACCATCTTCGACGGCGCTGGCGTGCGCTACGACCAGCTCGTGTTCGAGATCACCGAGCGCCAGCCGCTGCCCAACATCGACAAGGCCAAGGTCATCATCCGCCGGCTGCGCGACCTCGGCGCGCGGGTCGCGCTCGACGACGCCGGCACGGGCCACGGCGGGCTCGCCTACCTGCAGCAGCTCGGCATGGACGTCATCAAGATCGACAAGCTGTTCATCGATCAGATCGACGCCGAGACCACCAGTGCCCCGATCGTCGACGCGCTGATCGACATCGGCCGCCGCATGGGCATGCTGGTCATCGCAGAGGGCGTCGAGACCTTCGATCAGGTGCACTATCTGCGCCAGCGCGGCGTCGAACAGGCGCAGGGCTACGTCTTCGCGCCGGCGCTGAGCACGAAGTCGTACCTCGACCTGCTCGAGCGCATGGACCCGATCGATCGCGCCACGACCGCGGGTTCCGGCGGGGCGTCGTCCGGCGATCCGGCCGGGGAGGGCGCGGCGCGGCCTTGGCCGACCGCCGCTGGCGCCATCGGCCGCGATCGCGCGCGCGCCGCCTGATCATCCGGGGCGCGACCGCCGCACGCCTGTTTCCACAGCTTGAACTCTGCCGGCCGATTGTCTCGGCCCGGATGCGGCGCAGCGCCGTGCCGATCGGGCCTTTCGTCGCCTTCGGTCATATTTGTTGATCGGGCGTTTACCGAATTCATCCAAGGTCGGACCAGGTTTTGTCCGGATCCGATCGGTGCCGAAGAAGACAGTCAACTTCGTGCTGGCCATTCTGGCCGTCGTAACCATCGCGCTCGCGCCGCTGGTCGTCGGCAAGATGATTCTGCGCGCCTATGGCATGCGGTTCGGCAATGAGGAAATGCGCTCCAACGCCGATCGCTATCTGGTTCGCGCCGAACGCATTCTCGCCGAGGCCGTGAGCGCGCTGCGCGATGTCGACCGGCGCAATGGCGGCTCCTGCGCCACCAACGATCTGGTCCTGCTCGGCGAGACGACCGCCCGCTCGCAGTTTCTGCGCCGCCTCGGCGTGGTCGATCGCCAGGGCTATGCGATGTGCCTCTACCCGGCGCCCGCGGCCCGGCGTGGCGCCGTGCTGCCGCCGGTCGCCGAAGGTGATCGGCAGGTCACGCTGACGCTGCTCGATCCCGAAAGGGTCACGGACGCCGCGCCGGGGACCCTGATGGTGGCGTGGCGGTCGGCCAACGGCGCCCGGCTGGTGGCCGAGGTCGCCGCCGCCGCGCTCGATCTCGATCCCGGCCCCGAGTATCTGCGCGTCGTGCGCCATGTCGTCGTGACCATCGACGGTTCGAAGACCTGGGTCGCCATCGGCCAGTCGCCTTCGGGCGGGGGCGACGGCGAGATGATTCGCGCGGTCGCCCGATCCGCGACTTTCCCGGTCGAGGTGATGGTCGAGGTTCCGGCCGCCGCGGTGCTGGAACTGGTCACACCGCTCGAGATCACACTCTCGGTCGCCACCATGGCCGCCGGCGTGGTGCTCGGCGGCATCGTGTTCTGGATGTTCTTCCGCCCGGTCGCCGAAGTCGACGACGAATTCCTGACCGCGCTCCAGCGCGAGGAGTTCAAGCCGTTCTACCAGCCGGTCATGAATATCGACACGGGCCGCATCGAAGGCTGCGAGGTGCTGGTGCGCTGGGTGAAGCCCGACGGCAAGGTCGTCTCGCCCGGCGCATTCATGACCTATGCCGAGACCTCCGGCCACGTGTTCGAGATGACCCGGCAGCTCATGCGCAAGACGCGCGAGGAGCTCGGGCCGCTGTTCGGCGATCACCCGGAGCTGAAGATCTCGATCAACCTGTTCGCCGGCCATTTCGACGACCGCCGCATCCTCGAGGACATCGTCTCGATCTTCGAGGGTGGCCGGATCTCCTACGATCAGCTGGTCTTCGAGGTCACCGAGCGCTACCCGCTGCGCGACATCGACAAGGCGCGCAAGATCATCGCCGAGATGCACGTGCTCGGCTGCCGTGTCGCGCTCGACGACACCGGCACCGGCCATGGCGGCCTCGCCTACCTGCAGCAGCTCGGCATCGACATCGTGAAGATCGACAAGATGTTCATCGACGCGATGGGCACCGACCTCGGCGCCTCGACCATCGTCGACGTGCTGGTCGAACTGGCCAATTCGCTCGGCATGGGCATCGTCGCCGAGGGCGTCGAGCGGGAGGACCAGCTCCAGCGTCTGCGCGAAAAGGGCGTCACCGCCGCGCAGGGCTACATCTTCGCCCCGCCGCTGCCGGGCAAGATGTTCATCGAACTCGCGAGCGCGCTGCTCGGCGAGGGCGAGGGCACGCCGGCCGCCGAAGCCGGCGGTCCCGAGGACCGGCAGGCGGCCTGATCACGGTCCGGCCCCGAGACCCGCGGAGATCGCTCCGGTTCCGTCGCCGACCGCCCCCGAACGGCTGCCCCCTAGCGCCGCCCCCTTAGACGCCCCGGCGATCCTTCACGCCTCGCTTCGCGGCCTCTTGCCCGCGATCGGATCGTCTCGTATAAGAGACGAATGTCAAACATAGTTGAAGATCCCGGCCCTGCCATCGCCCGTCGCATCCGGCTCGAGCGGGAGGCCCGCAACTGGTCGCTCGCCGATCTGGCCGAGCGGTCCGGCGTTTCGAAGGCCACGATCAGCAAGATCGAACGCGACGAGATGAGCCCGACCGCGACCATCCTGCTCAGGCTGGCGAGCGCGTTCGAGCTGACGCTGGCGGGTCTCCTGCTGCGCGTCGAGGGCGGGGACGACCGCCTGTCGCGCGCCGCCGACCAGCCGCTCTGGCGCGACCCGGAAACCGGCTATGTGCGCCGGCAGATCTACAGCCGGCCCGGCAATCCGGTCGAACTGGTCGAGGTCGAGATGCCGGCCGGCGGCCGGGTCGCGATCCCGGCCTCGTCCTATGCCCGGATCCGGCAGGTGGTCTGGGTCCGCGCCGGCACCCTGACCGTGGTCGAGGGGCCGGAGACCACCCGCGTCGGCACCGGCGATTGCCTCGGCTTCGGGCCGCCCTCGGACGTTGTCTTCGCCAACGAGACCGACGCACCCTGCCTCTATGTCGTGGCACTCGCCCGCAACTGACCGAACCGGTCCGCCGGAGACATCATCATGACCGCTGCCGAGATCACCCGTTCCGCCGTCGAGATCCGCGCGCTGCGCTCCGATCCCGCCATCCTCGAAGCCCTGAGCGACCTTCTGATCGAAGTCGTCGCACACGGCGGCTCGGTCAGCTTCATGCATCCGCTCGAGCGCGATGACGCCCGACGCTTCTGGACCGGCTCGCTCGCCGCCGCCGATCGGGGCGAGCGCGTCGTGTTCGGAGCCTTCGAGCGCGGGCAGCTCGTCGGGACGCTGACGCTGCTCCTCGACTGCCCGCCGAACCAGCCGCACCGCGCCGAGTTCGCCAAGATGATGACGCGCGTCGCGGCGCGCGGCCGCGGCGTCGCCTCGGCCCTGATCGAGGCGGCGGAAGCGGCGGCGGTCGCGGCCGGTCGAACGCTGATCGTGCTCGACACCGCGAGCGACGGCGGCGCCGCCGCGCTCTACGAGCGCTTCGGCTTCCGCCTCGCCGGCGAGATCCCCGACTATGCGCTGAAGCCGCATGGCGGGCTGACCGGCACGCTCCTCTACTGGAAGCGGATCGGCGCCGCCGCCTGACGCCGCTCTTGCGACGGACGCGGACGAAACCGATTCCCGCCCGGCCTCGTAAGTGGCACTGTGTGACGAAGGACGACAGCCAAGGAGGCGGCTCCCATGTCCGACAGGCCCGACGATCGATCTGCCAACGCCTGGTCCCGGTTCGCCAGCTTCGTGCGGTCGCCGCAGACGCGCCGGGCTGGCCTGGGTGCAGCACTCTGCGCGATCGCGGCACCGTTCCTGCCCCGGAACGAGGCCCGCGCGGCCGGCACGCCCGGTGAAGCCTGGCGCTTCGCCTTCGAGACTGTCGATGGCGCGCCGATGCCGCTCACCCAATGGCGCGGCAAGGTGCTGCTCGTCGTCAACACCGCATCGCACTGCGGCTTCACCTACCAGTACAAGGGCTTGCAGGCGGTCTACGACCGGTTCAAGGGCCGCGGCCTCGTGGTCGTCGGCGTGCCCTCGAACGATTTCGGCGGCCAGGAGCCGGGCTCCAACGAGGAGATCAAGGGCTTCTGCGGTGGCACCTACGGCGTGACCTTTCCGCTCGCGGCGAAATCTGTGGTGCGCGGGCCCGAAGCGCATCCGTTCTATCGCTGGGCCGCCGAGACGCTCGGCCCGGATCGGGTGCCGCGCTGGAACTTCCACAAGTACCTCGTCGGCCGCGACGGCCGTCTGCGCGGCGGCTACGGCGGTCTGGTCGAGCCGGAGAACCCGACGCTGATCGCCGCCATCGAGGCCGCACTCGCGGAACGCGCCCAGAGCTGATCTCGCATCGCTTCGGCGGCTCGGCCAGTTGCCGAGCGCCGCCAACTCGGTCATTGTCCCGCCGGAGGTTCGCCGCGACGTCATTTCGAGCGCGGCGCGCCATCCGTCGGTCGGACGCTCAGTCCGCCGGCGCTCGTTTCGAGCGACAAGCGGCACGGGGCAAGGCGGGCGACCGCCGTCCGGGTCGCGCCCTTTGATCAGACGACTGGGACACGATCGATGAAGCCCTTTGTTTCCGATCGCCTGCGGGCGGTCACGGCCTTGGCGGCCGGCCTCGCATGTCTCGCCGCCTGCGCGTCTCCCGCGGCCGCAGCCGAACTCGAGGCCCGCAAGATCCGCAACTGGACCGCGGGGGCCTATAGCGACGACCAGACCGGCGCCTTCACCCGCTGCACCATGTCGGTCAGCTACAAGAGCGGCATCACGCTCCTGTTCTCGATCGACAAGAAGTACGAGTGGTCGATGGCGCTGGTCGATCCGGACTGGAAGCTGACCGTCGGCGCCGTGCACCCGATCCGCTTCGCCATCGACGATCTGAAGCCCTTCAATGCGCAGGCGAAGGTGCTGTCGCGCACCATGGTCGGCATCCCGCTCGCCGACAATGCCGCGCTGTTCAACGCCTTCCGCGCCGGCGAACTGCTCGAGATCCGCGCGGCGTCCGACACGTTCCAGTTCCGCCTCGACGGCACCAGCGACGGCCTCGCCTGGCTGGTCTCCTGCGTGAAGCGCTACGAGACCTGGGTGCCGCCGACCGCCAAGGCCGGCAACCCGTTTGACGGGACGCCGCCGAAGCAGCAGGCCGCCAAGACCGAAGCTGTGCCGGGTCGAACCGAGACACGCCGGATTTCGATCGCCACCTTCGCCGCCAAAGCCTGGGGCATCGGCGCGATGGCCGCCGACAGGGGCATGGCGCCCGACAGCCCGACTGCGATCGAGGTACCGAAGACCGCACCGGCGATCCCGCCGCGCATCGATCCGCCGCCGGTGATCGAGACCGCGCCGACGACGCCGGCCACGCCAGCGAAGCCGCCGTTGATCGAGGCGCGCGCGCCCGATCCGGTGCCGCCGAAGCCGAACGCCGCGCCGGCGAATCAGCCGCAGACGCCGGGACAGACGCCGGTCCAGACCGCCGCCGCTCCGGCGACCACCCCGAGCGCCGCTTCATCGAGCCCGGCCGCCGCGCCCTCGACCAATGCCGCGCTCGACGCCGTCACCGGCGGCTCGATCGAGACCCGCGTCGAGGCGACCGTGATGCTGGCGAACCTGATGGCGAGCGCCGGGATCTCCGGCTATCGCATCCTGCCGCCGTCCGAGGCGCCCGCCTCGATGGTCGGCGCGGAGGTCGTCTTCGCCGCCGATGGTCTGGTCGGCGCGGTCCGCTTGAACCCCGGTACCGATCCGAAGGCGATCGCGACCAGTCTCGTGACGCAGGATTCGCAGACCTGCACCGGCCAGTTCGCCTCCGGCGTCGTCCCGGCGGCGGACGGGCGCCAGGACGTCGCGCATGTCTTCACCGGCTGCGACCGGACCGGCACGCCGACCGCCTCGCGCTACACCATCCTCTCGCGCAAGAAGGGCGGCTTCTTCGTCGTCTCGGTGATGCCGCGCGAGGGCGCCGGCGCCGACGACAAGCTGAAGCAGATCGACGGTTCGATCCGCGACGCGAGCCTCAAGGTGGTCGGGCGGTTCTGAGCCGCGGCTCGCCCCGCGCCACCGATCGTAGCGCCTTCGGTCTCACCGCCGACATCAGGGCGTTCGGCCGGGGGCTGGCGTGCCCCCACCCGGGCGGCCGTCATAACGGATCGGCGCTGCCGGTTTCTGCTCGGCCTTGGCCCTCGGTTCGGTGGGGATGCCTGTGCCCTGCTGGTCACAGTGCCGTAAATTTGCAACAATTCGGGCCGAGGAAGAGAATCGGATCGGCATCAGCGCCGCTGCGCGGCCGGTTCGGTCCAGCGCCGCGATGCGAGCCGGCTATCGTCGCGACCCGTTCGCCAGGAGCCCAAGTCGACCGCATGACGACAGAAGCCGAGAAGATCCTGACGATCCCGCGCAGCGTGTCGGCTCCGATCGGAGAATCCTCGCGCCTTGTCCGGATCTCGGGTCTCGTCGCGGTCGTCGCGGCGCTTATCTCAGTAGCGGCGTCCTTCGCGATCCTGACCGGCATGACGCCGATCGACGTCACCACCGATGTGCTGCAGGTCACGCTCGGCGTGAACGGCGCGCTCCTGGTGGCGCTGACCGGCCTGATCGCCTGGGAACTGGTCGGCCTCTGGGTCGCATGGCGCGACGGCCGAGCCGCCGCCGGCCTGCACTGGCGCGTCATCGCGCTGTTCATCCTGATCGCCGCCGCGCCGGCCATCATCGTCGCGGTGCTCGCCTCGGTCACGCTCAACCAGGGCCTCGATCGCTGGTTCGAGAGCCGCACGCGCACGATCGTCGAGAACGCCGCCAATGTCGGCGAGGCCTACCTCGCCGAACATGCGCGCGCGCTGCGCGCCGACACTTTCGCGATGGCGACCGACATCGACCGGCTGAAATCGGTCTACGACTTCGAGCCCTCGCGCTTCGATCAGCTTTTCGAAGCCCAATGCTCGATCCGCGGCATCCCGGCTGCCTATCTCTTGAAGTCGGACGGCACGGTCGTCACCCGCACGCTGCTCGATCCCCGCTGGTCGGACGTCTTGCAGCCGCCGCAGGAGGCGCTGACCCAGGCGATGGAGAAGGACGAGCCGATCGTCATCGGCCCGGGCCAGGCCAATCAGGTCGGCGCGGTGATGAAGCTCAAGGATTACGAGGACATGGTCCTCTACGTCGCCCGGCCGCTCGATCCGCGCATCCTGCGCCAGGTCGGCCTGTCGAAGGAGGCGGCGGCCGACTACACGCAGCTCGAATCGAGCCGTTTCGGCGCGCAGCTCGCCTTCGGCCTGATCTTCGTCGGCGTGTCGCTGATCTTCCTGCTCGCGGCGATCTGGATCGGCATCGGCTTTGCGAACCGGCTGGTCGCGCCGATCCGCCGCCTGATCCTCGCCGCGGACTATGTTTCGAAGGGCAATCTCGCGGTGCAGGTGCCGGTCCGCCGCAAGGAGGGCGATCTCGCGCATCTGGCCGAGACCTTCAACACCATGACATCGGAACTGCGCTCGCAGCGCGCCGAACTGATCGACGCCAACGAGCAGATCGACCTCCGGCGCCGCTTCACCGAGGCCGTGCTTGCCGGCGTGACCGCGGGCGTGCTCGGCCTCGACCGCGACGGCCGGATCACGCTCGCGAACCGCTCGGCGGTCGCGCTGCTCGACACAGGCGAGGCGAACCTTCTCGGCAAGGCGGTCGAGGACGCCGTGCCCGAACTGGTCGGCCCGGTCGGCGAGGCGATGGACGATCCGTCCCATCGCGGCCGGCAGGCGCAGATCACGCTGATCCGCGCCGGCAAGGAGCGGACCGTCATCGTCCGCATCACCTCCGAAACGACCGAAGCCGCGCATACCGGCTTCGTCGTCACGCTCGACGACATCACCGATCTGGTCACCGCGCAGCGCTCCTCGGCCTGGGCCGACGTCGCGCGCCGCATCGCCCACGAGATCAAGAACCCGCTGACCCCGATCCAGCTCTCGGCCGAACGCATCAAGCGGCGCTATGGCAAGAAGATCGAGGACGACCGGCAGGTGTTCGACCAGTGCATCGACACGATCATCCGCCAGGTCGGCGACATCGAGCGCATGGTCAACGAGTTCTCGTCCTTTGCCCGCATGCCGAAGCCGCAGCTCGAGCGCGCCGATGTGCTCGAGGCCTTGAAGGAGAGCGTGTTCCTGCTGTCGGTGCAGGAGCCGGACATCGATTTCGTCTCGGATTGGCCGGTCGAGCCGATCTACGGCCGCTACGATCACCGGCTGCTTCGCCAGGCCTTCACCAACATCGTCAAGAACGCCTGCGAGGCGGTCGAGGCTGTGCCGCCGGAGCTGCGCGGCAAGGGCCGGATCGAGGTCGACATCCGCCGAACCGACGGCGAGATCGTCATCGACGTGATCGACAACGGCATCGGCCTGCCGAGCGAGAACCGGCATCGACTGCTCGAGCCCTATGTGACGACGCGCGAGAAGGGCACCGGCCTCGGGCTCGCGATCGTGCGCAAGATCCTGGAAGACCATGGCGGCACGATCGACCTCGTCGATGCGCCCGCCGTCGCGCATGGCGGCCGCGGCGCCATGGTGCGCATGACCCTGCCGGCCGCGGATCGCGACGAGCCGGCCGCCGGTCGCCCAGGCGTCGGCGCAGAGGCCGGAACCGCGCCGTCGCGCTCCACCTCGCACCCATCCCCGTCATCCCCGCCACAAACGGAAAACGAAAACCATGGCGTCTGACATCCTCATCGTCGACGACGAGCACGACATCCGGGAACTGGTCGCGGGCATCCTCGAGGACGAGGGCCACGGCACGCGCACCGCCGGCAACAGCGACGAGGCGATCGCCGCGGTCGAGAAGCGCCGGCCGACCATGGTGTTCCTCGACATCTGGCTGCAGGGCTCCAAGCTCGACGGTCTGGCGCTGCTCGACGTGATCAAGAGCCAGCATCCCGACCTGCCGGTCGTGGTGATCTCGGGCCACGGCAACATCGAGACGGCCGTCTCCGCGATCAAGCGCGGTGCCTACGACTACATCGAGAAGCCGTTCAAGGCCGACCGGCTGGTGCTGATCGCCGAGCGCGCCCTGGAAGCCTCGAAACTCCGGCGCGAGATCCGCGACCTCAAGGAGCGCTCCGGCGATGCCGGCCAGCTGATCGGCACCTCGACCGTGATGAACCAGCTCCGCTCGGCGGTGGAGCGCGTCGCGCCGACCAATTCGCGCATCATGATCAACGGCCCGTCCGGCTCCGGCAAGGAACTGGTCGCGCGCATGATCCACCAGCTCTCCGGCCGCGCCAACGGCCCGTTCGTGGCGCTCAATGCCGCCGCGATTACGCCGGAACGCATGGAAATTGAGCTGTTCGGCACGGAGGGCGGCGAGGGTGGCCGCAAGGTCGGCGCCTTCGAGGAGGCGCACGGCGGCACCTTCTACCTCGACGAGGTCGCCGACATGCCGCGCGAGACGCAGAACAAGATCCTGCGCGTGCTGGTCGAGCAGAGCTTCACCCGCGTCGGCGGCACCACCAAGGTGCAGGTCGACGTGCGCATCATCTCCTCGACCGCGCGCGACCTGCCGCGCGAGATCCAGGACGGCCGCTTCCGCGAGGACCTGTTCCACCGCCTGGCGGTCGTGCCGATCCGCGTGCCGGCGCTGGCAGAGCGGCGCGAGGACATCCCGCTGTTGATCTCGACCTTCCAGGAGCAGATCGCGCGCGCCTCCGGCCTGCCGATCCGCCGGATCGGCGACGACGCCATGGCCGTGCTGCAGGCCCACGACTGGCCCGGCAACATCCGCCAGCTGCGCAACAACGTCGAGCGCCTGATGATTCTGACCCGCGGCGACGCCGAGGCGGTGATCACGGCCGATCTTCTGCCGTCCGAGATCGGAGCCATGCTGCCGGCGCTGCCCACCACCACCGGCGGCGAGCACCTGATGAGCTTGCCCTTGCGCGATGCGCGCGAGATCTTCGAGCGCGAATATCTGGTCGCGCAGATCAACCGCTTCGGCGGCAATATCTCGCGCACCGCGGAATTCGTCGGCATGGAGCGCTCGGCGCTGCATCGCAAGCTGAAGTCGCTCGGCGTGGGCTGAGTTGAAGGGAACTGCACCAATGAGCCGCATCGCCTACGTCAATGGCCGCTACCTGCCGCATGCCGCCGCCGCCGTGCATATCGAGGATCGCGGCTATCAGTTCGCGGACGGCGTCTACGAGGCCTGCGAGATCTTCGAGGGCCGGATCGTCGACAGCCGCCGGCATCTCGATCGCCTCGACCGGTCACTCGCCGAACTGCGGATCCGGCCGCCGATGGGCCGCAAGGCGCTGGAAATCGTGCTGCGCGAGGTCGCGCGCCGCAACCGGGTGCGCAACGGTTTCCTCTACCTGCAGGTCACCCGCGGGGTCGCGCCGCGCGATCACGTGTTCCCGGCACCGGAGACGCCGCCGACGCTGGTCGTGACCGCGCGCGCGACCGATCGCGCCAAGGCGAATAAGGCCGCGGAGGCCGGTATCTCGGTCATCACCGTGCCGGACAACCGCTGGGACCGCGTCGACATCAAGACCGTCGGCCTGCTGCCGAACGTGCTCGCCAAGCAGGCGGCCAAGGAGCAGGGCGCCAAGGAGGCCTGGTTCGTCGATGCCGCCGGCAACGTCACCGAGGGCGGTTCGACCAACGCCTGGATCGTGACCCAGGACGGCAAGCTGGTGACCCGGCCGGCCGACCATGGCATCCTGCGCGGCATCACCCGCACCGTACTGCTCGATCTCGCCGGCCGCCTCGGCCTGACGGTCGAGGAACGGCCGTTCAGCGTCGCCGAGGCCAAGGCCGCGCGCGAAGCGTTCATCACCGCGGCGTCGACGCTCGTGATGCCGGTCGTCCGCATCGACGAGACGGCGATTGCCAATGGCCATCCCGGTTCCGTCGCCACCGAATTGCGCCGTCGCTTTCACGAGGCTGCGGAATTTCTCGAGATCTGATGGTCAAGTGCTTTGAACGACAACAGAAATTTCTCGTTGATGCATTTTTCATCACGATGACCGCGTGACTGTTGCATACGAGGGCTGTTCTCTCGAACAGGTTGACCGTATCATTGTGGCAGGTGACGCCTGGGTAGCCTCGGCCGTTCGGGGTGAAAACTTTCCGGGAACAACCGGGATCCCAGTCGTAAGTCACGCTAATGAGAAAAAAGGCCGATCAAAAATGGCGGACCGCGCACAAAATCTCCAGGACACGTTCCTGAACTATGTTCGTAAGAACAAGACTCCTCTGACCATCTTTCTCGTCAACGGGGTCAAGCTCCAGGGTGTCGTGACCTGGTTCGACAATTTCTGCGTTCTTCTCCGGCGCGACGGACATTCGCAGCTCGTCTACAAGCATGCGATCTCGACGATCATGCCGGGCGCGCCGCTGCAGCTGTTCGAGCCGAACGAAGAGGCCTGATCGCGATCGGCTCCCGATACGGCGCCCCGGGGGCGGGGTTGGCGCGGGAGCCGGGCGCATGGTCGATCCGGTCGAGCGGCCTCGAAGGCGCCGGACGCAGGCGCGACCGCGCCGCGTCGATCCGGATGTGATTGGTCGCGGCGGCGCGGAACCGCCTTCGCGATCCGTGAATTGCCCGTCGATACCGATCGAGAGCGCGCGTATGATGCGCGCGTTGCTGCGCACGTCGGTGCGTACGGGCGCGACCCTGCCGGGTCCACGGGCGGTCCCGCTCTGGTGTGGACAGGCCCCTTGGCGCGGGCAGGAACGTCGCACGAACCGCGGACCCGATCGGTTGCGCGGGAGTGAGGGTATTTGGTCGATCATACGAACGCCGACGAAGATCGGGCTGAGGAAGCTGCCGCAGGGCTGGACCTCGACGACGCCATCGAAGCCGAACCGAAGCGCCGCCGTGGTGGCCGCCGCGAAGGCGTCGATCGCCGGGCGAAGCGCACCCGCGCCATCGTGGTCGTGCCGGTGCGCACCGGCTCCAGCGCCGAGGCCCGCGAGCGCGTGCTGGACACGGCCGGCGCCGCCGGATCGCCCGACGTGCGCCGCTCGGTGGAGGCGCGCCGGGAAGAAGCGATCGGGCTCGCGCGTGCCATCGATCTCGACATCGCCGAGAGCCTGGTCGTGCGCCTCGCCGATCCGAAGCCCGGCACGCTGCTCGGCTCCGGCAAGGTCGAGGAGATCGGCAACCTAGTGAAGACCCACGAGGTCGAACTCGTGATCGTCGATCATGCGCTGACGCCGATCCAGCAGCGCAACCTCGAAAAGGCCTGGGAGGCCAAGGTCCTCGACCGGACCGGCCTGATCCTGGAGATCTTCGGCGAGCGCGCGCGCACCAAGGAGGGTCGCCTCCAGGTCGAGCACGCGCATCTGACCTATCAGAAGAGCCGCCTCGTCCGCTCCTGGACCCACTTGGAGCGCCAACGCGGCGGCTTCGGCTTCCTCGGCGGTCCGGGCGAAACCCAGATCGAGGCCGACCGGCGCGTCATTCAGGAGCGCATCTCGAAGCTCGAGCGCGAGCTCGAGGCGGTCAAGCGCACCCGCGCGCTGCATCGCAAGACGCGCAAGAAGGTGCCGCATCCGGTCGTGGCGCTGGTCGGCTACACCAACGCCGGCAAGTCGACGCTGTTCAATCGCCTGACCGCCGCCGACGTCTTCGCCAAGGACCTCCTGTTCGCGACCCTCGACCCGACGCTCCGGCGTGTGAAGTTGCCGGGCGGCAGCGACGTGATCCTGTCCGACACCGTCGGCTTCGTCTCCGATCTGCCGACGACCCTGGTTGCGGCGTTCCGGGCGACGCTCGAGGAGGTGATCGAGGCCGACCTGATCCTGCACGTCCGTGATATCGCGCACGAGGACACGGCCGCACAGGCGAAGGACGTCGCCGAGGTGCTGCGCATCCTCGGGGTCGACGTGACCGACGCCGAGAAGGTCATCGAGGTCTGGAACAAGATCGACCGGCTCGATCCGGACTATCGCGACAAGCTCCTCGCCGAAGGAGGCCGCGCCGCCGGCGAGGGCCCCGCGACCGTGCCGGTCTCGGCGCTGACCGGAGAGGGCGTCGATATCCTGCTCGATCTGGTCGAGGAGCGGCTGAACCGCGACCGCGCGGCCTTCCGGCTCGCGGTGCCCTCGACCGAGGGCGAATTGCTCGCCTGGCTCTACCGTTCGGCCGAAGTGCTCGGCCGCGAGGATCGCGACGAGACGGTCGCGCTCAACGTGCGCATTCCGCCCAAGGCGCTCGATCTGTTCCGGTCGCGCGCGGGCCGCTACATCGTCGAGGCCGGGCCGAAGCGCCGTCGCGCGTGATCGGGACGGACTGACGCCTTCCGTCTGGTCGCCGTGATCCGGCGGCCACGCCGGGACGACGATCGCTCGTCGATGCTGCATCGCGTCATCGGCCTTGATCATTCTCATGGTATTGGACGGCGGATCGGACGAAAACGTTCCGACCCCTGCCGCATCGCCCGAATCCGGAGGCGCGCGGCCGATCTGGTGTCGAGAGGATGTTGTCCTTCATGCGTGCAGCGACCGTCGCCGTGGTGCTGGCCGCCCTTGTGGCCGGCGGATGGTATGGCTTCGACCAGTGGCGCAAGGCCGAAGCATCGAAGCTTCCGGCCGGCATCACCAGTGCGAACGGCCGGATCGAGGTCAACCGCGTCGATATCGCCGCCAAGGTTCCCGGCCGCATCGCCGAGATCCGCGTCCGCGAAGGCGATTACATCGCGCAGGACGCGATTGTCGCCGTGCTCGATCAGGCCGAGGTGCGCGCCCAGCTCGCCGCCGCCCGCGCGACCGCGCAGCGCGCCGTGCAGGGCATCGCCCGCGCCCATGCCGAGGTCGCGGCCCGCGAGGCGGATCTGAACCTCGCCGAGGTCGTGCTGAAGCGCTCCGCGGAACTGCGCGACCGCGCCGTCAACTCGCAGGCCGATCTCGACCAGCGCACCGCCCAGCGCGATGTCGCCGCCGCCGCGGTCAATTCCGCCAAGGCCGCCGTCGGCGACGCCGTCGCCGCGAAGGACGTCGCCGAGGCACAGGTCGCCCAGATCGAGGCCTCGATCGCCGACATGACACTGAAGGCGCCGATGGGCGGCCGGGTCGAATATCGGCTGGTCGAACCCGGCGAGGTGGTCGGTGCGGGCGGCAAGGTCGCGACCCTGCTCGACCTGACCGACGTCTACATGACCGTGTTCCTGCCGACCCGTTACGCCGGCCGCGTCAAGCTCGGCGGCGAGGCGCGCATCGTGCTCGACGCCGCCAAGGATTACGTGATCCCGGCGCGGATCTCCTTCGTCGCGGCCGAGGCGCAGTTCACGCCGAAGGCGGTCGAGACCGAGAGCGAGCGCGAGAAGCTCATGTACCGGATCAAGGTGCAGGTCGATCGCAAGATCCTCGACACCTACCGCGACTACGTGAAGTCCGGCCTGACCGGCATGGCCTATGTTCTGGTCTCGCCCGATGCCGCCTGGCCGGCCTGGCTCGAGCCGAAGCTGCCCGATGTCAAATCCTGACGGCACGGCGGCAGCGATCGGCGAGGGCACGCACGGCGCGGGCGATGCGGGGCCGGCGGTCGAGGTCGCCGGCGTCTCGCATCGCTACGGCAAAACCGCCGCGCTCGCCGACGCCACCCTGACCTTTCCGACCGGCTCCTCGACCGCGATCATCGGCCCGGACGGCGTCGGCAAGTCGACGCTGCTCGGCCTGATCTCGGGCGTGCGCCGGCTGCAGGCCGGCGCGATCGCCGTCTTCGGCGGCTCGATGGCCGATCGTGCCCACCGCGATGTCGTCGCCAATCGCATCGCCTACATGCCGCAGGGTCTCGGCCGCAATCTCTACCCGACGCTCTCGGTCACCGAGAACATCGACTTTCATGGCCGCCTGTTCGGCCTCGGCACGGCCGAGCGCGAGGCGCGGATCGCGCGGCTCCTCGCCGCCACTGGGCTCGATCCGTTCCCGAACCGGCCGGCGGGAAAACTCTCCGGCGGCATGAAGCAGAAGCTGTCGCTCTGCTGCGCGCTCGTCCACGATCCCGACCTGCTCGTGCTCGACGAGCCGACCACCGGCGTCGATCCGCTGTCGCGCCGGCAGTTCTGGGAGCTGATCGCGGCGATCCGCGCCGATCGGCCGGGCATGACCGTGCTCGTCGCCACCGCCTACATGGACGAGGCCGCGCGCTTCGAGCGTATCGTCGCCATGGACGACGGCCGGGTCATCGCCGACGGCGCGCTCGCCGACATCCTGGCGAAGACCGGCACGCGCACGCTCGAAGAGGCCTATGTCGCGCTCCAGACCGCCGGAGCGGGTGAGGGGACCACCCCCGGCGCCTTCACGATCGCGCCGCTCGTCGCCGACGACCACGACATCGCGATCGCCGCCGAGGGCCTGACCCGCCGGTTCGGCGACTTCACGGCCGTCGATCATGTGAGTTTTCGGATCGCGCGCGGCGAGATCTTCGGCTTCCTCGGCTCGAACGGCTGCGGCAAGACCACGACCATGAAGATGCTGACCGGCCTTCTGCCAGCGACCGAGGGCTCGGCCGAGCTGCTCGGCACGCCGGTCGACGCCGGCGACATGGCCGTGCGCATGCGCGTCGGCTACATGTCGCAGAGCTTCTCGCTCTACGAGGAACTGACCGTCCGCGACAATCTCGTGCTGCACGCGCGGCTCTACCGGGTCGAGGAACCGCGCGTCCACGGCCGGGTGGTCGAGGCGATGCAGCGCTTCGAACTCGCCGCACACGCCGACGACTACCCCTCGAGCCTGCCGCTCGGCATCCGCCAGCGCCTGCAGCTCGCCGCCGCGCTGCTGCACGAGCCCGAGGTGCTGATCCTCGACGAGCCGACCTCCGGCGTCGATCCCGCCGCGCGCGACGGCTTCTGGCGCCATCTCGCCCGGCTGTCGCGCGAGGACAAGGTCACGATCTTCGTCTCGACCCATTTCATGAACGAGGCCGAGCGCTGCGACCGGATCTCGCTCATGCATCAGGGCCGCGTGCTGGTGGTCGGCACGCCGGCCGAGATCGTCGCGGGCAAGGGTGCCGAGGATCTGGAAGCCGCCTTCATCGCCCATCTGGAGGAGGCCGGGGCCGACAAGGCCGAAGCGCCATCGCCGGCAGCGGCGGCGGGGGCCGCGCCGGAGGCTAAAGGCTCCCGCGCCGCGCACCGGCATCTGCCGAAGATCCACCTGTCGCGCCTCGGTCCGCTCGGCCGGGTCTGGGCCTTCGCCCGTCGCGAGGCGCTGGAGATCATGCGCGACAAGGTCCGCCTCGCCTTTGCGGTCGCCGGACCGCTGGTCCTGCTGCTCGCCTTCGGCTTCGGCATCTCGTTCGACGTCGAGAAGCTGCCTTTTGCGGCCTACGACCGCGATCAGTCGATCGAATCCCGCGTGTTGATCGACGCCTTCGCCGGTTCGCGCTATTTCGTCGAGCAACCGCCCGCGCGTTCCGACGCGGAGGCCGACCGGCGGCTGATCGATGGTGAACTCAGGCTCGTCATCGGCGTGCCGCCCGAGTTCGGCCGCGACCTGCTGCTCGGCCGGCGGCCGGAAGTATCGTTCTGGGTCGACGGCGCCAACACCTATCGCGGCGAGACCACGCGCTCCTACATCTCCGGCGTGATCTCGAACTATGTCGCCGATCTCGCCGGCCGCGAGCTCGGCCCGGGTTCGGTGCAGCTCGCGACCGTCGGCCTGGAGCCGCGCTTCGCTTATAATCAGGCGTTCCTGTCGGTCAACGCGATTGCGCCCGGCGTCATCATGCTGCTGCTCGTGCTGGTGCCGGCGATGATGACCGCGCTCGGCGTGGTGCGCGAGCGCGAGATCGGCTCGATCGCCAATCTCGAAGCCTCGCCCGCGACCGTGCCGGAATTTCTGATCGGCAAGCAGATCCCCTATGTGGCGATCGGCTTCCTCTCCTATGCGACGCTGGTCGCGATGGCGGTTTTCTTCTTCCGGGTGCCCTTCACCGGTTCGCTGATCGCCTTGTCGATCGGCGCGGCGCTCTATGTGCTGGCGACGACCGCCTTCGGGCTCCTGATCTCGACCATGGTGCGCAGCCAGGTCGCGGCGATCTTCGCGACCGCGATCGTGACGATCATCCCGGCGATCAACTTCTCCGGCTTCCTCTATCCGGTCTCCTCGATCGAGGGGGCGCCGCGCATCGTCGGCCAGTTCTTCCCGGCGGCATGGTTCCAGACCATCTGCCTCGGCACCTTCGCCAAGGGCCTCGGGCCGACGGACTTCATCGGCCCCTATCTGGCGCTCGGTGCCTTCGGCCTCGTCTTCATCGCGATCGCCTGCGTCGGGCTCAGAAAGCAGGAGCCGTGATATGCGCCGGGTGCTCAACGTCTTCCGCCTGTCGGTCAAGGAACTCTGGAGCCTGCGCGCCGACCCGGTGATGATGGTGCTGATCGTCTACGCCTTCACGGCGGCGGTCGTGACGGTCGCCAAGGGCGTCAAGCTCGAGGTCTCCAACGCCGCCGTGGCGATGGTCGACCTCGACCACTCCGTGCTCTCCGGCCGCCTCGCCGATGCGCTGACCGCGCCCTATTTCCGCAGGCCCGTGCAGGTCTCGCGGGCGGAAGCCGATCGCGGCATGGACCACGGCGCCTATTCCTTCGCCATCGAGATCCCGCCGGCTTTCGAGGCCGATGTCCTGCGCGGGCGGCGCCCGGAGATCGGCGTCACGGTCGACGCCACCGCCATGGCGCAGGCCGGCAACGGCGTCGCCTATATCCAGCAGATCGTGACGCAGGAGGTCGCGACCTATCTGCTCGCGCAAGGGGTCGACGCGCGCCTGCCGATCGCGACGACCATGCGGATGTATTTCAATCCGAACCTCGACGGTACCCGCTTCAACGCGGTGATGCAGGTGATCAACTCGATCACGATCCTGTCGATCATCCTGGTCGGCGCGGCGGTCGTGCGCGAGCGCGAGCACGGCACGATCGAGCACCTGCTCGTCATGCCGGTCAGCGCCGCCGAGATCGCGCTGTCGAAGGTGCTCGCCAACAGTCTCGTGATCCTGGTCGTCGTGACCTTCTCGGTCGAGATCGTGGTCAAGAAGCTGCTCGGCGTGCCGGTCGCCGGCTCGATGCCGCTGTTCCTGGCCGGCACGGCGATCTACCTGTTCTCGACCACCTCGCTCGGCATCCTGCTCGCGACCGTCGCCAATTCGATGCCGCAGCTCGGCCTGCTGGCCATCCCGGTCTTCGTGACCATGCAGCTGCTCTCCGGCGGCATCACGCCGCTCGAGTCGATGCCGGACGCGCTGCAGAAGGCGATGCATGTCTCGCCCTCGGTCTATTTCGTCCAGTTCGCCCAAGCGATCCTCTACCGCGGCGCCGGCCTCTCGGTGGTCTGGCCGCAGCTCCTGACCATGGCCGGCATCGGCGCGGTGTTCCTGGTCTGGGCGATCACGCGGTTCCGGGCGATGCTGGCGAAGGCGGGGTGAGGGCGAGCGCAGCGGACGAGGGCAGGCGGTTCACCGATCTTTGAACCCCGCCGGAGCGCGGGTCGGCTAGGTTTCGCCGCTGTCGACCGGATCCACGCCGCCATGCGCTGGCCGCGTGCGGGTTCCGCGCTAATCTCCCCTCGCATCCGTAGTTTCCCCGCTCTATGGTCCGGCCGCTCCGCGCGTTGCGCGCGCCGCCGCCAGACCCCAGGATGAGATCCCATGCACGCACCCGCGCAAACGGTCTCGGACGAGGACCGCCGCTGGATCGTCATCGGCGCGCTCGTGTCGATGATGCTCGCCGCGCTCGATCAGACCATCGTCGCGCCCGCCCTGCCGACCATCGGCGCGTCCCTTGGTAGTCCGGACTGGCTGTCCTGGGTGGTCTCGGCCTACTTCCTGACCGCGACCGCCGTGACGCCGCTCTACGGCAAGCTTGCCGACATCAAGGGGCGCCGGCCGGTGATGATCGCGGGTGTGGCGATCTTCCTGGTCGGCTCGGTGCTCTGCGCGCTGGCGCCGAGCATGGGCGTGCTGATCGTCGCCCGCGCGCTGCAGGGTATCGGCGGCGGCGGCCTGATCGCGCTGGCGCAGACCATCATCGGCGATATCGTGCCGCCCTATGAGCGCGCCCGCTACATGGTCTATATCTCCGGCACCTGGGCGATCGCCTCGATCGCCGGACCGGTGCTCGGCGGCGTCTTCGCCGAGCATCTGCACTGGTCGCTGATCTTCTGGATCAACCTGCCGATCGGCGCCATGGCGCTGTCGATCACCTCGCCGATCCTGAAGCGCCTGCCGCCGGTGCACCGGCCGCACAAGCTCGACATCCTGGGCGCGGTGCTGATGGTCGTCGCGACCGTGTCGCTGATGCTGGCGCTGACCTGGGGCGGCACGCGCTACGCCTGGACCTCGCGCGAGATCCTCGGCCTCGGCGCCGCGGCCGTCATCCTGTTCGCGGTGTTCGGCTTCCATGTCGTGCGCGCCGAAGAGGCCCTCGTGCCGCCGCGCGTGCTCGGCAACAAGGTGATCGCGGCGGCCGCGACCAGCCTGTTCTTCACCTCGGCGGTCTATGTCGGCCTCGCGGTCTACGTGCCGATCTTCCTGGAGCAGGTCTACGACATGCCGCCGTCGCTCTCCGGCACGGCGCTGGTCGCGCTGCTCGCCGGCACGGTCGCCGGCGCCAACATCGCCGGCCGCTTCACGCCGCGGGTCAAGCACTACAAGCACATCGCGCTCGGCGGCAGCGCCGTCGCGATCGCCGCGATGACGACCTTCGCGCTCGGCGCGCCCTATCTGCCGTTCTGGGCCTTCGAGATCCTGCTCGTGATCGCCGGTCTCGGCCAGGGCACGCAGTGGCCGATCGGCACGGTCTCGGTCCAGAACGCCGCCGATCCGCACGATCTCGGCACCGCGACGGCTGCGATGGGCTTCCTGCGCTCGCTCGGCAGCGTGATCGGCATCGCCGTGCTCGGTGCGATCGTGCTGGCGAACGGCATCGTGCAGGGGCTCGAGGGCGCCGGCCATGGCCCAGTCGCGGCGGCGGCCGGGGTCGAACGCGTCAAGGCGGCCGCGGCCTTCGTCCATGTCTTCGGCGCCGCGGCGATCATCCAGTGCTTCGCCTTCGTGTCGATGGCCCTGATGAAGGAACTGCCGCTGCGCGGCCGGGTGGCGAAGGAGGCCGTGGCCGCGACGGTCGAGTGATCGGCAGCGCAAGTCCCGACCAAACAAGAGCAGCGGGATCTCACGATCCCGCTGCATGTGTTTGAAGTCCGTCGGTCATTCCGATCGATCGTTCAGGGGGGCCTCGCCGGCCGGTCAGAGGCCGGCGAGATCGGGCCCGTCTCGATCACGCCACGCGGTCGCGTGGCGCGTCGCCCCGGAAGAAGGCTTCCAGATTATCGATGACGCGGTAGCCCATGGCATCGCGGGTCGCCTTGGTGGCCGAGCCCAGATGCGGCAGCAGCACGGCGTTCTCGCACTCGAACAGCGTCGGCTCGATCTTCGGCTCGCCCTCGAACACGTCGAGGCCGGCCCCCGCGATCGTGCCGGCCTTCAGCGCCGCGGCCAGCGCCTTGCCGTCGACGACCTCGCCACGCGCGGTGTTGACCAGGATCGCGGTCGGCTTCATGAGCTTGAGGCGCTCGGTGCTGATCAGGTGGTAGTTGTCCTTGCCGCCGGGCATATGCAGCGACACGACGTCGGCCTCGCGCAGCACCTCCTCGATGGTGTCGCGCTTCTCGGCATTGGTTTCCGCCGCCAGCTCCGGCTTGACCGGGAACGGGTCGAAATAGATCACCTTCATGCCGAAGCCGTGGTGCGCGCGCTTGGCGGCCTCGCGGCCGATACGGCCGAAGCCGAGCACGCCGAACACGCCGCCGGAGACCTTGGTGCCGATCATGTGGGTCGGCCGCCAGCCGGTCCAGTTGCCGGCGCGGACCTCGCGCTCGCCTTCACCGGCGCGGCGCGCGGCCATCAGCATGAGCGTGAGCGCGAGATCGGCGGTGCATTCCGACAGCACTTCCGGGGTGTTGGTGACGACGAGGCCGGCTTTCTTGGCGGCTTCGGTATCGATATGGCTGTAGCCGACGCCGTAGGAGGCGAGGATCTTGGCGCGCTGGCCGGAGACCGCCAGCACCGAGGCGTCGACCTTGTCGGAGACCGTCGGGCAGACCGCGTCGTAGTCGGCGAGCGCGGCGCGCATGGCCTCGGCCGTCATCGGCGTGTCGGTCTCGTTGAGCGTGACGTCGTAGAGCTCCTTCAACCGGGCCTCGACCGCCTCCGGCCAGCGCCGTGTGATCAGAACCTTCTTCTTCGTCATCGTTCCTCCCGCTTCTGTTCTGGACCGGCCCACCGGTCGGCATGGCGACGGGCCGGCGTTTCGTTCGATGCGTGCGCCGATCGGCGGCTCAGAGCCCGCGCGTCGGGGCCCAACCCTCGGCGACGGCGAAACGCCCGGTCCTGAGCGGGACCGGGCGCATCATCATCACTCGGCCGCGACCGGCTTCTTCCATTCCGCGAGCATGCGCTCGACGGTCGAGCCGAACTCCGCCGGCGTCGGCACGATCGTCACGCCGCAGCCTTTGAGGATCTCGACCTTCTCCGCCGCGCTCTCGCCGAAAGACGACACGATCGCGCCCGCATGGCCCATCTTGCGGCCCTTCGGCGCCGACAGGCCTGCGATATAGGCGCACACCGGCTTGGTCATGTGGTCGCGGGCGTACATGCCGGCCTCAGCCTCCTGCGGGCCGCCGATTTCGCCGATCATGATCACCGCGTCGGTGTCCGGATCGTTCTCGAACAGCTCGAGGATGTCGCGGTGCGACGAACCGTTGATGGGGTCGCCGCCGATGCCGACCGAGGTCGAGATGCCGATGCCGCGCGCCTTCAGCTGCTCGGCCGCCTCGTAGCCGAGGGTGCCCGAGCGGCCGACGATGCCGACGCGGCCCGGCAGGTAGATGTGGCCGGGCATGATGCCGAGCAGGTTCTCGCCCGGCGTGATCACGCCGGCGCAGTTCGGCCCGAGCAGGCGCATGCGGTTCTCGGCCTTGTAGCGGTACATGTAGCGCTTGACGCGCATCATGTCCTGGGCCGGGATGCCGTCGGTGATGCAGACGCAGGTCTTGATGCCCGCATCGGCGGCTTCCATGATCGAATCGGCCGCGAAGGGCGGCGGCACGAACACGATCGAGGCGACGGCGCCGGTCTTGGCGACGGCTTCCTTCATCGTGTCGAACACCGGCACGCCGTGGACGGTCGTGCCGCCCTTGCCCGGCGTGACGCCGCCGACGACCGGGGTGCCGTAGGCAATCATCTCTTCGGTGTGGAACGAACCGATCTTGCCGGTGATGCCCTGCACGAGCACGGGCGTGTTCTTGTTGATCAGAACGGACATTGGTCTTGTCTCCCTCACGCGGCCTTGGCGGCGGCGACCGACTTGCTCGCGGCTTCGGCGAGGTTGGCGGCGGTGATGACGTTGATGCCGGACTCCGCGAGGATGCGGCGGCCTTCCTCGACGTGGGTGCCGGCGAGGCGGACGATCAGCGGCAGCTTGAGGTCGGTCATTTCGACCGCCTTGACGACGCCCTGCGCGACCCAGTCGCAGCGGTTGATGCCGGCGAAGATGTTGACCAGGATCGCCTTGACGTTCTTGTCCTGGGTGACGAGCCGGAACGCCTTCGCCACGCGGTCGGGGGTCGCGCCGCCGCCGATGTCGAGGAAGTTCGCGGGCGCGCCGCCGGCGAGCAGGATCATGTCCATCGTGGCCATCGCCAGGCCGGCGCCGTTGACGATGCAGCCGACGTCGCCGTCGAGACCGACGTAGGAGAGGCCACGGTCGGCGGCCTGCGTCTCGCGCGGATCCTCCTGGCTCTTGTCGCGCAGCTCCGAGATGTCCGGATGGCGGAACAGCGCGTTGTCGTCGAAGCTCATCTTGGCGTCGAGCGCGACGAGATGGTTCTCGCCGGTCAGCACCAGCGGGTTGATCTCGAGCATCGTGCCGTCCTTGTCGCGGAAGGCGCGGTAGCAGCCGAGGATCGTCTGCGCCGCCTCGGTGACGGCCGCACCGGGGATGCCGAGCGCGAAAGCGATCTCGCGGGCCTGGAAGGCCTGCATGCCGACCGCCGGCTCGACCGGCACGCGGACGATCGAGTCCGGGTTCTTCTCGGCGATCTCCTCGATGTCCATGCCGCCTTCCGACGAGGCGATCACGATCACGCGCTGCAGCGAGCGATCGAGCACGAAGCCGAGATAGAACTCCTTGGCGATGTTGACGCCGCCCTCGATGTAGAGGCGGTTGACCATCTTGCCGGCCGGGCCGGACTGATGGGTGACGAGCTTGCGGCCGAGCATGCGGTCGGCGGCTTCCTCGACCTCGTGCTCCGACTTGCAGACCTTGACGCCGCCGGCCTTGCCGCGGCCGCCGGTGTGCACCTGCGCCTTGACGACCCACACCGAGCCGCCGATCTCGCGGGCGCGGTAGGCGGCCTGCTCGGGCGAATAGGCGAGGCCGCCGCGCGGCACCGGCACGCCGAACTTGGCCAGGATCTCCTTGGCCTGATACTCGTGGATATCCATGGGTTTTCCTCCGATCCCTGAAATCCGAATTTTGATCCGTATGCCGTCAGCAACGATCGACTTGCATGCGCCATGCATACGTATGGCATTCATGACGCATGCGTATCGCCCGAGCCGGCGCACCTTGCCGTTCGCGGACGAAAGCTCGTCCGCGCCGCGTCGCTCCTCGTGGGAGCCGGCTCGTCGTTGAAGTCGCTGAACGGCAGCGGCGCTCACCTCGATCAAGGCCCGAGGGGAGGGCGACTGCCGCCCGAACCGCACCGGTGGTGCGGTTCGAACTCGGTAAACCTCGGGCGGTGCGAGCCGGGGCCCGCCGCCCGAACCGCGCCAGCGGCGCGGTTCGAACTTGGCGGTTCCGGGCGGCGCGAGCCGCCCGGAACGGAATTCCGATCAGGCAGCCGCGGCGCCCTGCTTGGCCGCGATCGCATCGGCGACCTGCACGACGTTCTGCGCCATGCGCTCCGACGCTGCGTCGATCATGCGGCCGTCGAGCGAGGCCGCGCCCTTGCCCTGGGCGGCGGCTTCCGCCAGCGCCGCGATGATGCGGCGGGCGCGGTCGACCTCGGCCGGCGGCGGCGAGAACACGTCGTTGGCGAGTGCGATCTGAGAGGGATGGATCGCCCACTTGCCTTCGCAGCCGAGCACGGCGGCGCGCTTGGCCGACTTGATGTAGTCGTCGGGCGACGAGAAATCGCCGAACGGACCGTCGATCGCGCGCAGGCCGAAGGCGCGGCAGGCGGTGACCATGCGGTCGATCGCGGCATGCCACTGGTCGCCCGGATAGTCCGGGTTCAGGCCGCCGATGACGACGGTGCGCGAACGGCGCGAGGCCGAGAAGTCGGCGACGCCGAAGTGCAGCGCCTCGAGCCGGCGCGTATACTGCTGGCGCGCGATCTCCTCGACGTTGGCCATGCCGAGCGCGGTCTCGATCAGGGCCTCGAGGCCGACCGTGTTCGGCAGCTTCTTGGCCTGTTCGATCTGGTTGACCATCGCCTCGACCATGTAGACGTCGTGCGGGGTGCCGACCTTCGGGATCAGGATCGTGTCGAGCTTGTCGCCGGCCTGTTCCATGACATCGACGACGTCGCGGTACATGTAGTGCGTGTCGAGGCCGTTGATGCGGACCGAGACGGTCTTGCCCTTGGCCTTCCAGTCGATGTCGTTCAGTGCCTGGATGATGTTCTTGCGCGCCTGCTCCTTGTCGCCCGGCGCGACCGCGTCCTCGAGGTCGAGGAACACGTAGTCGGCGGCGCTGTCGGCGGCCTTGTCGATCATCGTCGGGTTGGAGCCCGGGCACGCGAGCTCCGAACGCTGCACGCGCGTCGCGACGGGCTTGTAGAGGGTATGGCTCATCGAAAACTCCTGCTGCTCGCCGAATTGTTGTTCGATCGAGCGATCGTTCCTGATCCGCGACATTGAAGGGTCGGGGCAAGGCTCGCCCGTTCGGGGAAACGGTTCTCCGTCCCCGGCCGCGACCCTAGCCGATTTCTTGGCACCGAGGGGCCGCCGGAGACCGCGAGCGGGGCTTCCGTCCCGCATGAGGTCTTTTTCCAAAAAGGAAATAATCCGGCTACACCTCTGTCCCCGATCAGCTTCTCGCCTTCCGGGCGCAAAGCGGATCGGGCACTTGTCTCGATGACCGGGGCTCAGCGCCCCGGCACCTGTTGCTGCTATCCCAGGCCGTGGCGTTGCCGCCCCGACCGGCCGATCACGCCGCCTTGGCGAGATCGTTACGGCGGCTGCCGTAGTAGGCCTGCGCGGCGGCGACGCCCGAGCCGAACTCGATCTCGGCCCCGCAGTCGACCAGCGCCATCTCGGCCGCGGCGACCGCGCCGAGCAGCATCAGCTCGTTGGTCGCGCCGAGATGGCCGATGCGGAAGACCTTGCCGTTGAGCTTGTTGAGGCCCGAGCCGAACGACACCTGGTAGCGATCGAAGGCGCGGCGGATCACCTGCACGGCGTCGACGTTCGACGGCACCCAGATCGCCGACACGGTGTCGGAGTGCCACTTCGGCTCCTTGGCGACGAGCTTGAAGCCCCATGCGTCGACCGCGCGGCGCACGCCCTCGGCGACGTGATGATGGCGGGCGAACACGTTCTCGAGCCCTTCCTCGAACAGGAGGTCGAGCGAGGCGCGCAGACCGCGCAGCAGCGTCGTCGCCGGCGTGTAGGGGAAGTAGCCGTCCTTGTTCGTGCGCAGCATGTCCTCGAAGGAGAAGAAGCAGCGCGGGAACTTCGAGGACTTGTGCGCTTCCATCGCCTTCTGGCTCACGCAGATGATCGCGAGGCCGGTCGGCAGCATGAAGCCCTTCTGCGAGCCCGACACGATGCCGTCGACGCCCCATTCGTCCATGCGGAAGTCGATCGAGGCGACCGACGACACGCCGTCGACGTAGAGCAGCGCCGGGTGGCCGGCGGCGTCGAGCGCCTTGCGGACGCCGGCGATGTCCGAGGTCACGCCCGTGGCGGTCTCGTTCTGCGTCGTCAGCACGGCGCGGATCTTGTGGCTCTTGTCGGCCGACAGGATCTGCTCGAACCGCTCGACCGGCACGCCCTCGCCCCACTCGACCTCGACCACCTCGGTCTCGAAGCCGAGGCGCTGGCACATGTCGGCCCACAGAAGCGAGAACTGGCCGAAGCTCGAGATCAGAACCTTGTCGCCGGGGTTCAGCGTGTTGGTCAGCACGGCTTCCCAGCCGCCGGTGCCCGACGACGGGTAGATGAACGGCTGGCCGGTCTCGGTCTTGAACACCTTCTTGAGGTCGGCGAACAGCGGCAGCGTCAGCTTCGGGAAGTCGGGCGAGCGCATGTCCTCCTGCGGCAGGTTCATGGCGCGCCGGACCGCGTCCGGGACATTGGTGGGGCCGGGGATGAACAGGCCGGGATGATAGCGCATGGGTCTCGCCTCGATGAATGTTTGCCTCCGACGGCCGGGGAGGGGGCTCGTTGCCGAGGGGAGATCGCTCTCCGCCCGGACCGCCCGGCGCCGGCTTGTCGTTGCCGCGTCGTCGCCCGTGACCGTCTCGATGGACAGACCATGCATTCGGTCATTGAAAAAGAAAACCCCGGCGTCATGATGGAGGCATAAGCGGAGGTAATGGCTATGCTGCGTCGCACACTGCCGCCGGTGAACAGTCTCGTCATCTTCGAGGCCGCCGCCCGGCACCTGAATTTCACCCGGGCCGCGGCCGAGATGGGCCTCACCCAGGCGGCCGTCAGTCGACAGATCCAGGTGCTCGAGGAGAACCTCGGCGTGACGCTGTTCATCCGTCAGGCCCGCGGCCTGACGATGACGCGCGAGGGCACGCGGCTGCAGTATGCGGTGACCATGGGTCTTGAATATATTTCAAAGACTTGCGTCGATATCCGCAGGAAGCGTCACCCCCGCGAACTGACCGTCTCGTCGAGCGTCAGTTTTGCCTCCTATTGGCTCATGTCGCGGCTGGCGAAGTTCCGTGCCGAGCACCCGGATGTGGACCTCCGGCTGGTCGCCTCGGCCCCGGTCGCCGACCTGGTCTCGGCCGGTATCGACATTGCGATCCGCTATGGCTCGGGAGGCTGGGACGGTGTCGAGGTCGAGCCGCTTTTCGGCAATGAGATATGGCCCGTTTGTGCACCGCAATATCTCGAAAAGCGCCCACCGCTTCAGAATGCCGCAGATCTCGCCGAAGAAACTCTACTCCATCTCGGAGCATTCGATCGCAACTGGGTGACATGGGACACGTGGTTCAAGGGTCTTGGTATCGATTTAAAAAAATTGAAGCGCGGATTTACTTTCGATAACTACCTCATCCTGCTTCAGGCTGCGGTGCGCGGCGAAGGCATCGCGCTGTGCGGCCAGCGTCTGGCCGAAGACTTCATCGCCCGCGGCGATCTGGTGCGCCCGGTGCCTGTCGCGCTGACTTCGGAGCGGTCGTTCTACGTCGTTCACCCGAAGGATATCCCGCTCTCCGAGCCGGCCGCGCTGTTCAAGGACTGGCTCATCGCCGAGGGCGGCAAGGCCGCGGCGTGAGGTACTCCATGAAAAAGAATCATGGCTCCGCGGTAGTCGGTCACCGGACGGGGACGGTTATCGAGCCGCGAGCCCTCCGATGGCTTGGCCGCGGCGGCGCCGCTGACTAGCATCCGCCGCGCAAAGGCGGCGCTGAAGACGCCGCCGTTCTCGACCGCCTCGGGAGGCCAGAGCCCATGCCGACCATCGACCGCGTACCCGACGTGACCTTCGCGACCCGCGTCCGCAACGACGCGCTCGCGGGCCCGAACCCTTACGAATGGAAGTCGGTGACCACGGCCGATCTGTTCGCCGGCCGCAACGTCGTGCTCGTCGGCGTGCCCGGTGCCTTCACGCCGGCCTGCTCCGAGACGCATCTGCCCGGCTACGAGACCACCTACGACCAGTTCCGCGCGCTCGGCATCGACGCCGTCCTGTGCACCTCGGTCAACGATGCTTTCGTGATGTTCCAATGGGCGAAGGCGCTCGGCGTCTCGAAAGTGTTCATGCTGCCGGACGGCAACGGCGATTTCGCCCGCCTGATGGGACTGCTGGTCAAGCGCACGTCGACCGGCATGGGCCTGAGAAGCTGGCGCTATTCGGCCCATGTCGAGGACGGCGCGGTCAGGAAGTTCTTCGTCGAGCCCGGCCTCCGCGACGATCCACCGGGCGTCGGCGTCACCGTCTCGGGCGCGGAGACCATGCTCGAGTATCTCCGGGCGCGCTGATCCAGCGCTCCGGGGCGATGCAGGGGGCGCCGCTGCCGAGTGCGCTTCGAGCCGCTCGAACGCGGCGTTCGGCGCCGCCGTTCGCTGGATCGGAACGCCGCGTTCGATATTTCGACATGGCAAGGATCGTCCGCCCGGTCGCATGGATGACGCACATCCTCGGGAGTGCCGTCCATGTCGAACCACGCCGCCCCATCGTCCGCCCCGCCGGTCGGCCTGACCGGCCGCGTCACGCCGGCCCTTGCCCGCTTGGCCGTGCTCGGCCCGGCCCTCGTCGCCGCCGCCGGGCTGACCGCCGCGGCCTTCGGACTTCACGCCGTGTCGCTGTTCGGCGCGGTGTCGCCGCTGATTCTGGCCATTGCCATCGGCATGCTCGCCAATTTTGTCGCCGGCGGCCGGATCACGACCTTCGCCGGGCCGGGTCTGTCCGACATCGCGCGCTTCGCCTTGCGTTTCGGCGTCGTGCTGCTCGGATTCCAGATCACGCCGCAAAAGCTCGCCGGCCTTGGCTGGATCGGCTTTGCGATCGCCGCCGCGACGCTGGTCGCGACCTTCACCTTCACGAGCCTCGTCGGCCGCTGGATGGGGATCCGCCGCGAACTCGGCGATCTGGTTGCCGCCGGAACCTCGATCTGCGGCGCTTCGGCGATCGCCGCGATGACCTCGGTCAGCCGGAGCCGCCGCGAGGACGTCGCCTATGCGATCGCCTGCGTGACCGTGTTCGGCAGCGTCTCGATGATCCTGTTTCCGCTGCTCGGCGACCTTTTCGGCCTGACCGCGCGCGCCTATGGCATCTGGACCGGCGCGGCGATCCACGAGGTGGCGCAGGTGGTCGCGGCCGGCTTCCAGCGCGGCACCGAGGCCGGCACGATCGCGACCATCGCCAAGCTCGATCGGGTCGTGCTGCTCGCACCGATGGTCCTGCTCGTCGGCCGACTGCGCCGCGCGGAGGCGGGCGAGGCGGCGGCGAAGGTGCCGTTCCCTCTGTTCGTGCTCGGCTTCGCGGCGCTGGCCTTCGCCGGGAGCGTGATCGACATCCCGCCCGTGGTGGTCTCGATCGCAGGCGTGGTCGCCACCGTGCTGCTGACCGGGGCGCTCGGCGCGCTCGGCCTCGCGATCCGCCCCGCCGACCTTGCGCGCGAAGGATGGCGGCCCCTCGCGCTGGCGGCCTTGTCCTGGACCTTCGTGACGGTGTTCTCTTATCTGATGGTGGCAGTCTTCGTCGCAGGCGGTGCATGACGCTGGAACAGTTGCGGATCTTCATCGCCGTCGCGGAAGCGGAACATCTGACCCGCGCCGCGGCGGTGCTGCGTCTGACCCCGTCCGCCGTCAGTTCCGCGATCCGCGCGCTCGAGACCCGGCATGACGTCCGCCTGTTCGACCGGCCGGCCGGCCGGATCGTGCTGACCGATCTCGGCCGCGCCTTCCTGGACGACGCTCGCGCCGTGCTGGCCGAGGCGCGCCGGGCCGAACTCAGGCTCGCCGAACTCGCCGGCCGCATTGCCGGCGCATTGCGCATCGAGGCGAGCCAGACGATTTCGGCCTATTGGCTGCCGGCGCGAATCGTCGCCTTCCGTACCGCCCACCCGGATGTCGCGGTCGAGCTCGCGATCGGCAACACCGAGGCGGTCGCGCGCGCGGTCGCGGAGGGCACGGCCGATCTCGGCTTCGTCGAGGGCGAGGTGCGCGGCGAGGGGCTTTCGGTACGCACCGTCGCGCGCGACCGGCTGATGATCGTCGGCTCGGCCGCGCGGCACACGGGCCCGGAGGCGCCGCTCGCGCTGGAAGCGCTCGTCGGACGCACTTGGGTGCTGCGCGAGCGCGGTTCGGGCACCCGCTCGGAATTCGAGGCCGCGATCCGCCGCGGCGGCGACCCGAAGGCGCTCGACGTCGCGCTCGAGCTGCCGTCCAACGAGGCGGTCATGGCGGCGGTCGCCGCCGGCGCGGGCGTGACCGCCGTCTCGGCGCTCGCCGCCGCCGGCGCCATCGCCAGCGGTCGCCTCGTCGCGCTCGACAGTTTCTTCGCCGAACGCCCGTTCCAGATGCTCCGCAACGCCGACCGCACCCCGACAGGCGCCGCGACCGCCTTCATGGCGCTGGTCGACCGCTATCGCAGCGAGGCGGAGCGGCTGGCGGATGCGGACACGTGAAAGCCTTGTGCGTCAGCGTTTGACCGGTCGCACCAGTCTGACCGACAACGGAAAGGCCGGCGAGCGGACGTCGGCGATGCCGGTCGCGAAATTGAAGATGTAGGCCATCTCCGGGATGATGTCGTAGTGGGTCGTGCTCCAGAAGACCCAGTCGTCCTCGGAATCGTCGGCCGTCGGGCGCACGTCCGGGAACACGTCGAGATTGATCGCCGGACCGGTGCAGGCACTCTCCAGGATCGAATCCATCTCCTGCGCCGAGGGCAGACGCCAGCCGTCGCCGGCCGCTTCGGCCGCGGCCAGGGCCTCGTTCAGGGTGAAGCCCTTGCGCGTGCCGGTGCAGGCGCCGTCGCTCCAGGTGAGACCGTGGGCGCACCGCTGCCATTCGAGCCCGGTCTGGCTGTCGATGGCGGTCGCCCCCTTGATCTCGAAGTTCTTGGTCGGCGTATCGAGCGGTCGGGCCGGATCGCATTGCTGCCCGGCCGCACGCGCCGGCGACGCGGCCGAAAGGGCGAGCGCCAAAACGGTGCCGACGATCGAACCGCCGCGCGTGACGGTCCGGAGGGGCCGGAAACGATGGATCAAGGGCCTCATCCGACAATCACATGCGGCACGAAGCGGCTGGTGTTCTTGGTGATCGGCGTCGCGTCCTCGCGGATGCCGATGCCGCAGGCCTCGTCGCCGACAATCCAGCTTCCGATCGTGGCGAAATTGCCGTCGAAGTTCGGGATCGGCGCCAGCGCCTGGCGGATGAAGCCTTCCGCGCCATAGGTGCCGCCCTCGCGATCGACGATGCGGCTGCCGTCGTAGAGGGTGACATTGGCGCCCTCGCGCGAGTGGAGCGGCTTGCGCGCATAGGACCGCCCGAGTTCGCCCGCGCGCGGATCGTCCTCGAAAAAGGCCGGCAGCAGGTTCGGGTGGCCGGGCTCCATGTCCCAGAGCATCGGCAGGATGCCCTTGTTCGACAGGATCGCCTTCCACGCCGGCTCGATGAAGCCGACATGCCGCATCGGCTCGGCCTGGCCGAAACTGTCCGCGAACACCCATTCCCAGGGATAGAGCTTGAACAGCAGGTCGATCTGCCGGCGCTCGTCGTCGACGAAGCGCGGGATGAACGGCGCCGCGCCGGTTTCGAGACCGATCGCGCCGAGCGCCACGAAATGCGTCGCCATGCCGGCCTGCCGGGCGCAATCGGCGAGATAGTCGACCAGCAGCCGGTCCTCGTCGCTGTCGGCCATCGCGGTCAGGTGCAGGAACCGCCCGCCCGCGATGGCCGCGAAGCGCGCGACCAGCTTTTCGTGGATGGAATTGAACTGGTCCGTGCCGGGCGCCAACTGCCCGGCGGCGAGCAGATCCTCCTTCCAGAACCACTGGAACACCGCCGCCTCGTAGAGCGCGGTCGGCGTATCGGCATTGTATTCGAGCAGTTTCGCCGGCCCCTGGCCGTCATAGGCGAGATCGAAGCGGCCGTAGAGGCTCGGATCGGTGCGGCTCCAGCTCTCGCGGACCAGATCCCAGGCATGCTCGGGCACGCCGAGCCGGGCGAGGCGGCGCTCGTCGCGCACCACCAGCGACACGAGCGCGAGCGCCATCTCGGCGAGCTCGGCGCTCGGGGCTTCCAGATCCTGTTCGATCTGGTCCAGCGTGAAGGCGTAGTAGGCGCTCTCGTCCCAGTACGGCGCGCCGTCGATGGTGATAAGCCCGAAGCCGAGTTCGGCGGCGCGCACATCGAGGTTGGCACGCGGCCGCGAGCGGATGCGCTTCATGAGCCCCCCGACATGTGGAAGGAACCGGTCGAGCCGAAGCCCCCGGTCGAGACGTGCGTCGTGCTGGTCCCGCTCTTCGATACGGTGCCGGCGGGCGCGCGCGTGCCGCCTGACGATAGGCTCGAGGAGGGAGCGGTCGACGCGGAGCCGGATGACGACCCCGACCATCCGGACCCCGACGACCACGACCACCAGCGCCGGCTGCTCGACGAGCCGCTGCCGCGATGGCCGGCCCGGTCCTTCTCGCAGGCTTCGACGCGCTGGAGCTGTTCCGGCGACAGCGGGATGCTTCGCTGCAGCATCTCCGGACTGATGCCGCGGCAGGCGTCGCGGCCGCGCATGATCTCGCTCATCGCGCCGGCACCGACGACCGACAGCCCGGCCGCGAGCAAGGTAATCTGGGTCGAACTCTTCATTCCGACGCGACCCTCCCTGGTCGACGCGCCGATCCGGCAACGATCATGCACCGATACCGGCCCCGTCCACGCCCACTTGCCTTTCGTCGTCTCTGTCGAGCCGCCGGGGGGGAGGCCGCGCCGCGCCGCGAGACGAAAACCCCGGCCGAGTCGGAGACTGGGCCGGGGTCCGTTTCACTGTGATGTCACCTTCAGATCATCCCGCGTGGGAGACCGGGCGGCATCGGTCGCCGGGATCAGAGGAAGCCCTTGCGCGCCCACCAGCCGGACCGCTTCGGCTTCGTCGGATCCGCCTCCGTGGAGGTCAACTCCGGCTTCGCCGGCGCGGCCTCTTCGGGTTCGGCTTCGGACGCAACCTCGGCCTCGACGTTGACCGGAGCCTCGCTCGCCGGCGCAGCCTCGACGACCGTCGCTTCGATCGCCGGGGCAGGGGCCTCGACCACAGGCTCGACCGCCGGCACCGGCACCACCGGCTCGGCCTCGGCCTGCACGCCTTCGGCGGCGGCCGCTTCCGCGGCGGCCCCGGCCTTGGTCTTGCGAGGCGCGCGCGGCTTGGCCGGCGCCCGCTTGCGCGGCTTCTTCTGCGCCTCGACCTCGGCGACCAGCGTCTCGCGGTCGATCACGACCACGTCCGGGATCTCCTCGGCTGCGGGCGCTTCGACGGTCGGCGCCTCGACGGCGGGCGCCGGCACGGCCTCGACCGCGTCACCGCGGATCTCGCCCGCATCCGACTCGTCGCCATCGGCGTCGCTGTCGTCGCCCTCGTCCTCGGAACCGGCTTCAAAACCGCCCTCGGCACCATTCTCGCCGCCTTCGCGACGGTTGCGACGGCCGCCGCGACGGCCGCGCCGGCGCTTCTTGCGCGGCTGGTCGCCGTTGCCGCCCTCGGCGTCACCGCCGTTCGACTCGGTCTCGGCGCCTTCGGTCTCCATGCCCTCGGCGGCGAGATCCTCGTTCTCCTCGAACTCGGCGTCGCCCTCCTCGGCCTGATCGTCGACGAATTCGCCGCGATCGGCACGCGGCTGGCCGCCCACCGGACGATCACCCTCGCCATTGCGGCCCCGGCCGCGCCGACGCCGGCGCCGACGCCGGCGGCCGCCTTCGTCACCTTCGCCGCGTTCGCCCTGCGGACGTTCGCCCTGGGCCCGTTCGCCCGAGGCGCGCTCGCCCTGGCCACGCTCACCCTGGCCGCGTTCGCCGCGCGGACGCTCGTCGCGACGCGACGGCTCGCGGCTCTCGCCGGCCTCCTCGTCCTCTTCGATCTCGTCCTCTTCGACCTCGTCGACCAGATCCTCGACCTCGTCGTCGATCGCGACCGACTGCGGCGTGACCATCTGCTGGACCGGGATGGCCCGCGGCGTGACCGGTTCGCCCTTCTCGACCGTGAACAGGTGGCCGTTGGAGGCGGCATGATCATCGGCGAGGATCGTGATCTCCAGGCCGAACCGGCGCTCGAGATCGAACAGATGCGCGCGCTTCTGGTTCAGGATGTAGAGCGCGACCGCCGAACGGGTGCGCACGATCAGGTCGTGCGTGACGTGGCGGATCAGGCTCTCCTCCAGGCTGCGCAGCACATGCAGCGCGACCGACTCGGTCGAGCGCACCATGCCGGTGCCCGCGCAGTGCGGGCAGATCACCATCGAGCTCTCGAGCACGCCGGTGCGGATGCGCTGGCGCGACATCTCCATCAGGCCGAAGTGCGAGATCCGGCCGACCTGGATGCGCGCGCGATCGTTCTTGAGGCAATCCTTGAGCTTGCGCTCGACGGAACGGTTGTTCCGCTTCTCCTCCATGTCGATGAAGTCGATCACGATCAGGCCGGCGAGGTCGCGCAGCCTGAGCTGGCGCGACACCTCTTCCGCCGCTTCCAGATTGGTCTGGAGCGCGGTGTCCTCGATGTTGTGTTCGCGGGTCGACTTGCCGGAGTTGACGTCGATCGAGACCAGCGCCTCGGTCTGGTTGATCACGATGTAGCCGCCGGAGCGCAGCGTGACCTGCGGCGAGAACATCGCGTCGAGCTGGCTCTCCACCGAGAAGCGGGTGAAGATCGGCGTCGGCTCCTTGTAGTGCTGGACGTTCTTGGCATGGCTCGGCATGAGCATGCGCATGAAGTCCTTGGCCTCGCGATAGCCGTCGTCGCCCGAGACCAGGATTTCGTCGATGTCCTTGTTGTAGAGGTCGCGGATCGAGCGCTTGATCAGCGAACCCTCTTCATAGACCAGCTTCGGCGCGGAGGACTTGAGCGTGAGCTCACGCACGTTCTCCCACAGGCGCAGCAGGTACTCGAAGTCACGCTTGATCTCGGCCTTGGTGCGCGCCGCGCCGGCGGTGCGCACGATCACGCCCATGCCCTCGGGCACTTCGAGATCGGTCGCGATCGCCTTCAGACGCTTGCGGTCGGTCGGCGAGGTGATCTTGCGGGAGATGCCGCCACCGCGTGCGGTGTTCGGCATCAGCACCGAATAGCGGCCGGCGAGCGACAGATAGGTCGTGAGCGCCGCACCCTTGTTGCCGCGCTCTTCTTTGACGACCTGCACCAGCAGGATCTGCCGGCGCTTGATCACTTCCTGGATCTTGTACTGGCGACGGCTGGAGCGCGGGTTGGACCGGCGCTCGGGCAGCTCTTCCAGCGCGTCTTCCGCACCGGTCACCTCGACCTGGTCCTCGGCGTCCTCGTCGGACACCTCGTCGCCGTTCTCGGACGCCGCCGCGGCGCGCGCCGGCCGGCGACGGCCCTCGTCACGATCGGCCTCGGCCTGAATGCGCGCTTCCTCTTCGAGCAGCGCCTGCCGGTCGGCCATCGGGATCTGATAGTAGTCCGGATGGATTTCGGAGAAGGCGAGGAAGCCGTGCCGGTTGCCGCCGTAGTCGACGAACGCCGCCTGCAGCGACGGTTCGACCCGGGTCACCTTCGCGAGATAGATGTTCCCGCGCAGTTGCTTCTTGGAGGCCGCCTCGAAGTCGAATTCCTCGACGCGGCTGCCACGGACCACCACCACCCGGGTCTCCTCCGGATGGGTGGCGTCGATGAGCATCTTGTTGGCCATGGATGCAAAGCTCCACGGCCCGCGTCCGCGATCCGCCGTCCCCTCGGGGACGGAACCGTCGCGCGCAGGCCGCATGGTTCGAAAGTTGGGAGAGATGGGGTCGCCGTCGGGGCAGCGGTCAGTGAACGGCGACGCAACGAAGAACCGGGGGTCACTTCACCCCGATCGTTCGCCACGACAGTGCCATTCGTATCGACCATGGCCGTTGACACGACCCTTGTTTCTTGGACGGGCCGGCGTCCCTTGTGGGAACCGGCCCGAAGTACTTCGCGAAGCGGGCCTGCGAAACGCGTCACGCCCACATGTCGGATCGATGTCCACGCCGACCGGAAAACCCCGGTTTGCGGCATCGAGAACGCCCTCCGAAGCGATCCGGCGGTGAGCCGGAGCTCCGGGCGCGATGGCCGCGGACGTGGGACCCGGAGGACTGCGTCGACGATCCCTTGATCGGCGGATCGGAGTGCCGGGGCGCATCACGCCCTCGACCCTCTTGATGCCATGGGGCCCGCGATCGTATGCACGAGGCGGACCGGGATCGGAACGTACCGGATCCGAACGTCGTGAGGGCGGCTGAGTGGCCCGGAACGGACTCGGACTGAGGACGAATTCCTTGTCCGCATCTTTAAGGCCCGGGACCAGACTTTGCAAGTCTTGCCCGAACGATGACTTCTCGCGACCGCGTCGAGAGCCGCGATCGTAAAGCCACGGTTAACCGCCCTCTGGCCATGTACTGGACGGGGGCGCGGTCGAGATGACCGAAATAAGCGGGACCGATCGACGACCATGAGAGCAGGGCGATTCGGTTTGGGCGGTGGCGGTGTCGCGCGCGTGTTGATCGCGAGCGCGGCGCTGATCTGCACGCAACCTGCGCTGATCGGCGCCGAAACGACGTCGAAGGCGACGGCCGTGGCCGCGCCGGCGACCTCGGTCGTGCCCAAGATCGCGCGGTCTCCCAAGGCCGGCGTCCCGGTCGCGCGCGACGTCCGCCTGTTCGAGGCGGGCGGCGAAACCCGCTTCGAGATCCGCATAGACCGCCCGGTCGCGGTCGACGCCTTCGTGCTGACCGCCCCGAACCGCGTGGTCATCGATCTCCCCGAGGTCCGCTTCGACCTCGGCACCGATCCGACGCGGCTGAAGGCAGGGTCGATCACCGGCTGGCGCTACGGCCTGTTCGCGACCGGCCGCTCGCGGCTCGTCTTCGATCTTTCGGGCCCCGTCCGGCTGGAGCGCCTCGATGTCAGCGTCGGCGACGACGGCGCGGCGCTGCTCGTCGTCGGCTTTGCGCCTGCGACCCGCCAGGAGGCGACCGCCGAACAGGGGCGCATGCGCGCCTGGCGCCCCGAAGGCGACGCGGGCCTCGCGGAGGAAACCGCGACCGCCGTGGCGCTGCCGCAGACCGACAAACCGCGGCGCGCCAAGCCGTTGATCGTGCTCGACCCCGGTCACGGCGGCCTCGATGCCGGCACGGTCAGCCCGGCGACCGGCACGCCCGAGAAGGTCGTGGTGCTCGAAATCGCCCAGCGGCTGAAGAAGAAGATCGAGGCCTCCGGCCGCTACGAGGTGCTGCTCACCCGCACCGACGATCGCTTCGTGCCGCTCGGCGATCGGGTGAAATTCGCCCGTTCGCACCACGCCGACCTGCTGCTCTCGATCCACTGCGACGCGGAGTATGACCACTCGGTGCGCGGCACGACGGTCTATACACTGGCCGAAAAGGCCTCCGACGCCCAGGCCGCGGCGCTCGCGGCCAAGGAGAACCAGTCCGACCAGATCGCGGGCATCCTGCCGGAGGAGGCCGGCGAGGAGGTCGCCGACATCCTGATCGACCTCACCATGCGCGAGACCAAGCAGTTCAGCCACGATTTCGCGACCGCGCTGCTCGATCGCATGAAGACGGTCGGCCGGCTGGTGAAGGGCAATCCGCACCGTTATGGCAACCTGCGCGTCCTGAAGGCGCACGACGTGCCCTCGGCGCTGGTCGAAATCGGCTTCCTGTCGAACAAGGAGGACGAGGCCCTGATGCGCTCGCCCGAATGGCAGGAGAAGTCGACCGCCGCGATCCTCGACTCGATCGACGGCTTCTTCGCCAAGCATGTGGCGCGCGCGCCGAACTGACGTCGTCCGGACGCGGCTCGAAAACAGCGGTGGACGGCCGGTTTCCGTGGGCGCCCCAGCTTCGCCATAAACTTGAAAAAGAAAGGCTCAGCGCCTAAACACCGCCGATGCGGCGGTGGCGCGTCCGGCATGGCCGGACCGCGGGCATTGTCGCGCGTGCGGCGCCCCGATCCTTGCAGGCCCGACCGACTGCGGTCCGGCCCCGATTGCGATCAACGAGAGGAAGAACGGACGGCATGTTCCTGTTCCGGTTCATCGGCTACCTGTTCGGCCTCGGGGTCGTCGTCGTCCTGGGCGCTGCCGGCGCGACTTGGCTCGCCTATGAGCATTATGCCGCCGATCTGCCCGATCTCGCCGCGCTGAAGCGCTACGAGCCGCCGGTGATGAGCCGCGTCCACGCCGCCGACGGTTCGCTCGTCGCCGAATACGCGACCGAGCGGCGCCTGTTCCTGCCGAGCCAGGCGATCCCGGCGCTGCTCAAGGAAGCCTTCATCTCGGCCGAGGACAAGAATTTCTACCAGCACGTCGGCCTCGATCCCGAAGGTCTCGCCCGCGCGGTCTATTCGCTCGCCGCCGACCGCCTGTCGGGCGGCAGCCGCAAGGCGCAGGGCGCCTCGACGATCACCCAGCAGGTCGCCAAGAACTTCTTCCTGACCAACGAGGTCTCGATCGAGCGCAAGATGAAGGAGGCGGTTCTCGCCATCCGCATCGAGCAGGCCTATTCGAAGGACCAGATCCTCGAACTCTACCTGAACCAGATCTATCTCGGCTTCTCGGCCTACGGCGTCGCCGCCGCCTCGCTGCTCTATTTCGACAAGTCGGTCCATGAACTGACGATCGCCGAGTGCGCCTACCTCGCCGCGCTGCCGAAGGCGCCGTCGAACTATCATCCGATCCGCAACCGCGAGCGCGCGATCGGCCGCCGCAACGACATCATCGATTTGATGGCGCGCAACGGCTACATCACCGCCGCCGACGCCGAAAAGGCCAAGAAGGAGCCGCTGGTCGTCACCCAGCGCCCGACCGGCCCGCACATCTTCGCCGCCGACTATTTCGCCGAGGAAGTGCGCCGCGAGCTGATCGAGCGTTATGGCGAGAAGGGCCTCTACCAGGGCGGCCTGTCGGTCCGCACCTCGCTCGACCCGCGCCTGCAGCTGATCGCCCGCAAGACCCTGAACAAGGGCCTGATGGAATACGACACCACCATCGCCGGCTGGCGCGGTCCGGTCGCCAAGCTCGACCTCGCCGGCGACTGGGGTCCGAAACTCGCCGAGGTGAAGGCGCTCGGCGACGTGCCGGAGTGGCGCCTTGCGGTCGTGCTGTCGGTCAGCGAACAGGAGGCGCAGATCGGTCTGCAGCCCGGCCGCGACGCCGTCGGCGCGATCAGCCTCAATCGCGAGCGTGGTGTCGTCACGCTCGAATATGCCAAATGGGCGAACAAGTGGGCCGAGGGCGCCAAGCGCTCGGCGATCGGCCGCGGCCTCGCCGGCATCGTGCAGGCCGGCGATGTGGTCTATGTCGAGAAGCTGGCCGGCCCCGCCAACAGCACCGCGCACGGCAATCCGGACCGGCAGATCTACCGTTTGCGTCAGGTGCCCGAGGTCGGCGGCGCGATGGTCGTCATGGATCCGCACACGGGTCGCGTGCTGGCGGTCTCGGGCGGCTTCTCCTTCGCGGCATCCGAGTTCAACCGCGCCACGCAGGCGTGGCGCCAGCCGGGCTCGTCGTTCAAGCCCTTCGTCTATTCGGCCGCGCTCGACAACGGCTACACGCCGTCGTCCGTGGTGCTCGACGGTCCGATCGAGATCCAGCCGGGTCCGGGCCAGCCGATCTGGCGGCCGGAGAACTATTCCCAGAAGTTCTACGGCCCCTCGACGCTGCGCATCGGCATCGAGCAGTCGCGCAACACGATGACGGTGCGTCTGGCCAAGGACATGGGCATGCCGCTCGTGGTCGAATACGCCAAGCGCTTCGGCATCTACGACGACCTCGCACCCTATCTGCCGATGTCGCTCGGCGCCGGCGAGACCACCGTGCTGCGTCTGACCGCGGCGTACGCGACCATCGCCAACGGCGGCCGCAAGGTGAAGGCGAGCTTCATCGACCGTATCCAGGACCGCTACGGCCACACCGTGTTCCGCCACGATCAGCGCATCTGCGACACCTGCGACGCCAACAGCTGGGCGAACCAGGAGGAGCCGAAGCTGGTCGACGACCGCGAGCAGGTGCTCGACCCGATGACGGCCTACCAGATCACCTACATCATGGAAGGCGTCATCCAGCGCGGCACCGCGACGGCGCTCGCCGACCTGAAGCGCCCGATCGCGGGCAAGACCGGCACGACCAACGACGAGAAGGACGCCTGGTTCGTCGGCTTCACGCCGGACCTCGTGGTCGGCACCTACATCGGCTACGACACGCCGAAGCCCATGGGCTACGGCACCTCGGGCGGCCATACCGCGGCGCCGATCGTCAAGGACTTCTTCGCCGAAGCCCTGAAAGACACGCCCGCCGTGCCGTTCCGCGTACCGGCCGGCATCAAGCTGATCGCGATCAACCGCAAGTCCGGCATGCGCGCCGGCCCGGGCGATCCCGACACGATCATGGAAGCCTACAAGCCCGGCACCGGCCCGGCCGACACCTACTCGATCATCGGCTACGACCAGACCGAGTTCGGCAAGGCCCGCAAGGTCACGCCGGAGCAGGAGAAGGGCCTCGAGCCCGGCGGGTTGTACTGAGCAAGACACCAGAGCGGCGCCCGGCGGGCGCCGTTTTCGTTTTTCGCGACCTGTTCGACGGGCAGCCGATCGGCTTCAGAAGCCATGCCGGCCCGCGAATTCCGCAAGAGCGCCCTCATAGAGCGACGGCGCGGATCGCAGCAGCGAGTGCCCCTTGCCGTTCGGCGTGGGCGCCGTGAACACGAACTGCGCGCGGCCGCCGCCGGCGCGGTAGGCGCTCGCCCAGGCGCGCGGCGCCTCGGCGCCCCAGTACTCGTCGTTGGCGGCGTAGAACCAGAGACCCGGCAGCGACGACGTCGAGCGGCCGTAGAGCGCGGTCAGCAGATCTGGGCGGCAGCTCGCGCCGGGCGTCCGGTCCGGATCGCCGCCCGAGCCGCCGGCGAAGTTCACGTAGGCGACCACCCCCGGCGGATGACGCGCGGCGGCCGCGACCGTGCCGAGCCCACCGACCGATTGGCCCTCGAGCAGGATCGCCTTCGGCCGCGCCCAGGGCTGTTGCCGGACCCAGGCGACCGTCGCCTCGATCGCCAGCGCCGCATTGCCGGCCGTCCGCGCGTAGTTCGGGACGCCATTGCAGTGGCTGACGCCGTTGGCCTCGACGTCAGGCCCACCGGTCGCGCCATAGCCCGGCCGGATCGGCGCGACGACCGCCACGCCGCGGGCGGTCCAGAACGCGACATGATGCGCCGGCATCGGATGACTGAGCGCCGCGCGCGTCGCCGGATCGCCCGAACGACCATGCGAGAACACCACGACAGGGTAGGGCGGCGGCGTCGAAGGCTTGAACACCTCCGCGACCATCGTGCCGTTGCGCGACGGGATCTGCACCATCTCGGCCGCGCGGGCCGGCGTCGCGCAGGCGATTGTGAAGATCGAGAGCGCGACGGCCGACAACGCGGCAGATCGGGCGAAGCAGGCGCGGGGCAGGGCGGAACGGGGCGGCATCAGGGTCTCCGCATCGGCCCCCGAGGTCGAAGGGCCGAGCATGGCTTGTCGTAGCGAAACCATGCCCGCTCCCGCGCCCGGCGAGCAAGGCCCGGCCGGACGAGAGCCATCGCGGTCGGCCATCGCCCGGCCGGCGTTTACATCCCCGCCGGCCGTCGCTATGGTCCGCGCCTCTCGGCCGGCCGCCGCATGGCCGGAACGAATCCGTGGTCCATTCCAGGGGAACCGATCCGATGAAGGCAGAGATTTCTTCGATCGTCGAAGAGATCCAGCAGGCGCTCAGCCTGCTGAGGAGGCATCTTTGACTGGGACATCGCGCTGAAGCGGCTCGATGAGCTCAATGCCAAGTCCGAGCACCCCGACCTCTGGAACGATCCGACCGCCGCGCAGAAGATGATGCGCGAACGCGACCAGCTCGCCAAATCCGTCGACGTCGTCAAGGCGATCGAGCGCGAGCTCGACGACGCGCTGACCCTGCTCGAACTGGGCGAAATGGAGGGCGACGAGGGCTCGATCGCCGAGGCCGAGGGGCTCCTGAAGCAGCTCGGCCACGATGTCGCCAAGCGCCAGGTCGCCGCGCTCCTCTCCGGCGAGGCCGACGCCAACGACACCTACGTCGAAATCCACGCCGGCGCCGGCGGCACCGAGTCGCAGGACTGGGCCGAAATGCTCATGCGCATGTACATGCGCTGGGGCGAGGCGCACGGCTACAAGGTCGAGACGATCGAGTATCAGGGCGGCGAAGAGGCCGGCATCAAGTCGGCGACCATGCTGTTCAAGGGCCCGGCCGCTTACGGCTGGCTCAAGACCGAATCGGGCGTGCACCGCCTCGTGCGCATCTCGCCGTTCGATTCGAACGCGCGCCGGCACACGAGCTTCGCGAGCTGCTGGGTCTATCCGGTCATCGACGACTCGATCGACATCCAGATCAACGAGTCCGACGTCCGCGTCGACACGTTCCGCTCGTCCGGCGCCGGCGGCCAGCACGTCAACACGACCGACTCGGCCGTGCGCCTGACCCATATCCCGACCGGCATCGCGGTCGCCTGCCAGCAGGAACGCTCGCAGCACAAGAACCGCGCCACCGCCTGGGACATGCTGCGCGCCCGTCTCTACGAGATCGAGCTGAAGAAGCGCGAGGAGAAGGCCAACG
Organism: Ancalomicrobiaceae bacterium S20; assembly: GCA_040269895.1. NCBI lineage: Bacteria > Pseudomonadati > Pseudomonadota > Alphaproteobacteria > Hyphomicrobiales > Ancalomicrobiaceae > Methyloraptor > Methyloraptor flagellatus. The sequence continues at coordinate 1,690,554 of CP158568.1, read as the reverse complement.
CCGAGGCCGCGTCGAAGACCGACATCGGCTGGGGCCACCAGATCCGTTCCTACGTGCTGCAGCCCTACCAGATGGTCAAGGACCTGCGCACCGGCGTGCAGACCACCGATCCGGACCGCGTGCTGAACGGCGACCTCGACGCCTTCATGGAAGCGGCGCTGGCGCAGCGCGTGAAGGGCGGTTCGGTCGACGTGCACGACACCGATATCGACTGATCCACGATCGGACGCTGCCGGAAATAATCGAGGGCGCCGATCGCGAGATCCGGCGCCCTTTGTCTTTATCAGCGCGCGAACACGGCGCGCAGCCGCCTGCCGGCTTCGAGCCAGGGTTCGGGATCGAGCGGTTCGCCGTTGACGCGGGTCTCGTAGTGCAGATGCGGACCGGTCGAGCGGCCGGTCGAGCCGGCGTAGCCGATGATGTCGCCGGTCGCGACCTTCTGGCCGTCGGCGACCGCCACCCGCGACAGATGCCCGAAGCGCGTCGAGACGCCGTTGCCGTGGTCGATCTCGACCATGATGCCGTAGCCACCCTGCCGGCCGGCGTCGGTGACCGTGCCGGCGGCGGTTGCATGCACGGGCTCGCCTTCCGGCGCGCGCAGATCGAGGCCGGTGTGAAGCGCCATCGTGCCGAGGAACGGATCCGGCCGCGTGCCGAACGGCGAGGTGATCGGCGGATCGCCGTCGACCGGCTTGCCGAGCGGCAGGCTGCGCGCCGCCCGGGTCGCCCGATCGAAGCGCTTCGAGCTGATCGGCGGCGCGGTCGGCCGCCACCGACGGATCGGCCGGCACGAACGGCCCGCCGACGTCCTCGGCGAGCGGCTTCGGCCGCGGCTGGCCGGCTTTCGGGTCCGGAATGCGGAAACCGAGCCGGCCGACGATGCCTTCGATGCGCCCCGCGTCCGTCTCGGCCGCGCGCGCGATCGCCTCGGACGCCTGCATCTGCGCGCCGGCGATCAAATCGAGCTGGTGTTCGACCGCGGCAATTCGCGCCGCCGGATCGCGCACCGGGTTCGCGGCATGCGCGGTGCCGATCAGCGACGGTAGCCAGGAACTCCGAAGCGGCGCGCGGAAACCGTCGATATCGAGCGGCGCGGGCGCCGCAGGGGCGAGGGCTGCGCCCGGCGATCCCGCGCCCGGCGCGCCCGTCTGCGTCGTGCCCATCTCCGTCGCGCCGCCGAGGGCCGGCAGCCGCGGGAGCCCGGCCGCGCCGGCCTTGGCCGCCGCCGGAGCGACAAGCGATGCCGATGCCGGCGTCGCGAGCTTCAGGCCCTGTTGCCGGGCCCGATCGATGATGGCCGCGATGTCGACCTGGCTCTTCGACAGCTGTGTCTGGCGGGCGAGCAGCGTGTCGATCTTGGCCTCGAAGGCTTCTTGATCGATCAGCTGGCGCGCGTTGATCCGGTCGATCTCGGCGCGGAGCGTGGAGACCCGGTCCTCGTAGGCGCGCGCCTGATTGACCTGTCGCTGGATCATGCCGGTCATCAGGTCGTCGCGGAAAAAGGCATAGGCCGTGGCGCCGACGTAGACGACGGTGAAGATCGTCACCGCAACGACGCCGCCGACGATCATCGTCGTGTCGATCTCGAAAGTCCGGACCGTGTCGCCGGCCGCGATCGTGATGCGCGGCGGATCCGAGCGCTTGCCGAAGCTGCGGATGCGCTTCTCGGTCTCTTCCCTGTCGGTGCCGTCCCCGGTGCCGTTCATGTCGCGCCCACGCCGTACTGCCTGAGGGCGGGGGTTGCCCGCCGCCGGCTCGACCACCGGCGACTGGGAGTATCGATTTGTTATGGTTAACATCGCCTTGCGCGATGGAGGCGCAACGGCCGGCGCGAGGGGATCGCGCGCGGCCGTGGGAGCCTCTCTCAGAGCGCCTTGGCGGCGGCGAGTACGGCCTCGGCGTGGCCGTCGACCTTGACCTTGGGCCAGGCGGCGGCGATGCGGCCATCGGCGCCGATCAGGAAGGTCGCGCGTTCGACGCCCATGTAGGTGCGGCCGTACATGCTCTTCTCGACCCAGACGCCGAACGCCTCCATGAGCTGGTGTTCGGGGTCCGAGGCGAGGGTCACGCTCAGCTCGTGCTTGACCCGAAATTTCTCATGCGACTTGGTATTGTCCGGAGAAATTCCGATGACCGTGACGCCCGCATTCGCGAATTCGGAGGCGAGGCAAGAGAAACCGATCGCCTCCTTGGTGCAGCCGGGCGTGTCATCCTTCGGATAGAAATAGATGACGTAGGGTTTTCCCACGAAATCCTGGCGTCGTACGCGGCCGTTGGCAGTTTCGAGGTCGAAATCCGGGGCCGAATCGCCGATACCGAGAGCCATATGCCTTCCTTTCGTCGCCTTTGGGTGGTGAGGACAGGTCACTATGGCATACGCGGCAGACGCTGCGGCGGATCGTTTGGATCGGCGACGGTCGATCCGGGTCTGCCATGCATCTGCCCGTTCGCAGACCGGCCTCAGGCGGCGGCTGCGACCGACCGTACCAACCGGCGCCGTGGGGGGGCCGGCCGGAGATGATCGGCACGGAATGAGAGCCAAGATCGAACGATACGGTCCGGGACTGCGTCGTCATACGCTGAGGGCCTGCCGCCTCGCGGCTGTCGGGCTCGGCGTGATCGTCCTTCTGGCCGGGCTCTGCCTCGTCGGCGCGCTCGCATGGTTCATGCGCGGTCCGGTCGAGCTCGCGGCCGCCGCGCGCTCCGCCGAGACGGTGCTCGCGGCAACGATCGGCGACGGCGCCAAGGCCAAGGTCGACGCGGCGCGGCTGAGCTGGAGCCTCTCCGACGGGTTGGCGGTCGAACTGCGCGACATCACCGTCGCCGACGGCAGCGGCGCCGTCGCGGCGGCGATCCCGCAAGCACGCATCACCCTGAATATGCTGCCGATCCTGGTCGGATCGGTGAAGCCGAGCGGGTTCGAGATCGCCTCGCCGCGCCTCTCGATCGATCTGTCACGCCTGCTCGGCGACGACAACGCGGCCCCGGCTTCCGCGGGCCCGGCGGCGACTGCTGGCCAGGCGGCGACTGGCGCATCGTCCGCCCAGACGCAGCCCGGCGCGCGCACGGCGGCGACCGCAGGCGCTGCCGGCAAACGGCCGCTGCCGGATTCGATCGCGATTCTCGAGGGCTTCGCCAAGGCGATCCACCGCGGCGTCGAGGCCTCGCGCAGCGAGGGCCTGCGCTCCACGACGGTCACGCAAGGCACGATCGAGATCACCCGCACCGATGCGCTCGGCCGGCCGCGCAAGGTGGTCGTCCCCGAGATCGAGATCTCGGGCCTGATCGACGGGCCGGGCGGCGCCTTCGACATGGGCTTTTCCGCGCGCGGCGAAGTCGGGCGCTGGACCATGCGCCTGCGCGAACTCGCGCGTGCCGATGGCACCGGCCGCGATTTCGTCTTCGAGGGCGCCGACGTGACCCATCGCGACCTGTTCGGCCCGCCGGTCGACCAGTTCGATCCGCGCCTGCCTGGCAACCCGACGATCCGCGTCGGCCTCGGCGCCGACGACGCCGTCGATCGGGTCAAGGTCGAGACGCGGTTCGGCGCCGGCCTATTCCGGTTCGGCAAGGATGCGAGCGACGAGGTGTTCATCGACGCCGCGCAGTCCGCGCTCACCTGGAACCGGACCGACGGCGCCTTTTCGCTCGACCGGATCACCATCGATTCGGGCGAGACCCACATGGCGCTGCACGGCCGCGTGGTACCGGGCGCCGGAGCCGACGATCCCTGGACCGTGTCGATCGTCGCCGATCCCGGGCGCATCAAGGCGCGCGACGTCGAGGGCGAGCCACTCGCAGTCGAGGGCGGCACCATCGAAGGCACCTGGGATCCGGTCCGCAAGGTGCTCGATCTGCCCAAGGGCGAGATCCACTATGCCGGCGGCGCCTTCGGCATCACATCTCGCCTCGATCTGACCGGGCCGAAGCCCCGGTTTCTGGCCAACATCGCCTTCTCGCCGCTCGACGTCGAGCAGGCCAAGCGCTGGTGGCCGACCTTCACCGCGCCCGAGGCGCGCGAGTGGTTCCTGAAGGAAATGAACCAGGGCCGCTTCATCGACGCGGTCATGAAGCTCGATATCCCGTTCACCGACGATCCGCCGCACTGGCCGGCGAAGGCGATCGACGTGCGCGCGCGCATCGAGCAGGGCTCCGCCGGCTCGTTCGGCAACCTGCCGCCGGTCACCGGCGCCGAGGGGCGGGTGACGCTCGCCGACAAGAAGCTCGAGGTCGTGATCGACCGCGCGCAGATCGCCACCAAGGCGCCGAAGCGGCCGTCGGTCGACATGCTGCGCTTCACGATGCCGGACGTGTTCCAGAAGCCGCCGCGCGCTGCCGTCAAGTTGCAGGTTTCCGGCGATGTCGCATCGATCGGCGAGGTGCTGAACGCCGAACCGCTCGCGGTTCTCGACGAGGCCGGCATCAAGCCCGAGACGCTGTCGGGCGCGGCGGCGATCACGGCCAACATCGACATCCTGTTCGAGGATCCGATCAAGCCGAGCTCGGTCACCTTCCGCATGGATGCGACCGTCGACAAGTTCTCGAGCACAGCCCCGGTCGGTGGCCGGCGCATTCAGGACGGCAAGCTCAAGATCGTCGCCGACCAGAACGGCACCGCGATCACCGGCAAGGCCTCGATCGACGGCGTGCCGGCCGATCTCAACATGTACACCGCACGCGGCTCGGGCCAGGGCGACCGCCGCGATCTGAAGATCGTGCTCGACGACGCGGCCCGCCAGCGCATGGGCCTCGACCTCGCCGACATGATGTCCGGCCCGGTCACGCTCGCGATCAGTCAGCCGACTGACAAGACCCGCCACATCGAGGCCGATCTGGCACAGGCACGCCTGACGCTCGGCCAGTTCGGCTGGTCGAAAGGCCCGGGGGTACCGGCCAAGGCGGTGATGGACCTCGTCGAGGACGACAAGGGCACGCGGATCGACAACCTGTCGATCGAGTCGGAGAACTTCGCGGTCAAGGGCTCGGCCGTCGTCGACAAGGACAAGCACCTGGCGCAGGTCGATATCGCCAGGCTCCAGCTCCGCAAGGGCGACGACGCCAAGCTGAAGCTCGTCCGCGCCCCGGATCAGTCGATGAATGCCAGTTTCGAGGCCGGCACCTTCGATATCCGCGGCCTGATCCTGTCGGCGCGGCAGTCGTCGTCGGCATCCGACAACGACCCGAAGACGCGCTCGGCCGATCTGAACATCAAGGCTAGGGTCGCCAAGCTGGTTGGCTTCAACGATGTCGTGCTGAGTGACGTCGCTATTGACGCGCAGGTCAAGGCCGGCACGATCGCGCGCCTGCAGATGACTGGCCGCGTGTCTGGCGGCCGGTCGGTCGACATCCGCATCCAGCCCGACGGCGCGCGCCGGATCATGGTGCTGCAGACCGACGATGCCGGCTCGGTTCTGAGCTTCCTCGACGTTTTCGATCGCATCCGTGGCGGTTCGCTGGCCGTGCAGGCGGCGATGCCGGCGGTCGGCAGCGCCGACGGCCAGATCCGGTTGACCGATTTCCGGCTGCTCGAACAACCGAAATCTGGCCGCGGCGCCGGCATCGAGCGCCTCGCCGACGGCACCGAGCAGATCTACGTCCGCCGCGCGCCGATCCCGCCCGGCACCGACTTCGACCGCGCGACCGCGCATTTCGCGCTCCGGCGCGGCGTCGTGACGGTCACCGACGGCATCATCAAGGGCCAGCAGACCGGCGCGACCGTGAACGGCCAGCTCGATCTCAACAATCAGCGCGCCGGTCTCGCCGGCACCTACATCCCGCTCTACGGGCTCAACAATCTGGTCGGCCGCATCCCGCTGATCGGCGAGATCGCCGGCGCCGGGCGCAACGAGGGGCTGGTCGGCGTGACGTTCCGGATCGTCGGTCCGCTCGACGATCCCGTGCTCCAGATCAACCCGATCTCCGCGATTGCGCCGGGCATCTTCCGCCGCATCTTCGAGTTCCGCTCCGACGAGCGGCGCAGCCCGACGCCCCCGGCCCCGGTGGGCGAGGCAGGGCCGACACGGATCTTGCCGAACTGATCGGAACGAAGGTTAGGGAAGGGCGAGGCGGCGCCGGCGGGCGGTCCCGAGGCGAGCCTCAGTCGACCTGCGGCCAGACCAGGGCGGCCGGCGGCGCGGCTATCCGGTCGATGACGACATGCTCGGAGCCGTTGGCGCGGGTCTCGACCCGCGCCGCGCCGGTCGCGACCAGCCGGAGCGCGAGCGGGAACAGCCGATGCTCGGCCTCCAGCACGCGCGCGGCAAGGCTGTCGGCGGTATCGGACGGCAGCACCGGCACGGCAGCCTGCGCGACGATCGGGCCGACATCCATCTCGTGGCGGACGAAATGCACCGTGCAGCCGGCGATACGCACGCCGTCGGCCATGGCGCGCTCATGCGTATGCAGGCCCTTGTAGGAGGGCAGCAGCGCCGGATGGATGTTGATCATCCGGTCGCGCCAGGTCTCGATGAACCAGGGCGTCAGCAGCCGCAGGAAGCCGGCGAGGCAGACGAGCTCTACGCCGTGGTGCTCGAGCTCGGCGTGCATGGCCCGTTCAAAGTCCTCGCGCGAGCCATGCGCCTTGTGGTCCATCGCCAGCGCCGGGATGCCGGCCGCCCGCGCGCGCTCGATGCCGCCAGCGTCCGGCCGGTTCGACAGCACGACCGCAATCTCGGCCGGAAAGGCGGGATCGCGCGCGGCCTCGATCAGCGCGACCATGTTGGAGCCGCGGCCGGAGATCAGGACGCCGACGCGCTTCTTGCGCATGCCGTTCACCAGGAAAGATCGAGAGTGCCGATGGAATCGACGAAGGGCTCGTCCGGCCCGAGTTCGATGACGCCGAGCCGCACGACGGTCTCGCTCTCGGCCGTCAGCGCCGCCGTGACCGCCTCGGCCTTGTCGGCCTCGACCACCACGACCATGCCGATGCCGCAGTTGAACGTGCGCAGCATCTCACGCGCCTCGACGCCGCCGATCGACGACAGCCAGCGGAACACCGGCAGCACCGGGATCGCCGACAGGTCGACCTTGGCGGCGGTCCCGGCCGGCAGCACACGCGGGATGTTCTCCCAGAAACCGCCGCCGGTGATATGCGCGAGCGCCTTGACGCCGCCGGTCGCGCGGATCGCTGCGAGCAGCGGCTTCACGTAGATGCGGGTCGGCGCGAGCAACGCGCGGCCGAGCGTCGAGCCGCGCTGGAACGGCGCGTCGTCGCCCCAGCCGAGGCCGGTCTCGGCCACGAGGCGGCGCACCAGCGAGAAGCCGTTCGAATGGATGCCCGACGAGGTCAGGCCGAGGATCACGTCGCCAGGGCCGACGTCGCGGCGCGGCAGGATCGCCTCGCGCTCGACCGCACCGACCGAGAAGCCGGCGAGATCGTAGTCGCCCGGCTGGTACATGCCGGGCATCTCGGCCGTCTCGCCGCCGATCAGCGCACAGCCGGCCTCGCGGCAACCCGACGCGATGCCTTCGACGACCAGTGTCGCGGTATCGACGTCGAGCTTGCCGGTGGCGAAGTAGTCGAGGAAGAACAGCGGCTCGGCGCCCTGGACCACCAGGTCGTTGACCGACATGGCGACGAGGTCGATGCCGACCGTGTCGTGAATGCCGGCGTCGATGGCGACCTTGAGCTTGGTGCCGACCCCGTCGTTGGCGGCGACCAGCACCGGATCCTTGTAGCCGCAGGCCTTGAGGTCGAAGAGCCCGCCGAAGCCGCCGATCTCGGCGTCCGCGCCCGGACGCGCGGTCAGCTTCAGCGCCGGCTTGATCCGGCGGACGAGCGCATTGCCGGCATCGATGTCCACGCCCGCCTTGGCGTAGGTCCAGCGGTTCGTGTCGTCGCTCATCCGGTCCTCTTGTCGTCCGATCTTCACAGGCCGTGGGATTGGACGATTAGGGCGGGAAATGCAAGGGTCCGCGCCGGTCTTTCCGCACTGCACGCGCGCGAGTCCGTCTGCACGGGCGAAACCGTCACGCCGCGACCGCCCAGCGCGCCGGCTCTTCCGATGCCCCGATCAGCGCCAGGCCCGTCGCGATCGCCTCGAACTGGTCGGCCGAGACCAGCTTGTCCACTCCGAACCGGTCCGCGAACAGCGCCTGCACCGCCGGCACGAAGGAGGTGCCGCCGGTCAGGAACACCCGGTCGATGGCGGCGGGCGCGAGACGTGTCTCGGCGAGCACGCGATCGACGGTCGCCGAGATCCGCGTCAGATCGTCCGCGATCCACTGTTCGAAGTCGGCGCGGCGGATGGTCGAGCCGATCTCGACCCCGCCGTCGGCGAAGCGGAAGTCGACCTGATCTTCGGCCGAGAGCGCGACTTTCGCGGCCGACACCGAGCGATAGAGCGAGAAACCGAGATCCATCTCGACGAGCGTGATGAAGTCCTCGAGCGGTTCGGGCTCGAGCGCGGAGCGGGCGAGCTCGCGCAATTCGCGCAGGTCGCCGCTGCCCTTCATCATGGCGAGCTCGTTCCAGCGCGTCAGTCGCGTGTAGTAGTGCGTCGGCAGCGGCAACACCTTGCCGAACGAGCGATAGCTGCCGCCGCGCCCGAGTCGCGGCGCGACCACGCGCTCGACGATCCGGGCATCGAACGTGTCGCCGGCGACGCCGATGCCGGAACTGCCCAGCGCCTCGGCCTTGAGCCGGCCCCCGTGACGGGCGAAGCGGATGATCGAGAAGTCGCTGGTGCCGCCGCCGAAGTCGGCAACCAGCACGGTCGCGTCGCGATCGAGCCTGCGGCCGTAGGAGAAGGCGGCGCCGACCGGCTCGAACACGTAGTGCGCCTCCGCCGCGCCGAGCCGGCCGAAGGCGTCGCGATAGCGCTCCATCGCCAGCGCCTCGTCGGGATTGGCGCCCGCGAACGTCACCGGCCGTCCGACCACGACACGCGGCGCGCCAAGGTCGAGCCGCGGCCCGGCATGGCGCGTCAGCGTGCGCAGGAAGGCCGCGAGCAGATCCTGGAACGTATAGCGCTGCTGGAAGATCTGCGTGGTCTGGAACGCCGCGCTCGCCGCGAAGGTCTTGAAGGACTGCACGAAACGCACGGCCGAATGCGCCTCGACCAGCCGTTCGATCGCCCATGGCCCACCCTCCGCGCTCGGTGGTAGGCCGGCGCGTTCCTGCTGGAAGCACAGCGCGGTGGCATAGACGCTGTGCCGCGTGCCGCCATGCTCGAAGCGCAGCGTCTCGACCGAACCGTCCTCGGCGACGAGCGCGACGACGGTATTGCTCGTGCCGAAGTCGACGCCGATCGACGCGACGGCGGCAGCGCTCGAGACGGGGGCGCTCGACATGGGGGCTCTCGCGGGGCTGGGAAACGGGAGCGCGGTGTCTACAGGCACGCCCGCGTGCTGGCAAGAGCCGCCGGCGTCACGCTTCCGTGCCGCCGTCCTTGCCGCCGCTCGACAGGATCGAGCCGAGAATGCCGCCGAGACCGCCGATCGCGGCGGCGGTGCCGATGCTGCCGGAGGTGGTCTTCTCGCCGAGCGGCAGGTAGGGCGCGATCGCCTCCGCGAGGTTCACGATCGGCATGCTCTGCAGCCAGACCCTGCCGGGGCCGGTCAGCGTCGCGAGGAACAGGCCTTCGCCGCCGAACAGCACATTGCGGAAGCCGCGCACCATCTGGATGTCGAAGCCGACGGTCGGCTCGTGTACGCCGACATGTCCGGCATGGACGAGCAGCTTCTCGCCCGGCGCCAGCACGCGCTCGACCACTTCGCCGGAGAGGTCGAGGAAGACATATCCCGGACCGGTGACCTTCTGCAGAATAAAACCTTCGCCGCCGAAGAAGCCGGCGCCGAGTTGCCGGCGCAGGAAGATGTCCAGCGTGACCGAGGTCTCCGCGCAAAGGAACGCGCGCTTCTCGCAGATCAGCGACTCGCCGGGTGCCAGTCGGCGCACGACGATCGCGCCGGGAAACCGCGGCGCGAAGGCGATATGGCCCTCGCGGCCGTGCGCTGCGAACTCGGTGATGAACAGGCCGCCGCCGCCGAGGCTGCGCTTGATGCCGGCCCAGAGCCCGCCGCCGGTGTGGGTGTTCATCTCGATCGCATCGTTCATCCAGGCCATCGAGTTGGTCTGGCTATAGACGGTCTCGCCGGGCGCGAGGTCGATCGCGACCGTCTGCATGGTCGTGCCGTGAACTTCGTAGCGCATCGTCGCTGTCTCCGCAGGGCCGGCGCGGAGCGGTCGACCCGCCGCGCCGGGCGCATGCTACGCCCGGCCGCATGTGCGATTGATTGCGTCGCCGCGCGTCAGCTCTTCACGGCACCGGCCGTGAGCCCCGAGACCATGTAGCGCTTGAACACGTAGTAGATCGCTGCCGGCGGCAGGGCGTAGATCAGGCCTGTGGTCATCAAGAGCTCCCACGGGCTGTCATCCGCGGCGAGAAAGTTGCCGAGCCCGACCGACAGCGTGACGTCCGTGTCGCGCGACAGGAGCAGGAACGCATAGAGATATTCGTTCCAGGCGAGCAGCAGCGCATAGGTGCCGACCGCGACCAGCGACGGCGCCATCAGCGGCAGATAGACGAGCCGGAAGATCTGCAAGGGCGTCGCGCCATCCATGACCGCCGCCTCGTCGAGCTCGTGCGGCAGCTTGTCGGACGCCTGTTTCAGCACCCAGATCGCATAGGGGCTCGCGATCGTGACCATCGCCAGGATCAGCGCCCATTGATTGTTGAGCAGCCCGTAGAGCCCCATGGTCCGGTACATCGGCACGGCCAGGAACGCCGCCGGAATGAAGTAGGTGAACAGCGCCAGGTTCAGCACCAGCCCGCCGAACCGCACTTTGAGCCGGCTGATCGCGAAGGCGGCGAGCGTCGCGACCAGCAGGGTCAGGATGCCGGTCGCCGCCGAGATCACGAAGGAATTCCACATCTGCTGCCAGAAATGGTCGAGGTAGTGGTGCTGCTGCAGGAATACCTTACGGAAGTTGTCGAGCGTCGGATGATCGGGCCACAGCTTGCCCGACAGCGCGCTGTCCTTCGGACTGATCGAGAACAGCACGAGATGGTAGATCGGCAGCATGGTCCAGATCAGCACCGGAATGCCGATCAACAGCAGCTTCGCCTCGGTGGTGATGGCGCGGAGCGACAGCCTCATTTCGCCAGCCTCCGCATCATGAAGAACACGAGCGGCAGCACCAGGGGCAGCGCGCAGACGACGGCCGCGAGCGACATGTCGACCTGATCGAGCCTCAGATAGCGGATGCCGAGCGTCGCGAGCACGTGGGTCAGATCGGCCGGTCCGCCGCCGGTCAGCAGATAGACGCTGTTGAAGTCGCCGAGCGTCCAGATCATCGAGAGGACCGTGCAGGTCAGGTAGAGGTTCTGCATCGACGGCCAGGTCACATAGCGGAACTTCTGCCAGGAACTGGCGCCGTCGACCGACGACGCCTCGTAGAGATCGGCCGGGATCGCCAGCCGCCCGGCGATCAGGATCAGCGTCCAGAACGGCAGCGATTTCCAGACATGCACGACCATCGAGAAGGCGAGCGCCAGCGTCGGGTCGTTGAGCCAGTTCGGACCATCGTCGCCGGTCAGCCGGAAGATCAGCGAATTGACGATGCCCCATTCGGGATTGAGCATGAACCGGATCGACAGGATCGTCGGGATCGACGGCACCGCCCAGGGCAGGATGAACAGGAGCGACAGCCAGCGGATCCAGACCCGTTCGGTGACGAAGAAGCCGGAAAGCACGAGCGCGATCAGCATCTTGGCGTTGATACCGATCAAGAGGAACGCCAGCGTGTTCCAGATCGCGCGCGTGAAGATGGGGTCTTCGAACAGATGGACGTAGCTCGCCGGATGCCGCGCGAGCCACAGGCCGTAGCCGACCGGATAGACCACGAAGACGAGGAAGACGAGGACATAAGGGGCGAGCATCATCAGCCCCCACGCCTCCGCGGCCGACATCGGTCGGCGCGCGGCGGGCGGGGCTTCGACCTCGGCGGACGTGGCCGTCAGGCTCATCGGTGTCTCCGATCGGATCTTGACGCGGACGACCCGCCGGCCCGCGCGCAAGCGGACCGGCGGGGAAAAGGCAGGGCAGTGCGGTTCAGCCCGCGACCTGCTTGATCCGTGCGATCATCTCGTCGACGGCCTTGTCGACCGGCACCTTCTCGTTGACGACGCGGTTCATCGCCTTGGCCCAGACGTTCTCGTTGTTCAGGATCGTGAACTTGTAGTTCTTGGTGAATTCGAACGTCACGGTCCCGGAGGCGTACTGGTCGAACACCGACTTCCGGTGCCGATCCTCCTGCCAGAACGGCCGCGCCTGACCGGCCTTGGTCACCGGGAACCAGCGGCCGAGCGCGCCTTCGACGTAGGGGGTCAGATTCTCCTCCTGCATCAGGAAGGTGACGAACTCCTTCGCCCGCGCCTTGTTCTTGGCGCCGGCGAACACCACGCCGGTCTTCACCGCCGAGCGATACTGCATCGGCTTGCCGTCCGGCCGGTTCGGGAAGCCGGCGGTGCGGATCTTCTCGTAGTAATTGACCTTGGCCGCGGCGCGCTGATCATCGGTCAGCGTCGTGTTGTTCATGTCGTCGAGCCACTTCGCGGCGATCGAGATCGTCGCATTGTGGGTCAGGATCGTCGTGCGGTTGTGGAAGGCGACGTTATTGTCCGGATCCTTCCAGCTCGTCGACGACGGCGGCGTGCAGCCCTTGGTGTAGATCGAGGTGTAATCGGTCAGCGCGCCGATCAGGCCCTGGCGCACCTTCGGATCGTCGACGGTCAGCTTGCCCTCGTCATCGACCATCTTGACGCCGTAGGCGTCGGCGAAGGTCAGGAACGAGAAGAAGCTGTCCGAGCTGTCGACACCCATCGGCTGGCCGATCGCGAAACCGCGCTGTCCCGAGGCCTTGCGATAGGCCGGCTGGACCTTGTCGCACCAGAACGACCAGTAGTCGCTCCAACCCTTCGGAATATCGGCTTCCTTGAATCCGGCCTGCTCGAGCATATCGGTCCAGTATTCGATATGCATCGTCTGCTGTTTGAGCGGGAAGGCGTAGTAGGCCCGCTTCTTGTCCTTGTCGTTGTAGAGCCAGGTCGTCTCCAGCGTGTTCGGCGCGAAGGCGCTCTTCATCGGCGTCAGGATGTCGGAAATGTCCTCGAGCTTGCCGTCGAAGGCCCATTTGCCGGTGACCTGGAAGTCGTAGACATCGCCGAATGACACGTCGGGCGGGTTGCCGCTGTCGAGCGCCGAGACGGTCTTCGGGATCATGTCCTGGACCGGATACTGCGACAGCTCGATTTTGACGCCGGTCTTGTCCTGGAACTTCTTGATCGCCGCATAGAGGGCGTCGTCCTCCGACTTGTAGAAGCCCTTCACCCACCACACGGTCAGGGTTTCCTGGGCGCCGGCCGTGCCGGCGCCGGCCGCGACCGAGAATACGGCGCCGGCGAGTGCCGACAGCAAGGGTCTGCGCATCCTGTTTCCTCCCATGGCCGAGCCTTTTGGCGGCTCTTGTCGTCGGGCTTGCGGGCGTCGCGCCCGTTCGCCTCCGGTCGCCCGGGCCGGAGGCGGATTTGTGCCTGCGGGTCTCTGGAACCCGCACGGTCTCTCGCACTTCGGCACAGCCTGGGATGGAAGGATGGTGGCCCGAGGCCACAGAAGAGGGTCGGCCGGCGCCGGTCGCTCCCGACGACCGACGGCCGTGCGCCGCCTCATCTCCGCACCGCCGCGGTCTCTTCCCAAGACCACGCGGTGACGCGCTTCCTCCCCTCGGACCCGCCGATCGCTTGTCGCGACTTCTCGAACGGGTTGCACCGAATTGATATATTACATTCGCCGCGCGCGGCGGCTTTGTCCACCCCCTCGCGGCCGATCTCCAGTGTCCTACGCGGGCGGCGAAAAGCAAAGGCCGGCTCCGAGGTCCCGGAGCCGGCCCCTCAAGCCGAGCGATGGAGCCCGCGCGGACCGGCGCAGCGCGCGCCGCTCAGGGGCGGCAATAGCGGATGTAGCAGGTGCGGCCACGGGGCGTGCGCATAGCGCATTCGGCAAGTGCGCGGTTCTTGGCGGCGACCATGCTGCCGCTGGTGCCCCAGCCGCGAGCACGCGAACTGGTTGCGACGCACATCCACGCCTCGGCGGGATCGGGAAGCGCCGAAACGGCGGCGGCGGCGAGAAGAACGAATGCGAGGATCTTTTCATGGGACCAACTCCCGGTGACGATAACCCGCTCAAAATAGCGGTTTCCCATCGGGCAGGCGAATAGAATATCAGACTTGAGGCGCCGAGCCACCGGCTGATCGGCATCACGCGGCCCGGACGGGGCGCCGCGCCCGCTCGTCCGTCGAACAGGGGGCGCGGCCGATCACTGCCCGATGCGCGCCGTGCCCGAATAGCCGTCGTCGCGCACCCAGGCGATCGAGGTCGGCCCGGTCTGGCGGATCTGGAAGCAGAACACGTTGCCGTCGTACCACTGCTCCCACTTCTGGCAGAGCTTGTTGCCGGCGACCCACCAGCGCCCCTTGTCCTTCGGCGCCATGACGCGCCCGAGCCCGAGCGCCTCGCCCGAGCCGTCGACCTGCCCATTGGCCTTGTAATAGAGCGGAAACTCGCCGCCGAGCGGCACCGAGAGATAGACCCGCTTGCCGCGCACGGTCCGGTCGATCTCCTGGCCCGAGAGCTGCTTTTCGTTCGCGCTCACCGGCGTGGCACCGGCCACCGCCAGGAGCGCGATGACAGCGAGGGAAGAAACCTTGCGCATGCCCTGATCTCCGTCGTCGTTGGGGGTAACGGGAGATACGGATGGGCGCGGGGTTGGATCATCACCTGAACGGCGATTTGCCTTGTCCGGCGTTTCCGGATATACTTCCGGAAAATCGAGGCAGCCGAAATGACCATCAAGTCAAAGTCCCCTGTCGCGGCCCACCGGGCCCGAAGGAGCGATGAAGGATACGTTCGCGTCGAGGTCAGCGTTCGCAAGGAGGACGCAGTTCTGGTCCGCCGTGTCGCGTCGGCCTTGTCGGATCCGGTCCGGCAGGGAGAGGCGCGTGCCGCCCTTCGCCGGACCTTTGCCGATCCTGCCGAGATCGGCTTGAAGTCATTGCTGGCCTCGGCGCCGCTCGACGGCATCGACCTCGATCGTGCTCGCGACCTCGGCAGGGACGTCGATCTTTGACCTATCTGATCGACACGAACATCATCTCGGAGATCCGCAAGGGCGAACGTTGCAATACCGGCGTCGCCGCCTGGTATGCCGGGATCGCGGACGCCGACTTGTTCCTCAGCACGCTCGTGCTCGGAGAGATCCGCAAGGGGATCGAACTGGCGCGCGCACGAGATCGCGACAAGGCTTCGGCGCTCGAGCGCTGGCTGCGCGCCATCGAGATTGCCTTTGCCGGCCGCGTGCTCGGGATCGACAATGCCGTCGCCGATCAATGGGGACGCATGACCGCGATCCGTCCGATCCCTGTCATCGACGGCCTTCTCGCCGCCACCGCGCTGGCCAACGGTCTGACACTTGTTACGCGTAACGAACGCGATGTGGCGGGCCTCGGTGCCAGCGTGTTCAACCCGTTCAGTGCTGAAGCCGATCATCGGTGATGGCGGAGAGTGAGAACATAAGTTCGAACTCGGAGCCACGCGCGCAGGGTTGGCGTGGCGGCTGCGCGCAAATAAAAATGGCGGATGGGGTGGGATTCGAACCCACGGAGGGCTTGCACCCTCGGCGGTTTTCAAGACCGCTGCCTTAAACCACTCGGCCACCCATCCGGTCCGGCTTTCAATGAAAGGTCGCGCGCCGAAACACAAGCCCCCTCCCGACGATGCCCGCGCCCGAGCTTGCTGCGTGCCCTTCGAGCCGATCGACGCGAGCCGTCCGGGCACTGCGGCAGGGGACGTTGCGCTCGGCGGGAAGCGATGAGTAAGGGCGGGTACCTCCGCGCTCACGCCGCGATCAGCGCCTTGATGCCGTCGGCGACGAACTGGACGGCCAGCGCCGACAGGATCAGGCCGAGCAGGCGTTCGACAACCGCGCGGCCGGTGGCGCCGAGGGCGCGGTCGATGCGGCCGGCGGAGAGCATCGCGGCGAGCGCGATCGCCATCACCACCACGAGCGCGCCGAGAAACAGCGCGAGCGACAGCGGGTTCAGCGCCTTCGCGGCGGCCAGAATGGTCGCCGAGATCGCGCCGGGCCCGGCGAGCAGCGGATCGCCACCGGGAACACGGCCATGGCATGCAGCCGCTCGGCCGTCGCCGGCTCGCGCACCGCGCCCGCCTTGCGCTCGGTGCGCTGGGCGAAACCATCTCGAAGGCGATGTAGAACAACAGCAATCCGCCCGCGGTCCGGAACGCCGCGATCGAGATGCCGAGCGCCCGGAGCAGGATCTCGCCCGCCACCGCAAAGAAGATCAGCACCAGCGTCGCGGTCGCGACGCCGCGCCAGGCGACGACGCGGCGTTCTTCGCGGCTGAGGCCGGCGGTCAGCGCGAGAAACAGCGGCGCCACGCCGGGCGGATCGACCGTGACAAAGATCGTCACGAACGCCGTCGTGAGATAATCAAGCATAGGGCCGCTCCTCGCTGATTCCCCGCGCCATGGCCGCCCTTGCCGTGCCGGCGGGCGGCGCGGTCCGGGTGGACTGCCGGGGCGATCACCGGAGCGCCTCGCCAAGCCGGTGGGCCCCTCAGATCCGCGCGCGACTGCGCTGTCGCGGATCGTGAGCGGGGCAGGGGTGTTTGTCCAGTCCGCGTGCCGTCATCGCATCGGAAGCATGACGTTCGGGTAGGTGTTCGCGGCTGGCGTGTAGCAGCCGTTCAGGTCGAGTGAGCGGGCCTGGCGTTTTTGTTTCAGTAAAAGATCTGCGTTACAAGGTGTTTACGTCGATCGACCTTCGGAGCGGAGCGTGGTCCAGAGTCCTGACATTTCAACCCCGGATATTCCGGGGCAGGTCGACCTCAGCGACGATGTCGAGCAGATCGTTCTGCGCGACAAGGCGCGCGCTCTGCTCGGCTCGGTCGACATCGGCGTCCTCGGCAGCACGTTCTGCGCGATGGTGGTCGCCTTTGCGGCCGAACTGCGCACCGGCAAGCTCGATGTGCTGTGGATCCTCGTGCCCTATTGCGTGTTTCAGGTCATTCGCGTGCTGATGGCGATCCCGCTCAAGCGACGATCGATGGCCGAAACATCGCCGTGGACGGTGATCCGCTTCGCCGTGATCGGCAGCTTTCTGAACGGCGCGCTCTGGGGACTCTGCCCGGTCGTGGCGGCGCTGACGGTCGATTCGCGCCTCGGCTTCGTTGCGGCCGTCGCCTCGGTCGGCTGCGCGACCGGCGTCGTCGCGCTATCGGGCGCCATGACGACGTTTTCGCTCGCCTTCGCCATGCCGGCGGTCCTCGGCATCACCGTGTTCTTCATCATCGATCCGTCGGTCGATGGCCCGCTGCTCGCCTTCTGCACGCTTGCCCTGTCGGGCTTCCTGATCATGATCGCGCTCAGGACCGAGCGCGCCTTCGACAAGTCGAGCCGCACGGCCGCCGACCGCGCCGTGCTGGTCCGGTCGCTGCGGATCGCCAACCAGCGGGCCCGCGCCGCCGCCCAGGAGTTCGAACGGCTGGCGACCCACGATGCGCTGACTGGTCTGCCGAACCGCGCCGCCGCCTCGGATCGGCTCAACATGCGCCTGAAACGCGCCGCCGTGGCGCGCCGTCAGGTCGGCGTCGTCATGCTCGACGTCGATCACTTCAAGCAGGTCAACGACGTGCTCGGCCACCCCACCGGCGACCGGCTCCTCGTCGAGGTCGCCTCGCGGCTGCGGGGGGCGCTCGCCGAGGAGGATATGGTCGCGCGTGTCGGCGGTGACGAGTTCGCGCTCATGTTCGATCTCGGCGAGGGCCGCGATCCGGCCTCGGTCGCTGATCGGGTGCTGGCGGCCTTCGAGGCGCCGTTCCTGCTCCAGGGCCGCCAGTCGACCATCGGTGTCAGCATGGGCATCGCGGTCTATCCGGTCGACGGCACGTCGCCGGACGACCTCCTCGCCCATGCCGATATCGCGCTCTATGCCTCCAAGCAGCACGGCCGCAGCCGCTGGGCGCTGTTCGATCGCCGGCTCGGCGAGAAGGCGCGCGAAGAACGCGAGATCGAGGCCGATCTGCGTGTCGCCATCCGCGACGGCGCGATCCGCTACCATTTCCAGCCGCAGATCTCGATCCTCGACCGCCGCCCGATCGGCTTCGAGGCCCTGATGCGCTGGACGCACCCCGTGCATGGCGCCGTGGCCCCGGACGTGGTGGTCGCCGCCGCCCATCGTTCCAATCAGGCCGAGGCGTTGCTGGAGCTCGCGCTCGATGCCGCCGCCGACATGCTGCACCGGCTCGCGCAGATCGGCCAGGAACGCGTGCGCGTCGCCGTCAACGTCAGTCCGCTCGACTTCCTCGCTTTCGACGTCGCGGGACTGGTCGAGACCGTGATCCGGCGCCGGCAGCTGCCGCCGTCGCTGATCGAGGTCGAGATCACCGAGGACGCGATGCTGAACCTCGACGCCGCCGGTCCGCAGCTCGAGCGGCTGGAACGGCTCGGCGTGCCGCTGGCGGTCGACGATTTCGGCGTCGGCTATTCCTCGCTCGCCCGTCTGCGCGATTTGAAGATCGACCGGTTGAAGATCGACAAGCGCTTCGTCCAGGGCGTCGCCGAGAATGCCGGCGACCGGGCGCTGTTCCAGGCGATCACCGCGGTCGGTCGCAGCCTCGATATCGAACTGGTCGCGGAGGGCATCGAAACCTTCGAGCAGCTGGAGACGGTCGCCGAGCTCGGCTGCTCGGTTGCGCAAGGTTATCTGTTCTCGCCGGCGCTGCCGCCGAGCGACGTGATCGCATGGCTTTCGGTCGTCACGCCGAAGGCGCAGGCCGGCTTCCGGCCGTTCAAGCGGGAAATAGCCGGGGCTAATACCGTAACCACTTGATATGAAAAGATAAAGCAGCTTGGGGATTTGGGCTGCGCGGGTTGCGGTCAAGCCGTCTGATGGGATAGACTGTCGTCCAGAATCGAGACAGCGAGATCCCTTTGTCCGACACCGAGAAGACACCCGCCCCGAGCGGCCTGCCGTCCGAAATCAAGCCCGTTTCCATCGCCGATGAAATGAAGCGTTCGTATCTCGATTACGCGATGAGCGTGATCGTGAGCCGCGCGCTGCCGGATGCGCGCGACGGGCTGAAGCCGGTGCATCGACGCATTCTCTACTCGATGTACGAAAACGGCCGCGACTGGAACAAGCCTTACCGCAAGTCGGCGCTGATCGTCGGCGACGTGATGGGTAAATACCATCCGCACGGCGACCAGTCGATCTACGACGCGCTCGTCCGCATGGCGCAGGACTTCTCCATGCGCGTGCCGTTGATCGACGGCCAGGGCAACTTCGGCTCGGTCGACGGCGATAGCGCCGCGGCGATGCGATACACCGAAGTCAGGCTCGAGAAGGTCGCGCACAAGCTGCTCGACGACATCGACAAGGACACGGTCGACTTCCAGCCGAACTACGACAATTCCGAGCGGGAGCCGGTGGTCATTCCGGCCCGCTTCCCGAACCTGCTCGTCAACGGCGCCGGCGGCATCGCGGTCGGCATGGCGACCAACATCCCGCCGCACAATCTGGGCGAGGTCATCGACGCGGCGATCGCGCTGATCGAGCGCCCCGAGATCACGATCGAGGATCTGATCGAGATCGTGCCGGGTCCGGACTTCCCGACCGGCGGCGTCATCCTCGGCCGCGGCGGCATCCGCTCGGCCTATCACACCGGCCGCGGCTCCGTGCTGATGCGCGGCCGCGTCAAGGTCGAGACCGTGCGCGGCGGCCGCGAGGCGCTGATCATCACCGAGATCCCGTATCAGGTGAACAAGGCCTCGATGGTCGAGCGCATCGGCGAGCTGGTGCGCGAGAAGAAGGTCGAGGGCATCGCCGAGGTGCGCGACGAGTCCGATCGCGAGGGCTACCGCGTCGTGATCGAACTCCGGCGCGACGCCAATGCCGACGTGGTGCTGAACCAGCTTTACCGCTTCACGGCGCTGCAGACGAGCTTCGGCTGCAACATGGTCGCACTCAACGGCGGCCGGCCGATGCTGATGAACCTCAAGGACATGCTGGCGGCCTTCGTCGCGTTCCGCGAGGAGGTCATCGGCCGGCGCACCCGCTATCTGCTCGCCAAGGCGCGCGACCGCGCCCATGTGTTGGTCGGCCTCGCCATTGCGGTCGCCAACATCGACGAAGTGATTCACCTGATCCGCAACGCGCCGGATCCGGCGACCGCGCGCGCGCAGCTCATGGAGCGTGCCTGGCCGGCCAAGGACATGGCGCCGCTGATCGCGCTGATCGCCGATCCGCGTCATTCGCTCAACGCCGACGACACCTATCACCTGTCTGAAGAGCAGGCCAAGGCGATCCTCGACCTGCGCCTGCAGCGCCTGACCGCGCTCGGCCGCGACGAGATCGCCGAGGAACTGGAAAAGCTCGCCAAGGAGATCGAGACCTATCTCGAGATCCTGCGCTCGCGCGAGAAGATCCTCGGCATCGTCAAGACCGAGCTCGCCGAGGTGAAGGCCGAGTTCGCCACGCCGCGCCAGACCGAGATTCTCGACGTCGAAGGCGATATGGACGACGAGGATCTGATCCAGCGCGAGGACATGGTCGTCACCGTGACCCATGCCGGCTGGATCAAGCGCGTGCCGCTGTCGACCTACCGGGCGCAGCGACGCGGCGGCAAGGGCCGCTCCGGCATGGCGACCAAGGACGAGGATTTCGTCTCCCGGCTCTTCGTCGCCAACACGCACACGCCGATCCTGTTCTTCTCCTCGCGCGGCCAGGCCTACAAGACCAAGGTCTGGCGCCTGCCGCTCGCGGCCCCGCAGGCGCGCGGCAAGGCGCTGGTCAACATGCTGCCGCTCGAGCAGGGCGAACGGATCACCTCGATCCTGCCGTTGCCCGAGGACGAAACGAGATGGGAGACGCTCGACGTCGTGTTCGCCACCACCAAGGGCACGATCCGGCGCAACAAGCTCTCCGACTTCGTGCAGGTGAACCGCAACGGCAAGATCGCCATGAAGCTCGACGAGGGCGAGGGCATCGTGTCGGTCGAGACCTGCACCGAGCAGGACGACGTGTTGATCACGACCGCGAACGGCCAGTGCATCCGCTTCCCCGTCACCGACGTGCGCGTGTTCAAGGGCCGTGACTCCATGGGCGTGCGCGGCATCTCGCTCGCCGACGAGGATCGGGTGATCTCGATGGCGGTGATCCGCCACTTCGAGGCCTCGGCCGAGGAGCGCGCCGAATACCTGCGCCGCAGCCGCGCCATGCGCGGCGAGCTCGAGGCCGAAGTCGACGCGATCGAGGCCGAGGGCGAGGAGGCGACCGGCGGCATCGAGCTCGGCGACCGCTACACCGTGATGAGCACGGCCGAACAACTGATCCTGACCATCTCGGAGAACGGCTACGGCAAGCGCACGTCGTCCTTCGAGTACCGGATCACCGGCCGCGGCGGCAAGGGCATCACCGCCATGGCCACCAACGCCCGCAATGGCAAGCTGATCGCGAGCTTCCCCGTCGAGGACGCCGACCAGATCATGCTGGTGACCGACGCCGGCCAGCTCATCCGCTGCCCGGTCGACGGCATCCGCATCGCCGGCCGCGCCACGCAGGGCGTCATCGTCTTCAATACGGCCGAGGGCGAACATGTCGTCTCGGTCGAGCGCATCCGCGAGGACGAGGACGCCGCCGCCGATGGTGCCGAGGCCGGGAGCGCCGAGGGGGCGAGCGAGCTCGGTTCCGATGCTGCCGATCCGTCGGGCGAGCAGGGCGGTCCGGACGGTGAGGCCGGGCCGGGCGAAGGCGAGATGCCGCCGGAAGCCTGATCGCCGACCGGCACGACAACCGGACGACTTAAAAGGGGCGGGGCACCTCGGGTGTCCCGCCCTCGTCCGTTTCGGCGGCACGTGCGACGCGAGGGCTCATTTCGCGTATCGGCGCGCCACCGCGCCGAGCGTCAGGCCCTGCACCAGGATCGAGAAGATCACGACCGCATAGGTCGCGCCGAGCACGGCCGGCTTCGCCGGCGCATCCGGGAGCGCCAGCGCCAGCGCGATCGAGACACCGCCGCGAATGCCCGCCCAGGTCAGCAGCGGGACGTTGCCGAGCGACAGCGCTCGGCTCCAGGGTGTCACGAGCGCGGGGGCCGCGACCGCGATCAACCGGCTGACCAGCACGATCGGGATCGCGGCAAGCACGAAGCGGAGATCGATGTCCGCGAAGCGCAGCACGAGCACCTCGAGACCGATCAGCAGAAACAGGACGGCGTTGAGCACCTCGTCGATCAGCCGCCAGAGACCCGACACGATGCGCTGGCTGCGATCGCTCATCGCGAAGCGCGGGCCGCGATCACCGACCAGCAGCCCGGCGGTCACGACGGCGAGCGGCCCGCTGGCCTCGAGCCGCTGGGCGAGCACATTGGTGCCCGACACGAGCGCGAGCGTGATCAGGACCTCGATGCGAAAATCATCGATCGCGTGGATCGCGCGATAGGCGACGAAGCCGGTCGCAAGCCCGATCGCGATACCGCCGCCGACCTCGCGCAAACCGACGAGCACGACCTCGTCCCACCCGCGCGGCGTCTCGCCGCCGGCGAGTGCGCCGAGCAGGAGCGTCACCAGGAAGACGGCGGCCCCGTCATTGAAAAGCGCCTCGCCCTGCAACTCGATCTCGATCTTCTCCGGTACCTCGACGCCGCGCAGGATCGAGATCACCGCGACCGGGTCGGTCGGGCTGATCAGGGCGCCGAACAAGAGGCACCAGACGAGCGGGATGGCAGCCCCGAGCCAATCGGCGACCCACCAGAGCGCTCCGCCGACCAGGACCGCCGAGAGCGCGGAGCCGATCGCCGCCAGCGCGAACACCGGCCCGGCGCGCGCCCGCAGCCGGCCGAGATCGAGGTCGAACGCGCCGGCGAAGAGCAGGAACGCCAGCATGCCGTTCATCACAACGGCCGAGAAGTCGATCTGCCGAACCGCACCACCGACCACGTCGTGAAGCCCCGATCCGGGCCAGAGCCACTCCTCGAGCGCAACGGCGCCGGAGAGCGCGAGTCCGCTCGCCACGAAGGCGACCGCGTTCGGAAGGCCGAACCAGCGCCGATTGAGCCAGCCGAAGCCTGCGGTCGACACCAGCAACAGCGCAACGATCTCGAACCACGACATGAAGCCTCCCTCTCGATCGCGCCCGCGGACGAAACACAGCGGCGGACAGCAGGGGCAGGGCGCGGTGCCCTCGCCAGCTGGCCACCGCAGCTTCGTCGGCTCGGCACCGGCTGGCCCCGAACAGCGCCGCCCCCTCCGGTCGGGACCGCTCCGGGCGAACCGGGCTCGGACGAAATGGTGTCGGGCGGACCGGCCTCCGGCGAATTGGAGTCGGACGAAATGGTGCCGGGCCGACCGCCCACGCATCAGTGGGCCGGCACGTGTGGCGGACCCCGGCCGAGCCCGTGACAAGTCGAGCGGGCCGGACGTCACCGAGGCCAACGCGGAACGCACGCGCTTGTGCCGGACGAGAGGGGAGGAGCGATGCGGCCGCCTCGTCCTCGGCAGCAATCGGTGTGGGCGCGGAGGATAACGCTGCACCCAACGGTCCGGGCCAGGGTCGCCAGGCCTGCGGCTGGGCGCCGTCTTCAAGGTGTCCGCTAATACTTCGTTAACCACGATCGGCGCCAACTCAAGATCAACTGGGACAAGAGTTTCCGCGCGAGTCGGAGCAGGGGGCAGCGTGTCGGACGAGCAGGTGGCCGGCGCCGGGGTCGACCGGATCGACATCGAGGTCACGACGGCCTGCAATCTCGGTTGCGCCGCGTGCCCGCGCACGGTTGCGGTCGGTCGCGGTGCACCGGCGACGGTCCATATGCGGCTTGCCCGTTTTCGCCGCATCCTGGAGAACCTGCCGCCCGCCCGTGTCCTGCAGTTCGACGGCGCCGGCGAGCCGACCCTGCACCCTGATTTTCCGGCGTTTGTCGCGGCGGCGCGCGCAACGGCTAAGTTCGGGGTGATCGGCGTCACCACCAACGGGTTGGCGCGAGATCCCAGCTATTTTATGGGCCTCGCCGCCGCCGGGCTCCGGCGCGCAACGATCTCGGTCGATACCTTCGATCCGGCCGCCGCGGCTCGGCTGCGCGCCGGCACGGACGTCGATCGCCTAGCGCGCGCGGTCACCGAAATCGCCCGCTCGATCGAAATTACGACGGCTAAATTATGTATAAGCCGGCTCAATAGTGATGCGATTACGGCCACCCTGGCGCGACTGGCTCAGACCGGCGTTCGCGCCATCGAAGTCGTTCCCGTGCAAGCGCACCATCCCGACCACGCCGCGTGGTGCCTGGATGACGCAGCGCGGGCGAGCCTTGTCGCGCGGCTCGCCGCCTTCGGCCCGACCCTCGGCAAGATCGGCCTGTTCGGCGCTCCGGCGCTTCAGCCGGCCGGCGGCCGCTGCGCGCTGCCGGAGCGGGTGCTGACCGTGACGGTCGAGGGATCGCGGTCCCCTGCGGACCGAACCGGGACGACGCGACCTTCGGACGCTTCGACCTCGCCGAGCGCGCCTTCGAGACCCGGCGATCCGATCCGGCCCTGGCGGCCTGGCTCGATGCCTATCGCACCACCGCCCCCGCGGCCTGCCACGGCTGCGGTTTCAATCCGGCCCTCGATCCGGCGACGGTTGCGCCGATCGATCCGGCCGCGGAGACGATGATGACCCGTTCCAGCAAACCGGCCCGCCGCGCGAGTGAACCGTCCACGCCCAAGGGCAGTCCGATCCCGGAAGCCGTGCCTGCCGAGGCCACTCTGCCCCCGATCGCCGAGGCGGTTGCGGCCGAAGGCGGCACAAGACCGGAAATCGTCGCGCCGGCGGCGCCGGTCGCGAGCGCACCATCGGCACCCGTATCGACCGCGTCGGCCAAGGACGACGAAGCGCCCACCGGGACCGAGACCGTCGCGACCGAGGCCGTCACGACCGCTGCCGAGACAGCGAAGCGCGAACCGCCGGCCGGATCCCCGAAGCCCCGCGCTCGGCGCCGCCAGCCGCGGCGCCCCATTCCGTCGCGCAGGCGGACGCCCCCGCCGCAACGGGCGCGGGCGGCAGGCCGGCCGCGATACCAGCGCCCATGTCGCCCCAGATGTCGCCCCCGATGTCGCCCCCGCCGGCGCCTGCGCCCCTGACGCCCAAGGCGGCCATCGATCGCGCGATCGGCCTGCAGGTCGCCGGCGATTTTGCCGCCGCCGAGACGCTGCTGCGCGCGCTCGCCGGCCATGGCGAAACCGCCGAGGTGCTGCATCGGCTCGGCCTCGGCGCGCTCCAGCGCGGCGCGGTCGCCGAGGGCGTGCGCCTGCTCGAAGCCGCGCGCACGCTGTCGCCGGACACGCGGATCGCCTTCAACACCACGGTGGCGCTCGCCCGCGCCGGACGGCACGAGGATGCGATCGCGCTCGCGCGCGAGGCGCTCGCCCGCACGCCCGATCATCTCGGCCTGCACCAGATGCTGGCCGGTGAACTGCTCGCGACCGGCGACCGGCAGGGCGCGGCCGACGTCTTCGGCGTGCTGGCCGAGCGCGCGCTGAAGGTCGCCGACGGCGCGCGGATCGCGCAATCGATCGAAGCGATCGAGGCGATCGGCCTGGAGCCGAAGACCGCGATTGTACTCGCCAATCTGCTGCGCATCGCCGGACGGCAGGACGAGGCGCTGCGGCTGCTCGCCTTGCGCCTCGCCCATCGCCCGGCCGATATCCCGGCGCTCATGACCAAGGCGATGGCCGGCCTTGCCATCGTACATGCGTCCGAGGACGAGATCGACGAGCGCCGCCGGCGCTATCACGACGCCATCGCCGCGGTCGCGGATGCGGTCACCGCGGCGCCCGAGACGGAGCTCGCCGCGGCCGCGTCGATCGTCGGCGTCGCCAAGCCGTTCTTCCTCGCCTATCAGGGCTATGAGGATCGCGCCTTGCAGGCCGTCTACGGCGGCGTCATCGCGCGGCTCATCGAAGCATCCGGCGTCAACCGGGGCTGGACGCCTCCGGCCGCGCCGGAGCCGGGCGAGAAGATCCGCATCGGCTTCGCCACGCTCTACGCCTACACCCATTCGGTCCTGAAGCTGTTCCTCGGCTGGCTGGAGACGATCGACCGCTCGCGCTTCGAGATCAGCCTGTTCCACTTCGGCACCGCGCAGGACGGACTGACCGAGCGCGCGATCGCGGCCGTCGATCATTATCACTCGGCCCAGAAATCGGCCGCCGAGTGGGTCGCCACGATCCGCGAGGCCGCGCCGCATGTGATGGTCTATCTCGAACTCGGCATGGACCAGACCGCGATCCAGGTCGCCGCGACCCGGCTCGCCCCGGTTCAGTGCATGACATGGGGCCACCCGGAAACCTCCGGTCTGCCCGACATGGACTATTTCCTGTCGAGCGACCTGATGGAGCCGGCCGACGGCGAGAAGCACTATACCGAGCGGCTGATCCGGCTGCCGAACCTGTCGGTCGCCTATAGCCCGCTGCCGTCCGAGGGCGGGCGCCTGGCGCGCGCCGACATCGGACTGCGCGCCGACGCGACCGTCTATGTCTGCTGCCAGTCGCTGTTCAAGTATCTGCCGCGCTACGACGCCGTCTTCGTCGAGATCGCGCGCCGCGTGCCCGACGCGACCTTCCTGTTCATCGGCGATCCGGCGAGCCCGGTGACCGTGACGTTCCGGACGCGCCTGGCGAAGGTGTTCGCCGAGGCCGATCTCGATTTCGGCCGCCACGTCGTCATCTGCCGGCCGGTGCCGTTCGAGCTGTTCCCGTCGTTCCTCAAGTGCGGCGACGTCTATCTCGACTCGATCGGCTGGTCGGGCGGCAACACGACGCTGGAGGCCGTGACCTGCGATCTGCCGTTCGTGACGCTGCCGGTCGGCCCGATGCGCGGCCGGCACAGCTACGCGATCGCCAAGATGATGGGCATCGATGCCTTCATCGCCGACAGCACGGCCGACTATGTGGCGCGTGCCGTCGATCTCGCCGATCCGACCCGTCGCGTGCTGGCTATCGCCAAGGTGAAATCCGAGAAGCACCGCCTGTTCGGCGACACGGTACCGACGCGCGCGCTCGAAGCCTTCTTCGAACGGGCGGTCTCGGAGGCCTACGGCTCGGAAGGAAAGCACGCGGCCGAGCCGGGGACCGCGGCGGCCGAGGCGCGTCACACCGAGGAGCCAGCCGAGACGGTCGCGCTCCTGCGCGCCGCCGGCTGACCGCTCGCCCGATCGTCGCGAAATCACGGCGCGCCCCCCGCGCCTCGACATGCGTGCAGCGCGCATATCGCGACCGTGTCGCCCGGGAGCGTCCGCGGATGCGAAGCACGATCGCGAGTGCCGCTCGGGCAGCGCGCGATCGTGGGCGGTGCCCTTGTGATCCTTTGGCCGAGCACCGTCCGCCGATCATTGCTGCATACATATGAGGCGATAGGCCGCCGAGGATCAGGGGCACCGGCCGACCGCTGTCCCAAACAGCGCAAGCACAAGGTGAGGGGAGGAGGGGGCCGGATAGGACGCAGGGCAGGGAGGGGAACGGGCAACGCCCCGCTAACCATGCGGCTTAGCGCCTCCTTAGGTTTAAGGAATTGTTCAAACCGTCTGGCGAGATTGGCCGTCGCACCGATGATCTCACAGCGCCGGATCAGTGCGGAGCGATTGTTTCGGAACCGTAGGCGCGCGCAGCCGACCGACAGAAGGGAGCCCCGATGGCGATGATCGACGTCCTTTCCGCCTCCGTCCGCCGTCTCGGGATCGCCGTCCTGTCGGGCAGCGCGATGCTGGGCCTCGCGGCCTGCTCGGACGGGCTGGATCGCTTCGAGTCCATCGCGCCGCAAGTCGTGAGCGCGCAGCCGGCTCCCCAGCCGGTCGCCAATGCCAACATGATGATGCCGATCGAGCCCACTCCGTCGCGTGCGGGCAAGATGCCGTTGCTGCCGCCGGTGCCGCCGTCGAACGCGCGGACCGCCTATGCCGGTGCGACCACGCTTCAGTGAGGCCCTCCCGGCGGGCTGGGCGAGACATGCCCCCGCGCGATGGAGCGGTCGAGTTCGGCCGCCCGCGATCGGATGATCGCGTTTGGCGAGCGTCGATTTGGCGCATGTTCGCGTCCGGGGAAGACCGGCCGCGACACCCCCTCGATGACGGCTCGCCAATCCATCTGTAAAGCAACGCGCGTCCGGCACCGGATGGCCGCGCGACATCGTCTCTGCGGCCGAAACACCAAGGACGGCCGCGGCTCATCCACGCCTGCGACCGCGCGCGGCAGAGTTCCGCGCGACCGTCCTGCACACGGAATCGCAGCATCTCCGGACCAGATACGATCACGCGGCTATGAGGCGGCCATGGATCAGGACCGGCTCGCCACACGCGACACCGGGGCGCCACGTCTCGCCGCCGGGTCTCGCTGCCAAGCCTCGATTACCCCGCCTGATCCGTCTGGTCGCCACCCCCGCCAGACCGGCACAACAGCCGGTAGAGCGTGACGACAAAGCAGCGGATCTCCACGCTCGCCAGCGAATAATAGATCATCTTGCCCTGACGGCGGGTGCTGACGAGACCGTCGGTGCGCAGGCGCGCGAGTTGCTGAGAGACGGCAGGCTGCCGAAGGTCGAGCGCAACCTCGAGCTCGCGGACCGAGTACTCCCGACCGGCGAGCAAAAACAGCATCAACAGGCGATGCTCATGCGCGAGCGCCTTGAGGAACTCCGCGGCTTCCCTAATGTGAGGCCGTGCAAGTTCGAAGTTCAGATGGGACGTTCCGCTAGCTTCCGATCCATCGAGGCTCACGTCATGATCAGGAACATCAGTCTGCGGCATCACCAATATTGACTCCCAAACCTCGGCCCCACCTGCGAGGTAAAGTTATTGACGACACTAACGTTAGACACAATCAGTTACAAGCTGGTTATCTGTAATTATAGTCATCACGCATGCATCTATTATGAATATAATAGGATT
The DNA here is from genome assembly GCA_040269895.1 of Ancalomicrobiaceae bacterium S20. Lineage (NCBI taxonomy): Bacteria > Pseudomonadati > Pseudomonadota > Alphaproteobacteria > Hyphomicrobiales > Ancalomicrobiaceae > Methyloraptor > Methyloraptor flagellatus. Next base: position 1,661,566 of record CP158568.1, on the reverse strand, counting down.
TATTCCGATACCCACATCAACGCTTTCAGGGATTTCATATTCGATATTTGGCGATTGTATCCGATTAGCTGCGTCATATGCGCGCCTTTCCAATCGTTAGATGCCAACAATCACATAACGTCGGCTGCACCGTAAGGTTCCAGTAACGGAAGGACGAGCGCTCTCGTCAATTGTGGTTGTCCGTGATAGCTAGAAAGAATGAGGTCCTGGCTCGCGATCTTCGATCCGGTCGGCGCGCTCGAACGGTGTCGCGCGGCGATCGCGGCCGTTCTTGCGGCCCGACCAAAGCCCTGTCCCCGGTGCTCGCCGCTCGGCGAGAGCCCGGCGGTGGTGCTCGTGATGGCGCTGGTGGTCGCGATCGCGGCGATCCCGCTCGTCGATGCGGTCGCGTTCTCGATGTCGAGCCTGATCGCGCCCGAGTGGCGGCCGTCGCTTCAGCGCGTCACCGCCCTGGGAGAGGGCTGGGAGATCCTGGTCGGCTCCGGCCTGGTGGTGATCGGCTTCCTGGTGATCGATTCGCGCCGTCTGCCGGCGCCGACCCGCGCGGCCCTGCAGCGGCTGGCTGCGCTGTCAGCCTTCGCCTTTGCGTCGGTCGCCGGCAGCGGGTTGATGGCGGCGCTGGTCAAGAACGCCATCGGCCGGGCGCGGCCGCATGCGATCGACGGCGATGCGGTGCTCCAGTTCCACGCCTTCGCGTTCCAACCCCGTTACGCGGCGTTCCCATCGGGACATTCGACCACGGCCGGCGCGACCGCCATGGTGCTCGCCTTGATGTTCCCGCGCTGGCGCTGGCCGATCCTGATCGCCGGCCTGCTCGTCGCGGTGACACGGACGCTGCTCGAAGCGCATTTTCCGTCCGACGTCGTCGCTGGTGTCGGCCTGGGGATGGCAGGAACCCTGCTGTTCGCCCATCTCCTGGCCCGCCGCGACTTCGTGTTCCGTTACGACTGGGAGGGCCGGCTGGTGCCGGCCCCCGGCGAGTCGTTCCGTTCCCTGGCCGCGCTGTTCAGCCGCCCGCAAGTCGGCTGAAGCCGGCGTCCAGATCGGCGATCAGATCGGCCGGATCCTCGAGCCCGACGTGCAGCCGCACGACCGGACGCGTCGGTGCGGCGGACGCGGTCCGGATCCCCTTGAGATCGACGAGCGTGACCAGACTTTCGAATCCGCCCCAGGAATAGCCGATCCCGAACAGTTCCAACCCGTCGATCATCGCCGCGATGCGCTCGTGCGCGACCGGCTGCAGCTCGAAGGCGAACAGTCCCGACGCGCCGCCGAAGTCGCGCTTCCAGATCGCATGGCCCGGATCGGAGGGGAGCGCCGGGTGCAGCACGCGCGCGACCTCCGACCGCTGTTCAAGCCAGCGGGCAACGGTCAATGCGCTCTCGAAGTGCCGTGCCAACCGGACCGGCATGGTGCGCAGGCCGCGCAGCGCCAGATACATGTCGTCCGGACCGGTGAACATGCCCATGTCGCCATAGGTCCGCTTGACCGCCGCCCAGACGCTCTCTGCGCAGGCGATGGTGCCGATCATCGCGTCGGAATGGCCGACGACATATTTGGTGCCCGCCATCAGCGCGATGTCTATGCCGTGGGCCAGCGGCTTGAAATAGACCGGCGTCGCCCAAGTGTTGTCGATCAGCGTGACGATGCCGCGCGCCTTGGCAGCCGCGACGATCGCCGGCACGTCCTGCACCTCGAAGGTGAGCGAGCCCGGGCTCTCCATGAACACCGCGCGTGTGTTCGGCCTGATCAGCCCGGCAATGTCCGCTCCGATCAGGGGATCGTAGTAGGTGGTCTCGACGCCGTAGCGCTTCAGCACGCCCTCGCAGAACAGGCGCGTCGGGCCATAGGCGCTGTCGGTCATCAGCAGATGGTCGCCGGTCGACAGCACCGACAGCAGCGCAATCGAGACCGCGGCGAGGCCGGACGGCGTCACCAGCGTGCCGGCCGCGCCCTCGAGCTCGGACAGTACGTCGGTCAGTGCCTCCGAAGTGGGCGTTCCGCGCCGTCCGTAGACATATTTGGTGCCTGGATTTTTGGTCGCCGCCAGATTTTCGAACAGCACGGTCGAGGCGCGCACGACCGGCGTGTTGACGAACGGCGTGTCGCGCGGATCGGGGCGACCGCTGTGCGTGACAATCGTTTCTACGGAGCGGTTCCTGTTTGGAATGGATTTCGACATTTTACACAACTCTTGGAATTTGCTGCTGATGACCGGCCAGGATTCGCCGCATGGATTTCGACAACCATTCTGCCCCCCTTGACCGTTGGCCGCAATTGGCCTGCTATGTGCTCATGGATCGGGCGATAGCGGCCATGCATTCCTGCATGCCGTTAAAGCGGGCAGTCGGCGGCGTTTTCGAAGAGGAGGAGGCGCCGTCCTGCGCGCCTGGACCGCGACCGTTGTCTGGCCTTGCCGCGTGAACCGCGGCGGCCGGGCGGGCGCGAGGCCGGGTAGTCCAAACGTCGGCCGCGAGGCCGGACGATCCACATGCGGTCCTACCAACGAAAAGAGTGCACAGGGGCTCTGTCGAACATGAAAAAGTCAGTCTTCGCGGCCGCGTTCGCCGCCGTCGTCGGGTTCGCCACCGGCGCCTCGGCCGGCACGCTCGACAACGTCAAGGCCAAGGGTTTCCTGCAGTGCGGCGTGAGCCAGGGCCTCGCCGGCTTCTCCAACCCGGACGACAAGGGCAACTGGTCGGGCATCGACGTCGACGTCTGCCGCGCGGTCGCCGCCGCGGTCTTCAACGACCCGACCAAGGTGAAGTTCACGCCGCTCTCGGCCAAGGAACGCTTCACCGCGCTGCAATCGGGCGAGATCGACCTGCTGACGCGCAATTCGACCTGGACCATGTCGCGCGACACCTCGCTCGGCCTGCTGTTCGCCGGCGTCAACTACTATGACGGCCAGGGCTTCATCGTCCGCAAGTCGATGAACATCACCTCGGCCCTGCAGCTCTCCGGCGCCTCGGTCTGCACCGAGACCGGCACCACGACCGAGCTGAACCTCGCGGACTACTTCCGCACCAAGAACATGAAGTACGACCCGGTCACCTTCGAAAAGAACGAAGAGGCCGTGCGCGCCTACGACGCGGGCCGTTGCGACGTCTACACCACCGACGCCTCGGGCCTCTATTCGGTGCGCCTGAAGCTCACCAACCCGGACGACCACGTCGTGCTGCCGGAGATCATCTCGAAGGAGCCGCTCGGCCCGCTGGTGCGCCAGGGCGACGACGTGTGGTTCAACGTCGTGAAGTGGACCCTCTTCGCGCTTATCAACGCCGAGGAGATGGGCGTCACGTCGAAGAACGCCGACGAGCAGCTCAACTCGACCAACCCGGAAGTGAAGCGTCTGCTCGGCAAGGACGGCAAGTTCGGCGAGGCGCTCGGCCTCTCGAACGCCTGGGCCTACCAGGCGATCAAGGCCGTCGGCAACTACGGCGAGATGTTCGAGAAGAACGTCGGCATGGGCAGCCCGCTGAAGATCGCGCGCGGCGTCAACGCGCTGTGGTCGAAGGGCGGTCTCCAGTACGCCCCGCCGATCCGCTGATCGGTGAAGCCGATCCGGTCCGAACCCCGCGGGTTCGGACCGGATCCGACCGGCGGCGCCATCCGGCGGTCCGCATCGGTCTAATGTCTTCCGATCCAGTGCTTTCCGATCGGGTTTTCCAGGTGGGGCACCGGATCGGCTACGGAAGGGCGTCGATGTCCCGCCCTCCGGCTGCGAAATCGGGAGAGGTCGGGCCGGCACGCGTTCGGGCGGCATCATGCACGCCGGAACTGCGATCCGAACGACAATCGATGTTTCGCGACGACGTCGTAACGCCGGCCGGGCTCGGAGCCTGCCGGCGGGGGTGAAGGGCATCCGCCGGGATCGCGCCGCGGCGCCGGTCCCGCCGTTGGGGCGTGGGAAGCAGCCGATGAGCACATCGTCCAATGCGGGCACGTCTGGCGCAGGGCCGAGCGGCTCTGCCAAGGTGACGTGGTATTACGATCCGAAGGTCCGGGGCGTGATCTATCAGGTGATCACGCTCGGCGCCGTGGTCGCGCTCGCCGCGATCATCATTCACAACACCGCCGTCAACCTCGCCTCGCGCAACATCGCGCAGGGCTACGGGTTCCTGACCACCAGCGCCGGCTTCGATCTGGCGATGACGCCGATCGACTTCCCGCGCGACGCGACCTACGGCCGCGCGATCATGGTCGGCCTGGTCAACACGCTGCTGGTCGCCGCGATCGGCATCATCTTTGCCTCGCTGTTCGGCTTCCTGGCCGGCGTCGGGCGGCTGTCGCAGAACTACCTGATCTCGCGGGTCTCGACCATCTATGTCGAGGTCTGCCGCAACGTGCCGCTGCTGCTGCAGATCTTCTTCTGGTATTTCGCGGTTCTGCAGGTGCTGCCGAACCCGCGCAATTCGGTCGAGCCGATCCCGGGCTGGATCTTCCTCAACAACCGCGGCCTGTTCCTGCCCGAGGTCAAGCTCACCGAGGCGACCGGCTGGGCGATCCTCGGCGGCCTCGTCGTCGGCGTCATCGGCGCGATCGCGGTGTCGCGCTGGGCGCGCCAGCGGCAGATCGCGACCGGCGCGCAGTTCCCGGCCGGCAAGGTCGGGCTCGCGCTGATCCTCGGCCTGCCAATCCTCGGCCTCGTCGTGACCGGCCTCGGCCTGACGCTGGTCGCCCCGGTCAAGGGCGGCTTCAACGTCGCCGGCGGCACGCGCGTGATCCCGGAGTTCGCCGCCCTCGTCGTGGCGCTGTCGGTCTATACCGGCACCTACATCGCCGAGATCGTCCGCGCCGGCATCCTGGCCGTCAGTTGGGGCCAGACCGAGGCGGCGCGCTCGCTCGGCCTGCCGAACGGGCCGACGCTCCGGCTGATCATCATCCCGCAGGCGATGCGCGTGATCATCCCGCCGCTCACCAACCAATACCTGAACCTGACCAAGAACTCCTCGCTCGCGGTCGCGATCGGCTTCCCCGATCTCGTCTACGTCGGCGGCACGGTGCTGAACCAGACCGGCCAGGCGATCGAGATCATCGCGATCTGGATGGCGATCTACCTCGGCCTGTCGGTCGCGACCTCGGTGTTCATGAACTGGTACAACGCCCGCGTGGCGATCGTGGAGAGGTGAGACCCATGACGGATGTTCCGATGGGCTCCCAGAGCCCCGCGACCGGCCCGACGCAACCGACCGGCCCGATGCGCTCCGACGCCCTGCTGGGTTTCGTGCGCCGCGAGATGCTCCAGGCGAGCCCGCCGCCGCGCTCGGTGGTCGGCCCGGTCGCCTGGATGCGCAAGAACCTGTTTGCGACCCCGCTCGACACGGTGCTGACGGTGATCGGCGCGGCGCTGTTCGCCTGGGTCGTGTGGACGCTGGTCGATTTCGCGATTCTCCGCGCCATCTGGACCGGCACGAGCGGCGAGGCGTGCCGCAAGCCCGGGGCAGGGGCCTGCTGGCCCTATGTCCAGGCCTATTGGAAGCAGTTCGTGTTCGGGCGATATCCCGAGATCGAGCGCTGGCGCCCGACGCTGGTCTTCGCGCTCTTCGCGGTGCTGCTGGTGCCGCTGATGATCCCGAAGGTGCCGTTCAAGCGTCTGAACGCCATCCTGTTCTTCCTGGTGTTCCCGGTGGTCGCGACGATCCTGCTCTCGGGCGGCTTCGGCCTCGTCCACGTCGAGACGACGCTGTGGGGCGGCCTGCTCGTCACCCTGATCGTCGCCGTGACCGGCATCGTCGCCTCGCTGCCGCTCGGCGTGCTGCTCGCGCTCGGCCGGCGCTCGAAGCTGCCGGTGATCCGCCTGCTCTCGATCATCTTCATCGAGTTCTGGCGCGGCGTGCCGCTGATCACCGTGCTGTTCATGGCCTCGAACATGCTGCCCCTGTTCATGCCGCAGGGCGTCGAGGTCGATAAGCTGGTGCGGCCGCTGGTCGGCGTGTCGCTGTTCACCGCGGCCTACCTCGCGGAGGTCATTCGCGGCGGCCTGCAGGCGATCCCGAAGGGCCAGTACGAGGGCGCCATGGCGCTCGGCCTCAGCTACTGGAAGATGATGGGCCTCGTCGTCATGCCCCAGGCGCTGAAGCTGGTGATCCCCGGCATCGTCAACAGCTTCATCTCGCTGTTCAAGGACACGACGCTGGTGCTGATCGTCTCGATCTTCGACCTGCTCGGCATGATCCAGTCGAGCCGCACCGATCCGAACTGGTTCGCGCCCTCGACGGTGACGACTGGCTATCTGGTCGCCGCGCTCACCTTCTTCGTCTTCTGCTTCGGTATGAGCCGCTACTCCCAATGGATGGAGCGTCGCCTCAATACCGGCCACAAACGTTGAGTCCCGGAGTTCCTCCCATGATCGACAACACCATCGACGCGAACGAGCTCCACGCCGACCGCTCGAAGATGCACGTGAGCAAGGAAGTCGCGGTCTCACTGACCGGCGTCAACAAGTGGTACGGCGAGTTCCACGTGCTGAAGGACGTCAATCTGACCGTCCGCAAGGGCGAGCGCATCGTGATCTGCGGCCCCTCGGGCTCCGGCAAATCGACGATGATCCGCTGCATCAATCGCCTGGAAGAGCATCAGGCCGGTCAGATCGTCGTGGACGGCACGGAACTGACCAACGACCTGAAGCGCATCGACGAGGTGCGCCGCGAGGTCGGCATGGTGTTCCAGCACTTCAACCTGTTCCCGCACCTGACCATCCTCGAGAACTGCACGCTGGCGCCCATCTGGGTCAAGAAGATGCCCAAGAAGGACGCCGAAGAGATCGCGATGCAGTATCTGAAGCGCGTCCGCATTCCCGAACAGGCCAACAAGTACCCCGGCCAGCTCTCCGGCGGTCAGCAGCAGCGCGTGGCGATCGCGCGTTCGCTGTGCATGAACCCGAAGATCATGCTGTTCGACGAGCCGACCTCGGCGCTCGATCCGGAAATGGTCAAGGAGGTGCTCGAGGTCATGATCGGGCTCGCCGAGTCCGGCATGACCATGCTTTGCGTGACCCACGAGATGGGCTTCGCCCGGCAGGTGGCGAACCGGGTCATCTTCATGGACGCCGGCCAGATCATCGAGATGAACGAGCCGAACGAGTTCTTCAAAAACCCGCAGCACGAGCGCACGCGGCTGTTCCTGAGCCAGATCCTGCATTGAGCGAGAAGATCCTGGTCAGCGCCTGCCTGCTCGGGCAGGCGGTGCGCTACGACGGGGCGGCGAAGCCGCTCCGTCACCCGACGCTGGCGCGGTGGCACGAGGAGGGGCGGATCGTGTCGATCTGCCCGGAAGTCACCGCCGGCTTCGCGATCCCGCGCCCGCCGGCCGAGATCGCGGCGACTGCCACGGACCAAGTCGAAGGTGCCGGTGTGCTCGACGGCCGCGCGGCCGTGCGCGAGATCGGCGGGGCGGACGTGACCGCGCTGTTCGTCGCCGGTGCGGAGGCCGCGTTGGCGCTCGCTCGTAAGCACGATTGCCACTTTGCCCTGCTGATCGATGGCAGTCCGTCCTGCGGCAGCGGCTTCATCTACGACGGCAGCTTTTCCGGACGCCGCCAGCCGGGCGCGGGTGTCACGACGGCGCTCCTGCGCCGGAACGGCATCGAGGTCTATGCGCCCGCCGAGATCGACGCGCTCGACGCGCGCCTGGCGGCGCTGGGGCGCTGACCGCGATCACCCACTGCCGGTCTTCCGACCAGAACCGCCCTCAAGCCGCGCCGGCCTCAGGCGTGCCTGCGGCCCGCTGCGAGACCGCACCGCCGTCGAGCCGGTTCAGCATCGCCAGCGCGATCTCGCGTTCGCCCATGATGACAGTGTCGGCGCCGCGCTTGGTCAGATAGTCGACCTCGGCGTCGGAGTGAGCGCGGGCGACGATCAGCAGCGCCGGATTGGCCTTGCGTGCCTTCTCGACCACCTGACCGGCCTCGAAGGACTCCGGGATCGCGACGACGAGGCTCTTGGCCGCCGCGAGATTGGCGAGCGCCAGCACCTCGTCCGAGGCGGCATTGCCGACGATCAGCTCGATGCCGGCATCGCGCAGCGCCTGCACCGGCTTGCCGGCATCCTCGATCACGATCAGCGGCGCCTGACGCCCCTGCAGCGCGTCGCCGACGACCCCGCCGACACGGCCATAGCCGACCAGCACCGTGTGCCCGGTGAGCGTGGTCGGTTCGGGCGCCCGGGCGTCCCCGACGACCGTGCCGGCGACCTGGTCGACCCGCTCGGTGCCGGACGCTTCGCCGACCGGAGCCGAGGCGGATACCGCCGCGGTCAGCGTCGCCCCCGTGGCCGTCGCGCCCGGCGGCAGGGTCTCGGCGCCCTCGCGGGCACGGCCGGGAAACAGCCGCGCCTCCAATGTCGGGGTCACGCGCTCGACGAGCAGGAACACGAGCGGATTGAGGATGATCGAGATGATCGCGCCGGCGAGGATCAGCGCGCGGCCTTCCTCGGGCAGCAGCTTCAGGCCGACGCCGAGATCGGCCAGAATGAACGAGAATTCGCCGATCTGGGCGAGCGAGGCCGAGATCATCGCCGCCGCGCCGACCGAGCGGCCGAAGGCGATCACGATCAGGAACGCCGCGATCGACTTGCCGAGCACGATGATCGCCACGGTCGCGACCAGCGGCAGCGGGCTCTTGAGCACGATGCCCGGATCGAACAGCATGCCGACCGAAACGAAGAACAGCACCGCGAAGGCGTCGCGCAGCGGCAGGCTCTCCTGCGCGGCGCGATGGGAGAGCTCGCTTTCGGACAGGATCATGCCGGCGAAGAACGCCCCGAGCGCAAACGAGACGCCGAACAGCTTGGCAGCGCCGTAGGCGACGCCGAGCGCGATGGCGAGCACGCCGAGCCGGAACAGCTCGCGCGAGCCGGAGTGTGCGATCCGGTGCAGCACCCACGGAATCACGCGCCGACCGACCACCAGCATGAAGCCGACGAAGGCCGCGACCTTCAGCAGGGTGATCGCAATGATGCCCCAGAGGCCGGGATCGAAGCCGAGCCAGTCGGAGAGCGTCGCGGCCAGCGGATCCGGCGCGGCATGCTCGCCGCCCGCGACGCTGGCCGCCGCCGGGATCAACACCAGCGCCAGCACCATCGCCAGATCTTCGACGATCAGCCAGCCAATCGCGATCCGCCCGCGTCCGGTGTCGACGATCCGGCGCTCCTGCAGCGCCTTGAGCAGCACGACGGTCGAGGCGACCGACAGCGCCAGACCGAAAACGAGGCTGCCGCCGGTCGACCAGCCCATCAGCGTGCCGAGGCCCCAGCCGAGCGCGGTCGCGAACCCGATCTGCGCGAGCGCGCCCGGCACGGCGATCACGCGGACCGACAACAGATCCTTGAGCGAGAAATGCAGCCCGACGCCGAACATCAGGAGGATGACGCCGATCTCGGCGAGCTCTGGCGCCAGGCTCTGGTCGGCGACATAGCCGGGCGTATACGGCCCAACCAGAATGCCGGCGATCAGATAGCCGACCAGCGGCGACAGCCGCAGCCGATGCGCGAGAGCACCGAGCAGGAATGCGAGCCCGAGACCGGCCACGATGGTCGAGATCAGGGGCGTCGCATGCGGCATGGGGCTCTCCTCGTGCGGGACGTCGGCGTCCGTTGTCTGGGCGACCGGACGGAACCCGATCGAGGCATCGGCCCGAATCGAGGGCCGGAAAGCCGCGCCGGCTAGGTTCAGCCGAAGGAAGCGCGACCACAGATGCGCAGACGCGATCACGCCGGCACCTTGACCGGATGTGGGGAGCGAGCGCCGCGCGTCAAGCCCGAAGGCCGCGGAAATACAAGGGCTTCCGAGCGGATCTGACGAAGAATTCCGTCACGCCGGCCCGGTCAGCACCGTGGTGTCCTCGCGCCCGCCCCATTCGGTCCACGAACCGTCATAGAGGCCGAGGCGCGTGTGTCCGAGCGTCTCCAGCGCCAGCCACAGGATCGCGGCCGAAACGCCCGAGCCGCAGCTCGTGATGATCGGCTTGTCGCCGCTGACGCCGGCCTTGGCGAAGACCGCCGCAACCGTCGCCGGATCGGCGAGCCGCCCATCCGCGACGATCTCCGAATGGGGCACGTTCACCGACCCCGGCATATGGCCCGAGCGCAGGCCGGCACGCGGCTCCGGCACCTCGCCGCGGAACCGGTCGCCCGCGCGTGCATCGACGATCAGCGCGCTGCCGCTTTCCGAGGCCTTGCGCACGTCTTCGAGGTCGCGCACGAGGCCATGATCCATCCGAGCCGTGAAGTGCCGCGGAGGACGCGCGACCGGACCGTCCTCGAGAGGACGGCCTTCGCGACGCCACTTCGGCAGGCCGCCGTCGAGCAGCACGACATCGCGCGCGCCCATCACCTTGAAGGTCCACCAGACCCGCGGCGCGGAGAACAGGCCGAGCCCGTCGTAGATCACGACCTTCATGCCGTCGCCGATGCCGAGCTTGCGCATCGCGGAGGAAAACTGCTCGGGCGACGGCAGCATGTGCGGCAGGCCGGAGCTGTGGTCCGAGATGCCGTCGAGATCGAAGAACACGGCGCCCGGAATATGCGCCGAGAGATATTCCTGCCGGCCGTCACGGTTCATCGCCGGCATGTACCAGGAGGCGTCGACCACCACGACATCGGGCGCGGAGAGGTGTTCCGCGAGCCACTCGGTCGTGACGAACCAGCGGGAACGATCGGTCGACGGCATCGGACATCCTCCTGGGATAGTTTGTTCTGGTCTCGCTTGTCGGGCGCGGCACCGGCTGAGTGGAACCCGAGCCGCCGCTGTGCCACCAGCCCCGCGGCCACATGGCCGCCCCGCATCGGCGGCGCGGCCCCGCCGCGCTCAGACGGCGTCGTCGACGAGTGCGATGCGCACGCGGCGATTGATCTTGCCCTTCTTCTCGATCTTGGTGATCGCGATCCGGCCGATTTCCGCCGTCGAACGCACATGCGTGCCGCCACAGGGCTGCAGATCGACGGTCGCATCGGGGCGGCCGATGCGCACCAGCCGGATCCGGCCGCTGCCGCGCGGCGGCTTCACGCTCAGTGTTTTCACGAGGCCCGGATTGGCGTCGAGCTCGGCATCGGTGATCCATTCGAACGACACCGGATGATCGCCCGCGATCGTCTCGTTGACGGCCGCCTCGATCGCCTCGCGGTCGATATCCGGATCGGGAATGTCGAAGTCGAGCCGGCTCTCGGCCGCGCCGATCGAGCCGCCGGTCACGGCGTAGGGCAGGGCGACCGACAGGAGATGCAGCGCGGTGTGCATGCGCATGTGCCGGTAGCGGCTCGCCCAGTCGAGCGACAGCACGACGCGCTCGCCGATCCCCGGCAGCGCCGCGCCGTCGGCCGAACGGTGCAGGATCGTCACCTTGGCGTCGTCGCCATAGGCGGCCGAGACGATCGGGATCGTCGTCCCGTCGGCCCGGGCGAGCGTACCGATGTCGCTCGGCTGACCGCCGCCGACGGCGTAGAACAGCGTGCGGTCAAACACGAGCGCGCCGTCGTCGCGCCGGTCGACGACGGTCGCCTCCAGCGTCTTCAGGTAGGGATCGTCGCGGAACAGCGCTTCGGTCACGGCATCGAACTCCCCATCGCCCCGGACGGCCGCATCGCGCTCCGTTCCGGTCAGCCGACCGGCTGGTAGGGCACCGGGATATCGCGTTTCGGGCCGGCGAGCCAAGCGGGAACCGGCAGGTTCTTCTCGCGCAGGAAGTCGGGATTGAACATCTTCGACTGATAGCGCGTGCCGTAGTCGCAGAGGATTGTCACGATCGTATGGCCTGGGCCGAGTTCGCGCGCCATGCGGATCGCGCCGGCGATGTTGACGCCGGACGAGCCACCGAGGCACAGGCCTTCGTCCTGCAGCAGGTCGAACACGATCGGCAGCGCCTCCTCGTCGGGGATCTGCCAGGCGAGATCGACCGCGACATCCTCGAGATTGGCGGTGACGCGGCCTTGGCCGATGCCCTCGGTGATCGACGAGCCTTCGGCCTCGAGCACACCGCGCGTGTACCAGGCATAGAGCGCGGCCCCCTTCGGATCGGCGATGCCGATCTTCACGTCGTGGCTCTTCTCCTTAAGCCCGAGGCTGACGCCGCCGAGCGTGCCGCCGGAGCCGACCGCGCAGACGAAACCGTCGACCTTGCCGCCGGTCTGCTCCCAGATCTCCGGCGCCGTGGTCCGGTAGTGGCCGGCGCGATTGGCGACGTTGTCGAACTGGTTGGCCCAGATCGCGCCGTTCGGCTCGGTCTTGGCGAGTTCCGCCGCGAGGCGCCCGGAGAGCTTCACGTAGTTGTTCGGGTTCTTGTAGGGGACCGCCGGCACCTCGATCAGCTCCGCGCCGCAGAGCCGGAGCATGTCCTTCTTCTCCTGGCTCTGCGTTTCCGGGATCACGATCACGGTCCGGAACCCGAGCGCGTTGCCGACGAGCGCGAGCCCGATGCCGGTGTTGCCGGCCGTGCCCTCGACGATGACGCCGCCGGGCCGCAACTCACCGCGCGCGACCGCATCCTCGATGATGGCGAGCGCGGCGCGGTCCTTGACCGACTGGCCGGGGTTCATGAACTCCGCCTTGCCGAGAATCTCGCAGCCGGTCAGCTCGGAGGCCTTCTTCAGGCGGATGAGCGGCGTATTGCCGATCGCCTCGACGACGCCGTTGCGGATGTGCATGGGACCCTCTCCAATCGACCGAACCGCGCAGGCAGACCCCGAACCCCGCCGCGCGCAACGGCTTTCGGAAATACCATGCTCACCGGCCGATGTTCAGGTATGGATTTGCGCCGAATGCCGGTATCGAGGTACGGATTTGTCCGGCTCGGGCCAAAGCGGTCCGGCGATCCGATCCGACATTGTTGCCTGGGACGAGAATGACCGCGACGTTTTTCTGCGGACGACGTGCTTCCCTCGGCCTTTGCTCCGTCATACTGATGATCCGCGTCCCGCGGCCGACCGTATTACGCCAGGCAAATAAGGCAATCCGGTCGCCCCGAGACAGACGGAAGAACGGCGGATGAAACAGGTGAACAGCGCATTCGATCAGATCCTCGCGGGCTACGTGGCCGGCGACTTGCCCGAGCCCGTTCGGGTTCTGGTCGAATCGCATCTGGAAATCTCCGGAGCGAACCGGTCGTTCGTGACCGACCTCGAGGTTCTCGCCGGCAACGAGCTCGAGCGCCTGCCGCCCGCCGGCCTGCGCGATCCGGACGCCATGCTGGCTGCGATCCTGGCCGAGCGGCCGGCCGCGCGCATCGCGCCGCCCCGGCCGCGCGCACCGATCGCCAGCCACACGATGCCGCAGGCGTTGTCGCGGTTCCTCGGCCGTGAACTCGACGCGATCCCCTGGCGCACGCTGCTGCCGGGCATCCGCGAGTATCGCGGCACGACGGTCGACGGCTTCAACCCGATCCTCTATTCGATCCGCGCCGGCAAGCCGCTGCCGGCGCACACCCACACCGGCCTGGAACTGACCCTCGTGCTCGACGGCGCCTTCGCCGACGAATCCGGGCGCTATGGTCGCGGCGACGTGGCCGTGGCGGACGACGACATCGATCACACGCCGATCGCCGAGATGGGCCGCGACTGCATCTGCTTCGCCGTCACCGAGGCGCCGATCCGGCTGACCGGCCGGTTCTCCCGCTTCTTCAACGCCTTCATGCGCTGACGCCATGGCCCCGACGCCGGTCGGCCCCAAGGACGGCATCGCCTGGGTGACCGGCGCCAGCTCCGGCATCGGCCGTGCGCTGGCGCTGAAGCTCGCCGCGCAGGGCTTCACCGTGGTCGCGAGCGCCCGTAGCGCCGACGATCTCACCGCGCTCGAAGCCGAAGCGCAAAGCGCCGGCACTCGCATCGTGCCGGCCGTGCTCGACGTGACCGACCGCGCGGCGGCGCAGGACCTGATCGCCGCGATCGAGGCCCGCCATGGCCCGATCGCGCTTGCCGTGCTGAACGCCGGCATCTACCTGCCTGTCGACGGCCTCGCCCCCGACATCGGGCGTTTCACGAAATCCTTCGCGGTCAACCTCGACGGCACGGTCAATTGCCTCGCGCCGCTGATCGAGCGCATGGTCGCGCGCCGGCGCGGTCAGATCGCGATCGTCTCCTCGGTCGCCGGCTATTCCGGCCTGCCGACCTCGGCCGCCTATGGCGCGACCAAGGCGGGGCTGACCAATCTGGCGGAGTCGCTGAAGTTCGATCTCGACCGCGCCGACGTGCTGATCCAGATCGTCCATCCCGGCTTCGTCGAGACGCCTGCGACCGCCAAGAACCCGTTCCCCATGCCGTGTCTGGTGCCGGTCGAAACCGCCGCCGCGCGGATCGCGACAGGTCTGGCGAGCGGCCGGTTCGAGATCACCTTCCCGCGGCGCTTCACCTACGTGCTGAAGCTGCTCCGGATGCTGCCCTACGGGCTCTATTTCCCGCTGGTCGCCCGCGCGACGGGATGGCGGGGCAAGCGCCCCTGAAAGTGGGGGCCCGGAAGCGGGCCACCTGAAGGCGGCACGAGCGCGCCTGTCGTTGGTCCCCATCATCGAGCCACAAAAAAGACCGGCGCCACAAGGGCGCCGGCCGTTCACATGGGTCTATCGGGCACCTCGGACAGGCGGCTTCACGCCGCCGGCGCGCCACCTTCGGCCTTCAGGTGCTCGTCGATCTCGCGACGCAGGCGGGCCTGCTCCTTGGCGTCGATCGGGAAGTTCCACATCAAGGCGACCGCGATCAGCTTGAGCACCACCGGCACCCAGGCATAGAGGATCGCCAGCGCCCACAGCGCCATCGGCGTCTGCTTGACCGGCTTCGATTCGGCCGAGCCGCGTTCGTGGCGCTTCTGCTGCTCGGTCTTCTTCTTCTCGGGGTCGACCGGCACGCGGGTTGTCGGCACCGGCGCATCGGACGCACCGGGCGTCTGCACCTGCTCCAGATGCGCGACCGGATCGACCGCGCCGTGGTTCTCGGTCTTGAAGCCGAAGGCCGCGAGGATCGCGAGGCTGAGGCCGAGCGCCACCGACAGCGCGACCTTGGTCGCGAGCGCCCAGATCGCGAAATAGAAGCCGGTGTGCTGCTCGCCCGACTTGGCGGTGTCGACGTCGATGACGTCGGCCTGCATCGACGGCGGCAGCATGAGGTCGGCGCCGACGGCGAGGCCGGTGAACAGCATCAGCACGCCGAACAGCCACAGGCTCCACTCGCCGACGAAATGCTGGCCGATGAACGGCGGCCAGATGAAGGCCGCGCAGGCGACCAGCATGGCGATGCACCAGGCGCGGTGCTTCGACGTCTTCTTCGACAGCCAGAGCCAGAGCGGCGTCGAGAGCACGCCGAACAGGAAGTAGAGCAGCAGGAAGAGGCGCTGCGTCTCCTCGTTGCCGTGCAGATAGTCGCGCACGAAGAACAGGATCAGCGCGCCGGGCACGCCGTTCGCCATGTAGGACAGCGCGAAGGCGATCAGCAGGCGCACGAAGGCCTTGTTGCTGGTCATACCCCTGAGGCCGGCCCAGAAGTTCAGCGGATGCTGCGTCGTGTCGCGCGGCTCCGGCACGACGAAGACGGTCAGGATCGCGAACAGCGGCAGCGTGATGCCGACCAGCACCGAGAGCGAGATCAGCACCGGACCGTCGCCCTTGTAGCCCATCAGCGACAGGACGAAGGGCAGCCCGGTCGCGACCAGCGTGCCGCCGACCACCATCACCTCGCGCGCGGCGAAGATCCGGTTGCGGCCGAGGTAGCTCGGGCTCGATTCTGCCGCCCAGCTCTGGTGCGACAGCGACAGCGCCGTGTAGCCGATCGAGAGCATCATGCTCCAGACGAAGAACCACAGGCCCCAGAACCACGCCGCGCTCTCGGGCACCGCGGGGAACGGGTTGAACACCATCAGCGCGCCGATGGTGGTCGGGATGGCCGCGCCGAGGAACACGGTCCGGCGCCGGCCCCAGCGGGAGCGGACATGGTCGGCCTTGAAGCCGATGATCGGGTCGAGCACCGCATCGATCAGGCGCACGACGAACATGATCACGCCGACCGCCGTGAGGCTGAGCCCCACGGTCTCGGCGTAGAACTTCGGCACGATGATCACGAACGGAAGCTGGAATGCTGCCACCGGGAGCGCCGGCAGCGCGAAGGCGACCAGCTGGGCGAGGCTCAGTTCCCCTTTGGCCTTGGGCCCTTTGGCCTCGACCGGGGACGTCGTGGAAACGCTCATGCCGAACCAATATCCTCCAGGCGCCCCATCAGGCGCCCTTGACGTAGACGAGCTGTCTCACGTCGATGTTGCCCGACCGGAATCCGGCCTCGCAGTAGTGGAGATAGTACTCCCACAGGCGCTTGAACCGGTCATCGAAGCCGAGCGGCACGATGCGCGGCCAAGCGTCGAGGAAGCGCTGGCGCCACTCCGCCAGCGTGCGGGCGTAGTCCTGCCCGAACACCTTCTCCGATGTCAATGCCAGACCGAACCGATGCCCGAGCTCGCTCATGTGGGTCGGGGTCGGCAGCATGCCTCCGGGGAAGACGTAGCGCTGGATGAAGTCGGGCGTGCGCTTGTAATTGGGGAAGATCCGGTCCTGGATCGTGATGACCTGGATGCCCGCCCGGCCGCCCGGCTTCAGCACCCGGCCGATCCGATCGAAGTAGACCGGCCAATATTCCTCGCCCACCGCCTCGAACATCTCGATCGAGGCGATGCGGTCGAAGCTGCCCTCGACCTCGCGATAGTCCTGAAACCGGATGTCGACCCGATCGGCGAGCCCGGCCTCGAAGATCCGCCGGCGGGCAAAATCGTATTGCTCGCGGCTGATCGTCAGCCCCGTAACCCGCGCGCCGCGCTCCCGCGCGGCGAATTCGGCGAAGCCGCCCCAGCCGCAGCCGATCTCGAGCACGTGGTCGCCGGCACCGATCTCGGTGCGCTCGGCGAGCGAGCGATACTTGGCGATCTGCGCGGCGGTCAGATCCTTCTCGCCCGGCTCAAACACGGCCGAGGAATAGGTCATCGAGGGGTCGAGCCAGAGCCGGTAGAAGTCGTTGCCGAGATCGTAGTGCGCGGCGATGTTGCGGCGCGAGCCGGAGCGCGAGTTGCGGTTCAGCCAATGCCTCAGCCGCAGGAAGATCCGCACGAACGGCCCGGCGGCGAGTTCGCGCGTCAGGATCTCGTCGTTGACGCAGAAGAGCTCGAGGAAGGCCGTCACGTCCGGGCTCGTCCATTCGCCCGCGAGATAGCTCTCGTGGACGCCGAGATCGCCGGCGCGCAGCGCGCGAGAGACGAGCCCCCAGTTGAACAGCTTCACCTCGGCCGACGGCCCCGCCTCGGCGCCGCGCACGCGAAAGCGCTCGCCGGTCGGCAGTTCGATGACGAGGTCGCCCTTGCGGATCGCCAGCGCGACCTTGAGCCCGAACCGCGCCGAGCGCGGCAGGCCGCGGGTCAGGGTGGCAACGTTTTGACGCGTGAGTTCGATCGCAGTCGTCATGCGGGGTGCCCCTCTGAGACGGGCGCCAGCGCAGCGGCACCCGGAGTTGCCGATGGGTTCCGGTTCCCCACGCCGGCCGTTGCACGGGCAGCGGTGCCGTCGGTCGCGCTGACCGGTGGTGGCGCCGGCGGTCGCGTGAAGAACGGCACGCCTTTCAGCCAGAGCTTCAGCGCCTCCCAATGGATGGCGCCGAGGATCTTGAGAGCGAGGAATGGAACCTTCACGAATGTTCCCACCAGCCGGCGGGACGTCAAGGGATGAGACGCACCGACGAAGGTGGCCGCGAGCAGCGGCCCCTGCGCATCGGTCTCGAGAATCCGGACCCGCAGGGTCTTGCCCGGCGGCAGGATGCGAAACCGGTAGCGCATCTCCATCGGCACGAACGGGGAAACGTAGAAGAGCTTCGCGCGTTCCTGCCGGAGCCCCTCGGGGCCGATATCGCCCGCTTCGACCTTGGCGACATAGGCATGGCGCTCGCCGAAGGTGTTGCGAACCTCGTAGATCATCGCCGCGAGCGCGCCCGCATCGTCGTAGCAGTAGAAGATCGACAGCGGATCGAACACGCGCCCGAGCACGCGCGGCGTCGCCTGCAACAGCACGCGGGCAGGGGCCGGCAGCCCAGCTTCGCCGAGCGCACGCTCGACCCAGGGGCGGAGCGCCGTGCCGTCGGCCGCGCCGTGATCGGCCTCGGAGAACGAGAACAGGTTGAAGCGGCCGATCGAGAACAGCGGCGACAGCCGTCCCGCTTCGGCGAGACGGTCGATATCGATGACGAGCGTGAAGATCCGGTAGGTGAAGCGATGCGCGACCGGCTTCATGCGCGCATGCATCACCGTGCCGTCGTAGAGCACGGCCGGATCGTCCGGCGGCGGACCGTTGTCCGCCAACGTGGTGACGCGCGAGAGGGTCATTCCGCCGCCTCGAGCAGCGGCGCGGCGGCGACCGGCGCCCGCCACGGAATGCGCGCGCCGAGCCGCTCGGCGACCGAGAGCCCGGACGCAAGGCCATCCTCGTGGAAGCCGTAGTTGGTCCAGGCGCCGCAGAAGAACGTGTTGCGCTCGCCCTGGATCGCCGGCAGCCGCGCCTGCGCGGCGATCGCTGCCTGATCATACTGGGGGTGATCGTAGGAGAACCGCGCGAACACCGTCTCCGGCTTGGGCGCGAAGGGCGGGTTCAGCGACACGAACAAGGGCGTCGCTCGATCGATACCCTGCAACGCGTTCATCCAGTAGGTGACGGCGACGTCCTTCGGCCGCGCGGGCATGGACGGGAAGGTCAGCACGTTCCAGGCCGCCCAGGCCGAGGTCCGCTTCGGCATCAGGCTCGCGTCGCGATGCAGGATCGCGACATTGGGCCGATACTGGATCGCCGACAGGATCGAGCGCTCGGCTTCGCTCGCATCGCCGAGCATCGCGAGCGTCTCGTCCGTGTGCGAGGCGAGGATGATCGCGTCATAGACGTCCGTCGTCCCCGAGCGATCGGTGACGAACACAAGTCCGTCGCGGCGCTCGACATGCACGACCTCCGCGCCGTAGCGGATGCGATGCCGGAACGGCGCGATCAGCTTCTCGACATAGCGCCGGCTGCCGCCCGTCACGGTGCGCCAGACCGGCCGCTCCATGTGCACGAGCCGGTGGTTCTCGAAGAAGGTGATGAACGACCGCGCCGGGAAGGCCAGCATGTCCTCGACCGGCGTCGACCAGATCGCCGCGCCCATCGGCAGGATATAGTCCGACACGAAGCGGCCCTTGAAGCCGTGCTTCGCCAGCCATTCGCCGAGGCTCTGCTCGCCGATCAGCCCGTCCCGGCGCTCGGCGAGCGCCAGCTTGTTGAAGCGCATGATCTCGCGCAGCATCCAGTAATGCGTCGGCGAGAAGATCGAGCGCTTCATGGCGAACAGGCCGGAGAGCAGCGGCTCTCCGCCCTTCCACTCGCGCCGGCCGCCGTCGACCGAGACGGCAAAACTCATGTCGCTCGCCTGCGTCTCGACCCCGAGCAGGTCGAACAGCGCCGTCATGTTCGGATAATTGAGCTCGTTATAGACGATGAACCCGGTATCGACCGCGATCCGGGCGCCGTCGTAATCGATCTCGACGGTATGGGCGTGGCCGCCCGGCCGCGCCTCCTTCTCGTAGACGGTGATCTGGTGCGTCTCGTTCAGGGCCCAGGCGGCCGCATTGCCCGAAATGCCGGTTCCGACGATGGCGATGCGCATGGGTGCTGAAATCCTTCTTCTATGATGTCACGAGCGCAGATACGGAGGGAGGCGCAGCCGGGTTTCAGGCCGCATGCGCCTTGAGCGTGGCAAAGGCGGCGAGCGCGCGCTCGCGGCCCGCGTCGAGATCGATGATCGGGGTGGGATAGGTCGCGCCGAGCGTGACGCCGGCGGCGGCGAGCACCGAGCGCGGCGCCTTCCAGGGCTCGTGCAGCCATTTCGCCGGCAGATCCGCGAGTTCGGGCACCCAACGGCGCACGTAGGCGCCTTCAGGGTCGAACTTCGCGGCCTGCAGCACCGGATTGAAGATGCGGAAATACGGCGCCGCATCCGCGCCCGAGCCGGCGACCCATTGCCAGCTCGCGGCATTGTTGGCCGGGCAGGCGTCGACCAGCGTGTCCCAGAACCAGGCCTCGCCGGCGCGCCAGTCTTGTAAGCCATGCTTGACCAGGAACGAGGCGACGATCATCCGGACGCGGTTGTGCATCCAGCCGGTCGCCCACAGCTCGCGCATGCCGGCGTCGATGATCGGATAGCCGGTCAGGCCCTTGCGCCAGGCGGCGACGAAGGCCTCGTCGGCCCGCCACGGGAAGGCATCGAAGGCCGGCTGGAAATTCTCGGTCGCGAGCGCCGGGAAATGGTGCAGCAGGTGATGCGCGAACTCGCGCCAGCCGACTTCGGCGAGGAATTTTTCGACATGCGCGTGGCCGATGTCGCCGGTCAGGGCGAGCGGTGCCACCGCATGCCAGACTTCGAAGGGTGAGATCTCGCCGAAACGCATGTGCGGCGACAGCCGCGACGTCGCCGGCAGGTCCGGACGGTCGCGTTCGTCGGCATAGTTCGGAAGCCCGTCCGCGATGAAGCGCGCGAGCTGCGACTGGGCTCCGGCGGCGCCCGGGGTCCACGTCGCCCGCAGGCCGCCGGCCCAGTCCGGTGCCGTCGGCAACAGGCGCCAGTCCTCCAGCGCGTCGGACGCGACGGCCCCGTCGAACCCGGCGATCGCTACCGGCGCCGGCAGCGGCCGTCGCGGCACGCCACTCGCCCGCGCCGCCCGCCAGAACGGCGTGAACACGCGGAACGGTCCGCCGGTCTGGGTCCGGATCGCCTGCGGCTCGTAGAGGACGTTGGCGTGGAAGCTCTTCACCTCGCAACCGCCCGCCTTGAGCTCCGTCTTGAGGGCGCTGTCGATCGCGATCCCGGCCGCGTCATAGCGCCGGTTCCAGTAGACCGCGCCCGCATCGACCTCGCGCACCAGAGCGCGGATCGCGTCGCCGGCCGGTCCGCGCCGCAGCACCAGCCGGGCGCCGAGCGCGGCGAGATCCTGGTCAAGCGCCGCCAGCGCATGATGAAGCCACCAGAGCGACGCCGCACCGAGCCGCCGGACATCGGCCGAAACCTGGTCGAAGCAGTAGACACAGACGACCGGCCGCCCGCTGTCGACCGCCGCCGTCAGGGCCGGATGATCGGCGACGCGCAGATCATCTCGGAACCAGACGATCGCGGAGCGGTGCTGAACGGACGGGTCGGCGGGCATCGGTCGAACGATCCTGGACGGACGTGAGGAACTGCATGGTCTACGCGTCTCGTTCCGCAGCGGATCAATTCCATCATGACCTTGGCGTCAGGAAAATGGATGGCTTGTGAAAGTCCGTGCGGATCTGCCAGAAAGGCGGACCGCGCGCCGGCTCCTGCCGCGCGTCGTGCCCATGCCCGCTTTCGGATCCCGCGATGCTTCGACCGCCCTATACGCCGCTCGTCGACAGCCTGCCGTCGACGGTGCCCTTCGTCGGCCCCGAGACGCAGGAGCGTCGGCGTGGCCGTCCGTTCAAGGCGCGCATCGGCGCCAACGAAAACGGATTCGGACCGTCGCCGACGGCCGTCGCCGCGATGGCGGCCGCCGCGGGCGAGGCCTGGAAATACGGCGATCCCGAAAATCACGACCTGAAGCAGGCGATCGCGGCCGTCCACGGCGTCGGCCCCGAGAATGTCGTGGTCGGCGAGGGCATCGACGGCCTGCTCGGCCTCGCCGTGCGGCTGCTGGTCGAGCCGGGCAGGGCGGTGGTGACCTCGCTCGGCGCCTACCCGACCTTCAACTTTCATGTTGCCGGTTTCGGCGGCCGGCTCGTCACCGTGCCCTACGTCGCCGACCGCGAGAGCCCCGACGCGCTCATCGACGCCGTGCGCCGTGAACGCCCGGCCATGGTCTATTTCGCCAATCCCGACAATCCGATGGGCTCGTGGTGGCCGGCGGAGACAGTCGAGCGCTTCGCCGCCGCGATCCCCGAGGGCACGCTGCTCGTGCTCGACGAGGCCTATGTCGAGTTCGCGCCCGAAGGCACGGCGCCGAGGCTCGACTGTGCGGATCCGCGCGTGCTCCGGTTCCGCACGTTTTCGAAGGCCTATGGCCTCGCCGGCATCCGCATCGGCTATGCGATCGGCGAGGCGGAACTGGTCCGGTCCTTCGACAAGATCCGCAACCACTTCGGCGTCAACCGGATCGGCCAGGCCGGCGCGCTTGCCGCGCTGGCGGATACCGACCATCTGACCTGGATCCGGGGCAAGGTCGGCGCCGCGCGCGAACGCATCGCGCGCATCGCCGCCGACAACGGTTTGCAGGCGCTGCCGAGCGCGACCAACTTCGTCACGGTCGATCTCGGTCGCGACGGCGACTACGCCCGCAGGGTATTGGCGGCGCTGGTCGAGCGCGACGTCTTCGTGCGCATGCCCGGCGTCGCACCGCAGGACCGCTGCATCCGCATCGGCTGCGGGCTCGATGCGGAACTCGACTACCTCGCCGAGGTTCTGCCGGAAGCGCTCGCCGCCGCGGGCTGAGCCGCGCGCGGGCCGACCGAACCAGCGAACGAGGTGACGACCATGACCGAAGACCCAACCGGCCCGGCGAAATCGCCCACCGAGCTGATCGATGCCCGCATCGCCGAACTCGACGACTGGCGCGGGGC
Source organism: Ancalomicrobiaceae bacterium S20 (assembly GCA_040269895.1). Classification (NCBI taxonomy): domain Bacteria; kingdom Pseudomonadati; phylum Pseudomonadota; class Alphaproteobacteria; order Hyphomicrobiales; family Ancalomicrobiaceae; genus Methyloraptor; species Methyloraptor flagellatus. The sequence goes on along the minus strand of CP158568.1, from coordinate 1,638,972 downwards.
GACACTCGCGCGGATGCGGCGCCTGATCCATGAGGCCGCCCCGGACATCGTCGAGGACTGGAAGTGGCGCGGCGTGCCGGTCTGGTCCCACGCCGGCATCGTCTGCACGGGCGAAACCTACAAGACGGTGGTCAAGCTGACCTTCGCCAAAGGGGCCTCGCTCGACGATCCGGCCGGCCTGTTCAACGCAAGTCTCGACGGCAACACCCGCCGCGCCATCGATATTTCCGAGACGGCAACCATCGACGAGGAGGCGTTCAAGGCGCTGATCCGCGCCGCGATCGCGCTGAACACCGCCCGCGGTAAACGCTAGGCGCGTCTCGAACCTCGCCCATTGCGCTCGATCTATGCTCTAAGGGGAGCGCGATCGGCGCCGCGGCCGTACGATGCCTCGTACGCCGCACTCGCAATCCACCGATCGCGGCCGGGCCACCCTGCCGTCCGCCGCCGATACACCGAGGACCCCCATGGCTCGCGCCGCCACCGCCCTGGAAGCCGCACCGGAAGTCGACGCGATCGACGGCCTGCCGCTGCCGCGCGAGCGCGAAATCCTGCTCGGCCAGACGGCGGCGGAAACGGCGCTGCTCGACGCCTATCGCTCGGGCCGCATCCATCACGCCTGGATCCTCGGCGGCCCGAAGGGCATCGGCAAGGCGACGCTCGCCTTCCGCTTCGCCCGCTTCGTGCTCGCCCATCCCGATCCGCGCGCGCCCGACGTGCAGCGCGCCACGAGCCTCGCGGTGCCGTCGGATCATCCGGTCGCCCGCCGCGTCGCGGTCGGCGCCCACATCGACCTGTTGCACCTGCGCCGGCCCTGGGACGACAAGGCCAAGCGCTTCAAGACCGAACTGCCGGTCGACGAGGTGCGGCGGACCGTCGGCTTCTTCGGCTCGACGGCGGGCGAGGGCGGCTGGCGCATCGCCGTCGTCGACCCGGCCGACGATCTCAACGCCAACGCCGCCAACGCGCTCCTAAAGATCCTCGAGGAGCCGCCGCCGCTCGCTGTTCCTGGTGGTCGCCCACCAGCCCGGCCGGCTCCTGCCGACGATCCGCTCGCGCTGCCGCCGCCTCGACATGGCCCCGCTCGAAGCCGGCGTCGTCTCCGGCGCGCTAGCCGAATTCGGCTACGACGACGATCCCGCGACCGCCGTCACCGCGGCCGAACTCGCCGCCGGCTCGATCCGCCGCGCGATCCTGATGGTCGAGAACGACGGCGCAAAGCTCTGGCGGATGATCGAGGGCCTGACGCGCGGCATCCCGAAGCTCGACGTCGCGGCGCTCTACCAGCTCGCCGATCTCGTCACCCAGCGCGGCGCCGACGATCGCTTCGAGATCGCGCTCGACTTCCTGACCGACCAGATTGCCGCCCGCGCGGCTGCGGCCGCCGAAACCGGCCGTCTCGGCCGCGCCGCCGCGCTCGCCGAAGCGCTGTCGGCGATCCGCAGCCTGCTCGGCACCGCCGACGCGCTCAACCTCGATCGCAAGGCAGCCCTGATCGCGGCCTTTCGCAGACTTGCGGAAGCAGCCGATCATTGAGTAATCCCTTGGCCTGAACCCGATCTGAACCCTGACGGGACCGCCGCCGGCCCCCGCCGCCCGAACCGGCCCCGAGGACGCGAAATGACCAAGCCGACCTATTTCATCACCACGGCCATCGACTATCCGAACGGCCGTCCGCACGTCGGCCACGCCTACGAGAAGATCGCGACCGACGCGCTCGCCCGCTTCAAGCGCCTCGACGGCTACGACGTCCTGTTCCTGACCGGCACCGACGAGCACGGCCTGAAGATGCTGCAGACCGCGGCGAAGGAGGGTCTGTCCGTCGCGGATCTCGCGACTCGGAATTCCAGCGTGTTCAAGGAGATGGACGCGCTTCTTCAAGTCTCCTACGACGATTTCATCCGCACCACCGAACCCCGGCACTACGCCTCGGTGCAGGAGATCTGGCGCCGCATGGAGGCGAACGGCGACGTCTACAAGTCGACCTACTCCGGCTGGTATTCGGTCCGCGACGAGGCCTACTACGCCGAGGCCGAGACCGAACTCGGCAGCGACGAGGTGCGCCGCGCGATTACGACCGGCACACCGGTCGAGTGGACGGTCGAGGAGACCTACTTCTTCCGGCTCTCCGCCTATCAGGATCGCCTGCTCGCCCATTACGAGGCGCATCCGGAGTTCATCGGCCCGGCGACGCGCCGCAACGAGGTGATCAGCTTCGTGAAGGGCGGCCTCGAGGACCTGTCGATCAGCCGGACGACCTTCGACTGGGGCGTGCCGGTGCCGAACGATCCCAAGCACGTCATGTACGTCTGGGTCGACGCGCTGACCAATTATATCACCGGCGCCGGCTTCCCGGACGAGGCCTCGGACAAGTACAAGAAATACTGGCCGGCGGACCTGCATGTGATCGGCAAGGATATCGTCCGGTTCCACGCCGTCTACTGGCCCGCGTTCCTGATGTCGGCGAACCTGCCGCTGCCGAAGCGGGTCTATGCCCACGGCTTCATCTTCAACAAGGGCGAGAAGATGTCGAAGTCGGTCGGCAACGTCGTCGACCCGTTCTCGCTCGCCGCCGCCTATGGCGTCGACCAGATGCGCTTCTTCTTCCTGCGCGAGGTGCCGTTCGGCCAGGACGGCAGCTACAGCCACGAGGCGATCGTGGCGCGCATGAACGCCGATCTCGCCAACGACCTCGGCAATCTGGCGCAGCGCTCGCTGTCGATGATCGCCAAGAATTGCAATGGCGTGCTGGCCGCGCCGGGCCCGCTGGCCGAGGCGGATCAGGCGCTGCTCGCCCAGGCCGATGCGCTGCTCGCGACCGCCCGCGCCGCTTTCGAGACGCAGGAGATCCACCGCGCGCTCGAGGCGATCTGGGCCGTGGTCGCGGAGGCGAACCGCTATTTCACCGCGCAGGAACCCTGGGCGCTGCGCAAGACCGACTTCGCGCGCATGGAGACGGTCCTGTGGGTCACGGCGGAGGTGATCCGGATCGTCGCGATCCTGACCCAGCCGGTGATGCCCGACTCGTCGGCGAAGCTGCTCGACCTGCTCGGCCAGCCCGAAGCCGCGCGCAGCTTCGCGGCGCTGTCGACGCGCATCGCCGGCGGCACCACGCTGCCGGCGCCGACCCCGGTGTTCCCGAAATACGTCGAACCGGCGGACGAGACCGCCGGGTGAGGGGGCTCGCGCGGGCCTTCAGAGGCCCCGCAACCCTTTCGCGGCACGCCGATTGCTACCCTTTCCCCGGCGCGGGCGTTCGTCTCGTGCGATCGCCGCGTCAGACCGGCCGATCTCGACCGAACGCCGTTCCGCCCCGATCCCGACCGAGCAAGCCCCCCATGAGCCTCGTCGACAGCCACTGCCATCTCGACTTTCCCGACCTCGTGGCCGAGCTCGACGATGTCGTCGCGCGCGCGCATGCGGCCGGCGTCGCCAAGATGGTCACGATCTCGACCCGCGTGAAGCGCTTCGATCAGATCCGCGCGATCGCCGAACGCCATGACAGCGTCTGGTGCTCGGTCGGCACGCATTGCCTGCATGCGGCCGAGGAGCCGGAGATCACGGTCGACGATCTCTGCCGTCTGGCCGAGCATCCGAAATGCGTCGCCATCGGCGAGGCCGGCCTCGACTATCACTATGAATCGAGCCCACGCGACGTTCAGGAAGCCGGCTTCCTGACCCACATCGCCGCCGCGCGGATCATGCAGCTGCCGCTCGTGATCCATGCCCGCGAGGCCGATGCCCGCATCGCGGAGATCCTCGAGGACGAGACGGGGAAGGGCGCCTTCCCGGCCGTGCTGCACTGCTTCTCGTCCGGCCGCGATCTGGCCCTGAAAGGCGTCGAGCTCGGTCTCTACGTATCGTTCTCGGGGATTCTCACCTTCAAAAACTCCGAGGATATCCGCGCCATCGCGCGCGAGATCCCGCTCGATCGTCTGCTGGTCGAGACAGACGCGCCCTATCTCGCGCCGCCGCCCTGGCGCGGCAAGCGCAACGAGCCGGCCTATGTCGCCAAGACCGCGGCGGTGCTCGCCGAGGTCCGCGGCGTCTCGGAGGCCGAGATCGCGCGCATCACCACCGAGAATTTCCATCGGCTGTTCTCGAAGGTTCCGGCCTGAGCCGAACGCCAGACCCGAACACCAGACCCGAACAATCGACCGACGCCACCCGAACCACGAGGCACGGATCCCGATATGACCGGCGCGACGCTGACCTTCCGAATTCTCGGCTGCGCCTCGTCGCCCGGCGTCCCCCGGATCGGCAACGACTGGGGGGCCTGCGATCCGTCGAACCCGAAGAACCGTCGCCGCCGGGCCGCTCTGCTCGTGACCAGGACCGATGCGGCCGGCCGGATGACGCGCGTGCTGGTCGACACCGGCCCGGATCTGCGCGACCAGATGCTCGACGCCGGCGTCGACTGGATCGACGGCGTGCTCTACACGCACGCCCACGCCGACCACATCCACGGCATCGACGACCTGCGCGCCTTCGTGCTCAATCGCCGCCGCCGCGTCGACGTCTATCTCGACGCGCCGACCTCGGCGCGCGTGCGCGAGGCGTTCGATTACTGTTTCACGACCCCACCGGGTTCGAGCTATCCGCCGATCCTCAACGAGCATCGCATCCGGCCGGGCGAGCCGGTCACGGTCGAAGGCGAGGGCGGTCCGATCACGGCGATGCCCTATCGCCAGGTCCACGGCGAAATCGACAGCCTCGGCTTCCGCTTCGGCGCCATCGCCTATTCGCCGGACGTCAGCGACATCCCCGAAGAGAGCTTCGACCACCTGCGCGATCTCGACGTCTGGATCGTCGACGCACTGCGCTGGAAGCCGCATGCGAGCCATTTCTCGGTCGACGAGTCGCTCGGCTGGATCGCGCGCATGGCGCCGAAACGCGCGATCCTGACCCACATGCACACCGAGCTCGACTACGAGAAACTCGCGGCCTACGTGCCGCCCGGCGTCGAACCGGCCTATGACGGCCTGACGTTCAGCGTGCGGGACTGAGGGGTTCGGAGGTAAGGGCCTCCCCCTCATCGCCATCAGGTCGATTATACTGACATATCAATATTATACACGTCTTTTCTCACGCGAACCACGCCCGACCGGGTTCGACGCGGCACACCAATGCCGAAAACATAGCTGATATATCTGTATATAATCGGATGTCAGCTCGCAGTTGGATCCGGGTCCACCAGGTCGAACTCGACGGCAAACTCCCGCAGTGTCCGACCCGCGATGGTCGTCTCGATCGCATCGTCGGTCACGAGCGTGCCGCCCCAGGCACGATAGGCCCGGATCGCCCGCGCGTTGTCCGCCAGCACCCACAGATGCGCAAGGGCGAAGCCACGGTCCCGAAAATGTCTTGCGCAGACCTCGAACAAGGCGCGGCCGACACCCAGACCCCAGGCGTTCTCGACAAGATAGATCGCATGGATCTCGCCCTGATCCGTGCGCGGCGCCTGCCGACCGCGGCCGGCGCTGACGAAGCCGACCGGACCCACCGCGGTGGTCGCGATCATGAGCGCGTCGTCCGGGCCATGCCGGTCGACGACCATCCGCCAACGCGCCAGCCGATCGGCGATATCGAGCCCGGCGAGATAGGCGGCCGGCAGCAGCTCTCGATAGGCCGCTTGCCATGACCGCACATGGATCTCGGCAATAGTCGGCAGATCGTCCGCCGTGGCCGGCGCGATGTGGAGATCGACGGGTGCGACGGACGACATCAGTGTGGTTCCAGCGTGCCGAGACGGCCCAGAGAGAGAGAGAGAGAGAGAGAGAGAGACGTTTCGAGACGTTTCGGCGCCATATTGGCGCACTACAGCGCCCGAAGGCACGCTTTACCGAGCCCGAAACGGAGGCCGCAGAACCATAAGGAGCCCAAAACACCCATTCAACGCATATAAAATTATTCCATAATCATCCTTATGCGAATCAAGGATGGGCAGACACGGGCCGATGGGCTCCGCGATCTGGTCGCCTGTCGCCGTCGCGATCTCGCTGCCTTTGTCTTATCCCGGTCGCCCCGTTGCCGGCTCGACCTCGCCGCCTTGCGCAGACGGCAGCGCAGGCCGCGCTCCCCTGTCGGGTGCGCCGACCGATCGCCTTGCATGGCGCGATACCGACGGATCGCCGTCGTCAATCTCACGCCCGCCGAACCGTCCTTGCAGCACACCGGGCGCAGTTGCCCTCCGCGCTCTGCGGCGAGCAGACGATCGGCTTGCGACATCCGTCATCCATCGGGTCGGCATCCATCGGGTCGGCGCGACGGTTCGGCCGCCGTCGATCAAAGCACCATGTCGCGGTCGAGCGGAAAGATCGGCCGACGCGCGCGGCGATACGGCAGCTTGGTCAGATCCGGCGTGCACAAGGCGCCGCTGTCGGCGACGATCACCTCGCCGGCGATCGGCTCGAACGACGCCCTGAAGTGCTGCATCGACTTGACCGTCACCGAGCGATAGCGCTCCGGCGCGATGCCGAAGGCGCGGAACTGTCCGGTATCGAGCAGCTGTGCGGCATTGGCGATGACGAGCACGTCGATCCCGCCGATCCGGACGACCGCCGTCGACCCGAAGCTGCCCTTCAGCCCCGCCATCATCGGCCCCTCGCCGCGATAGTCCCCGGCAAAGAGGCCGACCAGCGTCGCCGTCACGTCGAGCGGCCCGCCGCCGAAGCTCGGATCGGTCTTGCCGCCGAGCGCGAGACGGACGGTCTCGCCGGGCTTGGAGCGCGACAGCGTCGCGACGGCCTCCGGATCCACCAGACCGCCGAAACAGGCCTCGGTCGCGCCCGCCGCGATCAGCGCCGCCAGCAGATTGGTCGAGTCGCCATAGGCGCCGCCGCCGGGATTGTCGGCATAGTCGGCGATCACCAGCGGCCCCTTGTCGGCCCGATAGTCGCGCGCCCTCCCCGCCGCTTGCTCGACCGTTAGATAGGTGTTGACCACCTCGTTGCGCCGGTTCCAGATATCGTCGGCGATCTCGCGGATGAAGGCGCGATGCCTGGCGTGATCGCCCTGGCAGGTCACCAGCACGGTCGGGCCGACCTCGGCGATATCGGCATTGCCGAAGGCGCCGTTGACCGATACCGCGAACACGTCCGGCTCCTGCTCATAGGCCACGGCCCGCGCGAGCCGATCGACCATCGGCCCCTTGTCGGTGCGCCCGCCGGTCGCCTCCTCGAGCATCGGCCGATGCTCGCGCAGCGTCACGGGCCGAATCTCGCCGGCCATCGCACGCGCGAGAATCTCCGCCGCCTGATTGCCGCGCTCGCGCATGTCGACATGCGGATAGGTCTTGTAGCCGATGACGATCTGCGCGTGCGCGACCATCGCCTCGGTGACATTGGCATGCGGGTCGAGCGTGATGCCGATCGGAATATCCGGCCCGAGAACGGCGCGGATGCGCGCGATGAGCTCGCCCTCCCCGTCCTCCAGGTGCTCGGTCACCATGGCGCCGTGCAGGCCGAGCAGGACGCCGTCGATCGCGCCGCGATGCGCCGAGACGGCATCGACGATGATGCCGGCGATATGCTCGTAGGCGGCTTCGGTCACCGGCCCGGACGGCGTCGCGCCGGTGCTGATCGGATGGACCACCTTCCAGCCCTCACGCCGGGCGACATCGAGGAATCCGGCAAGCGGCGTATTGGCGTCGCCGCGTTCGGCGATCGCGGCCTCGCCCTCGTAATAGTAGCGCTCGTGGAACGCCTTGAGGTCGGTCCTGCGGCAGGAGAACGTGTTGCTCTCGTGCTGGAACTCGGCGGTGAGCACCGTGAACGACATGGGGAACGGCTCCGAAATCTCAATCGAGCGGGTGATGGCAGGCGACCGGATGACCATGCGAGGCGGTCAGCGCCGGCTTTTCCGTCCGGCAGCGGCTGCTCGCCTGTGGACAGCGCGCCACGAAGGCGCAGCCCGGCGGGCGATCGAAGGCGCTCGGGATCTCGCCGGTCAGCCGCGCGACTGTCTTGCGCCGTGCCGGATCGGGCACGAAGGCGCTCTCCATCAGCGTCCGCGTATAGGGATGGCGCTGCGGCGCGTCGGGCGACGGCAGGATCTCGACCACCGAGCCGAGGTACATGACGACGATCCGGTCGCAAAAGTAGCGCACGAGCCCGAGATCGTGGGAGATGAACAGGTAGGTGAGCCCGAGCCGCGCCCTGAGATCGGCGAGCAGCGTGATGATCTGCGCCTGGATCGAGACGTCGAGCGACGCTGTCGGCTCGTCGAGCACGATGAGATCCGGCGACAGCGCAAGCGCGCGGGCGATGCCGACGCGCTGCTTCTGGCCGCCGGAGAGCTGGTGCGGATAGCGCGAGGCGAGTTCGGGCGCGAGCCCGACCATCTCGAGCAATCGCGCCGCCTTCTCAGCCGCCTCCGCGCCGGAGAGCCGCACGCGCTGCACCCGCAACGGCTCGAGCACCGCGTCCTGCATCGTGAAGCGCGGATCGATCGACGAATAGGGGTCCTGAAACACCATCTGCATGCGCCGGCGCTGCTGGCGCAGTGCCGCCGGCCCGAGACTGGCGAGATCGGCGCCGTCGAACAGCACGCGCCCTCCGCTCGGCGGCATCAGCCGGAGCACGAGCCGCGCCAGCGTCGACTTCCCGCAGCCGGATTCGCCGACCACGCCAGTAACGCCGCCGCGGGGAACATCCAGCGTCACGCCGTCGACGGCCCGCATGGTGCGCTTGCGGCCGAACAGGCCGGCGCGCGAGGTGAAATACTTGGCGACGTTGTCGAGCCGCACGATCGGATCGGACACCGGAGCAGAGATCGGATCAGGCATCGGCCGCCTCCAGCGGGTGCAGGCAGTAGGCCGTGCTCGCTCCCCTGCCCGATCCTGCCGGCACCGTCGTGCCGCAATCGGATCGCGCGACTGCGCAGCGCGGATGGAAGCGGCAGCCGGCGGGATAGGCGATCGGCGTCGGCACCATGCCGGGAATGCCGACGAGCGTGCCCGCCGCCTGCCCCGCCTCCGGAATGCAGCCGATCAGTGCCTTGGTGTAGGGATGTCGCGGCTGGGCGAAGATCGCCTCGACCGGCCCTGTCTCGGCGAGCCGGCCGGCATAGAGCACGCCGACGCGGTGACAGGCCTGCGCGACCACGCCCATGTCGTGGGTGATCAGCAAGAGCGCGAGCCCCCGGCTCGCGACCAGATCGCAGAGGATCTGGATGATCTGCGCCTGGATGGTGACGTCGAGCGCGGTGGTCGGCTCGTCGGCGATGATCAGGTCCGGGTCGCCGGCGAGCGCCATGGCGATGACGACGCGCTGCTTCATGCCGCCCGAGAGCTGGTGCGGATAATGACCGTGGATGGCCGCCGCCTCGGGGATCCGGAGCTGGTCCATGAGTTCGAGGCTGCGCGCCCGCGCGGCAGCCGGCGACAAGCCGGCATGCAGCCGCGAGACCTGATCGATCTGCGCGCCGACGGTCTTGATCGGATCGAGCGAGGTCATCGGGTTCTGCGCGATCAGCGCGATCCGGCCGCCGCGCAGGCGGCGGTAGGCCGGTTCGGCCAAGGTGGTGAGATCGAGCCCGTCGAACCGGACCGCACCGGCCGTGATCCGCCCGCCGATGAGCGGCAAGAGGCCCATCAGCGTCGTCGCGGTCAGCGATTTGCCCGAACCGGACTCGCCGACGAGGCCGAGCACCTCGCCGCGGTCGAGCGTGAAGCCGACGCGATCGATCAGCGGCACGGTTCCGATGGCAACCGAAAGATCCTCGACGGCGAGAAGGCTCATCTCAGCGCTCCTTCAGCCGGTTGCGGATGTCGAGCGCGTCGATCAGCGCATCGCCGAACAGGTTGATCGCCACGACCGTGATCGCGATGGCGATGCCCGGAAACAGGATCACCCAGGGCGCCAGATAGATCTGGGCGACGCCGGAGCTCATCAAGGCGCCCCAGCTCGGCAGCGGCGGCTGCGCGCCGAGGCCGAAGAAGCCGAGCGTCGCCTCCAGGATGATCGCATCGCCGGTCGCGAGCATGCCGGCGACGATCACCGGCGTCAGCGCGTTCGGGATCAGATGCCGGAGCAGCAGATGCGCGTGGCCCGCGCCGAGGCTGACTGCGGCCTCCACATAGGTCTCGCCCTTCAGCGCGATGATCTGGCTGCGGGTCAGCCGCGCGAACTGTGCGAGATAGCCGATCGTGATCGCGACGCCGGCCGAGGACAGGCCCGGCCCGAGGATCGCGATCAGCACCAGGGCGATCAGGATCTCGGGAAACGACCAGGTCAGGTCGACCACCGCCATCAGCGCGCGGTCGACCCATCCGCCCGCGTAGCCCGCGACCGCGCCGATCACGAGGCCGATCAGCACCGACAGCGAGATCGACGTCACCGCGACGCCGAGCGAGACGCGCGCGCCGAATATAATGCGCGACAGGAGATCGCGGCCGAACTCGTCGGTGCCGAGGAGGTGCGCCGCCGAGGGCTCCATCATGGCGTCGCCGAGGTTCTGCGCCGCATAAGGGTAAGGCGCGAGCCAAGGCGCCGCGACTGCGGCGGCGATCGCGATCACGAGGATCGCCGCGGACGGCGCACCGCGGGGGACGCGATGGCGGTGCGGAGGGCGGAGAGCGCGGCCATGTCAGCGCAATCCGTTGCGGATGCGCGGGTCCATGGCGGCCTGCGCGAGATCGCCGAGCAGCGTACCGAGCATGACCGCGACGCCGAGCATCAGCAGGCAGCCCTGCACCAGCGGGTAGTCCCGCTGATTGAGCGCGGAGATCAGGAGCGAACCGAGGCCGGGGCGCGCGAAGACATATTCGATCGTCACCGCGCCACCGACCACCCAGCCGACCTTGAGGCCGAGGATGGTCACGACCGGCAGCAGCGCGTGGCGCAGCACATGGCCGAGGTAGATCTGTCGCCGGCTGAGCCCCTTGGCGTGCAGCATCATGACGAAGTCCTGCCGGGCGACCTCGACCATGGCGGCACGCGTGACGCGCGCGATCAACGCGACGCCGCCGAGCCCGACGGTCAGGACCGGCAGCACCAGCGCATCGAGGCTGCGGGCGCCCGACACGGGGAACCAGCCGAGTTCGACCGCGAAGACGAGGATCAGCAGGAGCCCGAGCCAGAAATTCGGGATCGTCGCGCCGGCGAGGATCAGGCCCATGACCGAGCGGTCGAACCAGCTGTCCTTGAAGAACGCCGCCGCCGCTCCGATCGAAACGCCGACCACGGTCGAGAAGAGGAGCGCGAGGCCGCCGAGCGCCAGACTATGCGGCAGATTGGTGAGGATCAGCGTCGCGACCGGCTGCTTCAGCACGATCGCATCGCCGAAATCGCCGTGGAAGACCCGGCCGAGCCACACGCCGTATTGCACGACGAGCGGCCGGTCGAGCCCGAACTTCGCGGTCAGCGCGGCCCGTCGCTCGGGCGACGAGCCGATCTGCAACATGTTGTCGATCGGATCACCCGGCACCAGGTGCACGATGGCGAACACGACCGCCGACATGGCCAGGAAGACCGGAATGAGCAGCAGCAGACGCTTGAGGAAATAGCCGAACATCCCGGTCGATCCCAATGGCCCTTACTTGGTCACGTCGGCGTCGAGGATGGTCTGGCTGGTCAGGCGCGTGCCGCGGATCGCCTCCGGCAGCTTCAGCCGCTTCGTCGAATAGGCGAAGATGTTGGCCGGCTCGTAGATCGGGGCGAAGGCGTACTGCGAGAGAATGTACTCGTGATACGCCTTGAAGTTCGCGACGCGCTCCTCCCAGGTCTTCGACTTGGTCATCGCGATGACGTTGAGCTCTTCGGCCTTCGGATCGTCGAGCATCGAGACGTTCGGATAGCCGAGGCGCTTGCCCGAGAAGAACCAGTCGATGATGTCGGCGTTGGTCCAGGAATAGGACCGGACCGCGAGCTGGTGCTCGGTCTTCTTCTTGTACTGGGCATTGATCGAGGAGGCGTCGAAGACCGTGATGTCCGCCTGGAAGCCGACATCCTTGAGCTCGGCCTGCACGGCCTCGGTGATGCGCTTGAACTCGGTGCCGTTCGAGGTCCAGAGCTTGACCTGGAGCTTCTGGCCGTTCTTCACGCGCACGCCGTCCGGACCCATGGTCCAGCCGGCCTCGTCGAGCAGCTTCTTCGACCGCGCCGGATCGTAGGAGATCGCGAACTTCGGATCGACCTTGGATTCCTGCAGGGACGAGATCAGGAACTGGTTCGCCGGCGTGCCGACGCCGCCATAGAGCGTCTGCCAGATGGCCTTCTGGTTGATCGCATAGGCCGCCGCCGCGCGGACCTTGATGTCGGTGAACGGCTCGACCGTGACGTTGATCGGCATGTAGACGATCTCGGTACCCGGGATCATCATCACCTTGACCGTCTTCTCGGCCTTGAGCCGCGGCAGGAAGTCGGTCGGCACGGTATAGAGCAGGTCGACGCCGCCGGTCTGCAACTCGAGGAAGGCGGTCGAGTCCTCCGCGATCTCGCGCACCGTGATCTTCTTGATCTTGGCCGGGCCGCGATTGGCCGAGAGGTCCGAACCCCAGGTGTAGTCGTCGTTGCGGGTCAGCACCGTCTGCTGGCCGACAGTGAAGGACTCCATCTTGTACGGCCCGGTGCCGATCGCCGCCGTGACGCCGAACTTGTCGCCGAGCTGGTCATAGGCCTTCGGCGAGGGCACGCCCATGAACGACGAGGCGAAGTTGAACAGCAGGTTCGGATCCGGTGCCTTCATGTGAAAGCGCACGGTCAGATCGTCGACCACCTCGACCTTGTCGATGTTGGCGACCATGTAGGCGTTCTCGGTGCCCGCGAATTTCGGGATCCACCACTCGATGACCTTGGCGTTGAACGGCTCGCCGTCATGGAACTTGACGCCCGGCTTCAGCTTGAACGTCCACTGCATGCCGTCCGGGGTCTGTTCCCAGGACTGCGCCAGCGCTCCATGGAAGCTCTGATCGGCATCCTGCAGCAGCAGGCGGTCGAAGATCAGCGAGTTGGCGCTGTTGAGCTTCGTGCCGGTGATCGGGTTGTAGGAGGGCGCGCCGACCTCGCGCGCCGTGACGGCGAAGGTCGCTTCCTGGGCCTTGAGCGCCGTGCCGGAGACGGCCAGCGCCGAGACCGTGAGCAACGCAATTCTCGTGAAATGCCGCATGATGCTTCTCCCCCCAAAAGTGGAAATGGCCGTGAGGTGTCTCCGGTGATCAGGTCTCGGGCCCGTGGGCGTCGCCCACGTGGCCGGTGAAGCGGGCATAGAGCTGCGAGACCCGCGTCATGCGCGCCTCGACGCTCGGGCCGATCTCGATCGAGACGGCGTTCATCATCAGGTTGATGAGGCTCGCCATCTGGGCGGTCGAATCCCAGAACAGGTTGAATTCGGTCGGCACGACGAACATCTCGTCGGCGAGCTCCGCGCCCCAGTCGCAGAAGGCATCGGTGACGAGCGTGACCGGGATGCCGCTCGCGCGGGCCTCGCGGGCGAGAAGCCGCGCCAGCCGCGAATAGCGCCGCGCCTCGAACATCACGAGTGTGGCGCCCTCGGGCTCGGTTGCCAGGATCTCCGCGAAATGGCCGCCGTCGAGGTCGAGCAGCTGCACGCCGTCGCGCAGATACTGGAGCTGATGGGCGAACATGTGCGCCATCGCCCGCTCGGTCTGGAACCCGACCGCGAACACCCGACGCGACACGGAAAGCCGCTTTACGAACGATTTCCAGCTCTCCGACTGGGTCAGCTCGTAGACGGCGACGAGGCCGGCCATCTCGAGCTGCAGCGACTGCGCGAGCGCGTTTTCGCCCGCAAGCGCACGCGCCTGGAACGCCTTCAGCCGATCGGAGATCAGCCAGGGCCGATCGCCGATGTCCTGCTTCAGCTGGCTCTTGAGATCCTTGAAGCTCGCATAGCCGAGCGACCGGCAGAAGCGGCCCACGGTCGGCTCGCTGACGCCGACCTTGGCCGCCAGCGTCGTCGCGGTCTCGAACGGCACGCTGCCGGTCTTGGCGAGGATGTAGCTCGCCAGCGCCCGGTCGGCCTTCGACCCGGTCGTCAGACAGGCGCGGAGCCGATCTCTGAGCGTCCCTTCCATCCGTGATCTCCTCTGGCGGCAAGAGTGAAAGTTTTCTTTCAAAGCGTCAATAGAAGATTGTTTACTTGCAAAATTTGAGCGTTCGGGTCATTTCCTGAGCAGCGGCTCCGAGCCGGCGCGCCAATGCGGCCCGTCGGCAGTGGGCCGCGCGGATGAGCGGGTCGATATGGCGACATATGATTTTGCGGTGATCGGCGCCGGCGTTTCCGGCGCCTCGGTGGCCTACGAGCTCCAGAACGAGGCCAGCGTCGTGCTGATCGAGGCCGAGGCGCAGCCGGGTTACCATTCGACCGGCCGCTCGGCGGCGCTCTACACGCCGAACTTCGGCCCCTCCGTCGTCCGACGGCTGAATGCGGCCGGCCGCCGCTTTTTCGAGGAACCGCCGGAGGGTTTCGCCGAGACCCCGCTCCTGTCGCCGCGTGGCGCGCTGACCATCTTCAAGACCGACGACGAAGCCCCGATCGCAGCTCTGCTCGCCAACGGCACGGCGCGCGATCCCATCCACCGCATTTCGGTCGCCGAGGCGCTGCGCCTGGCGCCCGTGCTGCGCCCCGAGGCGGTCGGGGCGGCTTGCTTCGAGCCCGGCGTGACCGACATGGACGTCGCCGCGATCCACCAGGGCTTTCTGCGCGGCTTCCGGCAGCGCGGCGGCACGCTTCGCCGCGCCCAGCCGGTGACCGCGCTGGTTCGTGTCGACGGCGAATGGCGCCTCACCGCCGGCGACGAGGAGATCCGCGCCGCAACCGTGGTCAATGCCGCCGGCGCCTGGGGCGATGTGCTCGGCCGCATGGCCGGCGCGCGGCCGGTCGGCCTGGTCCCGAAGCGTCGCACCGCACTGGTGACCGAGGGCCCGGACGGCCTCGATCTCCACGCCATGCCGCTGGTCGAGTTCGCCGGCGACGCGCCCTACCTGAAGCCGGACGGCGGTCGCCTGATGGCCTCGCTCGCCGACGAGACGCCGGTCGAGCCGCAGGACGCGCAGCCCGACGACATGGACATCGCCGTGCTGGTCGACTGGCTCGAGAGCCACACCCATGTGACGGTCCGCAAGGCACCGCGCACCTGGGCCGGCCTGCGCAGCTTCGTCGCCGACAAGAACCCGGTCGTCGGCTTCGATCCCGAGCAGCCGGGCCTGTTCTGGCTGGTCGGCCAGGGCGGCTACGGCATCATGATGTCGCCGACGCTCGCCCGCATCGCCGCCGCGCTGGCGACCGGCCGCCGCCTCCCCGCCGATATCGCCGCCGCCGGCATCGACCCCGCCGATCTCGCGCCGGACCGCTGCCGCGCCTGACTGTGGCTCCGCCCAGCCCTCAGACCATCCGCGGCAGCACGTCGGTCGCCCCGCCGCGATCGAGGATCCGGTGTTTCAGCGCCCCCGCCACATGCAGCAGGACGAGCGCGAGCAGCAGATACGCCGAGTACCGGTGCAGCGCCTGGAACACCTTGAACGCCGCGTCGCTCTTCGGCAGCAGCTCGGGCAGATGCGCGACGACGAAGAACGGCACGCCGTCGCTCTCGACGAAACTGCTCGACAGCGCATAGCCGAAGAACGGCACGAACAGGGTCAGCACGATGAGCGCGCGGTGGGTCGCGTGTGACAGGACCCTCTCCCACGCGGACAACGCCGTTGGCGCCTCCGGCATGAGCCGCGCATGGCGCCAGCGCAAGCCGAGATGCACGATCGCCAGCAGCCAGACCAGCACGCCGAACTGCTTGTGGTTCGGATAGAACAGGTTGGCGGTCGAGAGATCGCTCTCCGGCAGCCGGGTCATGTACCACCCCGACGCCAGCAGGCCGAGAATCAGCACCGCGCGCAGCCAATGCAGCACCCGGATCGAAAGCGGATAGCGGCTGCGAATTGCGTCCATCGCCGTGTCGGCCGTCATAGCTGTCCCCTCACCTCGCACGACGCCCACCCCGCCCGTTCACCCGTGCCTCAGCAGCAATGACACCGCGTCCGTGGCGATTGCCGCGAGAAACGGTCGAGGTTCGATGGAGATCGCCGGCGCCGCACCGGCGTCCTGCAGCCGCGGCGCCCCGCGAGCCGCCGATGCCGGTCGCCCGCCCCGCCCGCGATCCGCGCCGAAACGGCGGCCGGCATCGACCATCCACAGCCCGTCGAAACCCGATTGACCCTGTCCGCGACGTCTCGTAAAACGATTTACGTAAATCGTTTTACGAGCCCGCGCCGAGGTTCTGTTGCGCAAGACCGCCGCCACGAAACCCGCCACCATGAAGGACGTCGCCGCGCGCGCCGGCGTGTCGGTCGCGACGGTTTCCAACGTGCTGGCCGATCGCAAGCCGGTCGATGCCGCGCTGGTCGCCAAGGTCCGCGCGGCCGCCGCCGCGCTCGGCTATCAGGTCGATCGCGTCGCCTCGCAACTTCGCTCGGGCCGGGCGCGCATCGTCTGCGTGCTGGTGCCGAGCCTCGACAACCCGTTCTTCACCGGCCTGATCGCGGCGATCGAACGCGCGGTACGCGACGAGGGCTACGACATCGTCCTCGCCAGCGGCCACGACGACGACGCGGTCGAACGCGCTCGGCTCGCGGCACTGCTCTCCTGGCGTCCGGCCGGGGTCGTGGTGGTGCCGAGCACCGACGCCTTCGCCGGCCGCGACCTGCTCGAGGGTGCGCGCGTGCCCTATGTCGTGGTCGACCGCGTCGCCGACGATGTCGGCTCGGACGTCGTCACCGTCGACAACGAGGGCGCCGGCCGCCTCGCGGCCCGCCACATGCTCGAACTCGGCCATCGCAACCTGCTGGTGGTCGCCTCCTCGCTCGATCTCGCCAACATCCGCGAACGCGTCGCCGGCATCGCCGGCGCCTATGCCGAGATCGGCCTGCCGCGCCCGCCGGTACTCGAGGTCGGCCTGTCCTTCGAGGAGATCGACGAGCGCATCGATCGCTATCTGGCCGCGCAGGGCACACCGACCGGCGTCGTCGCCCTGACCAATTTCGCCACGATGGGCGCGATCGCCTGCCTGAACCGGCTCGATTTCGCCGTGCCCGACGACATTTCAGTGCTCGGCTTCGACGACTACGCCTGGATGCGCATCTCGAAGCCCTCGATCACCGCCATCGCCCAGCCCGTCGATGCCATGGCGCTCGCCGCCTGGGAGCGGCTGCGCGCCCGGATCGACGGCGTGTCCTCGAGCGACACGCCCAGCCATCCCGACCGCCTGAAACTCGGCTGTCGGCTCGAAATCCGCCAGTCCGCCAGGGCTGTCGGCCCGTCGCTCCTCGGAGCGGACGGGGCAGACGACGTGGGACGCAAACAAACCCACGCGGTGCAACGATGAAGGGAGGAATTCCATGTCTCGATATGAAGTCTCGCGCCGCAGCGCCCTGAAACTGATGGGCGGCGTCGCCGCGGCCGGTGCATTCGGCGGCGCGACCGGCGCCATGGCCGCGGGCAAGGCGCAGATCGCCACGGTCGTGAAGATCGGCGGCATCCCGTGGTTCAACGCCATGGAAGCCGGCATCAAGAAGGCCGGCGGCGAACTCGGCGTCGACGCCTGGATGATCGGCCCGACCCAGGCCGACGCGGCCCAGCAGGTCCGCGCGGTCGAGGACCTGATCGCCCGCAAGGTCAACGTCATCTGCGTCGTGCCGAACGACGCGACCGCGCTCGAGCCGGTGTTCGCCCGCGCCAAGGCCGCCGGCATCACCGTGATCACCCACGAGAGCCCTGACCAGAAGAACCACGACTGGGACATCGAGCTGACCACCGTCACCGGCTTTGGCGAGCAGCACATGGAAGCGCTGGCCAAGGCCATGGGCGGCGAAGGCAAGTACATCGTCTACGTCGGCTCGCTGACGGTGCCGCTGCACAACGCCTGGGCCGATGCCGCGATCGCGCTGCAGAAGGCGAAGTACCCGAAGATGCAGCTCGTCGCCGACCGCTTCGGCGTCGCCGAGAGCCTCGACGACAGCTTCAAGACCGCGCAGGACCAGATGCGCGCCAACCCGGATCTCAAGGGCATTCTCGCCTTCGGCAGCCAGGGCCCGATCGGCGCCGCCAAGGCCGTCGAGGCGCGCGAGGTGATCGGCAAGGTCGCTGTCGTCGGGCCGTTCTCGCCGGGCCAGGGCGCCAAGTACATCAAGTCGGGCGCCATCTCGGAAGGCTACATCTGGAATCCCATGCTCGCCGGCGAGGTGATCGTGCGGGTCGGCGACATGCTCGCCAAGGGCCAGAAGCCGGCCGACGGCATGGAGATCCCCGGCCTCGGCAAGGTCAAGGTCGATGCCGAGAAGAAGTTGATCCTCGGCCAGAAGCTGCAGGCGATCAACAAGTCGACCATCGACGAGCTCGTCGGCATCGGCCTCTGAGCCTGCCTCCGAGCCGGGTGTCTGCCCTCGGCGGATAGCCCGACATGGCCCGCGTCTCCCGGCCAAGACTGGCCGGGAGCAACGCCCCCCTGCTGCAAAATCGAGAGGCCGCCATGGCAACCGCCACGGAGCCACCCTTTCTCACGCTCGAAAGCGTCACCAAGCGCTTCGGCGGCGCCATCGCCGTCGATCGCGTCGACTGGGACGTGAAAAGCGGCGAGGTCCATTGCCTGTGCGGCGAGAACGGCTGCGGCAAGTCGACGATCATCAAGATGGTCGCCGGCGTGCATGCGCCCGATCCCGGCAGCGCCATCACCATCGCCGGCCGCCGCTTCGATCGCCTGACCCCGGCCGAGGCCAAGGCGCTCGGCGTGCAGGTGATCTTTCAGGACCTGTCGCTGTTCCCGAACCTCTCCGTCGCCGAGAACATCGCAATCGACGAGGTGCTGCAGGGCCTCGCCCGCCCTGCCCGCATGAGCCGGATGCGCCAGATCGCCCGCGGCGTGCTCGATCGCCTCGCCTTCGATCTCCCGCTCGATGCCCGCGTCGGCGATCTGCCGATCGCCGAGCGCCAGATCGTCGCCATCTGCCGGGGCCTCGCGTCCCGGGCACGGCTCCTGTTCATGGACGAGCCGACCGCTTCGCTGACCCGCTCCGAGGTCGATCGCCTGCTCGCCATCGTGGGCCGGCTCAAGGCCGACGGCCTCGCGATCGTGTTCGTCTCGCATCGCCTCGACGAGGTGATCGAGATCGCCGATCGTGTCACGGTCATGCGCGACGGCGTCAAAGTCGGCACGTGGGCCGCGCGCGAGCTCGACGAGCGGCGCATCGGCGAGCTGATGACCGGCCGCAACTTCGATCACGCGATCCATGCCCGGCCGATCGACGGCCCGGAGGTGCTCGGCGTCGAGGGTCTGTCCCGCGACGGCGAGTTCGCGGAGGTGTCGTTCTCGCTCCATGCCGGCGAAGTGCTTGGCCTCACCGGCCTGCTCGGCGCCGGGCGCACCGAGCTTGCGCTGGCGCTGTTCGGCATGCGCCGGCCGGATCGCGGCGCGATCCGGCTCGACGGCCGCGAGATCCGCATCGCCTCCAACCGCGACGCGATCCGCGCCGGCATCGCCTATGTCTCCGAGGACCGGCTGAACCTCGGCCTCAACATGCGCCAGTCGATCGCCGACAATCTCGTGCTGGCGAGCCTCGATCGCCTGAAGGGCCCGCTCGGCCTGATCCCCGGACACGCCAAGCGCGGCGTCGCCGAGGGCTGGATCGAGCGCCTCCGGATCAAGATCCCCGGCCTCGACCGCCCGGTCTCAACGCTGTCGGGCGGCAACCAGCAGCGCGTGGTGCTCGCCAAGTGGCTGGAGACCAAGCCGAAGGTGCTGATCCTCGACAGCCCCACGGTCGGCGTCGACATCGGCAACAAGGCCGGCATCTACGCGCTCGTCCGCGACCTCGCCCGCTCCGGCGTCGCGATCCTGATCATCTCCGACGAGATCCCCGAGGTCATGACCACCTGCGACCGCGTGCTGCACATGCGCGCCGGCCGCATCGTCGAGAGCTTCGTGCCGGGCCAGGTCGACGAAGCCACCATCCGGAGCCGCATCGATGCCTGAGGCGATCCGCGCGCTGAAATACTCCACCGAGGCCTGGCTCGCGCTCGCGATCCTGGTCCTCGCCGTGGTCTGGACGATCGCCACCCCGCATTTCCTCACAGTGCCGAACCTGATCGATCTCGTCGAGAGCTACACGGTGACAGCGGTGCTCGCGATGGGCCTGTTCGTCGTGCTGGTTTCGGGCGGCATCGACATCTCCTTCGCCGCGACCGCCTCGGTCGCGCAGTACATCGCCGCGCTCGCCGCCGCGCGCTGGGGCTGGCCGCCGGCCGCCGCGCTCGGCATCGGCCTCGCGGTGGGCGTCCTGCTCGGCCTGATCAACGCCGTGCTGATCCACGGCGTGAAGATCACCTCGATCATCGTGACGATCGCGACCATGAGCGTCTATTTCGCGCTGCTCATGTACTTTACCGGCGGCAAGTCGATCTACGACCTGCCCGACTGGTGGTCGAAGCGCGTGACCTTCTACCGGACCGAGACCGCCGGCGGCGACATCATCCGCATCACGTTGCCGCTCCTGGTCATGGTCGCCGCGGTCGTCGGCACCTGGGCCCTGATGAACAAGACCGCCGTCGGCCGGCAGGTCTATGCCATGGGCGGCAACCCGGAAGCCGCGCGCCGCGTCGGCATCGGCATCGGCCGGCTGCACCTGTTCGTCTATGGCTTCATGGGTTTCATGGCCGCCGTCGCCGGGCTCCTGCAGGCGCACCGCGTCGGCGAGAGCGTGCCCAACGCCATGGTCGGCAGCGAGCTCAATGTCGTCGCGGCCGCCGTGCTCGGCGGCGCGAGCCTCACCGGCGGCATCGGCTCGGTCGGCGGCGTGATCCTCGGCATCCTGATGCTGGCGATCATCCAGAACGGCCTGAACCTGATCGGCGTCTCGCCGTACTTCTTCCAGATCGTGATCGGCCTCGTGATCCTCGTGTCGACCTCGGCCACCGGCCTGTCGAACCGGCCCTCGCGGCGCAGCCGGAGGGCGCTTGCATGATCGATACCCGCCCCGCCCCATCCCCCCTCGCCGCCCAGCTCGATCACCTGACCCGGCTCCTGCGCGGCAACGGCGATGGCCAGAGCCCGGTCGGCCTCGCCGCCCTCTGCGTCGGGCTGGTCGGCCTGTTCTCGGTGCTGATGCCGGACCGCTTCCCGACGCTCGGCACCGCGCAGTCGATGATGTTCCAGCTGCCGGAACTCGGGCTCCTCGCGCTCGCCATGGTGATCCCGCTCATCTCGAGCGGGCTCAACCTCGCGATCATTGCGACCGCCAACCAGTCGGCGCTGCTGATGGCCTTCATCATGACGAAGGCGATCGCGCCGGGCTCGGAGCCCGCGATCGTCGCGCTCTGGATCGCGGTGGCGCTCGCCGCCGGCTTCGTCCATTGCCTCGTCGTCGGGCTCGCCACCGGCTGGCTGGTCGCCAACATGGGCGTGCACCCGATCCTGGTCACGCTCGGCACCATGTCGATCATCGATGGTGTCAGCATCTATCTGACCCGCGGTCTGGTGATCGCCGGCTTTCCGGATGCCTTCCAGGCGATCGGCAACGCGGTGATCCTCGGCCTGCCGCTGCCGTTCCTGATCTTCGTCGCGGTCGCCGCGCTGGTGGCGGTGATCTTGAGCCGCACGCCGTTCGGCATCTCGGTCGCGATGATCGGCTCCAACCTCGAGGCGACGCGCTATTCCGGCGTCGACACCAAGCGCGTGCTGATCGGCGTCTACACGATGTCGTCGGTGCTCTGCTTCGTCGCCGCGGTGCTGATGATGGCGCGGTTCAATTCGGCGAGCGCCGGCTACGCGCAATCCTACCTGCTCGTGACCATCCTCGCCGCCGTGCTCGGCGGCGTCGACCCGAACGGCGGCTTCGGCCGCGTCTCGGGCCTCGTGATGGCGCTGATCGTCCTGCAGGTGATCTCGTCCGGGCTGAACCAGCTCGGCGCCAACCAGCATCTGACGCTGGCGATCTGGGGCCTGACCCTGATCGGCGTCATGGCGATCCGCTCGATCGCGACCGCGCTCGCCCAGCGCCGCAGTGCGCGGGGGACCTCGCTCTCCGTTTCCAAATCCAATCCCACGCCCCAGGAGAAGACCTGATGTCGTTCCGTCCCGACCGCATCCGCATCGGCATGCACACGAGCCTCTGGGCGTCCGAATGGACGCGCGAGGCGGCCGAGCTGGCAATCCCCGAGGCTGCCGAGCACGGGCTCGAAGTGCTCGAGATCGCGCTCTTGAACCCCGCCGGCGTCGACGCCGCCCATAGCCGAAAACTGTTCGAGAAGCACGGCGTCGAGCCGACCGCCTCGCTCTGCCTGCCGGAGCATTCCAACGCCGCGCTCGATCCGGACCGCGCCACCGCCTTCCTGATGCCGGCGCTCGACAAGGCGCACGAGCTCGGCTGCTCGATCCTGTGCGGCGTCACCTACGGCGTGCTCGGCTGGAAGTCCGGCAAGCGCCCGACCGAGGCGGAATATGCCAACATGGCCAAGGCTTTGAAGCCGGTTGTTCGCAAGGCGCGCGATTACGGCATGCTGATCGGCATCGAGCCCTGCAACCGTTACGAGACGCATCTGCTCAACACGGCCGACCAGTCGCTCAAGTTCCTCGAACGCCTCGACGAACCGAACGTCACCATCCACCTCGATACCTACCACATGAACATCGAGGAAAAGGGCGTCGGCCACGGCATCCGCGTCGCTGGCGCGCATTGCTCCTACGTGCATCTCTCCGAGAGCGACCGCGGCGTGCCCGGCTCCGGCACGATCGACTGGACCGACACGTTCCGGGCGCTGGCCGAGACCGGCTTCAAGGGCGATCTGGTCATGGAAAGCTTCGTGACGCTGCCGCCCGAGATCGCCTCGGCGCTGTGCGTGTGGCGCGACGTCGCGCGCGACCGGCAGGACGTGCTCGAAAAGGGCGTGCCCTATCTGCAGAGCCTCGCGCGGGTCTACGGGCTCGGCTGACGCCTTCTCGGAAAGCAAAGCGGGCGCCGATCGGCGCCCGCGTCGTCTCGGAATGGGGCCGACCGCGCGTTCAGGCCCGATAGAGCGCCCGCATCCGCGCCGACCGCTCGGCGAGCAGGTCCTTCTGCCCGGCATCCGGCGCGAAGCTGCGCTTGATCGGCGGCTTGGTGCAGACCGCATCCTCGGTGCCGCCGGCCGCCAGCATGCCGAGGCGCGCGGCGCCGAAGGCGGCGCCCAGTTCGGAGCCCTGCGGCACGTCGAGCGTCAACCCGGTCGCGTCGGCCAGAAGCTGCGCCCAGAAGGCACTGCGCGAGCCGCCGCCGACCAGCATGCACGAGGTCGGCGCGGCATTGCCCGCAACCAGCACGTCGAGACAGTCGGCGAGCGCGAAGGACACGCCCTCGATGACCGCATAGGCCATGGCCTCCGCGCCGTGCTCGGCCGTGAGGCCCGCGAAACCGGCGGTCGCATGCGGATCGTTGTGCGGCGTGCGCTCGCCGGTCAGATAGGGCAGGAACACCGGCGCATGCGCCCGGCGCACCGGATCGGCGACGAAGGCTTCCGCGCGCGCCAGCAAGCCGCCGATATCGCCGGATGCGCCGACGATTCCCGCGATCCACGACAGCGCCGAGGCGGCCGACAGCGCCACCGCCATGCCGTGCCAGCGCTTCGGCAGCGCGTGGCAGAAGGCGTGCAGCGTGCGCTCCGGCAGCGCGACCGGGTGGTCGGTCGCCACAAAGATCACGCCCGACGTGCCGAGCGACAGGAAACCGTCCCCGCCGCGCGTCGCGCCGATGCCGACGGCCGAACAGGCGTTGTCGCCGCCCCCGCCCGCAATCGGGATCCGCCGGCCCGACAGGCCCCAGCTCGCCGCGACCGTCTCGGACAAGAGCGCCGAGACCTCGGACCCCTCGACCAGCCGCGGCATCTGCCGTTCGCTGAGACCGCAGGCGTCGAGCAGGGTCGCGTCCCAGCGCCGGCCGGCGACGTCGAGCCAGAGCGTTCCGGCGCTGTCCGACATCTCGGAGACGGTGTCGCCCGAGAGCCGGTAGCGGACATGATCCTTCGGCAGCAGCACCATGGCGGTTTTCGCGAAGATCTCCGGCTCGTGCTTGGCGACCCACAAGAGCTTCGGCGCGGTGAAACCGGGCATGGCGATGTTCGATGCGCGCTTGGTGAAGTCGGGCACGCGCTCGGTCAGTTCGCGGCATTCCGCGCCTGAACGGCCATCGTTCCACAGGATGCAGGGCCGGAGCACCCGTCCCTCGGCATCGAGCAGCGTCGCGCCATGCTGCTGGCCGGAGAGACCGATCGAAGCGAGTGCGCCCCAGGCCTTCGGGGCCGCGGCGCGCACGGCGGCGACCGCGGCTTCGGTCGCTGTCCACCAGGCTTCGGGATCCTGCTCGGACCAGAGCGGCCGCGGCCGGTCGACCGCGAGCGCCGCCGAACCCTCGGCGACCAGCGTCTGGTTCTCGTCCAGCAGGACGGCCTTCACCGACGATGTGCCGATGTCGATGCCGAGATGGCTCATGCGTCTCCCCTGATATTCTTATTCGCTGCCGACAGGTTTAGAGCGCCAGGCCCTCCGCGTCGAACAGATAGACGCGGCCCTCGCCGAGGCCGACGCGCAGCGCGTCGCCGCGCGCGATCGCCGGCCGGCCATTGGCGACGATGGCGATCGAGGGTGCCTCCGGCGCGGTCGCGTAGATCTGGCTCTGGCCGCCGAGGTTCTCGGTGAAATCGGCCGTGAGGTTCAACACCGGACGGCTGTCGCCGATCACCAGATTGTCCGGCCTGAGACCGACCGAGACCGCGTCGCCCGGCTTCACAGCCCGCGCGAGCGGCCGCTCGACCGTGAGCCGGCCATCGACGAAGGCCGGATGCGCGAGCGTCACCGAGGCAGCGCCTGCCGCCTCGACCCGCGCCTCGATGAAGTTCATCTTCGGCGAGCCGATGAAGCCGGCGACGAACTTGTTCGCCGGATTGTCGTACAGCGCGGCCGGCGAGCCGACCTGCTCGATCAGGCCGCCGCGCAGCACCACGATGCGGTCGGCGAGCGTCATCGCCTCGACCTGATCGTGGGTGACGTAGATCATCGTCACGCCGAGGTCGCGGTGCAGCTTGGCGATCTCGACGCGCATCTGCGTGCGCAGCTCGGCGTCGAGGTTCGACAAGGGCTCGTCGAACAGGAACAGCTTCGGATGCCGCACGATGGCGCGGCCGATGGCGACGCGCTGGCGCTGGCCGCCGGAGAGCTGGCGTGGCTTTCGATCGAGCAGCGGCCCGATCTGCAGGATGCGCGCCGCCTCGTCGACGCGGGCGCGGATCTGGTCCTTCGGCATCTTCGCCATTTTGAGGCCGAAGGCGATGTTCTCGTAGACGCTCATGTGTGGATAGAGCGCGTAGGACTGGAACACCATCGACACTTCGCGGTCGGCCGGCGCGACGCCGGTGACGACGCGGCCGTCGATCGAGACGTCGCCCTCCGTGACCTCCTCGAGGCCGGCGATCATGCGCAGCAATGTCGACTTGCCGCAGCCGGACGGGCCGACAAAGACGACGAACTCGCCTTTCTCCGCCTGGAGGCTGACGCCGTGCACCACCGAGGCCGCGCCATAGCGCTTCACGACGTTGTCGAGCTGAAGGAACGACATACTCACACTCCCGCGGTCGCGGCCGCGCCGCGGGACACGCGGCGGCCGTCGGCCTCGATCTCGTTGCGGATCGAGAACAGTTTCAGATAGATCGCGTAGGCCGCATCATGCGCGGCCACCCATGTCGGATCCGCGCGGTGCACGGTCTGGCGCGGCGCCATGGCATCGAGCGCGGCGAAAAGGTCGGCGTGCAGTCCGGCCGCGACCGCAGCCACCATCGCGGTGCCGAGCAGCACCGGCTCCGGCGCCTCCGAGATGACGAGATCCGCGCCGAGCGCGTCGCGGTAGAGCCGCACCATGAGCGGGTTCTTGTTGTGCCCGCCCGACAGGCTGACGCGGTCGATCGCATAGCCGTGGCCGTTCAGATGCTCGCGAATGTGCCGGGCCTGCAGCGCCAGTGCGCGAGCGGTCGCGTAGTACTGCTCGAGGAATGCACGGCGCGTGACTTCGAGCCCGACGCCCGTGACGAGCGCGCGCACGCTGCCATCGCCGAGCGGCGCGCGGTTGCCGAGCCAGTCCGGCACGACGTGCCGCCGCGCCGCGAAGGCCGGCCCCTCGGCATCGAGCAAGGCCAGGATGTCCCTGATCGTCTCGGCGTGAAGCTCGGCGCTCGCCTTGCCGCCATCGGCGCGACACGGGCTCGCCGGATGCTGCTCCAGCACGGCATCGAGCGCCGCCCCGGCAAAGCTCTGCCCCGCCTCGTGCATCCAGAAGCCCGGGAACACCGCGTCCTTGAACGGCCCCCAGACGCCGGAAATCCGCCGTTCGTCGGCCGCCCAGGCCATGTAGCAGGACGAGGTGCCGCCGATCAGTGCCAGCGTCCGGTTCATCGTGTCGCGGAAGCCGCGGCCGAGCACGCCGAGCGCGCCGGCCTCGGCATCGATGAGCCCGACCGCGACCGGCACGCCGGCCGGAAGACCGAGCGCCGCCGACGCCTCGTCCGAGACGCGGCCGTGCACCTCGCCGACCCGGCCGGGCGGGTGTGCCAGCGCGCCGCGATCGATGAGATCGGCGACGCCGAGCCGCGCGAGCAGATCGCGCCGCCACGGCTCCGGATCGTTCGGCAGATACGGGAACTTGCAGGCGAGCGCGCAGGTCGAGGCCCGGTCCGTGCCGGTCAGCCGGAACGCGATCTCGTCGGCGAGGTCGCGCACGGCCGTGACCCGGCCCCAGGCCTCCGGCGTGTGCCGCTTCACCCACAGGATTTTCGGCAGGTACATCTCCGGCGAGACCGTGCCGCCGACATAGTCGACATAGCGATCACCGGTCGAGGCGATCTCCTCGGCCTCGTGCTCGCCGCGGTGGTCCATCCAGCAGATGACATCGGCGTCGCCGGCGAGCGGCCGCGCGCCGGACGCCTCGAACACGGTCGAGGAGGTCGCATCGACCGCGATGCCGGCGATCGTGGCGGCCGCGCCCGGCACTTCGGCGAGCGCGCCGCGCACGGCGGTCACGATCGCGGCCCAGATCTCGTCCATGCGATAGACCGCCTGGTGCTCGGCCGGCCGCATCAGTTCAAAGCCGGCGCTGCGGGTCGCAAGCAGCGTGCCGGCGGTATCGAACACGCCGGCGCGGGCCGACAGCGTGCCGACGTCGATCGCGAGCAGATGGGTCATCGCCGGGCTCCGGTATCGAGGTTGAGGCCGCGCATCATGCCAGCAGCGCCTCGGCAGCAGCCTCGTCGGTGACGAGCCGCCGGACATAGCGCGCGTTGAGAATGCCGCGGATCACCGGCACCTTGCTGACGCCACCCGAGGCCAGGATCGAGGCCGGATAGGCCTTGAGATCCTGCGGGTTCAGCGCCATCACGCGTTCGTTGAGCGGATGGGCGACCGGCCGGCCGTATTCGTCGAGGAAGGTGCCGAGCAGATCGCCGACCGCGCCGGCCGCCTTGAGCTCGTCGAGCGCCTCGGTGACGATATGGGTCGAGGCGAGCAGCGAACGGTTGGTGAGATCGCCGCAGGAGACGAGCGCGACCGCGCCGTCGCGCGCCCGGCGCATCACCTCTGCGAGGCCGTAGTGGGTGAGCAGCGTCGACCGGCTTTCGACGGAGGGCAGATAGATCG
The DNA here is from genome assembly GCA_040269895.1 of Ancalomicrobiaceae bacterium S20. Classification (NCBI taxonomy): domain Bacteria; kingdom Pseudomonadati; phylum Pseudomonadota; class Alphaproteobacteria; order Hyphomicrobiales; family Ancalomicrobiaceae; genus Methyloraptor; species Methyloraptor flagellatus. Next base: position 1,611,320 of record CP158568.1, on the reverse strand, counting down.
GCGCGGCGACGTAATAGCATTCGGCGCCGAGCACGCGGGCGAACTCGGTCGAGACTTCGAAGGTGTTGGTGCCCGAGCCGCGCGTCAGCCCGCCCATCAGCGACGTGACCCAGGAATTGCTGCGGCGCTTGGGCGTCAGCCGGCGGACGGCGGCGCGCAGCGTCCGCCCCCAGCCGACACCGAGCCCGACGCCATCGGTCAAGAGCGGATCGAGCATCACGCCGGCCGCCTCGCCGATCACCTGTTGCAGCGTGTCGGGATCCGGCAGCGTCGGCACGACCGAGACGTCGTCGAGCGCGAAACGCGCCTTCAGCCGCTCCTCCAGTGCCACGCAGGAGGCGAGCGGCAGCTTGATCTCGATGTTGACGAGCCCGTCCGCGCGCGCCTGACCGACGATCTTGTTGACCTTGAGCCGCGTCAGCCCGAGCCGGTCGGCGATCTCCTGCTGCGTCATCGCGCCGACATAGTAATACCAGCAGGCGCGCGCCTGGATCTGCGCCTCGGTCAGGTCGGCGGCCGAGAGGCCGGGCAGGCCGGCGGGGGCGTCGGTGGTGTCGTCCACGGATGACCTCAGGCGAAAGCGGGTTTCAGGATCGCCATCGACCGCTTGAGCACGTCGAGGATCGACGCGTCGTCACGTTCGAAGGGATAGAAAACCTCCAGGAAGACGGGCACGTCTTCAAGTCCGTTCGCCCGTTGCAAGGCCACTGCAGCGACCGGATCGACCGCGCCCGTCTCGGTGAAGTCCCAGTGCCGGTCGAGCTGGAAGTCGGTCTGCTGGATGTGGATCGCGCCGATCCGGTCGCCGAGGCCTGCGTACCAGTCGGCCATGCCGGCCCGATAGCGGCCATAGAGCGGCTCGAAGGTGCCGTGTCCCCAGTCGACGCAGAATTTCCACGGCACGGCCGCTCCGGCCGTGTCCGAGGCCATTGTCTGCGCCTGCGCGACCGTCCAGGGCCATTCCCGCCGCATTGGCGTCGGCTCGACATAGAGTTCGGTCAGCCCTTCCGCCTTCGCTGCCTCGGCGAGCCGGTGCATGCGCACGATCAACTCGGCGTAGTCGGCTTCCGAAATGCTCTCCGCCTCGCGGCCGTCGCGGCGCGAGGCGATGGCGCCGAGCGGACCGCCGACCCGGGTGATGCCGGCCAGCGCGGCCACACGGTAGGCGCGCTTCAGCCAGGCCTCGGCGAGGTCGCGCACGGCCGGATCCGGATGCAGCATCTGATTGAAGGTGTAATGCGCGAGCCCGATGAAGGCGCTGTGCACCGTCACGCCGGCCGCTGCGGCCTCGCGGCGGATGTCGCCGGCCATTCGGTCGAGCACATCGTCCGGCCACATCGGATCGATCAGGTCGAACGACAATTGTACGAGATCGAGCCCGAGATCCTCGGCGACGATCGGCGCCCAAAGCGCCGGCGTCACCCAGCGCTTGACGCAGAAGGACAGATTCACTCCGAACGGCGTGGCCATGGATCCCCTCCCCCTTGCGATTGTTGTTACTTGGTCGCGCCCATGGTCAGGCCGCGCACCATGTGGCGGCTGACCAGGAGCGCGAAGATGGTCACCGGCAGGACGATGACCGTGCCGGTCGCCATGATCTTTCCCCACGGCAGCTCGTAGCCGGACATGAAGTTGGTCGCGACGACCGGCGCGGTCTTCAGGCCCTGGCTGGTGATCAGCACGAGCGCATAGAGGAGCTCGTTCCACGAGAAGATGAAGGCGAAGATCGCCGACACCGCTACGCCCGGCAGGCCGAGCGGCAGGTAGATCCGCCAGAAGATGTCGAACTGGTTCGCCCCTTCGAGCCGTGCCGACTGTTCCAGATCGCGCGGGATCGAGCGGAACTGGTCGGTGCAGATCCAGACCACGATCGGCAGGTTGAAGGTCAGGTAGATCAGGATCAGCACCATGTGGGTGTTGAGCAACCCGACCTGCCGCGACAAGAGATAGACCGGCAGCGCCAGCACGATCGGGCTGATCATCCGGTTCGAGATGAACCAGAACCACAGGTCCGACTTGCCGCGGAATTCGAACCGCGCCAGCGCATAGGCCGCCGGCGTACCGAGCAGGACCGACAGCGCGGTCGTCGACGTCGCGACGATCAGCGAATTCAAGACCGCAGTCGTAACCTTCGTGTCGGCGAAGATATCCTGATAGTTCGCCAGCGTCGGCACGAACAGCCAGTGCGGCGGCGAGGCCAGGAGCTCGGTCTGGTCCTTCAGGCTGGATGTCACCATCCAGTAGAACGGGAACAGCGCGAGCGCGAGTACGATCAGGAGACCGAGGCCGTGCAGGAACGAGCCGAGGCGCGAATGGCTCATCATTCGATCTCCCGATAGAAGATGCGGATATAGATGCGGCTGAGCAGAATGGTCAGCGCGAGCAGCAGGATTGCCTGCGCCGACGCGACGCCGAGATCGAACACCTTGAAGCCGGCGCGCTGGACGTAGATCGAGATCAGGTCGGTCGCCGCGCCCGGCCCGCCGCGCGTCATGACGAACACCATGTCGAACAGTTTCAACACGTCGGCCGAACGCAGGATCAGCACGGCGGTCAGGCCCGGCAGCATGTAGGGCAGCTGGACATGGCGCAGCAGCGCCCAGTGGCTCTTGGTCTCGAGCCGCGCCGCCTCCTCGATCTCGACCGGCACCATCGACAGGCCGGCGAGGAAGATCAGCGCCACGAACGGGGTCCACTGCCAGATGTCCATGATCACGATCGCGACGAAGGCGCCGGTCTGGTTGCCGAGCCAGTCGGACGACGGGATGCCGAGCCAGCCCATGAACTGGTTGGCGACGCCGAAGTCGCGGTTGAAGATCAGACGGCCGATCAGGCCGACGACCGCGTAGGTCGTCGCGAGCGGCACGACCAGCGACACGCGGGTCACGGCGCGGAGCAATCCCCAGCCCGGCTTGTGCAGCATCAGGGCGATCAGGATGCCGAGCAGGATCTGCAGCGGCACGACGGTCAGATAGAATTTTCCGGTTAGCAGCAGGCTGTCCCAGAAACTCTGGTCGCGCAGCACCGAGAGATAGTTGTCGAGACCGACGAACGGAAACCCGTCCTGCATGTCGGCGCGCCGCGTGATGTTGTAGCGCCGGAACGACGTCACGACCGCGAAGATGGTCGGATAGATGCCGATCGCGAGCAGCGCCAGCACCGCCGGTGCCAGGAACAGGAACGGCGTGAAGCGGCCGTAGCCGGGATGGTGCCGCCGCGCCGGACCGGGCGAGGCGGAACCGGGCGAGGCTGAGGCTTGCGAAGAGGCCGCGGACGCCGTCATGGGTTCATTCCAGATTGGTGTGATTGCCGCGCATGGCTTCGGGCGTGACGCCGAGCCGATCGCGCAGCTTGAGGATCATGACCTCGAACAGGATGTACTGCGCGCCCTCATAGAGCGAGCCCATCGGCAGCACCGACGGCGCCGCGCCCTGCCCGGCGTTCATGTCGTCGGCCATGGTCTGCGCCGGCACCGGCAGCACGATATCGGCCGCCTTCGGACAGGCGCCGTCCGGTTGCGCGGTCACGACCAGCGTGCGCGCGCCGTCGCGGCGGGCCACGCCCATCAACGCCTCGACGGTCGAGAAATGCCCAGGTCCGGCCGAGACGATCAGGAGATCGCCGGTCCCGAGATACGGCGTGGTCATGTCGCCGACCATCGCCGCCTGCCGGCCGAGATGGAACAGGCGCATGCAGAAGCCCTTGATCTGCAAGCCCTCGCGCCCGACGCCATAGAGCGCGATGCGCTTCGCCCGTGCGATCTCCTCGACGGCCCGGGTCACGGCCGCTTCGTCGATGCGGTCGAACACACGCGCGAGATCGTCGAGCGCGGCGCGGTAGAGTGTCGTCATGGCGGGTCCCCTGAGATCGCCCCGAGAGAGGCGGTCGGCGTCGCGGGTCGAGAGCGCCGGATTCTGGATGAAGACTTCGCGATCAAGGCTCGTGCCGGCCGAGCGTCGCCCGGCCCCGGCGCGGACGGGGCCGGACGACGCCGTTCGGGAGGGAGAACACCCGAACGGAGCCGGTCTCGACAGCCGGGCGGCGGCGCGGAACGCCGCTTCGCCGCCCCGGCGCTCACGTCACTGACGCAGCGCCTTCTTGCCGTCGTAGTAGCCTTCCTTCTTCAGGATCTCTTCCATGCGGGTGCCGATCTGCTTGGCGCCCTCTTCGGTCGAGACCTCGCCGAGCATCATCTTGGAGCCGAACTCCGCGACGATCTCCGAGATCTGCGGCCAGGCCGGGAAGCGCGGACGGAACTCCGGCACGCCCTTTTGCCAAGAGGCGACCATCGGCTCGACGAACTTGTACTTCGCCTTGATGTCGGCCTGCTGGTAGATCGAGGTGCGGCCCGAGACGCCGCCGGCCTCGACATAGGCGCGCGCGATGTCTTCCGACGTCGCCCACTGGATGAAGATCCACGACGCCTTCTTCTGCGCCTCGGTCGCCTGCGAGGCGACGGCGAGCGAGAAGCCGCCGAGCGCCGGCAAGCGGCCGGCCGGACCCGCCGGCTCCGGCGCCACCGCGAGGCAGTCGCCGAGCTTCGATGTCTTCGGATCGGTCAGCGTGCCGTAGAAGGCCGACCACTCGGTGATCATCGCGACCTGACCCTGGGCGAGCGCGTTGACCGCCTCGGAGTGGTCGAACGCCGCCACGCCCGGCGGCATGTACTTCATGAGATCCTGACGGAATTTCAGACCGGCCTGGCTCTCCTTGGAGAGCAGGTTCGACTTGAAATTCTTGTCGAGCAGCGAGCCGCCGAACGGCCACAGCACGCGCATGAAGCTGTCGGCCGACTGGGTCTCGCCGCGCAGCGACTGCAGCGCGAAGGCATACTGCTTCTTCGACGCATCGGTCAGCTTCGGACCGTAGACGTTGAGCACCTCGTCCCAGGTCGCCGGCGGCTTGTCGAAGCCCGCAGCCTTGAGCATGCACTGGTTGTAGAACAGCAGGCCCGAATAGTTGTCGAACGGCAGGCCGTAGACCTTGCCGCCCCACGAGCCGAACGCGTCGAGGAGCAGCGGGAAGAAGCCCTTGAGGTTAAGGTTCGGATCGGTGATCGAGGCATCACCGGTGAACTTCTCGACCGGCTCGATCCAGCCGTTCTCGGCGAATTCACCGATCCAGACCAGATCGACGAGCGCCATTGTCAGGTCGCCCTTCGAGTTGAAGTTCAGCACCTGCTTCTCGCGGGTGTTCTCGTAAGGAACGATCTCGTAATTGACCTTGATGCCGGTCTTCTTCTCGAACTCCGGCAGGAGCTTGATCACCGCGCGATAGCCCGGCCGATCAAGGAAGATCACGTTGATCTCGGTGCCCTTGTAGGGCGCCGCCGCCTTTTCGATCGCCCATTCGGCATGGGCCGGAGCCGGGCCGACCAGGGCCGCGCCGGCGGTAATCGCCAAGGCGCTCAAGGAAGCCAAAAGCCACTTCTTCATTGGAAGTTCCTCCCGTTTCTTCGACCGACGCCTTTCCATGCGCCGGGTATTCCTCGGGAGACCCGATCCGGGCGGCGAAACGACGCCCGGGCGAGCCGCCTGTCTGCGAAACGCGTCTCAAGCCCGCGGGTCGATCAGAGCCTTGATGTAACCGGGCGCGTTGACGGCGAGCGCCGCGAACACCGCCGGTGCCTCCTCGAGCCCGACGGTGTGGCTGACGACCGACCGGACGTCGACCTTGCCCGCAGCGACGAGCGCGATGGCGCGCGGATAGACCTCGCCCATGCGGCGGGCGAACTTGATCTTGAGGCCGCGGCGGCGCGCGTCGGCGGCCGGCAGCGTGTAGGTGTCCCCGTCCGGAATGCCGACCAGCACGACGCGACCGCCGATGCGGGTCGCGGTGACGGCGTCGCGGAAGCCGACCGGCGAGTTGGTCGCCTCCAACGTCAGCGGGCAGCCGCCGGCCGACCATTCGACGATCTCGGCGACACTCGCGCCGACCTTGTCGGCGCCGATTTTCTTCGCCGTGTCGCGGCGATGGGCGAGCGGATCGCAGGCGAGGATCTCGCCCGCGCCGGCCGCCTTCAGCACCTGGATCACCAGGAGGCCGATCGGCCCGCAGCCGAGCACGGCCACGCGCTCGAGCAGCTTCGGCTTGGCGAGATCGACGGCATGGATCGCGACGCCGAGCGGCTCGAGCATCACGGCCTCGAGCGGATCGAACGCCGCCGGCAGCGGCACGATCTGCGACTTCGGCACCCAGATCCGGTCCGTCATGGCGCCGTCGAACGGCGGCGCGCCGATGAACTCGACGTTCGGGCACAGATTGAAATGCCCCTCGTGGCACCATTCGCAGTGCCCGCAGGCCTTGTTCGGATCGACCGCGACGAGCGCGCCCTTGGGCAGGCCGAGCGGCTCCAGATCCTCGCACAGGAAACCGCCGAACTCGTGCCCCGGCACGAACGGCGCCTTGATCACCGCCGCGCCGATGCCGCCGTCCTTGTAGTAGTGCAGGTCGCTGCCGCAGAGACCCACGGCGGCGACGTCGAGCAGCACCTCGTCGGGCCGGCCTTCACGCAGGTTGAAGGGCGCCACGCGCGCGTCGTTCGGGCCGTGGATGAAAAGTGCTCGGCTCATGAAATCCGATCCCTCGACGCGTACCGGACGGTCCGCCGTGGCCGGACCCGCAAGGAACGCGTCCCCGTGTTCGTCGGGATTCCCAATACAATCGCCTCGCCACGAAATCAACATATGGATTTTCATTTTTTCATTTGTTATCGCAGCGCGGCATAAGCGATCATGCCCGCCGCCCTCCGACCGGGAGCCGCCCGATGTCCCTGCCCGCGCCGTCCTCGCCCGAAACCGCCCTTATCGACGCGCTCGCCGCGATCGTCGGCACGCGTCATGTGCTGACCGAGCCGCAGGCGATGGCGCCGCATCTGGTCGAATGGCGCGGGCTCTATCGCGGCACGGCGCGCGCGGTGGTCCGGCCCGGCTCGACGGCCGAGGTGGCGGCGGTGATGCGGCTCGCGTCCGAACGGCGCGTGCCTGTGGTGCCGCAGGGCGGCAACACCGGCCTCGTCGGCGGCCAGATCCCGTTCGGCGACGATCAGATCGTGCTGTCGCTCGGACGGCTCGACCGCCTGCGCGACGTCGATCCCGTCACCGACACGATCGTCGCCGAGGCCGGCGTCACGCTGCAGCGGCTGCGCGAGGCGGCGGACGGCGTCGACCGGCTGTTCCCGCTCTCGATCGCGGCCGAGGGCTCCTGCACGATCGGCGGCAATCTCGCCACCAATGCCGGCGGCACGGCCGTGCTCGCCTATGGCAACGCCCGCGATCTGGTGCTCGGCCTGGAGGTCGTGCTCGCCGACGGCCGGATCTGGAACGGCCTCGGCCGGCTGCGCAAGGACAACACCGGCTACGACCTGAAGCACCTGTTCGTCGGCTCGGAAGGCACGCTCGGTGTGATCACCGCGGCGGTCCTGAAGCTGTTCCCGAAGCCGCGCGCCAGCGCGACCGCCTTCGTCGCCGTGCCGGATCCGGCGAGCGCGATGCGCATCCTCGAACGCGCGCGGGGCGAGGCCGGCGGTGCGCTGACCACCTTCGAGCTGATGATGCGCCGCGCGGTCGAATTCGTGCTGAGCCACGGCACCGGCGTCCGCGATCCGCTCGCCGACACCGCGCCCTGGTACGTGCTGATCGAACTGACCGGACAGGACGAAGCCGCGCTCGCCGAACGCATGGAGGCGATCCTCGGCGCGGCCATCGAGGCCGGGGAGGCGACGGACGCGGCCCTCGCCGCCTCGCTCGACCAGGCCAGGGCGTTCTGGCGCATCCGCGATCTGATGTCCGAGGTCCAGGCCCACGAGGGCGGCTCGATCAAGCACGACATCGCGGTGCCGCTCGCGGCGATGCCGGCGTTCCTCGACGAGGCGATCGCCGCCGTCGAGGCGCTGGTGCCCGGTTGCCGGCCCGCCGCCTTCGGCCACGCCGGCGACGGCAACATCCATTTCAACGTCTCCCAGCCGCCGGGCGCCGACAAGGCAGCCTACATAGCCGGCTGGGAGGCGATGAACGCGATCGTCCACGCCATCGCGACCCGGCTCGGCGGCTCGATATCGGCCGAGCACGGCATCGGCATCCTGAAGCGGGATCTGCTGCCGGAGATGAAGGATCCGGTCGGTCTCGACCTGATGCGGACGCTCAAGGCATCGCTCGATCCGCTCGGCATTCTCAATCCCGGCAAGGTGCTCTGAGCCTCCGGCAGCCACCCATTCGCCGCACCCGGAAAACCACCGATTGACCGGAGCGAGCTTGGCCGGCACGGTGCGCGGATGCTGATCCGGTTCCGGACCCGAACGATGCGACTGTGGTTCGCGGCGCTCTTCGCGCTCGCGACGATCGCGCTCGGCTTCGGTCACCGTCCGCTCAGCCTCGGCCCCGACAGCGCAGCCGCCGCCGAAATCGAAGCCGTGCAGGCGGCCCTGACCCTGCCCGACGGCACCGTCGTGGCGATCTGCTCGTCCGATTCGGGCCATCCCGGCGCCCCGGCCGGTCATGGCGGCCACGCCGCCCATGATGCCCCCTGCGACGCCTGCCGTGTCTCCTCCGCGCCCGGCCTGCTGCCGACCCCGCCGAACCTGCCGTTGCCGGCGGGCAAGACGGTCGAGAACGGCCTGACCGTCGCCGACCTGATTCCGGCCTCGCCGGTCTTCGCCCCGCCTCACGCGGGCCGCCCGCTCACACCACGCACTGACCCGAACAGGCTCCGGTCCTGCGATCCGGAACCGGTCTTGCGACGGCCCATGGCCGTTCGCTCCCCCGCGTGGTGGAGAAAATCCCGATGTCGATCCTCACTTCCACGGCCGCGCCCGGCCGTCCGCTTAGCCCTGCCCGCGAGGGCGGTCCGGCCGCTGCCGATGGCGTGCATTCCGGAAGCCCGGTCCACGACCGGCAGGCGCCCGGCTCCGACGGTCCCTCCGACAGCCCCTCCCGCTCCCCCGTCTTCGACGTGATCGTCACGCCGCATCTATCCCTGGCCGACCGGGGCTACACTTGGTTGATCGTCGGCGTGCTCGCCGCCGCCCTGCTGGTGCAGATCTTCTTTCTGCTGATCGGCGTCTGGGTCGCCGGCGTCTATGTGCTGATCGATGGCGTCGTCCTCGCCTTCGCGCTGACCGTGTTCCGCGCCGAGGCCGATCGCGCCGAGCGGATCACGGTCGAGGCCGGGACGATCCGGATCGAGCATCGGCGCGGCGACGCGATCGTCGACCGGATCGAACTGCCGGTCTGGGGATCGGTGGTCGAACGCGACCAGGATCCCGACTATGGCTGCCGTGCGATCCGCCTGCGCCACCGACAGCGCCGCGTCGAGATCGCCCGCGATCTGGCGCCGGCCGAGCGCGTGGCGTTCCTCGACGCCCTGACCCGCGCCCTCGCCGCGGACGGCACGCCGATGCGCGTCGAGACGACCGCCGCCCTTCCTCTGCTCGCGGCTTGAGGAGGCACGGATGTATCGCTCGAACGAAGCCCTCTCGCCCGCCGCCCTGATCGCCCCGCCACTCGCTGGCGCGCTCGCAGCCGCCGCCATACCCGCGCCGGTGCGGTCCGATCCTTTCGCCGCTACGACGGCCCCGCGCCCTATCCGCGCCCGCGACACCATCCACCGCAGCGGCGATCCTGCCTGCGGCGCCTTCGTTGTCCGGCGCGGCGCGGTCATGCTGGTCGGCACGCTGCCGGACGGCCGGCGCCAGATCTACGATATCCTCGGCCCCGGCGACGTGTTCGGCCTCAGCGACCGGCCGGTCCATGGCCACGACGCCGTCGCGCTGACCGACTGTGTCACCGAGCCGTTTGGCTCCGCGCAGACGCAGGCGGCCGATGTCGTGGCGGCCGCGCTGGCGACCATCGCCCGCCAGCACCGTCACGCGATGCTGCTCGGCCGGCTGACCGCGCTCGAACGCGTTGCGGCCGGCGTGCTGCGGCTCTCCGAGGTTCTGTCGGCGGACGGCGTCGGCTTCGATTGCCCGCTGTCGCGGCAGGATCTCGCCGACTGGCTCGGCCTCGTGATCGAGACGGTGAGCCGGAACCTGACCGCGCTGCAGCGACGCGGCCTGATCGGCGTGGCGCGCTTCACGCGCTTCGAGATCCGCGACCGCGCCGGGCTCGATCGCCTGCTCGAACCGGGGGGCGCCGCCCATGCATGACGCGCGGCACATCGTCGGGACGCAGGACCGGACGGCGGCGACGACCGCCGTCCGGCGTCGCTGCGTCCCGGCGGCGCTGCTGCCGTTCCTGCTCGCCTGGCTCGTCTTTCTCGCGGCGCCGGTCGCCACCACCAACGCCTTCGTCACGCGTCTCGATCCGCTCGCGGCTGTCGTGATCTGCGGCGATCACGGTGGCCCGCGCCATCTGCCGACCATCCACGCCGATTGTTGCCAGTTCTGCTCGATCGCCACGGCCGCGCCGCCGCCGACCGAACCGGACGCAGCAGGCGCTCCGATCGTCGAGACCGTGGCGGTGCAGGACTGGCCGGCCCACGATGACGAGGCACTGCCACGCCGACGCTGCGTCGCCGCGCGTGCTCGTGCCCCGCCGCTCCCGGCCTGAATCCCATCCGGCACGCCCGCAAGGGCTCCACACTCGGTTCACAGTCCCCGATGACCGCGAGACGGCGTCGGGACGGGAGACGTTCATGCCCAGTTCCCCATCCACCGTGCCGCCATCTGCCGGGCGACCGGCCTGCTCGGCCTCGCGGTGCTCGCGGCACCGGCCCAAGCGGCCGCCGAGCAGGCGCTGCAGGACATCGTCGTCTATGGCGAGCGCACCGCACCTGTCGGCACCGGCAAGGGCGGCCTCGACAGCCCGCTCGCCAGCTTCACCCTGACCGGCCAGCCGCTGGCCGAGCGCGCGGTCGCGACCAGCGATACCGCCGGGCTGCTCAATGCCGTACCGGGCGTGACCACCGCCGCCGGCGGCGGCGTCTCGTCGCTGCCGGTGATCCGCGGCTTTTCCGACGACCAGATCAACGTGCTGACGGCCGGCATGGCGATCACCTCGGCCTGCGGCAACCACATGAACCCGCCGCTCTCCTACATCGACCCGTCGAATGTCGGCTCGGTCGAGGTGCTGGCGGGTCTCGTGCCGGTCTCCAAGGGCGGCGACAGCATCGGCGGCACGATCATCGTGGAGCCGCGCGCGCCGCGCTTCGCGACCGGCCCCGGCATCGAGATCCACGGCGGCGCCGGGATCGTCTATCGCTCGAACGGCAACGGCGTCGCCGCCAACCTCAATGCCTCGGTCGCCAACAAGGACTGGGCGCTCGACTACGACGGCTCCTGGACCAAGGCGTCCAACTACGAGGCCGGCGGCGGCCGCGTCGTCCGGTCGACGCTCTACGAGGCGCTGAACCATACGCTCAGGCTGTCGCGCCGGCTCGACAACGGCGTCGCGACCCTGACCGGCGGCATCCAGAACATCCCCTACCAGGGTTTCCCGAACGTCCGCATGGACATGCTCGGCAATCACGTCGGCTTCCTGAACGCCCGCTATCAGGGCGCGTTCGACTGGGGGGCGCTCGACGCGCGCGCCTACTACCAGCACACCGAGCACTACATGAACTTCCTCGCCGACAAGTACGGCGGCCGGATCGTGACCTCGACCACCGGCATGCCGATGTACACGCGCGGCGACGATATCGGCTGGGCGGTCAAGGCCGAGTTCGCGCTGACCAAGACCGACCTGCTGCGTCTCGGCAACGAGTTCCGCCACACCACCCTCGACGACTGGTGGCCGCCGGTCGCCGGCATGTATCCGGGCATGTGCTGCAACACGTTCTGGAACATCAACGGCGGCCGCCGCGACCGGCTCTCGACCTTCGCCGAATGGGAGAAGACCTGGTCGAAGGAGTGGTCGACGCTGCTCGGCATCCGCAACGACACGGTGTGGATGGATACCGGTAACGTCCAGGGCTACAGCGCCGTCAACGGCATGGTGAACTACCTGCGCGACTCCACCGCCTTCAACGCGCTCGACCATGCCAAGACCGACATCAACTTCGACTTGACCGCGCTCGCGCGCTGGAAGCCGACCGAACTGGTCGACACCGAGTTCGGCTACGCCCGCAAGACGCGCTCGCCGAACCTCTACGAGCGCTATGCCTGGTCGACCGGCACCATGGCGAGCCGCATGATCTCCTGGGCCGGCGACGCCAACGGCTATGTCGGCAACGTCAACCTGAAGCCCGAGGTCGCCCACATCGCCTCGTTCACGCTCGGCCTGCACGATGCCGCCCGGCGCGACTGGGAGCTCAAGGTCACGCCCTGGTACTCCTATGTCGAGAACTACATCGACGCCGACCGGCATCCGCAGCAGCTCTCGACCGGCGCCTTCCCGCTGCTGCGCTTCGCCAACCACGATGCCGAGCTCTGGGGCTTCGACGCCTCGGCGCGCGCCCGTCTTTGGACCAACGAGACCTGGGGCAGCTTCGCCGTCACGGGTTCGCTCGCCTATGCCCATGGCGAGAACCTCGACACCCGCGACGGGCTCTATCGCATCATGCCGCTCAACGGCCGGATCGCGCTGGAGCACGGGCTCGGCGCCTGGTCGAATGCGCTCGAGCTGCAGCTGGTCTCCGAGAAGACGCGCGTGTCGAACACCCGCAACGAGCCGACCACGCCCGGCTACGCGCTTTTGGCCTACCGCACCGGCTACCAGTGGGGCGCGATCCGGTTCGATCTCGGCGTCGAGAACATCTTCGACCAGCGCTACGCCCTGCCGCTCGGCGGCGTCGACTTCGCCGACTACAAGGCCGGCGGCTCGGTCGGCACGATCAGCGCCCTGCCCGGCCCGGGTCGGACGATCTATGCGGGCGTCTCGATGAAGTTTTGACCACCGGCGGATCGAGCGGCGGGCGGTCGCGCCTGCCGCTCGGTTTACTGACCGGCGCGGCGGTACACCCCGCCGCGCCTGTGGCGCAGAGGAGACGCGGCCCAATGGTCGGTGTAATTCCAAAAACGCCGCATCGACGCGACGGCATCGCCCGTGCTAGCCATGATCTCGACACAATCGAGATCGGGGCTCACCGTGGGCTTGCGTCGGATCCATGCGATCCTGCCGCTTCTGCTGATCGCTTGGCTGGCGCAATTCATTGCGCCGGTCGGGGCGAATACGGCCGCCGTTGCCGCCCTCGATCCGCTCGCCGGCGCGGTGATCTGCACGCATGTCGCCGCCACCCCAAACGACGCCGGCCCGGCCCATCCCGCCTCCGGCGACGACTGCTGCGCCTTCTGTACAGCGGCTGCGCCGGTCGGCACGCCGCCGGTCCCGCTCGCGGCCCCGGTGCCGCCCGCTACCCTCATCCTCGACCCGCATGGCTGGCGCACGACCAATGTCACGCGGCTGAATCTTGCGCTGGAACAACGATTCCGCGCCCGCGCGCCACCAAGCTTCTCCTGACGATCGAGCCCGGCCTCACGGCCGATCCTTTCGTTCCGGGCCCCCTCGCGGGCCGTCGGGAGACATCCATGATCCGTCATTCCATCCTGTGCGGCGCGAGCGCTCTCGCCGTCGCTGCCGCCTGTCTCGCGTCGCCCGCAGCCGCCGCCGGCGCCAACGGCGACACCCTGCCCGATATCGAAGTGACCGCCGACCGTGTCGGCGCCGGCGCGGCGCCGATCAAGGACCGGCAGAACCTGCCGCAGACCGCCGCGAGCGTCACCAAGGAGACGATCGACGCGCAGGTCAACGTGATCGACAGCGAAGACGCGGTGAAATACCTGCCGAGCCTGTTCGTGCGCAAACGCAATGCCGGCGACACGCAGCCCGTGCTCGCGACCCGTACCTGGGGCGTCAATTCCTCGGCGCGCACGCTGGTCTACGCCGACGACATCCTGCTCAGCGCGCTGATCGCCAACAACAACACGATCGGCGCCCCGCGCTGGGGTCTGGTCGCGCCGGAGGAGATCGAGCGCGTCGATTTCCTCTATGGCCCCTATGCGGCCGCCTTCCCCGGCAATTCGATCGGCGGCGTGCTGCAGTTCACCACCCGCATGCCCGACAAGTTCGAATGGTCGGCGAAGCAGACGACGGCCTGGCAGACCTTCACGCAATACGGCACGAGCAAACTCCTGCCGACCACGCAGACCAGCGGCTCGATCGGCGGTCGGTCGGAGGCTTTCTCCTGGTTGCTGTCCGGCAACTTCCAGGACAGCTACAGCCAGCCGCTGACCTATGTCACCAGTGCGACCGCGCCGGCCGGCACCACTGGCACATATGCCGCGCTGAACCGCACTGGGGGCGTCGCCAATGTGGTCGGCGCCGGCGGCCTGCTGCACACCGACATGGTGAACCTCAAGTCGAAGTTCGCCCTCGACATCACGCCCTGGCTTCGCGCGACCTACACTGCGGCGCTCTGGCAGAACATCGGCCGCTCCGACGTCGACACCTACCTGACCGCGACCGCCACGGGCCGGCCGACCTTCGGCGGGCTCAGCGGCTTCGCAAGCGGCCGCTACTCGATCCAGGAGCGCCACCTCGCCCAGTCCCTGTCGCTGAAAACCGACATGAAGGACGTGTTCGACTGGGACGTCTCGGTCTCGCGCTATGACGTGCTCGACGATATCCAGCGCAATCCGTGGACGGTGACCACCGGCACCGGCTTCTCGACCTATGGCAAGATCACCCGCCTCGACGGCACCAACTGGACCAACGCCGATGCCAAGGGCATCTGGCGACCGTTCGGTCCCGGCGGCGCACACGAGGTGAGCTTCGGCGTCCATGCCGATCTCTATCGCCTGTCCAATCCGGTCTATCGGACCGCGACCTGGGAGAGCGGCCCCTCGGGCGGCGACGGCACGCTCTACTCGACCAGCCGCGGCACGACGGCCACCAATGCCGTTTTCCTGCAAGACGCCTGGAAGTTCGCCCCCGGCTTCAAGGCGACGCTCGGTGGCCGGCTGGAGGACTGGACGGCCTCGAACGGCTTCACGCTGAACACCACCACCAATGCAACGACCGGCGCGATCACCGGCACGAGTGGCGTGAACCAAGCGAGCGTCTCGGCGCTGCGCTTCTCGCCGAAGGCCGCGCTGGAGTGGCAGGCGACGCCCGACTGGACGGTCTCCGGCGCCTTCGGCGTCGCCAACCGCTTCCCGACCGTGACCGAGCTCTACCAAACCGTCACATCGGGCACGACGATCATCTCGCCGAACCCGAACCTCAAGCCGGAACGGGCACTCTCCGGGGAAGTCGCGATCGAGCGCCGGCTCGACGGCGGTCGCGTCCGGTTGTCTCTGTTCACCGAGGACACGTTCGACGCGCTCGTTTCGCAGTCGAGCTACGTGGCACCCAATACGACGACGCTGTTCACGGTCGTCGGCAATGTCGATCACATCCGCAACCGAGGCATCGAGATCGCCGCGGAGAAGAACAACGTCCTGATCGACGGCCTTCAGCTTTCCGGCAGCGTGACCTGGGTCGATAGCCGGATCATCGCCGACCGCTCCTGGGGCGGCGCGACCTCCGTCGTCGGCAAGCACGTGCCCTACGTGCCCGACTTCCGCTCGACCATCGCCGCGACCTATCGCCCGAACGACGTCTGGGCCTTCACGCTCGCGGCACGCTACAGCGGCCGCCAGTTCGCGACCCTCGACAACGCCGATGTGATCTCGAAGGTCTACCAGTCGTTCGACCGCTTCCTCGTTGCCGACCTGCATGCCCAGTACAAGCTCAACGCCTGGGCCACGCTCGACTTCGGCATCGATAACATCGCCGACTACCGCTACATGCTGTTCCACCCGTTCCCGGGTCGAACCTTCTTCGCCAGCGCCAAGATCAAACTCTGACCCCGCCAGACCGGTGGCGTCGGGCCCGACGATGTCGGGACGCGGCGCCGCCGGTTCCCCGATCGGGAGCCGACCCCATGGATAGCATCACCCTGTCGCCCGTCGGTCTGTTCCTGCAGGCCGGTCCGGTCGGCAAGACCGTCATGATCCTGCTGCTCGGCGCCTCCGTCTGGTGCTGGATCCTGATCATCGAGGCCGTCGCCGTGCTGGCCCGCTTGGGCCGGACGCTCAGGGCCGGCGCGGCCGGCGGCCTGATCGGCGAGATCGACGACGCCGGCCGCGACGCGGCCCGTCTCGCCATCCCCGGCGAGACGGTCGGCGAGCGACGCCATCGGGTCGCGGAAGCGATGCACCGAACCGCGCGGGCTCGTCTCGCGCAAGCCGAGGGCGGCCTGCCGAACCTCGCCGTGATCGCCTCGGTCGCGCCCTTCGTCGGCCTGTTCGGCACGGTCTGGGGCATCATGACCAGCTTCGTCGGCATCGCCGCGACCAAGGACACGAGCCTCGCCACCGTCGCCCCCGGCATCGCCGAGGCGCTCGCGGCCACCGCCTACGGCCTCGTCGCCGCGATTCCCGCCTCGATCGGCTATTCGCGCCTCGGCGCCGGCTTCGCCCGCCGGGCCGAACGCATCGGCCACATCGTCGATGCCCGCGCGATTCTCATCGCGGCCGGCCTCGCCGGTCGCCCGGACCCGGAGGACCGTCGATGACCCCCTCGGACCCGTCATCCGGACGAGGCGGCTTCCGGCCGCTCGCCGACATCAACGTCACGCCGCTCGTCGACGTGATGCTGGTGCTGCTCGTCGTGTTCATGATCACGGCGCCGCTGCTCGCCAGCGGATTGAAGCTCGACCTGCCGGCCGCCGCCGTCGCCAAGCCGCTCGACCCGAAGAAGCCCATACCGCTCAGCGTCGCCAAGGACGGCCGCATCGCGGTCGGCACCGACCCGGTCACGCTCGACACGTTGGTGGACAAGGTGCGCGCGGCGGCCGGCGGCGATCCGGCCGCGACCATCCAGTTGCGCGGCGATCGGAAACGCCGTTCGGCGACATCGTCGCCGTGATGGACCGCCTCGCCGGCGCCGGCCTGACCCGGATCGCGATCGTCACCGACCGAACCACCAGAACGGCCGCCGCCCGATCGGGCATCGACGCGCCTGTGCCCGCAAGCCCCGTCGCCGGACCGCCCGCATCGCAGGCACCGGCCACTCAGTCCCTGTCTGCCGAGCAGGCCGCGCCCGCCGGCGTACACGATCATCACTGACGATCGCCATGAGTGCCTTCGTGCCGCGTCCTGCCCCGCTGCTTCGCCCCACCGACCTGCGTGCCCGCTGGCTGCGGCCGGCCGCGATCGGCCTCGCGCTCTCGGGCCATGCGGCGGTTGCGCTCTGGTCGCTGGCGCCGAGCCCGGCTCCCGCGCCCGCGGTCGAGACGATCGAGGTCACGATCGCGGCCGAATCCACGGTTCCCGAACCAGCATCCGAGACGACCGCTGCGGTGCCCGTCGCCGCGGCTCCGCCGGCTCCGCCCGAGACGACGGCTCCTCCCGAGCCGGCGCCGACGCAGGCAGAGCCGCCCAAGCCCGAACCGGCGCCCGCCCCTCTCGCGCCCGAGCCGTCTCCCGTCGAGACCAAGCCGGCCGAACCGGAACCGCAGCCTCCGGAGCCCGTGGCCTTGCCCGAGCCCCCCGGCTCCGGCGCCCGAACCGGAGCGGCCGGCCCCCGTCATCGTGGCACCGGCCGTGCGCGAACCGAGCGTTTTCGTCGCCCCGCCGCCGGAGCCGCCGAAGCGTCGGGAGAACCCGCCGGAGAAGCCACGCCGTATCGCCCGAGACACCCGTCCGGCCGCCGCCGCGCTCGATCGCGGCGGCGCAGCCGCAGGCCGAGGCGGCCGCCGCAGCACGCGCGAGCTACGCCTCGCTGCTGGCCGCCGAGATCGCGCGCAACACGTTCTTCCCGGCCGAGGCCCGGGCCCGCAAC
This sequence comes from Ancalomicrobiaceae bacterium S20, assembly GCA_040269895.1. Classification (NCBI taxonomy): domain Bacteria; kingdom Pseudomonadati; phylum Pseudomonadota; class Alphaproteobacteria; order Hyphomicrobiales; family Ancalomicrobiaceae; genus Methyloraptor; species Methyloraptor flagellatus. Next base: position 1,593,561 of record CP158568.1, on the reverse strand, counting down.
GCCGCCGGCAGCGTCGGCGTCTCCCTGACTGTCGGACCGTCGGGCACGGTCACCGAGCGGTCGGTGATCCGTTCCTCCGGCGATCCGAGCCTCGATGCCGCCGCGCTGACCATCCTCGGCCGCGTACGCACACCGCCGCCCCCCGGCGGGCGGTTTTCGACCTCGACCAACATCCGCTTCCATCTGCGGTGAGCGTCACGCGATGCGCCATGCCGCAACGCACGCAGACCGACCTCGCGTTATTACCTAATGAATATAGCGTACGTCGTTCGTTGTATTTCTCGGACGATAGCGACACGCGCATGCGCGCCGTATCCGACCGCTCATCGGATCGGCGTTTGCGCCGCGGGGCAACACGGCCGGAGGCCTGCCGCAGTATGGATGGGTCGACTCAGGCCTCGGACGCCGCCGCGGAATCGGCCACGTCCGGCGACCGCGCGATCTCGTCCTGGAGCGCCTTCAGATGCGGCGCGGCCGCATCGACCGCCGCGCGCTCGATTGCCCGATAGCGCGCGATCAGCGCCAGTCCGAGCACGGTCAGCCGGGCCCCGCCGCCCTTGCGACCGCCGGTCTGGCTCTCGACAACCGCCTTGCCGAAGATCGAATTCAGCTCTTCGACCAATTCCCAGGCCCGCCGATACGACATATCCATCGCCCGCCCGGCCGCCGAGATCGAGCCGAAAGCGGCGATCTTCTCGAGCAGTTCGATCTTGCCGGGACCGATCCGGCCGTCGGAGTCGAGATCGATGCGGAGGCTCAGGGTCGGCATTCGGCGGTTCCGGGTCTTGATGGTGGCCGCGGGGGCCTCGGCGCACACGCGCCCGCGGCGACTATGGCCCGCCGCGTCCGCCACCGCCAGAGGTGGACAGCGGCTGGTATGCCGATTTCCGCATGTGCGGAGCCGGCCGAGACCTGTCCCGCACCTGACCATCCACTACGAAGGTGTAGGTGTTTCACGCGAGCGTACAGCTTGCGTTATTTATGCATGAATATAACGTCGCCCGCGATCGGTCATGCTGCACCGCAACCGAACGGGCGTGGTCCGCAGGACTTGCCCTCGACCTCTGCAGGGCAAGACCGCGCGGATCGGCCCACAGGCCGAAGACAACAAAGGCGCGAGGCGTCGACCCGCCGCGCCGAAGGGAGGACGTCATGTTCCATCAGGAAATCGAGAAGCTGAAGTCGCGCGTGATCTGGCGCGCCCGCTACGACAACTTCATCGGTGGCAAGTGGGTCGCCCCGGTCAACGGCGAGTATTTCGCCAACCTGAGCCCGGTCACCGGCAAGATCGTCTGCGAGGTGGCGCGCAGCCAGGCGCAGGACATCGAGCTCGCCCTCGACGCCGCCCACAAGGCCAAGGACGCCTGGGGCCGCACCTCGCCGGCCGAGCGCGCCCGCGTGCTCAACAAGATCGCCGACCTCATGGAGGCGAACCTCGACGTGCTCGCCCTCGTCGAGACCATCGACAACGGCAAGCCGATCCGCGAGACGACCCACGCCGACCTGCCGCTCGCCATCGACCACTTCCGCTACTTCGCCGGCTGCATCCGCGCCCAGGAAGGTTCGATCGCCGAGATCGACCACGACACGGTCGCCTATCACTTCCACGAGCCGCTCGGCGTCGTCGGTCAGATCATTCCCTGGAACTTCCCGCTGCTGATGGCCGTGTGGAAGCTCGCCCCGGCGATCGCCGCCGGCAACTGCGTCGTGCTGAAGCCGGCCGAGCAGACCCCGCTGTCGATCATGGTGCTGATCGACATCATCAAGGAAGCGATCCCGGACGGCGTCATCAACGTCGTCAACGGCTTCGGCGTCGAAGCCGGCAAGCCGCTCGCCCAGAACAAGCGTATCGCCAAGATCGCCTTCACCGGCGAGACCTCGACCGGCCGTCTGATCATGCAGTACGCGTCGGAGAACATCATCCCGGTGACGCTCGAGCTCGGCGGCAAGTCGCCGAACATCTTCTTCGCCGACGTCATGAACGAGGACGACGACTTCCTCGACAAGGCGCTCGAAGGCTTCACGATGTTCGCGCTGAACCAGGGCGAGGTCTGCACCTGCCCGAGCCGCGCGCTGGTGCAGAAGTCGGTCTATGATCGCTTCATGGAGAAGGCGCTCGCCCGCGTCGCCAAGATCGTCCAGGGCCATCCCTTCGATCCCTCGACCATGATCGGCGCGCAGGCCTCCAACGACCAGCTCGAGAAGATCCTGGCCTACATCGACATCGGCAAGCAGGAGGGCGCCAAGCTCCTCGCCGGCGGCGGTCGCGCCCATCTCGGCGGCGAGCTCGAAGAGGGCTTCTACGTCCAGCCGACCGTGTTCGAGGGCCACAACAAGATGCGGATCTTCCAGGAGGAGATCTTCGGCCCGGTGCTGTCGGTGACCACCTTCGAGACCCCGGAAGAGGCGCTCGAGATCGCCAACGACACGCTCTACGGCCTCGGCGCCGGCGTGTGGACCCGCAACATCAACCACGCCTACCGCTTCGGCCGTTCGATCCAGGCCGGCCGCGTGTGGACCAACTGCTACCACGCCTACCCGGCCCACGCGGCCTTCGGCGGCTACAAGCAGTCGGGCATCGGTCGCGAGACCCACAAGATGATGCTCGACCACTATCAGCAGACCAAGAACATGCTGGTCAGCTACTCGACCAAGGCGCTCGGCTTCTTCTGAGCCGCCCGTCCGAGCATCGAACGCCGGTCCCTCGCCCCGAGGCGCAAGGACCGGCGTTTCTCTCGACCCGACACGCCTCGAGGCGCCATACCCCTCGGGGCCACCCCGGACACCGTCCTTCCTGCATCTGGGGCGGCGCCCAGGGTTTCGTTTTTCATCGGATGAGGAGACCGATCATGGTCGAACGCGTGGTGGACGAACACGCGCCGGTCGAGCGCGTGACGGCGACGGACGCCGCGCTGGCGCTGATCGCCAAGCTCGCGGCCCGGCACGGACCGCTGATGTTCCATCAATCCGGCGGCTGCTGCGACGGCTCGGCGCCGATGTGCTACCCGGCCGGCGACTTCCGCACCGGCGGCAGCGACGTCCGCCTCGGCGAAATCGGCGGCATGCCGTTCTTCATCGGCGCCGCGCAGTTCGCCTATTGGCAGCACACGCAGCTGATCATCGACGTCGTGCCGGGCCGCGGTTCCGGCTTCTCGCTCGAGGCGCCCGAGGGCGTGCGGTTCCTGACCCGCAGCCGCGTGTTCACCGACGCCGAATGCGACGCGCTCGCGCCACTGACGTGAGCGGCCGACCGACCGTCACCGCACGGTCGACGCCGGACCGCGGACCGACAAGCTCGACCGCAACCGTCGACCATTGCGCCGATCCGTCGAAAAAACATAGCAGCGTCGCACACATACGGTCATATGCGGATGGATGAATTCACGAGCCCCATGACATGATCCTGTGGTTGAGTCCGCCCGGACGACGACTCGCGATGGGGTCCAGATGCTCGATATCCGCTGGCTTGAAGATCTGGTCGCCGTCGCCGAGACGCGGAACATCACGCGGGCGGCCGAGCTCCGCAACATCACCCAGTCCGGCCTCAGCCGACGGATTCAGTCCCTGGAACATTGGGTCGGCGCGCCGCTGATCGACCGCCGCCACGCCCAGATCGACCTGACCGACGCCGGCACCAAGTTCCTCGAAGCCGCGAGCGAGACGCTGGCGCGGCTGAATTCCGCCCGCCTCACCATTCGGCAGGACAAGACCGAGCGCCTGCGCCAGATCCGGTTCGCCGCGCCGCACATCCTTTCGGTGTCGTTCTTTCCGCACTGGCTGCCGGCGATCCAGACCGGGCTCGGCAGCGTGCGCCTGTCGGTCGCCTCCGACAACCTGCCCGGCTGCGTCGGCATGCTGCGCGACGGCACGGCCGATTTCGTCGTCTGCCTGATGGACTGCGAAGGCGAGATCGCGGCCCGCGCCGATCGGTCGCTCGCCGGCGAGGCCTGGATCTCGGTCGGCCGCGAGAGCCTCGTGCCGCTGTCCGCGCCAGGGCCGGACGGTGTAACCCCGGTGCACGCGCTCGCGACCGCCACGAGCCGCGCGGTCTCCTATCTCGCCTACAGCCCGGAATGTTCGCTCGGCTGGGCCGTCGAAGGCCTGCTCGGACGGCGCCCGGCCCTCACGCATCTGCAGACGCTCTACGACAATTCGCTCGCCGACGGCCTCCGGACCATGGCCCTCGCCGGCCTCGGCGTCGCCTGGCTGCCGCTGACCATGACCGAGGGCGACATGATGCGCGGCCGTCTGGTCCGGGCCGGTGGCGCGGATATGACCATCGACCTCGACATCCGCGTCTACCGCTCGCAACAGCGCCTCTCCAAGAAGGCCGAAGACCTCTGGCAGACCCTGCTCACGGCCCAGCGCCCGCGGGCTCAACCGGCAGAGGCGATTGCGGTCTGAGGCACGGCTCGCGGGTCGCCGAAGGCTGAGCTGATCCGCACACATATCCGTTTTAATCAACGCTCTAGAGAGTTTTCCTCAACCAGGATCGGCCACCGCCGCTTCTGGCGCGCCGCGTCATGCGCAGGATCCGCTGCAGCGCCGGTTCGGCCAATGTCTCGATCAGGTGCCTTCGGTGCCGCTGGGCCGATGCAGTGATGGGGCGAGACCGGCCGAGAGCACCCGCAGTGCCCGGCGATGCGGCATAGAAGATCCCAAAAATTCATCAGATTGTAACGAATACGAGCAGCGCGTGATTCGATGCGAGTTCGTCATATAACTATTCTAGCTCGGAATTAGACGCCTCATCTGCAGCACTGTCATAGTTTCCTTCATGGACGATGCAGTGTTGCGAGGGGCGAACATGCTGGATCGGCGCAGTTTTATTCTAAGTGTCGGCACTGCGGCACTCACGAATACATCGATCGCGGAGGCTGCACCTTCCGCAACGGCAGACACCGTCGCCGCACCGGCGTCGGGCGCGCCTGAGGCACTGCTCACCCTGACGCCCAAGGAGGCCGCGCTGCTGACGGCGCTGGTCGATCGCCTGATCCCGGCCGACGACCTGTCGCCTTCCGCCTCCCAGTGCGGCGTGGTCACCTACATCGACCGCCAGCTCGCGGGGGCTTTCGGCGCCGGTGCGCGGCTCTATCTCGAAGGTCCGTTCCGGCCGAATGCGCCGGCCGTGTTCGGCTACCAGTCCGCGATGACCCCGCTGCAACTGGTCCAGGCCGGCGCGGCCGAGCTCGACGACTGGAGCACGGCCCAGCGCGGCAAGCCGATCGCCGCCCTGCCCGCCGCCGAGCTCGATCCGGTTCTGAAGGATCTCGAGGCCGGCAAGATCACGCTCGGCCGCGTCAAGGCGACCGCCTTCTTCGAGATGCTGCTCCAGCTCACGATGGAAGGCTTCTTCGCCGACCCGATCTACGGCGGCAATCGCGACAAGGCCGCCTGGCGGATGATCGGCTACCCCGGCCTGCCGGCGACCTACGCCAAGGCGATCCGGACCCATCGCGGCAAGCGCTACGAGGCCGAGCCGAAGTCGATCGCCGATTTCGCCTGACCAATCCCCATCCGATCTGTCCCGTTTCTCGCGAGGCTCGACCCATGGTTCAGCAGCTCAAGCCCGTCGACGTGGTCGTCGTCGGGCTCGGATGGACCGGCGCCATCATGGCGCGTGAATTGACCAAGGCCGGCCTCGAAGTGCTGGCGATCGAGCGCGGCCCGGATCGCGATGCCGCGTCGAGCTTCGCGCTGCCGTCGATCCGCGACGAGCTGCGCTATTCGATCCGGCAGGAACTGATGCAGGACGCCAAGACCGATCCGGTCTCGTTCCGCCATCGCCCGACCGACGAGGCGCTGCCGATCCGCCGCTTCGGCGCCTTCCTGCCCGGCGACGGCGTCGGCGGCATGGGCACGCACTGGAACGGCAACACCTTCCGCTTCCTGCCGACCGACCATCGGCTGAAGAGCCATCTGACCGAACGCTACGGCGCCGCGCGCATCCCGGACTACATGACGATCCAGGACTGGGACGTCAGCTACGACGAGCTCGAGCCGCATTATGCGAAGTTCGAGGCCGTCTGCGGCGTCTCGGGCAAGGCCGGCAACATCCGCGGCGCGATCCAGGCCGGCGGCAACCCGTTCGAAGGCCCGCGCAGCGGCGAATATCCGAACAAGCCGCTGACGCCGTCCCATGCCAACGAGTTGTTCCGCAAGGGCGCCGGCGACCTCGGCCTGCACCCGTTTCCCGCGCCGGCGTCCAATTCGAGCGCGCCTTACACCAACCCGGAAGGTGCCAAGCTCGGCGGCTGCCAATATTGCGGCCACTGCGACCGCTTCGGCTGCGAGGCCGACGCCAAGGCCACACCCTGGTCGACGCTCGGACCGGCGCTGACCGGCGAGGCCAAGTTTCGCAAGCTGACGCAGGCCTATGTCTCGCGCGTGCTCTACGACAAGGCCGCCAAACGCGCGACCGGCGTCCGCTACATCGACGTGCGGTCGGGCGAGACCTTCGACCAGCCGGCCGAGATCGTCGTGCTCGCCACCTGGGTGTTCGGCAACACCCGGCTGCTGCTCAATTCCGGCATCGGCACGCCTTACGATCCGAAGACCGGCAGCGGCGTCGTCGGCAAGAACTACTGCTATCAGATCCAGCCGACCTGCGAGGTGTTCTTCGAAACCGAGGAACTGAACCCGTTCATGGGCGCCGGCGGCCTCGGCATGGTCGTCGACGACTTCAACGGCGACAACTTCGACCATTCCAACCTGAACTTCTTCGGTGGCGGCTACATCTCGCTCGGCTCGACGAACGGCCGGCCGATCAACTTCCGCCCGACGCCGCCGGGCACACCGCGCTGGGGCGCGAAATGGAAGTCCGAGACGGCGAAATGGTATCGCCGGACCGCGAGCATGCTCGTTGAAGGCACCAACTATTCCTCGCGGGCGAACTTCCTCGACCTCGATCCGAACTACCGAAACGTCTTTGGCGACCCGCTGCTGCGCGTCACCTACAACTTCACCGACAACGACCGCGCCATGGCCGACTGGGTGCTCGGCAAGGCCGCCGAGATCGGCCGCGCCATGGGCGCGACCGTCGTCGCGCCGAAGCCGCGCAAGGGCGACTTCAACGTCACCGCCTATCAGTCGAGCCACAATTCCGGCGGCGCGATCATGGGCAAGTCGCCCGCCGACAGCGTCGTGAACCGCTATCTGCAGCACTGGGACGCCCACAATCTGTTCGTGGTCGGTGCCTCCGCCTTCCCGCAGAACGCCGGCTACAACCCGACCGCCGCCGCGGCCGCGCTGACCTACTGGGCCGCGCAGGCGATCGCCGGCGCCTACGTCAAGCATCCTGCTCCGCTGGTTCCGGCATGACGGCGGCGCGCGTGACCGGCCCGATCGGCCATCGCTCCGCAAGCCGCGCCAAGGCCGCGGCCACGGGTCCGCTCGTCGCCGCGGCGCTGTCGATCGCAGCACAGTCGATCGCAGCGCCGGCGCACGCAGCCGACGCCGACCACGGCGCCACGCTGTTCGGCCAGTGCGTCGCCTGCCACGGCGAACGCGGCGCCGGCACCGATCGCGGCCCGTCGCTGATCGGCGTGATCGGCCGGCCCGCCGGCCGGGTGCCCGGCTTCCCCTACTCCCGCGCCATGCAGCAGAGCCCGATCGTCTGGAACGACGACAAGCTCTCCGACTACCTGGTCGATCCGCAACAAGTCGTTCCAGGCAATCGCATGCCATTTGCGGGCTTTGAAACAAAAGACGACGGCCTCGATGTCGTCGCATACATAAAAAGACTTGAGACGAAGGTAAGCAAATAGGGAGAATAACGTTCGGCTTGGGCCCTAGGTACTCGGACCAAAACTCATCGTACTAGGAACGAGGAATTGGCCATGCCCAAAGAACTGATCCTCGGCTGCTGCTCCACCGGGGCAAAATACACGCCGAGAAACCATCGTCTCACGGGGGATGCGGTGCTGGACCGGATCTGCACGGGTGTCGACATCGCAGTCGGCGAGGACGAGATCGCCTGGGAAGTCGAACAGCTTTCCGATCTCGGCGTCCGCTATTACCACTACCACGCGCGGAACTTCTCCACGCGTGAGCAGACGACCGACAATGCGGTCTATGCCCGCGTCGGTCGCCTCGTCCAGGCGCTCGATCCGGACATGCTGATCAGCTTCGGCGCCAGCCGCAACGGACCGGAGGTCATGCAGCGGATCGCCGATCACGGCGAATGGGAACGCGTCAGCCACGCCGACCTGTCGCTGGCCGAGGGCGGCGCGCACTTCATCACCATGCAGGCCGCGATCGAGCTTCAGATCGTCTGCGATCTCGAGCACGCGACCGGCCGGCTGACCAAGGACTTCATCGAGAGCGATGCCTTCCTCGACGCCGTCGACCGCTACCGGCCATCGACCCGCATGGAAGACGTCACGATGGAGACCCACTCGACCGCCAACGGCAACCGCTACGGCCAATCCTCGCCGGCCGTGCAGATGGAGGCCTACGCCCGCGCCATCGCCGCGCGGCGCCGCCTGCACCTGCTCGACGAGATCGAATGGGTGCAGTTCGTGCGCAGCTTCGCCATGTCGCGTATGGCGATCGCCCGCCGCGATCTCGCCCTCGCCGGAGCCGATCAGCTCAACATCACGCTGCTGTTCGGCTTCTCGCCCAAGCTGCCGTTCCCGCAGACCTACGGCGAGTTCCGAAACGTTGTCGCCGCGGCGAAGTCGCTCGAGCGCGACTATCCGGGCGGCCCGAAGCGGCGGCGGATCTCGATCACGGTCGGCGCTGCGGTCCTGCCCCATCATGCCGCCGGCATCGCCTCGGCAATGGACGTCGGCCCGGATGCGGGTCTGATCGTCGATCCGGTCCGTCGCCTTGCCGGCTATGCCGCGCAGGACGACAGCGAGGTCGATGTCCTGCGCGTCGGCATGGAGGACGCCCCGTATCTGCTCGGTGCCGACGGCGTGGTCCGCCCGACCAACAACGTCGAACTCTGCCGCTACGCCGCGGATGCGCTCGACCGCTGCGGCGCGAGCCTGATCTTGGACCCCTCCCACATCACCGAGCGGCGCGCGCCGCTGCTTCGCAAGGCCGCGTGACCGGCACGCCGCCGGAACGGGCCGGCGGCGGCAACAAAGAAGGACGGAAGACACGTGTTGGCAGCCCTCGTGGTTCTCGCTCCGGTGTTCGGCTTGCTCGCGGTCGGATGGGCGGCCGCGCGCTTTCACATCGTCGACGAGGCCGGTACGCGCGGTCTGGTGAAGGTGGTCGGCACGCTCGCGGTGCCGGCACTCCTGTTTCGGGCGCTCGCGCACGAGACCGGAGGCGGCGGACTGCCGACGATCGCGATCGTCTACTTCGTCGCCTGCGCGCTGCTGCTGCTGATCGCCCATGTCTATGCCCGCCGCGTGCTCGGCCTCGGCCTGTCGGAGGCCGGCGTGTTCGGCATGGGCGCGGTCTATTCGAATTCCTCGCTGATCGGCGTGCCGGTCGTGCACGCCCTGTTCGGCGACCGCGGCGTGGTCGAGATCACCGAGATCATCGCCGTTCACTCGCTGATCCTGATTCCGGCCGCCACGCTGCTGGTCGCGGCCGGCGTCGGCGGCGAAAGGGTGCGGCTGCGGCCGACGCTCGTCGCCGCCTTCGGCAATCCGATGACGCTAGCGCTCATCGCCGGCTTCGCGGTGCGCATGAGCGGCCTGGCCCTGCCCGGACCGGTCGATCAGGTGATCGCCGCGCTCGCGACCGCCGCCTCGCCGCTGGCCCTCGTCGCGCTCGGCGCCCTGGTCTATCGGCTCGAATGGCCGGAAGCCGCCGGCCCGCCGCTGGCAGCCGCCGCGTTGAAGCTCGTCGTCCACCCGGTGCTGGTGTTCGCACTCGCCTGGGCGGCCGATCTGCCGCGCGAGGCGGTGGCCGTCGCAACCATCACCGCCGCCTTGCCGCCGGGCGTCAACGTCTATGTCATGGCATCGCAGTTCGGCCGCTATGCCGAGGAGGCGGCCTGCGCCTTCGCGGTCGCGACCACCGCCTCCCTGTTCACCATCACCGCCGTCGTCATGGCCTTCGCATGAGCCGGACGCCCCCTTTTCCATCCGGCGCCGCCGCGCCGTTCGACCCGAGGAGCACACGCCCCATGACCGAGACCATCGCCGTGATCGCCGCCGGCGCCATGGGTAGCGCCGTCGGCCGCCGCCTTTCCGCCAACGGCGCCACCGTGCTGACCTCGCTCGCCGGTCGCGGCGAGGCGAGCCGCGCCCGCGCCACCGCCGCCGGCATGATCGATGCCGACGACCGCACCATCGCCGAAAATGCCTCGCTGATCCTGTCGATCGTGCCGCCGGCCGATGCCAAGGCGCTGGCCGCGCGCTTCGCGCCGTTGATCGGCCGCAGCGGTGCGCCGGCCTTCGTCGACTGCAACGCCGTCGGTACCGAGACCATGGCCGCCATCGCCGAAACGCTCGGCGAGACCGGCGCCCGCTGCATCGACGGCGCCATCATCGGCTTTCCGCCGAAAGACGGCGAGCGCGGGCCGGCGTTCTACTTCTCCGGCGCCGCCGCCAACGATGCGGCCGTGCTCGGCGATCTCGGTCTCGACGTCCGCATCGTCGATGGCCCGATCGGCGCCGCCTCGGCGCTGAAGCTCTCCTATGCCGGCATCACCAAGGGCCTGGTCGCGATCGCCGCCGCGATGATCCTCGCCGCCGACCGCGCCGGCGCCGGTCCGGCGCTGCATGCCGAACTCGCAGCCAGCCAGCCGCAGCTCCTCACCCGTTTCGAGAAGACCCTGCCCGACATGTACGGCAAGGCCTATCGCTGGGTCGAGGAGATGCACGCCATCGCCGACTTCGTCGGCGCCGACTACCCGGAATCGTCCTTCTACCGGGGCGCCGCTCGCCTCTATGAGCGGATCGCCTCCGAAGACCTCGGTCCGGGCGAGAAGGCCGTCATGGACCGCTTCCTCGGCAGGAGCTGAGCCGGGCGTACCGCGAACGCGGCGCCGGCCACCTGCGGTCGGCGCCAAGCGTCAAGTCAAAGCATCTCCATCGATCGTGACCATCGAGGCGCTTTCAATGTAGCGGACCGATTTCACCCCATGGGTCGATGCGCCGAACGAAAAAACCGGAGTGCCACCCGCACTGCCGGCTTTCTGTATTTCTGTAATTTTACACGATCATATTATAATTCACGTGGTCGAATACTGAAATTACTTTTTCCAATCAAGGATTGATTAAGTCCAGTCTCCTATGATTCAGACTCAATCGGGCCACAAGCAGCCCGAACGACGACAAGCCCGCCGAGGATGAAACCCCATGGAACCTGCCGCGCTTCACCGAAGGCATCGCCGGAGACACGATCGATGAACGTCAAGAATTGGCCCATGATCTGGAAGGTCGTCAGCCTGCTGCTCATCCTCGGGAGCGCCAGTCTGGCCGGCGCCCTCTATGCCACGTCCCAGTTTTCGATCATCGACAAGCAGAATACCGCGATCCTGGAAGGTCCGGGCGTCGGTGCGGTCGCGGTCGCGCGGGCCGACGGCGGTGTGTCGAAGACGGTTGCGGGGATCTACCAGAGCATCGTCGCCCAGTCCGACGCCGAAGAAGCCGCCGCGTCGAAGGCGCGCAAGGACGGCATCGACAGTTTCGAACTCTATATGACCAAGGCGGCGCGCTTCGTACCCGCCTATGCCGATCGCGTCGACCAGGTCCGCAAGGTCTATCGCACGGCACTGGACAAGACCTGTGCCGAAACGATTCGGCTCGCGGAAATGCCCGGATCGACGCTCGAGGCCCGTGCAAAAGCCGACGACCTGATGAACCGCACCTGCGGACCGGCGCTGAACGAGACGCTGAAGCTCACCGCGGCGATGATCGAGGACTTCAAGGCCCTGCGCGATCAGCAGAAGGCCGAGACCGCCGCCGGCGCGCAGTGGAGCGCGACCGTGACGCTCGCCGGCATCGCCGCGACGATCATCGCGATCGTGGCGCTCGCCTTCTTCATGACCCGCCGCGTCGTGGTCGCTCCCCTCCTTGCGATGATGAAGCAGACCGAGGCGCTCGGCCGCGGTGAGCTCGATCAGCGCTTCGATCTCGGCAAGCGTTCCGACGAGATCGGCTCGCTCGCCACCGCGCTGGAGATCCTGCGCACCCAGCTCCGCGAGGCCGAGGTGCTGCGCGCCCGTGCCGCCGAAACCGAGCAGCAGCGCGCCGAGGAGATGCGCCGGGCGCGGATCGAGATCGCCGACCAGTTCCAGGCCCGCATGGGATCGCTCGCCGAGACCTTCGTGCGCTCGGCGCAGGAAGTGGCGGACAGCGCCAAGAACCTCTCCGCCACCGCCGAAGAGACCTCGCGCCAGGCGCAGGCGGTTTCCGGCGCGGCCGAGGAGGCCTCGGCCAACGTCCAGACCACGGCCGCCTCGACCGAGGAGATGTCGGCCTCGATCCGCGACATTTCCCGGCAGGTCGCACGCTCCAACGAGATCGCCGACACGGCCGCGGCGGAAGCGACCCGCACCGACACCGACGTGAAGGCGCTCGCAGTCGCCGCGACCAAGATCGGTGAAGTCGTCGAGCTGATCAGCAATATCGCCGCGCAGACCAATCTGCTCGCGCTCAACGCCACCATCGAGGCGGCCCGTGCGGGTGAGGCCGGCCGCGGCTTCGCGGTCGTCGCCTCGGAGGTGAAGCAGCTCGCCTCGCAGACCGCCAAGGCGACGGAAGAGATCTCCGCCAAGATCGGCGAGATCCAGGCCGCGACCGATCGCACGGTCGGTTCGATCGACAAGATCAACGGCACGATCGCGCAGATCCAGCAGATCTCCGGCGACATCGCCGCCGCGATCGAGCAGCAGGCGGCCGCGACCGACGAGATCTCGGCCAACACCCAGCAGGCCGCGCGCGGCACCGAGGCCGTGACCAGCAACATCAACGGCGTCGGCCGCGCCGCCGAAATGACCGGCGCCGCTTCGACGCAGCTGATGGGCCTGTCGAACTCGCTCTCCGGTCAGGCGAACGAGCTGCAGCAGGAGGTCGTCGACCTGGTCAAGCAGATCCGCGTCGGCTGACGCCGCCCTGAAGGCGCCCCCGACAAGCACAAGGCCGCCGGATCGCCGATCCGGCGGCCTTGCCGCTTCCGAAGGGACGTGCGCATGGGTTCGTCAGGTCAGGCTGTCGCGCCGGCCGGCGATCATGCCCCAGACGAACAGCACGATGATCGAGCCGACCACCGCCCCGATCAGCCCGGCGCCCTCGCCGGCGCGATACCAGCCGAGCGACTGGCCGAGATAGGTCGCGACGAAAGCGCCGACGATGCCGAGAATGGCGGTGAGGATGAAGCCGCTCGGCTCGTTGCGGCCGGGCATGATCCACTTGGCGATGACGCCGGCGACAAATCCAATAATGATGGTCCATAGAATGCTCATGTCGGCTCTCCCGCTTGGCGCGCCGCCGGCGTGACCGGTCGCGAGGCGCGTCTGTCGAGCGGAAAAAGCACAAGCGCCGTCGCATTGTTCCGCGCTAAGGCACGGTCAGCGCTTCGACAGGGCTCGTGGCGCAGACTGAGTGCCCCGCAGATGCGCGAGTCGACGCGCGCCCCTCCGCCAGGATCCAGCATGACCCATCCGCCGTTCCCCCATCGCCTGCACCGCCTGCCGGTGATCCGCCACGCTCGGACACGCCCGCGGCTCACACTCTCGGCGCTGATCGGGGTTCTGACCCTGATCCTGCTCGACGTGGTGACGGCCTGGCGCGTCCAGACGCGGCTGCTGGTCGCCTGGAACGTCGGCAGCGTGCTCTACCTCGGCCTCGCCTGGACCATGATGGCGCGTGCCTCGCTCGACAAGATGCGCAACCGCGCCAAGCTCCAGGACGAGGGCCAGACGACGATCCTGGTGATGACCGTGCTCGCCGCCACGGCGAGCCTCGTCGCGATCGTCGCGGAGCTGACCGTCGTCAAGGATCTGACCGGCTTCTCCAAGGCCGCCCATATCGGCCTCGCCGCCCTGACGCTCGCCTCGGCCTGGGCTTTCACCCACACCATGTTCGCGCTGCACTACGCGCACGAATATTACAACGCGATCGGCCGCGGCCATGCGGCCTGCCTGGAGTTTCCCGGCCAGGACAAGCCGATCTACAGCGATTTTCTCTACTTCGCCTTCGTGGTCGGCACCTCCGGCCAGACCGCCGACGTCGCCATGGCCTCGACCCGCGTGCGCCGGATCGGGCTCCTGCACTGCGTGCTCGCCTTCGTGTTCAACACCACGATCCTCGCCCTGATGGTCAACATCGGCGCCGGGCTGATCTGAGCGGGGCTCGCCGTGCTCAGTCGTGGTCGATCCGGCCGCGCCTGAGCCCCTTGACGTTGCCGCGCCGCTTCTTCTCGTCGACCCGCTTGATCTGCGACGAGCGGGTCGGCTTGGTCGCCTTGCGCGGCGGCGGCGGCGGCACCGCCGCCTCGCGGATGAGACCGAGAAGCCGCTCCAGCGCGTCCTCGCGATTGCGCTCCTGGGTACGGAACCGGTCGGCGCGCAGCACAAGCACGCCGTCGAGCGTCAGCCGCCGGCCGGCGAGCCGCGCGAGCCGTTGACGCACCTCCTCCGGCAGGTTCGGCGACCCGGCGACGTCGAAACGCAGTTCGACCGCGGTCGAGACCTTGTTGACGTTCTGCCCGCCCGGTCCGGAGGCGCGCACGAACGTCTCCGACAGCTCGCGCTCGTCGATCGCGATGCGGCGGGTCACGGGGATCATGCGGCCGTCGGACATGGAGGATCTCGCGGGGGGTCTCGTGCGCGGAAGCCGTGGGCGGACGCGGCGTTGCGGCGGGTCTTCGATGCGGCGCGATCATGGCCCGATCGCGGCGGCGATGATATAGGCTCGCGTTCGCGTGGGCGGGACGGACGGTCCCGCCCTCCTTTTTCTCCGGGTGAGAGGCCCTGAATGACCCCGTCTCGCGATATCGCACGGCTGCTCGAGATCATGAAGGCGCTGAGGACGCCGGTCACGGGCTGCCCGTGGGACCTCGAACAGACCTTCGCGACGATCGCGCCCTACACGATCGAGGAGGCTTACGAGGTCGCCGACGCGATCGAGCGCGGCGATATCGAGGATCTGAAGGACGAACTCGGCGACCTGCTACTGCAGGTGGTCTTCCATGCCCAGATGGGGTCGGAGGACGGCCAGTTCGACTTCGGCGACGTGGTCGAGGCGATCACGACCAAGATGATCCGCCGCCATCCGCACGTGTTCGGCGACGCCGAAGCCCGCGACGCCGGCATGGCCAAGGACAGCTGGGAGCGGATCAAGGCCGAGGAAAAGGTCGACAAAGCCGCCCGCAAGGCGGCACGCGGCATCGTCGAGGGTCCGAAGGGCTTGCTCGACAGCGTCAATTCCGGCCTGCCCGCGCTCGAACGCGCCGTGCGCCTGACCGCCAAGGCCGGCACGGTCGGTTTCGACTGGGACGATCCCCATGCCGTCATCGCCAAGATCCGAGAGGAGCTGGAGGAGATCGAGGCCGAGATCGAGAAGCCGCGCAGCGACGAGGCGCTCGAGGAGGAACTCGGCGACGTGCTGTTCGCCGTCGCCAATCTCGCCCGCCATCTGAAGCTCGACCCGGAAAAGGCACTCCGGCGCGGCAACGAGAAATTCCGCCGCCGCTTCGCCTTCATCGAACGTCGCCTCGCCGAGCAGGGCCGCCCGCTCGGCGCCGCGAGCCTCGACGAAATGGAGGAGATCTGGCAGCAGGCGAAGCGCGCCACGCGCGAGTGAGGCGCGACACGCGCGAGCGTGAACCATGCCGGGGCGCGGCGGCATCCCGCCCCCGGTCAGCGCAGCCCCAGCCGCGCGGACACAGCGTGCCAGACGTCTTCGGCGACCATGTCCGGGTCATGGCTCGCATCGACGACCGCGAAACGTCGCGGTTCGGAACGCGCGATCGCCAGGAACGCGTCGCGCCGCGCGGCATGCATCGCGACATCCTCCTTCTCGAACCGGTCGGCGTCGGCACTGCCCCGCCGAACCGCGGCACGCTTCAGCCCGACCTCGGCCGGCAGGTCGAGCAGGATCGTCAGATCCGGCGCCACGCCGTCGAGCGCCACACGCTCGAGTTCGTCGATCAGGGCCGCGGGCACCCGTCCCGTCACGCCCTGATAGACGCGCGTCGAGTCGGCGAACCGGTCCGAGATGACCCACTGCCCGGCCTCGAGCGCCGGCCGGATCGTCTCGTCGACATGGTCCGCCCGCGCCGCCGCGAACAGCATCGCCTCGGCCTCGGGCCCGAGCGCCTCCGCCGCGCCGGATAAGATCACATGCCGGACGACCTCCGCGCCCGCCGAGCCGCCCGGCTCGCGCGTGACCACGACGGTCAGGCCACTCCTGCGCAGCCGCTCGGCCAGACGCTTGACCTGGGTGGACTTGCCCGCGCCCTCGCCGCCTTCGAAGGTGATGAAGCGGCCGACGGGCGGATGGGACGGATCGGCGACAGCCACCGCTTCAGCCCTTGATCCAGCCGACGAGCAGTTCGCCGACCGCATCGAACGCGCGCTGCCTGAGCGTGCCGATCTCGACCGATCCGGCCGCGACGAGCGGCGTCTCCTGCATCACCTGGTCGTCGCGCAGCACGAGCAGCCGCCCGATCGGCCGGCCCTTCTCGACCGGCGCCTTGACCGGCCCGGAATAGACCACCCGGCCCTTGAGCTTGTCGCGATTGCCGCGCGGCACCAGCACGTTGACGGTCTTCTCCGAGACGAGCGGCACGCGGCCCGACGCGCCGCCATAGACGCTCGCCTCCCCGACCACCTCGTCCTTGTCGTAGAGCTTTATCTGCTCGAAAGTGCGGAAGCCCCAGTCCATGAGCTTGCGCGCCTCCTCGGCCCGCTCCTTCTCGCTCTTGCAGCCGCTCATCACCATGATCAGCCGCTGACCGTTCTGATTGGCCGAGCCGACGATGTTGTAGCCGGATTCCTTGATGTAGCCGGTCTTCAGTCCGTCCGCGCCGATACCGTCATTGAGCAGCGGATTACGGTTGAACTGGCGGATATTGTTGTAGGTGAACTCGCGCTGCGAATAATATTTATAGAATTCCGGAAATTCGGCGATCAGATGCCGCGCCAGCAGATAGAGATCGCGCGCGGTCGCCTTGTTGTTGAAATGCGGCAGGCCGGTCGGGTTGCCGAAGCTGGTGCTCTTCAGCCCGATCTCCTTGGCACGCTTGTTCATCAGTTCCGCGAAGGCGTCCTCCGAGCCGGCGATGCCCTCGGCGACCGCGATGGCGCCGTCGTTCGCCGACTGGATCATGATGCCCTGGATCAGATCGACGATCTTCACCCGGCTGTTGACCGGCGCGAACATGCAGGACGTCCGCGACGGCGCACCGCCGGTCCGCCAGGCATGTTCGGAGACCAGGAAGTCCTGCTCCAGTTTGACCCGTCCTTCACGGATCTCGTTGAACAGAACCGCGACCGTCATCATCTTGGCGAGACTGGCAGGCGGAAACTGTCGGTCCGGATTCTTCTCGAACAGGACCGTGCCGGATTCGTAGTCGACCAGGATCGCGTTCTCGCCCTTGGTCTCGAAGACGCCCGAATCCTTCGCCTGCGCCGCCCCCGCCTGCGCGGCCTGACGGCCGGTCACGGCGCGCGGCTTGGCATCGGCGTCACGCGACCCGAGCAGAAGCGCGGGCGAGGCAGCGCCCGCGAGCGCAACGAGCCCGCGCGTGAGAACGCCGCGCCGCGACAGTCCGCTGGCATTCGGGTCGATCCCCCTCGGGACGAAATGCTCATGCGAAGCCATGGCCGGGCGAAAATCCGCCCGCGGCCGGTCGGATCGAGCCGGATCGACGTATGC
Organism: Ancalomicrobiaceae bacterium S20; assembly: GCA_040269895.1. Lineage (NCBI taxonomy): Bacteria > Pseudomonadati > Pseudomonadota > Alphaproteobacteria > Hyphomicrobiales > Ancalomicrobiaceae > Methyloraptor > Methyloraptor flagellatus. The sequence goes on along the minus strand of CP158568.1, from coordinate 1,575,772 downwards.
CGCCACGATGCGATCTCCTTACCGCCCATCCGGCGGATGCGCCCGATCGGGCGACGCGCTGAGTGCCCCGCTAATACGACGGCCAAGGCGGCGGATTTGTTACGCCGCACCGGACCCGACGAGAAAGCCCGGAATCGACGTATCACGCAAGCCGGAAATCGGGGCATAGGCCGTCGGGGCGACGGGCGCTCGTCCCGTCGACCCGCCCGCGGCGTCGCTCAATTGGCCAGAATCCGGGCCTCCGGCGCGCCGAGCCCGCGCGCCGCACCGATCACGTCCGCGACCGGCGCAGAACCGTCGGCGAGCAGAAGCAACGTATGCTTGGCATCGCCCCGCCCCGCCGCTGGCAGGATCACGACCGTGCCGAACCGCTGCATCCCGAGCGCGACACGCTCGATCTCGCGCTTGCCGGCGTGCCGGCCGAGATCGATCGTCGCCGGGCGCGCCCGCGCCTCGGCCTGCGCCAGCGACGCGAAGTCCGCGCCGACCGTAATGGCCCGGAACGCCTCGTGCGCGGCGGCGATGCGCGCGTCGGTCGTATCCGCGAAGGAGTTGGAATAGACCGAATGCGGCTGCGGCGTCGTCCAGCGATATTGGATCGCACCCGCCGGCTATGCCGCAGGCGCGGACTGGACGGGGGCCGAAACTGGGATCACGGCCTGAGCGGCGCCGCCGACCGGTGCCGGCGGCAGGATCGACAGCGGCTGGCCGGCATCGCCGAGCCCGGCCGCGACCGACTCCGCCGAAGTGTTGGCAACCCGCACCGGCAGCGGTTCGGCCTTTGCGCTGGGCGGCAACGCGATCCGCGCGCCCGACGTCGGCGCCAGACTGGCCGCGCGGGTCGGCTGCGCTCCACCGAACAGACCCGTCGAGGCGAGCGAGGCCTGGAACGACGGCGACGGCAACCGCGCCTCGGCGGCTCCCGCACGCTCGTTGGCGATCCGCGACGGAATCTCGGCCTGGGCCACCATCGTGGGCGCCGGCGCAACCTTCGGCGCCTCGCGCCCGCCGCCGCCCAACGGGCCGCTCGGGCTGCGATCGGCCATGGCGATCATGGTGCGATCCTGCGCGACATTGCCCGAGCCCGGGCCGCGCAACGACGACAGCAGCACCCGCTGGTCCGAACCCGCGAGCCCCGCCGGACCGACATATTGCACGCGGACCTGACCGAGGCCCTTGCCCTGCATGCCGAGCAGATCCGCGGTTCGTTCCGAGAGGTCGATGATCCGGTTGCCGACATAGGGGCCGCGATCGTTGACGCGCACCATGATCGAGCGACCGTTCTCGACATTGGTGACGCGCGCATAGGACGGCAGCGGCAGCGTCGGATGCGCGGCCGAGATCGTGCCGCGATCATAGACCTCGCCGTTCGCCGTCAACGTGCCGTGGTGATACTCGCCGCCGTACCAGGACGCCACGCCGACACGGTCGTAGGTCGGATCCTCCCGCGGCACATAGACCCTGTCGCCGACCTGATACGGCTGGCCGATCTGCCGCCGTCCGCCGCCGGGCGGGATCGGTCCGGAGGTGATCACCTTGTTCTGCGTAATCTTCTCGCGCCGGACGCCCTTCTCGGGATGCGAGGCGCATCCCGCGAGCACAAGTCCGCCGAGGACGACCACCGAAACGGAAGCGAACAGCGAAAGGCGGCTCGCGGTCGGCGGCTCGATCGGAGTATGGCGCATCGCTCGTCTTTCGCGGCGGGTAACTGTCCGCCGTCAGCCGGCGAAACGGATACAAAACCCGCGTGGATATCGTGAATCCTAAATTGAGCGAGCCCCATTAACGACAGGTTAAGCCAATCCTCCACACATGCCGGCCGTTCCTCCGGCCGCCGCCACGATGCGCCCCATTCGCGCAGCAGCCCTCTCCTCCCACACAGAATTCGGACCACCGGCTCGACAGGCGTCGGCGTCGAACGCCGCCGGCTCGACGCCCCATAACCAAACCGCTCGCCCCATCGAGCCGGATGCCGCGGCCAGACCCACCCGGAACGCGGTAATCCGTTCGGCCTCAGAACGGAATTTCGTCGTCGATGTCGCCGCCACCCGAATAGGCCGGCTGCTTCGGCGCGCCCCGCGGCGCCGAAGCGCCCCGATCGCCGCCTCGGTCGTAACCGACGCGACCGCCTCCGCCGCCGCCACGCCCCCCGGACATCGCCTCGTCGCCGAAGTCGTCGCCGCCGCCGCCACCCGGTCGATCCAGCAGCGTCAATTGTCCATTGAAGTTCTGCAGGACGACTTCGGTCGAATACCGCTTCTGACCCTGCTGGTCTTCCCACTCACGGGTCTGCAGCGCCCCCTCGACATAGACCTTCGAGCCCTTCCGCAGATACTGCTCGGCGATCTTGGCAAGCGCTTCGTTGAAGATGACGACACGGTGCCACTCGGTGCGCTCCCGGCGCTCACCCGACTGCCGATCCCGCCAGGTGTCCGACGTGGCGAGCCTCAGGTTGACGATCGGCCGACCATCCTGAGTACGCCGCACCTCCGGATCGGCACCCAGATTGCCGACCAGGATGACCTTGTTCACGCTTCCGGCCATGCCGTCCTCCGCACCTCGATTTGCTGGCCACCTTACTCCCGTAGCATTCCCTTGGCGACCGGAACGCAGCGACCGCAGGCTACCATCCACGGAAAACTGCCACCCGGCCATGGTCGCATCCCACCCATGACACACGGCCCGATGGCGAGGTGAGAACCGCGATCGACGAGTACATTAGTGGAACATCGCTTGACATGTTCCGCGTTCGTTCTATAGCATCTGCTCGTGTTTCGCAAGAGCCTGCACGGGGAGCGGATCATGACAAGGCACGGAATGCACCGGCGGCGCGCCGGACAGTACGTAGGCGAACAACTCGTCCGCCTGGCCCTCCTTATCGCGGTCGCATGCTCCGCGACCGGCTGGACCACCTCTGGCGCGATCGCGCTCGACACCGCGCGTTGGGTCGATGTCTCCGGTGATCCCGATGCTGTCTGGAAGGAACTCGGCGATTTCTGCGCGATCGAGACTTGGCATCCCATGGTCAAGGCGTGCAGCGCCGTCGAGGTCGACGGCAAGCTCACGCGCACCCTGACACTTGCCGACGGCGCGACCCAGGTCGAACGTCTGGTGGACTGGAATGATCGGGCGCGAACCTATACCTATCGGCTCGTCGAGGGGGGAGCGTCGGTCGTGGACCTTCAGGCGACGCTCGCCGTCCGTCGGCATGACGGCGGCAGTCGCATCGTCTGGTCCGGCAGCTACGCGCCCGCAAACGGAGTCGCCACTGGCAAGGCCTGGGGCGCGGTCCGCGCCTTCTACGATGCGGGCCTCAAGGCGCTGGCCGAGCGACACAAGACCTGAACCTCCGGTGATCCGGTCGGCGTATAAGGTCGGCGTCGCCGCCTCGATCCGTGGAAATTCGAACCGGCGGCCGCCGGAGGAGCGCGAGCATGACGATGGGTGCGACGGATAACCGGTTGATCGACGCGGGCCAGGGTGGTGCCAAGGCGGGTTCGACCGGTTCCGCGGCTTCGACGCCGGCATCGGCGGTCGCCTCGCTGTTTTCCGGCAAGACGATCTCGATTCGCGGCGCGCGCGAACACAATCTGAAGAACGTCGATCTCGACTTGCCACGTGACAAGCTCGTGGTCATGACCGGTCTCTCGGGTTCGGGCAAATCGTCTCTGGCCTTCGACACGATTTATGCGGAGGGCCAGCGTCGGTATGTCGAGAGCCTCTCGGCCTACGCGCGTCAGTTCCTCGAAATGATGCAGAAGCCGGACGTCGATCAGATCGATGGCCTGTCGCCGGCAATCTCGATCGAGCAGAAGACCACGTCGCGCAACCCACGCTCGACGGTCGGCACCGTCACCGAGATCTACGATTACATGCGCCTTCTGTTTGCGCGCGTGGGCATCCCCTATTCACCCGCGACCGGCCTGCCGATCGAGAGCCAGACGGTCAGCCAGATGGTCGATCGGGTGCTCGGGCTCGACGAGGGCACGCGGCTCTACCTGCTCGCCCCTGTGGTTCGCGGGCGCAAAGGCGAGTATCGGAAGGAGCTGGCCGACTTCCAGAAGAAGGGCTTTCAGCGCGTCAAGATCGACGGCACCTTCTACGAGATCGCCGAAGCACCGGCGCTCGACAAGAAGCTGAAGCACGACATCGACGTGGTCGTCGACCGCATCGTGGTCCGTGCCGACATGGCGAGCCGGTTGGCGGATTCGTTCGAGACGGCGTTGAAGCTCGCCGACGGGATCGCGGTGGCCGAGTTTGCCGACGCGGCAGGCGAGGACGGTCAGCCGCGCCGGATCATGTTTTCGGAGAAGTTCGCCTGCCCCGTCTCGGGCTTCACCATTCCCGAGATCGAGCCGCGGTTGTTCTCGTTCAACAACCCGTTCGGCGCGTGTCCGACCTGCGGCGGTCTCGGATCGGAGCAGAAGATCGATCCCGAGCTGATCGTGCCCGACCAGTCGTTGTCCTTGCGCCAGGGCGCGATAGCACCCTGGGCCAAGTCGACGTCGCCCTTCTACATGCAGACGCTCGACGCGCTCGGCAAGCATTACGGCTTCTCGCTGACCAAGCCCTGGCGCGATCTGCCCGAGGAGGGCCGCACCGCGATTCTGCTCGGCACGGGGGCGACCGAGGTCACGTTCACCTATGACGACGGGCTGCGCAGCTACCAGACGCGCAAGACTTTCGAGGGCGTGATCCCGAACCTCGAACGGCGCTGGCGCGAAACCGAGTCCGACTGGTCGCGCGAGGAGATCGAGCGCTATTTCGCCGATACGCCGTGCCGCGCCTGCAACGGCTATCGGCTGAAGCCGGAGGCGCTGGCGGTCAAGATTGCCGGTCGACACATCGGTGAAGTGTCGAGCCTGTCGATCCGCAGCGCCGGCGCCTGGTTCGAATGTCTCCCGGCCGAACTCGACGCCAAGCGCAACGAGATCGCCGGCCGGATTCTGAAGGAAATCCGGGAGCGGCTGCAGTTCCTGAATGACGTGGGCCTCGACTACCTGACGCTGTCGCGCAACTCGGGCACGCTGTCCGGCGGCGAGAGCCAGCGCATCCGCCTTGCGTCGCAGATCGGATCCGGGCTCACCGGCGTGCTCTACGTGCTCGACGAACCCTCCATCGGTCTGCATCAGCGCGACAATGCCCGCCTGCTCGACACGCTGCGGCATCTGCGCGACCTCGGCAACACCGTCATCGTGGTCGAGCACGACGAGGACGCCATTCTCGCGGCCGACTATGTCGTCGATGTCGGGCCGGGCGCCGGCGTGCACGGCGGCCGGATCATCGCCGCCGGGACGCCGGCCGAAATCCTGGCGGATCCGAATTCGTTGACCGGGCAGTATCTGTCCGGCACGCTGGAGATCCCGCTGCCCTCCAAGCGCCGGCGTATCGACAAGGCCAAGAAGATCCGGGTGATCGGCGCACGCGGCAACAACCTGAAGAACGTCTCGGCGGATATTCCGTTGGGCACCATGACATGCGTGACCGGGGTCTCGGGCGGCGGCAAGTCGACCTTCCTGATCGACACCCTGTTCCGGTCCGTCGCGCGCCGGCTGAACGGCGCCAAGGAGAATCCGGCGCCGCACGACCGCATCGATGGGCTGGAGTTCCTCGACAAGGTGATCGACATCGACCAGTCGCCGATTGGCCGCACGCCGCGGTCGAACCCGGCGACCTACACCGGTGCGTTCACACCGATCCGCGAGTGGTTCGCTGGTCTTCCCGAAGCGAAGGCGCGGGGCTACGGACCCGGTCGCTTCTCCTTCAACGTCAAGGGCGGTCGCTGCGAGGCCTGCCAGGGCGACGGCGTCATCAAGATCGAGATGCACTTCCTGCCGGACGTCTACGTGACCTGCGACGTCTGCAAGGGCAAGCGCTACAATCGCGAGACGCTCGACGTCGTGTTCAAGGGCAAGTCGATCGCCGACGTGCTCGACATGACGGTCGATGAGGGCGTCGAGTTCTTCGCGGCCGTGCCGATCATCCGCGAGAAGCTCGAGACCCTGTCACGGGTCGGCCTCGGCTACGTCCATATCGGCCAGCAGGCGACGACGCTCTCCGGCGGCGAGGCGCAGCGCGTCAAGCTGTCCAAGGAGCTGTCGCGCCGCTCGACCGGCCGGACACTCTACATTCTCGACGAGCCGACCACGGGCCTGCATTTCCATGATGTGGCCAAGCTGCTCGAAGTGCTGCACGAGCTGGTCGATCAGGGCAACACTGTCGTCGTGATCGAGCACAATCTCGAGGTGATCAAGACGGCGGACTGGATCATCGATCTCGGCCCGGAAGGCGGCGACGGCGGCGGCGAAATCGTGGCGGTCGGGCGCCCCGAGGATATCGTCTCCGAGCCACGGAGCTACACGGGGCAATTTCTCGCCGAGTTGCTGGAGCGGCGGCCGCGCCGGACGCCGGTTGCCGCTGCCGGTTGATGGTCGCACGGCTCGGGCACCGGACACCTTCATGGTTCATTTCGGCCCGGCCGCCCGATCGCGACAGCCGGCGGCGCGGTTCTGACGGAAAGGTCCGGACGGCACGGCACGGCACAATCCCGGAATGCGGAGCTCCAAAAGATGCGGTCCTGGAGATCTCGTATCTCGTGGCCCCGCCCCTAGTTCAGAGCCACAGGCTCGAACGACCGCCCATATCGCACTGCACAATGCGCATGCCGGACATGCGGTGGCCCTCCTTATGCCGCAGTGCGAAAAGTCTTATGTATGTTTCGTGAACGGCACGATGCTGCGCCGCCCGTTGATGGTTCGCCCATGACGGACTCACCGGAACGGTCACTCCTCCCAGACCGGTTCCCGTGAAGGCTGCGCCGGCCGTTTGCCTGGGACGGTTCGTTCTCTCCTCCCGAACGACCGCCCCGCTCCGGAGGGGATCTTCTTCCCGCCCCTCTCGGTTGATCGAGCGCCCGCCGGTTCCTCCCACCGGCGGGCGTCTCGATTCTGGGGCGAGCGAAACACGTGCGAGAGAAGGCGTCAGCCCGGGCGAGGCCACGTGCGCCGCGCGGGTGTGCACGAGATGCGGCTGTGCACGAGATCCGGCGTTCGACAGCCGCAGGCCCGCCTTGCCGTGGCGCTTCGCGACGGCCGGCAACGCGCCGGCCGCGACGCACGACGCCGTTCTTGGATGACTGCGGTCGCCGCGCCGCGCGCTCGTGCAACGCTCTCGGCAGTCCAGACGCGGAGAAGGCCGGCCCCAGCCCCGGACTGGCCGCCTGGACCCCGGCCCTCACCCCATCGGCTTCGACAGCCACTCGTCGAGCGGCATCACGTCGTTGGGATCACCGCTGTCGCGCATCCAGCTGTCGACGATCCAGTCCTTGCCTGCGACCGTGTCGCGGAAGACCGCCGTCGCGTGGGCATAGAGCAGACCACCACGCGAGTCCGGTCGCAGGGTGTGGTGGAACTGCAGGAGCCCCTTGCGCTCGAGGTAGACGAGAATGGTCGTCGAATTGGTCGCCTCGTCCAGACAGTCGGTCTGCCCGGGCACATGCGCGTCCTTCGGCTCCGAGCCGCGGCGGTCGGGCGGACCGCCGAGATGCGGCGCCGCGCGGTTCTCCCACCAACTCACCGCATGGTCGATCCCGATCCGCTCGTCCGCCGGCGTCTTGGCATTGGCGAAGATCGCCTTGAGCTCGCCGAGATCCGCCTCGGTGATCTGGATCGCGGTCTGAAGCTCGCAGCCATAGGCATGGCAATAGGTGAGCACTTCGCCATCGGGGAACCGGGCGTGACGCTCGGCGTACCAGGACACGACGCCCGGATCGACCTCGGCCGACCGCACCGGCGCGGTCGGTTTGATCGACCCGGTCGTGACCGGATCGGCGCCGCCGCCGTCTCCACGCGCCGCTTCGCCACGACCTGAGCCGATGGCGAGGTCCGATGCTGCGATCGAGCCGGTCTGTTCCGATTTGGTACTGTTGCACGCGGATACGAGTAGTCCCAGGCCGATAACGGCCAGACAGGCCATGCGCATTCCGCGTCCTCCGTCGAATCGCACGTCTCGAGCGATTGTCTCAAGTCCCACGATCGCCGTCACTGCCGACGGCGCACGAAGCCGCCTCAGCGCAATTGCCGCGCCGGCGCTTTGCAAGCGACGCGGCCGGTGCTACCGAGGCGCCATGACCGACATGACCAACGACCCGATCGCGCCCGCGCGCGCATTCCGCCGACGCCGGCCTCGCGCCGGTCCATGTGATCGGCGGCGGCCTCGCGGGCTCCGAGGCGGCCTGGCAGATCGCCAGCGCCGGCGTGCCCGTGGTGCTGCACGAGATGCGGCCGGTGCGCGGCACCGAGGCGCACCAGACCGACGGTCTCGCCGAACTGGTCTGCTCGAACTCGTTCCGCTCCGACGACGCGACGTCCAATGCGGTCGGCGTGCTCCATGCAGAGATGCGGCGCGCCGGCTCGCTGATCATGCGCTCCGCCGATGCCCATCAGGTGCCGGCCGGCGGCGCGCTCGCCGTCGACCGCGACGGCTTTTCGGCCGCCGTGACCGCGGCGCTCGCAGCCCATCCGCTGGTGACGATCGAGCGCGGCGAGATCGCCGGCCTGCCGCCGGCCGAGTGGTCGTCGGTGGTCATCGCCACCGGCCCGCTGACCGCCCCTGCGCTCGCCGAGGCGGTTGCGGGTCTGACCGGCAGCGCCGGCCTCGCCTTCTTCGACGCCATCGCCCCGATCGTGCACTTCGACACGATCGACCATGACATCGCCTGGCGCCAGTCGCGCTACGACAAGGCCGGCCCCGGCGGCACGGGGGCGGACTATCTCAACTGCCCGATGACCAAGGAGCAGTACGAGGCCTTCGTCGACGCGTTGATCGCCGGCGAGAAGACCTCGTTCAAGGAATGGGAAGCCTCGACGCCTTATTTCGACGGCTGCCTGCCGATCGAGGTCATGGCCGAGCGCGGCCGCGAGACCCTGCGCCACGGGCCGATGAAGCCGGTCGGGCTGACCAATCCGCGCGATCCGGGAACAAAGCCCTATGCGATCGTGCAGCTCCGGCAGGACAACGCGCTCGGCACGCTGTGGAACATGGTCGGCTTCCAGACCAAGCTCAAGCACGCCGAACAGGTCCGCGTGTTCCGGATGATCCCCGGGCTCGAGAAGGCCGAGTTCGCCCGCCTGGGCGGCCTGCACCGCAACACCTATCTCGACAGCCCGCGCCTGCTCGATGCGACGCTGCGGCTCAAGGCCGAGCCGCGGCTCCGGTTTGCCGGCCAGATCACCGGCTGCGAGGGCTATGTCGAGAGCGCGGCCGTCGGCCTGATGGTCGGCCGGTTCGCGGCGGCCGAGCGGCTGGGCCGCGAGCCCGTGCCGCCGCCGGCGACGACCGCGATGGGCGCGCTGATCGGCCATATCACGGGCGGCCATATCGCGGTCGAGGAAGCCGGCAGCCCGCGCTCGTTCCAGCCGATGAACGTCAACTTCGGCCTTTTCCCTCGATCGAGACGCCGAAGTCGCCGGACGGCAAGCGGATCCGAGGCGCGGAGAAGACCCTGCTCAAGAAGCGCGCGCAGGCCGCCCGCGCGCTCGTCGACTGCGAGCGCTGGCTCGCCGAGACCGCGCTCGTGCCGGCGGCTGATCAAGCCGCCGAGTGAACCGGCAGTCGCGGACGAGCTGACGGCCGAACCGGAGGGATCGACCGTCAGGTCGGGTGGATCAAGCCCCGCGCGATCGGGGCGACCACGCCGGCGGTGCTCAACTCAGCGCAGGCCCGCCGCCAGCGCCGCGACGTGGTCCGGGCCGATGCCGCAGCAGCCGCCGATGATGGTCGCGCCGCGCTCGGCCCAGTCGCGCGCGAAGCCGAGATAGCGCTCGGGCGTCAGGTCGGCGCGGATGTCGTGCAGCGTCGAGTTCGCCTCGGCTTCCGCGCCCTGCGGCGGGAAGGCGTTGGCGTAGACGCCGAGCGCAACGGCATTCGGGCCCGAACGCCGAGCGCCGAGCGCCCGGAGCGCGCGATCGAGCGCGTCGGCCATTGCTTCCGGCTGCGAGCAGTTGAACAGCACGGCCGAAGCGCCGAGATCGAGCGCGCGCTTGACCGCCTCGCCGACCGGCTCGCCGGAGCGCAGGATCGGCCCGGCGGTCATGCGGTGCGGATCGTCCTCGATCGTGAACGAGAACCAGCGGGGCCGCGCATCGTCGCCGAGCACGCGCGTGACCGTCTCGATCTCGGCAATCGCGCTCTGCGTCTCGGCGAGCCAGACGTCGACATGCGCGGACAGCCCCTCGATCAGCGGTCCGAGGATGCGCGGCGCGGCATCGCCGTCATAGAGGTCGGGTCGATACGAACCGAACACCGGCGGCAGCGAGCCTGCGACCTTGACCGGCCGCCCGCCCTTGGCGGCGCTCGCCCGTGCCCGCGCGCCAGCTTCCGCCGCGAGCGCCACGCCCTGCGCGGCGAAGCGGTGGTCGCCGATGTGGAAGGGCACGACCGCGTAGGAGTTGGTGGTGATCACGTCGGCGCCGGCGGCGACGAAGCCGTCATGGGCGCGTTCGACGAAATCCGGCGCCTCGATCAGCGCCAGCGCCGACCATTCCGGCTGCCGGAACGGCGCGCCCATGCGTTTCAGTTCGCGGCCCATGCCGCCGTCGAGGATCGTCACCATGCGCCCTGCCCCATCTTCTCCGCGCCGAACAGCGCAATGCATGTGGATCGCCGACCGGCGCGGCGCAGTCACGCCTCGCCCGTCGGGTCGACATAGTCGTGCACCCGGCCATTCGGATCTTCCACCCTGTAGCCGCCCTGGTCCGTCGGTTCGAGATAATCCGGGCCGATCGGCACCTTGCCGTGGCCGCCGGGGATGTCGAGCACGTAGGTCGGTTGCGCGATGCCGGTGACGCGACCGCGCAAGTCGCGCATCAGCGCGCGGCCTTGCGCGATCGAAGTGCGGAAATGGCCCGTGCCGGCCGCGAGATCGAGGTGGTGCAGGTAGTAGGGCTTGACGCGGGAAGCGACGAGCGCGCGGAACAGCGCCTCGAGCGTCGCGGCGTCATCGTTGACGCCCTTGAGCAGCACCGTCTGCGACAGGAGCGGAATACCGCCGTCGACAAGCCGGCCGAGCGCGGCGCGCGCCGCCTCGCCGATCTCGGCCGGATGGTTGGTGTGCACCACGATCCATGTCGCGAAGCGGCGCCTGAGCGCGGCGACCAGTTCGGCGTCGATCCGGCCCGGGTCGACCACCGGCGCGCGGCTGTGCAACCGCACGACCGCGACATGCGGGATCGCCGCGAGCCCGTCCATGATCGCGGCGAGCCGGCGGCTGGACAGGACCAGCGGATCGCCGCCGGTCAGGATCACCTCGAAGATCTCCGGCCGCGCACGGACATAGTCGAGCGCGGCGGCGATGGCCGCCTCGTCGAGGTTCTCCTCGCCGTGGCCGACCTTCTCGCGCCGGAAGCAGAAGCGGCAATAGACCTGGCAGAGATGCGTCGGCTTCAGGAGCACCCGGTCGGCATAGCGATGGGTGAGGCCGCGGATCGGCGAAAAGGCATCGTCGCCGATCGGGTCGGCGAGCTCTTGCGTCCCGATCTCCAACTCCGCCGTTCCGGGCACGAACTGCGCGGCAAGCGCCGCGCGATCGGCCGCCGATCCGGCATCGATCCGCTCGACCATGGTCGGCGTGATGCGCAGTTGGAACCGCTCGACGACCGCGTCGAGGCCCGGCGCGGCCGACGCCTGTACCAGCCCGGCGCGGACGAGATCGTCCACGCTGCCGACGGCACGCGCCATCACGCCCGCCCCGAGATCCGGCCGTCGAGCGGGGCGACCTCGATGCGCGCATCGAGCGCCCCGAGCCGCGCGAGCTGCTTCAGCCGGCGCAGCACGACGTCGCCGGCGAGCGCGGCGCGCGCGGGCGGAAGCTGCAGCACGAGAGCGTCGCCTTGCGCGCGCAGCCGCGTGTCGGCAATCACCCCCGGCATCGCCGCCGACAGGATGTAGGCGACGCGGAAGGCCGCGCCGAGCGCCCGCGCCCGCTCCTTCAGCCGTGTCGAGGCGAGTTCCCGGATCCGCGGGCTCAGCGCGTCGTCGACGAGGCCCATGTGCCGGTAGTAGCTCGCCAGCGCCAGATAGGCGCGGCCGGGATGATCGACACCGATGAAGGCGGCGTGTGCGATGATGTTGAGGCTCTGCTCGCCGCGATAGTCGGGATGCGCGCGCCAGCCGATGTCGGCGAGCAGGCAGGCCGCACGCCGCAGGCGCTTCTCGTCCTCGGTCTCGTCGATGCCGAGCGCGGCGATCGCCTCGCTGGTCCAATCGTAGAGCTCGGCCGTGTGCCGGGGCGAGCGCGACCGCAGCTCGGAGAGCTCTTCCGCCGCCGCGATCAGCGGATCCTTGGCCTTCTCTTCGGCGTCGAGCAGCTCGTAGAGATGGCCTTCACGCAGGCCGAGCGCCGAGACGACGATCTCGCTCGGCTGGCCGGTGCGGATGATCTGGCCGAGCACGATCGCGCCATAGGGCAGCAGTTCGCGGCGCTGCTTGGAGATCACCTCGATGCGGTCGAGACTGTCGACGTCGCCGCGCGCCACCACGCGGCAGAACTCGAGCGCCTCGGCGGCCGGGATCGCGTAGTGGTGCATGACGTGAAGGGGGTAGCCCTTCTGGAACATGTGCAGGCGCGCGAGCGAGCGCCAGGTACCGCCGACGGCGTAGAACGGCCGGCCCTGCAGCTTGGCGAGCACGTCGGAGCCCTTGAGCACGTCCTCGGCGATGCGCTCGGCCTTGCGGATCGAGCCGTCGGCCGATTCCGACAGGCGAATGCCGCCGAGCGGATAGGTCTTGCCCTGCCCGATCGCGCCGGCGGCGACGTCGATCAGTTCGAGCGAGCCGCCGCCGAGGTCGCCGGCGATGCCGTTCGGCTCGTGGAAGCCGGCGAGCACGCCGAGCGCGGCGACGCGCGCCTCCTCGGCGCCGGACAGGACCTGCACCGTCGTGCCGGTGATGCGTTCGAGCTCGGCGATGAAAGCCGGGCCATTGGAGGCCTCGCGCGAGGCCGCCGTGGCGAGCACATGGATCTCGGCCGCCTCGCACTGATCGGCGAGCTGCTTGAAGCGGGAGACCGCGGCGAGCGCGTCATCGACCGACTTGTCGGCGAGGCGCCCGGTCTTGCCGACGCCCCGGCCGAGGCCCGCGAGGATCTTCTCGTTGAACAAGAGCGTCGGCGACCGGCACAACCGCTCATAGACGACGAGCCGGACCGAGTTCGACCCGATGTCGATGACCGCGATCGGTCCGTGGCCGTAGAGCCGGCCGGCCGCCCGCTCGGGCGCGGCCGCGATGGCCCCTTCAGCCCCGCAGCTTGTGGGCGAAGTTTCGGGGTTGGTTCGACTTGAGAGATTTTCCACGGCCAGACAGCGACGGGTTCGTCATGAAGTAATTGTGCACGTTGAAGGGCTCCTCGCCCTCCTCCGGACCGATGCGCTCGTGGCTGCCGTCGGGCAACAGCCGCCAGCTCTGCTGGTTGTCCTTCAGGTTGGCGACCATGATCTGGTCGAGCACCTGCTCGTGCACTGTCGGATTGGTCAGAGGCGCGAGCGCCTCGACTCGCCGATCGAGATTGCGCGGCATCATATCGGCGGAACCGATGTAGACGATCGCCTGCGGGCTGGGAAGCCCATGGCCGTTGCCGAAGGCGAAGATGCGGCTGTGCTCGAGGAAGCGGCCGACGATCGAGCGGGCCCGGATGTTCTCCGAGAGGCCCGGAATCCCGGGCCTGAGGCAGCAGATGCCGCGCACGACCAGATCGACCTTCACGCCCGCCCGGCTCGCCTCGTAGAACGCGTCGATGACCTTCGGATCGACCAGGCTGTTCATCTTGGCCCAGATATGGGCCGGGCGGCCGGCCCTGGCGTGGTCGATCTCGCCCTGAATGTGCTCGAGAATCCGGGCGCGCGAGGAGATCGGCGAAATCGCCATCTTCTCGAGCGTCTGCGGCATGGCGTAGCCGGTGATGAAATTGAAGATCCGCGCGACGTCGCGGCCGATCACCGGATCGGCGGTGAAGTAGCTGAGGTCGGTGTAGATCTTCGCCGTGATCGGATGATAGTTGCCGGTGCCGATGTGGCAGTAGGTCGCGAGCGTGCCCTGCTCGCGGCGCACCACCATCGACAGCTTGGCATGGGTCTTCAGCTCGACGAAGCCGAAGATCACCTGCGCGCCGGCGCGTTCGAGGTCGCGCGCCCAGCGGATGTTCGCCTCTTCATCGAAGCGCGCCTTGAGCTCGACGACCGCGGTCACCGACTTGCCGGCCTCGGCCGCCTCCGCCAGCGCCTTGACGATCGGGCTGTCCTTGGATGTGCGGTAGAGCGTCTGCTTGATCGCCACAACGTCCGGATCGCGCGCCGCCTGGGTCAGGTACTGCACGACGACGTCGAACGATTCGTACGGGTGATGGACGACGAGGTCCTTCGCCTTGACCGCGGCGAAGCAGTCGCCGCCGAACTCGCGGATGCGCTCGGGGAAGCGCGGCGCGTAGGGCACGAACTTCAGTTCCGGCCGCTCGACGCCGACGAGCTGCGACAGCTCGGCGAGCGCCAGCATGCCCTCGACCAGAAACACACCGTCCTGATCGACGCCGAGCGCCTCGGCGACGAAGCCGCGCAGCTTCTCGGGCGTCGCGGCCTCGATCTCGAGCCGGATCACCGAACCGCGCCGCCGGCGCTTCAGCATGCTCTCGAACACGCGGACGAGATCCTCGGCCTCTTCCTCGATCTCGATGTCCGAGTCGCGGATGACGCGGAACGCGCCCTTGGCGCGGACCTGATAGCCCGGGAACAGGCCCTCGATATGCAGGCCGACGACATTTTCCAGGCTCATGAAGCGCTTGGCCGAAACGCCCTCGCGCGCCGGCAGCTCGATGAAGCGCTCGAGCGTCGCGGGCATGCGGATCAGCGCCGTCATGCCGTTGCCGCCGCCGACCTTGGCGAGGTCGAGCACCAGCGAGAAGCCGAGGTTCGGAATGAACGGGAACGGATGCGCCGGATCGCAGGCGAGCGGCGTCAGCACCGGGAAGATGTGGCTCAGGAAATGATTCTCGAGCCACTGCCGATCGGACTTGTCGAGGTCGGAACCATCGACGACGGCGATACCGACCTGCACCAGCTCACGCTTCAGCTCCGCGAGCAGGCGCTGCTGCTCGGCCGTCAGCTGGTCGACGTACTTGCCGATCGCGTCGAGCTGCTCGCTCGGCGTCAGGCCGTCGTCGGAGCGGGTCTGGATGCCGGCGCGCTGCTGTTCGACCAGGCCCGACACGCGCACCATGAAGAACTCGTCGAGATTGTTCGCCGAGATCGACAGGAAGCGCAGGCGCTCCAGCAGGGGATGATTGACGTTGGCGCTCTCTTCGAGCACCCGGCGATTGAAGCCGAGCCAGGAGATCTCGCGATTCACAAAACGGCTGGGGCTCGCCATCAGGTCGTCTGCGTTCGTTTCGTTCGCCGCAACCGGCGCCTCGACAGTACGGACGATCGCTTCCATGGCTCTCCCCTTCCGAGATTGATACGGGCAAACACTATTACGGCCGCTGTCGCGTTTTTGTGACGGACCGTCACACGCGCCCGCAGCCGTCAGCTTGACGACATTCGCGGCCGCTTGCAAAGCCGGCTGTCAGTCCGCGTCGTCGCCTGACGGATCTTCGTCGCCGATGCCGGGCAACAGCGGCTCGCGGCCGCCCGAACGCCGCAGCACCTGCGCGGCGACCGCCCGCGTAATCGGCGATTTCAGCGCCAGCGCCTCCCGGTCGAGCGCCTCCACGATCGCCGCGGCCGCAGCGTAGGACCGTTCGATGCGCAGCGACAGATAGGCGATCACCTGCGGATCGACGATCGTCTGCCGGTCGGTGAACAGCTTGGCCAGCACGGCCTCCAGCAGCGCGTCGTCCGGCTCGCCGACATGCACCGGCGTCGCCGCCCGAAGCCGCGAGGCGAGATCGGGCAAAGCGACGCCCCAGGCCGCCGGCTCGTCGCGGGCGGTCAGCAGCACCTGCACGCCCGCCTCGCGCGCGGCGTTCAGCAGATGAAACAGCGCCCGCTCCGGCACGCCAGGGCCGAGATCCTCGACCACGACCGGCCGGTCGGAGCGGACCGCCGCGACGCCCTGACCGTCGAGGTCGGCCGCGGCGACGACGAGCGCGCCGCTCGCCTCGGCGAAAATCTGGACGAGGTGGCTCTTGCCCGCACCGGTCGGCCCGACGATCAGCACCACCGGCGCCGGCCAGTCGGGCCAGCGCAGCACCCAATCGAAGGCGGCACGGTTCGACGCCCCGACGACGAAGTCGTCGCGGCCCCGGCGCGAGGCATGGCCGAGGTCGAGCGGGATCTGTCTCGGGGTCTCAGGCATCGAGGGGACGAACGCTCGCCGCCACCTGCGGCCGATCCGCCTGCGGCGCCGGCTCGATGAGGGGCGGATGGGCCACGGCCGGATGGGGATGATGTGCCGCGCCGCTCGGATCGTAGAGCGGGCTCGCCAGATATTGCTCGAGCGCGAAGCGCGCCAGCACGCCGACCGACGCCGCGAGCGGCACGGCGACCAGCAGGCCGACGAAGCCGAACAGCGAGCCGAAGGCGAACAGCGAGAACAACAGCCAGACCGGATGCAGCCCGACCGACTTGCCGACCCAGTTCGGCTGCAGGACATAGCCCTCCAGGATCTGGCCGGCGCCGAACACCGCGAGCACCGCGACGACATAGTGCCAGTCCGGCCAGAACTGCACGACCGCGACGATCACGCCCGCGATCAATCCAGAACCGAAACCGACATAGGGCACGAAGCCGAGCAGCCCGGCCGAGAGGCCGATCAGCAGGCCGAAGTTCAGTCCGATCAGCGCGAGCCCCGCCGCGTAGAAGATGCCCATCGCCATGCAGACCGAGATCTGTCCGCGCACGAAGCCAGCGACCGCGTTGTTCATCTCGCTCGCGAGCCGGCGCACGGTCGCCCGATGCTGCAAGGGTAGCCAGGAATCGATCCGCGCGATCATCCGATCCCAGTCGAGCAGCATGTAGAAGGCGATGACCGGCGCGATCACGGCGACCGAGACGATCGACACCACCGCCTGCCCGCCGTTCCAGAGCGAATTCAGGACATTGGTCACCCAGCCGGCGCCCTGCGACACGAGCCCGGCGACCTGGCTCTCCAGATCCTTCGAGGACGAGCCGAGCACCCGGCCGAGCGGTCCCTCCATGGCGCTCGCCGCCAGCGCCTGCACCTTGGCGACATAGCTCGGCAGCCGCTCGACGAGCCCGCCGAGCTGGTTCGCCAGGATCGGCATGATCAGCACGGCGACCAGTGTCACCACCAGGGCGAAGATCAGCACGATGACCAGCGTCGAGGCACCGCGCGACAAGCCGAGCCGCTCGAATCGGTCGGCCAGCGGGTCGAGCAGATAGGCGAGCGCCATGCCGGCCACGAAGGGCAGCAGGATGCCCGAGAACAGCCACAGGAACAGGACGAGGACGGCGAGCGCGCCGAGCCAGAACTTGATCTGCCGCTCCAGCGTCACCTTGCGTCCCCTCCCTCGCCGCGCCTCGGTCCGACCGCTCTAGGGCCGACCGCTCCAGGGCCGGCCGCATCGGGGCCCTCCGACATGGCGCGCAGCCATTGTACGCAGTAGGCGGCCCCCGACGCCACCGTCAACACGCCGACGAGCCCGATCCCGAGGTCTCGCAAGGCCCCGAGATCGAGATGGAACGCCCGCGATCCGAGGATCGCGGCGGCGAAGCCGATCTGAGCGGTCGTGTTGGCCTTGGAGACGAAGATCGGCTTCACCTCGACCGGCCGCCCCATGACCCACGACAACACGATGCCCCCCACGATCAAGAGGTCGCGCGACACCACCAGAATGACCAGCCAGCGCGGCAGCACGCCCTCGATGCCGAGCGTCACGTAGATCGAGACCAGCAACGCCTTGTCGGCGATCGGGTCGAGATACGAGCCGAGCTTGGACCGGAGGCTCCAGCGCCGCGCGATATAGCCGTCGATGCCGTCGGAAACGCCCGCGATCAGGAAGATCCAGAATGCGAGACCCAGTTGCTCGTCGGAGATCGCCCAGACCGCCACCGGCACCAGCACCAGCCGGACCACGGTGATGATGTTCGGGATGGTGATCGAGCGGTTCGACAGCGGATGATCGGGCACGGGTTGATCGGGCAAGGACGCCTCGTAGCGGATGGCACAGGTCACGCTTGGTCAACGTGGTGAGGCATCGAAGGTTCGACAAGACGGCGAAAGCCCGGACCGGGGACGACCGGAGGGGCTGCAGACGCGGGCGAGCCCGCGTCTTCCGGCCCTACGCTCCGATCACTGGTCCTTCAGCGCCCGCTTGAACGCCGCCGCGAAGGCGTTGTCGCCCTTCGGTGGCGGCGGCGCGCCACGGCCCGATCCTCCGCCGGGGCCGCCCGAGCGCGGACCACCAGAACCACCACCCGGACCACCCGGCCTCAGACCGGATCCGGGCCCGCCGGCACTCGCCCCCTGTCCCGAGCGCCGCTCGGCCGCCCGGCCGTCGTCCTTGCGCATCGACAGCGCGATGCGCTTGCGCTTGGCGTCGACCTCGACCACGCGCACCTTGACGATGTCGCCGGCCTTCACGACCTCGCGCGGATCCTTGACGAAGCGGTCGGCCAGTTCCGAGACGTGCACGAGCCCGTCCTGGTGCACGCCGATGTCGACGAAGGCGCCGAAAGCCGCGACATTGGTGACGGTGCCTTCGAGCACCATGCCGGGCTTCAGGTCCGAGATCTCCTCGACCCCTTCCGCGAAGGTCGCGGTCTTGAACTCCGGGCGTGGATCGCGGCCGGGCTTTTCGAGCTCTGCGATGATGTCGCGGACGGTCGGCAGGCCGAAGGTCTCGTCGACGAACTTCGCCGGGCTGAGCCCCTTGAGCGTGGCGCTGTCGCCCATCAGCGTCCGCAGGTCGCGGCCGCAGGCGGCGACGATGCGTTTTGCCAGCGGATAGGCTTCCGGATGCACGGCCGAGGCGTCGAGCGGCTCGTCGCCGTTCGGGATGCGCAGGAAGCCGGCGGCGAGCTCGAAGGTGCGCGCGCCGAGCCGCGGCACGGCGAGCAGATCCTTGCGCGTCTTGAACGGCCCGATGGCATTGCGATGCGCGACGATCGCCTCGGCGAGCGAGGTGCCGAGGCCGGACACGCGCGCGAGCAGCGAGGCGGACGCGGTGTTGAGGTCGACGCCGACCGCGTTGACCGCGTCTTCGACCACCGCATCGAGCGCCTTGGCGAGCCGGCCCTGGTCGACGTCGTGCTGATACTGGCCGACGCCGATCGACTTCGGCTCGATCTTGACCAGTTCGGCGAGCGGATCCTGCAGGCGCCGCGCGATCGAAACGGCGCCGCGCAGCGAAACATCGAGATCCGGCATCTCGGCCGCCGCCAGCGCGGAGGCCGAATAGACCGAGGCTCCGGCCTCCGAAACCACCACCTTGATCGGCTTCGGCGCCGGCATCTCGCCGATCATCGCCGCGACCAGCCGGTCCGTCTCGCGCGAACCGGTGCCGTTGCCGATCGCGACCAGCTCGACATTGTGCCGCTGCACCAGCATGCGCAGCGTCGCGATCGTGCCCTGCACGTCGTTCTTCGGCGGATAGGGATAGACGGTCGTCGTCGCCAGCACCTTGCCGGTACGATCGACGATCGCGACCTTCACACCGGTCCGGATGCCGGGATCGAGCCCCATGGTGGTGCGCGATCCGGCGGGCGCCGCGAGCAGCAGGTCCTTCAGATTGCGCGCGAACACCGCGATCGCATCCTCCTCGGCGCGCTCGCGCATGGTGTTCATCAGCTCGAGCGACAGATGCAGCGACAGCTTCACGCGCCAGGTCCAGCGCGCCGCGTCGAGCAGCCACTTGTCGGCCGCCCCGCCGGCGAGCGCGATGCCGCAGACCTCGGCGATGATCCGCTCGACCGGCTTCACCGCGTCGGTGACGTCCTCGTCGACGACCAGTTCGAGCGCCAGCACCTCTTCATTGCGCCCGCGCAGCATGGCGAGCGCGCGGTGACCCGGCACGGTCGCCCAGCGCTCCTGATGGTCGAAATAATCCGAGAACTTCTCGCCCGCCGCTTCCTTGCCCTCGACCACCTTCGACTTCAGCACCGCCCGCGCCGTCATGTGCTCGCGCAGCCTCGCGATCAGGTCGGCATTCTCGGAGAATCCCTCCGCGATGATGTCGCGCGCGCCGTCGAGCGCCGCCTTCACGTCCGGCACCTGCTCGCTGACGAATTCGGCCGCGATCTCCTGCGGAACCACCTTGCGATCGGCGAGGATGCGCTCGGCGAGCAGCCCGAGCCCCTTTTCGCGCGCGATCTCGGCACGGGTCCGGCGCTTGGGCTTATAGGGCAGATAGATGTCTTCAACTTCGGCCTTGGTCGTGGCGGCGCGGAGCTTCACTTCAAGCTCGTCGGTGAGCTTGCCCTGGCCGCGGATGCTCTCGATGACGCTGGCGCGCCGTGCCTCGAGGTCGCGCAGGTAGGACAGCCGCTCCTCGAGCTTGCGCAGCTGCGTGTCGTCGAGCCCGCCGGTCGCCTCCTTGCGGTAGCGCGCGACGAACGGCACCGTCGCGCCGCCGTCCAGCAGTTCGACCGCGGCCGTCACCTGTTGCGGCCGCGCCGAAATCTCCTCGGCGATGAGACGGGCGATGCGGTCTTCCTCGGGCGAGGCCATGGCGCGGGTACTCCGGATCGGGCCGCGGGCACGCGGCGAACTGACGAGCGGCGGACCTTACGGACGCCCGCCGCCGCTGCCAACCCGACGATGCCGGTTATCGACAGCCGCTGCCGATCTCGTCCGAAGGGGATTGCGGGCGCTCCTGCCGATCGCCCCGATATCTGTCGGTCGATCCGTGCCCCAAGCAACAATCCCGATACACGAACCGCCCATTGCTCGGGTCGTCCGCGCCGCCGGCGTTGCCGATCCGACACGCCCGTCGGTCATGACGTCGGGTTCTCAAAGGTCTCGTGGCGGCGCGACGGTGAACGCTGTTAGAATTTCGTCAGACGTCGCCAGGCCGAATCCGGCCGCGCGCGAGCGGTACCCCGAATGTGGCGACAAGACCACTGGCCGTACCCGGTCTGAAGGGAGACAAACCATTGAAGAGACGTGATTTCATTCTCGGAGGCACCGCGGCTGTTGCAGCCGCCGCCCTCGCCCGCGGCGCATATGCCGCCGTGCCCAAGCCCTACGCCTGGGAGGCGACGCCGCCGACCGACGGGGCGAAGGACGCCTATATCAAGTGGATGCAGGACAATCGCGGCGAGGATCCCAAGTACCTCGCGCAGCGCTGGGACCGCTACCAGGTCCTGCTCGCCAACAAGGATCTCTCGGATGCGCGCAACAAGCGCGCCTTCCTGATGACGCCACGCGAGGAATTCGTGCTCGAGCGCAACCTCGGTCGCGCCTACGAGCACGCCTTCCTCGACATCGGCTACGGCGTCACCATCTCCGGCCCGCATCTGGTCGGCCGCATGACCTCGGCGATCGATGTGAAGTTCGGCGAGAAGGTGCTCGAGATCGGCACCGGCTCGGGCTATCAGTCGGCCTATCTCGCCAACCTGACCGACAAGGTCTGGACGATCGAGATCATCAAGCCGCTCGCCGAGCGCACCCGCGCGACCTACGACGCGCTGATCGCCAAGGGCTATACCGAGTTCAAGTCGATCACCTCGAAGAACGCCGACGGTTACTACGGCTGGGAAGAGGCCGGCCCGTTCGACAAGATCATCGTGACCTGCGGCATCGACCACATCCCGCCGCCGCTCCTGAAGCAGCTCAAGACCGGCGGCGTGATCTGCATTCCGGTCGGCCCGCCCGGTGCCCAGCGCGTGCTGAAGGTCACCAAGGAACAGGCCGCCGACGGCTCGATCACGGTCGCCCGCACCGACATCTTCAACGGCAAGATCGTGCCCTTCGTGCCCTTCACGAAGCTCGAGGGTGACGCGATCAGCGGCACCCACAACGGCGGCGCCAAGCCGTAAGGCCGGCCGCGCGACGAACCCGACGATCGGCCCCGTTCCTCCGAACGGGGCCTTTCGCGTGCAGCGAACCCGCAACCCTTTCAGCCGCTCGCCGCGGCGGGGCCGAACCCGGCTCCGCGGGCGACCAAGGATGCCGATGATCGCCCCGCCCCGCACCGACGCCGGCCTCGGCGCCGCCTTCCGATCCCCGCTCGCGCTCTACCTTTCGGTCGGCCTCGTCGCCGGCGCCGTGATCGCGCTGCAGATCGGCATCATGCGGCTGTTCTCGGTCGGCTCGTGGGCGCATTTCGGCTCCTTCGTCGTGTCGCTCGCCATGCTCGGCTTCGGCCTGACCTCGGCGGTCATGTGCGTGGCGACCGGCTGGTTCGACCGGCACTGGAAACCGGTCGCGGCCGGATCGCTGATCCTGCTCGGGCCGCTCGCGGTCGGGGCCAACCTTCTCGCCCAGCAGATTCCGTTCAACGCGATCTTCCTGGTCTCCGACCCGGCGCAGAAATGGCGCCTGTTCGGCAACTTCGTGCTCTATCTGGCGCCGTTCCTCGCCGGCGCGGTGTTCCTCGGCACGGTGTTCCTGAAGGCGCGCACCGGCTTCGGCCGGGTCTATTTCGCCGATCTGACCGGCTCCGGCCTGACCGGCCTCGTGTTCCTCGCGATGATGTATGTCTTCCCGCCCGAAGACCTGATCGTCGTGCCGCTGATCGTCTGGCTAGCCGGCAGCCTGTTCTGGTTCTTCGGCCTCGGCGACCGGCGCGGGGCGGCGGTCGTCGTCGCCTCGGCCGTGCTGGCGCTCGGCGTCCATGCGTCCGCCCCGCATTTCGGCCTGACCAAGCTCGCGGTCTCCGACTACAAGGGTGTCGCCTACGCGCGGAAGTTCCCGGACGCGACCAAGACCTACGAGCGGCCGACCCCGTTCGGCCACATCGAGGTCTACGCCAGTTCCTATCTCCACTTCGCGCCGGGCCTCTCCGACAACGCCGCCTTCAACCTCGCCGAAATGCCGGCCAACGCTTATCTCGGCCTCTATGTCGATGGCGAAGGCCCGAGCGGCATCATCAAGACGCTGCCCGACGCGCAGACGGCCTATTTCCGTTATCTGCCAATGGTCTATCCGTACATCCTCAAGAAGGATGCGAAGACCTTCGTCGTGCAGTTCGGCGGCGGCATCTCGACCACGGTCGCGCTGCGCTCCGGCTCGAAACAGGTGACTGTCGCCGAGGGAAATCCGGCGATCCTGACGCTGTTCCGCACTGATCCCGGCGTCAAGGCCTTCACCGGCGACGTGCTCGCCGATCCGCGCGTGAAGGTCGTCGACTACGACGGCCGCCTGCATCTGGCGCAGACGAGCGAGAAGTTCGACGTGGTCGACTTGAGCCTCGCCGACAGCGCCGGCCTGTCGAACCCCGGCGGCTTCGCGATCGTCGAGAAATACGGCTACACCCGCGAGGCGATGTCGACCTACATGCGCGCGCTGGCGCCGGGCGGCATCCTGTCGGTGACGCTCTGGAACAAGGAAGAGCCGCCGAAGTCGATCCTGAAGCTCTACGCGACCATGGCTTCCGCCGCCCGGTCGCTCGATCCGGATCACGTCGCCGACGGCTTCTTCGTCGCCTCGAGCTATCTGTCGACCGCGACCGTGCTCTACAAGCGCGGCGGTTTTACCCCGGCCGAGATCGAGGCGCTGAAGACGCATACGAAGGCGATGTCCTTCGACGAGATCTATTATCCGGGCATCGCGGCGGATCCGGCCGGCGACGCCGAACTGCTGCGGACCTACAAGGACGGCATCTTCGGACGGCCGGAGGCGAAGCCCGCGGCCGTCGCCCCCGCGGGGTCGAGCCCGGAGACGGCGGCCGGACCGGCCCCGGATGCCGATGAGCCCGTCGGCGACGGACCTTTACCAGCCACCCGCCTCGGCCGGCTCGCCTGGCAGCATCTCGTCGCCGGCGACCATACGACGCTCGAACGCGACTACGTCTTCGATGCGAGGCCGCTCACCAACGCCCGCCCCTATTTCGCGGCCTATGTGAAGCCGGGCGACCTGCCGCGCGTGCTCGACCGGCTGGAGATCATGCAGGACGAATGGGGCTATCTGCTCCTGTGGGCGACACTCGCCATCGCCTGCCTGACCGCGCTGTCGCTGATCCTGATCCCGGTCGTGTTCGGCTGGCGGACGATCTTCTCGCGTGCACCGGGCAAGGCGCTGACCATCGTCTATTTCGCCTGTCTCGGCCTCGGCTACATCATGGTCGAGGTCGGCCTGATCTCGACCTTCGTGCTCGCCCTGTCGAACGCGACGGTCTCGGCCTCGGTTCTGATCACCGGCATGCTGGTCTTCTCCGGCCTCGGCAGCTTCGTGACCGAGCGCTTCCTCGACCGCGCCCGCACCGTGATGCCGCTGGTGTTCCTCGGCATCGGCGCCCTGCTGATCGGCTACGGCTTCTTCCTTGATCGCGCACTCGACCTGATCGGCAGCCAGCCCTACGGACTGCGCCTGGCGGCCTGTTTCGTGCTGATCTTCCCGCCCGCCTTCCTGATGGGCATGCCGATGCCGACCGCGATGGCGACGCTGGCGCGCCTCGGCAAGGAACCGATGTTCCTGTGGGCCTGGGGCATCAACGGCTGCTTCTCGGTAGTCGGCGCCGCGATCGTCCCGATTGTGGCGACCTCCTTCGGCCTCAACTGGGTGCTGGTCGTCGCGGGCTGCGCCTATCTGGTCGCCCTGCCGTCGTTCTTCGCGGTGCTGAAGCCGATGCCGAACGCGCGGCCGATACCGGCCTGAACGGGCCGCCCGCGAAGCGCCGCACCCGAACGCCCACCTCCGGCACCGGACGACGAGACCGGGTTCCGGCAGCGGCGCGTCCGTGCCATCCTCATGCCCGGCTGGGAGACGGATTCGGTTGAGGAGACGCGAACCATGGCCGGAACCGATCGGCGGCGCCTGCTCGGCGCCGCGGCGGCTCTGTCGCCCTGCCGCTGGCCCTGCCGCGCGGCGCCCCGTCGATGACCGCCGAAGCCGCCGAGCCGCTGCCGCCGGGCGTCGCCCGCATGGCGCTGGTGCCGTTCGAGCACTCGCCGTTCCCCTATGATGGTCCCGTGCCCGGCAAGGGCACGCCGTTTCTCGACGGCGAGCACAACGGACAGCGCGGCCACCTGTCGCCGCGCGGCGGCTTCCTGTCGCTCGAAGACACCTATTCCGACCGCCGCGCGCTGATCGCGATCTCGCGCGGTTTCGATCCGAACCGCCGCGCGGCCATCGTGCTGTTCCTGCACGGCAACAAGGCGACGCTCGCGCGCGACGTTATCGCGCGGCAGCAGGTCCCCGGCAGGTCGCCGAGAGCGGGCTCAACGCCGTGCTGGTCGCGCCGCAATTCGCGGTCGATGCGCTGGACTCGAGCGCCGGCCGATTCTGGGAGCCGGGCTTCGCGGACCTGTTCCTGCGCGAGGCGGCCGATCGTGCCGGCCAGCTCGGCGGCCCCGCGGTCCGCAAGGCGCTGGCCGGCGCGCCGGTGATCCTGGTGGCCTATTCCGGCGGCTATTTTCCCGCCGCTTCGGCACTGGCGCTCGGCCGGATCGACGGCCGCGTCGCGGGCCTGATCACGCTCGATGCGCTCTATGGCGAGATCGACGTGTTCGCCGGCTTCCTCGCCAGCCACCGCGCCTCCTTCCTGGTCGCCGCCTATGGCACGTCCTCGATCAGCGGCACGCATGAGCTGACGGAACGGCTCAATCATGCCGGCATCCGCCCGCTCGGCGGCCTGCCGCGCCGGATCGAGCCCGGCACCATCGCGCTGGTCCACGCGGGCGACGCGGTCCACAACGACTTCGTCACCCGCGCCTTCGCGCCGGATCCGCTGAAGCTGATCCTGTCGCGCGTCACGGGCTTCAGCCGGCGTTAGACGCCCCGGCCGCCGGGCCGATCGGGAAAGCGCGGGCTCAGGCCGCCTTACTGCGCCGGCGCGCCGGCTGCGGTGCTCGCGGCGCCGTCGCTTGCGGAATTGCCGACCCCGAGCCGGGCCGAGAGCGTGCCGAGCAACGCCGCCTCGATCGCCGCGACGTCGATCGCGAGCCCCGCCGCATGGTGCCGACGCTCCTCGCGCGCAGCCTTGGCGACCGCGGCGAGGCCGAGATCCAGCGACGAGCCGGCGATCGTGTGCAGCAAGCCCTCGCAGGCCCAGCGATCGCCGCTCGCGACCGCGTCCTGCAGCCGCTGCAGCAGACGCGGCGCGCCGTCCCAGTAGACCTGATCGAGCTCGTCGAGCACCGCTGCGCCGAGCTGGTCCTGGAGCAGGTTCCGACGCGCCAGATCGAAGAACGGGGCGCCGGCCGGCACCCCGAAGCGTTCGCACGGGCGAGCATCGAACCTGTGATCATCGGACCGCCCCTTGTCGGATCCAGGGACGTCGAACGCCGAACCCTTGTGCATTTTCTCGACCCCAAGACCAAGATCTAAACCGCACAGTACAGAAAAACGCACCGTTCGACGAGAGGATCAGGCAACCGAGCGCAGGTCGAGGCGCGCCCCGGAGCGATCGACGATGGCGAGCGCGCGCTCCCAGCGCGACAAGAGTGCCGCGACGCAGGCGGGATCGAACTGCGTACCGGCCTGGCCGAGCAGGTAGTCGCGGGCCTCCGACGGGCTCCAGGCCCGCTTGTAGCGGCGCGGCGAGGTCAGCGCGTCGAACACGTCGGCGACCGCCGCGATGCGGGCACGCAGCGGGATCCGCTCGCCGGCGAGCCCGCGCGGATAGCCGCAGCCGTCCCAGCGTTCGTGATGACCGCCGGCGATCTCGGATGCGGCGCGCACCAGCGGGCTCACGCTGCCGGACAGGATCTCCTCGCCGACGAGCGCATGCCCCTCCATGGTCCGGCGCTCCTCCGGCGTGAACGCACCGGGCTTGAACAGAACCGCGTCGGGCACCGCGACCTTGCCGATGTCGTGCATGAAGGCGGCGAGATAGATGGTCCGCGCCGCCTGGGCGTCGAAGCCCAGCGCCTCGGCGATCACCCGGCTCAGTTCCGCCATGCGACGAATGTGGTCGCCGGTGTCGGTGTCGCGGT
This sequence comes from Ancalomicrobiaceae bacterium S20, assembly GCA_040269895.1. NCBI lineage: Bacteria > Pseudomonadati > Pseudomonadota > Alphaproteobacteria > Hyphomicrobiales > Ancalomicrobiaceae > Methyloraptor > Methyloraptor flagellatus. The sequence continues at coordinate 1,548,731 of CP158568.1, read as the reverse complement.
ATTCGACCGCGCGGGCGAGCCGCTGGATGATCTCCTCCTCGCGCGCGGCGATCGTCGCGGTCGCCCGGTCGACCTCGGCCTGCAGCACCACGTTGCGGTCGGCGAGATCCCGCTCGGCACGCCGGAGCGCCAGCATGTTGACGACGCGTGCCTCGAACTCGACTGCCTCCAGAGGCTTGGTCAGAAAGTCGTTCGCCCCCGCGATCAAGGCCTCGACGCGCACCGCGCGCTCGTGCTCGGCGGTCACGACGATGATCGGCACCGTCCGGTGCCGCGGATGGGCGCGCAGCCGCCGAATCAGCGCAATGCCGTCGATGCCCGGCATCCAGTGGTCGAGCAGCACGACATCGACGTCGAGCCGGTCGAGATCGGCGACGCAGGCGACCGGATCGGCGTAGCAGAGCGCTTCCAGCCCGGCCATGCGCCGGACCAGCGCTTGCGTCAGCGAGAGACTGGCTGCGTCGTCATCGACGATGAGGGCACGCATCGCGGCTCCGATATTTCAGTTTTCGGACCTCGACGGTACGCGCTGAAATTCCACAAGAGCCATGAACAGGGTCGATAAAATTATAGATACATTGCAGAGAAGTTGTCTCAATCGCCGGCTGTGCTTAACAAGCCGGAACCGGAATTGTCGACCGGCCGTACGACTTTGTGCGTAGGATCACCCCCGGCGGAATCCCAGACTGGGAACCCTGCCCCGCATTGCGTCGGCGGGCCGTGCAAGCAACAAATCGCACCGACACCCGCCCCGACGAGATACTGGCGCAACAGAACCGGTCCATAGAGCATGTATCCGGCAGCGGAGCATCGCCGCGGCGGTCGCGATCCAGATCCGTCAGGTGCTCGTTTCGGCGCCGAGGAGGGAAAGGACCGCCGGCACCGTCGCGAGTGCCGAGCCGGATTGCATTGCGAGGCGAACGCCGCTGCATCTCTTTTCGATACCGGATCTTTCAACGCGCTGCCGACCTTTGCCCACCCGCCGTCGAGGCGGGCACGCTCACCGAGCGGCGGGTCGTAAGCGCTCCCGAGGGAGTACGAACATGGGTATGTCGACCCCCCATCTCTTCGCCCCTGCCGCGACCGCCGTCGCGCCCGCGCCGACCGTCGGCCTCGTCGACGACGATCCCGAGATCCGCGACATGGTCGCCGACTATCTCGGCCTGCACGGGTTCAAGGTACTGACGGCGCGCGACGCCGTCGGGTTCCGGCGCATGGTCGAGACCGAGACGATCGACGTCGCGGTGCTCGACGTCCACATGCCGGGCGAGAACGGCCTGTCGCTGGCGCGCTGGCTGCGCGAGACTGGCGACACCGGCATCGTCTTCGCGACCGGCGCGGATCGGCCGATCGACCGGATCGTCGGGCTCGAGGTCGGCGCCGACGACTACCTGGTGAAGCCCTACGACCTGCGCGAACTCGCGGCCCGGCTGCGCTGCGTGCTCCGGCGCATCAACCCGGCGCCGCCGGCCCCCGAACCGATGGTTCCGCGCACGACCGGCCGCCGGCTGGTGTTCGGCGACATGACGCTCGACGTCGAATCCCGCCGGCTGACCACCGCCGACCACCGTATCGTCGATCTGACCGCGATGGAGTTCGATCTGCTCGAAGTTCTGGTCAGCCGGCCGAACCGCGTGCTGTCGCGCGGCCAGCTCTCCGAACTCGCCCACGGCCGCGCCCCCGCCGACGACGATCGTTCGATCGACATCCGCATCACCCGCCTGCGCAAGAAGATCGAGCCGGACCCGACCCGCCCGCGCTTCATCCGCACCGTGCGCGGCGAAGGCTACCTGTTCCAGGGTGAGACGCGCTGAACGACGGCGCGCTTCGGCCTCGCGCAAGGCACTGCCGGCTGCGACCAAAGTACCGGCGCTGGATTGCCCCATACGTAATCCGAGGTCTTGAACCGCCTCGGGTTCCGGCCGATCATGGCTCCGCTTCGGTGAGGGCGATCGGATCGCCCGAGAGGGAATGCGGTGGGGAGAGGTCCGTCACGGACGCTCCGAGACCGCAGCCGCCCCCGCGACCGTGAGCGGCGGTCCCCCACGGATCCACTGGCCGAGCGGCTGGGAAGGTGTGGCGGGGCGAGTGCCGCGAGCCGGGAAACCTGCCGAAGCCGGCGCCATCCTGCCGTTGCGCCGCAGGTTCATCACGGCCGTGCGGCGGGCACGGCCCTCGGGGGTTCCCATGCATATCGAACCCGGGATCATCGATCCCGTGCGCGTTGCCGCGGCCAATGCCGTGGCCTTGACGCTCGTCGCCTCGCAGCTTCCGTCCTTCATCAAGGAACCGGTCCGCATCGTGAAGACCGTGCTGGCCGCAGTGGTCTTCTCGGTTTTGATGCAGAGCTGGCATCTCGCCGTCGGCCCGTCCGAACTGCACCTGATCGGCGCGACGACCGTGTATCTCCTGTTCGGCCTTTCGCCGACGCTGGTCGGCTTCGGCCTCGGCTTGGCGCTCCAGACCCTCGTCGAACCCGAGGATCTCGTCCACATCGGCGTCAATTCGCTGTCGCTGATGGTGCCGCTGATCGCCGTCCACGAGACCTACGGCAAGCGTCTGTTCGCCGCCTCCGGCACGGACCGCCTGTCGCTCGCCCGCGTGCTGCGCATCGACGCGGTCTACTATGCCGGCGTTTCCGCCATGGTCGGCTTCTGGCTCCTGATCTCCAACGACGCCGTGCCGGTCGCGGACTGGGCGCGCTGGGCGCTCGCCTACCTGCCGGTGTTCCTGGCCGAGGCGCTGATCACCTTCACGACCGTGACCGTGATGGCCCGCTGGCGCGACCTGAAGCCGCTCGCGACCTATTCGGAGCTCGGCCGGCTCAATCTGGCGCACTGAACCCGAGACGATCCGATGAGAACGACGGCCCCGGCACATTGCCGGGGCCGTTTTCGTTGCACCGGCTCTTGCGCCTCACGGCATTGCCGCCACGAAAGCCTTCACGACCCTGGCGGAATTGTCCGAGGCCAGTTGGAAGAACGTGCCGATCTCGTTCTCGCCCGGTCCGCCGCCCGCGAGGTCGGACAGGCTGCGAAACACCACGAAGGGCACGCCGTGGCTCGACGCGACATGCGCCACAGCCGCGCTCTCCATGTCGAGCACCTCGGCCTTGAACGTGTCGAACACCCAGGCGCGGAACGCCGCGTTGTCGACGAAGGCCGATCCGGACACGCCCTTGCCCCCGACGGCGAGCTTCGGCGGCGCGGACAGGCAGGCGCCCCCCTTGGCGCAGGCATCGAGCTTGACCGTCGCCGCGATCTCGCGGGCGAGCGCCACCAGCTTGGCGTCGGCCGCGATCCAGAACAGTTTCTCCGGCTTTGCCGCGCCGGCGCGCGCGATCTCGACCGGCTGCGGGAACATCATGCCGTAGTTCGGAAAAGGCGTGCCGAAGAACGGCGGCACCTTCCAGCCGTCGCCGACCTGCCGCGCCATGACCAGCTCGAGATACTGGCCCCAGGTATCCGGGACCACGACGTCGCCGATCGAAAGACCCGGATCGACGCCGCCGGCGATGCCGGAGAAGACGATCGCGGTGATCTTGAAGCGGTCGAGCGCCCGTTCGGTGGTCATCGCCGCGTTGACCATGCTGACGCCGCTCAGGAACAAGACGACCTCCTTGCCCTCGAGCCGTCCGGTCGCGAAGGTCGTGCCGGCGATCGTCTCGTCCTTGCGGTTCTCCAGCGCGCCGAGCAGCAGGGTCCATTCGGGCGCGAAGGCCGAGACGACAGCGATCCGCGGCGTGTCGTCGGCGCGCGCCGGGCGCCAGAGCGCGATCGACGCCAGAAGCGCGACCAGAACGAGGGCGAACGATCGACTGCGAACCATGAAGCATCTCCGGATGGATCTGGCGCCGCTCCACTCGAGCGAGGCCGGTGCCGAACCCTAGCAAGTCGAGTGCCGAACCGGACGACACCGGCTTCTTCTTTTCGACCCGCACGAAATTGTTGAAATCCACCCCCCGCACCATGTTAACAGGGAACCCCCTTTCGCCGTCGCGGCCAGCCCGCGACCGCAGGCCGCGCCGATACCCGGCGCGCCGCCGCCAAGAGCCGAGGTCGAACCACCCTATGCCCGAGGTCATTTTCAACGGACCCGCCGGCCGCATCGAAGGCCGCTTCCAGCCGGCCAAGGTGCGCAATGCTCCGATCGCGCTGATCCTGCATCCGCATCCGCAGTTCGGCGGCACGATGAACAATCAGGTGGTCTACCAGCTGTTCTACATGTTCGCGAAGCGCGGCTTCGCGGTGCTGCGCTTCAACTTCCGGGGCGTCGGCCGCAGCCAGGGCGAATTCGACCATGGCGCGGGCGAGCTCTCCGACGCCGCTGCCGCGCTCGACTGGGCGCAGACCATCCACCCGGACGCCAAGTCCTGCTGGATCGCCGGCTTCTCCTTCGGCGCCTGGATCGGCATGCAGCTCCTGATGCGCCGGCCGGAGATCGAAGGCTTCATCTCGATCGCCCCGCCGGCGAACCTGAACGACTTCTCGTTCCTCGCCCCCTGCCCGTCCTCGGGCCTGATCATCCATGGCGACATCGACAAGGTCGTGCCGCTGAAGGACGTCCAGGGTCTGGTCGACAAGCTGAAGACCCAGAAGGGCATCACCATCGAGCAGAAGGTGATCGAGGGCGCCAACCACTTCTTCGAAAACAAGGTCGAGGATCTGATGGCGCATTGCGAGGGCTACCTCGACAAGCGCCTCGCCGCTTCCGACGCCGCCTGAGGAACGCCGCGATGACCATTCGGATCGTCGTCGCCGGCGCGACCGGCTGGGTCGGCAAGGCGCTCGTGCCGGCCGTGCTCGCCGCCCCGGACCTGGAACTCGCCGGCGCCCTGTCGCGTGCCGCGGCCGGACAGGACGCCGGAACGGCGATCGGCCTCGCGCCGACCGGCGTGACCGTCGCCGCCGAGATCGGGGCCGCGCTCGCCGCGCCCTCGGATGTGGTGATCGACTACACCAAGCCGCATGTGGTGAAGGCGAACACGCTCGCCGCCCTCGCCGCCGGCCGCAACGTCGTGATCGGCACGTCCGGCCTCGGCGCCGACGACTATGCTGAGATCGACGCCGCCGCCAAGGCGGCCGGCAAGGGCGTCATCGCCGCCGGCAATTTCTCGATCACCGCGACGCTGCTGAAGCGCTTCACGCTCGAGGCCGCAAAGTACGTCGCCGATGTCGAGATCATCGACTATGCCTCGGCCAAGAAGCCCGATACGCCGTCCGGCACGGCGCGCGAGCTGGCCGAGACGCTGGCGAGCGTCCGGCAGGCGGCGACCTCGAAGCCGGTTTCGGAACTCTCCGGTCTGCCAGCGACCCGCGGCGCCGCGGTCGGCGGTCCGGAGCCGGTGCAGGTCCATTCGCTGCGGCTGCCGTCCTTCGTCCTCGCCTGCGAGGCGGTGTTCGGCGCGCCGGACGAACGGCTCGTGATCCGCCACGACGCCGGCTCGTCGGCTGCGCCTTATGTCGCCGGCACGCTGCTCGCCGCCCGCAAGGTGATCGGCCGAGTCGGCCTCACCCGCGGTCTGGACGCAATCCTCGACTGATCGGGACGCTCCGCGCATCCGGGAACTTCGAGCACGAAAACGGGCGTCGTTCGCATGAACGGCGCCCGTCTTTCGTGTCCGGACCGCGCCCCGCGCGTTGGCTCAGGGCACCGCCAACACGCCGCCGACCGTCGGCACCGGAACGCCGGTCGTGCCCGGAAAGCTGATCGGCAGGCCGGCGACGTGGCGCACCGCCAGATAGGCGAAGGCCTGCGCCTCGAGCCCGTCGGTCGACCAGCCGAGATCGGCGGCCGGCACGATCGCCGTGTTGCAGCGCAGCTTGAGCATGCCGGTGAGCGTAGGGTTATGCGCACCGCCGCCGGCGACGATCAGCGTCTCCGGACGTTCGGGCAGTTGCGCGAGCCCGCGCGCCACCGCCGCCGCGGTGAAGGCGGTCAGCGTCGCCGCGCCGTCCTCGGTCGACAGATGATCGACCGCGGCGCGCGAAAACGCGTTGCGGTCGAGCGATTTCGGGATCGGCCGATCGAAGAACGGATGCGCCATCAGCGCCGCGAGCACCGCCTCGTCGACCCGGCCGGCCGCCGCGAGCCGGCCGTCGAGATCGTAGGCGCGCCCGGTGCGCGCGAGACAGAAGTCGTCGATCAGCGCATTGCCGGGGCCGCAGTCAAAGGCCAGGAGCCCGTCGCCGGCCTCCGGCTCGATGCCGACCATCTCCGCCGGCGAGCGGCCGACATAGGTGATGTTGGCGACGCCGCCGATATTGAGCACCGCGACCGGCAACGGCAGTTCGGAGCGGGCGACGAGCGCGGCATGATAGATCGGCACGAGCGGCGCGCCCTCCCCGCCGGCCGCGACATCCGCCGCGCGAAAATCGTAGACGACCGGCACGCCGACCGCGCGGGCGAGCGCCAGCCCGTCACCGAGCTGGACGGTGAGACCCCGGTCCGGCGCATGGAACACGGTCTGGCCGTGGAAGCCGATCACCGCGACGTCGGTCGCCTCGTAGCCGGTCGCCTCCAGGAAGGCATTGACCGCCTCGGCGTGGGTCTCGGTGACGAGGCTCTCGGCGAGCGCCAGCTCCGGCGGCCGTTCCGCCCGGTCCTGGAGCCCCGGCGCAACCTGGAGCGCCGCGCGGATCACCTGCTTCTCGGCCTCGGTATAGGCCCTGAGCATGGTCTGGCCGAAGCGGACGAACCCCGCGCCGTCGGTTGTGATCGCCGCGACATCGATGCCGTCCATCGAGGTTCCGCTCATCAGACCGATCGCCAAGCGCCGCGCCATTCACCGCTCCTCCATAGGCTCCGACGACGGGCCGGACAGCCCCCCGCGCCCCGCACCGGGCTTCCCCCACGCGATCTTGACCGCCCTCGCATTTGCCGGTCTGGCTGGGGCCGCAAGAGGGAGATCGGCCCCATGACCAGGCGTTCCGCGATCATTGTCCAGCACGCGCTCATGGGCGTCGTCATCGGTATCGTGCTTAGCACCTTTTTGATCCGGAGCCAGATGCCGATGGCAGGCGGTGTCATGCTGTGGCAGATCGGCGGATCCATCGTCGGCGCGGCGGCGGTGACGAGCCTCTTCGGCGTGGTCCGGGCGCGGCGCGAGCCGGCCGAAGCGACCCTGCCGCCGCTCTCCCGCGGTCGCCGGCTGGCCGTGACGATCCTGCTGACGATCGCCGCGACCTTGATCCTCGCGATCGTCGGCCTTATCGCCCTGCGCCACCGCTGACGAGCCGGACGCCACGACGTCTCCTCTCTCTCTCTCTCTCTCTCTCTCTCCCCACGTGAAATCGCCGATGAACGGTGCTATGAGCCCGTCACGGCGTCGGAACCGACCCGTCCGACCTCTCGGACGGCCCCGACGCCGGCAGCCGCTTCCGGCTCCGATCAGGGTTTCCGACCATCATGAGCGCATTCAAGTCCGACTTCCTGCGCGTTCTCGACGAACGCGGCTTCATCCACCAGATCTCGGACCCGCAGGGTCTCGACGCGGCGTGCGTGAAGGGGCCGGTCACGGCCTATGTCGGCTATGACGCGACCGCGACCAGCCTGCACATCGGCAACCTCATCTCGGCGACGATGCTGCACTGGTTCCAGGAGACCGGGCATCGGCCGATCGCGCTGATGGGCGGTGGCACCTCGATGGTCGGCGATCCGTCGTTCCGCGACGATCAGCGCAAGCTGCTCACGCCCGAGACGATCGCGACCAACATCGAGGGCATCAAGAAGATCTTCAGCCGCATCCTGCACTTCGGCGACGGCCCGAACGACGGGCTCATGGTCAATAACGCCGACTGGCTCCTGAAGCTCAACTATGTCGAGTTCCTGCGCGACGTCGGCCGGCACTTCTCGGTCAACCGCATGTTGAGCTTCGATTCGGTGAAGCTCAGGCTCGACCGCGAGCAGTCGCTGTCGTTCCTCGAATTCAACTACATGATCATGCAGGGCTACGACTTCGTCGAGCTCAACCGGCGCTACGGCTGCCAGCTTCAGATGGGCGGCTCCGACCAGTGGGGCAACATCATCAACGGCGTCGACCTGAGCCATCGCATGGGCGGCCCGCAGCTCTACGCGCTGACGACGCCGCTCCTGACCACCTCGTCGGGCGCCAAGATGGGCAAGACCGCCAACGGCGCGGTCTGGCTCAACGGCGACCTGTTCTCGCCTTACGAGTTCTGGCAGTACTTCCGCAACACCGAGGACGCCGACGTCGTACGCTTCCTCAAGATCTTCACGCGCCTGTCGCTCGACGAGATCGCCCGTCTCGGCGCGCTCGGCGGCGCGGAGATCAACGAAGCCAAGAAGGTGCTGGCGACCGAGGCGACCGCGATCGTGCACGGCCGCGAGGCGGCCGAGGCCGCCGCCGAGACGGCGCGGAAAACCTTCGAGGAAGGCGCGCTCGCCGACGACCTGCCGACGCATCTGGTCGCCGAGACCGAGCTCGCGGCCGGCCTCGGGTGCTCGCCGCCTGCACCGCGGTCGGCTTCGCCGCATCGAACAGCGAGGCACGCCGCTATGTGACCGGCGGCGGCGTCCGGCTCAACGACGAGGTCGTCGCCGACCCGAACCGTCGCATCACGCCAGCCGACCTCAACGCTGACGGCGTCGCCAAGCTCTCCTGGGGCAAGAAGAAGCACGTGCTGATCAAGGCCGGCTGAGGCACCGGCCTGCGCCGCACGGCGGTCTCGCAAGACACCGAAAAGAACGAGCCCGGCCCGCGAGAGCGGCGCCGGGCTCGTTCGTTCGAAAGCTTGGCTGGCGCGCGCCCGGATCAGAGGCCATTGGCGTAGTCGATGATGCCTTCGGCGACCTCGCAGGCCTCGTCGAGCTTGCCGTCCTTTTCGAGGGCCTCGACCTTCGGCCCGTCGGCCATCAGGCGATCGAGGAGCTTCTGCTGCGCGGCCTCGTTGTTCTTGAGGCCTTCCATGACGGACGTCAGCTCCTTCTCCTTTTCCTTGAGATCGCAGGCGGCGAAAGAAGGGGTGATCGATGCGGCGACGACAACGGCCGCGATCACGGTGGTGAATTTCATGGACCAAAACCTTGTTCGGATCGAAGGGCAACAATGAACGAACGGCCGTGCCGATACCGGCGCCGCCGTCTGAAGCAGAATAACCTTACGTCAGACCGTTTGGTATTCCATGTCCAAAAACGCGACCGGGCCGCGCCGCCGCTAGTCACGCGGCCCTGAGACCACGGACGAAATCGTCGATCTCGCGGCGCAGGCGATCGGCCTGCTCGCCGAGTTCGCGCGCGGCCGCAAGCGAGTCTCGCGCCGCCCCGTCGGTCGCCGAGGCCGCCTCGCTGACGGTCGCGATCGTCCGGCCGAGCCCGTCGGTATCGCTGACGGCCGCGCTGGCCTCGCCGTTGATGCCGCCGATTACCTGATTCTGCCGATCGACCGCCGCGGTCGTCTCGCGCGCGATCCGGCCCATGGCCCCGATCGTATCGCTGATCGCCGCGATCGCGGCGACAGCATCGCGCGTGGCGCTCTGTATGCCGCCGACATGGCCGGAGATCTCCTCCGTCGCCCGGCCGGTCTGGGCGGCGAGCGTCTTGACCTCCGAGGCGACGATGGCGAAGCCTCGGCCGGTCTCGCCCGCTCGCGCCGCCTCGATCGTGGCGTTGAGCGCCAGCAGGTTGGTCTGCGCGGCGATCTCCTGGATCAACCGGCCGACTTCGCCGATCCGATCCGCGGCATCGGCGAGCTTGCGGATCGTGTCGCCCGTGGCGGCGGCGCGCCGCTCCGCTTCGCCCGCGACCTGCTCGGCCTCGACGAGACGACCGGCGATGGCGCGCGCCTCCGCCTCGATCTGGCCGGCGCCGCCGGCCACGGCGCGGATCCGCGAGCCCGACGTCTGCGCCATGCCGAGCGCGGCAGTCCCTTCCTGCGAGGTGTGTTCGGCGATGCGCGTCAGCGACTGCGCCGTGTTCTCGACCTCGATCGCCGCCGCGGCGACCACGGTCACCACCTCCGAGACGCGCGCCTCGAACTGATTGGCGAGCAGCAGCGTCGCTTCCCGGCGCGCAGCCGCGGCCGCGCGTTCGTGATCCGCCGCCTCGGCGGAAAGCTGGTCGACCCTGACCAGGGCATCCCGGAACACCGTGACCGCCCGTGCGATTTCGCCGATCTCGTTGCGATAGCCGACGTAGGGGATCGCGCTCTGCACGTCGCCCTCGACCAGCGCCTTCATGCGCTGCGTCAGCCTGTCGAGGCTGCGGCGGATCGACCAACCGATCGCACCGACGATCAGCAGCGTGGCCGTCACCACCGACACGACGATGGTCATCTCGAACTGCAGGTGGGCCCGGAACCCGCCGACACGCTCGCGCAGCATGCGGTCGAGTTGCACCGCCGCCGGGCGCCACAGGGCGTCGGCCGCCGCCTGCACGGCGCCATGATGGCGCTCGACCGCATCGAGCGCCGCCTTGCGACGACCTGCATCTGCGTCGATCGCGACCGACACCGCGTCGGCATAGGCCTTGGCCGCATCCGCCAGCGCCCCGCGTGCCTGTCCCAGAGCCGCGCCGAGCGAACCGTCGACACGGGCCGCGTGAGCCGAATCGAGCGAGTTACCGAGCCCGTCGAGCGCCGTGCGCAGCCGGCCGAGCGCGATCAGCACCTCGGCGCGCTCATGCGTCGAGGCGCTCGGCGCCAGGGCCGCGAGACCGTCCCGCAGATCGACCGAAGCGCGGGCGACTTCCGGCAGCTTGGTCGTCAGCGCGTCCATGACATAATAGGTGTCGAGATCGGGATCGAGCGTGAGGTTTGAGCCGTCCGCCACCTTGGCGATCAGCGCGGCCGCGGCGTCGCGCGCCGGCCCGGGAGCGGCAGGCACAAAGCTCTTCAACGCCGCCTCGAGCGACTGCCGCGCCGCCGCGCTGGCCATGTCGGCGTCCCAGGCCGCGCCGACCCGCGCCAGCCCGTCCAGCGAAGCCGCCGGGACGCCTCGGGACGGGTCCGCGGCAAGCCCGGACACGACCGGCCACACCACCTTCAGATAAGCGACCCCGGCGATCTCCTTGTCGCCGAAGGCGATGTCCTTGTTGGACTGGGTGACGAAAAGTTGCCCCAGCAACACGACCGGGACCATGAACAAGATCGACACCACCAGAAGTTTGATCGCGGTCGAAACCATGCCGTCCAGTCGCGTGAACATTTCATTCCTCAGTCGATTAGTTCTCCCTATTTGAAAATGTCAGAGTCGAGTTAATGGAATCTAATTCATGACGTAAGGTAAATTTGCGCGAGCAAAAACACCCAGATCATATTCTATGGGCCTTATCAGAAATATTAGACATCATCGGCTCGTACAAAATAGATCGTCTTAGTATTGGAATTGATTGGATTGTATACGGTCTTCAGTCGAATTTCATATCACCGCAGCAATTGGGCGAGACGAAGCCGCCACAGACGTCCGGATGGTCTGTCCGGGCCAGCGATCGGACTGAAATCATACGTATTACTCCGGAGTCGCTCAGGGCCGCGCCGCCGCCTTTGTCTGCAGAGCGTTTCCCAAGATCTGACCCGGCGCTGCCGCGATGTCTGCAGCGTCCGCGATCACGGCAGGCATTTCAAAACGACAAGAGCCGCCCGCCTCGCGGCGGACGGCCCCCAAACACTCGGTCGATCTGTTGATCAGCGCTTGCCGCACTGGGCAGTGCCGGCCTCGACCGTGCGGACCCACTCGCCCGGCAGTTCGGCGCGGCCCTGGAGCTCGGCGATGTCCTTCTCGTCGACGCCCTTGATGAACTTCGCCGACGAACACTGGCAGGCGTCGACGACCACCTTGCGGTCGGCCTCGGCGCGCGCGGAGATCGAATAGACGCAGGAATCGACCAGGAGACGCCGCACGAGGTCGCGCGTGACCGTCTTCTCCGGGATCGACTGCGCGAAGGCCGCGCCGCCTTGAACAATGCTGCCCGCGGCGAGCGCGATCGCCACCGCGAGAGACGCCAACTTTCCGGCCTGGATCGACACGGTCGCCATGCCCGCCCCCTCTGAAATCAACTCATGTTCCGAATATCCGGACTCGCGCCCGGTGCCGCGGCGACCTCGTTAACGCTGCCCGGCAGCCCGCTCAAGGGGCGCGGCGCCCGGCGGTGCCCACAGACGTTTCGGTCCGTGCGATGACGCCGGCAGTGTTGCCGACCGGACACCGTGCGCCGCGACGGTAGTCTTCGAGCGGCGCGCGCCCCGCGCCTACTGTAACGGCTCCGCGTCCCTCACCCAGACCTTGTTGTCATGGAAGGCGACGCCGCCATAGGGCGCAGCCGGATCGGAGCCGACCAGCGTGTTGATGCCCTGCCCGTCGGCGAAGCTGGTGTTGCTGCGAATGCCCTCGTGGATCACCACGCCGCGCCGCAGGCCGTCGAACAGCTTCAGCGTCAGCCGCACCACGCCGCGCCCGTTGCCGACCTCGACCGTCGCCCCTTCGGCGAGACCGAGCCGCGCAGCGTCCTCCGGATGCATGAGCAGGCTCGGCACGCCTTCGCGCGCGCCGGCGGTCGGCGTCTCGGTGAAGGTCGAGTTCAGCAGGTTGCGCGCCGGCGGCGTTGCGAGCCGGAACGGATGGGCCTCGTCGGCCGCCTCGATGACGTCCCACTGGTCGGGCAGCTTCGGCATGTCCCGCCAAGGCCCCATCGGGCCGTCGTTCGGCGCCATGACCTTGGTCCAGGTCGGCTTGAACCGGAACTTGCCGTCCGGATGGCCGAAGCCGCGCAGGTAATGCGCAGTCTCGAAGTCCGGCTGGCAGTCGAGAAAGCGCTTCTCCTCCAGTTCCGGCAATCCGCCCGGAAAGCCGGAATGCCGCAGCATCCAGTCGATATGCTCGCGCGCGGTCATGTCGAAGCCCGGATGCGTGACGCCGAGCCGCTTGGCGAGTTCGACATGCACGAAATGGTTCTCGCGCGTCTCGCCCGGTGCCTCGATCAGCTTCGGTCCGAACAGGATATACTGGTGGCCGCCGCCCTTGTAGATGTCGTCGTGCTCGAGGAACTGCGTCGCCGGCAGGACGATATCGGCCATCCGTGCCGTGTCGGTCATGAACTGCTCGTGCACCGCGACGAACAGATCCTCGCGCGCGAACCCCTGGCGCACCAGCGCCTGCTCGGGGCAGACCGTCACCGGATTGGTGTTCTGGATCAGCATCGCGGTGACCGGCGGCCCGCCCTTCAGGGCGTCCGCATCGCCGGTCAGGATCGGGCCGATGCGCGACTGGTCGAGCATGCGCACCGACCGGTCGCGCACGTCGAGACCCTCGATCATCTTCTTGTTCAGCTTGTAGATCGCGCCGTTGTTGTGGAAGGCGCCGCCGCCCTCGTACTGCCAGGAGCCGGCGACCGTCGCGATCGACGCGGCCGCATGCATCGCAACCGCGCCGTTGCGGCTGCGCGAAAAACCGTAGCCGAGGCGGAAGAACGTGCGCTTGGTGGTGCCGATCAGCCGCGCGAATTCCTCGATCTCGGCAACGGTGAGCCCGGTGATCGCCGCCGCCCATTCCGGCGTCCGCGACTGGAGATGCGCCTCCAGTTCTTCCGGCGCGTCGGAATAGCGGGCGAGATAGGCGCGGTCGGCAAGACCGTCACGGAACAGCACATGCATGACCGCGCAGGCGAGCGCCGCGTCGGTGCCGGGCCGGATGATCAGCGGCAGGTCGGCCTGATCCATCGTGGCATTGCGGTAGATGTCGACGACCGCGATCTTGGCACCGCGCTCCTTGCGGGCACGGGCGGCGTGGGTCATCACGTTGACTTGGGTCACCACGACATTGGTGCCCCAGATCACCACGAAATCGGACTTGGCGATCTCGCGCGGGTCGGGCCCGGCGAGCCGGCCGGTGCCGGCGATATAGCCGGTCCAGGCGAGATTGGTGCAGATCGTGCCGAATTCGCCGGAGTAGCGCTTGGCATGGCGCAGCCGCTCAATGCCGTCGCGCTGCACCAGCCCCATGGTGCCGGCGTAGAAGTAAGGCCATACGGTCTCGGCGCCGTGCCGGGTCTCGGCCGCGATGAAGGCTTCCGCGATGCGGTCGAGCGCCTCGTCCCAGGAGATCGGCGCGAACTGGCCCGAGCCCTTCGGGCCGGTGCGCCGCATCGGCTGCATCAGCCGGTCGGGATGGTGCACGCGCTCGGCATAGCGCGCGACCTTGGCGCAGATGACGCCGGCCGTATAGGCATTGTCGGAGGCGCCGCGGATGCGCCCGATCGTGCGCTCGTCGAGCACTTCCACGTCGAGCGCGCAGGTCGACGGACAATCGTGCGGACAGGCCGAATGGCCGATGCGCATGTTGACGGGCCTGTTCAAGATCGATCTCCCAATGCGACCGGCGACGCCGCTCGATCGGAGCGACGCCACGCCGGCGGCCAGACAATGGCCGCGGGCACCGACCCGCGCAAGCGAACGTGATTGCGGCCACCTATGCACGGGCGGACGATTGTTCTCGATCCGTCGCCGCTGTCGCAAATCCGTGATCGAGCCATGGTTGAAGTCCCACCCCATAGCCGGCTGCCGAATCGCGGCGCCGAGGGAGCGCGAGCGGCTCGCCCCGTGGACGGGAGCGAGACGGGAACCGCGGCTTCCCGCACAGAACAGGACGGGGCTCGAAAGCCGATGAAAAACGAACTCCTCAGCGATGCCGTGCACGCCAATCCGCTCGCCTCGAAGCAAGGCATGCTCGAGCGGCTGTTCACGCTCGCCTTCTCGGGCCTGGTCTATCCGCAGATCTGGGAGGATCCGGACGTCGACATGGCCGCGCTGCGCCTCGGCCCCGGCAAGCGGCTCGTGACGATCGCTTCGGGCGGCTGCAACGTGATGAGCTACCTGACCGCCGATCCGGAGCACATCACCGCCGTCGACCTGAACCCGGCCCACGTGGCGCTGCTGAACCTCAAGCTGACCGCGATCCGCGAACTGCCGGGCTACGAGCCGTTCTTCCGCTTCTTCGGCCATGCCGACGAGAAGGCGAACGTCGCGCTCTACGACCGCCACCTCGCCGACAAGATCGATCCCGTGACCCGCGCCTATTGGGAGAAGCGCCGCCTGTTCTCCGGCCGGCGCATCCGCATGTTCGCGCGCAACGTCTACCAGTACGGCCTGCTCGGCCGCTTCATCTCGGTCACGCATCTCGTGGCGCGCGCCTACGGCAAGAACCCGCGCAAGATGATGAACGCCACCAGCCTCGAGGAACAGCGCCGCCTGTTCGAGGAGACGCTGGCGCCGGTCTTCGACACCAAGCTCGTGCGCGCGCTGTGCCGGATGCCGGTCTCGCTCTACGGCCTCGGCATCCCGCCGGCTCAGTTCGCCTACCTGAACGCGGCCTCGGGCGGCGACATGGCCGGCCTGCTCCGCGGCCGGCTGGAGCGGCTCGCCTGCGACTTCCCGCTCGAGGACAACTACTTCGCCTGGCAGGCCTTCGGCCGCTCCTATGATCGCGACGGCCGCCGCGCCGTGCCGCCCTATCTGCGCCGCGACGCCTACGAGCGCGTGCGCGACAACTCGCGCCGCGTCGCCGTCAAGCACGCCTCGATGACCGATCATCTCGCCAGCGAGGACGCCGCCTCGCTCGACGGCTACGTGCTGCTCGACGCGCAGGACTGGATGAGCGCCGAACAGATGACGGAGCTCTGGGTCGAGATCACCCGCACGGCCCGCCTGGGCGCACGCGTGATCTTCCGCACCGCTGGCGCGGAGAGCCCGCTGGAGACCGCCCTGCCCGCCGACCTGATCGATCGCTGGGCCTATGACGCCGAGGCGAGCCGCGAGGGCACCGCGCGGGATCGCTCGTCGATCTACGGCGCGTTCCACCTCTACGTCCTGAAGGACTGAGGGCCATGACCGCGCCGGCGCCCACGGCCGAGCCCTCGCGCGGCCACGCGGCCGCGATGGACCGCATGTACCGGCTGACGCGCCACGTCTATGACGCGACGCGCCGCCACTACCTGCTCGGCCGCGATCGCATGATCGCCGGCCTCGCCGTGCCGCCGGGGGGCGCCGTGCTCGAGATGGGCTGCGGCACCGCGCGCAATCTGGTCGCGGTCGCGCGCGCCTATCCTTCGGCCGCGCTGTTCGGCTTCGACATCTCGGCCGAGATGCTGAAGACGGCCGACGCCAACATCGCCCGCGCCGGCCTCGACGGCCGCGCCTGGCTCGTCCAGGGTGATGCCACCCGCTTCGATGCCGCCGGTGCCTTCGGCCGGGACGCTTTCGACCGGGTCTACTTCTCCTACACGCTGTCGATGGTGCCGGACTGGAAGGCCGCCCTCGCCGAGGGGCTGCGGCTGACTGCGCCGGACGGCAGCTTCTCGGTGGTCGATTTCGGCTTCTGCGAAGGTCTTGGATCCCTGGCGCGCGGTGCGCTTCATGCCTGGCTGAGGCTGTTCCACGTCACGCCCCGCGCTGACCTCGAAGCCGAGATGCGCCGCCTCGCCGCCGCAAGCGGGCGTCCGATCGTATTCGAGCGGCCCTATGGCGGCTATGCCCAGCTCGGGCGGATCGGGCCGGTGGCGTAATCGTCGCTCCGCCTGAAATGCGGGGCGTAAACCCGACCGCAACATCCTGTCGTTTATGTCATAGTCTATCGGGCGTCGATCCGCCCGGACGCCCCTGAGCCATTTCGGGCTCGAGACGGCGATCGAGACGGCGGACGGGATGACGCAGACCACGAACCCGACGGCGCGCATCGCCGTGATCATGGCGGCCTATAATGCCGAGGCGACGATCCGGCGGGCCGTACAAAGCGTGCTCGACGCCGCGCGCGGCGGTGCCGCGACGACGACGGTCGATCTCTTTGTGGTCGACGACGCCAGTCGCGTGCCGGTGGCCGGCATCCTGGAGACGGCACCCAATCTGCACATCCTCCGCTTGAGCGAGAACTGCGGCCCGGGTGCCGCGCGCAACCACGCGCTCGAACGCATCCTCGCCGCCGATTACGCTTACGTGGCCATCGTCGACGCCGACGACGCCGTCCGCGCCGATCGCTTCGCCGCGCAAGCAGCGTTCCTCGACGCTCATCCCGAAATCGGCGCCGTGGGCAGCGCGATGCAGGTGGTGACGGAGCAGACCTTCGAGCCGGTGTATCAGGCGAGCATGCCGACCGAGGACGACGACATTCGGACAGCGATGTTCTCGAATCTCGCGCTTTTGCACCCGACGCTGATGGCGCGCACCGCGCTGTTCCGCAAGCACGGCGGCTACGACACCTCGTTTGTCGTGGCCGAAGATTACGAGATGCTCCGGCGCTTCCAGCGCCACACGCGCTTCGCCAACTTGCCCGTCGTGCTGGTCGACTACCGCTTGTCCCAGAACGGCCAGTCGCTCGGCCGCCGCCGGCGCCAGCTCTGGGATCGCCTGCGGGTGCAACTCCGCTATTTCGCGCCGCTCGACTGGCGCGCCTGGGCGGGTGTCGCCAAGACGCTCGTTCTCTTTGCGACCCCCGTCGGCCTCGTGACCCGCCTGAAGGCCCGGCGTACTCGAGCGGTGCCCGCATGATCCCGCGGCGTGTGATCGTCCAGTGCTTCCTGCTCGGCATTCGCCTTGCGAATGCCGCGGCGAAATTCGCGCTCGCGGTCTACATGGCCCGCTATCTCGGCCTCGGCGATGTCGGCGTCTTCGGCCTGCTGGTCGGCGCGACCACCGGCATTCAGGCCGTCTTCGGCTTCGGCCTCTCCGACTGGGTGACGCGCAAGGTCGTCGGTCTCGACCGCGCCCGGGCGATCCCGCTCGCCATGGCGCGGCTGACGCTGTCGATCGGCGTCGAGGTCGTGGTGCAGGCGGTGATCTGGAGTCTGCTCGCGGTACTCGGCTTCCTGCCGGCACCGACGACGATGCTGCTGATCGCCGGCATCCTGCTGCTCGAACACGTCGCCTACGATCTCTATGCGATCGAGATCGGCCGCGAACGGACCGGACCGGCCAACCTGCAGTTCTTCCTGCGCTCCGGTGCCTGGCCGCCGGTGGTCATCCTGGTCGGACTTCTCGTCCCGAGCACGCGCACGCTCGACATGGTGCTGCTCGGCTGGCTCGGCGGTCTCCTGCTGATGCTCGCCTCCGCGCTCGCGACGTCGCTCAGCGGCGGCCGCTGGCGCCATCTCGGCTTCGACTGGCGCGGCCTCGACGAGGGCTTTCGGGTCGGCGTGCCGTTCTGGATCGCCGAGATCGGCCAGATCGGCAATCTCTATCTCGACCGGTTTCTGGTCTCGGCCTTCCTCGGCCTCGAGCTGACCGGCGTCTACACGTTCTTCTGGTCCTACGCCAACGTCGTGCACACGCTCGCGGTCAACGGCATCGTCCAGCCGCAGGTGCCGAAGCTGGTCGCCGCCGACGCGAGCGGCGACAGCCGGCGCTTCGAGGCCGAGCGGCGGCGCATCATGGCCGAGAGCCGCGTCTGGGGCCTGCTGCTCGCCGGCGGCGTCGGCGTCGCGCTGCCGGTCCTGTTGCCCTGGGTCGATCGGCCGATGCTGGCCGAGAACCTGTGGATCTTCGCCATCGTGCTTGCTGCGACGCTGGCCCGCATGGCGGCCGACACGGCCGGCTTCCTGCTGTATTCGCTCCACCGGGATCGGGAGATCGCGACGACGTCGATCGCCGGCGTGCTGGTTGCCGCAGCGCTCAATCTGGCGCTGATTCCGCACCTCGGCATTCTCGGTGCGGCGGTCGCCTACCTCTTGGTCGGCGTGGTCGTCACCGCGCTACGGCTGCGGCTCGCCCAACCGACGCGCCCCCGCATCGCCCGAGCAGGCGCAGCCGAGTAGCGGGCCCGGCGCGCGGCCGACAAAAGCCCCCGTCGCCGCCACGAAAAAAGGGCGGCGCCTCGCGGCACCGCCCTCGTTCGGTTCAGCGCGGATGCGCCGATCAGCCGACGATCTCGAGATCCGAGAAGAAGAACTTGATCTCGTCCTTGGCCGTGTCCGGGCCGTCCGAGCCGTGGACCGAGTTCTCGCCGATCGACAGCGCGAATTCCTTGCGGATGGTGCCGGCGTCGGCGTTGGCCGGGTTGGTGGCGCCCATCACTTCGCGGTTCTTCAGGATGGCGTTCTCGCCCTCGAGCACCTGCACGACGACCGGGGCCGACGACATGAACTCGCAGAGCTCGCCGTAGAACGGACGGGCGGCGTGCACCGCGTAGAACTGCTGGGCCTGCTTGAGGCTCAGCCAGATGCGCTTCTGCGCGATGACGCGCAGGCCGGCGGCCTCGAGCTTGGCGACGATGGCGCCGGTCAGGTTGCGACGGGTCGCGTCCGGCTTGATCATCGAGAAAGTGCGTTCGATCGCCATGGAAATTGTCCTTTCGGGCGTCTCGGGAGGAAAAATCGGTGGGTCGGCGCGGCTTATAGCGTGTCGTCGCGTCTCCGCCAAGCCGAGCGCCGGCCCTCGGCGATCGAAAAACCGCCCGAGCCCTGGGATTTCGCGCGTATCATGAACCGCGGCCGCTAACCCGTTGGCACGCCATGGTGTCACAGCCGTCCGCGTGCCGACGAAACGGCACGAGCCGCGCCTCGGCGGCACGGCTCGCGCGTCAAATCGGGCGGCACGGCGATGCTGATCGCCGGCTCGGACGAGCCGAGCCTCGGCCGGTTCAGTTGCGGATGCGGTCGGCCTTCTGTCCGCTGTTCACCAGCTTCAGCTCGGCCATGTCGCCCTCGTGCTGACGCACGGTGAAGGACGGGATCACCGCGTTCTTCACCACCACGGTCGTGTTGGCGACCGGGTCGGAGCGATAGACGAGATTGCCGGCCGGATCGCGGAACTCGACGACCGCGCCTTTCGGGCCGATCAGCTCGACGTGGCTGACGACCGCCTTTGGATCGACATCGCCGAACACGAGCGGTGCCTTGACCGGCGCGGCGATGCGGTCGCCGCGATAGGCGTGAAAAGCGTCGATCGAGGCACTGACCGAAGACAGGGCCAGGATCCCGACCAGAGCGCCGGCGACGAAGCCGGCTGTCACCATCTTGAACTCACTGCGCATGGGTGCCTCCCTCGGCCACACCTCGCGTCACGCGGTTCCACTCGGTCCGGCGGCCCCGTTCGGGCCGCCCGCTTGCTCGCTCTCGACCGGCAGTGCGCCGGCAAAAAGTGGTGCGTCCGGCCGCGCGCTCCTATCGCCCGGCCGGTCGGATCAGCGTTTCCGCTACTCGATTGAGGTAGGTATACGCGACCCGAATTACAGCCCGTTTTCTCCCGCGCCTAAAATTGTTTCGATCACGCTCGAATCATTTCGTCGTGACGGGTGCCGGAGACTTTCGACATCGTCGGCGTGTACCGAGACGCCCTTACCCGAAACGAACGCGCGCGCGAGGTCGCGGTTCCCTTCCGCGGATCGGAGGAGCGGCTGGGCGACCGCGTCCAAGCCTGATCGGGCGATCACGGCCGCGCCGGCGACGATCACTTCCCGTCGGGCACGAACATGTAGCCGGCACCGCGGATCGTCCGGATCACCTTGGGCGTCCCGGGATCGGCCTCGATCTTCTTGCGAATGCGCGTGATGCGCACGTCGATGGCGCGGTCGAAGGCGTCCGGGTCGCGGGCATTGGCGAGGTCGAGCAGGCGCTCGCGCGACAAAACCCGGTTCGGATTGTCGGCGAAGGCCTTCAACAGGTCGAACTCGGAGGTGGTCAGCAGCTGCGACCCGGCGTCGTCGCGCAGGTGCCGGGTCTCGAGATTGAGCCACTTGGCTCCGAAGCGGACTTCCTTCGCCTTCTCGACCGGCGCGGCCACGGCCGGCGCGGTCGCCCGGCGCAGCACGGAGCGGATACGCGCGACCAGTTCGCGCAGCTCCGCAGGCTTGGCGATATAGTCGTCGGCGCCGAGCTCTAGCCCGACGACGCGGTCGATCGGGCTGGCCGTGCCGGTCAACATGATCACCGGCACGCGCGGCGCCTTTTCCTTGAGGAAACGGACGATCGAGAGCCCGTCCTCCTCCGGCATGTTGAGATCGAGCACGACCAGATCCGGCTCGCGCCGGACGAGTTCGGCGCGGAGCGCCTGCCCGCCCGACAGCGGCGCGACCTCGAAGCCATGGAGCTTCAGGTAGTCCGACACGGTCTCGCGCGTCGCTCGGTCGTCATCGACCACGGCGATCAGCGGAATCTGCGTCATCAGATCGGCCCCACTCACTCCCGCGCCGGCGGCGTCGCCGACGCAGATACACTTATCGCATGTTCGCGTCATGCCCGGCACCCCGCAAGATGCCGGGACAACGAAACTCACAAGCCCGGCAGCACGATCTCGAAAGTCGAACCCTGCCCCGGCCCCGCGCTCGCCGCCGCGACGCTGCCGCCGTGCAGCTCGACGATCTGCTTGGCGATCGACAGGCCGAGCCCGGTCGAGCTCTCGCCGCCGGTCGGCGTCGCCGACAGCCGCTGGAACCGGCCGAACACCCGCGACAGGTCCTCAGCGGTCAACCCCGGCCCCTGATCGACGACCCGGATCACGATCCGGCCGCCGGAGTGGCTGCCGGCGGCGGCTTCGGCCGCGACCGAGATCGAAATGCGCCCGCCGCGCGGGGAGTATTTCACCGCGTTGGAGACGATGTTCTCGACCGCCTCGCGCAGCCGGTCCGGATCGGCCTCCGCAGCGGCGGCAGCGGCGGCGTCGATCGTGATCGCCTGATCCTTCGCCTCCGCCATCGGCGTCTGGCTCTCGACCACGCGGCGCACGACGTCGACGACATCGAGCCTGACCGGGCGCAACGTAATGTCGAGCGCATCGGACATGGCGTCCTCGATGAGCTGCTGGATCATCCGGAGCATGGTCCGCGCCGGCTCGACGATGCGGCCGACCTGCGCGGCGAGCATGTCCTTCGGCGGTTCCGGCCGGTCGATCAGCTCGCCGATGATCTCGGCACGGCCGAGAATGACGCTGATCGGGTTCTTCAGGTCGTGCGCGACCATGCCGAGCAGGTCGATCTTGAAGGCATTGGCGCGCTTCAGCGTCTCGCGCTGGGCGTCGAGCCGGGCATTGGCCTCGGTCAGCTCGCGCGTGCGCTCGACGACCCGGCGTTCGAGCGTCGCATTGGCCTCCTGCAGCCGCGAATAGAGCAGCACGTTCTCGAACGCGATCGAGAGCTTGCCGCAGAAGACCTCGACCAGCGTCTTGTCGGTGTCGGTCAGCCGCTTGACCGCCTCCAGCACGACCGCCACCTCTCGTCCCGAGGCGGTGCGGATGTAGAGCGCCGAATTGCGGTCCAGGAACTGGTGCGAGCGGGTCTGGAACGCCTTCTCGACCAGGCCGCGCACCTCCGGCGACAGCCGGGTCGCGCCGCCCTCGCCGACGATCGGAGCATAGACGCCCGATCCGGCGATCACCGAAAACCCGTCCGGCTGCGCCCCCTCGAGCGCCTCGCGCAGCACCAGCATGCCGGCGCAGTCGACCTTGAGCAGGGAACCGATCTGGGTCAGCACCCCCTCGGCGAGCCGCTGCATCGAGTGCAGATCGAACAGCCGCGCGGCGGCGTCGATGATGATCTCGAGGCCGCGCCGGGTCTCTTCCATGCGCAGGAGCTGCTGATAGCTGCGGATCGCCGCGGTCAGCGCTGTGAACAGCTTGTCGGCGGTGAGCTCGGTCTTGGCCTTGTAGTCGTTGATGTCGTGATCGACGATCACCCGCCGCTCCGGCGCCTGACCCGGCTGGCCGGTGCGCAGGATGATGCGCACCATCTCGTTGCCGAGGTCCTTGCGGATGTATTCGACGAGATCGAGGCCCGCCGTCTCGGTCTCCATCACCACGTCGAGCAGCACGACCGCGACGTCCGGATGCCGGGCGAGCAGCGTGCGCCCCTCCTCGGCCGAAAAGGCCGAGACGATCTCGATGCCCTCGCCGTTCAGCGCGTAGTCGTAGAGCGCGAAGCGCGTGCCGTCGTGGACCGCCTGATCGTCGTCGATGATCGCGATCTTCCAGACCTTTTCGGGCACCGCGGCAACGCTCGGCTGGCCGCCGTCCTCATCGGCGAAGAGAACCAGATCCTCGTCAGACATGTTCGACATCCATGACCTTGCGCGTCTCCTCCGGGCCGGTCTCCTCGCTCGGCGCCACGAGCGGCAGCACGATGCGGAATCGTGTGCCCTGCCCCGGCGAGGAGTCCAGCGAGATGCGGCCGCCCAGCCGGCGGTTGACGATGTTGTAGACGATGTGGAGCCCAAGGCCCGAGCCGCCCGAACCACGCCGCGTGGTGAAGAATGGTTCGAACGCCCGCTTGGCGACGTCCTCGGCCATGCCGGTGCCGTCGTCGGCGACCACGAGCTCGGCCGTGTCGCGGTCGAGCATGCGGCCGCGGATCGAGATCTGCCCGGCCCGGCCGTCGGCGAAACCGTGGGTCAGCGCGTTCATGAACAGGTTGGTGACGACCTGCCCGAAGGCGCCCGGATAGCTGTCCATGACGATGCCGGGCGCGAGATCGAGGCTCAGCCGGTGCGGCGTGGTCTTCAGCGTCGGCCTGAGGCTCGCGACGATCTGCTCGGTCGATTCCGCGAGATCGAAGAACCGCCGTTCCGCATGCGTCCGGTCGACCGCCACCTGCTTGAACGACTGCACCAGCTCGCCCGCGCGGGTCAGATTCGCGACGAGTTGCGTCGCCGCCTCCCGTGCGCCGGCAAGGAAGTCGTCGAGCCTCGACTTGCGCAGCGGCCCGGCGGCGAGTTCGCCCTGGAACTGTTCGACGCGGCGCTGCATCGAGGAGGCGACCGTCAGCGAGATGCCGACCGGATTGTTGACCTCATGGGCGACGCCGGCGACCAGACCGCCGATCGCGGCGAGCTTCTCTGCCTCGATCAGGCTCGCCTGCGCGTCCTTGAGATCGGCGAGCGCCGCTTCGGCGCGCTCCTTGGCGAAGCGGATCTCGTCGGCGGCGCGGCGCCGGTCGGTGACGTCGTAGTGCCAGAAGATATGCGCCGGCCGGCCCTCGAACTCGATCGGCCGGACTTCGAGCAGGCACGACCAGATCTCGCCGTTCGCCCGCTTCATCTCGACTTCCCAGCCCGAAACGGCGCCCTGGCGCTTGACGGCGTCGGAGAGCCTGATCGCGTCGGCGGCGCTGGCGAAGATGTCGCCGAGCGAGCGGCTGGACGAAATGTCCTCGCCGGGCTTCAGCCCGAACAGTTCTTCGTACTTGCGGTTGACGAAGGCCGGGCGACCGGTGTCGCCGGCCACGATCACGACGCCGATCGGACTCGTCTCGAGGATGCGGCGCCAGCGACGCTCCTGTTCCTCGCGCTCCTTCTCGACCCGCTGCTTGGCGATGACATTGTCGCGGAACACTTCGACCGAGGCCGCCATGCCGCCGATCTCGTCGCGCGCGTCGAGCCCGTGCACGACGCGCTCGTACTGCCCGTCGACGATCGCCCGCATCGTCTCGCGCAGGTCGCGCAGCGGCGCGCGGATCGAGCGGGCGACGACAAGGCTCGCGACCAGGCTGAGCGCGACGAAGCCGATGCCGACCGCCGCGACGCGGCGCGTTGCGTTGGTCAGGGTCTGGTCGAACCGCTGCAGCGCCGCCGCCTCGCGGGCGCGGATGCGGTCGGACGCCTTGTCGATGGAGGACGACATGGCCGCCTGATTGCCGTCGATCGCCGCGCCCAGGAACCGTGCCTGCCGGTCGAAACCCGAGGCGATCTTCTCGAGCGCGGCCCGCAAGGATGCCGCGCACGGCCCGAGCCGCTGCAGCGCCGCGCGCTGCTCGTCGTTCTCGGCGAGATCGATCATGCCCGGCGTCGCGCGCTCGATCGCCGCGATGTGGTCGCGAGCCTTGTCGAGCGCTTCGGTGGAGCGCGACAGGTAGAAGGCGTTGGCCTCGACGAGCATCTGCGAGAAGGCTTCGCGCGAGCGGCCGAGCGCAGTCCAGATCGGCGAGCGGCTCTTTTCCGTCGCCTGATCGATCTGGCCGTAGAGACCGGAGATTTCGGTCGCCAGCGGCACGAAATCGTCCTCGTAGGTCGACTGGATCTGGCCGTTGACCTCGCGCAGCGCATCGAAGCCGAACAGGAAGCGCTTGGTGATCTCCTCGAAGCCGCGCAGGTCGCTGCGCAGCTCCGCATCGGCGACATTGCGGTCGGAGAGCCGCGACAGCAGTTCGTCCTGCCGGCGCACGATCTCGCGCAGGACGTCGTCGGTCGGGCGGCTGAAATAGCGGTGGATCAGGCTCTGCAGCCGGCTCGCCTCGCTGTCGACGTCGACGAGCAGGCGGTCGTATTCGCGAACCACCCGGAGGTCGCGCCACGCCTGCCCGACCTCGCCGACGCTCTGGCCGATCAGGATGGCGAGCAGGCCGAGACCGGCGGCGTTGATCGCGACGATGAGCACGATGCGCCAGCCGATCGGGACCCGGCGCACGAGCCGGGTCCAGAACGCGTCGCCCTCGCTCCGCACCTCGCCGGCGGTCGCGATCCGCCCTCCGCTCATGCCCGCACAGCTCCGCCCCGGCTCCAATCCTCGGCGACCAGACAAGAGTCGCCGCACACGGCCGCGTGCAGCGACCCCGCCATCACCCGTCCTGAGCGTACATTGTTGTCCATCCGACCGGGGATGTCGATGATTAGCCGGCGGATGCAACTGAGATGTTTCGTGCGCGGGGCGCGCCGCCGCGCCCCGCGCACGAACGGAGGCGTCAGTCCTTGACGAAGCCGCCGAACAGGATGTCCGGGGCGCTGGTGTTGTGGCTCGAGAGCACGGAGCGCACGAAGCCGACCTCGGCCGCCTTGCCGGAGTGGAAGTCGACCACCGTGTCCTTCTGGAGCGGCCCGCCCGGCGTCGCGCGCCAGACCGTCTCGGCCGTGTCGGCATTGGCGGGCTCGACATACATCGAGCGCAGGCCCGCGAACGGGTACTTCGGATCGACCGCGCCCTCGAAGCGCACGTCGACCTTGGCGCTGCCGACCTCGAGGCTCGTGACGCGCGCCTTGGCGACGCCACCGCGCTCGAAGGCGATCGTGAAGGTCAGCGTCTTCGGATCGAACTCGACCGACTTGTAGCCGACGAACGGCCGCGTCGACACCTCGACCGGGCCGAACAGGAACGACGAGCCGTAGGAGACCTCGTGCATCTTGAACGGCGGCAGCGCCTTGAGGCGCCAGTAGCCGTCCTGCGGATAGAAGACGAGGAATTCGAGCGGCCCGCCGGCGGTCTTCTTCCAGAGCTGGACCAGATGCAGGAAGTTCTGCGTCAGGTTGCCAACCTTGACCGGCACGGTGGTCGGCCGCCAGAAGTCCGGATAGACGACGCCCTTGAGGATGAACTGGTCGTCCTCGTAGAGCACGGCGGTCGGCGGGATGTAGGGCTTAGCCTGCACCGCGACCGGATCATGGCCGAAGGTGCAGCCGGAGAAGTCCGGCGCGGAGGAATCGCGCAGGATGTTCGCCACATAGGCCGGCGTCCGCGCCTCGATGGTGAAGCCCGAGATCTTCTCCGACGACAGCGTGTAGTAGACGTTGTCCTCCTCGGCGCACTTGGTCTTGACCGACTTGTTGGCGACATCGACCGCGATCGGCTCGGCCGCAGCGCCGCTGCCGGCCAACACCGTCAGGCCGGCGACCGCGCCGACCAACGCCCCGAACATCCGGCCGAACCTGGTCCCCCGGACGAGGCCGTTCGTCGCGGTCATCTCAATCGCCATGGTCGTCTCCCGATCGTCACTCCGACTGTGTCGGGAGGTAGCCTCCGGCGGCGCCCACGGCAAGGGGGCGGCCTCGCCCGATGCCGCATCGCCGAGCGCGGCATCGCCGGGCGCATCGACGCCGACGAGCCGGGCGACCTCCGCCGGCATGGCGATCTCCTCCGGGATCGCCGCGAGACCGATCCGGCGCATGAACGCCCCGATCCGGGGGCTCGAGGTCGCGACAGCGAGCGGGATCGCGAGGAGCAGGCCGAGATAGACCGGCGCGGCATAGACGGTCGCGATCGGCGCCAGCCGCCACAGGCCGGTGAAGGCGAGAGCGCCGATCAGCGTCTGCGGCCAGAACCGCGCCGCCGCCTCCCGCCAAGGCACGGTGTGGGCGTCGCGCACCTGCGCCGTCCAACCGATCGAACGGCCGAACAGCAGGGAAATCATCATCAGCGTATGTGCCACCATCGAGATCGGCGTCACCAGGAACGAGAATGCGGTCTCGATCGCGAAACTGGCGAGAAACCGCCAGCCGCCGCCGAATCCACGCCGCTTGGCCGGATCGATGAGCACGTCGGCGACCGAGGCGAGCTTCGGCGCGAAGATCATCGCGACCGCGATCGCGACGAGCCAGAGGCCGAGCGTCGGATCGAGCCAGACCTCGCCCTGCCGCCGCAGCGCCTCGATCAACAGGAGCGACCAGAGGATCAGGAAGGTCGGCGAGGCGACGAACATCACGACCGCGATGACGAGCTGGAACCGGCTGGTCGGCTTCAGGCCGGGCAGATCGAGCAGCCGCCAATATTGCGTGTTGCCGAGGCACCAACGCATCTCGCGGCGCACGAATTCGATCAGCGTCGGCGGGTTCTCCTCGTAGGAGCCGCCCTCCTCCGGGATCACGCGCACCTCGTAGCCGGCGCGGCGCATCAGCACCGCCTCGACCTGATCGTGCGAGAGAATATCGCCGCCGAGCGGCGGCTTGCCCGGCAACCGCGGCAGATCGCAATGGGCGGTGAACGGCGCGAGCCGGATCAGGGCGTTGTGGCCCCAATAGGGCCCGCAGTCGGCATGCCACCAGGCGCTGCCGAGCGTGTAGGAGCGCATGCCGAGCCGCATGCCGAACTGGAACAGCCGCGCGAGCGGGCTCGTCGACGGCAGTCCGACCACGAGGCTCTGCAGGATGCCGAGCCGCGGCGTCGCCTGCATGATGCGCACCATCGACAGGATCTTCGCCGCCGTCATCGCGCTGTCGGCGTCGAGCACAAGAGCGAAATCGTAGGCCCCGCCCGCGGTCACGGCGAAATCGCGGATGTTGCCGGCCTTGTAACCCTCGTTCGAGCTGCGCCGCCGATAGGCGATCGGCAGCGCCGCGCCGAAACGCGCCTGCAATGCCGCGACCGCGGCCTCCTCGTCGGCACCGATCTCGGGGCGGTTCGTGTCCGAGAGAATGTGGATCGCGAAATGCCCGGCGGGCGCATGCGCAGCGAGGTCCTCCGCCATCAGCGCGACCGCCCGGAACACCCGATCGACATCTTCGTTGCGGATGCACCAGAGCACGGCGGTCGTGGTGGTCAAGGGCGCCTGCTGGTCCGCAACCGCGGCCGGCGGGCAGGTGGCGGCGAGCGGATCTCGCGCCAGCCGCATGACGAGAAAACCGATCGTCGCGTTGAGGAACCCGAACAGCGACCACGGCAGATAGAGCGCGAAGGCGATCAGGATCGCGATCTCCACGATGCCGAATCCGCCTGCAGCGAACGCGCGCGCGAACAACGCCAGAAGCCCGGCCCAGATCGCAACGCCTGCGAGCGCGAAGATCCGCCGCCGCCACCCGACGGCAACAGCGCGATCCTCCGTTGCGTAACTCGCCCGATGCGTGTTCTGATCGACAATCATACTGAAATTTTCGCCGTTGCGTTGCTGGACCGGTTAACAACCGGGCCGATACGCATAGCTCAAGTAGGAGGTGCGGACGAGAGTCGCGGCGTCGTTCCGCGGCACCAATTCGGAAGCACCTTTTCGACAGTGAAGGAAATCATGGACGAGAGCGACCCGACCGGCCCGTCCACGGCCCCCGCGCCTTCCCTACGGCCCGAGGAGGCCGCGCGTTCCGAGGAGGCCGCCCGTCCGGCCCCGGCACGACCGAGCGCGCCCGGATCTGACACCCCGCCGTCGCGTCCGCGCGCCTATTGGACCGTCGGTCCGGGCCAGGGCGAGTTGCGCTTCGAGCCCTCACGTTCGGCGCTGCCGGGCGAGGTGCTGGTCGAGGCGCTCTACGGCGCGGTTTCGCGAGGCACCGAAGGGCTCGTGTTCCGCGGCGAGGTGCCGATCAGCGAGTTCGCCCGCATGCGCGGGCCCAATCAGGCCGGCGACTTCCCCTTCCCGGTCAAATACGGCTACTGCCTCGTCGGGCGCGTGATCGACGGCCCGCGTCCCTTGCGCGACCGCCGCGTACTGGTGCTGCATCCGCATCAGGACCGGCTGGTGATCGAAGCCGAGGCCGCCGTGCCATTGCCCGACAATGTGCCGAGCCGGCGTGCGGTGCTCGGCCCGAACATGGAAACGGCGCTGAACGTGCTGTGGGATTCCGGCGTCGCCGCCGGCGACCGGGTCGCTGTGGTCGGCGCGGGAACGGTCGGCGCGCTGGTTGCACGCCTGGCGGCCCGCATTCCGGGCACCGAGGTGGCACTGATCGACGTACAGCCGAGCCGCCGGTTCATCGCCGAGACCCTCGGCGCGCGCTTCGCCACCCCGATCGACGCGCCGCTGCTGTTCGGACGCGACTTCGACGTCGTCGTCCACGCCTCGGCCACCGCCGAAGGCCTGACGACGGCGCTCGGCCTCGCCGGTTCGGAGGCGACCGTGGTCGAGGCGAGCTGGTACGGCGCCCGTTCGGTCGCGGTGCCGCTCGGCGAGGCGTTCCATGCCCGCAGGCTCCGGATCGTGTCGAGCCAGGTCGGCCGCGTGCCGCCGCAGCGCGTGCCGCGCTGGGACGGCCGGCGCCGGCTGACGACCGCGCTGGAACTGCTCGACGATCCGGCGCTCGACGTGCTGCTCGCCGAGCCGGTCGCCTTCGCCGATCTGCCGGCGGCGATGCCGCGCATCCTGGCCGGCGGGCCGGGAGCCCCTGCGCGGTCATCGTCTATCCGGCCGCCGAGCGCGGCGATCCCGCCCCGTTCCGGAGGCTCCGGGCCTCTGGGCCGACGACGATGCGCCACCCGGCGAGATCGTGATCCTCGGCGCCTGATCGGAGCCTCGACAAGCGCCGGCCCGGCATGTTCCCTTGGTCCCCGCCGGCCCAGCGAGGCCGGTGGACGCAGCCGGCGGCGACCGAGGCCGCACAGGGGGGGAGAGCCCGGATGTACGCAGTCGAGGTGCGCGACCACATCATGATCGCCCATAGTTTCAAGGGCGACGTCTTCGGGCCGGCACAGCGGCTGCACGGTGCGACCTTCGTGGTCGACGTCGCCTTCTTCCGCCCCGCGCTCGATCCGAACGGCATCGTGGTCGACATCGGCCTCGCCCACGACGCCCTGAAGGCAACGCTCGCGCCGCTCGCCTATCGCAACCTCGACGACGTCGAGGCCTTCGCCGGCCGCAACACCACGACCGAGGTGCTGGCGAAGCACATCTTCGACGAGATGGCCCGCGCCATCGTCGAAGGACGTCTCGGCGAGGATGCCCGCGCGATCGCGCGGCTGAAGGTCATGCTGCACGAGAGCCACGTCGCGCGGGCCTGGTACGAGGCGCCGCTCGCCACCGCCGCGGCCGCGTGACCCCACCATGACCGAGCGCACGCTGACCTTCGTCGTCCCCGGTCCGCTCGACAAGCCGACCGGCGGCTATGGCTACGACCGCCGCCTGCTCGCGGAACTCGAGACGATCGGCTGGCGAATCGACGTCCTGCACCTGCCGGACACCTTTCCGTTTCCGAACCCGGCCGAACGCGCCGAAGCCGAGCGTCTCCTGGATGCGCTGCCCGCCGGAGGCCCGGTCGCCGTCGACGGCCTCGCCTATGCCGTGCTGCCCGAGGCGATGGCGCGGCTCGCCAGCCGCGCGCCGCTGGTGGCGCTGATCCACCATCCACTGTCGCTGGAGACCGGCCTCGATGCCGCGACCGTCGCCGCGCTGGCCGCCTCGGAGCGCACCGCGCTCGCCGCCGCCCACGGCATCGTGGTGACGAGCCCGGCGACCGCCGGCATTCTCGCCGCCGACTTCGGCGTTCCGCGCGACGAGATCGCGATCGCCGTCCCCGGCACCGACCGTATGCCGCCGGCCCGCGGCAGCGGCGGTCCGACCGTGCGCCTGCTCGCGGTCGGCTCGATCATCCCGCGCAAGGGCCATGTCGAACTGGTCGAGGCACTGGCGGCGCTGCCCTCCAGCGACTGGACGCTCGACATCGTCGGCGACCCGCGCCTCGATCCGAACGAGGCCTTGCGCCTCGACGAGACGATCCGCCGCCATACCTCACTGACGGCACGCGTGACCCGGACCGGCCCCATCGACCGCGATACGCTGGCGGAGCTCTACGACCGCGCCGACGTCTTCGTGTTGAACTCGTACTACGAGGGCTACGGCATGGCCTATGCCGAGGCGATCGCGCACGGCCTACCGGTGATCGGCACGACCGGCGGCGCCATCCCCGATACGCTCGGCGACGCCGCCATTCTGGTGCCGCCCGGCGGCGGACCGGCCTTGACGGATGCGTTGCGCCGTATGATCGAGGATGCCGACGGCCGCGCCGCGCTGGCCGCCAGGGCGCGCGCGGCGGCCTTGCGGCTGCCCGGATGGGCCGACACGGCACGCCTCTTCGCTCGTGTGGTCGAGGCCGCGATCCAGAAGGCGAGATGACGGCGATGAGCGCAACCGACCGGCCCGACTCCGCGACCTTCGATCTCACCTGGCTCGATCTGCGCGAGCCGGCCGACCGGCGCGCGCGCAACCAGGGCCTGGTGACAAAGCTCGCCGATCTGCTCGCAGCCGCCGAGCACGGCGCGGACGGCCTCGCGATCGTCGATCTCGGCGCCGGCCATGGCGCGAGCGCGCGGGCGCTGGCGCCGCATCTCGCCGGTCCGCAGCGATGGATTCTGGTCGATCGCGACGCGGCGCTGCTCGCCGCCGCGTCCGAACGCCTGACCGATGTCGTCGATGCCGCTGGTCGCCCGATCGCGGTCGGTGCCGAGGTCTTCGATCTCGCGCACGGCGCGCTCGACGAGGCGATCGAGGGCGCCGACCTGGTCACAATGTCGGCCTTCCTCGATCTCGCCTCGCGCGGCTTCGCCGAGCGCCTCGCCGAAGCGGCCGCCGCCGCGCGTGCCCTGGTGCTCGCGACCCTGTCGGTCGACGGGCGGCTGGCGATCGAGCCGTCCGATCCGGTCGACACCGCGATCTTCGACGCCTTCAACGCCCACATGACGCGCGACAAGGGCTTCGGGCCGGCGCTCGGGCCCCGGGCGCCCGACATCGCCTCGCATGTGTTCCGCGCCAACGGCTTCCGGGTCGAACTCGGCCGGTCGGACTGGGTGCTGGGGCCCGAGGACGCCGGGCTTGCGGCTGCGCTGGTCGACGGCTGGGCGACCGCCGCCGCGGAGACCGACCTCGTCGATCGGACCGCCCTCGCCCGCTGGCGCGAGCGCCGCGCGGCCGAGGCCGCGGCCGGCCGGCTGCGGATCGTCGTCGGTCACCTGGACATGCTGGCCGTCCCGACGATCCGCTGAGCGCCGCCGATGCGGGGCGTCCCGGAGCCCCCTCACGGCGCCGTGCCTCCCCTGCCTCGATGCGTCGATCCCGGACGTTTCAACATCGCCGCCCCTCCCCCGATGGCCGGGAGCGAACTATCTTCGACGGAGCCGGGACGCGCGCCGCCGCGCATGGAACCGCCGGCCCAGACGGAGAAGCCGCCCATGCCCGCCGAGCTCGCTTCCGCCGCCGCGCTCCGACCGGGGTCGCCCCGCTACGGACGCGTCGCCCGCATTCTGCACTGGCTGGTCGCGGTCCTGGTCATCGGCGCCATCGCCGCCGGCCTGACCATGGTCCGCATCGGCGACGGTCCGCTGCAGAACCGCTTGTTCGACAATCACCGCGCGGTGGGCTTCGTCGTGCTGGTTCTGGTCGTGCTGCGCCTGGCCTGGCGGCTCGGTAACCGGCCGCCGGAACTCGATGCGGCGATCCCTCTCTGGCAGCGCTCGATCGCGGCGGTCGTGCACTGGTCGCTCTACGCGCTGCTGATCCTGACCCCGCTGGTCGGCTGGATCGCGACCAATGCCTATGGCGCACCGATCGGCATCTTCGGCCTGTTCGAACTGCCTGTGCTGGTTGCCAAGGACGAGGCATTGTCGAAGGTGCTGTTCGGCCTGCACGAGACCCTCGGCCTCGTCATCGCCGGACTGGTCGCGCTGCATGTCGCCGCCGCGCTCTACCACCAGTTCGTCCGCAAGGACGGCCTGATCGGCCGCATGTGGCCGATCTGAGGATCCGGCGCACGGTCTCGTGATCAATCGATTGAATTCGTCGCCAAGGTAAGACTTGAGCGCAACCGTTTGAGCCGAAACGGTTTTGCCTACGCTCGCCCCGAACGGCGCCGCGGCCGCCGCCTTAAACCGATTGAGTTCCGCTTGACAGTTCGGCGACGCTGTCTCATCAATCTGGAAAATTAGAACGTTCCAAAGACGAGCAGTCGGCGCGCAGCTGGAAATTCCTCTCAGTTTTCCAGTGACTTCCAGCCAAGGAAGCCAGCCCGCCCCGATCGTCTTGAGAACGTTCCAAGAAGCGGACCATCACAGATGGCCGCGCGCCGCCGGAAAACCGGCGGATGGGAGGAGCGACATGGTGGAGACGCGGTCCGGCGCGCCGAAGGCGGGCGCCGGCAGACCTGCGACGATCGTCGACATTGCGGCCGCCGCCGGCGTCTCGAAGTCGACGGTCTCGCTCGTCCTGCGCGGCTCGCCGCTCGTGAAGGCGGAGACCCGCGAGAAGGTCGAGCGCGTGATCGAGCGCTACGGCTACGTCTACAATCGCGGCGCCGCCAACCTGCGCAAGGCGACCTCGAGCTTCGTCGGTCTCCTGATCTCCGATCTGATGAACCCGTTCTTCACCGAGCTCGCGGTCGGGGTCGAGGACGCGCTCTACCGGCTCGGCTTCGTGCCGATCCTGGCCAACACCAACGAGGATCTGGAGCGTCAGGCCCATGTGCTGCGCTCGCTGCGCGAGCACAATCTGGCGGGCGTGATCATGAGCCCGGCGCGCGGCTCGCGGGCCTGGGATCTCGCCAACCTGCCGACCCGCTCCGTGCCGACCGTCATCACCATGCGCCGGGTCGAGGGCAGCCCCCTGCCCTATGTCGGCCCGGACAATCGCGCCGGGTCGCGCAAGGCGACCGAGCATCTGATCGGCCTCGGCCATCGCCGCATCGCCTATGTCGGCGGCTATGCCTCGATCACCACGCAGCAGGAGCGGATCGCCGGCTGGCGCGACGCGCTCCATGCCGCCGGGCTGCCGGCCGACCATTCGCTGATCTTCGAATCGATGCCCACCCGCGCCGGCGGCCTGGAGGCCGCGGCCACCATGCTCGCCTCGTCGCGGCGGCCGACGGCGATCGTCTGCTACAACGACGTGGTCGCGATCGGCGCCACGCGCGCGATCGCCGAAGCCGGCCTGGTGGTCGGCCGCGACGTCGCGGTGGTCGGTTTCGACGACATTGCCGAGGCCGCCGACAACAACCCGCCACTGACCACCATCGACGCCGGCACGCGCGGCATCGGCCAGCGCGCCGCCGAGGTGCTGCTCGGCCTGATTCATGGCGCCGATCCGGCCGAAGTCGGCCATGTCGGCGAGACGCGGCTGGTGGTGCGCGCCTCCTCCGGCGCGGGCCCCGCACCCCAGACTTCGAACACGCCCGCGCAGCCTGCCGCGCTGAAGATCGGCGCGTCGGCATGAGCGGCGCGGAAAGTCCTTTCTCCGGCCGATCGGCCGGGTGAATCGCCGCCGGGGCGCTCCCCGGCCGGAAGACCGGCGTCCGTCCTTTCGACGGGCACCACCATGACAAGCAAATCCCGGAAGGCCGGCAGGAAGACCGGCGGTTCCGGCGGATTGGGAGGAATGCACCATGACGTATCGGTCGAAAATCCTCGCCGGTGTGGCGCTCGCCGCCGGTGTCGCGTTCTCGGGCTCGGCTTTCGCCCAGACCAAGGAAGTGCAGATGCTGCACTGGTGGACCTCGGGCGGCGAAGCGGCCGCGCTGAATGTCCTGAAGCAGGATCTCGCCAAGGAAGGCTACGGCTGGAAGGACGTGCCGGTCGCCGGCGGCGGCGGCGACGCCGCCATGACGGCGCTGAAGGCGATGGTCGCGGCCGGCAACTATCCAACCGCCTCGCAGATGCTCGGCTACACGGTGCTCGACTACGCCGCCGCCGGCGTGATGGGCGACCTGACCGACACCGCCAAGAAGGAAGGCTGGGACAAGGCCGTCCCGGCCGCGCTGCAGAAGTTCTCTGTCTATAACGGCAAGTGGGTGGCCGCGCCGGTCAACGTCCACTCGGTCAACTGGCTCTGGATCAACAAGTCCGTCATGGACAAGATCGAGGGCAAGCAGCCGAAGAACTTCGACGAATTCGTCACGCTGCTCGACCAGGCCAAGAAGGCCGGCGTGATCCCGCTCGCGCTCGGCGGCCAGAGCTGGCAGGAAGCCACCATGTTCGACAGCATCGTGCTGTCGACCGGCGGTCCGGAGTTCTACAAGAAGGCGATGAACGACCTCGACGAGGCCTCGCTCAAGTCGCCGACCATGAAGAAGGCCTTCGACAACCTCGCCCGCCTGAAGCCCTATGTGGACGCCAACTTCTCCGGCCGCGACTGGAACCTCGCCACCGCGATGGTGATCAAGGGTGACGCGCTCGTGCAGGTCATGGGCGACTGGGCCAAGGGCGAGTTCGTCGCCGCCAAGAAGGAGCCGGGCAAGGACTTCCTCTGCTACCGCTTCCCCGGCACCGAGGGCTCGGTCGTCTATAACTCCGACATGTTCGGCATGTTCAACGTCGGCGCCGACCGCAAGGCCGCGCAGGTCGCGCTCGCCACCGCCACGCTGTCGAAGAGCTTCCAGTCGGCCTTCAACGTCGTGAAGGGCTCTGTTCCGGCCCGCACCGACGTGCCGGACACCGACTTCGACGCCTGCGGCAAGAAGGGCATCGCCGATCTGAAGGCGGCCAACGAGAAGGGCACGCTGTTCGGCTCGCTGGCGCAGGGCTACGGCGCCCCGCCGGCGGTCGCCAACGCCTACAAGGACGTCGTGACCAAGTTCGTGCACGACCAGATCAAGACGTCCGACCAGGCCGTCGCCGAACTGGTCCGCGCGATCAACGACGCGAAGTGATCCTCCGCACGGCGCCTCGCGAGGGGCGCCGTGCCTCCATCGGGACGGTACGCCGGCGCGCCGGCGCGGAATTCATCGAGAGGACACGCCCCTTGTCCATCACGGCCACATCCAGACCAGCCGAGGTCGCGTCCGTGCCAACGCGGTCGATCCGCGGACGCCTGCAGGAGGCGCTGCCGAAGCTCGTGCTGGCGCCGAGCTTTGCGGCCGTCGTCGTGTTCGTCTACGGCTTCATCCTCTGGACGATCTACCTGTCGTTCACGAACTCCAAGACCTTCCCGAACTACACGCTGACCGGCGCCCGCGCCTATCAGCGCCTGTGGACCTGGACCTTCGAGACCGATCCGCCGTCGTCCTGGTACACGTCGATCACCAATCTCGGCATCTTCGGCGTGCTCTACATCGGCCTGTGCTTGGCGCTCGGCCTGCTGCTCGCGATCCTGCTCGACCAGAAGATCCGCGGCGAGGGCGTGCTGCGGCCGATCTACCTCTACCCGATGGCGCTGTCGTTCATCGTCACGGGCGTCGCCTGGAAGTGGTTCCTCGATCCGGGCCTCGGCCTCGAACAGACGCTGCACCAGTGGGGCTGGACCTCGTTCCATTTCGACTGGATCAAGAACAAGGACCGCGTGATCTACACGGTGGTCATCGCCGGCGTCTGGCAGGCCTCGGGCTTCGTCATGGCGATGTTCCTCGCGGGGCTCCGCGGCATCGACGGCGAGATCATGAAGGCCGCGCAGATCGACGGCGCCACGCCCTGGCAGCTCTACCGCCGCATCGTGATCCCGATGCTCCGGCCGGTGTTCCTGTCCGCCTTCATCGTGCTCGCGCACATGGCGATCAAGTCCTACGACCTCGTCGTGGCGCTGACCTCCGGCGGCCCCGGCGGCTCGGCCTGGCTGCCGTCGAACTTCATGTACGAATACACCTTCAAGCGCAACGAGATGGCCGTCGGCTCGGCGTCGGCCGTGATCATGCTGATGACCATCACCGCGATCATCGTGCCCTACCTCTATTCCGAACTGAAGGAGAAGGGTCGATGAGCGCGGCTGCGACCTCCTCGCCGGCCGGCGGATCGGCCGTCACCCGCGTGGTGATCTACGGGATGCTCGCGCTGTTCGCGGCGTTCTACCTGATCCCGCTGTTCGTGATGCTGGTGACCTCGTTCAAGTCGATGGACGAGATCCAGTCCGGCAACATGCTGGCGCTGCCGAAGGACCCGACCTTCGCGCCCTGGGCGCGGGCCTGGGGCGAGACCTGCGTCGGACTGACCTGCGCCGGGATCAAGGGCTACTTCTGGAATTCGATCAAGATGGTCGTGCCGGCGGTGGCGATCTCGACCATGCTCGGCGCGCTCAACGGCTACGTGCTGACCAAATGGCGGTTCCGGGGCCACAAGCTGGTGTTCGGGCTGATGCTGTTCGCCTGCTTCATCCCGTTCCAGGCCGTGCTGCTGCCGATGGCGACCATCCTCGGCGCGCTCGGCCGGTTCGGAAACGACCTGCGCGGCATGTTCGGCGTCAACTTCGGTTTCGGCGACCCGACCGTGAACCTCGTGATCGTGCACACGATCTACGGCCTCGGCTTCACGACGCTGTTCTTCCGCAACTACTACGAGGCGTTCCCGACCGAACTGGTCAAGGCCGCGCAGGTCGACGGCGCGAGCTTCTTCCAGATCTTCCGCCGCATCCTGCTGCCGAACTCGACGCCGATCATCGTGGTGACGGTGATCTACCAGTTCACCAACATCTGGAACGACTTCCTGTTCGCCTCGGCCTATGCCGGCTCCGGCGACGTGATGCCGATGACGGTGGCGCTCAACAACGTCGTCAACACCTCGACCGGCGTCGTCGAATACAACGTCAACATGGCCGCGGCGATGATCGCGGCCCTCCCCACCCTGTTCGTCTATGTCGTCGCCGGACGCTATTTCGTCCGCGGGCTGATGGCGGGCGCCGTCAAAGGGTGAGGAACGGTCGGCGGCCCGGCCGCCGACGAAACGCTTCCGCAGGAGCGTTTTCGAGAGACGAACGCCGGGCGCGCGTGCGCCCGGCCGGACAGAGTTTAAACAGTGGGAGACGCGGTATGGCGTTCCTCGAAATGGTCGGGCTCCGCAAGCGCTTCGGCGCGGTCGAGATCCTCAAGGGCATCGACATCACGCTCGACAAGGGCGGCTTCCTGGTGCTGGTCGGCCCGTCCGGCTGCGGCAAGTCGACCCTGCTCAACACGATCGCCGGGCTGGAGACGATCACCGCCGGCGAGATCCGCATCGACGGTCAGGTCGTCAACGACCTGCATCCGTCGAAGCGCGACATCGCCATGGTGTTCCAGTCCTACGCGCTCTATCCGAACATGACGGTCGCCGAGAACATCGGCTTCGCGCTCGAGATGCGCGGCGTCTCGAAGGCCGACCGCGACAAGGCGATCGAGGGCGTCGCCAAGACGCTGCAGATCGGTCACCTGCTCGATCGCAAGCCGAGCCAGCTCTCCGGCGGCCAGCGCCAGCGCGTCGCCATGGGCCGGGCGCTGGTGCGCAATCCGCGGGTGTTCCTGTTCGACGAGCCGCTGTCGAACCTCGACGCCAAGCTGCGCGTCGACATGCGGACGGAAATCAAGCGTCTGCACCAGACCACCGGCACCACGATCGTCTACGTCACCCACGATCAGATCGAGGCGATGACGCTCGCGACCAAGATCGCGGTGCTCAAGGACGGCATGGTCCAGCAGGTCGGTACGCCGGCGGAGATCTACAACCGCCCGGCCAACCTGTTCGTCGCCGACTTCATGGGCTCGCCGGCGATGAACCTGGTCGAGGCGACGGTCGGCTCGGATGCCGGACGGACGGTCCTGTCGCTCGCCCGCGACGGCGCGGCCGGCGACATCCGCCTGCCGGTGCCCGCCTCGGTCAAGGCCGGCGCGCCCGGCGCCCCCGCGCTCGAGCTCGGCGCCAAGGTGATCCTCGGCATCCGCCCGGAAGCGATCACCGACCGCGACGGCGCCGATCGCGGCTCCTCCTCCGTCGAGATCGTCGAGGCGCAGGTCGACGTGGTCGAGCCCGCCGGCTCGGACACCTTCGTCGTGACCCGCATCGCCGGCAAGGAGGTCGTCGCCCGCATGCGCGCCGACGCCGACGTGCGGCCCCACACCCGCATCCCCTTCGCCTTCAACCTCGACAAGGCGGTGGTCTTCGACCCGGCAACCGGGCTCCGGCTCTGAAGCGACCGGACTGAACTCCCCCTGA
Source organism: Ancalomicrobiaceae bacterium S20 (assembly GCA_040269895.1). Classification (NCBI taxonomy): domain Bacteria; kingdom Pseudomonadati; phylum Pseudomonadota; class Alphaproteobacteria; order Hyphomicrobiales; family Ancalomicrobiaceae; genus Methyloraptor; species Methyloraptor flagellatus. The sequence continues at coordinate 1,509,532 of CP158568.1, read as the reverse complement.
AGGCCGGCCCGTCCTGACCCGCGGGCCGGCCGCTTTTCTTGCCATCGACCCCGCCACGGACCCTCGGCACTGGCTTCCCCTCTGGTCCCCGGGGGCGCCAACCCCTATCTTCGCTCGATCATTGCCGAGACGAGGTCTTTCATCGTGCCCGATTTCGAACAAGACGAACCCGAACGGGCCCAAAGGCGTGGCGCCCGCAACAGCCTGCTGCGGTCGATCCTGCGCTTTCCCTTCGTGGTGCTGGTCGGCTTGTACTTCCTGCTCGACGACGTCGTGCTCGCCGCGATCCGGCCGCTGGTGCGGCGGATGGCCGAGCTCCGGCTCGTCACGCGCTTCGTCGCCTGGATCGAGACGCTGTCGCCCTACACGACGCTGGTGCTGTTCGCGGTGCCTTTCGTGATCCTGGAGCCGCCAAAGCTGTTTGCGCTGTTCCTGCTCGGCACCGGCCACTTCCGTACCGGCCTGATCATGCTGGTCACGGCCCATCTCCTGTCGATCGTCCTGATCGAGCGGCTGTTCCACGTCACCAAGCCGCAGCTGATGCGGATCGGCTGGTTCGCCTGGGGCTTCACGCAGGCCATGCGTCTGCGCGACTGGGCGCTCGGCCATCTCGAAGCGATGGGCGTCAATGCGGTCTGGCGTGATCTGGTCGCCGGCCTCCGCGCCGCCGTCGCACGCTCGAAGGCATTCCTCGGCACAATGCTGCGGCCGGCACGCAGGGCGCTGTTGCGCGCCCGGCTCTGGTTCGCCCGCGCCGACGGAAAGTGACGTCGTCCCGGATCGAACACGCCGGGCCCGCGATTTTCGCCGCATGCGTCGCGCAGGATCGCGCGACCGCAATCGCCCGACTTCAGCAGAGGAGACCCGCATGGCCCGGACCGAAACCGCGTTCCTGTTCGATCTCGACGGCACGCTCATCGACAGCGTCTACGACCATGTGCTCGCCTGGCACGAGGCGCTGGTCTCGGAGGGCATCGAGCTGTCGATCTGGCGCATCCATCGTCGCATCGGCATGAGCGGCGGGCTGTTCACCAATATGCTCGCGCGCGAGACGGGCACCGAGATGAGCGCCGAGCGCCTCGATCGGCTGCGCCAGAAGCACGCCGAGGCCTACAACAGCCGCTCCCACGGTATCCGGCCGCTGCCCGGCGCGCGCGAACTGCTGGCATGGCTGACCGACGCCGAGATCCCCTGGGCGATCGCCACCAGCGGCCGGATGGAGACCGCCGGCCCCGTGCTCGACACGCTCGGCGTCGACCGGTCGAAGGTGCCGGTCGTGACCCGCGACATGGTGAAATACGCCAAGCCCGATCCGGACCTGTTCCTCGCCGCCGCCGACAAGCTCGGCGTGCCGATCGAGAACTCCTGCGTGGTCGGCGATTCGATCTGGGACCTGCTCGCCGCCCGCCGCGCCCGCGCGCTCGGCATCGGCCTGCTCTCGGGCGGCTACGGCGAGGACGAGCTGAGCAAGGCCGGCGCCTACCGGGTCTACGAGGATCCGGCCGATCTGCTGCTGCACATCGACGAGGTCGGCGGCCGGCGCTGACAGCGACCGATGTGAAACGTCGAATAGCGATCGGAGGCGGTGCGGCGGCGTCAGAGCCGCCGCGTCAGGCGGCGGATTTCGCCGACCACGATCGTGTCGACGAAGGCGCCGAGCATGATGCCGACGCCGAGCAGGATCGCCATGCCGAGCACGAGCCCGACCAGCGAACCGGTCGACGCGATCCCGTTGTGCATGGCGGCGCCGTGCAGATGGCCCTGCATCACGCCGATGACGCCGGCGATGCTGAGCGCGATTACCACCGACAACCGCGACCACAGGACGGCCAGCGCGCCGAACATCACGACGGCGGCGAGGCAGATCTCTTCGACGAACGGCATGCCGGCCCCGGCCGCGCCCATCATCGCGCCGAGGATCATCACCATCAGGAAGCCGCCCGGCACACGATTGAGCGCACGGCCGCCGAGGTGGACGGCCAGCAGCCCGACGATGATCGCCGCGGACACGTGCTCGAGACTGACAAAGGGGCGGACGAAGCCGGCCGCGAAGCCCTCGACGGCGCCGCCGGTGCCGGCGGCACAAGCCGCCGTCGGCAGCGACAGCGTCACCGCCGTCGCGCCCGCAAGCACAAGCGCCCGAATGCCCCTCATCGCGATCGCCCTCGCCGTCCCGCGTCCGATTCCATCGTCGTTAACAAATAGCAAAAATCCGACCTATCGGGCAGCGCAAATTGGTCACAGCGTCGTCAGGACTGAAAATATGCGGGGTATCGCTCAGCCGCGCCGGAGCGCCGCTGCGGCATCCCAGGCCGTCTTGGCGCCGATCAGCACGAACAGGACGCCCGCCGCGCGCACGAGCCCGACCCGGAACCGGCCGAACAGCCGAGAGATCGGCGCGAGCCCGGTCCAGTAGATCGTGAAGAACCCGCCCATGGCGATACCGAGCGAGGTACCGATCAACAGGAACACCGCCTCGCGCAAGGCGATGCCGCCGCCGACCTCGACCGCGAGCGCGCCGAACATGGCGAGCGCGAAGGGATAGGCCTTCGGGTTGGTCAGGCCGAACAGCAGCCCGGTCCGCAGCGGACTGGCCGCCCCGACCGCCTCGGCCGCGCCGCCGGCGCCGCGACGGGTGCGGATCGCCTGCACGCCGACGTAGATCAGGTAGCCGCCACAGGCGAGGCCGAGCAGGTGGAACAGCTCCGGCCCGAGCCGGCTCGCCCCGAGCAGCGCGGCGAGCGCCAGGACCGACCAGACGACATCGCCGGCGAAATGCGCCGCGAGAAACAGCGCCGCCCGCCCGCGTCCGTGGCTCGCGCTGAGCCCCAGCACGGCGAGCGTGGCCGGACCCGGCACGATCACATAGATGATCCCGGCGACGACCGCCTCGAGAAACAGCCAAAGCGTCATGCGAGGGTCTCCCGTTTGGGTCGCTCACCGCGACGAGCGGATCACCTGGATGTCGAGATCGCGGATCTTCTTGCGGAGCGTGTTGCGGTTGACCCCGAGCAGCTCGGCCGCCTTGATCTGGTTGCCGCGCGTCGCGGCGAGTGCCGCCGAGATCAGCGGATATTCGACCTCGCGCAGGATCCGGTGGTAGAGGCCGGGCGGCGGCAGGTTGTCGCCGAACTCGTCGAAATAGGCCGTGAGGTGCTTCTCGACCGAATGCGAGAGGCCCTCGTCGCCGCCCTTCTCCTGCGGCTCGTTGACGAGCGTCGGCTGCGCCAGCTCCTGCTCGATCACGCCGCCGGTGATGACGTCCTGCGGATAGAGCGCCGCGAGACGCCGGATCAGGTTTTCGAGCTCGCGGATGTTGCCCGGCCAGCGATAGCGCCGGAGCTTGTCGAGCGCGGCCTGCTCGATCTGCTTGGCCGGCAGGCCCTCCTTCTCGGCGAGCGAGAAGAAGTGGCGCACCAGATCCGGGATGTCCTCAGAGCGCTCGCGCAGCGGCGGCAGCCGGATCGGCACGACGTTGAGGCGGAAGTACAGGTCCTCGCGGAACAGACCCTGGTTGATCAGCTGGCGCAGGTCCTTGTTCGTCGCCGCGACGATGCGAACGTCGGTCTTGATCGGCGTGCGACCGCCGACGGTCGTGTATTCGCCCTGCTGCAGCACGCGTAGGAGCCGGGTCTGCGCGTCCATCGGCATGTCGCCGATCTCGTCGAGGAACAGCGTGCCGCCCTCGGCCTGTTCGAACCGGCCGGCCGAACGCGAGGCCGCGCCGGTGAAGGCGCCCTTCTCGTGGCCGAACAGTTCGGACTCGATCAGATCGCGCGGGATCGCCGCCATATTGATCGCGACGAACGGACCGTTGCGGCGCTTGCCGTAGTCGTGCAGCGCGCGCGCCACGAGTTCCTTGCCCGTGCCGCTCTCGCCCGTGATCATCACGGTGAGGTCGGTCTGCATGAGGCGGGCGAGCACGCGGTAGATGTCCTGCATCGCCGGCGAGCGGCCGACGAGCGGGATGCCCTCCTGATCCGGCTGGCCATCCTTGTCGGCGCGCTTCTGCTTCGGTTCGGCGAGCGCGCGGCCGACGATCGTGATCAGCTCCTTCAGGTCGAAGGGCTTGGGCAGATATTCATAGGCGCCGCGCTCGGAGGCGCGGATCGCCGTCATGAACGTGTTCTGCGCGCTCATCACGATGACCGGCAGGTCCGGCCGGAGCTTCTTGATCCGTGGCAGGAGATCGAAGGCGTTCTCGTCGGGCATGACGACGTCGGTGATGACGAGGTCGCCCTCGCCCTGCGCGACCCAGCGCCAGAGCGTGGCGGCGTTCGAGGTGAGCCTGACCTCGTAGCCGGCGCGCGAGAGCGCCTGATTGAGCACGGTGCGGATCGCGGCGTCGTCGTCAGCGACCAGGATGTTGCCGGAAGGCATCAGGGTAGGCCCTCGTCAGGACAGGGGTTTTTGGCCGGCGGCGTAGGCCGGCATGAGGACGCGGAAGGTGGTCTTCCGAGGTTGGGACTCGCATTCGACCACGCCGCCGTGGTCGCGGACGATCTTGGCGACGAGCGCCAGACCGAGCCCGGACCCATTGGTCTTCGTTGTGACGAACGGATCGAACAGATGCGGCAGCAGGTCCTCCGGCACGCCGGGGCCGTTGTCGCGCACGCAGAACTCCATCGGCAGCGTGACCTTGTCGCGCGAGCCGGGCACCGACAGGCGCACGCCGGGGCGATAGGCCGTCGTCAGCACGATCTCGGCGTCCGGCTGGTCGCCGAGCGCTTCGGTGGCGTTCTTGACCAGATTGAGGAACACCTGGATCAGCTGGTCGCGGTTGGCGAGCACCGGCGGCAGCGAGGGATCGTACTCCTCGGAGATCTTGATGTTGCGGGCGAAGCCCGACTGCGCCAGCCGCTTCACGTGGTCGAGCACGGTGTGGATGTTGACCGCCGAGCGCTCGATCGGCCGCTCGTCGGAGAACACCTCCATGCGGTCGACCAGCTTGACGATCCGGTCGGCCTCGTCGGTGATCAGCCGGGTCAGCGCGCGGTCGTCGTCCTCGACCGACTGTTCGAGCAGCTGCGCGGCGCCGCGGATGCCGGAGAGCGGGTTCTTGATCTCGTGCGCCAGCATGGCCGCGAGCCCGGTCACGGTGCGCGCGGCGCCGCGATGGGTGAGCTGGCGGTCGATCTTGTCGGCCATGGTGCGCTCCTGCAGCATGACCACGACGTCGCCCGGCCGTTCGACCATCGGCGCGGCATAGATGTCGACGATCTTCTCGCCGCCGATGCGTGGAGATCCGATGTCGACGCGATATTCCGAGACCGGCGCCTGCCGCTCGCGCACCTGGCCGATCAGCTCGAGCAGCGGGCTGCCGAACGGAATGAAATAGCTGAGCGCATGCCGGCGCATGAACGCCGCGCTCGCCTGGAAGAAGTTCTGCGCCGCGTCGTTGGCCTCGGCGATATGGCCCTCGGCGTCGATCATGACGACGGGATGCGGCAGCGCGTTCAGCACGGCCAGCGCCGCGATCTCGCCGGCGCTCGGCTCGACCGTCTTCTTGAGGGTCGTACTCATGCGGCTCTCCGGGTGTTCCCGTCGGCGAAGGCCTCGCGGATCAGGGCGAGCACCGTCGCGGGATCGGTCGATGTCAGCAGGGGCGCGCGGAGCGGCGTCTCGGCGCCGGTCTCCGCTTCGAAACGGTCGAGATACCAGGCGATGTGCTTGCGCGCGGCGCGCAGGCCTTTCGGGATGCCGTAGTGATCGAGCATCGCGGCATAATGCCCGGCGACGAGAGCGCCGAGCGCGACCGCATCGGGACCGGCCTCGGGCGCGGCGCCCTTGAGAAAGCGCGACACCTGCCCCGGGAACCACGGCCGCCCCTGGGCGCCGCGGCCGATCATGACGGCATCGGCGCCGGAGCGCTTCGAGGATGACGAGAGCATCCTCGAAACTCTCGACGTCGCCGTTGGCGACCAGCGGCAGACGCGTCGCCTCGCGCACGGCGCGGATCGCGTGCCAGTCGGCCGACCCCTCATAGAACTGGTCGCGCGTGCGGCCATGGACGGTGACCAGCTGCACGCCGGCGTCCTCGGCCCGCCAAGCGAGCTCCGGCGCGTTGATCGAGCTGCGGTCCCAGCCGAGCCGCATCTTGAGCGTGACCGGCACCGACACGGCGCCGACGGTCGCCTCGATCAGCGTCAGGGCATGGTCGAGATCGCGCATCAGCGCCGCGCCCGACCAGCCGGTGGTCACGCGCTTGGCCGGACAACCCATGTTGATGTCGATGATATCGGCGCCATTGGCTTCCGCCATGCGCGCGGCCTCGGCCATCCAATGCGCCTCGCGCCCGGCGAGCTGGACGACATGCGGGCTCATGCCCTCGCCGGCCATGCGCAGCCGCATCTCGTCGTCGCCCGCGGTCAGCGATTCGCTCGCGACCATTTCGGTGACGACCACGTCAGCGCCATGTTGCGCTGCAATACGGCGAAAGGGTAGATCTGTGACGCCCGACATCGGCGCCAGGAAAACGGGACGATCGAAGGCGAAGCGCCCCAGGGCGAAGCTGCGTGCGAAGGCGCGCGCGGACGCGGCCTGCTCGGACGGCACCGGAGCAGACTCGGGACAGGGGAAGATCGGGTTAACCTTGCTCATTCGCTGCGCAGCGTTTTTTGATGACTATATCTTAGGCAGGAGTTTGCCCGAGGGCAAGCGCCGCATCGCGAAGAGCGGAGCACTTTGCATGTCGTGGGAACATGATAGACAAGCGCCGGAACGAACCCTGTTGATGAGCGCATGAGCACCCCACGCCCGCGGATCGCGGCCATCATCGTCGCTGCCGGCTCCGGCACCCGGATCGGCGGCACGATCGAGCTGCCGAAGCAATATCGAGCGATCGGCGGCGAGCCGCTGCTGCGGCGCACCCTGCGCCAGTTCCTGACCCATCCGGCCGTCTCCAGCGTCACCGCGGTGATCCATCCGAACTGGGCCGAGGCCTATCAGGATGCGGTCGCCGGCCTCGACGGGCTCGCGGCCCCGACCTTCGGCGGCGCGACACGGCAAGATTCGGTCCGGGCCGGCATCGAGGCGCTGGCCGGCGATCCGCCCGACTACGTGCTGATCCACGACGCCGCCCGCCCCTTCATCACCCATGCGGTGATCGACCGGATCCTCGAGGGCTTCGCGGCCTCGGACGCCGTACTGGTCGCCGTGCCGCTGGTCGACACGCTGAAGAAGACCGACGACGCGCGCCGCATCGTCGACACGGTCTCGCGCGACCGCATGTGGGGTGCACAGACGCCGCAGGCGTTCCGCTACGACCTGATCCGCGCCGCCCACGCCCGTGCGGTCAAAGCGGGCCGCCACGACTTCACCGACGATGCCGCGGTCGCCGAATGGGCCGGCTCGACCGTCATGGTGGTCGAGGGCGACCCCGGCAACACCAAGGTCACGACCGCCTTCGATCTCGACGCCGCCGACCGACGCGTCCGGCTGGAAGACTATCTGCGCCTCGCCGACGTGCGCGTCGGCACAGGCTACGACGTCCATTCCTTCGAACCGGGCGACGCGGTCGTGCTCGGCAACGTGCGCATCCCGCATGTCGCCAAGCTGAACGGCCATTCCGACGCCGACGTCGCGCTGCACGCGCTGACCGACGCGATCCTCGGCGCGCTCGGCGAGGGCGATATCGGCAGCCATTTTCCGCCCTCCGACCCGCAGTGGCGCGGCGCGGATTCGGCGATCTTCGTCGAGCACGCCGTGCGCCGGGTCGCCGCACGCGGCGGCCTCCTAGCCCACGCCGACATCACGCTGATCGCCGAGGCGCCGAAGATCGGCCCGCACCGCGAAGCGATGCGCGCGCGCATCGCGGCGATCTGCGGCATCACGCTCGACCGCGTCGCCGTCAAGGCGACCACCAACGAGAAGCTCGGCTTCGTCGGCCGCCGCGAAGGCATCGCGGCGATCGCGACAGCGACGGTACGACTGCCCGCGCTCTGAGCCCGACCGGCGGACCGGGCGACGTGGCACACTGCCTCAGGCACACCGGCCCGACCCGTGGCACGGACTTTCCAAGCACGAAGGACTTCGCGTGACCGATCTCGCCCCCTCCTCGCCCCGGCCGCTGCGCTCGTCGCGCGGGCCAAGGCCGCCGGCCTGATGATCGCAACGGCGGAATCCTGCACCGGCGGCCTGATCGCCGGCGTGCTGACCGAGATCGCCGGCTCCTCCGCCGTGGTCGATCGCGGCTTCGTGACCTATTCGAACGAGGCGAAGGCCGATCTCCTCGGCGTCGATGCCGCGTTGATCGCCCGACTGGGCGCGGTCAGCCGCGAGGTCGCCGTCGCCATGGCCGAAGGCGCGATCGCCCGTTCGCGCGCCGACCTCGCCGTGGCGGTCACCGGCATCGCCGGCCCCGGCGGCGGCTCGGCGGACAAGCCGGTCGGCCTCGTCCATTTCGGCGCGCTCCGGCGCGGCGGCACGGTGGTGCATGTCGAACGCCGCTTCGGCGATCTCGGCCGTTCGCCGGTCCGGCTCGCGACCGTGACGCAGGCGCTGGATCTGCTCGAAGGGCTGTTCTGAACCCCGCAGCCTCACGCCGGCTTGTAGACCGCGTCGGCGCGCGCCTCGAAGGCGTCGGCGAATTTGCGGAAGGCGCGATCGAACATCGCGCCCATCAGCGCACCGAGCGTGCGCGAGCGGAACTCGTAGGAAATGTAGAAGCCGACGTCGCAGCTCTTGTCGTCGATCGGCTTGAACGTCCAGCGGTTTTCCAGGTGCCGGAACGGCCCGTCGAGATATTCGACCAGAATGACGTTCTCCGCCGGCATCAGCGTGACCCGGCTTGTGAAGGTCTCGCGCACGATCTTGTAGGCGACGGTCATGTCGGCGACCAGCACGGTCCGGCCATCGCCGAGATCCTGCCGACCGCGCACGCGCAGCGCCTCGCAGAGCGGCACGAATTTCGGATAGTTCTCGACATCCGCGACGAGGGCGAACATGTCGTCCGCCCCGTGCTTCACCCGCCGGCTGGTCTCAAAGGCTGGCATCGTCGAACCCGTCCCGCCTGCCCGCTCAGCGGCCGATCGCCGCCCGACGGGCCGCGCGCAGCTTCTCGAAATCCTCGCCCGCATGGTGCGAGGACCGCGTCAGCGGGCTCGCGGACACCATGTGGAAGCCCTTGGCATAGGCGACCGTCTCGTAGGCCTTGAACTTGTCCGGCGTGACGAAGTTCACGACCGGATGGTGCTTGCGCGTCGGCTGCAGGTACTGGCCGATGGTCAGGAAGTCGACCTCGGCCGAGCGCAGGTCGTCCATGAGCTGCAGCACCTCGTTGCGGATCTCGCCGAGCCCGACCATGATGCCGGACTTGGTGAAGATGTCGGCATCGAGTTCCTTGACCCGCTGCAACAGCCGGATCGAGTGGAAATAGCGCGCGCCGGGGCGGACCGTCAGGTACTTCGACGGCACCGTCTCGAGATTGTGGTTGAACACGTCGGGCTTGGCCGCGACCACGATCTCGAGCGCGCCGGGCTTCCTCAGGAAGTCCGGCGTCAGCACCTCGATCGTCGTCTTCGGGCTCTTCGCCCGGATCGCACCGATCACCTCGGCGAAATGACGCGCGCCGCCATCCTCGAGATCGTCACGATCGACCGAGGTGATCACGACATGGGTCAGGCCGAGCTTGGCGACCGCCTCCGCGACGCTGGCCGGCTCGGAGCGGTCGAGCGCTTCCGGCACGCCGGTCTTGACGTTGCAGAAGGCGCAGGCCCGCGTGCAGGTGTCGCCCATGATCATGAAGGTCGCGTGCTTCTTAGACCAGCACTCGCCGATATTCGGGCAGCCGGCCTCCTCGCACACGGTGACGAGCTTGTTGTCGCGGACGATCTTCTGCGTCTCGTTGTAGACCGGCGAACCGGGGGCGCGCACGCGGATCCATTCCGGCTTGCGCGCGACCGGCTGATCCGGCCGATGCGCCTTCTCCGGGTGACGCGGCTTCAAACCCTTGGACTGATCCAGAACCGTGACCATCGAGCCTCGCTCCGCCGGCTCTCGGCCCGGCCCACCGTCGTGTCTCTGATATAGTCGCCCCGCCCATGCGGCAAGGCGGTGAAACCCGCAGGGCAGCCCCGCCCGTCCGGACCGCATCAACTTGGCGCGGAGAGCAGACGCGGAGCGCTAGGCTCCGGGGCTCCAGGTTCCGGGCTCTCGGTGCGGGCGCGGCCGCCGAGCATCGCAGTACGGCGCCAGTCGCAGCGCACGGACGCCGATCAGTCCTGCCTGACGCCGTCGACGAAGCGGACGGTCTTCTTCGGCCGCCCCTTCATGTCGAGCTCGATCGGAATTGTCGTCTCGGTCGCGCCTTTCGGCGGCGTCTGGAGCGTCACCGTGCCGGTGAAGCCGGATTGTTCGTAGGCGAGCGGCACCGGGCCGCCGCGCGCGTCATAGGCCGCCCAGGACGCGCCGGCGGTCGGCACGATGCGGACCTGCCAGACGGTGCCGACCGCCGCACCGCAATCGGACCGCGTCACTTCCCAGTCGGTGCCGGAGTTGCGACCCTTGGCCGTCACCTCGGCCGGACAGATGCCCTGCTGCATCCACCACCGGATCACCGGCGGCGACACCACGAAGACGAGCGCCAGCACGACGAAGATCAGGATGATCGCCCGGTTGCGCCGGTTCTGCCGACGCGCTGCCTCGATCGCGCCCTTGAGCAGCGTGGCGTCCGCATCGGCCTCGCTGTCCGGGCGCACGGTCCGGTTCGGATCTTGTTGCTCGCTCAACGCCGCTTCGCCTTCCCGGCCGGGGAACACGTCCGCGGCCTCTGGTCTTTGTGGTCCTCGACGCCTCAGCGCGCCGTGATGCGCCGCCAGAGCGTGAGAACGAGGATCGCGCCGACGGTCGCCACGATCAGATGGCCCATGAAGCCGGCGAAGTCGAGCCGCAACATCCGCGCGATCGTCCCGCCGATATAGGCGCCGAGGGCGCCGACCACCAGATTGGTGAACAGCCCGTGCCGCGACGCGGTGACCTTCTCCGCGACCCAGCCGGCGATCAGGCCGATCAGCAGCATGGCGAAAAGACCCGGACCGCCGCCGTCGAAGCCGCCACCCGTCGCCATGCCGCCCATCGGTTACCTCACTGGATCATGCGCGCGATCAGCACCACGACCGTCGCGCCCACCGCCGAGATCAGGATCTGCTCGGCGATCGGGTTGCCGATGCCGAGCCGGACGCCGAGCTGCTGGAACAGGAAGGCGCCGACGAAGGAGCCGATGAAGCCGATCACGATATAGCGGATCAGGCCACCGCCACCGACCACGAAGCTGGCCAGCCAGCCCGCCACCAGGCTGATGAAGATCTGAATGAGGATCGAACGTCCGTCCATGCCGGGGTCTCCCTTGTGGCTCGATGAACCGGCTCGAAGCGTCGGTTCAAAGGGTTGTTCAATGGATTGGCTCGAGATGCCGGCCACCGCGATCGCCGTGCGACGCTCGCGGTGGCTGGCCCCATTTCGGCCGATGCGCATGAACCCGACATGAACCCGCGCCGTCGCGGCAGGTGCCGCGTCGTCGCATCAGATGTGGATCGCGCGGCCCTCGGCGTCCATGACGCTCTCGTGCATCATCTCCGACAGGGTCGGATGCGGGAACACCGCATCGATGAGCTCCTGCTCGGTGGTCTCGAGGTTCATCGCGATCACGAAGCCCTGGATCAGCTCGGTGACTTCCGCGCCGACCATGTGGGCGCCGAGCAGCTGGCCGGTCTTCTTGTCGAAGATGGTCTTCACCAGACCGTCCGGCTCGCCGAGCGCGATGGCCTTGCCGTTGCCGATGAACGGGAAGCGGCCGACCTTGATGTCGTAGCCCGCATCCTTGGCCTTCTTCTCGGTGAGACCGACGGAGGCGACCTGCGGATGGCAATAGGTGCAGCCCGGGATCTTGAGCTTGTCCATCGCATGCGGATGCTTGCCGGCGATCGCCTCGACGCAGATCGCGCCCTCGTGCTCGGCCTTGTGGGCGAGCATCGGCGGCCCCGCGACGTCGCCGATCGCGTAGATGCCCGGCACATTGGTGCGGCCATAGGCGTCGGTGACGACCACGCCGCGCTCGATCTTGACGCCGAGCGCCTCGAGCCCGAGACCCTCGACGTTGGCGACCACGCCGACGGCCGAGATCACGCGATCGACCGTGATCTGCTGCGTCTTGCCGTCCTTGAACTCGAGCGTCGCCGTGACACTGTCGGCGCCCTTGTCGAGCTTGGTCACCTTGGTCTCGGTGAAGATCTTGAGACCCTGCTTGGTGAGCTGCTTCTGTGCGATGCCGGCGATCTCGTGATCCTCGACCGGCATGATCTGCGGCAGCACCTCGACCACGGTCACATCCGCGCCCATGGTCTTGTAGAAGCTCGCGAACTCGATACCGATCGCGCCGGAGCCGACGACCAGCAGCGACTTCGGCATGATCTCGGGGACCATGGCCTCGAAATAGGTCCAGATCAGCTTCTTGTCCGGCTCGAGCCCCGGCAGCACGCGCGGCCGCGCGCCGGTCGCCACCACGATGTGCTTGGCCTCGTAGTCACCGCCGCCGAGCGCGCCCTTCGGCGCCCCCTCGGCCGCCGCGACCGCGATCTTGCCCGGCGCCTTGATGGTCGCCCGGCCCCAGATCACATCGACCTTGTTCTTCTTCAGGAGGAAGCCGACACCGGTCGCGAGCTGGCCCGAGACGCCACGCGAGCGCTTGACCACCGCCCCGATGTCGAACCCGAACTTCTCCGCCGTCAGGCCGTAGGCCGAGGCGTGCTTCATATGGTCGTAGACTTCCGCCGAGCGCAGCAGCGCCTTGGTCGGGATGCAGCCCCAGTTGAGACAGATGCCGCCGAGATGCTTGGCCTCGACGACCGCGACCTTGAGCCCGAGCTGGGCGGCGCGGATCGCCGAATAGTAGCCGCCGGGACCTGCGCCGATGATGATGACGTCGTATTGCGACATGAGGATCACTCCGAAGCGGCGACCCTCGTCGCCGCGGTCAGGGCTTCGCACCCGTGGGAGGCATGCGCGCCGTGAGTTCCTTCACCTGGGCCTGGAGCGTCGCGATGTCGATCTTGTGCTGCGCCGTGATGCCCATCGTGGAGGTGAAAGACCCCTCGATGACATCCATGCGTTCGGCCAGTCGATCGACCTTGGTCTCCAATCCCTGCTGGCTCGTCCTGATATCAGCGATGTCGGATTGCACGCGCTTCAGAACCGGCATCACCAGATCCGTCACCTCGGACATGTCCACGTCCTCGCTTTTGACGAGAATATAACGTGAACATATCCGAGCGGCAAACCGAATTTCACCTTTGGCGTGTGCTCAGACGAGCATCGACATCGGCTTTTCGATCAGCTCCTTGAAGGCGCCGATCAGTTCCGCGCCGAGCGCGCCGTCCACCGCGCGGTGGTCGGTCGACAGCGTGACCGTCATCTGCGTCGCGATGGCGAGTTCGCCGCCGCGCACGACCGCCCGCTTCTCGCCCGCGCCGACCGCCAGGATCGTCGCGTGCGGCGGGTTGATCACCGCGGCGAAGTCCTTGATGCCGAACATGCCGAGGTTGGAGATCGCGGTCGTGCCGCCCTGGTACTCCTGCGGCAGGAGCTTGCGGGCGCGGGCACGGACGGCGAAGTCCTTCATCTCGTTGGAGATGACCGACAGCGTCTTGGTCTCGGCCTTGCGGATGATCGGCGTGATCAGCCCGCCCGGGATCGCGACCGCAACGCCGACGTCCGAGGACTTGTGCTTGAGCATGCCGCTGTCGGTCCAGGAGACGTTCGCGTCCGGAACCTTCTGCAGCGCCAGCGCCATCGCCTTGATGACGAAGTCGTTGACCGACAGCTTATAGCTCGGCTTGCCGTCCTTGACCGGCGCCGCCGCATTGAGCTGCTCGCGCAGCGCCATCAGCGCGTCGAGATCGACATCGATCGACAGGTAGAAGTGCGGAACGGTCTGCTTCGACTCGGTCAGCCGGCGCGCGATCGTCTTGCGCATGCCATCATGCGGCACGACCTCGTAGCTGCCCGGCTCGAACAGCTTCAGGATCGCATCGTCGGACATGCCCGAGGGCGCAGCCGCAGCAGCGGGTTTCGGGGCCGGAGCCGCGGCGGCGGGCGCCGGGGCGGCGGGCGCCGGGGCGGCGGCCGAGGCAGCAACAGGCGCCGGCGCGCCGGCCTTGGCGGCACCGGAAGCGACCGCGGCTTCGACGTCGCGCTGGATGACGCGGCCGTGCGGGCCGGTACCCTTGATCAGCGCGAGATCGAGGCCCTTCTCCTTGGCGAGACGCCGCGCGAGCGGCGAGGAGAAGATGCGCTCGCCGGATGCGGCGGCAGGCGCCGGAGCGGCAGTGGGCGTCGGGGCGGCAGCGGGCGTCGCAGCGGCCGGCGCCGGAGTGGCCTCGGCCTTGGGCGCCGCGGCGGACGAACCGCCGGCGGCGGCCGCGGCGACGTCCTCACCCTCGGCCGCGATGATCGCGATCTTGGTGTTGACCGGCACGTCGGCGGAACCGGCCGGGACGAGGATCTTGGCGAGGATACCCTCGTCGACGGCCTCGACCTCCATGGTCGCCTTGTCGGTCTCGATCTCGGCGATGACATCGCCTGATTTGATCGTATCGCCTTCCTGCTTCAGCCACTTGGCCAGATTGCCCTTCTCCATCGTCGGAGACAGGGCCGGCATCAGAACGTCGATCGGCATGGGGTCCCCCCTCGGGGCTCGTGTTCGGATCTCGGACGCTTCGACAACGTCCGTTGGCCAGACCGCAGGCAGCGCGCGAGGCGCGCCCGCGGTCCCTCAGGCAACGATCAGCGGTAGGTGACGGCGCGAACGGCGTCGATCACTTCCTGAACGTTCGGCAGCGCGAGCTTCTCGAGGTTCGCCGCATAGGGCATCGGCACGTCCTTGCCGGTGACCTTGAGCACAGGCGCGTCGAGATAGTCGAACGCCTCCGAGACGAGCCGCGAGGCGATCTCCGAGCCGATCGAACCCTGCGGCCAGCCCTCTTCGACGGTGACGCAGCGGCCGGTCTTCTGAACCGAGCGGATCACCGTCGCCATGTCGAGCGGGCGCAGCGAGCGCAGGTCGATCACCTCGACGAAGATGTGCTTCTTGGCCAGCTCCTCCGCCGCCTTCAGGGCATAGGTCATGCCGATGCCGAAGGAGACGAGCGTGCAGTCGTGGCCCGGACGCACGACGCGGGCCTTGCCGATCGGCACGGTCCAGTCGTCGAGCTTCGGCACCGGGAACGAGTGGCCGTAGAGGATCTCGTTCTCCAGGAAGATCACCGGGTTCGGATCGCGGATCGCGGCCTTGAGCAGGCCCTTGGCGTCGGCGGCCGAATAGGGCTGGATCACCTTGAGGCCGGGGATCTGCGAGTACCAGGCCGCATAATCCTGGCTGTGCTGGGCGGCGACGCGGGCCGCGGCGCCGTTCGGCCCGCGGAACACGATCGGGCAACCCATCTGGCCGCCGGACATGTAGAGCGTCTTGGCGGCTGAGTTGATGATGTGGTCGATCGCCTGCATGGCGAAGTTGAACGTCATGAACTCGACGACCGGCTTCAGGCCGGTCAGCGCCGCGCCGACGCCGAGACCGGCGAAGCCGTGCTCGGTGATCGGCGTGTCGATGACGCGATCGGCGCCGAACTCCTGCAGGAGGCCCTGCGTGATCTTGTAGGCGCCCTGGTACTCGGCGACCTCCTCGCCCATGACGAAGACGTCCGCATCGCGGCGCATCTCTTCCGCCATGGCGTCGCGCAGCGCTTCGCGGACGGTCATCTGCACCATCTCGGTGCCGGCCGGCACGTCGACTTCCGGCACCTCGGCCTCGGTCTTCGGCTGCGCCGGCACGCGGTCCTCGCGGGCCGCTTCGGTCCGCGCGTCGGCCTTGGCCGGCTCGCCGGCGAGCACGGCCGGCGCCGGAGCGGCGGCGGGCGCGGGCGCCGGGGCGGCGGCAGCCGCGGCGGAGGCGTCCTCGCCCTCGGCCGCGATCACGGCGATGGGCGTGTTGACCTTCACGCCCTCGGTCCCGGCCTCGACCAGGATCTGCGCGAGCGTGCCTTCGTCGACCGCCTCGACTTCCATCGTGGCCTTGTCGGTCTCGATCTCGGCGATGACATCGCCGGACTTGATCGTGTCACCGACCGATTTCAGCCACTTCGACAGCTTGCCCTCCTCCATCGTCGGGGAGAGCGCGGGCATCAGGATCTGCGTAGCCATTGGTCCGATCCCCTCCCGGTCACTTTACGATGTCGGTCCAGAGCTCGGACACGTCCGGCTCCGGATTGGTCTGGGCGAACTCGGCCGCGTCCTGCACGACGGCGCGCACGTCGGCGTCGATCTTTTTCAGATCGTCCTCGCTGACCGCCCCGCTGGCGAGCAGGCGATTGCGCACCTGCTCGATCGGGTCGTGCTCGTTGCGCATCTTCTGGACTTCTTCCTTCGACCGATACTTGGCCGGATCGGACATCGAATGGCCGCGGTAGCGGTAGGTCTGCATCTCGAGGATGTAGGGGCCTTCGCCGGAGCGGGCATGGGCGAGCGCGCGCAGGGCCGCCTCGCGCACCGCGCGGACGTCCATGCCGTCGACCTGCTCGCCGGGGATGTTGAAGGAGGCGCCACGCTTGGAGAAGTCGGCCTGCGCCGAGGCGCGCGACACCGCCGTGCCCATGGCGTAGCGGTTGTTCTCGATCACGTAGACCACGGGGAGCCGCCAGAGCTCCGCCATGTTGAAGCTCTCGTAGACCTGGCCCTGGTTGGCCGCGCCGTCGCCGAAGTAGGTCACCGAGACCTTGCCGTTCTTGCGATAGCGGTTGGCGAAGGCGAGGCCGGTGCCGAGCGAGACCTGGGCGCCGACGATGCCGTGGCCGCCGAAGAACTGCTTCTCGATGGAGAACATGTGCATCGAGCCGCCCTTGCCCTTGGAGTAGCCTCCACGGCGGCCCGTGAGTTCGGCCATCACGCCGTTGGCTTCCATGCCGCAGGCGAGCATGTGGCCGTGGTCGCGATAGCCGGTGATGACCTGATCACCCTCCTCCATGGCCAGCTGCATGCCGACCACGACGGCTTCCTGACCGATATAGAGATGGCAGAAGCCGCCGATCAGGCCCATGCCGTACATCTGGCCCGCCTTCTCCTCGAAGCGGCGGATCAGGAGCATCATGCGGTAGGCGTCCAGTTCCTGCTCGTTGGTGAGCGGCGCCGGTCCGGACTCGTTTTGGGCCTTGATTTTTGTGGCCTTGGCTGCTGCCATGCGTTCCTCCCGTGGGAAACGGGTTGCGACGTTATGTCCGGTGCGGAGCATAGTCGGAACGCGACGGCGATCAAGCGGCCGCCCATTTCGGATTATCGCATAGTAACGTGCTGAATTTCCGAATGAAAGATGCGATGAACCGGACCTCGGTTCAACGCACGGCATGAACTGTTTTTCAGTTCTTCACGACCGGCTTGCGTCCGCCGGCGAACACCACGACCTCGTTGGCATTGGCAAAACCGAGGATTTCGCGCGCGCGTTCGTCGAGCATGTCGCTCTCCAGGCTCGAGGCCCGGAGCAGCGCGACCCGGCGCTCGATCGTGGCGCGTTCCTTGTGGATCGCGTCGAGTTCAGCGGCGAGCCGCGTCGCCTCCCGGTCGAGCTGGCGGCGCGCCTCGATCCCGAACGAGCCGTGCCAGCCGTGCCAGGCGAAATATCCGGAGAAGGCGACCGCGACGAGGGGCACGATGAGTGGCCGGAGATAGGATTTGCGGTGCTGACGCGTGGACATGGAACCGAAGCAACTCGACTGAACCAGAACGCCGCCGGAGGAGCTGCCCGGCGAGGATGCTCCGCCCGGACGCTGGCACCCGGGAGGGCCACGCTGCGATGAAGCGTGACGATTTCCATTACGCCGGCATATGGTTAAGGATCACTTGCCATCGGCGGGCAGCCGGCAGGAAATGGCTCCGCGGCGCTGTTTCCCCGCCACTTTCGGCGGAGGCGCCCTGCCCCGACGCCAGTCCGGACATCTGCCGGGCGCGCGCTCAGCCAACCGCCGCCAGCCGCTCGCAGGCCTCCGCCAAGGCGCGTGCCGCGACCGCGTCCGTCGCCGCGGCCGAAGGCTGCTTCGGCCGGCCGCGGTGCCAGTTCGTGCCGGTCGTCTCGAGCAGATCGGCACGGCTGATCAGCGCGGCGATCTCCGCCGCCACCGCCTCCGGCCGGCGCATGAACGGTCGCCAGACGATCGACATGAAGCGATAGAAGCCGCGGAAGTGCCGGGCAAAGGCCGTGCGCGTCATACCCGGCTCGATCGCATGCACGGCGATGCCCGCATCGCGATAGAGCCCGGCGAAGTGATGCACGAGCTGCAGCACCGCGAGCTTCTGGGTCCAATAGGCCCGGTTCGGATCGAAGTCGCGCGCCGACTGCAGGTCGTCGAGCCGAACCGCGCCCCAGGCCTCGACCAGCGAGCCGGTGACGAGCACGAGCGGCGCGCTCGAGCGACGGAGCGACGGAAGGCTGTCGCGCACCAGCACGTAAGCCGCGAGCACATTGACCGCGAAGCCGAGCTCCAGCCCCTCGGGCGTGCGCTCGCGCCGCCACGGCTGCACGCCGGCATTGCAGAACAGCACGTCGACGGCGCCACCCTCGGCGACCAGACGCGCGGCGAGCCGCGCCACTTCGCGCGGCCGGGAAAGATCGCAGCCGACCACCGCCGCGCCCGCCTTGGCCAAGGGCGCCAGCCGCGTCTCCGTGCCCGGACGACACACCAGCGTCAACCTGTGCCCGTCGGCCGCGAGCCGTTCGGCCGTGGCGCGGCCGATCCCCGACGCCGCCCCGGTGATCACCACATGCCGACGCGCGACGAGCCCCGTCCTCGCCCCGACCGGTTCCGCAACGCCCTGCCCGTCGACCGCCTGCCCCATACCAGCTCCCGCACGCCGAACGTCATACCGGTACGATAACCCGAGGTTTGCGACGGTAGCGCATCGGCCGCGGCATTTCCGCCCGTCCCGCGGCGCTGGACTGGCGCGTGCGGCCATGGTGACGCCACGTTCGTTGTGGTATCGTTCTCCTTCACAGAGGATCGCGCGGGATGCGCGCCTCGTCCCGGATCGGCCGCCGATGCGCCGATCGCGACCGTTGCGATGACGGCCCGAAGGCCAAGCATCGGGGCCCGCAGGGCGGGTCCCAGTCAGGGACACCCGGGCGGAACGCCAAGGGCGCCCCCACCGTTGAGCCGGGACATGTTCGCGGCGTCTCGAACCGCGGCTCCCATTTTCTCGACACCCAGCGTCGGTGCGGCTGTTCCGTCCGCACGACGCGCGACGAAAGCTCCCAGATGCCCTTTTCCGAAGACCGCTCGGCCGAGCGGTCCCGCTTCATGCCCTCCCCGGCGCTCGGTGCCGTCGCCCTCGCCGCCTCGTTCGGCGCCGGCGCGCTGATCAACGACGCGGCCGCGCGCCGTGCGGAGCGTGCCCATCCACCGACCGGCCGCATGATCCACGTCCAGGGCGTGCGCCTGCACGTGTTCGACAGCGGCCGCCGCTCGGTCGATCGGCCGGTGATCCTGCTCCTGCACGGCAACGGCGCCTGCTTCGCCGACTGGCAGGCAAGCGGTCTCATCGATCGGCTCGCCGCCACCCACCGCGTGATCGCGCCCGACCGGCCGGGCTTCGGCCACTCCGCGCGGCCGCATAACGTCGAGTGGACGCCGGAGGCCGAGGCCGACCTGTTCGCGGCGCTGCTCGAAGGCCTCGGTGTCGAGCGCGCGATCGTCGTCGGCCATTCCTGGGCGGCGCTGATTGCCGCCGCCTTCGGACTGCGCCACCCCGCGCAGGCGAGCAAGATCGTGCTCGCTTCCGGCTACTACTTCCCGACCGCGCGCGCCGATCTCGCCTTCTTCTCGGCCCCGGCGCTGCCGGTGGTCGGCGACATGCTGCGCCATACGGTGTCGCCGCTGGTCGCCCGCGCCATCGCCAAGCGGATTGTGCGCACGATCTTTGCGCCGCGGCCGGTGCCGGAGCGCTTCTGGCGGCTGTTCCCGCTCGAGATGTGCTTCCGGCCGTCGCAGATCCGCGCCAGCGCCGAGGAGAGCGCGATGATGGTGCCGGCCGCCCGCCGGCTGGCGGCGCATTACGGCGAGATCGGCGTCCCGGTCGAGATCGTCACCGGCGACGACGACCGGGTCTGCGATCCGGATCGTCAGTCCGCCGAGCTCGCCCGCGCGATCCCGCGCAGCCGGCTCGAGGTCCTGCCCGACGTCGGCCACATGATCCACTATGCGCCGGAGGCCCAGACGCGGCTCGCCGAGGTGATCATGCGCTGAGCGGCGGCGAGAAGACGGGCGCGATCAGGCGGTTCGCTCGCGCGGCAGCGCCGCGAGCCGCGAACCGGCCACGACGCGGTTGCGCCCGTCCCGCTTGGCCCGATAGAGCGCGCTGTCGGAGGCCGCGAGCAGGGTTTCGATCGTCGCGAAGGCATGGTTGGGAGAGGCGGTGGCGGTGCCGACGCTGACCGTGACCCGACCGCCGGGCGCGGTCGGGTGACTGATACCGGCCGCCTCCACCGTGGCCCGGATCACCTCGGCGATCTGGGCCGCCTGCGCCTCGTCGGTGTCGGGCAACAGGACCGCGAACTCCTCGCCGCCATAGCGGGCGACCAGATCGTCGGCGCGCGGTACCGCCGACGCCAGCGCCTGCGCGATGCCGCGCAGGGCCACGTCGCCCGCGGCATGACCGAGGTGGTCGTTGAGCGCCTTGAAGCGGTCGACGTCGACGAGCAGCACCGACAGACAGGTCTGCCGGCGCCGGCAGCGCCGCCACTCGGCCTCCATCGCCTCGTCGAAGCGGCGGCGATTGGCGATGCCGGTCAGCGCGTCGCTGGTGGCGAGATCGGCGAGCTGCGCTTCCAGTGCCTTCTGAACCGACACGTCGCGGGTGACGCCGACGAAGCCGGCCGTCGTGCCGCTGCTGCTGTCGGCCATGACCCTGAGCGTGGTCTCGACCCAGATGAACCCTTTGGTCCTGTGGCGATTGCGATAGCTCATGGTCCTGACGCTCACCGCCCCGCGGAGCAGCGCGGCGATATCGCGGCGGACCCGATCGAGGTCGTCGGGATGGACGCCGGCCAGAGCCGAGGTGCCGACCAGTCGCTCGGCCTCCCAGCCGAGCACGTGGCCGGCCGAGGGCGACACATAGGTCAGCGTCCCGTCGGCCGCGATCCGCACGACCAGATCGCCGACCCCTTCCGTGATCAGGCGGAACTCGGCATCGCGCGCAGCGAGCCGGGCCGCCAGGCCCTGCCGGCGATGGACGCCGATCAGCATCACGATACCGCTGGCGCCGAACAGGAGCGCCATGGCGATCGACACGGCGAGCCGGTGCGTGGCGCCGTCGCGCCATTCGGCGAGGACGTCATCGAGCGATTTTGCCGCGATGACCATGACGGGAAAGCGTTGGCTACGGTTGAACGCCACCACGCGCTCGAGCCCGTCCCAGCGCGAGCGCATCCGGTAGGTGCCCTGCCGGAACGACCGATCGAGCGCCGGCTCGGACGCGACGACCGGCGAGATGTCGGCGCCGATCGCCCCCCCGAGCTCCGGATATCGGACCAGCGTCCAGGTGTCGTTCAGATAGAGCCCGATGACGCCGCGCTCGCCGATGCCGAAGCCGGCGTAGAAATCGCGGAAATAGGCCACCTCGATGCTCGCCAGCACGACCCCGCCGAAACCGCCGTCCTGCGCCCGAAACCGCTTCGACAGCGGAATCACCCACCGACCGTCGATCTTGCTACGCACCGGCCGACCGATCAGCAGCTCGTGGTCGTCATGGTCGCGATGATGGGTGAAATAATCGCGGCTCGCCTCGTTGAAGGCCGGGTCCGTCACACCCTCGCTGTTGGCGACCCATTCGCCATGGGGGCCGTAGATGAACAACCCCTTGATGCGTGGGATCGTGGCCTTGCGGATGCGCATGAACTCGGTGAGCCGCGCGATCGTGCGCGGGGCGGCGCCCTCGTTCTCGACCCGGAAGATGAGGCCGTTCAGGACCGAATGCGCGATCTCGATCGTGTCCTCGGCCTGCTGGCTGAGGCTGCGCGCGAGATTGGACATCTCGGCCTCGGCATTGCGGATCTCGCCGTCGCGCGCGACATACTCGCGCCAGACCGAAAAGCCGACCGCCGACGCACAGGCGAGCACGACGAACAGACAGGCCGCCATGAGCCTGAACTTCCGTCCCGCCCGGATCGACAACACCGACATCGACACCGCGTGCTCTCGCCCCACGAAATCCGACGCGATCGCCGGATCGGCCACGACCCGTCGCGCATTGACGCTTCGGAACATGTCGAAAGTATTAATACCCCAACGGAATAGGTCGTCACTTTCCTCGGATCAGCCCCGCGAAGGGAACCGCGTTCTGATCGGAGCGCCCAAAAGAGGACGGCGCCCCCCACTATCCGACCGAAGACCGCGCGCCGCTCGATCCCGGTCCTCCGCCGAGGCATCAGGGTGACGGGGCGCTTGACCCTTCCTGACGCTGACCTTATGGTCCGCCGCACTTCGCGACCGAGGCCCGAGGGCATCGCGCGGACGTCCCCGCGGAGAGACCCGCCGAGATGCGCCCGAGGCCCCGCGCCGCCGGGCGTCTTGCCGCTGAGGGACGATGGGCCGGTAGCTCAGCGGTAGAGCACGTGACTTTTAATCATGTGGTCGCGGGTTCGATCCCCGCCCGGCTCACCAATATTTCCGTGCCGTGGCTCGAACGTCGCGTATCGCCGCATGCGCCTTCGACATCCTAGGCACATTACGAGCGCCCGCGATCCCAGCCGAGCGCCGCGATTCGTGGATCCGCGGCGAAGGCGTCGCGCGGAAACTCGATCGCCTGCTTCGGGAACTCGCAGAGAGCCTGAACACCCGACGCGCTGAGGCGCATGCGCCAGGTCTGTCGCTCGATCGGTGCGGGGCGCGCGAAGGCGCGGCAGACGAGGATCGCCAGATTGGCCCCGCCGCCGGGATCGCGCACCGACCGGTAGCGGATGACATCGACGTCGGCGCCGCGGGCTTCGTCGGCGAGCGCCTGACAGGCGCTGTAATCGGTCGGATCGGTCCAGAGCACCTCGTCGCTGCAGAGCGGCTCGGCCGTCAGGTCGAGAAGCCGATCGGTCGCGAGCGCGGCGGAAAAGGCCGTGTACTCGCCGGCGTCCGACGGCCAGGGCGTCTCGGGCGATTCGGCGAAGAACAGCAGCCGGTAGAACGCCATCTCCGCCACGGCGGTTCGCGGTGCCTCGGCCGCGTAATAGACGCCGAGCGTGCGCCCTGCCCGCCGGAACCGCGAGCCGACCGGATAGGGAGCCCCATAGCGAAACGGCGTCGCGAGCAGGAAGTCGAGATACCGGCACTCCGGCGGAACGACCGGCTTGGTCGCCTCGATCAGCTCCTCCAGCAACACCTGCTCGGCGATCGTATCGGTCAGCTTCAGCGTCGAAACCCGATGCTGCGCCTCCACCAGCCGCCAGCACAGGCCGTCGATCCGGCGCAGCTCAGACGAGAGCGCGGCGCGCGTCCAGATAAGCGATGACATCGACGAGCCCGCTCACGGTCTGCAGCTTCTCGATCGGTCGCGCATCGAGCGCGAGGTTGGGGCTCGTGAGCCAGCGCGCGGCGACCTTCTCGTCGCCGCCGGTGATCGCATCGAGCGACCGGAACAGCCGCACGAGCAACACCGCGAGCTCGAACGGCTTGGTGCCCGGCTCGAGCGCGAACTCGCCGCGCTTCATGCGCGACACCGTCGCCTCGCTGACGCCGATTACGACGGCGAGCACACGAGCGGTCACCGCCAGCCGCTCCGCCGCCCGGAGCACGGCCTTGGTGACCACCGCTCCGGCCTGCACCGGGGCAACGGCGGATGGAAGAGCTGTCTGCAAGGCGGACATCGGCACACCTCTCTTTCTGAAGAAAATATGGCACAAGAGACTTCCGAAGGAAAGAGAAATGCCCGCAATCGCCTCGCCGCGCCCAGCGCTCGCCGCCCCTGCACGGCGGCGGTCGGGGGCGGCCGGCACCCCGCAAAACTGCAAAGGCACCGCCCGAGGCGCAGCAACACCGGGAACGGCCGAGCATCCCACCCACCTGACCGAACCTTGACGGTGCATTAACGTAATTCATTAACCAATCTGGAACACAGTCGACACGTCCGGAAACACGGATTCCGAGGCTCAAGCCTTGGACACATCGCGGAAATCCGTCGCGGACGGAACTGCAGGCCGGAAGGTGGACGTTTGAGCACGGTAACGAACCCGCGGGCAACCCCGGTCCGGATCGCGATCCGCGCCTTTGCGCGGGCGCTCGTGCCGACGCTCGTGTTCTCGTTCTTCATCAATCTCTCGGCGCTCGCCGGCTCGATCTATTCCATGCAGGTCTACGACCGCGTGCTGTCGAGCCGCAACGAGATGACGCTTCTGTTCCTGACGCTGGTGCTCGCCGGCGTCTATGTCGCCTATGCGGCGCTCGAATTCGCCCGTTCGCGCGTGCTCGTCCGCGCCGGCAACCGCTTCGACGAGATCCTCGCCGCCGACACCTTCGACGCGGCGCTGCGCGCGACCCTGCTCCAGCGCAACACCACGCCGGCGATGGCGCTGCGCGACATGAACACCGTGCGCGAATTCTGGACCGGCGCCGGCTTCATCACGCTCTGCGACGCGCCCTGGTTCCCGATCTTCCTGTTCCTGTGCTTCCTGCTGCACCCGCTGATGGGCCTCGTCGCGCTGATCGGTGCGGCGATCCTGATCGCGCTGACGTTCGCGACCGAGTTCGCCGTGCGCGAGCCGCTGACCGAGTCCGGCAAGGCCGGCAACGAGAACAGCAACTTCGTCAACGCCACCTTCCGCAACGCCGAAGTCATTCTGGCGCTCGGCATGCAGCGCGACCTGCGTCGCCGCTGGCTGGAGCGCCACGAGGAGATGATCGGCTGGCAGAGCCGCGCCTCCGACCGCGCCGGCATCATCATCGCGACCGGCAAGTTCGTGCGCCTGTTCCTGCAGTCGGCGATCATGGCGGTCGGCGCCTGGCTCGCCATCGAGCGCGAGATCTCGCCCGGTGCCATGATGGCCGCCTCGATCATGGTCGGCCGCGCGCTCGCCCCGGTCGAGGGCGCGGTCTCGCAATGGAAGGGCTTCAAGACCGCGCGCGAATCGCTCGCCCGGCTGAACAACCTGTTCGATCGCCTGCCCGCCGAGCCCGAGCGCATGACGCTGCCGGAGCCGCGCGGCGCCATCGCGGTCGAGAGCCTGGTCGCCGGCGCGCCCGGCTCGCGCGCGATGATCCTGAAGAACGTCTCCTTCAGCCTCGGCGAGGGCGAGACCTTGGCGATCGTCGGCCCGAGCGCGGCCGGCAAGTCGACGCTCGCGCGCATCCTGGTCGGCGTCTGGCCGACCGCCGGCGGCGCGGTGCGGCTCGACGGCTCGGAACTCAGGCACTGGGATCCTGTCCAGCTCGGCAGCCACATCGGCTACCTGCCACAGGACGTCGAGCTCTTCGCCGGCACGATCGCCGAGAACATCGCCCGCTTCGGCGAGGTCGACGAGAAGGCGGTGATCGAGGCCGCCCAGCTCGCCGGCGTGCACGGCATGATCCAGCAGCTCCCCGAGGGCTACAACACCCAGATCGGCGAAGGCGGCGCGGTGCTCTCCGGCGGTCAGCGCCAACGCGTCGGCCTCGCCCGCGCGGTCTATGGCGACCCGGCGATGATCGTGCTCGACGAGCCGAATTCGAACCTCGACGGTGCCGGCGAGGAGGCGCTCGCCGAGGCGCTGAAGCGGCTCGCGACGCGCGGCAAGACCGTCATCGTGGTGAGCCACAAGGTCAACCTGCTCGGCCTGGTCGACAAGATCCTGGTGCTCGAACAGGGCTTCGTGCGCATGTTCGGCCCGCGCGACAAGGTTCTGACCCAGGTCATGGGTGCGCCGCGTGCCGTCCAGGGCGGCCCGCCGCAGCCCGGCTTCCAGCCGGTCGGCATGGCCCAGCCGATGCAGCCCGGCATGATGCCGCAAGGCGCCGGCCCCGCCGGCGCCATTCCGAACGGCGGCATGCAGCCGGCGCCGGTGATGGTCGTCAATGCCGCCCCCGCCGCCGTCACCCCCCAGGGAACCGCCATCGGCCGCGTGCCGGTGGTCAAGATGCCCGCGTCGGAAGTCGCCGGCTTCCGCCGCGCCGAGAGAGGCTGAGTCATGGCTCAGATGCCCGCCCCCGCGCTCGCATCCGGTTCTGTAACGTCGGCCGCCCCGACAGGCGGGGCGCCCGCGCAGAAGATCGGCAGCGCGATCTCGACCGTCCGCGCCGCCGCCTCCGACCTCGTGCCGAAGCGGCCGACCAACGTCGAGGGCGCGGCGAGCTTCGGCTATGCGGTGATCGGCGCCGTGTTCCTGTTCTTCTTCACCTGGAGCTATTTCGCCGATCTGTCGAGCGCGGTGATCGCGAGCGGCGTGGTCGCGCCGGAATCGAACCGAAAGACGATCCAGCATCTCGAGGGCGGCATCGTCGAGGAGATCCTGGTCCGCGAGGCCGACCGCGTCGTGCCCGGCCAGCCGCTGGTGCGCATGCTGCCGGTGCAGGCCCGCGCCAACGCCGACATCCTCGGCAAGCAGTTCGACAGCCTGCTGGCGCTCGAGGCCCGCCACCGCGCCGAGATGGATCGCGCCGAG
Source organism: Ancalomicrobiaceae bacterium S20 (assembly GCA_040269895.1). Classification (NCBI taxonomy): domain Bacteria; kingdom Pseudomonadati; phylum Pseudomonadota; class Alphaproteobacteria; order Hyphomicrobiales; family Ancalomicrobiaceae; genus Methyloraptor; species Methyloraptor flagellatus. The sequence continues at coordinate 1,482,882 of CP158568.1, read as the reverse complement.
GCGATCGCCTTCCCCGAGGATCTGCTCGCCCGCGCGCGCGAAAACCCCGAGACGGCGGCGGTGCTCAACGATCAGCGCAACCAGTTCCGCGAACGCCGCGCCTCGTTCATGAACCAGCTCGCGATCCTCGAAGCGCGCATCCAGCAGACCGACAGCGAGATCTCCGGCTTCCAGTCGCAGGAAGCCGCCGTCAACCGACAGCTGATGAGCCTGACCGAGGAGATCGCCAAGATCCGATCGATCGCCGAGAAGGGCCTGTTCCCGATGAACCGGCTCAACCAGCTGAGCCGCGATCGCGACGTCTACGAGGGCAAGCTCGGCGAGGTCCAGTCGGCGATCGCCCGCGCCCGCAAGACCATCGGCGAGACCAATCTGCAGATCGATCTCGCCGACCAGAAGCTTCAGGAAGAGGCCGCCCAGGGTCTGCGCGACGTGCGCATCCAGATCGGCGACATGGCCGAGAAGCTGCGCGTCGCCCGCGACGTGCTCTCGCGCATCGAGCTCAAGGCGCCGATCGCCGGCGTCGTGCAGAACATTCGCGTCCATACCGTCGGCGGCGTGCTGAAGCCCGGCGAGGCGGTGATGGACCTCGTGCCGATCGACGACGATCTGGTCGTCACCGTGCGGGTGTCGCCCTTCGACGTCAGCCACCTTCATACCGGCCTCGAGGCCGAGGTGCGCTTCCCGACCTTCAAGTCACGGCAGACGCCGGTGATCTTCGGCCGGGTCGAGGCGATCTCGGCCGACTCGATGGTCGACGAGCGCAATCCGCAGGGCAGCTTCTATCAGGCGCGCGTGCGGGTCGACCCGGCCAAGCTACCGGAGGAGTTGCGCGGCAAGCTGACCCCCGGCATGCCCGCCGACGTCATCGTGGCGACCGAGAGCCGGACCGTGCTGCAGTACCTGGTGAAGCCGTTCTACGACTCGATCCACAAGAGCTTCCGCGAGTATTGATCGCCGCCGTTCACGGCCGGGTCGCCGAACCGCCCGGCCGTACTCGACGAGATCTGGCGCGCCGCGGCTACACATCTGCGCGAGCCTTGGCGCCGGAAGAACTGCCCTGCGCGAAACCGCCTTTCCCGCGCCGTCGTGATCGTGCGAGGAAACACCGCCGTTTCCGGCCCGCGTCCGGACAGATGAAGCACGACGGCATCCAATCGCCGGGAGAATACGCCGTGACCGACGCCGCCGCGCCCAGTTCCTCGTCCGCCACGCCCGCCGCGACCCCCATCGCCGCCCCCGCCGTGCGCCGGACCGAGTTCGACATCCTGCTGTTCATCAGCCTGTCGCATGGCCTCAACGACCTGATCCAGTCGCTGATCCCGTCGATCTACCCGATCCTGAAGCAGGACTATGCGCTCGACTTCGGCCAGATCGGCATGATCACGCTGGCCTTCTACCTGACCGCCTCGATCCTGCAGCCGGTCGTCGGCTTCTGGACCGACAAGCACCCGCAGCCGTTCTCGCTGGCGATCGGCATGACCATGTCGCTCTGCGGCCTGCTCCTGCTGTCGATCGCCTCGACCTATCCGATGATCCTGCTCGCCGTGTCGCTGGTCGGCACCGGCTCGGCGGTGTTCCATCCGGAATCCTCGCGAGTCGCCCGCATGGCCTCCGGCGGCCGGCACGGGCTCGCGCAATCGCTGTTCCAGGTCGGCGGCAACGCCGGCACCGCGCTCGGGCCGATCCTGGCGGCCTACATCGTGCTCGCCAACGGCCAGAAGAGCGTCGCCTGGTTCTCGGTGGTCGCTCTCGCCGGCATCATGATCCTGTCGCGCGTCGGCTTCTGGTATCGCGCCAAGCGCCGCGCCAGCGCCGGCGCGGCCAAGGTCGCCGCCAAGGTCGCCGCCCTGCCCCGCCCGGTGGTCGTCCGCTCGATCGCCATTCTCGCCGTGCTGATCTTCTCGAAGTTCTTCTATACGGCCTCGATGGCGAGCTATTACACCTTCTACCTGATCGACACGTTCAAGGTGTCGGTGAAGGACGCGCAGCTCTATCTGTTCGTCTATCTGGCCGCGATGGCGGTCGGCACCTTCCTCGGCGGCCCGATCGGCGACCGGTTCGGCCGCAAGTTCGTGATCTGGCTGTCGATCCTCGGCGTGCTGCCCTTCACGCTCGCCCTGCCCCACGCCAACCTGTTCTGGACCGTCGCGCTGACCATCCCGATCGGCCTGATCCTGGCCTCGGCCTTCTCGGCGATCGTCGTCTACGCGCAGGATCTGGTGCCCGGCAAGGTCGGCATGATCGCCGGCCTGTTCTTCGGCTTCGCCTTCGGCATGGGCGGCCTCGGCGCGGCGATCCTCGGCGAGATCGCCGACCGGACCTCGATCGGCTTCGTCTACAACCTCTGCGCCTTCCTGCCGGCGCTCGGGCTCCTGACCTGGTTCCTGCCGAATGTCGGAAAGCTGCGCCACGGCTGAACCGCGAAGCCGCCCGGTCGACGCGAACCGAGGCCGCCGCGCGGGCCCGTTGATGCGACCGGCGACCAACCACGAGCAGGACACACTGGTATTTAGCCACACAGGTCGTTGAAAACGTTGGATCTGGTGGGCGGTGAGGGACTCGAACCCCCGACATCCTCGGTGTAAACGAGGCGCTCTACCAACTGAGCTAACCGCCCGTCCAAGGTCCGGCAAACGGCGCACGGAGACGGCAAACGAAAAGCGCCGGACCATCGGGGCCCTTATGGCAGTCCCGAGAACCCGGCGCAATGGTCTCGCCGCCGTCAGCCCGCCACCGTCAGCCTGCCGGCTTCAGTCTGGCCGGTTTTGGTCTGGCCGGGATCGCTGCACGCGAACCGGGAAAGCGGCACGCCGGCTCGAAATGCGGCAGCCGGTCCCGGAAAGCGGCACGAGGGCCGATCGGCCCTCGTGCAGTTCATTCGCCCGGGGCATCGTCGCAGCGTCCATGTCGCAAGACCGGAGCGCGCTTCCCCGCGGACGACAGGATCCCCGTCCGCCTCAGGCGTTGACGGCGTCCTTGAGGCCCTTGCCGGCCCGGAACTTGGCGGCCTTCTGGGCCGGGATCTTGATGGTCTCGCCGGTGCGCGGATTGCGGCCCTCGGAAGCGGCGCGGGTGGCGACCACGAAATTGCCGAAGCCGGCGATCTTCACCTCGTCGCCGCCCTTGAGCGCGCTGGTGATCGCCTCGAAGGTCGCATCGACGGCTTCGCCAGCCGCGGCCTTGGTCAGGCCGGTCTTGGAGGCGACCTCGGCAATCAGGTCGTTCTTGTTCATCGCGGAGTTCCTTCCTTCGTTGCAACTCGTGGAGCGATCCGGATCGGCTCCGATCCGCCATCGCTCCCTTGTCCTTGTCACCGCAAGTCGTTCGACCGGCGCGGATCGCGCCGATCGGACTTGCGCCCGCGCCGGGATCCGCGCCGCAACGGCTGGGTCCCGACGGCCGGTCCGGACGGTCGAGCAGACCGTGCAGCCCCGGACTTCGCCCGTGACGCCGCGCCCGAAACCACCCGAGCGCCACCCGCCACGTCCGGCTGCCAGAAGCCCCGAAAACGGCCGGACCGCAAGCGAATTCTCGATAGAATCGGCTGTTTTCCGACCGTTTCTGCGTGAACGTGTCCGAAATCCCGAACCAACCGTATCGACGATCGTGAAAAAGCCCCGCAGGCGGCGGCCTGCGGGGCTCGGTGTTGGCATTCGGTCAGGATCCGGGCCGCACCGGCGAATCGTGCCGGCCCGGCCCGTCGGCGGCGTCAGTGCGCCGTGATGCCGGCCGCGTCGTCCTCCGCGACCACGGCGGTAGCAGAAGTCGCCGGTTCTTCCCAGGTGATCGGCTCCGGCATGCGCACGAGGGCGTGCTTCAGCACCTCCTCCATGCGCGAGACCGGCACGATTTCGAGCTCCGACTTCACGTTCTCGGGGATGTCCGCCAGATCCTTGGCGTTCTCCTCCGGGATCAGCACCTTCTTGATGCCACCACGCAATGCGGCGAGCAGCTTCTCCTTGAGGCCGCCGATCGGCAGCACCCGGCCGCGCAGCGTGACCTCGCCGGTCATGGCGATGTCCTTCGACACCGGAATGCCGGTCATCACCGACACGACGGTCGTCGCCATCGCGATGCCGGCGGACGGCCCGTCCTTCGGCGTCGCGCCCTCCGGCACGTGGACGTGGATGTCGCGCTTGTCGAACAGCGGCGGCTCGATGCCGTAGTCGATCGCCCGCGAGCGGACGTAGGACGCCGCCGCCGAGATCGATTCCTTCATCACGTCCTTGAGGTTGCCGGTCACCGTCATCTTGCCCTTGCCGGGCATCATGACGGCTTCGATCGTGAGCAGCTCGCCGCCGACTTCCGTCCAGGCAAGACCGGTCACGACGCCGACCTGATCCTCACGCTCGGCCTCGCCGTACCGATAGCGCGGCACGCCGAGATAGTCCTCGAGGTTATCGGCCGTCAGATGCACGACGTCCTTCTTCTTGAGCACGAGATCCTTGGTCGCCTTGCGGGCGAGCGTCGCCATCTCGCGCTCGAGATTGCGGACGCCGGCCTCCCGCGTGTAGCGGCGGATGACCTGGCGCAGCGCGTCGTCGTCGATCGTGAACTCCTTCTCCTTCAGGCCATGGTCCTTCATGGTCTTCGGGATCAGGTGCTTCTTGGAGATCTCGAGCTTCTCGTCCTCGGTGTAGCCCGCGATCCGGATGATCTCCATGCGGTCCATGAGCGGCGCCGGGATGTTCAGCGTGTTCGCGGTCGTCACGAACATCACGTCCGAGAGGTCGTACTCGACCTCCAGATAGTGGTCCATGAACGTGCCGTTCTGCTCCGGATCCAGCACTTCGAGCAGCGCAGACGACGGATCGCCGCGGAAGTCCATGCCCATCTTGTCGATCTCGTCGAGCAGGAAGAGCGGGTTGGACTTCTTGGCCTTGCGCATCGACTGCACGACCTTGCCCGGCATCGAGCCGATATAGGTCCGCCGATGACCGCGGATCTCCGCCTCGTCACGCACGCCGCCGAGCGACACGCGCACGAACTCGCGGCCGGTAGCCTTGGCGATCGACTTGCCGAGCGAAGTTTTGCCGACGCCGGGAGGGCCGACGAGGCACAGGATCGGCCCCTTCAGCTTGTTGGCGCGGGCCTGCACGGCGAGATACTCGACGATGCGGTCCTTGACCTTGTCGAGGCCGTAGTGGTCGTCGTCGAGCACGGCCTGCGCGTTGACGAGGTCCTGCTTCAGCTTCGACTTCTTGCCCCACGGGATATTCAGGAGCCAGTCGAGGTAGTTGCGCACGACGGTGGCTTCAGCCGACATCGGCGACATCTGGCGCAGCTTCTTCAGCTCGCCCATCGCCTTCTCGCTGGCTTCCTTCGAGAGCTTGGTCTTCTTGATCCGGTCCTCGAGCTCGGCCAGCTCGTCGCGGCCGTCCTCGTTGTCGCCGAGTTCCTTCTGGATCGCCTTGATCTGCTCGTTCAGGTAGTACTCGCGCTGCGTCTTCTCCATCTGGCGCTTGACGCGCGAGCGGATGCGCTTCTCGACCTGGAGCACCGAGATCTCGGACTCCATGAAGGCGAGCACCTTCTCGAGCCGCTCCGAAACCGAGACGATCGCAAGCAGCTCCTGCTTCTCCGGGATCTTCACGGCGAGATGGCTCGCCACCGTGTCGGCGAGCTTGGAGTGGTCGTCGATCTGCGTGACCGTGCCGAGAACCTCGGGCGAGACCTTCTTGTTGAGCTTCACGTAGTTCTCGAATTCCGAGACCACGGACCGCGCCAAGGCTTCCATCTCGACCCGCGGGCCGACGCTCTCCGGCAGCGCGCGCGCCTCGGCCTCGTAGAGATCGTCGCGATCGGTGAAGGCGACGATTTCCGCGCGCGAGGCGCCCTCGACCAGCACCTTCACGGTGCCGTCGGGCAGCTTCAGGAGCTGCAGCACGCTCGCGAGTGTGCCGACCGTATAGATCGCGTCCTTGGCCGGATCGTCGTCGGAGGCGTTCTTCTGCGTCGCCAGCAGGATCTGCTTGTCGGCGCGCATGACCTGTTCGAGCGCGCGGATCGACTTTTCGCGGCCGACGAACAGCGGGACGATCATATGGGGGAAGACGACGATGTCCCGGAGCGGAAGAACCGGGTAGACGTCCGTCCCGGCGGAGCCCGCGCCGGACCGGGTGCTTTCGACGGTCATTGCGTGATGTCCTTTCTCGCCGGACGTTTCAGAGGCGCGAGCGGGCGCTCGATCCTCGGACCGTCCGAGCGGGCGGTCCTTGGGCCTTCCGCCGAGCCCGCTGTCGACCGGACGACAGTCCGATCCGCGCTCCCGTTTCAGTCCCTTCATCGGCCGAACCGCCGGCGTCCCTGAGGCCCGCCGCCGGTCCTCCCGGACCACCGTTCGAGACTATTAGGTGGCGCTCGACCGGGGGGGTGTCAAGAACGACGCGAGGACTGTGTGAACGAATTGAGACACTGAAAATTACCTAGCAATTCTAGACGCTTCCGCTGGGTGCATCTGGGACGACCGGTGGATGACCTCCGCCCGCGGCGCGGCGAAGCGACGGAACCGGCACCGGGCCTGCCGGAGATTCGACGGCGCCCCGCCCAGAACAGCCAAGGTTCGGCCGCATCTTCGCCTGCACGCGCCGGCCGATTTCGCCCATGCGATGCACCCGCCGCTTGCGCTATTGCATACAACGCGCTACCGTCTGCTCGGTTGCAGTTGAAAGCCAAACAATCACGAGAAGTACCCTACGGAGCACCGTGGCGGCACCGGCCACGGGTTCCTCGCGGCGGCGCGCCGGTTGCCGCCGCGGCCCATTCGGCGACGCCGTGTCGGACCACGCACACAGGTCGCACCGGGGCCGCATGCCGGGACGAACTCATTCCAGGATCCGTCGCGGCCCCCGCGACGGTCGGCGGACCCGGTCGCGGCGGCGGACCGGAAGCGATCCGTCACGCCCGAAGGCGCCGCCCGGAGGAGGCAGTCCGATGAGCAGCACCGATCTGAGCCCGACCAGCACCCACGTCGCGCTGATGCAGCACTACGCCGAGATGGGCAAGCTCTACGCCGATCTCGACGCCAGCCAGCAGACCTGGACGACCTCGTCGTCGTCGATGTCCTGCGCCTATGTCTTCGTGTACCTGCAGGTCAACGGCACGCTGACCTTTCCCGGCGGCCCGACGCTGACCTTCACCGGCAAGGGCGGCGTGCTCGGCCTCGGCGCGACCGGATCGCTCACCGGCAAGGCCAGCTTCAACGTCGATCCGAACACGCTGAAGGGCGCCTCCGGCATCTCCTTCGAGGCGGCCGGCCTCTCCATCGGCGGCGGCGGCTTCCAGATCACCTGGTACAAGAACAACAAGTACATCGGCCATGGCGAATATGCCGGCGCCGGCGTCCAGCTCGGGACGCCCGGTGGCGGCACCGGCTCGTTCACCTGACGATCGGCGCCGGACGCCGAAGCCCCGGCTTCGACGTCCGCCCCCAAAACGCAAACGCCCGCCGAAAGGCGGGCGTTCTGGTCTGTGCCGTCAGCCCGAACCATCGATCGAGGCTCAGGTCGGCGAAGCGACAGATCCTGCTCAGGCCGACGTCGCGGCCTGGGCCTGATCCTCGTAGATGTAGAGCGGGCGCGCCTTGCCGTCGACGACCTCGCCGGAGATCACGATCTCCTTGACGCCCTTCAGGCCCGGCAGGTCGAACATCGTGTCGAGCAGGATGCCCTCCAGGATCGACCGGAGGCCGCGCGCGCCGGTCTTGCGCTCGATGGCCTTGCGCGCGATCGCCTTCAGCGCGTCCTCGTGGAAGACGAGCTCGACGCCCTCCATCTCGAACAGCCGCTGATACTGGCGCGCGAGCGCGTTCTTCGGCTCGGTCAGGATCTTGATCAGCGCGTCCTCGTCGAGGTCCTCGAGCGTCGCGATGATCGGCAGACGACCGATGAACTCCGGGATCAGGCCGAACTTCAGCAAGTCCTCGGGCTCGACCATCCGGAACAGCGCGCCGGTGCGGCGCTCTTCCGGGGCCGCGACCTTGGCCTTGAAGCCGATCGAGGTGCCCTTGCCGCGGTCCGCGATGATCTTGTCGAGACCCGCGAAGGCGCCGCCGACGACGAACAGGATGTTCGTGGTGTCGACCTGCAGGAACTCCTGCTGCGGATGCTTGCGGCCGCCCTGCGGCGGCACGCTGGCGACCGTGCCTTCCATGATCTTCAACAGCGCCTGCTGGACGCCCTCGCCCGACACGTCGCGGGTGATCGAGGGGTTGTCCGACTTGCGGCTGATCTTGTCGACCTCGTCGATGTAGACGATGCCGCGCTGCGCGCGTTCGACGTTGTAGTCGGCCGCCTGCAGGAGCTTCAGGATGATGTTCTCGACGTCCTCGCCGACATAGCCGGCTTCGGTCAGCGTCGTGGCATCCGACATCGTGAACGGCACGTCGAGGATGCGGGCGAGCGTCTGCGCGAGCAGCGTCTTGCCCGAACCGGTCGGGCCGATCAGCAGCACGTTCGACTTCGCCAGCTCCACGTCGTTGTTCTTCGACGCGTGGTTCAGGCGCTTGTAGTGGTTGTGCACCGCGACCGACAGGACCTTCTTCGCATGGTCCTGGCCGATGACGTAGTCATCCAGGACCTTGCGGATCTCGCGCGGCGTCGGAATACCGTCACGCGACTTCACCAGCGAGGACTTGTTCTCCTCGCGAATGATGTCCATGCACAGTTCGACGCATTCATCGCAGATGAAGACCGTGGGTCCGGCGATGAGTTTCCTGACTTCGTGTTGCGACTTGCCGCAGAACGAGCAGTAGAGGGTGTTCTTCGTGTCGCTTCCGGTGACTTTGCTCATCGTCAACCCCGTCTCGGCGACGGTCGGACGAACCGACCGCTTCCTTCAGCGTCGCGGACCAGAGGCTCACCGTCGATCGCGTCTCTCACGGACCGAAGTCCTTCGAAACACCACCTGCGGCGCCTCTCGCGCCACCCCGAAACAATGCAATCATGCTAGGAGCCCAAAGATCAAGGTTGTCTTAATGTCGCTCCGGAGCATTTCCGGCATCTGACGTAGCGGACGACCAAGGTCGACGCCCGTCCGTGTTTGGGATGCAACAGTCGTCGCGAGGCTAGCCTTTTCTTCTCCTGATCGTGCCCGGCGACGACGCAGGCACCCGGCGCATCACGCACCGGAAGATCATACGATAATCTCGTCACCGTCGCGGCCGATCGGCAGGTTCCCTTCGGGCCGTGGCCCCGGTCGCCTGCGTGTCGGTCGCGACACGCTGTCGTCGTCTCAAGCCCCTTCGAGTGCCGCGCGGCTCTCGAACACGGCATCGACCAGACCGAAGTCCTTGGCCTTCTCCGCCGTCATGAAGTTGTCGCGCTCGAGCGCGGTTTCCACCGCCTCCAGCGTCTGGCCGGTATGCTTCACGTAGATTTCGTTCAGGCGGCGCTTCAGCGCCAGGATCTCCTGGGCATGCAGCGCGATGTCGGACGCCTGACCGCGGAAGCCGGCCGAGGGCTGATGCACCATGACCCGGCTGTTCGGCAGGCAGGCGCGCGAGCCCTTGTCGCCGGCGGTCAGCAGCAGCGAGCCCATCGAGGCCGCCTGGCCGATGCACAGCGTCGCCACCGGCGGCTTGATGAACTGCATCGTGTCGTAGATCGCCAGACCCGCCGTGACGAGACCGCCCGGCGAGTTGATGTACATGGCGATTTCCTTGTTCGGATTCTCCGACTCGAGGAACAGCAGCTGGGCACAGACCAGCGTCGCCATGTAGTCCTCGATCGGACCCGTGATGAAGATGATGCGCTCCTTGAGCAGGCGCGAATAGATATCGTAGGCACGCTCGCCCCGGTTCGTCGTCTCGACGACCATCGGGACCAGCATGCTCATGTACGTGTCGATGGGATCCTTCATCGGGGTCCTGAACCTGCCGTTTCCGCCGGGCGGAACATCCCGCCCAGGCGCACAAAATCTCATCTCCGACCGCCGGATCCGGCGGGGCCGCGAGGCAATCCGGGCCGTCCGGCCCTGCCCCCGGTCGCCGATTCCAGCCGTCTCGAAGGGTGTGAACCCCTTCTCGGCGCACCGTTTTTCGGCGGTTCGGAGCCCGCTCGTCGCGAGCCGTCTCACAACGATACATATTTCATGGGGAGAGCGAGCGAAAGAGGCGATCCCCGCTCGTCCCCCAGAACCCCGCGATACCGTGAACGCGACGTGACACGCCTATCTGGGATCCCGACACCCTCCAAGCAAGGTGCGTTCCAGCGGCGAATGTCGGTTCCGTGACAACGCATCCGCCGGTCGGGCCGGCCGCGCTCGCGCTTGCTCACCCAAAAAGCACGACGGCCCGCGCGAAACGCACGGGCCGTCGAAAGTGTCGCATGTCGGACGTGTCGGTCCGGAGCCGGCGATCACGCCTCTTCCGGATCCTTCATCAGCTCTTCCTTGGTGACGACCTTGTCGGTCACCTTGGCCTGGCCGAGCAGGAAGTCGACGACCTTCTCCTCGAACAGCGGCGCGCGCAGCGTCGCGAGCGCCATCGGGTTCGAGCGGTAGTAGTCGAACACCTGCTTTTCCTGGCCCGGGAACTGGCGGGCACGCTCGACGAGGGCGCGGCTGACCTCCTCGTCGGTCACCTGCACGCTGTTCTTCTCGCCGACCTCCGAGAGGACCAGGCCGAGGCGAACGCGGCGGGCCGCGATCTTCAGGTAGTCCGCGCGAGCGGCCTCCTCGGTCGTCTCCTCGTCGGCGAAGGTGCGGCCGGCCCGCTCCATCTCCTCGGTGGCCTGCTTCCAGATCGTCTCGAACTCGCTGTCGACCAGCTTCGTCGGCAGCGCGAAGTCATAGGCCTCGTCGAGCTTGTCGAGCAGCGCGCGCTTGACCTTGGCGCGGGTCGCCGCCTCGTAGCCCGAGCGGATCTGGTCGCGGATCGCGTCCTTAACCTTGTCGAGCGACTCCATGCCGAGCTTCTTCGCCCACTCGTCATCGAGCGCGAGCTCGCCCGGCGCGGCGACGCCCTTCACCGTGACGGCGAATTCCGCCGCCTTGCCGGCGAGATGGGCGGCCGGATACTCGGCCGGGAACGTCACCTTGACGGTGACCTCGTCGCCGGCCTTGGCACCGACGAGCTGCTCCTCGAAGCCCGGGATGAACTGGCCCGAGCCGAGCACGAGGTCGACGCCCTCGGCCGAACCGCCCTCGAAGGCCTCGCCGTCGATGCGGCCGACGAAATCGATCGTCACGCGATCGCCGTTCTCGGCCTTGGCACCCTCGTCCTTGGCGTTGAACGGGCGATTGCCCTCGGCGATCCGGTCGAGCTGCTCCTGCACCTCGGCGTCGGACACCTCGGCGACCGGACGCTCGAGCTCGACGCCCGAGATGTCCTTGAGCTCGAAGGTCGGCAGCAGCTCGTAGCTGGCCGAGAACGCGAGATCGGCCTGGCCCTCGACGAGCTTTTCGCCATCGACGGTGTCGGCGAGCTTCACTTCCGGGTTCAGCGCCGGGCGCTCCTTGCGCTCCTCGACGGTGGTGCGGATCGCGTCGCCGATGACGGTGTCGATGATCTGCGCCATCTCGGACTTGCCGACCAGCCGCTTCAGGTGCGCGGCCGGGACCTTGCCCGGGCGGAAGCCGTTGATGCGGACCTTGTCCTTCATCTCGGCCAGACGCTTGTCGAGCCGGCTGGCCAGCTCGGAAGCCGGGACGACGAAGCTCAATTCGCGCTTCAGGCCTTCGGAGAGGGTTTCGGTCACCTGCATGGGATAAGACGTCCTGTATCGCCCGTTCGGGTGTTCGTTCGAGGTCGCCGGGGCGCGGCGGTCGCACGCGTCGAGGGACGCGCTCCGCCGGCCTTGGGGGCCACGTCGTCCGGCGATCCTGGACGACCCTCGCAATTTCGGTGCGGCTTCATAATCGCCCCGGGGGGCGAAGGACAAGAGGAAAAGCGTGTTCCCCGCCGATTCCGCCGGGGAGAACGCAGCAAAGGCGCATCGCCGACGCCCGTCCGAGCTGGTCGAAGCCGGTTTGCCGGCTGGCCGACGCCGCCCGCGCCTCCGTGTGCCGGCGAACCGGGACGAGACCTGGTGCGGGCGGAGGGACTCGAACCCCCAAAGCTTGCGCCACCGGAACCTAAATCCGGCGTGTCTACCAATTCCACCACGCCCGCGCGTCGGTGACGGTCGATCGATCGCGCCGGACCTTAGTGCCGGTTCGGCGGGTGGGCAAGTGGCCCCACGCCGAACGGCGTGGACAGGCCATATCCCTCAGGCGTTGCGTCGCGCGAAGCAGACGAACATCGGCCGCGACACCGAAAAGCCGATCGAGCGATAGAGTGCGATCGCCGCCGCGTTGGCGGCATAGGCGTGCAGGAACGGCCGCTCGCCACGCGCGCAGATGTCGGCAGCAACGCGGAGCGACAGTCGCCGGGCGAGCCCGAGACCGCGGAAATCCGGATGCGTGGCGACGCCGGACACCTCCGTGAAGCCCGGCTGGCCGAGCCGCTCGCCGGCCATGGCCACGAGCACGCCGTCGCGGCGGACGCCCCAGAACACGCCGAGGCGCTGCGCCTCCAGCGTGAAAGGCCCCGGCTGCGCGATCGTTGCCAGCGCCAGCATGTCGGCCGCGTCCGCCGGTCCGAGCCGCATGATCTCCGGGTCCGGCCCGCTTTCGATCGGTGCTTCGGCTACCAATTGAACGCCGTCGGCGCTGATCTCGGCAGTAAGGACGTCCGGCAGCACGACCGGATCGCCCTGCAAGAACACAAGCCCGTCGCCCGGTTCGACCAACCCGGCCAGCGCGGCGACGGCGTCGGCGCTGTCGTTGCGGCTGCAGGCGAACGGGCTGATCGAGGGTAAGAAACGTTTCGCGCGATCGTCGCCGAGCGCTACGGACGAATGACGGGTGGCGAGTGCACTATAGATCGGCCGAACCAGACTTTCGGTCATACCCCCAGCCCCCACTTCTGTTGCGGACCACGATGCCGGATCGTCGGCGATGATTGACTTGGACCGGAGAAGAACGCCAGCAGCGCCGCCATTTGTCGTCACCTCCGCGATCATACCGATTGATCCGCGGGCCGTCCTGTCGATCTCTGGGCAGAGCGCCGAGGCGCTGAAGGAGACCAAGAGTGCCGCAACAATCCGCCACAGACGATGAACCCGAGCCGATCCCGGCCCGCCGCCGCGTCGTCCTCTCCGACGGCACCGTGGTGCCGGTGAGCCTCGACGAGGCCAAGGTGCGCGAGGTCGTCTACACCTTCTATCGCGCGGTGCGCGCCGATCCCGTCATCGGTCCGATCTTCGAGGACGCGATCGCGCCCGACGATTGGCCGCGCCATCTCGGCGTCATGGTCGGGTTCTGGTCGTCGATGCTGCTCGGCACCCGCACCTACGACGGCCGGCCGATGCCGAAGCACATTCAGCTGCCCGGCCTCGACGACGTCCATTTCGCCATCTGGCTGAAGCTGTTCCGCGACACGGTCGCCGAGGTCTGCGAACCGGAGGTCGCCGCGCTGTTCGTCGACCGCGCCGAGCGGGTCGCGCACTCGTTCCGGCTCGGGCTCGCCTATTTCCGCGGCCGGGACACGACGACCGTCGAGCGCATGGAAGCCGCCAAGCTCTGACGCCCAAGGATGCGGCCGACTGGGGTTACTGGCCGGCACAACAGACCGGCGCGGCTCAGTCCGAGCCGCCGTAATCGTCCTCGTCCTCGATCTCGGCGAGATCGATCGGCGCCGAGATCCGGACATGCGGCGCCGTCGGCCGCGAACGATCCTCGGGCGGCGGCGGCGCGGCATAGAGGCTGCGCAGCGCGGCCGGCAGCCGATCGGCCAGGTCCTCCGCGATCAATCCCGGCCCGGCCAGCCGGCCGCATTCGCCATGCAGCCAGACCGCCGCCGCCGCCGCCTCGAAGCCCGGCAGCCCGCGCGCCAGGAGCCCGCCGACGAGCCCGGCCAGCACGTCGCCCGAACCGGCGGTGCCGAGATCCGGCGGCGCATTGTCATTGATCGCGGCGCGGCCGTCGGGCCCGGCGATCACCGTGTCCGGACCTTTCAGGATCACCGTCGCGCCCGAACGCGCGACCGCGGCGCGCGCGCGTTCGACCTTGGAGCGGAACGGCTGTCCGGCCGGCGGCTGCAGCGCGAGATCGGGAAACAGCCGCGCGAATTCGCCTTCGTGCGGCGTCAGCACCACCGGGCCGCCGTGGACGCGGATCCGGGCGAACAGCGCTTCCGGATCGTCCTTGAAACTGGTCAGCGCGTCGGCATCGAGCACGGCGGCGCGCCCGCCGCCGTCGAGGATCGCTTCGACCTTGGCGCGGGTTTCCGGCCCGACACCGCAGGCCGGGCCGATCACGACGGCGTTCTTGCGCCGATCGGCCAGGATCTCGGCCAGCCCTTCCGCGCCGTCCATGCGCGCCAGCATGACGGCGGTCAGGTGATGGGCGTTGACCATCAGCGCATCCGGCGGCGACGCGAGCGTCACCAGCCCGGCGCCAACCCGCAAGGCCGCATGCGCGGCGAGCCGCGCCGCGCCGGTGTGGATCATGGAGCCCGAGACGACCACCGCATGGCCGCGGGTATATTTGTGATCCTCGACCGAGGGCGCGCGCAACGCCGCGCCCCACAAGCCCGGCCGGTTGACGAATACGGTCGGTCGGATCTCGTCGAGCACCCAGGGCTCGATGCCGATGTCGGCGACCACGACGTTGCCGCAGTGGACCCGTCCGGGCATCAGCAGATGGCCGGGCTTCTTGCGGAAGAAGGTCACGGTCGTGCCGGCACGCACCGCCGTACCCATGATCCGCCCTGTCGCCCCGTCGATGCCCGAGGGCAGATCGACCGCCACGACCGGCAGACCACGCGCATTGACCGCATCGACGATCGCCGCGGCATCGCCCTCGAGCGGCCGCGACAACCCGGCGCCGAACAGCGCCACGACCACCGTGCCGACACCCTGCAGCAGCCGTTCGATCGTCGCGGCCGAGGCGGTCTCGACCGGCCCGGTCCAGCGCTGCGCGGCCATCGCCGCATCGCCCTTCAGCCGCTCGCGGTCTCCATGCAGCGCGACCCGCAGGATATAGCCACGATCGGCCAGCACGCGCGCGGCGACGAAGCCGTCGCCGCCGTTGTTGCCGGGACCGCACAGCACCAGCACGCGCGTGCCGAGCGGATGGCGGAACGCCACCGCATCGGCAACCGCGCGGCCCGCGCGCTCCATGAGCTGGAACCCGGTCGTGCCGGCCTCGATCGTCAGCCGGTCGGCGCGCGCCATTTCGTCTGGGCTGAGAAGATCGATCAAGATGCTGGTCCAAGGGGTTCGCTGCTCGGGGACGCGCAGTCGACCCGGTTACGCGCCGATCCGCAAGAGGCCATGGCCGGCCACGCCATACAAACCCACATCGGAAAGCAGATGCCGCGCCCCGCGCATACGCCGATCAGCGCTCGCGCAAGCGCCCGCACCAAGCATCCGAACGCCCCGCGATCGGCGCGGAGCCACGCCGATCGAGAATCTGTACGACCGACAGCAAGCGAACGGTCAGTCGTTCTTGCCCGTCCCGCCGCCCTTGGCCTTCAGGTTTTCCTTCTCGGCCAGATCGTTCACCTCCGACATGATGTCCTCCATGTCGAAATCGGAATGAACCGTCTCGGCCATGCGCTGCCGCGGCGCCTCGATGCCGCGCTTCTTCGTCGGCTCGACGCCGACCTGCTCTTCCGATCCTTTGGGGCTGAATTCGTTCACGAGCTCGTCGAGATGGATATCGTCGACCTGCCTCATGATCTCGTTCATTTCCTCGTCGTCGTTCTCGACCTTGTTGTGATCGATCTTGTCGATACGAACCGGCCTGTTGCCCCCGCGCTCGATCGGCGGCTCGTTCCGGTGGCCGATCTCGTTCGGCGGCTGCTCGAGCGGCTTCTGCTGCTGGAGATTCTGGACGATCTGACCTTCCGCATTCGGCCGGTTGCCCTTCTTCGCCTCGGCCTTGTGCATCAGGTTCTCGATGAGCTGCTCGGGCGTCAGCTTCGGCTTGTCGACGAGTTTATCCTGCGGCAAGAACTGATTGATGACCTTCTGCGCGGTCGCCATCGGCAGCGGACGGCCGCCCTTGACGCCGATCGCCGCCCTGATCTCCTCGGCGACGCCCTGTTTCAGCATGCCGCGGCCACCGAGTTCCTTGAGCAGGCTGTCGACGAGCAGTTCCTTGCCGCGCAGATTGCCCTTGTGTCCGCCGAAAGTGAGGCTCTTGAACCAGACCGCCACCCGGCCGCCGGTCGTCGTCCCGACTTGCGTGTGATTCTTGTCGGACGTCAGGTAGGTGTCCTTGGTCTTGGCCTGAAGTATGGAATTCAGATGCGCATTGGTGATCTTGGACATAGCCGCCCCTCCTCGATCAGACGCGAATGAAAGTGTTGGAAAGGGCGTCGATCTCGTCGGCGCCGGCCGCCTCCGGCTGACGCCGATGGATGAAGTCCTGCCAAAGGCCGATCGAAAGGATCGCCTCCTGGATCTGACGGTGCAGGACGGAGGCCGCCAGGCCGCCGACCGTGACGCGATTGGTCCAGACCATCGCCTCAATGACGAAGTCGAGCCCGACGAAGCCATGTCCGGTCCGGAACAGCTGCACCGCGCCCTGCAGCAGACGCGCCCGCAGGTCCTCGAAGGATGTATCGGTCGGCACGTCGATCTCGGAGGTCAGAACGAGGCCGGCGACCTCGTCGACCGCCTCCATCGTGATGACGATACCGTCGAAGCCGAGCGTGACCCGGTTGCTGTCGTCGAAAACAAGGTCAGGAATGCCGATGAGCGCCCCATAATCGCCGAGCAGAACATCAAAGATCCGATTACGGGTAGTCGTGCCGCTCATCAGGGCTGGTCCTCGTCTGTAGCGTCGCTCCCGATCGAGCGGCGCCCATGACCGAGACCTAGCACCGGCAGAACGAAACCATTGTCACGAAAGTCGCAGCCACGCCTTTTCGTACGTCTCCGCGCTGATCGGCCCGGACGGCCCGGACGGCGGCTCGACCGTCAAGGTCCACCGGGCGCGAAACGCACCGATCGAAACGGCCCGGGTCGCAACGACAATCAGCGCCGATGCGCGGCGAAAAAGGCCGGCACCCGCTCGACCACATCGGCCCGCGCGGCCGGATCCGTGCCGAGATGGGCAACACCGGTCCCGTTCCCCGAAAATGCGAGCCCGCGGCGTTCGTGGATCGCGATGCCGGGGTGATCGAACTCGTGGTACGCGCCGGGATAAGTCCGAATCGACACCCGGTCCCCGTGCGCCGTCGCCAGCGCCTCGCAGGGCGCGGCCGGCGTCCAGTCGTCGGCCTCACCGATCAGGATCAGCAGGTCGACCCGCGTCCGCCAGCGCGCCGATGCCGCCGCGACCCGGCAGCCGGGATAGAACGCGACCGCGCTCGCAAAGTCCGGGGCCCCGACGCGCGCCCCCGCCCCGGCTGCACCGCCGACAGCACGGTCGAACCGCCGTTCGACCAGCCGAGCAGATGAATCGCGCGCGAATCGACGAAGGGCTGCGCCGCGGCCCAGGCGAGCGCGCGTCGCACGTCATCGACCCTTTCGCGCGAGGCGCGCGCGACCCGGTCCTTCGCCTTGCACTGCGACGTCACGCCGCGCGAGGCGAAACTGTCCGGGAACAGCACCGAGTAGCCGAGCCGATTCAGCCGTTCGGCCCAGTCGGCATGGCGCCTGGAGAGTTCGCCCTTGCTGGTCCGCAGGCCCCCGCATCCGTGCAGCGCCACCACGAGCGGCGCGGGTCCGCTGCCCGCGCGAAACAACGCCGCGTCGAGGCGTTCCGGGGCCTCGCCTGCAATCGGAGGCAGCGCGATGCGCTCCTCCGCGGCCGCGGCCGGCGTCACCGCCGATGCCGTCGCCGCGAGCAGCCCGGCGGCCGCGACGATGCCCCGAGCCGACATGACAGCGGGCTTTCGGGCCATCGCATGAGCCACGGCCCGCGTCCTGTGCAGCGCACACGTCCATTTCGTGAGCAATTGCATAGTTTTTAATCCCTTGCCCATAGGGCGTCGCCGGGCCAAGATGCCGGCCGCGCACCAATCTGCGCTAAACCTCGGCACTTTCATTGTGCCTTGGCACTGGCACGGCTTGTGCTAAAGACGGGCGCGGATCGGCTCGCCGGTCCCCTCACATTTCTTCGGAGTATCGGAGGCGATGAAGAAAATCGAGGCCATCATCAAGCCCTTCAAGCTCGACGAGGTGAAGGAGGCGCTCCAGGAGGTCGGTCTCCAGGGCATCACCGTCACGGAGGCGAAGGGCTTCGGCCGGCAGAAGGGACACACGGAGCTCTATCGGGGCGCCGAATATGTCGTCGACTTCCTGCCGAAGGTCAAAGTCGAGATCGTGCTTCCCGACGAGTTGGTCGAGAAGGCGGTCGATGCCATTCGCAAGGCCGCCCAGACGGGCCGGATCGGCGACGGCAAGATCTTCGTCTCCAACATCGAGGAAGCGGTGCGCATCCGCACCGGTGAGACCGGGCTCGACGCCATCTGACCCCTCGCGCAAGCGCGCTCGGGCCAAGACTGAGATTCCCGGAAGTATCCCGCCTGTCCGCCGACGCCCGTCGGCAGGACGCATCAGGTAAACGCAAGGGGCAGGTCCCATGACCAAGACTGCGAAAGACGTCCTCAAGCTGATCAAGGAAAACGACGTCAAGTACGTCGACTTCCGCTTCACCGACCCGCGCGGCAAGTGGCAGCACGTGACCTTCGACGTCACCATGGTCGACGAGGACATCTTCGCCGAAGGCACCGCCTTCGACGGCTCGTCGATCGCCGGATGGAAGGCCATCAACGAGTCCGACATGATGCTGATGCCGGACCCGTCCACGGCCGTCATCGATCCGTTCTTCGCGCAGACCACCCTGTCGATCGTCTGCGACATCCTCGAGCCGTCGACCGGCGAGCGCTACACCCGCGACCCGCGCGGCATCGCCAAGAAGGCCGAGGAGTACATGAAGTCGCTCGGCGTCGGCGACACCGTCGTCGTTGGCCCGGAAGCCGAATTCTTCATCTTCTCGGACGTCAAGTACTCGGCGTCGCCGTACAAGACCGGCTTCCAGGTCGATGATCCGGAGCTGCCGATCAACACCGACACCGACTACGAGGGCGGCAACCTCGGCCACCACGTCAAGACCAAGGGCGGCTACTTCCCCGTGCCGCCGATCGACTCCTGCCAGGACATCCGCGGCGAAATGCTCGCCATGATGGCCAAGATGGGCGTCACGGTCGAGAAGCACCATCACGAGGTGGCTTCGGCTCAGCACGAGCTGGGCATGAAGTTCAACACGCTCACCGTGATGGGCGACCAGATGCAGATCTACAAGTACTGCATCCATCAGGTCGCGCAGGCCTACGGCAAGTCGGCCACCTTCATGCCGAAGCCGATCTTCGGCGACAACGGCTCGGGCATGCACGTCCACCAGTCGATCTGGAAGGACGGCAAGCCGGTGTTCGCCGGCAACCAGTATGCGGATCTCTCCGAGACCTGCCTCTACTACATCGGCGGCATCCTGAAGCACGCCAAGGCGCTGAACGCCTTCACCAACCCGTCGACGAACTCCTACAAGCGTCTCGTCCCGGGCTACGAGGCCCCGGTTCTGCTCGCCTACTCGGCGCGTAACCGTTCGGCGTCCTGCCGCATCCCGTACACCACCTCGCCGAAGGCAAAGCGCGTCGAGGTCCGCTTCCCCGATCCGACCGCCAATCCGTACCTCGCCTTCGCGGCGATGCTGATGGCCGGCCTCGACGGCATCGTGAACAAGATCCATCCCGGCCAGGCGATGGACAAGAACCTCTACGATCTGCCGCCGAAGGAGCTCAAGAAGATCCCGACCGTCTGCGGTTCGCTGCGCGAGGCTCTCGAGAGCCTGAAGAAGGACAACGCCTTCCTCACCGCCGGCGGCGTGTTCGACGCGGACTTCATCGAGAGCTACATCGAGCTCAAGTGGGAAGAGCTGATGCGCTACGAGATGACCCCGCATCCGGTCGAGTACGAGATGTACTACTCGGTCTAATCGGTCGTCCGATCGGCAATTTCGGGTCTCACGGCCCGCGAGCGGGGCGCCTTCGGGCGCCCCGTTTCGTTTCGGACGGCGCACACCGAACGGGGCAGCTATCGGGGCGGGGCGGATCCCGCGCGGGGCCCCGGCCCGGACCTCGTCGGCCGCCGCCTGTCCGCGACGTCACGCGAACAGCCGGGGCTCCGCGCCGCACGCCGCCCCTCGCCATCCGCCTGGCACCAGGATATACGGATCATATGCGTTTCGTATTCGAACCATAGACGGGGGCCACCATGGGCATCGTGAACATCGACGAGGATCTGCACGAACAGTTGCGGCGCGCGAGCAAGGTCGCCTGCCGCTCGATCAATGCGCAGGCGGCCTACTGGATCAGGATCGGCATGCTCTGCGAGCTGAACCCGACGCTCGGTTTCGCCGAGATCATGGCCCGCGAACTGCGCGCGGCCGGCGTCGATCCGCGGGCGATCGCCGACGGCGCCCCGGCGGTCGACGCCGCATGACCAAGCAGCCCTGGGAGCTCGCCCTGATGGCCGAATCCGGCCGCCTGCTGGCCTCGGTCTTCACCATGCTCGACCGCACGCCGCTCGCCGGCCGGTCGACGCTCGACATCGATGCCCTGGTCGAGCGCTATATCGTCGAAGACCTGCAGGCGCGGCCGGCGAGCAAGGGGCAATACGGCTACGGCTTCGTGCTCAACGCCTCGGTCAACGAGGTGGTCTGTCACGGCGTGCCGTCGGCGACGACAATCCTGCGCGACGGCGACATCGTGAACCTCGACATCACTATCGAGAAGAACGGCTTCATCGCCGATTCCAGCAAGACCTACCTCATCGGCGCGGTCGATCCGGCCGCGCGGCGGCTGGTGGAGACCGCCTATCAGGCGATGTGGGCCGGCATCCGCGCCGTGCGACCCGGCGCGAGGCTCGGTGACGTCGGCTGGGCGATCGAGCGCCACGCCAAGCGGCACGGCTATTCGGTGGTGCACGAGTACTGCGGCCACGGCATCGGTCGCCAGATGCACGAGCCGCCGCAGGTGCTGCATTTCGGCAAGGCCGGCATCGGCCCCGTGCTCGAGGAAGGCATGGTCTTCACGATCGAGCCGATGCTCAACCGCGGCCGGCGCCGGGTCAGGACCGAGGCCGACGGCTGGACCGTCGTGACCGAGGACGGCTCGCTCTCCGCGCAGTTCGAACACACCGTGGCGGTCACCGCGTCGGGCGTCGCGGTCTTGACCTTGCGGCCGGACGAACAGCCCGGTGGTCCGGGCCGGAAACGCGCCGCCGCCTAGTCCGCACCGCGATCACGCGCTTATCATCGGTAACAATCCGTAGACAGTCCGTCGACGCCGGCCGGGCTATCGCGACCCGGCACACTCGGCTATCCGGCGACCTGAACTTTCGTCGTAGCCGGCCGTTCCGTCCGGCGCATGTCCCGCCGTTGCCTCGACAGGAGCCCGCCCCGATGACCTATCCGCTGACCTCCCTCGCCGTCCCCGTCGCCCGCCTGCTCCTGTCGTTCATGTTCATCATGTCCGGCTGGACCAAGATCGGCGGCTATGCCGCGACTGCCGGGTACATGGCCTCGAAGGGCGTGCCGGCCGGCCTGCTGCCGCTCGTGATCGCCGTGGAACTCGTCGGCGGCCTCATGATCCTGTTCGGCGTCTATGCCCGGATCGTCTCGATCCTGCTCGCCGGCTTCTGCGTGATCTCGGCCGTGCTGTTCCACTACGACCCGGCCAACCAGGGCCAGATGATCAACTTCATGAAGAACCTGACCATCGCCGGCGGCTTCCTGATGATCTACGCCCACGGCGCCGGCGCCTACTCGGTCGACGCCTGGCGCAAGAAGGCTTGATCGTCGATCGACCGCGCGTCCGATCCGTTCGACGCCGTCGCCGTCCCGAGGGACCGCGGCGGCGTTCGCGTTCGAGACCCCCTCGATCGCCGCGCGATCGACCGTCCGTCGCGCCGATCGGGTAGCATCACGGACGATTCGGAGATCGGCACGCAACATGGCCGGTCCCGCCCACGAACGGAGCCGGTCGCCGGCGCGTCGGCCCTGCCGACCGCGGCGACCGCCGACGAGCCGACCGGACCCGCGATGCGCCACCGCCTCCTCGTCTTCGTGCTTCTCGCGACTGTCGCAGCCGTGCTGGCGCTGATCGTGCTGCGCGGCCTCGGCGAGGCGCCGAGCGCCAATTCCTATGCGCTGCTCGCCGACGCCTTCCTGCACGGCCACTACGACTTCCGCGGCTGCTTCGACCAGCACTGTGTCGCCGCCGGCGGATTGAACTACCTTGCGGCCCCGCCCTTCCCGGCCGTGCTCGCAATGCCTTTCGTCATCAAGTCCGGATCCGGCTTCTCCGGCTTCGTGCTGCTGTCCATTCTGCTCGCCGGCCTTGCGCTGCTGGTCTGGCACCGGATCTTCGTCCGGCTCGGCATCGAGCCACGTCTGAGGCTCTGGCTGCTGGTGGCGCTCGGCGCCGCCTCGCCGCTCGCCGAGACCGTCGCGCGCGGCGACCGGCTGGCGCTGTTTGCCGCCGTCGCGGGGTTCCTGATGGCCAGCCTTGCGATCGGCGAGGCGATCGCCGGCCGGCTGATGACCGCCGGTTTCGCGCTCGGCCTCGCCTTCCTGTGTCGGCCGACAGCGCTGTTCCTCCTGCCCTTCGTCGGCGCTTTGACGCTGACCACCAAGGCCCGGGTGCTACCGCCGTCGCCGGAGACCCTGACAAAATTCGGGGCGATCGCGATCGGCGCGGCCGTGCCGGTGCTGTTCCTGCTGTTCTATGACTGGATGCGTTTCGGCGCGCCGTTCGAGACCGGTCAGGCGACCGCCGCGCTATCCGCGGCCGCAACGCCCGGCGACATCGTCGCCGCCGAACGGATCAAGGCCTTCGGCGCCTATTCGCTCGCGGTCGTGCCGGCGAACCTCGCTGCGATGGCGGTCCAAGGCTTTTCGCTGGTGTTCGATCCGCCACGCATGGTGCGGCTGGTCGGTCTCGACCCCGCCGGGGCCTCGTTCCTGGCCAAATGCCCGTGGCTCCTCTTCCTTTTCTTCGCGCCGCGCGACCGCACCGTGGCCTTTGCGGCACTCGCGGTTCTGCCGATGCTCGGCCTGTTCGCGATCTCCTCCGATCTGCCGCGTTACGGCCTCGGCCGGCCGCTGATCGATCTTCTGCCGGTTCTGGCAGTCTATCTCGCAGTCGCGGTCCGCCCCGAGCAGATCGTGATGTTTCGGCTGTTGCTTCTCGTCGGCGTCTCATTGCAGATGCTGACAATCGCCGTCATGATGAAGACGGGATGACGCAATTTCGCTTAAAGACTTGGCAAGCGCGCGAGGCTATGCTCGCGAGCGTTGTTGATGGTGGTTTTCCGGTAGCCTGGCGCACCGGCTCGGCTGACACGGCTTTCATGATGACAACGGACAAGACCCGGATCGTCTGCGTGCCTGCGTCGCGATCCTCCGACGCGAGCCTGCGTCCGTGTCAGACGCGGGCCGCCTTGTCGTGCCGCGTCAGCAGCAGCGGGGCCACGGCGTGACCAATCGCCTCGGCGTCGCCCTCATCCGCACCGCCCTGCTGGCGACCGCCGGGCTGAAGCGCGCCGGCGTGGTGTCGCCGTCGGCCGGACGCGGCGCGATCTTCACGCTCCACCATGTCCGCCCGGCCGGCACGCACGAGCACGGCCCCAATGCGCATCTGTCGGTGACGCCCGCGTTTCTCGATCTGGCGATCCGCACCATCAAGACGGCCGGCCTCGTGCCGCTGGCGCTCGACGCGCTGCCCGAGCGCCTCGCCGACCCGACCGACCGGACGCGCTACTGCGTCTTCACGGTCGACGACGCCTATGTCGATTGCCCGACCTATGCCGCGCCGGTTTTCCGGGCGCACGGCGTGCCCTACACGCTGTTCGTCTGCTCGGGCTTCGTCGAACGCCGCACCAGCATGTGGTGGGAGACCGCCGAGGCGCTGTTCAACGGCCGCACCGAGATCGAGATCGATTTCGGCGACGGCCCGGAACGGCTCGCCTGCGCCACGCCGGCGCTGCGCGCACGCGCCTTCGCCAGGATCGCAGCCGCCGTGACCGGCCCGAACGAGGACGCCGCCATCGCCCGTCTCGATGCCGTCGCGCGCGCCGCCGGGGTCGATCCGCTCGCCCTCGTCGAACAGGACGTCATGGACGCCGCGGCGCTGACCGCGCTCGCCGAGGCCGATCCGCTCGCCGGCTTCGGCGCGCATAGCGAGACCCACGTCAATCTGCACCACGCCACGCCCGAACGCCTCGAGCAGGAGATCGGCCGATCGATCGCCGCTGTCGAGACCTGGGTCGGTCGGCGCCCGAAGGCGCTCGCCTATCCTTATGGGTTTCGCGGCGCCTTCGGCCCGCGCGAGGCTGCGGCCGTCCGGGCGGCGGGCCTCGATCTCGCCGTCACCACCCGCCCCGGCGTGATCGGCGCGACCGGCGCCCCCGACCTCTACGCGCTGCCGCGCATATCGTTGAACGGGCTGCATCAGAGCCGCGCCGCCGTCGAGGCGCTGGTCACCGGCCTGCCGTTCCGGCTGGTCGGCTGATCGCGATCGCGCCCGCCCCGCTCCGGACCGACGGATCAATCCCCCTGCCCAACGCGCGCGATCATGCACGGCACCACCTCGTGACCATCGAGGTCGATTGATCTCTTTTCGGCGGAAAAGCTTGACGCCACTGGAACAAATTGCGAACATAAACATCGATGGAAAGCACGTTCCGTGCGACAATCCCCATGATTCGGAGCCTGGATCTGTTCCGTTCCGGGACGGCTCCCGACTTGCATGATAAGCCGGTTTCGACGTATCGGGGCGCCGGCGCTCGCCCCAAGCCGCCGCCAGCGGGCGGATCATGATCGCTGCATGTCGCCGCCGTGATCGGCGGCCCGGAAGGACCGATGGCCAAGTCTGACGATCTCTTCGCGAGCATGCCCACGACCGCCGCTGCGCGGTCGACCGCGAGCGCCGAGGCGCGGCGGGAAGCGGGTTCGGCAGGTGGGGCAACCCGTCCGGCCGCCGCTGCCGCGGCCCGCCAGGCGGTCGCGGCGGCGAGCCAGGGCGCGCCCGCTGCGCGGCCTGCGCCGCGCGCGAGCTCCGGCGGCACCCCGGGCGAAGCGGACTACAACGCCTCGCACATCGAGGTGCTGGAGGGGCTGGAGCCGGTGCGCCGGCGTCCGGGCATGTACATCGGCGGCACCGACGAAAAGGCGCTGCATCACCTGTTCGCCGAGGTGATCGACAACGCCATGGACGAGGCCGTCGCCGGCCATGCGAGCTTCATCGAGGTCGAGCTCGCCGCCGACGGCATGCTGTCGGTGTTCGACAACGGCCGCGGCATTCCGGTCGACCCGCACCCGAAATATCCGGGCAAGTCGGCGCTCGAAGTGATCATGACCATGCTGCATTCGGGCGGCAAGTTCGACGGCAAGGCCTACGAGACCTCGGGCGGCCTGCACGGCGTCGGCGTCTCGGTGGTCAATGCCCTGTCCGAGCTGCTCGAAGTGGAAGTCGCCAAGAACCGCCGGCTCTATCGGCAGCGTTTTTCGCGCGGACATCCGATTTCCGGTCTCGAGGAACTCGGCGAGGTGATGAACCGGCGCGGCACCACCGTGCGGTTCCGGCCCGACGAGCAGATCTTCGGCGCCGGCGCGCGCTTCGATCCGGCCCGTCTGTTCCGCATGGCGCGCTCGAAGGCGTACCTGTTCGGTGGCGTCGAGATCCGCTGGTCCTGCGCGCCCGAACTCGTCGCCGGCACCGACACGCCCGACAAGGCGGTGTTCCATTTCCCCGGCGGCCTCAAGGACTTCCTAGCCGAGCGGCTGAAGGGCGAGCGCCTCGTCGTCGACGACGTCTTCGCCGGCAAGAACGACGTGAAGGGCCATGGCGCGGTCGAATGGGCCGTCGCCTGGTTCGCCGGCGACGGCTTCGTCTCGTCCTACTGCAACACCGTGCCCACGCCGGAAGGCGGCACGCACGAACAGGGCCTGCGCGTCGCGCTGCTCCGGGGCCTACGCGCCTATGCCGACCTCGTCGGCAACAAGCGCGCGGGCGTGCTGACCACCGACGACGTGATGACCTCGGCCGGCGCGCTGCTCTCGGTGTTCATCCGCGAGCCGGAATTCGTCGGCCAGACCAAGGACAAGCTCGCCACCGGCGAGGCGACCCGCATCGTCGATCAGGCGATCAAGGACGCCTTCGATCACTGGATCGCGGCCTCGCCGGCGCAGGCCGGCCGCCTGCTCGACTGGTCGATCGAACGCGCCGAGGAGCGCCTGAAGCGCCGCCAGGAGAAGGAGGTGCTGCGCAAGACTGCCGTTCGCAAGCTCCGCCTGCCCGGCAAGCTCGCAGATTGCTCGAACACTGCCGCGCAAGGCTCTGAAATCTTTATTGTCGAGGGTGACTCGGCCGGTGGCTCCGCCAAGCAGGCGCGCGACCGCCAGAGCCAGGCCGTGCTGCCGCTCCGCGGCAAGATCCTCAACGTCGCCAATGCCACGCGCGACAAGCTCGGCGCCAACCAGCAGCTCGCCGACCTAATCCAGGCGCTCGGCTGCGGCACGCGCGCGAGCTACCGCGACGCCGAGCTGCGCTACGACAAGGTCGTCGTGATGACCGACGCCGACGTCGACGGCGCCCACATCGCCTCGCTGCTGATCACCTTCTTCTACCGCGAGATGCCGGAGCTGATCCGCGCCGGCCACCTCTATCTGGCGGTGCCGCCGCTCTACCGCATCACCCACGGCTCCAAGACCGTCTACGCCCGCGACGACGCCCACCGCGAACAACTGCTCGCGACCACCTTCAAGGGCAAGAAGCCGGAAATCGGCCGCTTCAAGGGTCTCGGCGAAATGATGCCGGGGCAGTTGAAGGAGACGACCATGGACCCGAAGACGCGCACGCTGCTGCGCGTCCAGGTGGTCGAGGACGACGCCGAGGCGACCAAGGATTCGGTCGAGCGGCTGATGG
The DNA here is from genome assembly GCA_040269895.1 of Ancalomicrobiaceae bacterium S20. Classification (NCBI taxonomy): domain Bacteria; kingdom Pseudomonadati; phylum Pseudomonadota; class Alphaproteobacteria; order Hyphomicrobiales; family Ancalomicrobiaceae; genus Methyloraptor; species Methyloraptor flagellatus. The sequence continues at coordinate 1,455,899 of CP158568.1, read as the reverse complement.
GCAACAAGCCCGAAGCCCGCTTCGCCTTCATCCAGGAGCGCGCCGCCTTCGCCGACGAGGTCGATCTCGACATCTGAACGCGCCAAGGGGAAGACCCGGCGCGCGGTCTGCGAAGACCCTCGCTCCAGGACGGACACGGCGTACGATCGCGCGCCCGGCCGGACCGAGCCTGTTTGGCGACCCGGTCGTCGAGCCGCCGTTCACCCGCGGCGTCGGTCCAACGCCCCCCTGCCGGGGCCACCGGCAATCGGCGCTCGATATCGCTCCGTCGCGGAACGACCGATCGCGGATCGCGAAAATCGTCAGGTGATAAGCCAGTCCGCCAGCGCCGCGTTGACGGCGTCGGGCGCTTCGAGCGTCGACAGATGCCCGGCGCCGGGCACGATCGCCAGATGCGCGTCGGGGATCGCCTCGGCCATCTCGCGCGCGACCGCGACCGGCGTGATGGCGTCCTCGGCCCCGACCAGCACCAGCGTCGGACAGGCGATCGCGCCGAGGTGCGGGCGGGCGTCGATCCGGTTCATGATCGCGGTCTGCTGGCGCACGAAGGCCGCCGGCCCGGTCGCCTCCGCCATCTCGCGCACGATTGCGACCAGGGTCTCACTGCCTTGATGCGCGGGCGCGAGCAGACGCGGCAGCTGCAGGCCGGGAATGCGGTCGAAGCCGCCCCTCTCGGCGATGGCGATCTGCTGGAGACGCGCCTCGCGCGCCGCTTCGGTATCGGCTTGCGCCTGGGTGTCGAGCAGTGCGAGCCGCGCGACCCGCTCGGGCGCGCGGCGCAGGATCGCCATCGACACGTAGCCGCCCATCGACAGACCGACGAGCGAGAACCGCTCCGGCGCTCGGGCCAGAATGGCCTCGGCGATGCCGTCGATCGTATCGGCGACCGTGTGGTCCGCGACGATCATTGCGCGCCCGGCCGCGCCGAATCGCGCGATCTGCGGCCCGTAGAGAAGCCCCGTGCAGTTGAGGCCCGGAACAAGCAGGATCGGCGTGTCGTCGGTCATCGGCAGCTCCTCGGCGGGGCCGGCGATCGCCGCGACCGCCCGCCCCCGCCGGTTCGAGAGAAGGATCGATGCGGACGAATCCGCCCACCCGTCAAGCTGAACCATGAACCGGGCGCGGGATGGTCAAATCAACCCGCGGAACGGCGACGCGCCGGCCGGCGCGCGGCGAACGGCCGTCCGAACCGAGGCGGGAGGAACTCAATCCCGCGTCGCCGGATCCCAATGCTCGTCGATCTTGCCGTCCTTGATCCGCCAGGTATCGAACCAGGTGGTCGAATAGGTCTTCGACGGATCGGCCTTGTCGGGCAGCACGCGCGGATAGAGCACGGTGACGAGGTCGCCCTCGGCGGTCACGGCGACGATCGGCGTGCTGATCCTGGCCGGAATCGGCGTCGGCGCCCGCTTCAGCACCTGGGTGAAATAAGCCACCACGCCGGCGCGGCCCGAGACTGCATTCGGATTGTGCTGGATGTAGCGCTCCGTGATCAGGTCCTCGGCGAGTTCCCAGTGGTTCGCCTCGAGCAGATCGCGCACCACGCGATAGACCACCTGCTTGTTGGCGTGGAGCTTCGGATCCGGGCTGGTGAACAGCGCCTCGGCGTCGCCGGCGCCGACCACCGCCTCCTGCGCGGCCGCCGTTCCGACGGCAGCAATGGCGAGAGCGCCCAGAAGCGCCGCGGCGATCGGAGATTTCGAGATCGACGACATCGACACCTTGGGGCCTCGCCGGTGGTGCGGTGAAAAGAGCGGGCGGCCGTCGGGGGACGACCGCCCGGGAGACCGACCGCGCGAGCGGGGGCGGCGCGCGGTCGGTTGGTGGGAAAAGAACGGGCGATCAGCCCTTCAGCGCCGCCGCGAGCGCGCTCTTCAGCGTGGTGGTCGGCCGGCCGATCAGCCGGCTCAGCGTGCGGCTGTCGTCGAAGAGCCCGCCCTTCGAGGCGCCGACGTCGGAATCGGCCAGCAGATCGGCGAAGGGTGCCGGCAGACCGATCTGCACCAGCAACGCGGCATAGTCGGCCTGCGGCATGTTTTGATAGACGACCGGCTTGCCGGAAACCTCGGCGAGGGCCGCGGCCCACTCCGCCATCGTGAAAGCCTCGTCGCCGGCCAGCTCGTAGAGGCTTGCCGGCGCATCCAGGGTCAGCGCCTTGGCGGCGGCGTCGGCATAGTCCGCGCGCGACGCGGCCGCGATCCGCCCATCGCCGGCCGCCCCGAACACGGCACCATGCGCGATCGCCGGCTGGATGTTGGCGTTGTAGTTCTCCAGATACCAGCTGTTGCGCAGCAACACGTAAGGCAGGCCCGAGGCAACGATACGCTTCTCGGTCGCGACATGCTCCGCGGCGAGACCGAGCGGCGAGGTGTCGGCATGCAGGATGCTCGTATAGACGAGCCGCTTCACGCCCGCCTTCACCGCCGCGTCGATCACGTTGGCGTGCTGGGTGGTCCGCTGGCCGATCTCGCTCGACGAGATCAGCAGCACCCGATCGATGCCGGCGAGCGCCGGGCCGAGCGTCTCGGGCTTCGAATAGTCGGCGGCGCGCACCTCGACGCCCAGCGCGGCGAGATCGGCGGCCTTGTCCGGCGATCGCACGGCGGCGACGATCGACGCGGCCGGAACAGTGGCGAGGAGCGCCTGGACAACGAGGCGGCCGAGCTGACCGGTGGCGGCAGTGACGAGAATGCGGGGCGACATGAACGAAACTCCTGTTGGTCTCGACTTGAAGACTGGTCTACAATAGAGACCGATAAGCGCGACCGTAAGGAGGCATCATTTCGTGTCCAGGGCACCAAAAGGGAACCGCCTCGCCATTGCCGAGCGGCTCGGCCTGTCGATCGGGCCCGATGGCACCGCCGACGTCGATTTCAGCCGTTGCCCGGTCCGCGACGTGCTCGATCACCTCGGCGACAAGTGGACCTCGCTGATCGTGCTGATGCTCGCGGAGGGGCCGCAGCGATTCAGCGCGCTGCAACGTGCCGTGCCGGACATCTCCAAGCGCATGCTGACCCAGTCGCTACGCAGCCTGGAGCGCGATGGCATGCTGAGCCGCCACGTCTATCCGACCAAGCCGCCGAGCGTCGAATACCGGCTGACCGACCTCGGCCGCCGGTTTCACGCCGAGCTGCAGCGTCTGGTCGCCTGGGCGGAGGCGAATCACGCCGAGATCCGGGCGGCGCGCCTGCGCCATGACGGGCTCGGCCCCGACGCCGCTCTCGATCTGGCCGAAGCGGTCTGACGCGCGCCGCCGGCGGGACCGTGCCCGCGGCAGCGCCCGCGCGCATGTCCCCACCCCTGAGGATCCACCTTCGGAGCGCTCGTCCCGCGCCCTCCACGCAAGGTTGTCGACGACGTTCAGCCACTGTCGTCCGCCACCGGCGCCCGCGGCAGGCGGTCTCATGACGAGCAGTTCAGAAGTCTCCGCGAGGCGGAAATCCGGGGCCCCGCGGCCTTTGACATTGACTTTTCACAGACAACACGTATCTTTATTGCGCGATATCGCAGTGCACAAAACTCTGTGTGCGTTTCACCGCACCGGTCCGCACCGATCCCCGGCCCCGCCGAACGCGCTCCAGACCCCCGACCCGCCGACCTTCGTCGCCGCGTCTTCCCGGTCCGGAATCAAGCATTCGGTCGGTCTTTGTCGATCAGGTCCGCCGTCGGTCCCGTGACGCCACAGCGACGGACACAATGACTTTTTCGACCCTCGGACTTTCCGATAAGGTGCAGGCCGCCGTAGAGGCCGCCGGCTACACGCAGCCGACCCCCATCCAGGAAAAGGCGATCCCGATCGTCCTGGAACGCAAGGATGTCGTCGGCATCGCCCAGACCGGCACCGGCAAGACCGCCTCCTTCGTTTTGCCCATGCTGACCCGGCTCGAATCGGGCCGCGCCCGTGCCCGGATGCCGCGCACGCTGATCCTCGAACCGACGCGCGAACTCGCGGCGCAGGTCGAGGAGAACTTCAACAAATACGGCATCAATCACAAGCTCTCGGTGGCGCTGCTGATCGGCGGCGTCTCCTTCGACGAGCAGCTGAAGAAGCTCGATCGCGGCGTCGACGTCCTGATCGCCACGCCGGGCCGTCTGCTCGATCTGTTCGGCCGCGGCCGACTGCTGATGACCGGCGTCGAGATCCTCGTCATCGACGAGGCCGACCGGATGCTCGACATGGGCTTCATCCCGGACATCGAGAAGATCTGCAAGATGATCCCGACGAACCGGCAGACGCTGATGTTCTCGGCGACCATGCCGCCGGAAATCCAGCGCCTCGCCGACATGTTCCTGCGCGATCCCGTGCGCGTCGAGGCCGGCAAGCCGTCGAGCGTGACCAAGACGGTCACCCAGCGACTGATCGCCGCCGGCCGCGAGCAGCACGAGAAGCGCGAAGTGCTGCGCGACCTGATCACCGACGCGCAGGATCTCAAGAACGCGATCATCTTCTGCAATCGCAAGCGCGATGTGCAGATCGTCTACCGCAGCCTCGAGAAGCACGGCTTCTCCGTCGGCGCGCTACACGGCGACATGGACCAGCGGGCGCGCATGGCGATGCTCGACGCGTTCCGCAACAACCGGCTGACCCTGCTCGTCGCCTCCGACGTCGCGGCGCGCGGCCTCGACATTCCGGATGTCAGCCACGTCTTCAATTTCGATGTGCCGGTGCACGCGGAGGACTATGTCCACCGCATCGGCCGCACCGGCCGCGCCGGCCGTTCGGGCACGGCAGTGACCATCGTCACCGATCTCGACGCGAAGGCCCTGGCGGCTGTCGAGAAGCTGATCGGCGAGGCCCCGGAGTGGATCGGCGAGCCGGCGGGCGAAGCGCCGCGCGGCGAGCGGCGGTCCTCCTCATCGGGTGAACGCGAACGCGGCCGTCGCGGCCGCAGCACCGAGCGCGAGCCGCGTCGCGAGGCCGGCGAACGCAAGGAACCGCGCGGGGAGCGGACCGAGCGTCCGGAACGGGCCGAACGCCCCGACCGTTCGGAGCAGCAGCCCCGCGCCGAGCGCCAGGAGGCCCGATCGGATCGGCAGGAGCCGCGCGGCGAGCGCCGCCGCGACGATCGAAAGCCTCGCGACCGCACCACGCCGCCGCCGGCCCGGACCGAACATGGTCGCGCCGAACATGGCCGCTCGGAGCAGCCGCGCGCCGATCAGCCGCCGCGCGAGCGTAATCCGCACGAGCGTCGCGAGGATCGCCGGCACGACCGACGGCATGATCACGACGAGCCGCCGGTGGTGGGCCTGGGCGATCACGTCCCGGCCTTCCTGTTGCGCCCCACGCGGCCGCTGCGGACGGCGTCCTGACCGACGCTACGTAATCTTGCTGGGGATACGGCACCCCCCTCGTACCAATACGGGGGGGGTGCTCGGCTGCGTTCGTAAAGATCGCAGCGTCTAGCATGCCAGTATTCCCCCGACACGAAACACAAAACAGATCGCACAACCATTCATTGCGATCCGTGCTTCATCGATCATATCGATTAGACTAGAAGCAATTGAACATGATAATGCAACCTCGGATATTCGTCACAGCGAGTTGCAAAGTCATCCATGCGGAGTAGTCGACCAACGACATCCATCAACATTGATCGAACATCGAAATCATGACTTCCGGAAGCTACTGAAATCCCCTAACGGCATTCCCGCTATTCATTTAACCGGCCCTTAATGCATTCGGTGATATCCGTATGGTGTGAGGGATGGGATTACGTGCCTCGATCTCTCGGGGCCGTGATCGAGAGGGTCAAATGAGCGAAAGAGACGATTTCCGTCGGACGCTCGCATATGGCGAAACGGCGATTGGGCATCTCCGGAAGAACGAGATCCCGGCGTATCCGCGCAATTACGAGCTCTGGTATACGTACGCGGCGGGATTCAATCACGCGCTGAATAAGACCGTCAACGAGATCCTCCGCACCCGCGGCAAGATCTCCGTGGCGGAGGTGAGCAAGGTCTACGACCAGTTCATCGCTCCGACCCGGCTCGGCGAACGGATCGAGGAGGTCGGCGGCAAGCTGTCGACCGAGATCGCCGACGTGGTCGGCATGATCGAATCGTCGCTGACCGCGACCTCCGACTACTGTGTGTCCCTCGACGAGGCGACCCGCAGGCTCTCCGGCACGACCGATCGCGAGAGCGTGTCGGGCATCGTCCAGAGCCTGATCAAGGTCACCAAGGACACCGAGACGACCAATCGCAAGCTCGAGCATCAGCTGGCCGACTCGCGTCGCCAGATCGCCGAGCTGCAGGAGAGCCTCGAGGCGATCCGCTACGAGAGCCTGACCGACGAACTGACCACGCTCGCCAATCGCAAGCACTTCGACCAGTCGATGGAGCGCGCGATCGCCGAGTGCGAGCAGTCGAACCAACCCTTCGCGCTGCTCCTGACCGATATCGACCACTTCAAGAAGTTCAACGACACCTATGGCCACCAGACCGGCGACCAGGTGTTGCGGCTGGTCGCGCTGGCTGTGAAGCAGAACGTCAAGGGCCAGGACGTCGCCTGCCGGTACGGCGGCGAGGAGTTCGCCGTGATCCTGCCGCGCACCAACCTGCGCCAGGCCGTGGTCGTGGCCGAGCACATCCGCGAGGCGGTCTATTCCAAGGAGCTGGTCAAGCGCTCAACCGGCGAGAACCTCGGCCGCATCACGATCTCGATCGGCGTGGCGAGCTGGCGCCGCGGCGACAACTCGCAGACCCTGATCGAGCGCTCCGACTGCTCGCTCTATGCCGCCAAGCGCGGCGGCCGCAATCTCGTGCGCTGCGAGACGGACACTGACGTCAATCTGGACACGCGCGTCGCCTGAACCGGCCGTGCGCGTCCGCTCCCATTGGACACGTCTCATGAAAAAGCCGGCCGCGAGGCCGGCTTTTCGCATCTCGGGATACCCCGCAGGACGCGGCGCGATGCTTACTTGGCGGCGGCGGCCGGCTGCATCTTCACGATCACATCCGGGTTCTGCACCATGCCGCCGGCGTTCTTGTCGCCCTTCTTGATCTTGTCGACGACCTCCATGCCGGAGACCACCTCGCCGACGACCGTGTACTGGCCGTTCAGCCAGGGCGAGCTCGCGAAGGTGATGAAGAACTGCGAATTGGCGCTGTTCGGATCGGAGGTGCGCGCCATGCCGACGACGCCGCGCTCGAACGGCCGCGCCGAGAACTCGGCCGGCAGGTTCGGCAGCGGCGAGCCGCCCGAGCCGGTGCCGGTCGGATCGCCGGTCTGGGCCATGAAGCCTTCGATCACGCGGTGGAACTTGAGGCCGTTGTAGAAGCCCTGCGCGGCGAGCGTGCGGATGCGCTCGGCATGCTTCGGCGCCAGGTCCGGACGCAGCCGGATCACGACCCGGCCGTCCTTGGTGTCGAGATAGATCGTGTTCTGCGGGTCGGACGCGGCCTGCTGTGCGGCGACGGGACCGGCCGCGAGTGTCACGGCGGCGAGGCCCGCGAGGGCGAGAAAGCGGCGCTTGAGCAAGGATGCCTCCTGAAGGGTTCTGGCGACGAAGTCGGAACGCGTGGTCGGAAAATGGATCAGCGCCGCCTCAACGGCGGCCGACAACGGCGGCGAGCCGCTCCGCCACGCCATGCGGCACGAAAGCGGTGACGTCGCCGCCGAGTTGGGCGATCTGCCGGACCAGCGTGGCGGTGATATGGCGGACGGTCGGCGAGGCCGGCAAGAGCACGGTGCGCACGGCCGGCGCCAACGACAGGTTCATGCCGGCGAGCTGCATCTCGTAGTCGAGATCCGTGCCGTCGCGCAGGCCGCGGATCATGATCGAGGCGCCGTACTGGCGAGCCGTTTCGATTACGAGGCCGGTGAACGAGATCACATCGACGCGCGACTGCGCGATGCCGAGCGTGTCGAGCGATTCGCGGATCATCGCCTCGCGGGTGTCGAAGTCGAACATCGGCGTCTTCGCCGGATGCACGCCGATCGCCACGATCACACGGTCGACCAGATCGAGCGACTGGGCGAGAATGTCGACATGGCCATTGGTGACCGGGTCGAAGGACCCCGGATAGAGCGCCGTCCTGGTCATCGTCCCTTCGCCTCCCGCCCCGTCGCGGCCTGGCCGTTCGGGGTCTCTGTTCATGCGCTGCCGTCTCGGACGCCGATCGGCGATCCCGCGACGCGCGCCCGGACCGGCACGCTGCCCGATCCACGGAACCTCGCCCATCCGAAGTCGTTGACCCCGCAGACGGACGCGCGTTCCGGCGTCCCCGCGGCTCTTATCCGTCCCCGCCCGGCAGGGCAAGAGACGGCCCCACGTCGCCGCCGCGGCCCATCGTTTCCGAGTTGAAACACGATCGCTCCGTCGGCGCAAACCGGCGGACACCGATGTCGCTTAACCTCCGGGTCCATGAACGATGAAGCCCGGATGAACGGACCGCTCGAAAAGCGTTCAGAGCGCCTCTGGCAAGCTCAGACCATCGAAAGGTCGTTCGGAAGGAGAACACCGATGTCGATCACGAAGACCGCCCTGTTTGCCGCCGCCGCGTTCCTTGTCGCCTCGCCGCTCGTCCTCACGGCAGCGAAGGCCGAGCGCAGCGGTGATCTGGAGGTCGCCGAGACGACGGTCGTGAAATCCGACCGCATCGGCGATGCGTTCCGGCTCGTCGCCAACTGCGACATGACCGTCGCCGCCGCGCTCGGCACCGACTGCGCCGGCAACGGCACGCCGCATCTGCCGCGCTTCATCACCGTCGAGCGCCGCGACGAACAGGCAGCGACCTCCACGCTGGTTCGCGTGCCGGTCACCGAGACCGCGAACCGCTGAGGTCCGCGTTCCGCCGTATTCGAGGGCCGACCGCTCCCCCTGACGGTCCTGCCCTCGCCTCGGCGCCCGAGCCGGCTCCGCTGACCCCGGAGCCTCAGGCGGAGGCGCCGACCGCATCCGAGGCGTGCGTGCCGTCCGTTGATCCGGCACCGCGCTTCCTCCCAGGCTCGTGGCTAGCCATCCAGCCACCACCTCGGGGGCGCGCTCATCCTGACGGGTGCGCCCCCTTTTTCTTGGGCGCATTTTGCAGGCACCGCCCCCGCGCCTGCGCCAAACGCCCCACCGCCAGCCGCCGTGTTCTGGACATATCCGCCCCCGATCGTGCTAGACGAAGCGCGGACTGTGGAGCCCGAAGCGCGACCGGCCGTTGCTCGGCTGCGGCCCGCCGTCAGGGATGGAGAGACCGGAATGATCCGACCGATAGGGTTCTGCGCGACGTTGCGGGCGGCCATGATCGCCGCCGGGCTCCTGCTCTCCGGCGGCACGGCGGCGCTGGTGCCCCTGGCAGTCGCGCCGGCCGCCGCCGCCGACGAGGCCCGGCTCGAGATCGTCACCGCGACCGGGCGATATCCGTTCCGTATCGAGATCGCCGCGACGCCGCAGGCGCGCGCGACCGGCCTCATGTTCCGCAAGGCGCTCGACGCCGACTACGGGATGCTGTTCGATTTCCACCGCGAGGAGCCGGCGTCGTTCTGGATGAAGAACACCTTCGTGTCGCTCGACATGATCTTCATCCGCGCCGACGGCACGGTGGCCAATCTCGCGACCGGGACGACGCCGTTCTCGGAGGAGCCGGTCTCCTCGGCCGGGCCGGTGCGCTTCGTGCTCGAGGTCGTCGCCGGCACGGCGAACAAGATCGGCCTGAAGGCGGGCGACCGGATCGTCCATCCGCTCGTCGCCGGCTCGAAGTGAGCCACCGCTGGGTCTCCCGACCCAGCCGTTGTCCAAAGACCGTCACGGATCCGAGCGTCACGACCATCGGACTTGCTTCATTCCGGCCGACAGGCGAGGTGCGGCTTGCGGAGGGACCGGCGGGCGGTGTAATCGAACCGGAGACGCGGACGCGATCGTCCGCCTCGCCGGGGCATAGCGCAGTCTGGTAGCGCGGAAGTTTTGGGTACTTCAGGTCGCAGGTTCGAATCCTGCTGCCCCGACCACCACCCGACGCCAGAATCCGGCCGGTCCGCGTCATCGCTGATGCGCCCACCGCCGATATCGCCCATCGCCATACCGCATCGCGGCATGCCCGTTCTTGCAAGGACCGCCGGTCGTTTGTAGGGTGCGCGCGAAACGGATCGCGTTCGCGACTCTCCGCGCCCGAGGGCTCGCGCCCCGAAGCGCGGGCGTCGGCGACGCCGAACTGGGAACTGTCCATGGTTGCGCGCATCTACCGGCCGGCGAAGACGGCCATGCAGTCGGGTCAGGCCAAGGCCAAGCGCTGGTGCCTGGACTATGAAGCCGAGGAGCCGCGCACGCCGGAGCCGCTGATGGGCTGGACCTCGTCGGCCGACATGAAGTCGCAGATCCGGCTGTGGTTCGAGACCAAGGAAGAGGCCGTCGCCTACTGTGAGCGCGAAGGCCTCGCCTATGTCGTGTCGGAGCCGCACGAGCGGACGCGCAAGGCGATCTCCTATTCCGACAATTTCAAGTTCGGCCGCATCGGCACCTGGACGCACTGACGCGTTCGGCCCCGGCCGTCGATCCCGCCCGCCCCGCACCGTCGTCCAATGAGGACGGAAGCCGGGGCGGATTCACGGCCCCGTAGCTCAGAGGATAGAGCAGCAGCCTTCTAAGCTGTTGGTCGCACGTTCGAATCGTGCCGGGGTCGCCATTCTGGCCCGTCGAGAGCCCAGCTCCCGCGCCACCGCATCGGAACGACGAAAGGCCGCGCAGGCGATCTGCGCGGCCTTTTTTGCTGTTGCCGAGCCGTAACGGTGACGATCAAGCGCGCAAAATGTTGTGCGCCGGGCCGAACGGGAAGCCGGTGATGTTCTCCGCACCAGTCTCGCCGATGACCAGGATGTCGTGCTCGCGGTAGCCGCCGGCACCGGGCTGGCCCTCGGGGATCGACAGCATCGGCTCCATCGAGACGACCATGCCCGGCTTCAGGATCGTATCGACGTCCTCGCGCAGCTCCACGCCGGCCTCGCGGCCGTAGTAATGACTGAGCACGCCGAACGAATGGCCGTAGCCGAACGAGCGGTAGCCGAGCAGGCCGTGCGAGCGGTAGATCTCGTTGAGCTCGGTCGCGATATCGCCGCAGCGCGCGCCGGGCCTGATCAGCTCGAGGCCACGGCGATGGACGTCGCAGTTGATCTCCCAGATCTTCATGTGCGCGTCCGAGGCGTGCTCGCAGAACAGTGTCCGTTCGAGCGCGGTGTAGTAGCCCGCGATCATCGGGAAGCAGTTGAGCGAGAGGATGTCGCCGGGCTCGACGGCCCGCGACGTCACCGGATTGTGGGCGCCGTCGGTGTTGATGCCGGACTGGAACCACACCCAGGTGTCCATGAGCTCGACGCCCGGAAAGGTGCGGGCGATCTCGCGCACCATCGCCTGCGTCCCGGCGAGCGCCACCTCGTGCTCGCGCACGCCGGCCTTCACCGCGTTGCAGACCGCCGAACCGCCGAGGTCGGCGATCCGCGCACCCTGCCGGATCAGCGCGATCTCTTCGGCCGACTTGATCGTGCGCTGCCACATGGTCGCCGACGCGACGTCGACGAATTCCACGCCCGGGAAGGTGTCCTCGAGCAGCCGGCGCAGGTCCAGGTTGACATGGTCGAACTCGATCCCCAGCCGCTTGACGCCGGGAAGCGCTTCCCTCAGCGCGTGAAAGTAATTGTCGCGCCGCCAGTCTGTATAGGTGATGTTGTCCGCGTGCCCGCGTCGCCAGGGCTGGCCCGCATCGATTCCGGCCGTCACCGTCAGGCACTTCTTGTCGGTCGCGACGCATGCGTAACGGCGCCCGAAGTAGCAATAGAGGAAGCCGGTGTAATAGGCGATGTTGTGATAGGATGTCAGGATCACGCCATCGATTTTCAGATCCTCGATGATCTTGCGCAGGCCGTCCTGCCGCCGCTCCATTTCACCGGTGGTAAACACCTGAAGCTCGCGATCACCATTGTGCATGATCTGCGTGCGCAACAATTCGTTCGGCTGAACCCGAGCGGTTCCCGTCATGATGATCGTCTCCGGTGATGGATGCCGCGTGGGCTCGGCCGCGCCGGACGCACGCCGGGCGAAACGAAGCCACGCGGCTGCAAGTGCATGCCGTAGCAAGAGAATTGAACAGGCGAACGGCTGCCGCGCTCGGGCCGTTGGCGACTTCGAGCGAACGGATGGCTGTCGGATCAGACCCTAGCGACGGCCATGACGGGCGCCAAATGATTATCGCAGATGGCGCCATTGATGGCGCTCATAACGCCATGTCTTGCCCGAGGCCGACCGAACTGAAGCGAAAACGTCGAAACACGACTGCCTGCCGATTGCTTCACTTTTCCCGATGCACTGGTTTGGAATTACCGCAACCGGCGATTTCGGCCTCGCTTTGATCGTCGTTTCACTATCCGGACCCGGAAACAATTGATCAGTTCGACGGCGACTGCACGCAAGCGCTGCCTAATTTTTAGCCAATCGAGATGAAACCCCGGCGGATCACGCCTCGCTGGCGGCGCGGGTCGCGTGGCAGCGTCCCATGGCGGTCTTCCCGCGCACGCATCAGCGCGATTTCGCGCCGGCGCGTCGCCTGCGGAAGGCAGCCCTGCGGGGCATCGGCGTCTGCGCCTCGTCGATCGGCAGCTCCGTCGCCTAACGCACTGATCGCATGGGACAAACCGTATCCGTTCCGAGCTCCACGGAGGCTTCGGCCCCGACAAGCGCGGCGAACTGGCACGGCCCTTGCGGATAGGGGGCCGGTTCGACCGTCGCAACAGCGAGGCAGCATGATCCGGTCGCGGTATCCCGCCCCCTACCCCGCCCCGTTCGCGGGCCTTGTCCCCCCGGCATCCGCCGGGACCCGCCCCGAAGAGGTTCTGTCATGAAGCTCGACGTCAGCGCGGCCGAGAGCTTCGTCGAGTTCGCCGGCATCCAGAAGACCTACGACGGCGAGGTCCTGGTGGTGAAGGACCTCAACCTGCGCATCCGGCGCGGCGAGTTCCTGACGCTGCTCGGGCCGTCCGGCTCGGGCAAGACCACCACCTTGATGATGCTCGCCGGCTTCGAGACCCCGACGGTCGGCAACATCATGCTCGACGGCGACCGCATCGACGCGGTGCCGCCGGAGAAGCGCGACATCGGCATGGTGTTCCAGAACTATGCGCTGTTCCCGCATATGAGCGTGGCGCAGAACGTCGGCTTCCCGCTCAAGGTCCGCGGCCGGCCCAAGGCCGAGATCGCCGAGCGCGTCGCCAAGGCGCTCGACATGGTCCACCTCGGCGCCTTCGCGGGCCGCATGCCCGGCCAGCTCTCGGGCGGCCAGCAGCAGCGCGTGGCGCTCGCCCGCGCGCTCGTGTTCGAGCCGAAGCTGGTGTTGATGGACGAGCCGCTCGGCGCGCTCGACAAGCAGCTGCGCGAACACATGCAGATGGAGATCCGCCATCTGCACGAACGCCTCGGCATCACAGTCGTCTACGTCACCCACGACCAGAGCGAGGCGCTGACGATGTCGGACCGCGTCGCGGTGTTCAACAACGGCATCATCCAGCAGATCGCGCCGCCGTCGGTGCTGTACGAGAAGCCGGCGAACTCGTTCGTCGCCCAGTTCATCGGCGAGAACAATCGCATCCCCGGCCAGATCGTCGCCGCCAAGGGCACCACCTGCACGGTCGAACTCGCGACCGGCACCAAGGTCGTCGCGACGCTGACCGACGCGGCCGGCGTCGGCGACGCCACCATGCTGTCGATCCGCCCCGAGCGCGTGAAGCTCGCGCCGCCCGAGGGCAGCATCGACAACCGTTTCGAGGCCACCGTCGAGGAACTGATCTACCTCGGCGACCACCTGCGCGTCCGCTTCCGGCTGGAAGGCGGCTTCGACGTGGTGGTCAAGGTCGGCAATGCCGAGGACCGCCCGGTCCTCGACATCGGCTCCCGCATTCCGCTCGGCTGGCGCACGGACGATTGTCGTGCGCTCGACGCGGCCTGAACCCAATCCCGAGAGAAGGTAGAAGGGGAAGTGTCCATGACGTTCAAAACCCTGACGGCGGCCCTGTCGGTCATCGCCCTCGCCTCCGCGAGCAGCGCCGCACTCGCCGCCGACGGTCTCACCATCACCTCGTGGGGTGGCGCCTACCAGAAGAGCCAGCAGGAGGCCTACTTCAAGCCCTATGCGGCCAAGGCCGGCATCAAGATCACCGAAGAGGAATACAACGGCGAAGTCGCGCGCATCCGCGCCATGGTCCAGTCGGGCAACACGACCTGGGACGCCGTCGACGTCGACGCCGCGACCGCCCAGCAGGGCTGCGACGAAGGCATCCTGACCCCGATCGACTATTCGAAGTTCGGCGGCAAAGACAAGTTCGTGAAGGGCTCGACCTTCGAGTGCGCGATCCCGACCATCATCTATTCGACGATCTTCGCCTATGACGGCGACAAGATCAAAGACGGCCCGACCAAGATCGCTGACCTGTTCGACACCAAGAAGTGGCCGGGCAAGCGCGCGCTGCAGAAGACGCCGTTCGGCAATCTCGAATTCGCGCTGATGGCCGACGGCGTGCCGGCCGACAAGGTCTACGAGACCCTGAAGACCAAGGAAGGCGTCGATCGCGCCTTCAAGAAGCTCGACACGATCAAGAAGGACGTCGTCTGGTGGGAAGCCGGCGCCCAGCCGCCGCAGCTGCTCGCCGCCGGCGAGGTCGTCATGACCACCGCCTGGAACGGCCGCATCTTCGGCGCCAACAAGGCCGACAAGAAGAACTTCAAGATCGTCTGGGACGGCCAGCTGCAGGACTGGGATCTGTGGGCGATCCCGAAGGGTGTCAAAAACCTCGAGGCCTCCTACAAGTTCCTTCAGTTCGCCTCGAGCCCGGAGCCGCAGGCCGAGCAGACCAAGTGGATCTCCTACGGTCCGGCGCTGGTCGCCGCGACGCCCTTCGTGCAGCCGGACATCCTCAAGGATCTGCCGACCGCGCCGGAGAACGCCAAGACCGCGCTCGCCAACGATCCGGTCTTCTGGGGTGACAACAAGGAAGAGCTGCTGAAGCGCTTCAACGCCTGGCTCGCGCAGTAAGGCCGCGTTGGCCGAGGTGCGGCTCGCCCGTATCCCCGGCAGTCGCCGCCTGACGCGCATCCCCTGACGACGCCTCCGGCGCGCCACCGCGCCGGAGCCCTCCCCGGACAACGGAAGATAAAGGCATGTCGGTCGACACGATGGGCGCTCTGCCGGGCGCGATCGAGGATAAGGTCTCGTTGAAGGCGAAGCTCAGGCGCGCGGAACGGGTCAATCGGCTCCGATCGCTGTCGCTGGTCGCGCCGCTGCTCGTCTTCGTGTTGTCGATCTTCGTGCTGCCGATCGGCATGATGATGTTCCGCTCGGTCGAGAACCCGGAGGTGCGCGACACGCTGCCGAAGACCGCCGCAGCGCTCGCCGCCTGGGACGGCAAGTCCGTGCCGGACGAGCCGGTCTATGCCGCGCTCGCCGCCGATCTCGCCCAGGCGCAGAAGGACCGCACCACCGGTCTGGTCGGCAAGCGCCTCAACTACGAAATCGCCGGTGCCCGCTCGCGTCTGCTGAAGGCCGGCCGCATGGTCGAGGCCGGCGGCGCGGGGCCCTGGAAGGACAAGTTCCTCACCTCCGACAAGGAATGGGGCTCCGTCCCGTTCTGGGCGGTGATGAAGCGTTCGACCGCGGCCTACACGCCCTACTACCTGCTGACCTCGGTCGACCTGCGCCAGGACGTCGCCGGCGCGATCGTCAAGGCCGAGCCCGATCAGGCGATCTTCCTCGACGTGTTCACCCGCACGATCTGGATCAGCCTCCTGGTGACGGTCGCGACACTGGTGCTCGGCTATCCGGTCGCCCATCTCCTGGCGATCCTGCCGGCGAAGCATGCCAACATGCTGATGATCCTGGTGTTGCTGCCGTTCACGACCTCCATTCTGGTGCGCACGACCGCCTGGATCGTGCTGTTGCAGACCAACGGCGTCATCAACGACATCCTGGTCGCGCTGCATTTCACCACCGAGCGGGCGCAGTTGATCTTCAACCGCTTCGGCACCGTGCTGGCGATGACCCACATCCAGCTGCCCTTCACGATCCTGCCGATCTACTCGGTGATGAAGTCGATCCCGCCGTCGCACCTGCGCGCGGCGCGCTCGCTCGGGGCCGGCCCGTTCACGGCTTTCGCCTCGGTCTACGTGCCGCAGACGCTGCCCGGCGTCGGGGCCGGCTGCCTGCTGACCTTCATCCTGTCGCTCGGCTACTACATCACGCCCGCGCTCGTCGGCGGTCCGCAGGACCAGATGGTGAGCTATTTCGTGGCGCTCTACACCAACAAGGAGCTGAACTGGGGCCAGGCCTCGGCGCTCGGCGCGCTCCTCCTGTTCATCACGCTCGCGCTCTACGCGGTGTTCAACCGCGTGGTCGGCATCGACAAGGTCAAACTGGGCTGATCGCCAATGCTCGCGCCGTCCTATGCCACGCCCAAGGAACAGTTCGCCTACACGCTGTTCGCGATCTATTGCGCCTTCGTGTTCCTGTTCCTGATCGGGCCGATCCTGGTGATCATCCCGCTGTCGTTCTCCTCCGAACCCTGGTTCACCTACCCGCTACCGGGTGTGAGCCTGCGCTGGTACGAGGATTTCTTCTTCAACGAGCGCTGGCGCGTCGCGATCCAGAACAGCGCGATCGTCGCCTTCTTCTCGACGATCCTGGCGACCGCGCTCGGCACGCTCGCAGCCCTCGGTCTCGCCCGTGGTAACGTACCGTTCCAGGGCCTGATCATGTCGATCCTGATCTCGCCGATGATCGTGCCGGTGGTGATCGTCGCGGTCGCCATGTTCTTCGGCTTCGCCGCGGTCGGGCTCAACAACACCTACATCGGCCTGATCATGGCCCACGCGATCCTGGCGACGCCCTTCGTGGTGATCACCGTGACCGCGACGCTGACCGGCTTCGATCGCTCGCTGACCCGCGCCGCCGCCTCGCTCGGCGCGGCGCCCTGGACGACGTTCCGGATGGTGACGCTGCCGCTGATCGCGCCAGGCGTCACGTCGGGGGCGCTGTTCGCCTTCGTCACCTCCTGGGACGAGGTCGTGGTGGCGCTGTTCTTGTCGAGCCCGGAACAGCGCACGCTGCCGCGCCAGATGTTTTCCGGCATCCGCGAGCAGATCTCGCCGACGATCACCGCTGCCGCGACCTTCCTGGTCGTGTTCGCCGCGCTCCTGATGGCGACGATCGAGCTCCTGCGCCGCCGCTCCGAGCGCCTGCGCGGCTCGGGCATCGCCTGAGCCTCCGATCTCGGCAATAGTCCCCAGTGCGGGCGGCCTCGGGTCGCCCGTTCGCCTCTTCTCGATCTCAAAACAACAACAGATGGGAGCGTGACGCCGCCATGGCCCACGGTTACGAATCCGGCCGCCTCGATCTGCCCTTCGTCGGCCATTGCACCTTCGGCAAGCGCCCCGCCGTCACAGACTGGTCGGCCATCGATGCCGATGTCGCGGTGCTCGGCATTCCCTACGACATGGGCACGCAATACCGCTCCGGCGCCCGCTTCGGGCCGCGCGCGATCCGCGAGGCGTCGACGCTGTTCTCCTTCGGCCACGGCGGCGCCTATGACCACGAGGACGACGAGACCTATCTGCCCTTGTCGGAAGTGAAGATCGTCGACGTCGGCGATGCCGACATCGTCCACACCGACACCCGCAAGAGCCACGACAATGCCGAGCGCGCCGTGAGCGCGATCTTGGCGGCCGGCGCCATGCCGGTCGTGCTCGGCGGCGACCACGCGATCAACATCCCCTGCATCCGCGCCTTTTCGGATCAGGGCCCGATCCACATCCTGCAGATCGACGCGCATCTCGACTTCGTCGACGTCCGCCACGGCGTCACCGAGGGCCACGGCAACCCGATGCGCCGCGCCGCCGAGCAGGATCACGTCACCGGCCTGACCCAACTCGGCATCCGCAACGTCTCCTCGACCGCGCGCGAGGGCTACGAGGACGCCCGCGCGCGCGGCTCCTCGATCCGTTCGGTGCGGCAGGTGCGCCAGCTCGGTGTCGCGGGCGTGCTCGACCTGATCCCGGCCGACGCGCGGCTCTATGTGACGATCGACATCGATGGCTTCGATCCGTCGATCGCGCCCGGCACCGGCACGCCGAGCCACGGCGGCTTTCTCTATTACGAGGTGATGGAGATCCTGCAGGCGGTCGCCAAGCGCCAGGAGATCGTCGGCATCGACCTCGTGGAGGTCGCCCCGGCCTATGACCCGAGCGGCATCACCGGCTTCCTCGCCGCGCAGGTGCTGCTCAACTTCCTCGGCTACATCTTTGCGGCGAAGAAGAAGCGCGGCGGCTGACGGCAGCGGTTTTCAAGACCGTCGAGGCCAAGAGGACGACATGGGGGCCGGATCGTCGATCCGGCCCTTTCTCGTGGTGCGCCCGTCAGAGCCCCGCGACCGGCGCCGGGCGGCTGCCGTCGAAGAAGCGCGACAGGCGATATTCCTTTGGATCGGCGATCGGCTTGTCCCCGGTGACGAGGTCGGCGACCAGATGGCCCGCCGCGGGCCCGATGCCGAAGCCATGGCCCGAAAAGCCGGTCGCCACGATCAGGCCGGCGACCTTGTCGGTCGGCGAGATCACCGGCACGGCGTCGGGCGTCGCGTCGATGAAGCCGGCCCAAGCCTGCACCATGCGGGAATCCTTGAACACCGGGAAGCGCTGTTTCAGCGCCCGGAAAGCCTGTTCGAGATAGCCGACGTCCGGGGTCGGATCGAGCGTGCGCGCGGCCTCGTAGACCGACGGCTCGTCGAAGGGCCGGCGCACCGCCTCGTTCCATTCGGTGAAGAAGCGCGGTCCGAACCTGAGCCGGAGCGACTTGTACTCGAGCCTCAACGCCGGAATGAAGTCGAAGAAGAACCGGAAACTGTCCGGCACGATCGGCACGACGTTCACATGGCCGTTGGCGATCGTGTAGCCGCCGTCCTGGCGCTTGCGGAACGCGAAATCGTGGTCCCACAGCGCCGCCGGCGGACCGCCCTCGATCGGCGAGGTGCGAAACACGCTGGCGCGGACCTTGAGCTGCGGCAGGTCGATGCCGACGTCCTTCAGGATGCGGCGCGTCCAGGCGCCGCCGGCGACCACGACGCTCGATGCCGCGATGCGGCCGCGTTCGGTGACGACGCCGACGACCTTGCCGCCGGCGGTCTCGACGCCGCGCACCGCGCAGTCGGTCAGGATCGTCGCGCCCTTGCGCCGCGCTGCCTCGGCGATCGCGGGCGCCGCCTTCTGCGGCTCGGCCCGCCCGTCCGATGCGCACCACAGTGCCGCTTTCTTGGGCGCCGTGTCGCCCGGCATGAGCTCGGCATAGCGGCCGCCGGTCAGCATCTCGGCGTGAATGTCGGCCGCCGCGGCCTCCTTGACCCATTCCTCGTAATAGGCCGCCTTGGCCTCGTCGGCGGCCGAGAACATGATGCCGGTGGTGGTGAAGCCGGTATCGGCGCCGATATGGGCATCCATGCCGCGCCAGAGCCGCAGCGCCTCGCGGATCAGCTCGAACTCGCGCGGATCGCGCTTGGCCTGCCGGCACCAGCCCCAGTTCCGGCCGGATTGCTCGCCGGCGATATAGCCCTTCTCGCACAGCACGACCTTGAGGCCGCGCTCGGCGAGATAGAGCGCGCTCGACGTTCCGATGATGCCGCCGCCGACGATGACGACGTCGGCGGTCGAGGGGAACGCGAGGTCGGAGGCGACGGGTACGATATGCGGTCCCATGGACGTCCTTCTTGTTCTTCGCGAGATGATCCGGGCGCGCGGCCCGGCAGGGGAGACGCGAGGATCAAGCAATCGCGGGGCCGCCGGTCATGTGCTGACCGGACCTCCGCCCTGCGTCAGTCGGCTCGCGCGGGCGCCATTTGTCCGACGAGCGGCCGCGCCCGCCCGGCCGCGGCCTCACCGGCGCGCTGGACGCGGCCGCAGCGACGCGCGATGCTGCCCCATGGTCGCGTCGGCGTCGAGCCTTTCGGCCGTGTCGGGCCGCGAGCGACGGCCCCGAGGTGAGCGATGAAGAACTTTCCGACCGACCTGCTCCGCACCTTCGTCGCCGTGGTCGACCTCGACAATTGCACGCGCGCCGGCGAGCGGGTCGGGCGCACGCAGTCGGCGGTCAGCCTGCAACTGAAGCGGCTTCAGGAACTGGCCGGCGCGCCGCTGTTCGTGCGCGAGGCCGGCGGCGCGCTGACCGAGACCGGCCAGATCCTCGCCAATTACGCCCGCCGCATGCTGGCGCTCAACGACGAACTGGTCATGCGCCTCGCCCGCAAGAGCCTGCAGGGCCGGCTCCAGATCGGCCTGCCGAGCGACTACGCCGACCAGATGCTCGGCAAGCTGCTCGCCCATCCGAACGCCCGCGATGCCGGCGTGGGCTTCGACGTCACCTGCGAACTGTCGGTCGCGCTGCTCGACGGTCTGGCGGAGGGCCGCTACGACGTCGTGGTCGCCATGACGCCCGATGCGCCGGCGGAGAATGCCTTCATCGCCGCGCGCGAACGGCTGGTCTGGGTCGGCCGGCCGGAGGCGGTCGCCGGTCCGGACGAGATCCTGCGCATCGTCGCCTCGCCCGAAGGCTGCCTCTACCGCGGCGCCATGCTGGAGGCGCTGCAGCGCGACGGCCGGCCGTTCGAGATCGTCTACACCAATCCGAGCTTCGCCGGCCTCGACGCCGCGATCGCCTCCGGCTTCGGCGTGACCGCGGTGGCCGGATCGATCGTGCCCGCGCGCCTCGCCCGCCTGCCGGAACCGAGCGGCCTGCCGGCGCTCGGCGATGCCGTGGTCGGCGTCTATCTCGGCAAGGGCGAGCAGCGCGCGGCGGCGCTGTCGCTGGCCGCGCTGCTCGCCGAGCTGACCGGCCTCGGCGGCGCCACCGCCCGCCTCGCGTCCTGATCCGCGCGCCCCGCATCGCCTGTGCCGGCGTGCTCGGACCTGCTTCGCAAACCCCGAAGCAGAAGAGCCGAAAAGACTATTTTTCCCGAAGAACGCCGCGCGCCATTCTCTCCGCGACACCGATATTCCGCCCCGATCCGCACCGCGATCCGGGCGCCCGTCGCAAGGAGATGCCCCCATGATCCGCACCGGCGACCAGTACCGCGAGTCGATCCGCGACGGCCGCGAGGTCTTCATCGACGGCGAGCGCGTCAAGGACGTGCCGAGCCATCCGATGTTCAAGCCGCTCGTCGACATCCGCGCCCGCATCTACGACATGCAGTGGGATGCGCGCACCCGCGACGTGATGACCTACACCGAGGAGGGTCAGACCCACGGCATCGGCAACAAGCTGCCGAAGACGCAGGGCGACTGGTGGGACAAGCGCCGCGCGACCGACACCGTGCTCGAGGAGGTCGGCGGTATCGTCACCCGCGTCGGCGACGAGACCGTCGGCGAGATGTGGTCGCTGTTCGACGGCCAGGACGTGCTCAACGAGGTCGATCCGCGCTTCTCGGAGAACATTCGCAACCACATCCTGCGCGTCCTCCACAACGACCCGTTCCACGTCTCGGCCAACACCGATCCGAAGGGCGACCGCTCGAAGCCGCCGCAGGCGCAGGATCCGGACATGCTGCTGCATGTCGTGAAGGAGACCGACGCCGGCATCGTCGTGCGCGGCGCCAAATACGAGACGGCCGCCGCCTACGCCAACCAGGCCTTCACCAAGCCGACCATCGCCAACTGGGGCGACAGCGCCTATTCCGACTATGCGGTCGGCTTCATCTGCGATCTCGGCTCGCCGGGCCTGAAGTTCATCTGCCGCACCGGCTTCGCCGGTCGCCGGCCGATTGAAGACTATCCGGTCTCGAACCGCTTCGACGAGGTCGATGCGCTGGTCGTGTTCGACGACGTGCTGATCCCCTGGGAGAACGTGCTGTTCTACCGCCACACCAAGGCGGCAATGTTCATCCGCGCGACGCTGCATCGTTATTCGGCCTTCGCCTACGTGCAGCGCAATCTGAAGCTCGCCGACATGCTGATCGGTGCGGCGCTGTTCAACGCGCGCCAGACCGGTCTCGACAAGCAGCAGGCGGTGCAGGAGAAGCTCGCCCAGCTCGCCGTCTATCGCGAGGGCATCAACGCCCATCTGACCGGCGCGATCACGCTCGCCGAGCGTTCGCCGGGCGGGCTCCTGATGCCGAACCAGTCGCTGCTCTATACCGGGCGCGTGCTCGCCTGCTCGCAGCTTCACGAGATGATGCACATCGCCCGCGAGCTCTGCGGCGGCCAGATCTGCGTGACGCCGGACGCGGCCACCTTCGCCCACCCCGAAGCCAAGCCCTGGCTGGAGAAGTTCTACAAGGTCAACGAGGATTGGGTCGCCGAGGACCGTCGCAAGCTGCTCGCCTTCGCGCGCGACATCCTGAACTCCGACTATGCCGGCCACCGGCTGACCTTCCAGCTCTTCGCCCAGTCGCCGCCTTACGCGCATCTCGCGGCGGTCTACCGCAACTTCGACTGGGACGGCCCGCTCGATTTCGTCCGCAAGGCCGCCGGCCTGTCGGACCGTGTGATGGGCCCGACCACCCGGACGCCCGGCGACAGCGCGGTCAGCCGCTGGTTCGACGCCGGCATCATGAACCGCACGGCCGCGGAGTGAACACCATGACCGCCTCCCCGAACGTGCCCGTCCGGATCGCGCCCGGCGCCGAACCAGCCGACATGACCGCGCTCCGGACGCTGGCGACCGGGGCGGCGACCCTGCTGCGCGCCGCCTTTCTCGACGGCATGGCCGGAACGGCAACGACCGTGGCGGTCGTTGCGACCGACGGCCCCGCCGGACGCTCGGGCCTGACCGTATCGAGCCTGACCTCGGTCTCCGCCGATGGCGAGCGCCCGACCCTGCTCGTCTGCGTCCGCGCCGACAGCCCGACCGCGGCGGCGATCCTCTCGAACGGCACCTTTGCCGTGAACGTGCTCGGCGACCACGATGCCGCGACCGCCGACCTTTTCGCCGGACGCACCGGCATTGCCGGTCCCGAACGCTTCGACGCGGTCGAATGGGAGCCGGGCACGACCGGTTGCCCGCGCCTTGTCGACGCCCGCGCCACCTTCGAATGCCGGCTCGCCGAGACGAGTCGGGTCGGCACGCATCTGATCCTGTTCGGTGCCGTCGAGGCGGTCGTTCCCGGCTCGGCGGCCGGGTCCGCGCTCGTCTACGCCGAGCGGCGCTACCGCCGTCTCGCCCCGCTCTCCGCCTGATCCCGCCCCTTCATCCGCTGACGAGGACATGTCGATGGCCCATCGCCGCATCCGTCCGTTCAACACCCGCGATACCTATCCGGAGCAGAAGCTCTCCAACGATCTCGCCCAGGCCGTGGTCGCGCGCGGCACCATGGTGTTCCTGCGCGGCCAGTGCCCGCAGGATCTCGACACCGCCGAGGACGTCGGCATCGGCGATCCGACCGCGCAGGCGCACAAGGTGATGCAGAACATCCGCCAGCTTCTGGCCGAGGCCGGCGCGGACATGTCGCATCTGTGCAAGCTGGTCGTCTATCTGACCGATATCCGGCATCGAGAGGCCGTTTATCGGGTCATGGGCGAATATACCCAAGGCGTGCATCCGGTCTGCACGGGTCTGGTCGTGGTGGCGCTCGCCCGCCCGACCTGGCTCGTCGAGATCGACGCCACCGCCGTGATCCCGGATTGAGCGGAACGGCCACTTTGACCGAATAGTCAGGAATTCGTGCTCTAAGCGTCGGCGCCATCAGGACGCCAACAGATCGGGGATCCGACCGCCGTGACATTCTCCATCGCCGCGCGCTGCGCCAAGACCGGCCGTTTCGGCATCGTGATCTCGTCCTCGTCGCCGGCGGTGGCGGCGCGCTGCGCCCACGCGCGCGGCCGCGTCGGCGCGGTCTGCTCGCAGAACGTCACCGATCCCCGCCTCGGCCCCGCCGCTCTCGACCTGATGGCGCTCGGCGCCTCGGCGCCCGAGGCGGTTCAGGTGCTCGCCGGCTCGCGCGAGCACATGGAATTCCGCCAGGTGGTGGCGGTCGACGGCCGGGGCCGCGTCGCGATCCACACCGGCGGCCGCGGCCTCGGCATCACGGGCGAAGCGCGCGGTCGCGATTGCGCGTCGGCCGGTAACCTGCTCGCCCATGACGGCGTGCCGGCCGCCATGGTCGCCGCCTTCGAGGCCGCGACCGGCGACCTCGGCGATCGCCTGATCGCCACGCTCAAAGCCGGGCTCGCCAGCGGCGGCGAAGCCGGCCCGGTGCACTCCGCCGGCCTGCTGATGGTCGGCGACGTCCCTGGCCGATCGCCGACCTGCGGGTCGACTGGGACGATGCCGACCCGGTCGGCCGGCTCGCGGCGCTTTGGGACATCTACAAGCCGCAGCTCGACGACTACGTCACCCGCGCGCTCAACCCGACGGCCGCCCCGCGCTACGGCGTGCCGGGCGACGAGTGAGGCCGGCCTCCGCAAGTAGCCGGGAGCGGCCCATGCGGCCGGGTGGGACATGCGCTTCACGCTGAGACAGCTCACCTATTTCATCGCCGCCGGCGAGACCGGCTCGATCACGCTCGCCTCCGAGCGGATCGCGATCTCGCAGCCGTCGATTTCGACCGCCATCTCGCATCTCGAGCAGGAACTCGGCGTCCAGCTCTTCGTCCGCCACCATGCCCAGGGCCTGACGCTGACGCCGGTCGGCCGCACGGTGCTCGCCGAGGCGAAGAAGCTCGTCGAGCAGGCCGAAGGCCTCTATGCCGTCGCCTCCGAGGCGATCGACCAGATCCGCGGCGAGCTGACCGTCGGCTGCATGGTGACGCTCGCGCCGATGGTGCTGCCGGAACTGTCGCACGCCTTCACCGCCGCCTATCCGGGCGCGCGCCTGCGCCATGTCGAGGCCGACCACGAGCGCCTGATCGACGGCCTGCGTCGGGCCGAGATCGACGTGGTGATCACCTACGATCTGCTGGTGCCGGACGATATCGCCTTCACGCCGCTCGCGAGCCTGCCCGCGCACGTCGTCGTCAGCGAGATCCATCCGCTCGCCCGCCATTCCAGCGTCTCGCTGCGCCAGATCGCCGAGGAGCCGCTGATCCTGCTCGATCTGCCGATCAGCCGGGAATACTTCCTCGCGCTGTTCTACAAGGACGGCCTGACGCCGCGCATCCATTCGCGCTCGCCGCATCAGGAGGTCGTGCGCACGATGGTCGCCAACGGCTACGGCTACACGCTCGCCAATGTCCGGCCGCGCTCCGATCTCGCCCTCGACGGTCGCCGCGTCGTGCGGATCGAACTGACCGGCGATCACCGCGCCATGGTGATCGGCGCCGCCACGCTCGAAGGCCGCCGCAAGTCGCGGCTGATGGGCGCGTTCGAAGCCCACTGCCGCGCATTCGTCTCCGACGGCTACATTCCAGGCATGGCGGTTCCGCAACGCCGCCCGGAGCCGCGCTCAGATCCGCGCCTCGAGCCGCGCCCCAAATCGCAAGCGGAATCGGAGCCCGGGCCGTGACGCCCTCCATGCCGACGACCCTGACCCGCCTCGCCTTTTCCGGCACGCCGCGCGACTTCGGCGTCGCGCTCGGCCGCTTCGGCGCCGCCGCGGTGCACGGCTATCTGACCGCCACGCGCGGCTGGGCCGAGATCACCGCGTTTCGCGACGACGACCGCGTGCTGCGCATGGAGCGGCTGGTCGCCGAACGGCTTCCCCGTCATCGCGCCGAGATCGCCGGGCTCGCCGAGGGCCTCGGCCTGCCCGAGACCGATGTCTTCGCCTGGCATTGCCGCGGCGACCTCCGCGCCGCGGCGGCCGTGCCCGATGTGCCGGAAGGCTGCACGACGCTGCTCGTTCCCGGCGACGAACCGCTGATCGCCCATAACGAAGACGGCGATCCGGCCTTTCGTGGTGCCTGCGCACTGGTCGAAGCGAGAATCGACGGCGGCCCGGCGCTGACCGCCTTCGCCTATCCGGGCTCGCTGCCCGGCAACGCCTTCGGCTGGAACGCGCACGGGTTGGTCGCCACGGTCAACAACGTGCGTCCGATCGGCATGGGTGTGCGTGCGGGCGAAGCCGGTCTACCGCGCATGATCCTCGGTCGCGCGCTGCTCGACAGCCCGGATCTCGATGCCGCGGCGCGGCTCGTGATGGATAACCCGCGCGCCGGCGGCTTCCATTTCGCGGTGGCCCAGGCCGGCGATCGGCGTCTGATCAGCATCGAGTTCACGGGCGCGGCCGTCTCGGTGGTCGCGCTCGACCGTCCGAGCGCCCACGCCAATCACCTCGTCCACACCGCGATGCGGGACACGCCGCAGATCGTCACGGCCTCGTCGGCCGCGCGGCAGCAGCGTGCCGACACGATCCTGACCCGGGATCCCACGATCGCTCCGCAGGTCTTTCTCGGCGACACGGCCGGCGATCTACCGATCCACCGCGCCGCGCCCGACGATCCCGACGAGGAGAACACGCTCGCGACGCTGGTCGTCCGCGCCCGTCGCGACGGCCTCAGCGGCGAAGTCCGTGATGCGGATGGAGCCGTCACGGCGGTGCTGGACGGCCATGGATGACAAAACGCCGGCCTGGAAGCCCCGACCGGCGCAAAGATCAAGCAGCAGACCGTGGGTGGGCCCCGCCCATCGGCGAACCCGAGCGCCGATCGCGTCAAAGCGCCGGCATCGGACCAAGCAATCTGCGCCCTGCCGTCAGTCAATCCGACAAGGGCCCCGCCAGACACCGGAACTTCTGAAACACCAGCACTTCCAAAAGACACCGGCGCCCTACTCAAAACACCCGAGCGGCGCGCCAGGCGCGCCGCCAGATCTCGAGCCCGTCTCCGGCCTCAGTGCGAGGCCGGGATGTGCGCGCCGGCGTCCGGCCGGATCTCGGCCGCGATCAGCCCCTTCGGGCCTTCGCCGAAGCGAACCAGGACCGTCTGGCCGGGGCGCAATTCGGTGATGCCGAAGCGGCGCAGGGTCTCCATGTGGATGAAGATGTCGGGCGTGCCGTCACCGCGGGTCAGGAAGCCGAAGTCCTTGACGCGGTTGAACCATTTCACCGTCACGCGCTCGACCGGGCTCGACGGCACCACCTGCACATGCGCACGCGACGGCGGCAGCTGCGAGGGATGGACCGCGCTCGTCTCGTCCATGTGCAGGATGCGCAGCGCCTGCAGCCCTCGCGGCCGGTCGAGCACCTCGACCACCACGCGCGCACCCTCATAGGCGGTCTGGAAACCGTCACGCCTGAGGCAGGTCACATGCAGCAGGATGTCGGGCAACCCATTGTCGGGCACGATGAAACCGTACCCCTTGGCAATGTCGAACCACTTGATGGTCCCCGCCACTTCGATCACATCGACGGCACTGTCGTCGATGATGTCGAGGCTTGGTTGGGCGTCTGGCGAAAACTTGGCCCCCATACCGACTACCCCCTGCTTCGATCCGCGCCGTCCCCCCGACGGGCTTTCGTATGCCGGCTTCCTCCGACACGGATGATTCTATGAACCGAAGCATAACATCCCCGATCAGCGTTGACAGAGCCCACGCCGGTCCTTGTCACTGAAACTGTGAAAATCCACCGCTCAGTCGCAGCACACCGCGAGACCTGCCGAAGCGCCTCGAATGCACAGTGGAGCTTGCGCTCTCCTTGTTCGACATCTGCTTGAGGATCGGCTCTCAAGATACTGAGAAGTCGAACACTGTGCCGATTGGCCCTCGGAGCACGTGATCAGCGAGGGCATCGAGCGGCGTCGCTTCGCGATTGACGATCACGAGCCGCGCTCCGGCCCGTTTGGCGATGACCGGAAACGTTGCCGCAGGCTGCACGACCAGCGACGAACCGATCGCCAGATAGAGATCGGCCTCCTCGGCGAGTTCCTCCGCCGCCCACATCGCCGCCGGGTTCAGGGACTGGCCGAACGAGATCACCGCCGCCTTGAGCAGCCCGCCGCAATGCCGGCAGCGCGGCGCCTCGCCGGTCGCGGCGATCTCGGCCTCCAGCCCGTCGTATTCAGCCCTTTCGTTGCAGGTCAGGCAGGTCGCATAGGTGCCGTTGCCATGCAGCTCGACCAGCCGGTCCGGCGGCGTGCCGGCGCGCTGATGCAGCCCGTCGATGTTCTGCGTGACCACCCCGATCACCCGCCGCTCGGCCGCCAGCCGCGCCAGCGTCCGGTGTGCGATGTTCGGCTCGGCCGCCTGGAACGCGCGCAGGAAATGGAAGCGCCGCCGCCAGTCCTCCAGACGCGCGCCCTCCGAAGCGACGAAGTCTGCGTATTCGATCGGCTTCATCCGCGACCACAGGCCACCCGGCGAGCGGAAGTCCGGAATGCCCGATTCGGTCGAGATGCCGGCGCCGGTGAAGGCGACGACGCGCTCGGAGCTCGCGATCAGTTGAGCGAGCAGTCGTCTTTGCTCCGACACGGTCTCGACGATATGCATGTCACCTCGAAAGCGAACCGATCGGAGGAACCGAACCCATGCGATATCTGCACACGATGGTGCGCGTCCGCAATCTCGAGGAAAGCCTCGATTTCTGGGTCAACAAGTTCGGCCTGGTGGAGGTCCGGCGGATGGACTCCGAGACCGGCCGCTTCACACTGGTGTTCCTCTGCGCCGACGAGGATCGCGCCGCGGTCGACGCCGCGCTCGCGAGCGGCCGCCGCGACGCGCCGTGCCTGGAACTGACCTACAACTGGGAGCCGGAAGACTACGGCTCGGCCCGCAATTTCGGCCACCTCGCCTACGAGGTCGACGACATCTACGCGACCTGCGCCAAGCTGATGGCCGCCGGCGTCACCATCAACCGCCCGCCGCGCGACGGCCACATGGCCTTCGTCCGCTCGCCAGACCTGATCTCGATCGAGATCCTCCAAAAAGGCGAGCGCAAGGCCCCTGCCGAGCCGTGGGCGAGCATGCCGAACACCGGTAGCTGGTGAGCCCCCGAGCGCGCGCGAACCGCGCGCGCTCACATCTCGACGACCTTGCCCTCTTCGAGCGTGATCCGCCGGTCCATGCGCTCGGCAAGGTCCATGTTGTGCGTCGCGATCAGCGCCGCGAGGCCAGAGGCGCGCACGAGCGCGGAGAGCGCGTCGAAAACGTAATGCGCGGTCTTCGGATCGAGGTTGCCGGTCGGCTCGTCCGCGAGCAGCAGCCGCGGCGCGTTGGCGACCGCGCGGGCGATGGCGACGCGCTGCTGTTCGCCGCCCGACAGTTCCGACGGCCGATGGCCGACGCGCTCGCCGAGCTTCATGTAGGACAAGAGTTCCTTCGCCCGCTCCGACGCCGTCTTGCCGTCGAGGCCGCGGATCATCTGCGGCAGCATGACGTTTTCGAGCGCCGTGAACTCCGGCAGCAGATGGTGGAACTGGTATACGAAGCCGATCTCCAGCCGCCGGATCGCGGTGCGCTCGGCGTCGTCGAGCTTTCCCGCAGCCCGGCCGGAGAGAAACACCTCGCCGCCGTCCGGCCGTTCGAGCAGACCCGCAAGCTGCAGGAGCGTCGACTTGCCGGCGCCCGAGGGCGCGATCAGCGCGACGATCTCGCCGGCGCGAATCTCCAGCTCCGCACCACGCAACACGTCGAGCGTCCGCTCGCCCTGCACATAGCGGCGTTCGACGCCGGCGAGCCGCAGCACAGGCTTGTCGGCCGGCGCCAGTCCGAGCCGACCGACGCCGCTCCCCGGCTGATTGGCCGAAAGGTGATCGGCCACGAAATCCTGATCCTGATCCGGCATCTTCGGGCTCATTCGTACCTCAGCGCGTCGACCGGATCTAGCTTGGCGGCCTTCCAGGCCGGATA
This sequence comes from Ancalomicrobiaceae bacterium S20, assembly GCA_040269895.1. NCBI lineage: Bacteria > Pseudomonadati > Pseudomonadota > Alphaproteobacteria > Hyphomicrobiales > Ancalomicrobiaceae > Methyloraptor > Methyloraptor flagellatus. The sequence continues at coordinate 1,426,182 of CP158568.1, read as the reverse complement.
GATCGTGGCGAGCAGCGACAGCACGAGCGCCATGATCACCACGGCCGTCGTCTCGCCGGACTGCATGTCAGCCTTCATCCGCGACAGGAAATAGACCTCGGGCGGGTAGAGATTGGTGCCGAGCACCCAAGAGAGCCCCTGCCGGACCTCCTCGATGTTGCGGCAGACCAGCACGCCGAGCAGGAAGCCCGCGATCGTGCCGGCCGTGCCGATTGCGGCCCCCGTGATGAAGAACACGCGCAGGATCGAGCCGCGCGTCGCCCCCATGGTCCGGAGGATAGCCACGTCGCGCGACTTGTCCTTCACCAGCATGGTGAGACCGGCGACGATGTTGAGCGCCGCCACCAGCACGATCATGGTCAGGATCAGGAACATCACGTTGCGCTCGACCTCGAGCGCGGCGAAGAAGGTGACGTTGCGCTGCCGCCAGTCGGAGACGAAGATCGAGCGCTGCGCCGCCTGCTCGATCGGCTGCCGAAGCGCGCCGACCTGATCGGGGTCGTCGGTGAAGATGTCGATCGCGCTCGCCTGCCCGTCCTTGTTGAAGAAGGCCTGCGCCTCCCCGAATGGCATGAACACGAAGGCATTGTCGTATTCCGACATGCCGACCGAGAAGATCGCCGTGACCGGGAACGACTTGAAGCGCGGCGTGACGCCGAACGGCGTGACATTGCCGCGCGGCGCGGCAATCGTGACCGGATCGCCGAGCGCGATGCCGAGGTTCTGCGCGAGCCTGGAGCCGATCGCGACGCCGTGACCCTGGTCGAAACCGTCGAGCGTGCCCTGCTTCACGCCCTTCGACACCAGCGTGATCTTGTCGAGATCGTCCTTGGCGATGCCGCGCACCAGCACGCCGAGCGCGCCGCCCTGCCCCGAGGCCAGCGCCTGGCCCTCGACGAAGGGGATCGCGAACTTCACGCCCTTCACCATGGCGATGCGGTCGGCGACGTCGCGATAGTCGGTGAAGGAGGATTCGGTCGCCTGCGCGATCAGATGGCCGTTGAGGCCGAGGATCTTCGACAGGAGCTCGGTGCGGAAGCCGTTCATCACCGCCATGACGACGATCAGCGTCGCGACGCCGAGCATGATGCCGATGAAGGAGAAGCCGGCGATGATCGAGATGAAGGTCTCGCGCCGCCGCGAGCGCAGATAGCGCCACGCGATCATCCACTCGAACGGCGCGAACGGCCGCGTTCCGGTCGGTTCCGTCGCAGTCTTTGCCGTCATACCCGCTTCCGATCCTCGTTGCCGGGGTCCCGCGCGCGCCGCACGCGGCAGGATCCCGGTTGGTCCTTGGTTTGTCCGGCGCCCGATCAGGCCCCGATCAGCTTGGCGACCGCCGCGTCGGGCGTCATCAGCTCGCGCTCGCCGGTGGCGCGGCGCTTGACCTCGACCTTGCCCTCGGCGAGCCCCTTCGGGCCGACGATGATCTGCCAGGGCAGACCGATCAGGTCCATGGTCGCGAACTTGCCGCCAGCGCGGCCGTCGACATCGTCGAGCAGCACGTCCAGGCCCGACTTGGTCAGCCGCTGGTAGAGCTCGTTGCACGCGCCGTCGACCGCCGCATCGCCGACCTTCATGTTGATGATGCCGACATTGAACGGCGCCACCTGGTCCGGCCACACGATGCCGGCCTCGTCGTGGCTGGCCTCGATGATGCCGGCGACCAGACGCGACACGCCGACGCCGTAGGAGCCCATGTGCACCGGCTTCTCGACGCCGTCCGGGCCGGCGACCTTGGCACCCATCGGCTCGGAGTACTTGGTGCCGAAGTAGAAGATGTGGCCGACCTCGATGCCGCGCGCGGCGACGCGCTTGTCCTCGGGGATCGCGGCGAAGGCGGCCTCGTCGTGCTTCTCTTCCGTGGCGGCGTAGAAGGAGGTCCACGCCTTCACCGTGCCGGAGAGATCCGACTGGAAATCGGTGTCCTCGGGCGGGATCGGCATCTCGAGCAGGTCGCGATGGCAGAACACCTGGCTCTCGCCGGTCGAGGCGAGAATGATGAACTCGTGGCTCATGTCGCCGCCGATCGGGCCGGAATCGGCCTTCATCGGGATCGCCTTGAGGCCCATCCGCGCATAGGTGCGCAGGTAGGCGACGAACATCCGGTTATAGGCGGCGCGCGCGGCCTCCTGGTCGACGTCGAAGGAATAGGCGTCCTTCATCAGGAACTCGCGGCCGCGCATCACGCCGAAGCGCGGGCGCACCTCGTCGCGGAACTTCCACTGGATGTGGTAGAGATTGAGCGGAAGATCGCGATACGAGCGGACGTAGGAACGGAAGATCTCCGTCACCATCTCCTCGTTGGTCGGGCCGTAGAGCATCTCGCGCTCGTGCCGGTCCTCGATGCGCAGCATCTCCTTGCCGTAGTCGTCATAGCGGCCCGATTCGCGCCAGAGATCGGCCGACTGGATCGTCGGCATCAGGAGCTCGAGCGCGCCGGCGCGATTCTGCTCCTCGCGCACGATGTTGCCGATCTTCGACAGGACCTTGAGGCCGAGCGGCAGCCACGAGTAGATGCCCGCGGACTGCTGGCGAATCATGCCGGCGCGCAGCATCAGGCGATGGGAAACGATCTCCGCTTCCTTGGGATTTTCCTTGAGGATGGGCAGGAAGTACCGCGACAGGCGCATGGGAACGGGCCCTTGGGAAGAGGCCGGGAACCGGTCGTCTGACCGAGAATCCCGGCGAAATAACGTCGGGCCCACACAAAGCCGAACGGGGCCCAAAACACAAGCACCGCCGCACGAGACAGACATGCCGGGCGATGCCCGCGGCCGGCGAAGCTGAGCCCGTTCGGCGGCTCGAGCCCGGCGACTGCACCGTCGCATGTCGAGATCGCCCTGGTTCCGAGGCATTGCCCGGCGTTGGCGGCGCCTCGCGGTTCCGCGTCCACCCAACGCTCGAAACCTTCGCGAATCCGCCGCCGATTGCCACTTTCAGGCGCATCCGACGCGCCGTGCCGCTGCTGCCGAATTGAGCAGGCGTAGCGAAAGGGCAGTCGCGCCTCCCGCGCCTCGATTGACGGAAGATCCGGAAACCACACGCAATTCTCTGCTTTCGGCCCCTTGCGAAAAAATGCGGTTGTCGTTGCACGGGGAGATGACAAACCGATTTAGAGCGGCTATGGTCCGTCTCCATAAAGAGAGGGTTCGCGAGGAACGGGAAAACCGCCCGCATGAGGACCCCTCGAGGCATCGCGGTCTAAGTCTTGGGAGGAAGGACCTCGGGCGCACTCTTCGGAGTTGCAGCCACCCGTCGGAAGCGGTCAGGCGTTTCCGCGAGGGTAAAAGAGGTTGAGACGCGTCAACTACCATGAAGCAAGGCTCGCGAGGGCCTTGCTTTTTTCTTTTGGGTCTCTTGCTTTTTCATTTGGCTCGGTGGTCCGCACCTCTCCCGGCGCCCCGGACCCGATCCACGCACAGCCGGATGCGAATCCCGAGGCGGTAAGAGCGCTATGCGCGCGAGACACCCGCGGCCGCATCGCCCACACAGGATCGCCGGCCCGTGGCGCGACGCCATCCAGAGCGCTCGGACGGCCCGATTATTCGGCAGGCCAGATGATGATGGTTTTAAAGGATCCAGGCGCGGGCCGCGACACGCAGGGCCGCTTCGGGTCGAGCCCGCCGGCCAAGGTCACGTACGCTCCGAGCGATGCCCACCGGCCGTCGTGGCCCTCTCACGACGGCCGGCCCTCGTTGGGTCTCGTACGCGTTAGCGCGTAATCGTTAGATCACGGCGCGCCGCCTGCCGCAATGCCGCGACAGAAATGTGATGAAAGCGCGCGGTCGGCGCGCGCGCTGAGGCGGCTTCCTTCAGGAGAACTTCGGCAGGAACGGCACGTCGTCGAGCGTGTAGCCGTTTGCCATCAGCGCCCAGAGCCCGCCGAAGATCAGCGCCGATACGATCGAGGTCCAGATCACTTTCTTCAGCATCATCGGCGCGAGCGGCGCGGCCGGCTCGGTGCCCGGCACGACCGGCCCCGCCTCATGCTGCGCGCGCACGCCGAAGGGCAGGATCGCGAAGAGAATGGTCCACCAGATCACGAAGTAGATCGCGATCGCCGTGCCGATCTTCATGGCTCTGTGCGTCCCTGTTGTACCCTGCGTGACCGAAGTCCGTGCCGCGAAGGGTTCGCCCCCGCGGCGATTGAATAGACCGGACCGCGCCGCGGCGCCATTCACATCCCGTCGACCGGCCCGCCGGGCGGCCCGCACATTGCGGGGCCACCACGGACCGTGACGATCAGGCCTGCTCGAGCTCGACCAGCGTGCCGAAGAAGTCCTTCGGATGCAGGAACAGCACCGGTTTGCCGTGGGCGCCGATCTTCGGCTCGCCCGAGCCGAGCACGCGGGCGCCCTCGGCCTTCAGCTTGTCGCGCGCGACGATGATGTCGTCGACCTCGTAGCAGACATGGTGGATGCCGCCGTCCGGGTTCTTTTCCAGGAACTTGGCGATCGGGCTATCGGCGCCGAGCGGCTCCAGGAACTCGATCTTGGTGTTCGGCAGCTCGACGAACACGACCGTGACGCCATGGTCCGGCTGCGGCGTCGCGGCCGACACGGTCGCGCCGAGCGTGTCGCGGTAGGTCGCCGACGCCTTGGCGATGTCCTTGACCGCGATGGCGACGTGATTGAGGCGTCCGATCATGAGCGTTTCTCCCGTTTCTCGCCCGAGAGATAGACGCCCCTGCCCGCCCCGGCAACGGCGCGGGCCTCGGCCTTTCGTCGCGGGCGCACCGCGACGAAAAACCGAGGCGACAGGCCGAAGCGCGTCAGACCTGCCCGCGTCAGACCTGCCCCTGTCAGACCTGCCCCTGTCAGACCTGCCCCTGTCAGACCTGAACGACCATGACCTCGACGATCGGCTTCTTGCCCCAGCGCTCGTTGACCCGCGCCCGCACGGCGCGGCGCACGGCGTCCTCGACCAGATCCGGATCGCGCCGGCGCGGCCGCGGCAGGCCCTCGACCGTCTCGGTGACGGCGTCGGCGCAGATGTCGACGAAGTCGACGCCGCCGCGGTCCTCCTCCGGAATGCCGATCAGCGCCAGCTCGGGATCGGCCGCGAGCGCGCCCTTGCCGTCGAGCACGAGCGCGATCGCGATGACGCCGGCGAACGACGCCTTCTTGCGCTCCTGCGCGCCCGACTTGTCGGGTTCGAGCAGCAGCGAGCCGTCGCGGAACAGCCGGCCGGCGAAGGCTTCGTCGACCTCCTCGGCCGGTCCCGGCGCGAGCCGCACCATCTTGCCATTGCCGGTGACGACCACCTCGCGCACGCCCTCGGCCCGCGCGAACTTAGCGTGCATGGCGAGGTGCAGCGGCTCGCCGTGCACCGGGATCGCCACCTGGGGCTTCACCGCCTCGTACATGCGCTTCAGCTCGCCCCGGCGCGGATGGCCGGAGACATGCACGAGCGCGTCGCGATCGGTGACGATCGTCGCGCCCTGCTTGGCGAGATTGTTCATGATCGCGTTGACGGACTTCTCGTTGCCCGGAATGGTCCGCGACGAGAAGATCACGATGTCGCCCTGCGACATGGAGATGTTGCGGTGGTCGCCGGATGCGATGCGGGCGAGCGCGGCGCGCGGCTCGCCCTGGCTGCCGGTCAGGAGCGCCACGACATTCTCGCGCGGCAGGTAGCCGTAGGCGTCCTCGCCGAGGAACTCCGGCAGGCCGTCGAACATGCCGAGCTCGCGGGCGACGTCGATCGCCCGCTTCATGGCCCGGCCGAGCACCACCACGCTGCGCTCGTTGGCGACCGCCGCTTCCGCGACCGAGCGAATGCGCGCGATATTGGACGCAAAGGTCGTCACTGCCACGCGCGCCGGCGCCGACGCGACGATCTCGGTCAGCGTCTTCGACACTTCGCGCTCCGACGGCGAGATGCCGTCGCGGACCACGTTGGTCGAATCGCAGACGAGCGCACGCACGCCCTCCCGGCCGATCTCGGCCAGTCGCGCGAAGTCCGTCGTCCAGCCGACGACCGGCGTCTCGTCGATCTTCCAGTCGCCGGTGTGGATCGCGGTGCCGAGCGGCGTGCGGATCGCCAGCGCGACCGACTCCGGGATCGAATGCGCGACCCCGATCGCTTCGATGTCGAACGGCCCGAGCTGCCAGCGCTCGCCGCGCGTGAACCGGCGGATGTCGACTTTCGGCACCTTGCCTTCGCCGATGAACTTCGCCTCACCCTCGGCCTTGGCCTCGAGCAGGCCAGCGGCGAACGGCGTCATGAACACCGGCACCTCGAGCTTCGGCCACAGGTCGAGCAGCGCGCCGTAGTGATCCTCGTGCGCATGCGTGATCACGATGCCGAGGATGTTCTTCCGCTCCTCGATCGCGAAGCGGATGTCCGGCAGGATGATGTCGACGCCCGGCTCGTCGAACTCCGAGGCGAAGGTGATGCCGAAATCGACGATGATCCAGCGCCGATCCTCCGGCCGGCCGAAGCCATAGAGCGCCAGGTTCATGCCGATCTCGCCGACACCGCCGAGCGGCAGGAAGACGAACTCCTCGCCGACGTTCTTGCGACGCGCCTTGGCCATCAGAGCGTCCCCCCCGTCGTGACGGGGGTCTCGGTCGCAGTCGCGGGGAAGAAAACGTCTCCGGCGGAAATGGTCATTCGGGTTCCGTCACCAAGGTCGAGGACGAGGCGCCCCTGCTCGTCGAGAGCGGCGAACACCCCGTTCAATTCACGATCGACGAGGCGGACCCGGATGGGTCGGCCGACGCCGTGCACTGCCGCCATCCAGGCGGCGCGGATTTCGCCGAAGCCGCGGCCGCCGTCCCAGACGGCGAGCGTGTCCGACAGCGCTTCGGCGAGGAGATCCAGGATCTGCTCGGGAAAGATCGACACGCCCTCTTGCAGAAGACTGGTCGCCGGCGTCTCCGAGACGGCCGGATAATGCGCGCAATTGATCCCATAACCGATCGCGACCGCGAGTGCACCCCCGTCGAGACGATTGGTCTCGAGCAGAATGCCGCTCGCCTTGCGCCCGCGGACCAGCGTGTCGTTCGGCCACTTGATCGCGACCTCGCGCCCGAGCGCCGGGCCGGCCGCCGCCCGGATCGCCCGATGGACCGCAACCGCCGCCACCAGCGGCAGTTCGGCGAGCCTCTCGGCCGGGCAAGGGTCGATCAGCAGCGCGGTCGCGTAGAGATTGCCCTTCTCACTGACCCAGGGCCGGCCGCGTCGGCCGCGCCCCGCCAGTTGCCGTTCGGCCGTGACCCAGAGCCCGCCCGGATCGCCTGCCCGCGCGCACTCGAACGCCTCGACGTTGGTCGATCCGACATCGCCGAGCGCCAGGTGCCGAAAGCCGCCCCTGAGCGTCCTGAGCCCCGCGCCCGGCGATCGCGCCATCTCAGAAGAACGACTTCGCCGCCGCGGTCGCCGCGCCGACCAGCGGGCTGCCGAGCGCGACGAAGGCGAGCGAGAACACGCCCGACACGATCAGCACGAGCTTCTGCTCGAACGCCATCGGCAGGAACGGCTCGGCCGGCTCGTCGAAATACATGATCTTGACGACGCGCAGGTAATAGAACGCGCCCACCACGCTGGCGACGCCGCCGATCACCGCGAGCGTCACCAGGCCGGCCTGCACCGCCGCCATGAACACGTAGAGCTTGGCGAAGAAGCCCGCCAGGATCGGCACGCCGGCGAGCGAGAACATGATCATCGCGAACAGGAAGCCGGCAAGCGGATTGGTGCGGGCGAGACCCGAGAGATCCGAAATCGTCTCGACCGGGCCGCTCGCGCGCCGCATCGACAGGATCATCGCGAAGGCGCCGAGCGTGGTCGCCATGTAGATCGTCATGTAGACGACCACCGACTGCACGCCGTCGGCCGTGCCGGCGGCGAGGCCGACGAGCGCGTAGCCGACATGGCCGATCGAGGAATAGGCCATCAGACGCTTGATGTTGGTCTGGCCGATCGCGGCGAACGAACCGAGCAGCATCGAGGCGACCGACACGAACACGATCACCTGCTGCCAGTCGTGCGTCGAGGGCTTGAACGCCTCGACCGCGACGCGCGTGACCAGCGCCATGGCGGCGACCTTGGGCGCGGCGGCGAAGAACGCCGTCACCGGCGTCGGCGCGCCTTCGTAGACGTCCGGCGTCCACATGTGGAACGGCACGGCCGAGATCTTGAACGACAGGCCGGCCAGGATGAACACGAGGCCGAAGACGATGCCGGTCGACTTGCCGTGCGCGGCGATCGCCGCAGCGATGCCGGGGAAGCTGGTCGTGCCGGTGAAGCCGTAGACCAGCGACGCGCCGTAGAGCAGCAGGCCCGACGACAGCGCGCCGAGCACGAAGTACTTCAGGCCCGCCTCGGTCGACTTGAGGTTGTCGCGATGGATCGAGGCGATCACATAGGCCGCGAGCGACTGCAGCTCCAGGCCGAGATAGAGCGAGATCATGTCGTTGGCCGAGATCATCATCATCATGCCGAGCGTGGCGATGAGGATGAGCACCGGCAGTTCGAAGCGATCGTAGCCGCCCTGCACCGCCGGACGGGCTGCAAGCAGCAGCGTCACGCCGGCGCCGACCAGCGACAGGAGCTTCATGTAATTGCCGAAGCCGTCGTTGATCCAGACGCCGTCGAAGGCCGTGCCGGTGCGCGGGCTGAACGCGACCACCAGCCCGGCAACCAGAATGACCGCGACCGTGCCGGCCGTGACGATCCCGGTCGGCCGCCCGCCGGCGAACACGCCGACCATGAGGAGCACGATCGCGCCGACGGCGAGGATGATTTCCGGCAGGACCGGCGCAAGGTGAGCTGCGAGCACGGAGGTCGACCCCTTGGTTGGCCGCCGTCGCCGAAAGGCCGGCGGCGGCCGCATTCACGTCCATCGTTTCATTCGCCGGGCGCGGGAGCCCTCCCCCGCGCCGGCCACTGTCTTGGTGCAGGCATTCGCCACGCCGGGGCGATCCCCGGCGCGGCAGACATCACTGCGTGACGACCATCGCCGTCTTGACCGCCGCCTCGACGGCGGCCTGATACTTGGTCACCAGCCGGTCGACCGACGCCGCCGTGGCGTGCAGGAGCGGCTGCGGATAGACGCCGTAGTAGATCGTCGCGACCAAGAGCGGGATCAGGATGAACCGCTCGCGCAGGCTGAGATCGAGAATGCCCTGCAGCGACGGCTTGTCGAGCTTGCCGTTCATGACGCGGGCGTAGAGCCACAGCGCATAGCCGGCCGACAGGATCACGCCGGTCGCGGCGAAGAACGCCACCCAGGTGTTGGCCTTGTAGGCGCCCATGAGCGTCAGGAACTCGCCGATGAACCCGGAGGTGCCCGGCAGGCCGACGTTGCCCATGGTGAACAGGAGGAACGCCACCGCATACCAGGGCATGCGGTTGACGAGCCCACCATAGGCCTTGATCTCGCGGGTGTGCATGCGGTCGTAGATCACGCCGACGCAGAGGAACAGCGCCGACGAGACGAAACCGTGGCTGACCATCTGGAAGATCGAGCCCTGCACGCCCTGTACGTTCATCGTGAAGATGCCCATCGTCACGTAGCCCATGTGGGCGACCGATGAATAGGCGATCAGCTTCTTGATGTCCTCCTGCATCAGCGCGACCAGCGAGGTGTAGATGATCGCGACGACCGACAGGGTGAACACGAAGGGCGCGAAATACTCCGACGCCAGCGGGAACATCGGCACCGAGAAGCGCAGGAAGCCGTAGCCGCCCATCTTCAGGAGGATGCCGGCCAGGATCACCGATCCGGCCGTCGGCGCCTCGACGTGGGCGTCCGGCAGCCAGGTGTGCACCGGCCACATCGGCATCTTCACCGCAAACGAGGCGAAGAAGGCGAGCCAGCACCACATCTGCAGCGCCTTCGGGAACTGATGGTCCATGAGCTGGACGATATCCGCGGTCCCGGCCTGCCAGATCATCGCGATCATGGCGATCAGCATCAGGATCGAGCCGAGCAGCGTGTAGAGGAAGAACTTGAACGACGCGTAGACCCGGCGCGGTCCGCCCCAGACACCGATGATGATGAACATCGGAATGAGGCCGGCCTCGAAGAACACGTAGAACAGCATCAGATCGAGCGCGGTGAACACGCCGATCATCAGCGTCTCGAGGATCAGGAACGCGATCATGTACTCGCGCACCCGCTTGTCGACCGATTCCCAGCTCGCCAGGATGCAGAACGGCATGATGAAGGTCGTGAGGATCACGAACAGCACCGAGATGCCATCGACGCCCATGTGATAGCTGAACAGGCCGCCCAGCCACGGCGCCTTCTCCTCGAGCTGGAAGCCCGGGTTGGAGGCGTCGTAGCGCGCGAGGATCAGGAGCGACACCAGGAAGGTGAACACGGTCGTGATCAGCGCGGTCACGCGGATGTTGCGCTTGGCGACGGCGTCGTCGCCGCGCACCAGGAGGATGAAGAACGCCCCGACCAGCGGCAGGAAGGTGACGATCGAAATGAGCGGCCAGCTCGACATCAGTGGGCTCCCCCGAACATCATCCAGGTCACCAGGGCCGCGACCCCGATCATCATCACGAAGGCATAGTGGTAGACGTAGCCCGACTGCAGCCGCACCACCTGATGGGTGATGTCGATCACGCGGGCCGAGACGCCGTCCGGCCCGAGGCCGTCGATGACCGCCCCGTCGCCCTTCTTCCACAGCGTGCGGCCGAGCCACTTGGCCGGGCGCACGAACAGGAAGTCGTAGAGCTCGTCGAAGTACCACTTGTTGAGCAGGAACTGGTAGAGCGCGTCATGTTCCTTGGCGAGCGCGGCCGGCCGGCTCGGATCGACCACGTAGAACAGGAACGCCACCACGAAGCCGACGGCCATCGCCACGAACGGCGCGAACATGACCCACACCGGCGGGTGATGCTCGTGGCCCTCGGCGGCATGCGCCACCACGACCGCGCCCTTCCAGAAGCCTTCCGCGCCCGCGCCGATGAACCAGGGCGAGAACAGCATGCCGGCGAAGATCGCGCCGATGCCGAGCAGGATCAGCGGCACGGTCATCACCTTCGGGCTCTCGTGCACGTGATCCATCACCTCCTTCGGAGCGCGAGGGCTCCCCCAGAAGGTCATGAACACCAGACGCCAGGAGTAGAACGAGGTGAACAGCGCCGCGATGACCAGAAGGCCGAAGGCGTAGGGCGCGAACACATTGGTGCCGGCATAGGCCGCCTCGATGATCGCGTCCTTCGAGTTGAAGCCCGCGAAGCCGAGCGAGCTCATCGGCACGCCGAAGCCGGTCAGCGCCAGGGTGCCGATCAGCATCATGGTGTAGGTCAGCGGGATGTGGCTCTTCAGCCCGCCCATCTTGCGGATGTCCTGCTCGTTCGACACGGCATGGATGACCGAGCCGGCGCCGAGAAACAGAAGCGCCTTGAAGAAGGCGTGCGTGAACAGGTGGAACACCGCCGGCCCATAGGCGCCGACACCGAGCGCGGCGAACATGTAGCCGAGCTGCGAACAGGTCGAATAGGCGATCACGCGCTTGATGTCGTTCTGCACGAGACCGATCGTCGCCGCGAAAAACGCCGTGGTCGCGCCGATGAAGGTCACGACGGCGAGCGCGGTCGGCGCCAGCTCGAACAGCGGCGACAGCCGCGCCACCATGAACACGCCGGCGGTCACCATGGTCGCGGCGTGGATCAGCGCGGAGACCGGCGTCGGGCCTTCCATCGCGTCCGGCAACCAGGTGTGCAGCAGGAACTGCGCCGACTTGCCCATCGCACCGAGGAACAGGAGCAGGCAGATCGTGGTCAGCGCATCGACGTCCCAGCTCAGGAAGTGGATCGTCTTGCCCTTCATCGCTGCCGCGTTGGCGAAGATCGTGGCGTAGTCGATCGACTGGAACAGCCAGAACACGCCGAAGATGCCGAGGATGAAGCCGAAATCGCCGACGCGGTTGACGACGAAGGCCTTGATCGCGGCCGCGTTCGCCGACGGCTTCTGATACCAGAACCCGATCAGCAGATAGGACGCGACGCCGACGCCTTCCCAGCCGAAGAACATCTGCAGCAGGTTGTCGGACGTCACCAGCATCAACATGGCGAAGGTGAACAGCGACAGGTAGGCGAAGAACCGCGTCTTGTGCGGATCATGCGCCATGTAGCCGATCGAGTAGATGTGGACGAGCGCGGAGACCGAGTTCACGACGACCAGCATGACCGCCGTCAACATGTCGACACGGATCGCCCAGGCGACGTCGAGCGCGCCGGACTGGATCCAGGTCATCAGCGGGATGCGCACCGCCTCGTGGGCGCCGGAGGTCGCGGTCTTGAAGAACACGATCCACGACAGCGCCGCCGCGACCACCATCAGGCCGGCGGTGGCGAGCTGCGCGAACCGCACGATCGGCGGATCCTCATGGTGGCCGTGGCCGTGATCGTCATGACCATGCGCATCGTGACCATGGTCATGGGCCGCATGGGCATGCGCATCGTGACCATGCGCATCATGGCCATGCGCGTAGTCGTCGTGACCGTGATGGCCGTGGCCGCCGCCCGCCGGCAGCTTGTGCCGGAACAGCGTGATCGCGCCGGCGATCAGGAACCCGAGAAGGGGCAGGAAGACGATGGCGGAATACATGGGCGTCCTCAACCCTTCATCATGTTGATGTCTTCGACCGCGATCGAGCCGCGGTTGCGGAAGAACACCACCAGGATCGCAAGCCCGATGGCGGCCTCCGCCGCGGCGACGGTGAGGACGAAGAGTGCGAACACCTGGCCCACCAGATCGCCGAGGAAGCTCGAGAAGGCGACGAAGTTGATGTTGACGGCGAGCAGGATCAGCTCGACCGACATCAGGATCACGATCACGTTCTTACGGTTCAGGAAGATCCCGAAGATGCCGATCGTGAACAGGATCGCGGCCACCGACAGGTAGTGCGACAATCCGATTTCCATGGGTCACCCCCGAGCCTTCTCACCACCGGATGCCGCCGACGAACCCCTGCCCGCCGCAACACCCGCTTCCGTCTTCCAACCAGAGCCGCGACAGTCGCGCGACCCGACCATTCCGTATCCGGCACCCGGCCCCGGGCGCCGAAGCCTTGTCAGAGACCCTGACCCGGCTCGACCTTGACCAGCTCGATCGCCGTCTCCGGCCGCCGCGCGACCTGACGGGCGACGTCCTGGCGCTTGACGAAGTCCTTGTGGCGCAGCGTCAGCACGATCGCGCCGATCATCGCCACCAGGAGCACCATGCCGGCCGCCTCGAAGAAGTAGACGTAGCGGGTGTAGAGCACCTGCCCGATCGCCACGATGTTGGAGACCTTGTCCGCCGCCGGGATCGGCGCCACCGGCTTCGCCAGCACGCCCGGATCGATCACCCAGGCACCGAGCCCCATGAAGAGCTCGACCAGCAGGATGCCGCCGATCACGACACCGACCGGCAGATACTGCAGGAAGCCCTCGCGCAGCTCGACGAAGTCGACATCGAGCATCATGACCACGAACAGGAACAGCACTGCGACCGCGCCGACGTAGACCACGATCAGCAGCATCGCCAAAAACTCCGCGCCGAGCAGCACGAACAGCCCGGCCGCGTTGAAGAAGGCGAGGATCAGGAACATGACCGAATAGACCGGGTTCCTGGCCGAGATCACCATCACGGCCGAGGCCACGGTGATCGCGGCGAAGAGATAGAAGAAGAGGGCTTGCACGACCATCGGTCTTTTCCCCGGTCCCCGATCCCGCGGATGCCCGCCGGATCGGTCCTTAGTTCCTCGTCGTCACGTCCGTCGCGGGCTGCCCCGCGACGATCGTCCAGGCGCCGCGGAACAGGTCCGCGGGCGGCGGAAATCAGCGGTACGGCGCGTCCTGCGCGATCGAACGGGCGATCTCGCGTTCCCAGCGCTCACCGTTCGCGAGGAGCTTCTCCTTGTCGTAGTAGAGCTCCTCGCGCGTCTCGGTCGCGAACTCGAAGTTCGGTCCCTCGACGATCGCATCGACCGGGCAGGCTTCCTGACAGAAGCCACAGTAGATGCACTTCACCATGTCGATGTCGTAGCGGGTGGTGCGGCGCGTATCGTCGTTGCGCCGCGGCCCCGCCTCGATCGTGATCGCCTGCGCCGGGCAGATCGCCTCGCAGAGCTTGCAGGCGATGCAGCGCTCCTCGCCGTTCGGATACCGGCGCAGCGCATGCTCGCCGCGGAACCGCGGGCTGACCGGGTTCTTCTCGAACGGGTAGTTGATCGTCGCCTTGGGCGCGAAGAAGTATCGCATCGTCAGGAAGAAAGCCGACACGAATTCCTTCAGGAACAAGGACTTCGCAGCCTGGTCCAGTCTCATGGTGGCCCTCATCCGCCGATTTTCGCGCCGAACCAGTAGCCCAGTCCGGCGAATACCAGTGCGTTGATCACGAACAACACTTTCAACAGCCCCTCGCCCGAACCCTTGCCGTCCTTGCGGACCGCATCCGGCCGGTTCCCCCGCTTCTCCATCGCCCGCCGGACCAGGCTCGCGACGATCCCGAAATCGAGAACGCCGACACCGACGCCGAAAGCGGCACCGACCAGTCCGGGCAGCGACAGTTCCATCTCACGTCTCCACCGGGACCACGGTGCCCCACCGCTTCCCGGTCTCGAATGCATCCGACGCCGGCCCTCCGGCGTCGGAAATTTCAAGCACGCCGGCCATCCGGCGTCGCGCGAACTTCTGTGACGCCGCCCCGGGCGTCACAGCCCGGCAGGGGGAGCCCCCGCCTGAAACGCATCACGGACCCCAGCCGGTCGCCTTCAGAACGCCGGCCACGATCACGACCGCCGCCAGCGAGATCGGAAGAAAGACCTTCCAGCCGAGCCGCATGAGCTGGTCGTAGCGGTAGCGCGGCACCATCGCCTTCACCATGGCGAACATGAAGAACACGAGCAGGCTCTTCAGCAGGAACCAGACGATGCCCGGCACCCAGGTGAACGGCGCGATGGCCAGCGGCGGCGCCCAGCCGCCCATGAACAGGATCGCGGTCATCGCGCACTGCAGCGCGATCGCCACGTATTCGCCGAGCATGAACATCATGTACGGCGTCGAGCCGTACTCGACCATGAAGCCCGCGACCAGCTCCGATTCCGCTTCGACGAGGTCGAACGGCGGACGGTTCGTCTCGGCGAGGCCCGAGATGAAGAAGATCACGAACATCGGGAACAGCGGCAGCCAGTACCAGTTCAGGAAGCTGAGCCACGGCAGGCCGATCGCGGTCGCGAGCCCTCGGGTCTCCTGCGCATGAACGATGCCCGACAGGTTCAGCGTACCGGCGCAGAGCAGCACCGTGATGATCACGAAGCCGATCGAGACCTCGTAGGACACCATCTGCGCCGCCGACCGCAGCGCGGCCAGGAACGGATACTTCGAGTTCGACGCCCAGCCGCCCATGATGATGCCGTAGACGCTCAGCGACGACATCGCCAGGATATAGAGGATGCCGACGTTGATGTCGGAGATCACCCAGCCCGGCGCGAACGGCACCACCACCCAGGCCGCCAGCGCCACGATCACGGTGATCAGCGGCGCGAGCAGGAACATCGCCTTGTTCGAGCCCGACGGGATCACCGGCTCCTTGAGCACGAACTTCAAGAGATCGGCGAAGGACTGGAACAGGCCCCAGGGGCCGACCACGTTCGGACCGCGGCGCATCTGCACCGCCGCCCAGATCTTGCGATCGGCGTAGAGCACGTAGGCGATCACGAGCAGCAGCACCACCATCAGGAGCAGCGACTGCGCCACGATGATGATCAGCGGCAGGAGGGTATCGGTCCAGAAACCGGTCATCGCGTGTCGGCCCTCATTCCGCGGCGGCTGCGACGCGGGCGTTGGCGAGCGCGGAACATTCCGCCATCACCGCGGACGCCCGCGCGATCGGGTTGGTCAGATAGAAGTCCGTGGTCGGGCTCCGGAACGGCGCCTTGTCGACCGCCCCGCCGATATCGGCGAGCTTGGCGACATCCTCGTGACCGCCGCTCGCCGGAACGTCCAGCCGGGCGAAATGCGGGTAGGCCGCATAGAGCGCCTTGCGCAGTTCGTTCAGGCTGTCGAACGGCAGCGTCTTGCCGAGCACGGCCGACAGGGCCCGCAGGATCGCCCAGTCCTCGCGCGCCTCGCCGAGCGGGAAGCCGGCGCGGTTGCCGATCTGGACACGGCCTTCGGTGTTCACATAGGTGCCGGACTTCTCGGTATAGGCGGCCGCCGGCAGGATCACGTCGGCGCGGTGCGCGCCGGCGTCGCCATGGGTGCCGATATAAACCACGAAGGCCGAACCGAGCCCCTTCATGTCGATCTCGTCGGCGCCGAGCAGGAACAGGACGTCGAGCGCCCCTGCCCCGCCGCGGCGACCATGCCCGCTGTGTCGAGGCCGCCCTCGGCCGGCACGAAGCCGACGTCGAGCGCGCCGACGCGGCTCGCCGCCGTGTGCAGCACCGAGAAGCCGTTCCAGGCCTCCGAGACCGCACCGACCGACTGGGCGAGCTTCGCCGCCGTCGACAGGATCGCGAGACCGTCGGGCCGCGCCAGCGCGCCCTGGCCGACGATGATCAGCGGGTTCTTGGCATCGTCGAGCACCGACTTGAAGGCGATCTGGCCATTCGCCAGCGCCTCGAGCGTCTCCGGGCCGTTGCCCAGATGCTCGGTCGCGTAGGTGAGATCGGCCGCCTCGCCGATCACGCCGATCTTCATGCCGGTCTTGAGCCAGCGCTTGCGGATGCGGGCGTTGAGCACGGCCGCTTCCTTGCGCGGGTTCGATCCGATGATCAGCACCGCGTCGGCCTGCTCGATGCCTTCGATCGTGCTGTTGAACAGGTACGAGCCGCGGCCATGGGTCGGCGACAGCACCGTGCCGTCCTGGCGGGCGTCGATGTTCGCCGAACCGAGCGCGGTCATCAGGCTCTTCAGCGCGAAGAGTTCTTCCACGCTGGCGAAATCGCCCGCGATCGCGCCGAGCTTGCTGCCCGCGGTGCCCTTGACCTTCGCCGCAATCGCCTGGAACGCCTCGGCCCAGGAAGCCGGCTGCAGGCGGCCGCCGACCCGGACATAGGGCCGGTCGAGGCGCTGGGTCTTCAGCCCGTCGACGACGTGGCGGCTCTTGTCGGAGATCCACTCCTCGTTCACGCCCTCGTGGAGGCGCGGCAGGATGCGCATGACCTCGCGGCCGCGGGTGTCGACGCGGATGTTGGAGCCGACCGCATCCATCACGTCGATCGACTCGGTCTTGCCGAGCTCCCACGGGCGGGCGGCGAATTCATAGGGCTTGGAGGTCAGCGCGCCGACCGGGCAGAGGTCGACGACGTTGCCCTGCAACTCCGACCGCATCGCGGTTTCGAGATAGGTCGTGATCTCGACGTCCTCACCGCGCGAGATCAGGCCGAGGTCGCCGACGCCGGCGACTTCGGCCGTGAAGCGGACGCAGCGCGTGCACTGGATGCAGCGCGTCATGATCGTCTTGACCAGCGGGCCGATGTACTTGTCCTCGACCGCGCGCTTGTTCTCCTGGAACCGCGAGCTGTCGACGCCATAGGCCATGGCCTGGTCCTGCAGATCGCACTCGCCGCCCTGATCGCAGATCGGGCAATCGAGCGGATGGTTGATCAGCAGGAATTCCATCACGCCCTCGCGGGCCTTCTTGACCATCGGGGTCTTGGTGAAGACCTCCGGCGGCTCGCCGTTCGGGCCGGGGCGCAGGTCGCGCACGGCCATGGCGCAGGAGGCCTGCGGCTTCGGCGGACCGCCCTTCACCTCGACGAGGCACATGCGGCAATTGCCGGCGATCGAGAGCCGCTCGTGGAAGCAGAAGCGCGGCACCTCGGCACCCGCGGCCTCGCAGGCCTGCAGGAGCGTCGACTCCGGTGCGACGTCGATTTCGATGCCGTCGATCTTGATCTTGGCCATGCTTCAGCTCTCAGTGCGGATGGTCGGCCAGATCGAGCCGGCGCTCGACACGGTCCATACGCGTTTCAAGTCGGTCGAGCCGCCGGTTGATGCCGGCGAGCCCTTCTTCCACGTTCGTGACCGGAACCTTCAAGTCGTGCACGTCGTCGATCAGCCGATCGACCTTTTCGTCGATCCGCCTGAGGTAGACCAGCACCAGACTCTCCGGCTCAGCCATCGCTCACCTCACTCCGCCGCGACCAGCGGACGCGTCGCGGCCTTGCGGGCGTTGATGCGCGCCTCGATCTCCGGGCGGAAATGCCGGATCAGGCCCTGGATCGGCCACGCAGCGGCATCGCCGAGCGCGCAAATCGTGTGACCCTCGACCTGCTTGGTCACCTGCTGGAGCATGTCGATCTCGCGGATCTCCGCGTCGCCGCGAACCATCCGTTCCATGACGCGCCACATCCAGCCGGTGCCCTCGCGGCACGGCGTGCACTGGCCGCAACTCTCGTGCTTGTAGAAATACGAGAGCCGCGCGATCGCCCGCACGATGTCGGTCGACTTGTCCATGACGATCACCGCCGCCGTGCCGAGGCCGGAGCCGAGCCCGCGCAGCGTGTCGAAATCCATCGAGGCGTCGATCATCTGCGCCGCCGGCACGACCGGCACCGACGAGCCGCCCGGGATCACCGCGAGCAGGTTGTCCCAGCCGCCGCGGATGCCGCCGCAGTGCTTCTCGATCATCTCGCGGAACGTGATGCCCATCTCCTCCTCGAAGGTGGCGGGCTTGTTCACGTGGCCGGAGACGCAGAAGAGCTTGGTGCCGGTGTTGTTCGGCTTGCCGAGCCCGGCGAACCAGGCGCCGCCGCGGCGCAGGATCGTCGGCGCGACCGCGATGCTCTCGACGTTGTTGACCGTGGTCGGGCAGCCGTAGAGGCCGACGTTCGCCGGGAACGGCGGCTTCAGACGCGGCTGACCCTTCTTGCCCTCGAGGCTCTCGAGCAGCGCGGTCTCCTCGCCGCAGATGTAGGCGCCGGCACCGTGATGGACGTAGAGATCGAACGGATAGCCGTGGATGTTGTCCTTGCCGATCAACCGGGCCTCGTAGGCCTCGTCGACCGCGCGCTGCAGCGCCTCGCGCTCGCGGATGAACTCGCCGCGCACGTAGATGTAGGCCGCGTGGGCGCCCATCGCGAAGGACGCGATCAGGCAGCCTTCGACCAGGTGATGCGGATCGTTGCGCAGGATCTCGCGGTCCTTGCAGGTGCCCGGCTCCGACTCGTCGGCGTTCACGACCAGATAGTGCGGACGGCCGTCCGACTGCTTGGGCATGAACGACCACTTGAGGCCGGTCGGAAAGCCCGCGCCGCCGCGGCCGCGCAGGCCCGAGGCCTTCATCTGCTCGATGATCCAGTCGCGGCCACGATCGAGGATCGCCTTGGTGCCGTCCCAGTTCCCACGCGCCATCGCGCCTTTCAGGCTCCGGTCCTGAAGGCCGTAGATGTTCGTGAAAATGCGGTCCTTGTCTTTCAACATGATCGGTTCCGCTATGCCGCCGGGGGTTCGAAGAGATCCAGACGCCGCTCGATGCGTGTCAGGCGGCCATCGATATGCCCGAGAGTTCCATAGATGTTGGTAACGTCGGTCTGCGACGCACCGATTTCATGCCGCACGGCAGCGACCCGGCCGTCCATCGCGCCGAGGCGATATTCGACTTCACCGATCTTCTGCTCGATGTTGCCCAACCGGCCCTGAACCGCCTTGAGCACGTCGTAGATCAGTTCGTTCGTGACGGTGGTTGTCGTTGCCATGTCCCCTCACTCCGCCGGCGGCTTGTCGCCGGCTTCCGAGGACGGCCGCCAGCCGGTCGCGAGCTTGGCGGACTGCTCGATCCACTTGTCGCGGACCGCGCGGCCCTTGAACGCGCCCAGGTTCTGGTCGACCCACTTCAGGTTCATCTCGCTCCACGCCGCGATCTGATCGAAATGGTAGACGCCCATGTCGTGGAGCATCGCCTCGAGCTTCGGTCCGACGCCCCAGATCAGCTTCAGGTCGTCGCCCTTCGCACCGTCGCGCGGGCCGGACAGCAGTTCCGGCTTGAACTCGTCGGAGACCTTCTCTTCCGGAGCCGCGACCGGAGCCGGCGCTGCAGCCACGGGGGCCGGCGCAACGGGGGCAGGAGCGGCCGGAGCCGGCTGCGGCGCGGGGGCCGGTGCCTCGGCGACCGCCGTCTCGCCGGTCTGCAGCGCGACATTGACGCGGTAGGCGCCGTTGTAGAGGCCCGGATCGGTCAGCGTGGTCTGGCCGTCGGCGTTCTCGGCGCCGTGCCGACCCGACTGCGGGCCCGGCTTCGGCGTCTCGCCGCGCGCGAAGGCGTCGAGCACGGCGTTGAAGCTCTCCGGCGTCAGATCCTCGTAGACGTCCGACCACACCTGCACCATGGGCGCGTTCACGCAAGCGCCGAGGCACTCGACCTCTTCCCACGAGAAGTCGCCGTCGGCGGAGATCTCGTGCGGGTGATGCGCGATGCGATGCTTGCAGATGTCGATGATCGCGTCCGAGCCGCGCAGCATGCACGGCGTCGTGCCGCAGACCTGGACGTGGGCCTTTTTGCCGACCGGCGCGAGTTGGAACATCGTGTAGAAGGTCGCGACCTCGAGCACGCGGATATGGGCCATGCCGAGCTTGTCGGCGATCGTCTCGATCGCCGCCTTCGACACCCAGCCCTCCTGCTGCTGCGCGCGGAAGAGCAGCGGAATGACCGCGCTCGCCTGCTTGCCGGCAGGATACTTGGCGATCGTCGCCTCGGCCCACGCCGCGTTCTCAGCGTTGAACGCGAACGTCGCCGGTTGAACCTCGGCCGGAGCCAGTCTGCGAACTGCCATCGCTCTCTCTCGCCTTCACGCTCGCGCGTTCGTACCTCGCCCGCACCAGCCGAACCCGTTCGGCGCGCGGGATCGGCGGACGGTCGCCCGTCCGCCGGACAATCTCACCGATCGACCTCGCCGAACACGATGTCGAGCGACCCGAGGATCGCCGACACGTCGGCCAGCAGATGACCGCGGTTCATGTAGTCCATCGCCGACAGGTGGGCGAAGCCCGGCGCCCGGATCTTGGCGCGATACGGCTTGTTGGTGCCGTCCGCGACCAGATAGACGCCGAATTCGCCCTTCGGCGCCTCGACCGCCGCATAGACCTCGCCCTCGGGCACATGGAAGCCCTCGGTATAGAGCTTGAAGTGGTGGATCAGCGCTTCCATCGAGCGCTTCATCTCGCCCCGCTTCGGCGGCACCACCTTACCGTCGGTCGACGACACCGGGCCCTTCTTCTCCGACCCGAGCAGGCGCTCGACGCACTGCTTCATGATCTTCACCGACTGGCGCATCTCCTCCATGCGGATGAGATAGCGGTCGTAGCAGTCGCC
Organism: Ancalomicrobiaceae bacterium S20; assembly: GCA_040269895.1. Taxonomy (NCBI): domain Bacteria; kingdom Pseudomonadati; phylum Pseudomonadota; class Alphaproteobacteria; order Hyphomicrobiales; family Ancalomicrobiaceae; genus Methyloraptor; species Methyloraptor flagellatus. The sequence continues at coordinate 1,404,914 of CP158568.1, read as the reverse complement.
GTTCTTGCCGATCGGAATATCGAAGTCGAGCTCGGAATAGCACTCGTAGGGCTGCGACTTGCGCAGGTCCCACGCCGCGCCCGAACCGCGCACCATCACGCCCGAAAAGCCCCAGTTCCAGGCCTCCTCCAGGCTGATCACGCCGATGTCGACGTTGCGCTGCTTGAAGATGCGGTTCTCGGTCAGGAGCGCGTCGAGATCGTCGACCACCTTCAGGAACGGATCGCAGAACGCGCCGATGTCCTCGACGAGCGCCTGCGGCAGATCCTGATGGACGCCGCCGACGCGGAAGTAGGCGGCGTGCATGCGGCTGCCCGAGGCGCGCTCATAGAACATCATGAGCTTCTCGCGCTCCTCGAACCCCCACAGCGGCGGGGTCAGCGCGCCGACGTCCATCGCCTGGGTCGTCACGTTGAGGAGATGCGACAGCAGACGCCCGATCTCGGAATAGAGCACGCGAATGAGCTGGCCGCGCTTCGGCACCGTGATGCCGAGCAGCTTCTCGACCGCCAGACACCAGGCGTGCTCCTGGTTCATCGGTGCGACATAGTCGAGCCGGTCGAAATAGGGCAGCGCCTGGGTATAGGTCTTGACCTCGATCAGCTTCTCGGTGCCGCGATGCAGCAGGCCGATATGCGGATCGACGCGGGTCACGACCTCGCCGTCGAGCTCGAGCACGAGGCGCAAGACGCCGTGCGCCGCAGGATGTTGCGGGCCGAAGTTGATGTTGAAGTTGCGGACCTGAGCTTCAGCGCCCATCGCGTCACTTCCTCGAACCCGTCGCCTTCACCGATCCGGTCCGGATCTCGGAGCCGTCCGCTTCCGTTGCGGCCGTCTCCGTACCCGGACGGAGGCTCAGACTATGCCAGGCGATCAGATATCCGATCCCCAGGCCGACCAGAATGTGGACGAGCCAGTTCCAGTTGAACCGGATCGTCCGCTCGAACCATTGTGCCGCGCCCGTCAGGACCGGCACGACGAGGATCGCGAACAGCGCGGCGAGAGCGAGAACCGTTTCCCAGCCGCGACCGTCCAAGACCCCCTCCGATCAGTTGCCCCTCGCCTTCTCGTCGCCCGGCAGCCCGTAGTCGGTGCCTTCCCAAGGCGAAAGAAAGTCGAAATTGCGAAATTCCTGCACGAGCCGGACCGGTTCGTAGACCACCCGCTTCTGCGCCTCGTCGTAGCGGACCTCGACGAAGCCGGTGAGCGGGAAGTCCTTGCGCAGCGGATGCCCGTCGAACCCGTAGTCGGTCAGGATGCGACGCAGATCCGGATGCCCGGTGAACAGGATGCCGTAGAGATCGTAGGCCTCGCGCTCGAACCAGTCGGCCCCCTTGAACAGGGACGTCGCGGACGGCACCGGCGTGACCTCGTCGGTCTCCACCTTCACCCGGATACGCCGATTCTTCTTCGGCGACAGCAGATGGTAGACCACATCGAAGCGCTTCTCGCGGTTCGGGTAGTCGACACCGGCGATATCGGTGATGTTGACGAACTGGCAGGCCGCGTCGTCGCGCAAGAACGCCAGCACGTCGAGGATCGCCGCCGCCTCGGCCTCGACGGTCAGCATGTCGACGCCCAGGGCGACCGCGCGGACCTTCGGCCCGAGCGCCGCGGCGATGTGCTGTCCGAGATCGGCGGCCTCAGTGGTGGCCTCAGTCATGGGTCGACTGCCCCTCTTCGACGACATCCGGGCTCGACAGAGCCCGGTTCGGGACGACACCCGGATGCGAGCGCACCCGGCCGGAAGGATCGGGTCCGGGAGGACCCGCGATGTTCGCACCGAACGAGCCGAGCCCGGACGGCGGGCGCCGGCGCGGAGAACCGCGCCGATCGGCCGTATCAGCGTTCGATCGTACCCGTGCGGCGGATCTTCTTCTGCAAGAGAAGCACGCCGTAGAGCAGCGCCTCGGCGGTCGGCGGGCAGCCGGGGACATAAATGTCGACCGGCACCACGCGATCGCAGCCACGCACGACCGAATAGGAATAGTGATAGTAGCCGCCGCCGTTGGCGCAGGAGCCCATCGAGATGACGTAGCGCGGCTCCGGCATCTGGTCGTAGACCTTGCGGAGCGCGGGCGCCATCTTGTTGGTCAGCGTGCCGGCGACGATCATGACGTCGGACTGGCGCGGCGAGGCGCGCGGCGCGAAGCCGAAGCGCTCGACGTCGTAGCGCGGCATCGAGAGCTGCATCATCTCGACCGCGCAGCAGGCGAGACCGAAGGTCATCCACATGAGCGAGCCGGTGCGCGCCCAGTTGATGAGATCGTCGGTCGCGGTGACGAGGAACCCCTTGTCGGCGAGTTCGGCGTTCACCTCGAGAAAGAACGGATCGGTCGCGCCGACCGGCTTGCCGGTCGAGGGATCGATGATCCCCTTGGGCTTCGGCGCGACGAGCGGCGACGTGGCAGGGCTCAGTCCCATTCCAGGGCTCCCTTTTTCCATTCGTAGACGAAGCCGATCGTCAGCACACCGAGGAACACGATCATCGACCAGAAGCCGACCCAGCCCACATCACCGAAGGCGACCGCCCACGGAAACAGGAACGCGACCTCGAGATCGAAGATGATGAACAGGATCGACACCAGATAGAACCGGACGTCGAACTTCATGCGCGCGTCGTCGAAGGCGTTGAAGCCGCATTCGTAGGCCGACAGCTTCTCCGGATCGGGGTTCTTGTAGGCCACGAGGAACGGGGCCACCAGGAGCGCCAGACCGATCACGGCGGCGATGCCGATGAACACGACGATCGGCAGATATTCGCTGAGCAGGCCTTGCATCGATCGACCTCTCGTCCGGCCGGACGGCCGGGGATAAGGGACGGCGACACCGCGGCACAGGGTGCGAGACCGGTTTCGTCGGCCGGAACGCCCCGTGCGGCGACCGACCCACGCGACAGATCCGCGCGGCCGGTCATGCGGCACCGCAATGAAGGCACGCTTAGCCCAGTGGCCGAACGGACGCAAGCACCTTGGGAAGGTTCTATGGTGGCATGTCCGGGCTGGGGAACGAGAGATGGGCACGCCGCCGCGCAATGTCCATATCTCGCTGAATAAAATACCGAATCAGGACTGGAGCGCCACGGTAACAGCGGGCTGCGGACCGCGCGCCACCGGTCGCCGCAGGCCTGCGGCGCGTGGCTGTTCAGTGACTTTTGACCAAGGTTGCGACTTCCGCGCCGGACGCGGGCGGATCGGCGCTGCAAAACAACGTCACCGACACGAATCGCAACCCACCGCCGACGCCCCTGCCCCGACTCCGGCGCGGTTCGTCTGCTCGCCGCGGCCGCAGCGCGACGAGCCGGGCTCAGCGGGTCAGATAGACCTTGGCGATCGGCCCGACCCCTTCAGGAACCGGCACGTCCGAGCGGCTGTAGTTCGAGTTCAGATAAAGGTTCGCGCTGCGATTCATGAACACCCGCCGCGCGACGATGATCGTATAGGCCGAGCCCTCGGCGATGCGCTTGGTCGAGGCGATCGCGAGCAGGCCACGCGACAGATAGACGGTGCCGAGCAGGTTGCGGGCGTTGTCGCTGATGATCTGATGCTGGATCAGCAGCGTGTTGCTCCGGTCCTCGAAGAACAGGATACCGGCGAGCGGGCCGTCTTTCGGTGCGGCGAGATCGATGGTCGAATCCACGTCGAAGTAGATCCGCGCGCTCGCATCGACGCGCCCCGCAGCCTGCTGCGGCTGCGACTGCCGCCGAACCTGATTTCGGTAGGCGTTTACCGCGCCGCCGAGCCCCTGCCCGCCCTGCAACAGACCTCGCACCGCGGAGACGAGCTCGCACTCCTGCCCCATCCGCGGCACGACATAGCCTTCCCCGCGGACCGCCGCCTCGAGCCAAGGCGCGCCGAAATTGACTTCCTGGGTCGTCCTGTCGCTGAACGGACTGACGTTGCTCGGCGACTGGCCGGTCAGGAAGAAGCCGACGCCTGTGCCCTGAAGCGTTCCCCCCGCCGCGACGGCGAGCCCGAACCGGATCGTGTAGATGCCGGGGTTGAGCCGCGCGACACCGCCCTCCTCGACGATCAGGCCGCCGCAATAGACGCCGGGATTGAGCACGACGCTCTGACGGCGGACGACCACGGTCTCGGTGTGATCGCACCGCCCGAGCGCCGGCTGCTTGCGACCGGCGAGCGGGTCTTCCAACGTCGGACAATCGGTGATCGGCGATGGCGTGAAACTGGCGCTGCCGGTCACGCCGCCGACGGTGCAGATGGTGGTCGCGTGCATCTGCGCGCGCCCCTGGGCCGACAGGCCATCGCTGCTCCTGCTGTTGTCGTAGATGCCGCAGCCCGGTGCCGTCACCATGGCCGCGTCCTGCAAATTGACCGCCTTCGACCCGTCCGGATCGAGCGACACCATGCAGACCGGCGGCGCCTTGCCGACGTGGGCGACCGCATTGACGCCGACCACGCTCGACTGCCCGAGGATCGGCATCGGCAACGTCACGGTGGCCGACAGCGAGACCGAGACGCCCGAGTAGTTGTCGACCACCTTGGCATCGATCTGGGAAGAGAGCTTCGCCTGCGACAGGCCGGCTGTCGCGATCTCGCGGGCGACGACGATGACGCGTTCATTCTCCCGCCCCGCCAGCGCGAGTTCCTTGGCCGCGCCCGTGGCCGCCGCATCGGCGATCTGCTGCAGTTCGACGCGCTTCAGCGCCAGCCAGCCGTAGTCGGTGGCCGCCGCCGCCAGCACGACCAGCGTCGGTACCGCGAGCGCGAACCAGACGACGACGCTCGCTCGCCGATCCCGACCCAAGCGCTGGAGGCAGATGTCGAAACGCATTTCCTAAGACCTTTAATTCCCCAAAGGCAAATTAGGTAATACCCCTTAATCAAGGCTTTCAACCGAAGATCGGATTGTGTCAAATGACATAAAATTCCAGACTGTCACCACAACTAAAAAACGCAATACCTATTTAATCGCGTAATTCAAGATATCACAGTTGTCGCAAACAGGAATTTTTCCGGATCAATATTCAGATATATCCTTCTCTATCAACATAGGCGACAAACCTCGACGCCGTTTTTGCCGCGCAGGCACTGAATTACACCAGACCATTGACAACGGCATGCGCGCCGCGCCGCCGTGCAGCGACGCGGTCAATGGCAGAGCAACGACGATGTCAGTTCGACAGGTAGACCTTGCGCGACGGCCCGACGCCCTCCGGAACCGGCACTTCGGTCTTGTCGTACCCCCTGTTCAGAACCAGGTTGGCATTGCGGCTCATGTAGAGGCGCCGGGCCACGATGATCGTGTAGGCGGACCCGTCGGCAACTTTCCGGTTTGCCGCGACCACCAGCGCTCCGCGCGACAGGTAGATGGTGCCGAGCAGGTTATGAGCGTTGTCGCTGGTGATCTGGTGCTGCAGCAGCTCGGTATTGCGGCGATCCTCGAAGACGAGGATCCCGGCGAGCGGACCATCCTTGGGCGCGGACAGATCGATCGTCGACAGCGTCGCGAAAAAGAGGCGCGGACTGCCGTCGACCAGCGACAGGACTTGCCCCCCCGCCTGCTTGACGAGAGCACCGGCGCCATTGCCGCCCGTCACCTCGCTCAACCCGAGCGATTGGATCACGTCGCGGGTGAGCTCCGGCTCCATCCAAGGCAGCGCCGCCGCACGCAAGTCTTTCGTGCGGTCGACATTGCTCGGCGCCTGGGAGGTCAGATAAAAGCTGACGTTGTTGCCGATCAACGTGCCGCCGCCGTTGACGGCCACGCCGAAGCGCACCGCGTAGATGCCGGGATTGAGCTTCACCGTGCCGCCCAGCACCTGGATGCCGCCGCAGTAGAAGCCGGGATTGAGCGTGACATGGCCGCTGGTGACGAGAACGGTCTCGGTGTGGTCGCACCGGTCGACCGTCGGGGGCTTGCGGTAGGCGAGCGGGTCTTCGGCGACCGGACAATCGGTGATCGGCGTCGGCGTGAAGCTGCTGGCGCCAAAGACGCCGCCGCTCGAGCAGATCGTCATCGCGCGCATCGCGGCCCGACCCTGTGCCCACAGCGCCATCGCATTGTCGCTGTTGTCGAACACGCCGCAACCGGGTGCGGTCACCTGGGCGAAGTCCTGCAGATACATCGCCCGGTTCGCCTTCTGGTCAAGCGACATCATGCAGACCGGCGCCGCATTGGCGAGGCGCGCGATCGCGGTGACATCGACGACGCTCGACGACGCGAGCAACGTGATCGGCAGATCGACCGTCGCGCTGAGGCCGACCTTCACGGCCGTGTACTTGTCGATCACGTCGACCGCGGTCTCGGCCGAGATCTTCTTCTGGGTGAGGCCGGCCGAACTGAGCTGTCGCGCCACCGCGACGACGCGCTCGCGCTCCTGCCCGGCGAGTGCCAGCTCGCGCGCGGCGCCCGTCGCGGCGGAATCGGCAACCGATTGCAGTTCCGTGCGCTTCAGGACGAGCCAGGCATAGTTGGTCGCGGCAGCGGCCGCCCCCGCCAGCAGCGGCACGGTAAGGGCGAACCACACCATCACCGAGCCGCGCCGAGCGCAGGCGAACCGACCGAGAAATTCAGACAACGCAGCCATGAAGGCTCCTAGAGTTCCATCCTGCGAGTATCTGCAAAAATCCTAAGGGTTCGTCTATTGAACCGATGAAACCTCAGTCTATCTGGGCAATAATCGCTGTCACCCGCGCCGTTATCGGTTCAGATGCGGTTCAAAATCGTTTTTGGCGCGTACAATTGTCGCAATTCACCACGTATACGCGCACAACCAACAATTACATCAATTGTCGTATTTTTGACATTTCAGAATATTCCGAAATCGATATGGAATTAGCGCGCCGACCCTGGTGGGCAGCTGCGTCATTTCGGACGACCACAATCGACACGAATTCTCAGAGCGCGCTGCGGTTGACCGGACTCCGCTCGACCTCCGCGGGCACATGCGGCATCCGAGCCGGCCGGAACGGCACGTCCGCGCCACCGGCCGCACTCACCCCCGCCGACGGGCCGGGCCCGCCGGACTGGCGCGCAGCGCCGCCGGCGCGCTGGACATAGGGACTGTCGAGCTGCGTCACGTCCGCGAGCAGGCCGAGGATCGCCTCGCCGGTCATGCGGGTCGGATCGAGGTGGTTGGTGACCGAATGGCGCAGGAACAGCCGATCGAGCGCCTCGCTGTTATGGCCCGCAAAGGCGACCGTCCAGCCGACGAACCGGCGCACCGCGATCTCCTCGCAATGGCACAGGGTCAGATGGCTCAGACGCTCGTCTTGCGAGATCTTCAGGAACTGCCGCGTCAGCAGCTCCCGCTCGCCCTCCATGCCCTGCACGAAGTACCGGTCGCTGAACGCCAGCGCCCCGGACAGGCCCGAGGCGGCATCATAGGCCGTACAGGCCGACAGGATGACCTTGACGAGATCGCTCGCCCGCGCCCCGTTCGGGCGGATGTTGTTGTGGGCGTAGAAGATGACGCGACTGAGCAACATGGCGCGCCTCCTTTGATGGTCGACACTGAAATTTCAATACCAAAAACTGAGCGAAGCCTTAAATCGATTGAAGCCAAAAAGTTAACGCATGCGTTTTTGCAGCTTGCCAACGCATGCAAGACGCGACGACAATCCAGCCTGCGGCGGCCTCTCGATCGAGGCCGCCGGTCAGGCGGATCTTCATTGTGCGGAAGACCTTCCCATCGGGAAGGAAAGTGGCGGGAGTGACGGGGCTCGAACCCGCGACCTCCGGCGTGACAGGCCGGCGCTCTAACCGACTGAGCTACACCCCCGCTCGCCTCTGGCGCAGCGGATCGTGTCCGCCGCCGAGGTGTGGGTCGTTTACGGCCCCCCGCGGATGAAGTCAAGCGCGGGGTGTGCGAGATTTTTTCAGTCCCGTGACAGGGCCGTGGATAACTCCAAGTCCTTGACGCAAAAAGGCGCGCGCTGCCGTCGTTTTTTCGACGTGCATGGCGCGCGCCATTTTCGCGCTCAATGATACCCCTCCCCGGCCCCGATCCGGCCCCGGAACGTCCAGTAGACGAAGGCGGTGTAGCCGAGCACGACCGGAATCATGACGAGCGTCCCGATCAGGAAGAAGACGAGCGATTCAGGTGCCGCCGCCGCGTCCCAGACCGTCATCGACGGCGGCACGATCATCGGGAACACCGAGATGCCCAGACCGGCGAAGGCGAGCACGAAGACGCCGATCGTGACCGGGAACGGCAGCGTGTCGTTGCCGTTGCGGGCATGGCGCCAGACCCAGTAGAGGAACGCCGCCGTCAGCGCCGGCAGCGGCCAGAGCAGCGCGATGTTCGGGAACGAGAACCAGCGTGCCGCGATCGCCGGGCTGTGGATCGGCGTCCACAGGCTGACCGCGGCGACGAAGCCGCCGACCGCGATCGCCAGCGGCCCGATCAGCCGCCGTGCCTTCTCGGTGATGTCGCCATGGGTGCGCAGCACCAGCCAGCCCGCGCCGAGCAGCGCGTAGCCGGCCATCAGGCCGAGGCCGCACAGGACCGAGAACGGCGTAAGCCAGTCGAGCGGCCCGCCGGCGAAAGCGCCGTTCTCGACCTTGATGCCGGACAGGAGCCCGCCGAGCACGCATCCTTGAAAGAACGCCGCCGCCATCGACCCGAGCATGAAGGCAAGATCCCAGGCCCGGTGGTTCGGCTTCGCCGCGAAGCGGAACTCGAACGCGACACCGCGGAAGATCAGCGCCAGCAGCATGGCGATGACTGGGATGTAGAGTGCCGGCATCACGACCGCGTAGGCCTTCGGGAAAGCGACCCACAGGCCGCCGCCGCCGAGCACGAGCCAGGTCTCGTTGCCGTCCCAATAGGGCGCGATCGAGTTCATCGCCTGATCGCGCTCGCCCTCGTCGCGCAAGCCCGGGAACAGGATGCCGATACCGAGATCGAAGCCGTCCATGATGACGTAGAGCACCACGGCGACCGCGATGATCACGGCCCAGACGACCGGCAGCAGGTCGGCCGTCGCGCTCATGCCGCGCCTCCCGTGGTCTTGGCGGCATGACCGGCCGCGCCGAGCGCGCCGGAGAGCGGCCGCGACGGCACGCCCTCCTCCTCGGCCGTGACGGCCGGCGCCGGGCCTTTCACGATCATGCGGTTGATGTAGTAGATGCCGGCCGCGAACACGACGCCGTAGACGACGACGAAAGCCGCGAGCGACGTCGCCACCACATGCGCGGGCACCGGCGAGGCCGCGTCGGCGGTCCTGAGAATGCCGGTTGCGATCCACGGCTGCCGGCCGATCTCGGTGACGAACCAGCCGGCCACGATGGCGAGGAAGCCCGCCGGCCAGGCGACCGTCGCCGCATCGAGATAGAGCCGCCAATTGTCGAGCCGGCCGCGCCACCAGGCGAAGACGCCGACCCAGGCGAGCGCCAGCATGGCGAGCCCGAGCCCGACCATGACGCGGAAGCCCCAGAACACCGGCCAGACCGGCGGCCGATCCACAGCGGCGAAGTCCTTCAGCCCCTTGAAGCGGCCTTCCCAGTCATGGGTGATGATCAGGCTGCCGAGCTTCGGGATGGCGAGTTCGTAGTCGTTGCGCTCGGCCTGCTGGTTCGGCCAGCCGAACAGCACGAGCGGCGCCGGACCGTCATTGTCCCAGTGCCCCTCGATCGCGGCGAGCTTGGCTGGCTGGTGGTCGCGCGTGGCGATGCCGTGGAAGTCGCCGATGATGATCTGCAGGGGCGCCAGGATCGCCGCGAGCCCGAGCCCCATGTGCAGCATGACGCGCGATTCCGGCACGAAGCGCCCGCGCCTGAGGTGCCTTGCGCCGACCGACAGCACCACGATCGAGGTGGTCAGGTAGGCCGCGATCACCATATGGGCGAAGCGATACGGGAACGTCGGATTGAAGATCACCGCGAACCAGTCGGTCGCGTGCGCGACGCCGTCGCGCATCTCGTAACCGGCCGGCGACTGCATCCAGCTGTTGGCCGACAGGATCCAGAACGCCGAGATCGCCGTGCCGATCGCCACCATCACCGAGGCGAGGAAGTGCAGCCACGGCGGCACCCGGTTCCAGCCGAACAGCATGATGCCGAGGAAGGTCGCCTCCAGGAAGAAGGCGGTCAGCACCTCGTAGCCGATCAGCGGACCGATGACGTTGCCGACCACGACCGAGAAGCGGCTCCAGTTGGTGCCGAACTGGTAGGAGAGCACGATGCCGGAGACGACGCCCATCGCGAAAGAGATCGCGAAGATCTTGGTCCAGTAGCGCGCGAGCCGGTGGTAGAGGTCGTCGCCCGTCCAGAGCCAGCGCCCTTCGAGCGTGGCGATGAAGGCCGACAGGCCGATGGTGAAAGCCGGGAAGATGATGTGGAACGTGATGGTGAAGCCGAACTGGATTCGGGACAGGACCGTCGCGTCGAGGTTTTCGAGCATGATCGTCCTCGCGTCGCCGGCCCGCACCCCGATGCCGCATGCATCGAAGGCCTGTCCGGCGGGTGTCCTTTGCGCCCGAGGATCGGGGCGAAGGACGAACCGATGATGACAGCCTCACGGCCGACGCCGTAACGCCGACGCTTCACATCGGGTTCGCTCGCGTGATGACGATAGGGAGAAATACGCAGGCCGCAGCACGGGCCTGGCGTCACAGCGCCGGAATGTCTCCCGCGGCCCAGCCCGCCTTGACCTCGGCCTTGTGCGCCTCGAACCGGCCCTCCTCGATCGAACGGCGGATTCCGGCCATCAGATCCTGGTAATAGGCGAGGTTGACCCAGGTCAGCAGCATGGCGCCGAGCGCCTCTCCGGTGCGGACCAGATGATGCAGGTAGGCGCGCGAGTAGTCGCGCGCGGCCGGGCAATCGCTCTCCTCGTCGAGCGGGCGCGGATCATCGGCATGGCGGGCGTTGCGCAGGTTGACCTTGCCGCGCCGCGTATAGGCGAGGCCGTGGCGGCCCGCGCGGGTCGGCATCACGCAGTCGAACATGTCGATGCCGCGCGCGACCGACTCGATCAGGTCGTCGGGCGTGCCGACGCCCATCAGGTAGCGCGGCCGATCCGCGGGCAGTGCCGGCGTCGTCGCCTGGATCACCCGCAGCATGACCTCCTGCGGCTCGCCGACCGCGAGGCCGCCGAGCGCATAGCCGTCGAAGCCGATGTCGACGAGGCCCTTGGCCGATTCGAGCCGAAGATCCTCCAGATCGCCGCCCTGCACGATACCGAAGATGCCGTGGCCGCGCTTGCCGAAGAACGCCCGCTTCGACCGCTCGGCCCAGCGCAGGCTGAGCCGCATCGCGCGATCGATCTCGGGCCGCGTGTTCGGCAGCGAGACGCATTCGTCGAGCTGCATCTGGATGTTGGAGCCGAGCAGGCCCTGGATCTCGAGGCTCCGCTCGGGGGAGAGCTCATAGCGCCGGCCGTCGAGGTGACTCTGGAACGTGACCGCCTTCTCGGTGACTTTTCTGAGCTTCGACAGCGACATGACCTGGAACCCGCCGGAATCCGTCAGGATCGGATGCGGCCAGTTCATGAACGTGTGCAGCCCGCCGAGGCTCGCGACCCGCTCCGCGCCGGGGCGCAGCATCAGGTGATAGGTGTTGCCGAGCACGACATCGGCGCCGAGCGCCCGGACCTGCTCGGGATACATGGTCTTGACGGTCGCCTGCGTGCCGACCGGCATGAAGGCGGGCGTGCGGATTGCCCCGTGCGCCGTCGTCACGGTGCCGCGCCGGGCCATGCCGTCGGTCGCATGCAGTTCGAAGCCGAAGGCCGGGATCTCGTCTGGAAGCGTGGTCATGCGCGTTCCATACCCGGCACGGCGTCCGCACGGAAGAGCAGCGAGGAATCGCCGTAGGAGTAGAAGCGGTACTGCTCGGCGATCGCATGCGCATAGGCGCGGTGCATCAGGTCGAAGCCTGCGAAGGCCGAGACCAGCATGAACAGCGTCGACTTCGGCAGATGGAAGTTGGTCATCAGCGCGTCGGCGGAACGGATCGGCCGGCCGGGCGTGATGAAGATGTCGGTCTCCGCCGAGAACGGATGGATGCGGCCGGTCTCGTCGCAGGCGCTCTCGATCAGCCGGAGCGAGGTCGTGCCGACCGCCACGATGCGGTTCCCACGTGCCCGCACCGCATTGAGCGCCGCAGCCGTCTCGGCGGTCACAGACCCCCATTCGGCATGCATCTTGTGCTCGGCCGTGTCCTCTGCCTTCACCGGCAGGAACGTACCGGCACCGACATGCAGCGTCACGAAATGCCGCTCGATGCCGCACGCCTCGAGCCGCGCGAACAGCTCCGGCGTGAAGTGCAGCCCCGCGGTCGGCGCAGCGACCGCGCCCTCCTCGCGGGCGTAGATGGTCTGGTAGTCGGCGAGATCCTGCGCGTCCGTCGGCCGTTTGCCCGAGATGTAGGGCGGCAGCGGCACCGAGCCGACCGCATGGATCGCGAGATCGAGATCCGGGCCGGAGAAGTCGAACCTGAGGACGACCTCGCCGGTCTCGGCCTTCTCCTCCAGCGTCGCCCATACCTCGCCGAGCAGGCAGGCGCGGCCGGCCTCGCCGATCAGCACGCGGTCGCCGGGCTTGAGGCGCTTGCCCGGCCGTGCGAAGGCGCGCCAGCGATCCGCCGCCTCGCGCCGGATCAACGTGAAGGTGACCGCCGTACGATTGTCGTCGCGGACGCGCACGCCGTGGAGTTCCGCCGGTATGACCTTGGTGTCGTTGAAGACGAGTGCATCGCCGGGCGCGAGCAGATCCGGCAGATCGCGCACGACGCGGTCTTCCAGCGCCGGCGCGCCGTCCGGACGGACGACCAGCATCTTGGCGCTGTCGCGGGGCGAGACCGGCCGGAGCGCGATCCGCTCCGGCGGCAGGTCGAAATCGAACAGGTCGACGCGCATGTCGGGATCAGGAACTCGGTTGGTCTTGGCCGGCCGCGCGTATGCGGGCGCCGGGCAACGACGAAGAAAGAGCAGGACGGGGCGCCGCCAATGGCGGCAGGCACCCCGGGCTGCGGCGGTCACCAGCCCGTCCGGCGCCCGGTGCGGATGGTCGTCACCCCTGCCCGACTTCCGGATGCGCGGCAAGCCATTCCTTGAGCGCCGCGTCGATCCGGGTCTGCCAGCCCTTGCCGGTCGCCTTGAAGCGGTCGAGCACTTCGGGCGAGAGCCGGATGTTGACCGCCCGCTTCGGCGCCTCCGAGCGCGGCCTGCCGCGCCGGATCAGCTTGTCGCCGATATACCAATCCGCCCGCTCGAACATTTCCTCCGTCCACTCCGGATTGTCCTCGTAGTCCTCCGGCTTGTTGACGTAGGCATCGGCCTTGGCGAAGTCGGAGCCGTAGACGCGATCGTCGTTCCGGGTACGCTTCGCCTCAGCCTCAATGGCCGCCAAGAAGGCCTCGGTAGCGCGCTTGTTCTCGGTCATTGGCGTACCTCATCGATATGATGCGCCGGCCGCCCTCCCGAGCCGTCCAGCACAGCGAGACCATCCGGCCCCGCAGATAGCCGAAGGTCACGAACCGTTCCTCGCCGTAGTCGAACCGCAGATCGGGCGCGGAGATCGCCGGTCCGTCAAACACGTGGCGCGCATCCTCGAAATCGAGACCACGCTCCTCGATCGTCTTCGCCCGTTTCGCCGGATCGTAGGAGATCCTCATGACGACGCCCTGCCAGCCTGCCCGAAATCCGAATTTTTGTCACCACAAAAATTCAGACACAAACAGGATAGCAGGGCGCCAATCACAACCCTAGATAATTTCAGCCTGACTTCAGGCTGCGATGTCGGCCGCGACCTTCATCGAGATGATCTTGTCGGGATCGCGCACCGGCTCGCCGCGCTTGATCTTGTCGACGTTCTCCATGCCTTCGATCACCTTGCCCCACACCGTGTACTGCCGGTCGAGGAAGCGGGCGTCGTCGAAGCAGATGAAGAACTGCGAATTCGCCGAATTCGGGTTCTGCGCGCGCGCCATCGAGGCGGTGCCGCGCACGTGCGGCTCGGCGTTGAACTCGGCCTTGAGGTTCGGATACGACGAACCGCCGGTGCCGGTGCCGTGCGGGCAGCCGGTCTGGGCCATGAAGCCCTCGATCACGCGGTGGAACACGATGCCGTCGTAGAAGCCTTCGCGCGCGAGCTTCTTGATGTGGTCGACGTGGCCCGGGGCGAGATCCGGGCGCATCGCGATCACGACGCGGCCCTTGGTGGTCTCCATCACGAGCGTGTTTTCCGGATCCGTGATCTCGGTCATGGGACGTCCTCGTCTGGCCGGATTGCTTTGTCCGGCGGATCGTTCGGGCGCCGGGCGAGCCCGGCGGCGAGGCCGCGGTTATGCCCTCGAATGCGCGGAGCCGCAACCGATCGTAACGGAAGCCTCCACTCCGCTCACAGGTCCGGCGGCTCCGCCTTGCGCACCGACCCGGCCTTGGCCCGCGGCTTCGCAGGCTTGCGGGTCGGCTTCTCCGCGCTGCGCATCGCCGCGCCGATGCCGTGACGGGCCCAGATCAGAAACTCGTCCGGGTCGTCGAACACCCGCTCCGGCGCGCGCCGATAGCTCATCACGACACGCTCGCCGGTCTTGGCCGTATAGCCGAACGGCTCCAGCGCCTCGGCCTCGAACAGGTGGGCGCTCTCGGCATCGACCTTGAAATAGAGCACGTCGGCGACGACGATCCCGAACATGCGGCCATCGCGAAACAGCCCGACGCCGCCGAACATGCGCTTCATCGCGACGCCGCCGATCGGCTCGGCCAGTTCGCGGATCAGCTCGATCAATCCCTGGTCCATCGCAACTCCCCGCGCCGTCAGCCCCTCGTCCGCGCTCCAATGTCGCGTGCCGCCAGGCTGCGCGCCCGCCATTCCGTAATGAGCCGGACAAAACGCGCGTCCAAAACCGTTCACCGTTTCGGCTCAGACGATTTGCGGCGTTGCAGCATCGCCCTTGACCCCGGCCATCGAAGCGCGCATATACGTCTCACGCGTCGCCGCTTCGAACAAGTTGCGGCAGACCGGCGTGGCGTGATCGGCTCTTTCCTCAATCGAGCCTGCCCCGGTCCTCTTGTTCGCGATCAATCGCTCGACTGCCCTAGATCACGCGGGTCGTCATTCTCATGACCCGTGAGCGACCGTCTTCGTGGGAGCGTCCCCGAAGCGGCACGCGGGTCTTTGCTTCGAAAGAGCACCCGTTGACCGATTTTGAAAGCCTCGGCCTCGCCGAACCGATCCTCAAGGCCCTCGCGACCGAAGGCTATACCACCCCGACCCCGATCCAGGCCAAGGCCATCCCGGAAGTGCTGCAGGGCCGCGACATCTGCGGCATCGCGCAGACCGGCACCGGCAAGACCGCCGCCTTCGCCCTCCCCATCATCGACCGTCTCGCCCGCGAACCGAAGCGCGCCGGCCCGCGCCGCGTGCGCGTGCTGGTGCTGTCGCCGACCCGCGAGCTCGCCAACCAGATCGCCGACAGCTTCAACACCTACGGCCGCAACCTGCGCCTGTCGGTCGCGGTCGTCGTCGGCGGCGTGCCGATCGGCAAGCAGGAGCGTCGCCTCTCGGGCGGCATCGACATCCTGGTCGCCACGCCCGGCCGTCTGCTCGACCTTGTCGAGCGCAGCGCCGTGTTCCTCGGCGACACGGAAGTCCTCGTCCTCGACGAGGCCGACCAGATGCTCGACCTCGGCTTCATCCACGCGCTCCGCCGCATCGCGACGCTCGTGCCGAAGAAGCGCCAGACGCTGTTCTTCTCGGCCACCATGCCGGGCCCGATCGCGAGCCTCGCCGACACCTTCCTGACCAATCCGGTCAAGGTCGCGGTCGCGCCGGTCTCCTCGACCGCCGAGCGCGTCGACCAGAGCGTCATCTTCGTCGAGACCGCGCGCAAGCAGCCGCTGCTCGAGACGATCCTGCGCAATGTCGACATGCAGCGCGTGATCGTGTTCACCCGCACCAAGCATGGCGCCGACCGTGTCGTGAAGCATCTCGACCGCGCCGGCATCGAGTCGGCCGCGATCCACGGCAACAAGAGCCAGGGCCAGCGCGAGCGCGCGCTCGGCGCGTTCAAGACCGGCCATTGCCGGATCCTGGTCGCGACCGACATCGCCGCGCGCGGCATCGACGTCGACGGCGTCACCCACGTCGTCAATTTCGACCTGCCGAACGTGCCGGAGTCCTACGTCCACCGCATCGGCCGCACGGCCCGCGCCGGCGCGTCCGGCGAGGCGGTTTCGTTCTGCAACGGCGAGGAGCGTTCGTTCCTCAAGCAGATCGAGCGACTGACCCGTCGCCCGATCCCGGTGCGCCCGATGCCGGAAGGCGTCGCGACCGCCGCGGCGTTCCGCTCCGAACATGCCGCCCAGGACCGTCTCGAGGAAGAGAACGCCGAGCGCAACCGCGATCACGGCCACGGCCGTCCCGAGCAGGTCGGCCGCAATCGCCGCCCGTCGCACGGCGACGAGCGCGGTCATGGCGGCCGCGGTCCGTCGCGTGGCAATGGTGGCGGCTTCGGCGGCCAGGGTCGCGGCAACGGCGGTGGCTTCGGTGGCCAGGGCCGCGGCCGTCGCGCCGAACCGCGTGAGGACGGCCGTGACGTGCATCCGGCCTTCGCGCCGGCCTCGGCCCGCGATTTCGCTGGCAACGGCCAGGCCAACGAGGGCCGCGGCGGCTGGTCGCCGCACGCCGACGCCCGCCCCTCGCACGAGGAGCGGACCCGCGAGGCCCGCCCGGCGCGCGCCGAGCGTCCGCATGGCGAGCGTCCCCATGGGGATCGCGCCCAGGCCGGCCGCCCCGAGCACCGCAACCGCGACCACGCCGGCGGCAAGCCGGCCGGCGAGCGCAAGTCGGATCGCCCGGCCCGCGGCCCGCGCGACGGCCAGTCGCTGCCGAACTTCGTCAAGGGTGGCGAAGGCCGCGGCCATCGCCGCTGATAGCCTAAGAAGCCACTGATCTCGAAAAGCCCCGATTTAGGTCGGGGCTTTTTTTTGCTCAGTCACATCAAAAGCAAAGAAGATATCTAGATCGCCGCTATTGCTTCGGAGTCGGAGGAAACGGCCCAGAGCCGGAGCCACTTAGGAGGAAATTGATCACTGACAGGCCACGCTTGTTTTCTAAAAGCTCAATAAACAGGTTACGCAGCCGCCTAGTGTTGTTCTCATCATCAAACCACACCTGCGGGGAATAACCTAATTGTTCAATATCGCGCTTTTCAGCATTGTACCCCAGCTCAGACGCCATAGCAGCAAGAAGTTCGATAAACTTGTCATCTCGCTCCTGTGTGAAATTAATCCTCTCCGCATTGAACATGCTGATGTAAGCTCTGTACGCAACCAAAACGTTCGCACAATCTCGAAAATACACCAAAACAAGGTTTAGCGCGTTTACGTGTTCCTGACCCAACCTAAACGCACGAGTTTTCATGAGCACAGCGAAGAGATCGGCGCGTTGACCAATCAACCGATCTCGCTTCTCATTTTCTTTAGCAACCTGAACAGCCCTGATTGGACCGAAGTACACGGCAAAAATTGTTACCAACAAGATCGCAAGATTTATCAAATCCTTTAGTTGAAAATCATAGAAATTTGAGGTCATCACAACCCCCTGATTTTTTTGAGCGCAACATTCACGGGGCCAACAGGGGTCTCAAGGCGCAAAAACGTTTTTTCAATTTGATCGACTTTTGTCGAGACATCTACATCATACTTCATTCCGTTCGATCCAACGACAACGCCCTGCACCAAGGCTACGTTCGGTGGGATTGTTACGGTTACCTTCCCTAAAAGCTGACCGTCAACTTGGATGACATAACTGCCATCGAACAGAGCGCCCAATGCGTCGGCGCCCGTCAAGACCCCGTCGTTCAGGATAAACATCCCGATGCCGTTTCCGGCCGTGCCGGCAAAGTATCCCGCGTAGAACCCATTCATGACCGCACCCGCTCGCCTCGCAACGACACGGATTTACATATCATCAAAGGTTGTTGAAATCACCAGCGCACGGCGAACGGCCCCGTCCCCGCCGGCTGGCCGGCGCCGCGCGGCTTGGCGAAGATCAGGCACCAGTAGACCTGATAGGGCACGTTCGGATTATAGGCCGAGCCGATGCCCATATGGGTCATCTCGGGATCCTTCATGCCGCGGTCATGGGCGGGCGAGCGCTTCCAGCCCTCGAACACCTCTGGGAAATCGCGGTAGCCCTCGCCGATGTTTTCGCCCGCCGTGGCATAGGCATAGCCGATGGTCTTCAAGCGCCGGTCGATCGGCCCGTACGGATCGAGCGCGTGGCTCATCTTGCCCGCGGCGGCCATGTGCTCGGCGTATTCGCGCGCCGCGCGGCCGAGGGTCGAATCGAGCGTCAGCGGCCCCGAGCCGGCCGACGCACGATAGGCGTTGATTGCCGCGACCGCCTGCGCCGGGTCGACCGGGCGATAGGCCTTGCTCGACACGGTGGTGCCGAGCTTGGCCTTGTCGCCGGACAGAAAATCGAGGCTGCCACAGCCGGCGAGCGGCAGCAGCGACGCCGTCGAGGCGAGCGCGAGGATACGACGGCGGACGGGCGAGAACGGCAGAGACGGGCGCGGCATGGGCGGCGGATGTCCAGGGTGGCGGCAAGGGAGCGACGCTCCTGCACGCCGATCATGGCGGCGCCGGGGCGAACAGGCATGCGAGCATAGCCCGAGTCGGCCGATCGGCGCGCTCACGCAGCGGCCCCGTGCAGGATCCTCGACATCGGCACCGAGGAGGCCGCGTCGGCCGCAGCGTCCGCGCCGAAACCCCTTGCATGCCGAACCACGCCCGCCCCGCGGCGAAGCGGGGCCGAGCGGCATCGACAGCGAGCGTGACACAACGACGGTCGGCCGAGGGTGTGGCATGGCATGGCATGCGACGCGAAAGACCCCATCCCGCCGGGACGGGCCGGAGAGGCTCGACAGAAACAATCGGGGACGGTGATCGGCCATTCCGGACAGGCGTCTTGAAATGCCGTCCCCGGTGAGGCATAGAGACCGCCACGGAGTCGTGGCCGAGAGGCTGAAGGCACTCGTTTGCTAAATGAGCATACCCTAAAAAGGTATCGAGGGTTCGAATCCCTCCGACTCCGCCATTCTCCATCGATCTGACGCGACAATCGAGCCAAGCGCTTTCGGGTGCCAATTGGTTTGATATTGCCGGGGCTTATCAGCACCGCCATCCCGCGTGGCACTACGAGCACCCTTCGGCGCCCAAGTGCAGGCCGGAACCGCTGAGGTGTCTCGCGACCGCCGTTTTCCGTACCCCTTGGGGGGCGCTCGATCGTCGATCGATGGTGGATCCGGACAGAGAGAACGTGGCTCCGTCAGGAGTGGAGTGACGCGTGGTCTGCCTCCGATCGGCGTGCGAAGTCGTGGACGCGTTGCCGTCGCTTTGTTAACGACCCTTCGCCAAGCTCGCCCGAAATTTTCCGTGTGTCTGCTCGGCCGAGGGGCGTCCCCGTTGGAAACCGACCTCTATCTTCCCGTGAAGCGTCACCTCGAAGGCCTCGGCCTCGAGGTCAAAGGAGAGGTGCGCGGCTGCGATCTCGTGGCCTTGTCCGACGGAACACCCGAACTGGTCGTCATCGGCGAGTTGAAGCGCAACTTCACGCTCGAGCTGGTGTTGCAGGGCGTCGAACGCACATCCGCCTGCGACGAAGTCTGGCTCGCCGTTGCCGCCTCCAAACGCGGGCGTGGTCGCGAGAGCGATGCGCGGGTCAAGAAGCTGTGCCGGTTTCTCGGTTTCGGGCTGCTCGTTGTCGCGACCTCCGGTCGGGTCGACGTCATCGTCGAGCCGGAGGCCTGGAAGCCGCGGCGGGATGGGAAACGACGGTCTCGCCTCGTCGAGGAGCATCGTCGGCGCACCGGCGATCCGAACATGGGCGGCTCGACGCGAACGCCCCAGATGACGGCCTATCGCCAGCAGGCGCTCGTCGTCGCCAACGCCCTCGCCGACGCCCCGGCCCGTCCCCGCGATCTCCGCAGCCTCGCCCCTGACGCCGCCAAGATCCTACAGAGCAATGTCTATGGCTGGTTCGAGCGGATCGAACGAGGTCTCTACGGACTGACAGAGCCGGGCCGTACGGCGCTCGCCAAGTGGCCCGCACCGACGATCGCCGAGCCGAGCGACCTGGCTCGACCCGAAGCGGTCACTCGCGAATCGGGCCATACGGCCTGAATGCCGACGCCTGCCGGCGCGGCGCGACCGCGTTCGTTGTCGGCTCGCGCCCCGGCCAAGGCCTCATTGGAGGATCGCCGTGCCCGGCCGGGCACGGCGATGCTTCCACTCAGAACTTGATGCTCAGGCTCGCATTGACGCCCTGATTGGCGACGCCCGAGCCATACTGACCGCTGAAGTTGACGCTGAAGGTCGCGGACGGGCTGAGCGCGGCGCTGAAGCCCGCCTCGATGCCCGCGACATCGCGCGCCACCGGCAGCCCGGAGACGGCAAAGGCGCCGCCGCCGGAGAAGGCGTTGATGCTGGTCGGCACGGTCTTGTTGAGGTCGTGGCGCCACGCCACCATGCCGTTGGCGGTGATGGCCGTCCCGTAGAGATCGAACGTCCGGCTCGCCCGGATGCCGATGTTCGTGAACACCGTATCCGTGGTCGAGCCGCGCACGGTGAGCGCGGCGGAACCGCCGGTCTCGCCGAAGCCGCCGCTGTTCACGTTGACATAGGCGAGCCCCGCGAAGGGCTTGAACGCCATGTCGGCGAACGCGACCGTGTAGTTGACCTCGCCATAGGCTTGCGTCGTGCGGGCGCTGGACGTCGACGACAGCGCGTTGCCGAACCCGGAGAGGCTGACCGACCGGCTCGCCGTCAGATCATGCCAGGCGTGGTTGGCGCCGAAGCTGACGCCGAGCGCGTCCCACTGGCCGGCCCCGTAGACGCCGAAGCTGTAGGTGTCGGCACTCGCCGAGCCGCGGCCCTCGTTGAGACGCAGGTTCAGGCGGCCGTAGCCGCCGATGAAGCCGAGACGGAACGTGTCGTTCACGGCCGCATCCGCGCCGATGAACACGCCCCGGCTGGTCCGGTCCGCGCCGACGGCGTTGCCGTCGCCGGTCATGGAACCGAACACGCCATATCCGCGCATCCAGACGGCCGGTGCGCCGCGACCCGCCGCCTCCAGACGCGCCGCCGTCGCCTCGCGGACGAAGCGGCTGTCGTCGATCAGCGCAGTCTTGACCGATCCATAGACCTCGCCGGACAGCTGATCGAAGCTGGCGCGCGCGGCCGCTTCGGTCGTCGAGGCCGCGACCGCGTCGCGCAGGCTGTTGCCCGCGGTGAGGCCCTGGAGCGCACCGGCCGTGGCGATCTGGTTCGGCGTCTGCGCGACCGAGGCGAAGGATCGGGTCTGGACGCTCCGGAGCGTGACCGCATTGGCCGAATATTCGTCGGCCAGCGCGTAAAAGGCCGAGACGCTCGTGTCGCCGGTCAGGATGAAGCGGCCGGTGACGCCGCCGGCGGCGGTCAGCACCGTGTAGCTCGCACCGACCGGATAGGCGCCGCTGCCATACTTCGACACGCGCAGGACGGCGCCCTGGGTGATCGTCGCGCTCCCGGTGGCGGCGATGAGGTCGTGATCGCCATTCGGCGCCACGTCCGCGGCATAGACCGAGCCGGCATTGAAGGCCACCGGGCCGTTCACGGTCAGCGTGCCGGGCGAATAGCCAGGCGCCACCGTGCCGCCCGTGTTCGCGGTCAGGCTGCCGATGTTCGCCGAACCGCCGAGCAGGCCGCCGGAGCCGACCGTGAACGGCGACGTGGTCGTCGTTCCCGGCTGCAGCTGCACCATGGAGGTATCGACCGTGACGGAGCCGCTGTAGGGCGCCGAGAACAGCACCGTGCCGCCCTTGAACGTCACCGAACCCGCGCCGGTGATCGTCCCGCCGAAGCGGTACGTATCCGAGCGGTTGAACACCAGGTTTGCGTTGTTGACGACATTGCCGGCGATCGAGCCGGTGGTGCCGCCATTGCCGATCTGCAGGGTGCCGGACGACACGGTGGTGACGCCGGTATAGGTGTTGTCGCCGGTCAGGATCAGCGTGCCGGTGCCCTTCTGCTCCAGCGAGCCGGTTCCGGAGATGACGCCGGCGAAAATCACGTCGTCCGCGCGGTTGAACGCGAGCGTTCCACTGTTGGCGACGTTGCCTTGGATCGAACCCGTCGTGCCGCCGTTGCCGATCTGCAGCGTACCGGCCGCGATCGTCGTGCCGCCGGTGTAGGTATTGGCGGCGGTCAGGGCGACGGTGCCGGCGCCCCTCTGGACCAGCGAACCCGTGCCCGAGACCACGCCCGCGAAGGTCATGGCGTCGGAGCGGTTGAACGCGAGCGTGCCATTGTCGGTGACGTTGCCCTGGATCGAGCCCGTCGTGCCGCCGTTGCCGATCTGCAGCGTGCCGGCCGCGATCGTCGTGCCGCCGGTGTAGGTGTTGGCGGCGGTCAGGGCGACGGTGCCGGCGCCCTTCTGGACCAGCGAACCCGTGCCCGAGACCACGCCCGCGAAGGTCGTCGCGTCGGACCGGTTGAACGCGAGCGTGCCGTTATTGGTCACGTTGCCGGCGAGCGAGCCGGTGCTGCCGGCGTTGCCGATCTGCAGCGTGCCGCTGGCGATGGTCGTGCCGCCGGTATGGGTATTCGCACCGGTCAGGATCAGCGTTCCTGCGCCCTGCTGCGTGAGCGAACCGGTACCGGACATGGCCCCGCCGAACGTGACATCGTTCGCGCGGCGGAACGCGACGCTGGCATTGTTGACCACATCGCCAGCGATGGAGCCTGTGGTGCCGCCGCTGCCGATCTGCAGCGTGCCGGCCGACACCGTGGTGCCACCGGTATAGGTGCTGTCGCCGGTCAGGATCAGCGTGCCCGCGCCATTCTGGACCACGGCGCCGGTGCCGGAGATCGCGCCCGCAAAGGTGACGGCGTCGGAGCGGTTGAAGGCGAGCGTGCCGTTGTTGGCGATGTTGCCCTGGATCGAGCCCGTGGCGCCGCCATTGCCGATCTGCAGCGTGCCGGCCGAGATCGTCGTGCCGCCCGTGTAGGTGTTGGTTCCCGTCAGGATCAGCGTGCCGAGGTCGGTCTTCTCGAGGCCGGCCGAGCCGGCGAGCACGCTGTCGATCCGCGCCGTGGTCGCGGCCCCGGCATTGGTGCCGTCGCCGACGCGGATCTGCGCGGAACCGGTCAGCGTGACCGGGCCGCCCGTGACCGTGTAGCCCGAGGTCACGAACTGCATGCCGGTCGCCGAGACCAAGCCGGCCGTGCTGTCGACGGTCACGGTTCCGGCCGCGCCCTGGAACACTGCGAAGGCGCTGTTCCAGGCCTGGGAGATCGTCCCGGCCTGATTGATCCAGTTGGTCGTCGCCCCGGCGGTCCAGGTGCCGCTGCCGCCGACGATCGTCCCGGTCGGGCTGGTGGTGCTGCCGTTCCAGAACAGGGTCGGGGCATTCGCGCTGTCGACGACGATGTTCACCTGCCCCGCCACAGCGGTCTGCAGCGCACCGACGAAGCCGCTCGGCCGCGTGCCGAGCGCGAAACCGTTGTCGGTCAGCGAGCCGGTGTAGTTGATGATCCGGTAGAGACCCGCACCGAAGCCCGTCGACCCGGTGACGTTCAGCGTGCCGTTCAGCGTGACGTTGCCGTTCACGGTGAAGACACCCGTCGTCGACGGCGCGCCCAGCGTGACGTTCATGCTGGCGCCGGCGTTCAGGGTCAGCGCGCTCAAGGTCAGGCCGGAGCCCTGCGTGCCGTTGAGGCTAGCGCCGTTCCCGATCGTCACGGCGCCGACCGTGCCGGTGCCGCCGAGCGAGCCGCCGGTGACGTTGAAGGCGGTGCCGCCGAGATTGCCGTCGGCGTAGAGCTGCCCGCCCGAGACCGCGGCGTTCGCGGTCAGGCCGGAGGAATCCCCGGTCAGGTGCGTCACGCCGGCGATATGTTTGATGGTCGCGCCGGGGCCGCTCATCTTCTGGTCGAACACGTAGTTCGTGTCCGTGTGATTAAAGACGAGCGTACCGGCGCCGTCGCCGAACACGACACCGAGCGTTCCGCCGTTGAGCGTGCCCGCCGCCGCGGCCGCGGTCCCTTCGGCCGCACCGATGTTGATCACGCCGACCGAACCGGTGTTGGTCGCGATGTTGATCTGGTTCGCCGCCTTGAGCAGCGCGCCGTCGGAGACCGTCACCGTGCCGGTGCCGTTGAAGCCGGCGCGGAAGTTGCCGGGCGAGCTCTGCGCCGCGTTGGGCACGACTTCGTAGATCGTGCCGCTGCCGGTGATGGTCAGCGTGCCGGTCGCGCCGGGGTCGACGCCGACCGCGCTGGTGGCCGAGCGCACATAGGCGCCGGCCGAGACCGTCACCGTGCCGTTGCCCGGATTGCCGTTGCCGGTGCCGCCGATATAGAGCGGCAGGCCGTTCAGCCAGCGCGTGCCCGTGCCGGTCACGACCATGGTGGCGGTGCCGTCGCCGCCGATGTAGCTGCCGTCGGCGTCGAGCAACGCGCCGTTGGAAATCTCGATCTGGCGGCTGTCGGGCGAGAACCAGCCGTCCGTATTGGCCCAGGTGACTTGCTGGTTGGAGCGCGTGCCGACCCGCAGTTCCGAACCCGCACCGCTGACGGTGATGGACGCAGGGCCGACGGCGTAGAAGCCGAGCGTGTCGTTGAGGACCGCCCCGCCGGTGATGCTGATGCTGCTCGTGACGGCGCCGGAGGTGCGCATCGAGAGGCCGTCCATCGTCAGCATCGTACCGACGCCGCTCAGCGACAGGCTGCCGGTATCGGCGCCGCCGACATAGACATAGCCGGTGACGGTGCCGGTGGCGCCGCCGCTCATCGTCATCGTACCGCTGCCCGCGTCGCCGACCCTGAGCGAGGTGCTGACGTTGAGGATCGCGCCGCTGCCGGTGACGTTCACCGTTCCGACCGCCCCGGTCTGATTGCCGATCACGCCATACGACGCGGCATTGACGGTGATGCCGCTGCCGATGTTGAGCGTACCGCTCTCGCCGTTGCCATTGCCGACAAACAGGTGGTTGATCGAAAGATTGCCTGAGGGCGTCGAGGTCGCGCCCGGTGCGGGAGCTGAAACACTCAGGTCCGGAAGAGACTGGGCTGACGCAGGGACGGCTCCGACACCGACCAGAATCGAGCACAGCGCGGTCGAGGTGAGCAGCGTCGATCCGAAGAGCTTCATCTTATTTCCATCCCAAGAAATCTACGAACAACGACAATCCCACCGGCACTCGATCGATAAGATCGCTGCATGAGGACCCCACCCGGGGCGTCGCGACACGTTATTCTGATGAGCACAGTTCCTGGCGGAGCTGCAGCGTGAGCGTATGGCCGAAACGGCAAACCGATCGGGTGCGTCTGGTCGCGTGAATTCTCGACCAGAGAGGCTTGCAATGGATCGGAATAACTTCGGTCTCAGTCGGAATAAAATCGCGCATGCGCGAAAGAAGACGAAGATAGCGAAATGAAAACGCCGGATCGGTCCGACCGCCGGACCCGGTCATGACGCACGAACGGCGACCGATAAACGGCATCCGATCCGCGCAACCGGGTTTCCAGCAAACATTCGCTTGCCGAAAGACGCACTTGAACTGTCACAGCCCCCACTCCCCCGACATTCCGCCACGGTCTTCCGGCCGTGCTGCATGCTGCGCCCGAGACGGTCATCTCGCGGAATCACGAGACCAGAGACCAACTAAAGCGAGCAGCCGACGCACGGGAACGCTAGTTAACATTCCGTTAGAATGCAAGCGCAGCAGAAATAAACCGGAAGTAATTTTAGTGGATGGAGCGCGCGGTATGGCAGATCTGAGCAATTGTGGGCACTCGATCCCGATAGCGCCGGGATCGGCATGAAAGCAGCGTCGATCGGAACGACCGACGCATCCACGTCCGGGCCAGGGTTGTCACGCCCGGCCCGACCTAGCTCGTAAACTCACGCAACGAGGGCGTCATCGCCAGGCCGATCCAGATAAGAATCGCCTCCCGGTGGCGAGGCCGGAATCCACCGTGCCTCGCCCCTCCAGGCATCGCCCTCAGGACACTCAGCGGCAGATCGCTTCCACCGACGCCCGCACCGCGGCCGGATCGAAGATCCGGTCGAGCCAGCCCTCCTTGAAGATCACCGGCCGCGCTTCCTCGATGGCGAGCAGGCAGCCGTCGGAGAAGCGCCCGCCCGGCTGCAGGCCGAACGCGACGGCGAGCAGGATGGTCAGGTGACCGAGCAGGAAGTCCTCCGCCGCCTGCTTCGGCACGCCGCGCCGGACCGCCTCGGCGGTCGCTTCCGCCAGCACCATCGAGAAGGTCGCGCCGACCGATTCCGACAGTGCCGGCTCGAGAATCGCCATCTGTTCGACCGTGCAGCGATGCGCGCGCATCACGGGCTTGTAGATCGTCCGCGCGATCGCCTCGCAGAGCGCATAGTGCTCCTCCGGCCCCTGCGCGAGCGCGCAGACGATGTGCTGCTTAGCCGCGATACCGCCGAAATAGTCCTTCTGCGCAACGGGATCCGTCTCGTCGTTGAAGAGCGGCGGATGGCAGGGATGGGCGACGAAATAGGTGACATCGTCGCGCTTCGGCAGCTGCCCCGCATGCGGCGCCGCCGCATCGAGCATGATCACCGCCGTGCCGGGCTTCAACTCGTCGACGAAGCCGGTCAGCACTCGGCCGATCAGGCGATCCGGCACGGCCAGGATCACGACGTCGGCCGCCGCGAGCGCCTCGGCCTGCTCGACGCAGATGAGCCCGGTCGCGTCCTTGAGCCGCTGCCGCCCCTCCGGACTCACCTCGGTGTGCAGCACGGTATAGGGCGAACCCTTGAGGTTCGTGGCGAGCCGCACGCCCATCTTGCCGCCGGCTCCGAGCAGCGCGATCGTGGTCATGTCTTTCCTCCTTGTGATTGGACAGGTGCCGCCCCCGGCTTCGGGGGCGCGGCACGGTCATTCCGGACCGGTCTTGACCGTGTTGAAGAAGTCGGGCGCGCCCATCTGGCCGCCCTTGAGCACGACCTCGAAGCCGTCGATCGCGGCGTCGCGGGCGTGGACGCGGCAGAGCGGTGCGCCCGGCGCGAGCGGCGCGATGGCGGCGAGCGCCTCGACCCCGAGCGCGGTCATCGCGTAACCGGACGTGTCGCCCCCGGCGATCGCCGCGCGCGCAATCCCCGTCCGGCGCCGGACCGCGCCGACCAGCCGGCCGAGCCCGTCGCCGATCCGGTCGTTGACGACGCCGGCCGGCACGCCGGCGACGCTCACGGCCGCGCGCAACCGCGCCACAGCCGGATCGTCGGGACCGCGGGCGGTTGCAACGATCACGTCGCGGCCTTCGCCCAGATATTGAAGCGCCGCAGTCTCGGCCGCGGCGAGTGCCGCGCTCCAGGACCGTTCGTCGACGGCGGCCGCGGCATCGAGATCGACCAGGACAAAACCTTGCGCCTCGGCGACCGCGAGCTGCTGCGCCGTGATCGGCGAACAGGAGCCGGAGACGCCGACGAGCCGCTCGACCCGGCGCGCGCGCGGCACAGCGACAGTCTCGGGCAAAAGTCCGATCCGCCGCCAATGCGCGACCAGCGCATATTCGACCCCCTGCGATCCGATCGCGAACACCGGACCGCGTCCGCCGTTCCAGATCAGTCGGCCCGCCTCGGCGACGGTCTCCTCGTCGATCGTGTCGATCGCGACGATTTCGGCCCCGGCAGCGCGGGCACGTATGAGCGCCGCATCGGCCGCCCCGGCCTTGATCGCCGCGAGATCGACGAGGCCGATCGGCCGATCGGTCTGCCGGCCGAGATGCAGACGCAGGTCGGCCTCGTCCATCGGCGTCACCGGATGCCGGCTCATGACCGGATGCCGATCGAGCCGGAACACGCCGTCGTCCGTACCCGCGAACAAATGCCCGAACGCCTGATAGCGCCGGATCGCCGGCGCGCCGACCACGAGCGGATGCCAGGCGCCGCCGAGGATCGGCGCCCCGAGATCGATCGCTTTGCCGATCGAGCCGCAGGCCGGCGAGGAATCGAAGGTCGAGCAGACCTTGTAGTGGGCGACCGGCGCGCCGAACCGCGCGAGCGCGGCGAAGGCCGCCGGCAGGTTCGCCGCCATCCAGTCCGGATCGCGCGAGCGGGCGACGCCGGCGATGCCGATCGCGCGCAGCCCTTCAAATCGAGACAAGGTCTCCGGCGACGGCGGCGCCAGGAACATCGCCGTCGGAACGCCGGCGAAGGTCAGGACTTCCATCACGGCGGAGGAGCCGGTGAAGTCGTCGCCGTAGAAGGACAGGAGCGGCGCGGCCATGGCGCGCCTCACGCCTTGTAGGCGCCGAGCGCGGCGGCGAGCGCCGGCCGCGTCTGGGCATGGGTTTCGATCGGGATGCCGGCCATCGCCGCGTCCCACGCCTCGCGCAGCGCCGTGACGCCCGCGGCAACCCCGTGCGGGTGAGCCACGATGCCGCCGCCGGCCGCATAGATCAGATCCGGCGAGCCGAGCGCGGCCCAGGTGCCGGCGACCTGCCGGACCGTCTGGCCGGACGAAAACACCGGCATGGCGCGCATCGGCGATGCCTCGAACAGCGAATCCCCGAGCGACCGCGCCGAGACGATCACGCTGTCGTCGCTCTCGCTGAACTTGTTGGCGAGGCCGTTGACATGCATGTGGTCGCAGCCCGCGAGCCGCCAGAGCTTCGACCAGGCCGGAAACGACCAGCCGAGCGCCGGCGCGCGGCTGAGCGCGCCCCAGCCGTTGCGATGGGCATGCAGCGGCAGCGCGGTGTGGCGGGCGAGTTCGACAATACCGGCGAAGCCGACCGCGTTGAGGCTCGCCATGATGCAGGTGCCGCCCTTGGCGAACACGAAATCGTGCCGGCGCCGCATCTCGTCGATGTCGCCGGTCAGGTTGAAGGCGACCATGCACTTGCGGCCGTGCCGGTCGGCGGCGCGCTCGACCACGCGCATCACCGCCTCGACCCGCGCTTCGAACGGGCAGCTCGGCCCGTCGGACTGCAGCTCGTCGTCCTTGACGAAGTCGATACCGGCGTCGGCGAGCGTGCCGACCAGTTCGGCGGTCGCCGCCGACGAGAGGCCGACGCTCGGCTTGACGATCGTGCCGATCAGCGGCCGGCCCTCGACGCCTGCGAGGCGCCGCGTGCCGGCGACACCGAACTTCGGCCCGGCATAGCGGTCCGCGAAAGCCGTCGGCAGGCGCAGATCGAGCAGACGCAGCCCCGAGAAAGCCCTCAGTTCAAACAGGTTGCCGGCGACTGTTGCCACGAGGTTCGGCAGCGAGGGGCCGATATTGTCGAGCGGCCAGGACAGCGTCACCCGGGCGCGCTGCCAGCCGCCGCCGGCCTTGGGCGCGACCGCCCCCGGCAGCGACGGCGCATCGACCGTGCCGACGACCTCGAGCGCCTCGACCCGCGCGGCGGCGCGCGCCTTGAGCTCGGGCGTCTCGCCGGGCACCGCGACGAAGGTGCCGGACGATTGCTCGCCGGCCATGGCCTCGGCCGCGGCGGCCGGCTCGGCCGCCGTTTCGATCAGATAGTCGGCTTCGATACGCGTCGGATCGGACATGGAAATCTCGGAACGGGCGTTGCGGATCAGAGCGATCGATCCAGGAACAGGATGGCGGCCGGATCGAGCGTCGCGGCCGGCGCCGCCACCGGCGTCAGCGCATGATCGAGCCAGCGCGGATCGGCCGCGGCCGCCGCGAAGGTGGTCGTGTCGAGCACGGCGAGCCGGTCGCCCGGCGCGAGCCCGAGGCGCTGCGTCTCGGGGCCGAGGTTGGCGGCGACGAGCCGCAGACCGCGCTCGGTGGCGAAGGCGAGCCCGACGACGCCGTCCGGCAATCCGGACAGGCGATGCCGCACACCGGCGCCGCCCAATGCGCGCAGCACATGGAAGATCGGATAGACCCGCGCTTCGGCATGCGCGTCCCACCAGGGCCGCGCGACTGCGCCCGGCGTCGCGATGATGCCGAACGGACCGGCCGGACCGGCGAGCGCGATCGCCTCGACGCCGCAGGCTTCGGTCGCAGCCAAGGCGCCGACGGCCCAGGCGGCGCCGAGCAGGCCGCGGGCGCGCGGATCCCACGTCGACATGGTCAGGCGGCGCTGGTCGGGATTGGCCGAGACCGTGTCGCCATAGGGGTTCGAGCGCATGCCGATCGCCACAAGGCCGAGCCGATACGCAGCCGCGCCACCGATCGCCCGCGCGCTGCGGAAAATGTCCGGCAGCGCCTCGAGCGTCTGCACGACGCTGAGATCGTCCGCCGCGTGCACGGTCGCCGCCGTGCCGTGGCTGACGTAGTCGCAGGCGAGCCCATCCGGCCGGCAGCGGTTGAACTCGGTGAAGTTGGTCAGCACGCCCGCGCCGACCCGCGCCTCGGGGAACGCCGCCCGCGCCGCCGCGAAGGCCGCGGCCGGCGAGAGCCCGCTCGGCCACCGGCCCGTGGGCTGGTAGCTCGCCAGGTAGGCGGCCGGCAGCGCGATGACATGGCGTGGCGCCACGCCGGCCGCCCGGCACGCGACCGCGACACCGGCGAGCTGCGGCTCCGCCGCACTGTCGTCGCCGAGCACGATCTCCAGATCGAGCATGCCGCCGGTCGCAGCGAGCAGCGGCGCGGCCTCATCGAGGCGCGCGGCCACGTCATCCGGCGTGACGCGCAGCAGCAGGGTCTGGACGCCACTCTCGGCGACGAGCGCCGCGCCCGCCGCATCGGGCAGCCAACCGCCCTCGCCTGCCAGCAGCAGTTCCGGCAGCGCCTCGCCCGTCGCGGCGCCGATCGCGACCGCTGCCTCCGCCCGAGCCGCTTTCCCGACCCCGTCGCCCGCAACGCTGACGCGGATCTGCTGACGGATCGTCGATCCGGCCGCGATCACGTAGGCGAAGGGCTCGACCAGCGGCCGGCAATAGGTCTTGAACGAGGCGTCGGACCAGTTGCGCTGGTCCTCCATCTCGAAGACCTCGCCGTCGAAACCGAGCTCGACCGCGATGCCTTCGATCTCGAAGGCGAGGCCCGCGATGTCGCGCACCGGCTGCGCCGGCGAAATCAGCTCCGGCATCACGGTCTCGCGCACGCCGCCGTCCGGCGCGGTGACGCGCACCGGCCGGCCGGCGACGCCCGCGATCGGATGCAGCACCGTGAATCCGCTGCGGTTGGTGACGAAATCGCGCGTCGCCCGCGCCTCGCCGGTTGCGGTGATCAGGCCCGCACGGTCGATCTCGTAGACGACCCGGCAGACGAGCGCGCCCTCGTCGACCGAGAAGCGCCGTTCGTAACGGACGCCGGTCTCGGTCTCCTCCTGGCCCTCGTAGGTGACCTCGGGCGGCAGCGTCGCCCAGTTGCGATCGCGGATCGGAAAGTCGATCTGCCGGACGAGTTCGACCGCCCCGAGCGCCAATCGCCGGAGCGCGCCGCCGTCGATCGAAAAGCTGATCGCGCCGGTCCGGAACGTGAGCGGCGCGGCTGCGATCTCGGTCGTGCCGGTCTCGAAGATCCGCGGTTCGCGATCGAGGGGTCGCGCCGCCGTGAGTCCGGTTTGCTCGGTCATGGGATCAGCGCTCCCCGCCCGCGGACCCGTGGGAAACGGCGCGCCCGCTCGCGGCATCGAACAGCACCGTGCGCTCCATCGCGATCGTCAGCGGCAGCCGCTCGCCCGGCCGGGCCACGGCATGGGCATCGAGCTCGGCGACGACAGGCGTTCCCGCGAGCCCGAAACTCGCGTAGCTGCGCGAGCCGGTCGGCTGCACGACCTCCACCGTGACGTCGAAGCCATCGGCGCCGCCGGTCCGGAAATGCTCCGGTCGGACGCCGAGCTGGCAGCGCCGGCCGGGTTCCGGTCGCGACAGCCGATGGCTCGAGCCGAACGGAACGACGCGGCCGTCGGCGAGCGCGACGCCCTCGCGGTCGGACGTGACCGTGACCGGCAAGATGTTCATCTGCGGCGAGCCGAGGAAGCCGGCGACGAAGCGATCGACCGGCCGCTCGAACAAGTCGAGCGGCGCGCCCGACTGCGCGATCACGCCGTCGTTGAGCAGCACGATCCGGTCGGCGAGCGTCATCGCCTCGATCTGGTCGTGGGTGACATAGATGAAGGTCTTGCCGATCTCCTGATGCAGCCGCTTCAGCTCCTCGCGCATGCCGTCGCGCAGCTTGGCGTCGAGGTTGGAGAGCGGCTCGTCGAAGAGGTAGAGATCGGCATCGCGCACGATCGCCCGGCCGATCGCCACGCGCTGGCGCTGACCGCCGGAGAGCGCGCGCGGATGCCGATCGAGCACGGCCGAAATGTGCAGCGTCTCCGCCGCCTGCCGGACGCGCCGGTCGATCTCCTCGGCCGGAACGCGCCGGGCGCGCAGACCGAAGGCGATGTTCTCGTAGACCGTCAGATAGGGGTAGAGCGCGTAGCTCTGGAACACCATGGCAATGTTGCGGTCCTTGGGCTCGGCATGGGTGATGCCGCGGCCCTTGAGCACGATGTCGCCCGACGAGACGTCCTCGAGGCCGGCGATCATCCTGAGCAGCGTCGACTTCCCGCAACCCGACGGGCCGACCAGCACCAGGAACTCGCCGGCGGTCACCTTCAGGTCGACGCCCTTCACGGCGTGGAAGGCGCCGTAGTATTTTTCGAGACGGTTGATTTCCAGATCGGCCATCGCCCAAGTACCTCGGAGATCGTTGTTCCGGCGCCGGTCAGCCCTTGACCGCGCCCATGGAAATGCCGCGCACGATGAAGCGCTGCATGGTGCCGACGACGATCGCGATCGGGATGAGCCCGAGCATGCTCATGGCGCCGATCTTCGACCAGAACGTCGACTGCGAACCGAAATAGCCCGTGACCTGGACCGGATAGGTGACGACCTCGGAGCGGGTCAGCACCAGGGCGAACAGGAACTCGTTCCAGGCGAACAGGAAGGTGAACACGGCGGTCGCGAACAGGCCGCCCTTGACCATCGGCAGCACCACCTTCGGCAGCACCTGCCAGCGCGACAGGCCGTCGATCATGGCGCTCTGCTCGAGCTCGATCGGCACTTCCTGGATGTAGCCGCGCATCATCCAGATCACGTACGGCAGGTTGAACGCCGTGTAGAGGATGATCAGGCCGACGTGCGTGTCGACGAGCTTCGCGCCGGTGAACAGCAGGAACACCGGAAAGGCGATCGTGATCGGCGGCACCATGCGCTGAGAGATGATCCAGGTGGTCAGGTGCGAGCCGCCGGTCTTGTAGCGCACGATCGAATAGGCCGCCGCGGACCCGAGCACGACCGCGAGCACGGTGCTGCCGGTCGCCGCGATCAGGCTGTTCAGGATCGAGACGACGTCGCCGTCGCGGAACAGCGTGATGTAGCTCGACAGCTGCGGATGCGCGGGCACCCACACCGGCGGATAGGCGAAGACCTCGTCCGGCGACTTCACCGAAATGGCGGCGAGCCAGTAGATCGGAAAGGCGAACATGACGGCGGCGAGGACGATCGCCGCGATCCGCAGGCCATGGCGCCAGCCGCGTTCCCAGTTCTTCATCGCGCGACCTCCACCCGGGAGAGAACCCACATCACGAGCGCGGTCAGCACCACGATCACCAGGAGCGCGATCGCCGCCGAATAGCTGACGTCGAACTCGCGGAACGCCAGCTGATAGGCATAGATCGACAGCGTCTCGGTCATCGTGCCCGGCCCGCCCTGCGTCATGGTCCAGATCACGTCGAAGACGCGGACCAGATCGAGCGCGCGGATCAGGATCGCGATGAACATGACCGGCAGGATCGCCGGCAGCACGATGCGACGGAACACCATGGTGATCGGCGCGCCGTCGAGCGCGGCGGATTCGAGCTGCTCGCGATCGAGGTTCGACAGCGCCGCGAGCAGCAGCAGGAACATGAAGGGCGTCCACTGCCAGACCTCGGCGACCATCACCGCCGGCCAGACGAAGGTCGGATCGATGGTCCACAAGAGCTTGAAGTCGGCGCCGGCGACCCAGCCGATCATCTGGTTGATCGGCCCGAAGCGCTGATCGAACATCAGCCGCCAGGTCGAGCCGGCGACGATCGGCGAGATGATGGTCGGCATCAGGATGATGCCGATGAAGAGCTGGCGCAGCGGCACGCGGCCGAGGAACATCAACGCCAGCACGAAGCCGAACAGGAGCTCGAGCGGCAGCGCGACCGCAGCGAACAGGAGCGTCCGGACGAGCGACCACCAGAGCCGCCCGTCGCCGGCGAGGCGCTGGAACTGCATCAGGCCCTGGAAGCTCGTGTCGTCGTCCATCATCGAGATGTTCTGGACGCTGGTGACGAGCAGCTTCACGAACGGATAGAGGCCGATCAGCAGCAGGATGAACAC
Organism: Ancalomicrobiaceae bacterium S20; assembly: GCA_040269895.1. Taxonomy (NCBI): domain Bacteria; kingdom Pseudomonadati; phylum Pseudomonadota; class Alphaproteobacteria; order Hyphomicrobiales; family Ancalomicrobiaceae; genus Methyloraptor; species Methyloraptor flagellatus. Next base: position 1,370,667 of record CP158568.1, on the reverse strand, counting down.
GGCCGGCGCGACGAGGCCGTAGCGCAGGGCCGCATGGCCGGACGGCCGGCGCCGCGCGATCCGGAGCGGCATCGTCTCGGGTGTCGCTTGCAAGGGAAGATCCTCGGCGAAATGGGCGGCCGCAACGCGCGGACCGCGCGAATGAACCCGGCCACGGACGGACGTCCGCGATGCGGCGGGGGCGGCGATCCGGTCGGCGGCGACCCGGCCGGCCAGGATCGAGCGATCATGTCTTCAGGGAAGAAGGGCCCCCGCCGGAGCGGCCGGCGGAGACCCCATGTCGGGATCGCCTCAGGGCGCCGGATAGGCGTTGGGCTTCTTCGACCAGTCGAGATAGGCGCGCTTCTGCTTGTCGCGGCCGATGCGATCGGTCAGCTGGTCCCACTGCGCGGCGAGATCGTCGAGGATCTTCTTGGCGTCCTCGCCCGCCCACAGCCGGCTGATCGCCTGGCGCAGGGCTTCCTCGTAACGGTCGGTCTGGATCAGCGACAGGTCGAGCATGCCGGTCTCGCCGGCGAGCTTCAGCGTGTCGAGATAGGCCGGCGCATCCTTCCAGCGTCCGCGGTATTCGGCGCTCGAATAGTGGTTGGCGCGGAACGGGTCACGCAGCGTGTAGGGCAGCTGCACGCGCTGGACCGAGATGTCCTCACTGTTCAGCCACTGCATGAACAGATAGGCCGCTTCCTTGTTCTTGCTGTCCGCAGAAACCGACAGCGAGAAGCCGACCGCGAGTTCCGGATGGCCGCCCGGCGGCAGCGCATAGCCGACCTTGTCGACCACCTTGGTCTCCGGGATCCACGACAGCGCCTCGGTGCCCTTGCCGTAGCCGGCGGCCCAGCGGCCGACCGGCGGCCAGGAGATCGTCATGGCGATCTGGCCGGACAGGAAGGCGTTGAACGCCTCGATGAAGCCCCACTGCTCGACGCCCGGCGGCATCAGCTTGTTCTCGGCGCGCATGGCCTCGAACACCTTGACGCCGATCGGCGAATTGACGGTCGCCTTCATCGTCTCCGGATCGAAGAACTTGCCGCCCTCGACGCGGAAGCGCTCCTGGAACATGTACTGCGCATTGCCGGGCTGCCGCAGCATGCCGGCGCCGTACATGGTCGGGCCGAACTTCTCGGTAATGAACTGGGTGATCTCGTAGAACTGCTTCCACGTCTTCGGCGGCGCGAGATCGTAGCCGTACTTGGCCTTGAACGCCGCCTTGTTGTCGGCGTTATCGAAAACGTCCTTGCGGTAATAGAGGATCAGCGCGTCGCCATCGTCCGGCAGACCGTAGATCTTGCCCTCGACCTTCATCCAGTTGTCGCGGAACACCGGCGCGATCGTCTCCAGCTCCTTGCGGTAGCCGTACTTGTCGACATAGGCGTCGAGCGGCTCGAGCGCGCCGGAGAACGCGAGGTCCGGCATCTGGTTCGGGATCACGTTCAGGATGTCGTAGGCGCCGGTGCCGGCCTTGTGGGCCAGCATCGTCTTGGTGAAGATCTGATCGATCGGCGCCTCGACGACGTTGACCTTGATGCCGGTCAGCTTCTCCCACATCGGCCCGGAGAAGTTCTTCGGATCGAGCGGCTGAAGACCGGCCTCGTAGAGCACGGTGATCGTCGTGCCGGAATATTTCTTCGCGGCCTCGACGGCGCGGTCGGCGGCGCTCTCGGCCAAGGCCGCGCTGGCGCCGAGCCACGAGATCACGGCCGTGGCGGTCGCCACGGCGAAACTGGTTCTCATCGGGAATCCCTCCGGCTGGTCCGACCGGCACCGGTCTGACCAGAGTTTCCAACCCTTTTCGCACGGCCTCTTGAACGAGCGTGCTTTGTTCACGAGGGGCAGTCTGCCCTAACTGGACATTTCCCGAAAATGAAATAACGTGCAGGCCTAATTCCAATCGGTTATCGCCGTCATGGACCCACTCTCCAACACACTGCTGCTCAGGCTGCGCGCCAAGCATTTGCGCACGCTTGAAGTTTTGGGGCGGGTCGAGAGCATGCGGGCGGCGGCGCAGGAGCTGAACCTCACTCAGCCGGCTGTCACGAAGATCCTGCAGGACATCGAGGACATCCTGGGCGTGTCGCTGTTCGAGCGCCGCTCCACCGGCATCACGCCGACACCGATCGGCCGCGCGGTGATCGACTTCGCGCGCAAGAGCGTCAGCGACGTCGAGCGGCTGGCGGGGCTCGTCACCAACCTGAAGCTCGGCGGCTACGGCAGCCTCGCCTTCGGCGCGCTGATGGCCGGCATGAGCTCGATCGTGCCGCGCGCGCTGAGCACGCTGAAGGCGCGCCGGCCGCTCATGACGATCCATCTGATCGCCGCGACCAGCGACCAGCTGCTCGAGGCGCTGAACAACCGCACGATCGACCTCGCGCTCGCCCGCCTGATCGATCCGCAGCAGAACAGCGTGTTCGAGTTCGAACCGCTGGTCGACGAGGAGATCTGGATCTTCGCCCGCGCCGGGCATCCGCTGGCGTCGCGCGAGGCGATCGAACTGACCGAACTCGCCGACGAGCCCTGGGTGCTGCAATCGCCGATGAGCCCGCTGCGCCAGCTCTTGCAGGCCTCGTTCGCGGACGGCGGCATCGGCGCGCTGCCGAACTGGATCGAGACGACCTCGGTCTATGCCACGCTCAAGATCGTCGGCCACACCGACATGCTGGCGGCGCTGCCGAAGACCATCGTCGAGGAGGGCGTCGTCGCCGGTGAATTTGTCCGCCTGCCGGTCAGGCTGCCGCGCAGCCTGGAGAACTACGGCATCGTCACCCGCCGCGGCGACGCGCCGAGCGAGAACACCAAGCTGTTCGCCGCCATCCTGCGCGAGACCACGCGCGACCTGGAACGGGAGGCTGCCGCCAAGGCGGTCTGAGGCCCCCTCATGCGCCGGGGCGGCCAACGGCCGACCCCAAAAAGAAGGACGCCCGCCGCGAGGGGCCGCGACAGGCGCCAAGTCGGTCAGGCAGGGAGCTCAGCGCGCGTAGGGCCGCACCAGCGTGCAATCCGGATTGAGCCGCACGCCGAAGCCCGGCTTGTCGAGCGCGCTGGTGCGGATCCGGCCATTGACCGGCACCGGCTCGTCGAGCAGCAGCGGCGTGAACATCGGCACGACCTTGTCGGCCTCCGGCGCCATCATCAGGAACTCGGCGAAGGGGCTGTTCGTCCGCGTGACGACGAAATGGTAGCTGTAGACGCTCGATCCGTGCGGCACGACGAGCGCGCCATGGGCGTCGGCGAGCGCCGAGATCTTGATCAGCTCGGTCAGGCCGCCGCACCAGCCGACATCCGGCTGGATGATGTCGCAGCAGCCCATTTCGAGCAGCATGCGAAAGCCCCAGCGCGTCGCCTCGTGCTCGCCGGTGGTCACCAGCATGCCGGCCGGCACCGCCTTGCGCAGTGCGGCATAGCCCCAGTAGTCGTCGGGCGACAGCGCCTCCTCGATCCACTTCAGGCCGAACTCCCCTGCCCCCTTGGCGAGCCGCGTCGCATAATCGAGGTCGAGGCTCATCCAGCAGTCGAGCATGAGCCAGAAGTCGTCGCCGACCCGCGATCGCATCTCGGCGATCTCCTCGAGGTTCTTCTTCAAGCCCTCGACGCCCTCGGCCGGACCATGGTGCAGCGGCAGCTTGCCGCCGACGAAGCCGAGGCCCTTGGCGAGGTCCGGGCGCGCGCCGGTCGCGTAGAAGGTCAGTTCGTCGCGCACCGGGCCGCCGATCATCGCATGGACGGGCTCGTCGCGGATCTTGCCGAGGAGATCCCAGAGCGCGAGATCGACGCCGGAGATCGTGTTGAGCACGACGCCCTTGCGGCCGTAATACTGGGTCGAGAAATACATCTGGTCCCAGATCTTCTCGATCTCGGTGACCGGGCGCCCCTCGAGGAAGCGCGCCAAATGCTTCTCGACGATGTAGGCGCCGATCTCGCCGGCGGTCGTCACCGCGAAGCCGACGGTGCCGTCGCTCGCCTCGATCTCGACCACCAGCGTGCCGAGCACGTTGATGCCGAAGCTCTGCCGGCTCTGGCGATACTCCGGATAGCGCGCCATCGGGGTCGCGATGTGATCGTCGATCCAGTGATAGCCTTGCTGGTCGTGATAGTCGGCCCCCCCGCCACGAACGGTGAAGGCGCGGACATGCTTGATGGTCGGCATGGTCATGGCAGGTCTCGTTGGTTGATGGAGGAGGAAGCCGCGTCCGTGCCGGATCGCGGCTGCCGAGATGCGGGTCAGATCGCCGCGCCGGAGCGCTTGGCCACGGGGGCCGCAGCCCGCAGGCCCGCGACGCCGATCGCCAGGATCATCGCCGCGCCGAGAAACGTCGTGCCGGTCAGCAGGTAGAGGCCGGCCGTCTTCGAGACGAAGGCGGTTTCGGCCCAGGTCTTGACGTTCGGCGCAACGAAACCGCCGAGCGCCCCGAGCGAGTTGATCAGCGCGAGCCCGCCGGCGGCCGCGACACCGCCGAGATAGCTGGTCGGAAACGTCCAGAAGATCGGCTGCACCGCGATGAAGCCGGCCGCCGCGACGCACAGCGCGACGAGCGAGATCAGCGGCGACGCCGTCGAGACCGACAGTCCGAGCCCGAGGCCGGCCATCGCGAGGGTGGCGGCAGCGACCGAGCGCTGGCGACCGGTCGCATCGGCGAGCCGCGGCAGAACGAAGGCCGCGGCCAAGGCGGCGATCCACGGCACCGCCGTGACCAGACCGACCTCGAACCCGACCGACTTGCCGAGCAGCCCGGCAACCTGCGTCGGCAGATAGAACACGAGGCCGTAGACGCTCATCTGGATCACGAAGTAGATCGCGGAAAAATAGAGCACCTTCGGATTGGCGAGCGCGGCGAGCGTGCCGGTCGGTCCGTGCGCGGCCTTGTGCGTCTCCTCCGCACCGATCGCCGCCGCGAGGCGCCGCTTATCGGCCGCGTCGAGCCAGCGGGCGTCGGCCGGACGATCGTCGAGATAGAAATAGGCCCAGATGCCGACGATGGTCGCGAGCAGGCCCTCAACCAGGAACATCCACTGCCAGCCGTTGAGACCGAAGCTGCCATGGAGTTCGAGCAGCAGGCCCGACAGCGGACCACCGAAGATGAAGGCCAGCGGCGCGCCGAAATAGAACAGGCCCATCGCCTTGCCCCGCATGGCGTTCGGGAACCAGTAGGTCAGGTAGAGGATCACGCCGGGAAAGAACCCGGCCTCCGCCACGCCGAGCAGAAAGCGCAGGACATAGAAGGCCATCTCGCCCCGGGCGAACATCATCGCCGCCGAGACGAGCCCCCATGTCACCATGATCCGGCACATCCAGGCGCGCGCGCCGACACGGTGCATGATCAGGTTGGACGGCACTTCGAACAGCGCGTAGCCGATGAAGAAGATGCCCGCCCCGAAGGCGAAGGCGGCATCGCCGATGCCGGCATCGGCCTGGAACGCCTTCTTGGCGAAGCCGATGTTGGCGCGGTCGAGAAAAGCCAGCACATACATCAGCAGCAGAAACGGCAGCAGGCGGCGCGTGACCTTGGCGACGGTGGTCGCGAGATCGTCCGCCGGTGTCGGAATGGCAGTCATGGTCTCCTCCCGTGGAGAATGAGGTCCGCTGCCGTTCTTTTTCGCCCCGCCGGGCGCGCGAAGGCGCACGACGGGGCATTCCGGACGCGGCTTCGCGTTCGGTCGGGCAGTCGGGATGGCTGGAAGCGGCGAACCGCCGATCAGTAGGTCGCGCGGCCGCCGGAAATGTCGAAGACCGCGCCGGTCGTGAAGGCACAATCCTCCGAGGCGAGCCAGGCCACCATGGCGGCGACCTCGTCGACCTTCAGGAACCGGCCCATCGGGATCCGCGACAGCATGAAGTCGATGTGCTCCTGCTTCATCTGGTCGAAGATCTCGGTCTTGGCGGCCGCCGGCGTGATGCAGTTGACCAGGATGCCGGCGGTGGCCAGTTCCTTGCCGAGCGACTTGGTCAGCGCGATCAGGCCGGCCTTGGAGGCCGAATAGTGCGAGGCGTTCGGATTGCCCTCCTTGCCGGCGATCGAGGCGACGTTGACGATGCGGCCGTAGCCACGCTTCAACATCTCCGGCACGATCGCCCGGCAGGTCAGGTACGGCGCGATCAGGTTGACCTCGACGACCTGCCGCCACACGGCCGGTTCGAGCTCCCAGAGCTTGCCGTTGCCGCCGGTGATGCCGGCGTTGTTGACCAGGATGTCGACGCCGCCATGGGCCGCGACGACATCCGCCGTGGCTGCCGCGACCGCGGCCTCGCTGGTCAGGTCGATGGCGGCGGTGGTCACGCGGCCGAAAGCGCCGAGGTCCGCAGCCGCCGTGGCGAGGCGCCCGGCGTCGATGTCCCAGAGCGCGACCGAGGCGCCCGACTTCAGCATGCGCTCGGCGACCGCATAGCCGATGCCGCGCGCGCCGCCGGTGACGATCGCGACGCGACCGGCAAGATCGATGGTGTTCATGACGTCGCCCTCACCTTCAAGCCGAGATCGTGGTCTGCCGCTGCTCGCCGAGACCGGCGATGCCGAGGCGCATGGTCTGGCCGGCCTTCAGGTAGAGCGGCGGCTTCTGCCCCATGCCGACGCCGGGCGGCGTGCCGGTCGAGATCACATCGCCGGGCTGCAGGCTCATGAACTGGCTGACGTAGGAGACGATATGCGCGACCGTGAAGATCATGGTCGCCGTCGACCCGTTCTGGAACCGGCGGCCGTCGACCTCGAGCCAGAGGTCGAGCGCCTGCGGGTCCGGAACCTCGTCGCGGGTCACGAGCCAGGGGCCGATCGGGCCGAAGGTGTCGTGGCCCTTGCCCTTGTCCCAGGTGCCGCCGCGCTCGATCTGGAAGGCACGTTCGGACACGTCGTTGATCACGCAATAGCCGGCGACATGGTCGAGCGCCTGCACCTCGGTGACATACTTGGCCGGTTTGCCGATCACGACGCCGAGCTCGACCTCCCAATCTGTCTTCTCCGAGCCGCGCGGGATCTCGACCGGATCGTTGGGACCGGTGATCGCGCTCGTCGCCTTCATGAACACGACCGGCTCGCTCGGCACCGGCAGCCCGGATTCCGCCGCGTGGTCGGAATAGTTGAGGCCGATGCAGACGAACTTGCCGACCGCGCCGACGCAGGGTCCGATGCGCGGCGTGCCTTCAATGAGAGGAAGCGTCGCGGGATCGACCGCGGCGAGCCGCGCGAGCCCGTCCGGCGTCAGTGCGGCGCCGGCGATATCGGCGACGACGCCCGACAGATCGCGGATCCGGCCCTCGGCATCGAGCATGCCCGGCCGCTCGGCGCCGGCAGCGCCGAAACGCAACAATTTCATGAGCTTTCCTCCACCGCCGACGATTGGCCCGTGATCGGGACCATCGCGGTCGTCGTTATCTGGTTGTGACTGGAGGAAACCAATAATGCGGCGCGCGATAATGAGATAATGAAAAATAGGACTTGGCCTATAGGGATCGGTTATCACGGCAGCGCCGGTTCGAACCGCAACCCGGCCCGGCGCAGGCCGCGCCGCCTGCGCCGTTCGAATGGGCTCGCCGGTGCCGCTGCACCGGCGCCGAGCACCGGTCCCGTCAGAGACCGAGGTCGGTCAATCCCGGATGATCCTCCGGCCGCGGGCCGAGCGCCCAGCGGAACAGCCGCTCGGTCTCCAGGATCGGCAGATCGTTGATCGACGCCTCGCGACGGCGCATCAGGCCGTTGCCGTCGAAGCGCCAGAGCTCGTTGCCGTGGCTGCGGAACCACGAGCCCTTGTCCGAGCGCCACTCGTAGGCGAAGCGCACCGCGATCCGGTCCGGGCCGAAGGCGAACAGCTCCTTGATCAGTCGGTACTCCCCCTCGGCGCCCCACTTGCGGGTCAGGAACGCCTCGATCGCGGCCCGGCCTTCGAAGAACTCCGCGCGATTGCGCCAAACGCTGTCGGGCGTATAGGCGAGCGCGACCCGCGCGGGATCACGCGTGTTCCAGGCGTTCTCGGCCATGCGGACCTTCACGGTCGCGGCCGCCTCGTCGAAAGGCGGGAACGGCGGGCGCTGCTCGGGCATGGCTGCGGTCATGGCGGGATCTCCTTCGTGCTTGCGCCGCCGGCCAACCCGCCGGGCGCGCTGTCTACCTTGACGGCAGGCTTAGAGATCGGCGCGAGCGCCCGATACCGGCGGGTCGCAAAAGACAGCCTTTCGCCGGCTGCAACAATCGCCGCCGAGCGGCCTCGGCCGATGAAACGAGAGGCTGCACCAAGTCGGACGGAAGTCCGTGAAAATTCAATTTTTTCCAATACTTATCGAAATCAGCTCGTCGCTCTCCGGCGCCGCTTCTCTGCGCTCATGACCACCGTTCCGCCCAGCGCGGCCGCCCCTGCGCCGATAAAATACGCGTTGATCGGTTACGTATTCACCTGTAACCAATGATCGCGCCAATAACCGGTCAGGAGATCATCATGTGGCCCCAACTGCGCGCCGGCCTCGCCGCCGCCACCCTCGCTTTCGGAGTTGCTTCCATGCCCGTTCCCACCCATGCCGCCCAGTCGACGCCGTCGGCCTCTACCGCCGCCGCGACCCGCACGCTGTCGCGTAGCGTCGTCGTCAACGGCATCGAGATCGCCTATCGCGAAGCCGGCCCGAAGGACGGCCCGGTCGTGCTGCTGCTGCACGGCTTCCCGTCGTCCTCGCATATGTTCCGCGAACTGATCCCGGCGCTCGCCGGCAAGTATCGCGTCATCGCGCCGGATTATCCGGGCTTCGGCGCCAGCGCCGCCCCGGCGATCGGCGCCTTCCCGTACACCTTCGCGGCGCTGACCGACCTGATCGACGGTTTCACCACCGCCGTCGGCGCCAAGGACTACGTGATCTTCATGCAGGACTACGGCGGCCCGGTCGGCTTCCGCCTGGCCGTGAAGCACCCCGAACGCGTCCGCGGCATCGTGGTCCAGAACGCCGTCGCCAGCGTCGAGAGCTGGAACCCCGACGTGGTCAAGCAGTTCGCGCCCTACTGGCAGAACCGGAACGCCGAGACCGAAAAGCCGGTGCGCGGCATCCTGACCGCCGAGACGACCAAGTTCCAGTATACGCACGGGGCGAACCGCACCGAGCGCGTGTCGCCCGATGCCTGGGTCCATGACCAGGCCAATCTCGACAAGCCGGGCAACGTCGCGATCCAGCTCGAGTACCTGTACAACTACCAGGACAACGTCGCGCAGTACCCGGCCTGGAAGACCTATCTGACCACCCACAAGCCGCGCATGCTGATCGTCTGGGGCAAGAACGATCCGTTCTTCACCCTGAATGGCGTCGAGTACTTCAAGTCGCTGCTGCCGGGCGTCGAGGTGCATCTCTACGATGCCGGCCACTTCGCGCTCGAGACCCATGTCGACGAGATCGCCGAGGCGATGCTGACCTTCCTCGCCAAGGCGCCGCGCTGAGCCGGCACCGATAGCAAGACCACAAGCAAAGAAACGAGGAGGGGCGGAGCGATCCGCCCCTCCTTCTTGTTACTGCGGCAGGCGATCGCCGATCTTCGCGGCCCCGGCCGCGGCGCAGACCTCGTCCTTCTCGCCGCCCGGCGCACCGCCGACGCCGATCGCGGCGATCGTCTCGCCCTTGGCCCGGATCGCCACGCCGCCGGCGAGCAGGAGCACGTCCGGCAGCGAGGCGAGCGCGGCGGTGTTGGGACCGCCGCGCGTCTTCTCGACGAAGGCACCGAGCGCCTCGAACCCGAACACCGGCCCGAGCGTGACGACCGTGTAGGCCTTGCGGAAGCTCGAAGTCTTGGTGTGGACCGTGCTGTGATCGCCCTTCACGAAGGCCTTGATCTCGCCGCTCGGATCGACCACCGCGGCCGAAACCGGGTAGCCGCGCTCGGCGCAGACCCGTACCGCTTCCGATGCCGCCTCGACGGCGAGCGTGGCGGGCAGGTCGTAGCCGGACCGGCGGACCTGCGCCTCGGCCGCCTGATCGAGCAGGCCGAGCAGCAGCGCCGTCGCGGCGGCGACCGCAGGTCCGCGCCACAGGCGGCGGATCGAGCGGCGGCGAGACTGCGGGGCAGCGACGGTGGAGGAGGAGGTGGTGGAGAGATTGATCACGATGAAACTCCTTGAAGGGGTGATGTCCATTGGCATAGCCCGAGATCGTAACCTATGAAAATGAAATTCATCGGTTATACGCGAATGTGATCGTCGTTCCGACCCTAACCGCTCGCCTCCTCGCGCCGTCCCGCTTGTCGCGAAACTGGTGACGCCTTATTTTCGCGGTTACACTTCGACAGTGCTTACGCGCCAATGGCGCAGCCCCCCTCTCGCCAACCCCCGAGGAACCGCCGTGACGACAGCTGCCGCATCGACTGCGACCACGGACGAACCAGACGAAAAGCCTGCGCGCGGCGACTTCCGCGACGGCGTGCCGTTTCTCGGTGGCCGGCTCTGGATCGACCTCGTCAACACGCGCCCGGTGCTCGGCAGCCCGCCCGAACCCGTCGACCTGATCGCCACCCCGGCGGACTTCGCGCGCTGGACCGCGCTTGCCGGCATCGGCACGCCGGGCGAGGCCGACCATGCCCGGTCGCACAAGCTGCGCGCCGCGTTCGACACGCTGTTCGAGACGATGAGCGCCGGCGGTCCTCCTGAAGGTGCAGCGCTCGACACGGTCGAGCGGAGCCTCGCCGATGTCCGGCTCGGTCTCGATCTCGTCCATAGCGAGGATGGTTTGAAGGTCGTCGAGCGGCTCGACGGCGGCCCGCTCGACGCGCTCGCCGTGGATTTCGCCCGTTTCGTCTGCGACTACGAGGCGCCACGCCTGAAGCGCTGCGCCAATCCCGCCTGCTCGATGGTGTTCTACGACCAGGGCAAGAACAACCGGCGCCGCTGGTGCACGATGAGCCTCTGCGGCAACCGCGACAAGGTCGCGCGCTTCCGCTCCCGCCACGGCCGGGACGGCTGAGCCATCCACGGCCGGGACGACTTTCGAACGTCAGCGGAAGCGGGCGAGGAACCGGTCGAGCGCCGGCCAGACGTCGGCGCCGCCGCTGCCGGCGAGCGCGATCGAGCCGTGACCGGCATTCTTCGGCACCACCTGCACCTTGTCCTTGGCCGGCGCGGCCGCGAGGATCGCCCGCGCGGCGGCGACCTCGCCGCGATCGCTCGCCGAGGACACGAAGATCGGCTGCGACACATGCGCGGCCGCCTCTGCGACCGGCGCGGAGCGACCGAAATATTCGCCCGGCGAGAACGACACCACGCCGGCGACCTTCGGATCGGCAGCCGCGACCAGGAAGACCAGCGAGGCCGAATAGCTCGAGCCCCAGATCACCACCGGGCGCCCGGCGGCGCGGGCCTCGGCCCAGGCGACCGCCGCCTTCAGGTCCGGCAGCGCTTCGAGGAAGCTGGCGGGCCGGCCGAGCCGCTCCGCCGTCCGGTTCGCGCGCCCGAAGCCGGAGCCGCCGGAACGCTGGTCGACGGCGAGCGTCTCGAACCCCGACTTCAGGAGATGCGGCACGATCGCATCATATTCGGCGCCGCTGCCGCCCGCCTGATGGAACAGCACCACGATCGGCCGCCCGCCGCCGCTGTTGCCCGCTCCGACCTCGGCCGAGGACAAGGTCGCCGACACGGCGACGCCATCCGCGGCCGGGAGAATGACCTGCCGGCTGGATTCGGTACGCGCGACAGCGGTCGAGGCGACGAGCAGGACGGCGGCGACGATCGCGGGAACGGGCTTCGAGGCAATCAGAGGCAGAGACTTCGGCGACATATTGGCTCCATCGGATGAGAGGGGCGGCCGAGGCTCCGGCCGCCGTCACCGATTGGACGTGGGCAACGTCGCCGGCGTTTCGCCGCCCCGCCCCACGCCAGATCGCATTCGCGTGATCCTCTGCCTCCCCTCGCCCATCCACGCCGCCGGCCCTTCAGCGCGGCGCCGCCTCCGAGAAATCCTCCTGGAACTCACGCAACTCGACCGGGTTCAGGTCGGACACTGCCCAGAACACCAGGCCGGTCTGGCCCCAGCGCATCAGATTGTAGCCGTCCCGCGTCGCCGCCTCGTGGCCCGGCTCGCTGCCCGGCCAGACGAACAGGTTGATGATGTGGTCGTGGCGCCGGTAGACCAGCGCCGCGACCACCCGGCCGCGGACATAGTCGAGCCGGCCGCCGACCAGCGGAAAGCCGCGATCGACGAGATCGACCACCGGCGGGGAGAAATCGACCTTGCCGGCGAACCAGGGCTTGACCGTGTGCCGGTCGGAAGTCGCGACGTCGGTCAGGTGCGTGGCGAGCAGCGAGCGGACATGGCTGCCGACCAGATCGCCGCGCAATTCGTCCTCGCCGCGCGGCGCCACGAACAGCACGACCGCCAGCGCAGCCGCGGCCAGGGACGGCAGCACCGCCCACTGCCCCATGCGATCGAAAAGCCGGCGCACGGTCGCGACCGGCCGCAGACGATCCGACGCGAGCGCCGAAGCCCCGCGCCGCTCGGCCGCGAGGCTCGCGAGCACCCGGGCTCGCAGCCGGTCCGGCGCCGGCTCGACCACCTCCGGGATCGCGAGCCGCCGGCGCACCCGCGCCATGATCTGGAAATCCCGCGCACAGGCCGCGCAGGTCGCGACATGACGCTCGCAGTCGCGCGCATGCACGGCATCGAGCTCACCGTCCAGGTAGGCCGCCAGCAGCGGCAGCCAATCCGCGCAGCCGTCGTCCGAAGCGGTCCGGTCGGTCATTGTCCCTCTCCTTCCCCGAAGGCGGCGATCCACGCCACCTCGAAGCGCTTCCGCGCCCGCGCCAGCCGCGACATGACCGTGCCGAGCGGCACGTCCAGGATCTCGGCGATGTCGCGGTAGCTGCAATCCTCCAGATCGCGCAGCACGAGGATCGCGCGGACCGGCTCTTCGAGCGTCATGAGCACGCGCCGGACCGCCTCCGCTTCGCTGAGCCGCATCAGATCCTGTTCCGGATCGCCCTCGGCCGCGATCATCGCCAGCGGATCGGTATCGTCCTCGATGTCGAGGCCGCCAGCGCCGGTCGGCACCGCCGCGCGGCCCCTGCGCCGCTTGCCGGCGCCAGTTCAGGTGGCAGTTGCGGACGATGGTCAGGATCCAGGCCCTGGCGTTGTCGCCCCGGAACGTCTCGAAGCCCCGGAACGCGCGCAGATAGGCGTCCTGCACGATGTCCTCGGCCGCATCCTCGCTGCGCGCCAGATAGCGGGCCAGACGATAGGCGGCGTCGAGATGCGGCAGCATCTCCGCCTCGAAGCCACGCCGCGGCTCGGTCTCCGCCGTCTCGGCGGTGGTGCGGCCGGGCAGCAGCCGCGCCGCGAAGGCGCGCATGGCGTAGACCAGAGGCGCGACCAACGGCTCGACCCGGGTCGTCCACGCGGTTGCGGAAAGGCTCCTCCCCGCCCGGTCTCGCGGCACAGCGGCGTCCATCGCGTCGACGCGCACCGGCATCACCGATCGCCCGAAACCGATCGGCCGCACCATCATCCGGAGGATCGCCTGCCCGTTGGACATTGCCTGTCGCTCCCGCTCACCCGCCCGGCCGCAACCGACCCGCTCAAGGTACCTTCACCCGGACCATGCCGGTCATGTGCGGATGCAGCGAGCAGAAGTACTGGAACTCGCCGACCGAGGTGAACGTGTAGGAGAACGCCCCCTCGGTATCGAGCACCTTGGACTTGAAGCTCTTGTCGGTGGCGACGACCGTGTGCGGAATGTCGTCGTTGTTGACCCAGGTCACCGTCGTCCCCGGCGCGACCGTGATCTCGGCCGGACCGAAGGTGAAATTGTCGATGCTGACCATGGTCTGCGCGGCGGCGACAGGGATCGCGACGGCCGGCGCTTCGGCCGTGCGGGTCTGGGCAGGTTCTGTCTGGGTGAACACGCCATGCGCGGCGGCATGCGCTGCCGCATCCATTGCCGCGAGTGGTCCGGGCGCGAGGCAGGCGCCGGCGGCGAGCAGGGACAAGCGGAACACGGCGCCGGCGATGGCGGACGAGAGATCGAATTCGGACACGACGAAAGACCTTGTGTGAGGATCGGGAGACGCAACGTCATGGGTTGGACACGCGACATCCCGATCCGTGACGAAGAATTTTCCAGGAACGCCGCGTGGGGACCGTCGCTCCCGGGCGGCCGCCGCCGGGGGTCAGCCGGCGAGCGGCCGATCGATGATGGCGAGCGGCTCGGTGCCGCGGACGAAGTCGACCGTCGCAATGCCGAGATACTTGCGCAGGTCGCCGGCCGGCACCTTCATCGGTCCCGGCGAGGGTGCCGTGCCCGGCACCGGCTGCGGGAACGCGGTCGAGCGGGCGGTGTGGAAGGCGATGTTGCCCTCGACCTTCTGCATGACCTGGTGGATGTGGCCGTTCAGGATCGTCACCGAGCCGAAGCGCTTCAGGTAGCCGAGCGCCTCGGCTCCGTCGGCAGTGCCCCAGCCCCACTCCGGATAGACGGTCCACAGCGGGATATGGGCGAAGACCACGATCGGCGTCGACGACGACAGGCCGGCCAGGTCCTTCTCCAGCCATTCGAGCTGGTCCGTCCCGAGGTTGCCGAGGCCGCCGGCCTTGAGGTTCACGACATTGACGAGACCGACGTAGTGGACGCCGTTGAGGTCGAAACTGTACCAGCCGGCACCGCGGCTGCCCTTGCCGTACCGGTCGAGGTAGGCCTTGCCTTGGCCCTCGTCGAGCAGGTCGTGCTCGCCTGGCACATAGAACACCGGGATGCCGGCCTCTCGGATGATCTGGTCGGCATCGTCGAATTCCTTGTCCTTCGAGAGATGGCTGATGTCGCCGGTGTGGATCATGAAGGCCGGCTTCACCGGCAGGGTCTTGATCCGCGCCACCGCCTCGCGCAGCGTCGACAACGCGTCCGGATTGGCCGGCTTGTCGAAGCCGACATGGCTGTCGGAGATCTGCAGGAAGGTGAAGGGCTTGGCGGCCGGCGTCTCGGCCGCGAGCGCCGTGCCGAGGCCGACGGCGCTCGGCAGACCGCCGGCGAGGCTCCACAGGACGCCTGTCCCGGCCCAGGTCATGCACTCCAGAAAGCCGCGCCGGTCGATGCCGTCGGCATCCGGCCGCGGCGCTTCATCGTCGTGATTTCGCATGGTCTCGCTCCGCTTCTCGATCGTGCGCCCGACGCGATCCGCGACGGCCCCGATCTCGGCAACCTCGTTTCCCGGCGGGCATGATCCGCACCCGCCACTGGTTCGGCGTGGAGCGCCACAGGCCCCACACAGGCCGAGACGCGACCCGGCGGCGGGTTATTCCCGCGCTTTTCGATTTTTCTCCCGAACGGATGCGAAGGCCGTCTGCGCGCCGTTTCAGCTGTAACGAAGCCGCGTACCCGCGCGTCCAAGCACCGGAAGCGAACCGTCCGATGCGAGGCTCTGATGCGGACCATGGCAATGCGACCCGGCCGGCCGATCGCGATCGCGCTGGCGTGTTTCGGGGTGATCGCGCTCGGCGTCGCCGCCTTCGCGGCCGGTGACGGCAGCCTGCGCCGCGTCGGGATCGTCGGCATCGGTGTCGCGATCGGCGCCGTGCTGTTCTCGACCCGCTTCGGCTTCGCCTCGGCGTTCCGCCGCGCCGCCGAGGGCGACTTCTCGGTCTACCGCGCCCACGCGCTGATGTTCGCGATCGCCAGCGCCCTGATGGTGCCGGTCATCGCGGCCGGCTCGATCTTCGGGCAGGAGGTCTATGGCTTCGCGACCCCGATCGGCATAGCGCTCGTCATCGGCGGCGCGCTGTTCGGCATCGGCATGCAACTCTCCGGCGGCTGCGCCTCCGGCACGCTGTTCATGCTCGGCGGTGGCGATATGAAGTTCGCCGCCACGCTGCTCTTCTTCATCGTCGGCTCGACGATCGGCGCCGCCCACATCGCATTCTGGCGCGCCCTGCCCGCTTTCGAGCCCGTGGTCCTGTCCGATGCCGACAAGTGGCCGACCTTGCTCACGCAGGAAATCTGCCTGCTGCTGATTGCCGCCCTCGCGCTGCCGCGCGCCCGGCCGGTTCCGCGCGCGCTCTGGCTCGGTGCGGTCGGGCTCGCCCTTCTCAACACCGCGACGCTCGTGGTCGCCGGCCGGCCGTGGTCGGAGACCTACGGCTTCGCGCTGTGGGGCTCCAAGATCGCCGCGCACCTGGGCTTTACGCCAGAGACCTGGGCGTTCTGGCGCGGCGGCGACGGGCTCAGGGCGAGCATCTTCGCCGACATCACCTCGCTCATGGATTTCTCGATCCTGCTCGGCGCCTTCGCCGCGGCGGTGATCGTCGGCCGATTCCGGCCGACGCTCGGCGGCGACGCACGCGCCTGGGCGGCGGCGGCGCTCGGCGGCTTGATGATGGGTTACGGCGCCCGGCTCGCCGACGGTTGCAACATCGGCGCCTATTTCAGCGCGATCGCGTCCGGCAGCATGTCCGGCTGGATCTGGGCGCTGGCCGCCCTCGCCGGCAGCCGCGTCGGCATCCATCTGCGGCGCTGGGCAACCGCGCCATGGGTCATGCCCGACATGCCGTCCGGCGATCCGCCCGCCTCGGTCACGGCGGTCGCCCACGAAATGGCCATCGCCGAGGACGTCCGGCGGTGACAACCGCCCGTCGGCGCCGCGGGGGCGCGACGGGCACCTAAACGACGAAAAAGGGGAAACGGCCCATGGCGGTGCGGTGGTCGATCAGATCCAAACTCGGCGCGATCACCGCGCTTCTTCTCGTCCCGATCGTCGGCCTGTCGGCACTGGCCGCCCGCCGCGCGGTCGACGAGGTCCGCATGACCGACCGCGCCCGTGCCGGGCTCGATCGGCTCACCTCGACGTGGCCGGGCCTGGCGGAAGCCACAACCGGTACCGGCGCGCAAACCGGTGCGGCCGTCCGCCCCGAAGCGGCCGCTGTCGATGCCATCGAGGCGTTTCTGAAAGCGAACCACGGTGACACCGATCCGGTCGCCGATCTGCGCAAGGCGCAGGGTACGGCGCGGATCGGCGCGCTGCGCGAGACGATCCGGGTCGTCGCCGACGCCGGTCAGCTCAATTCGAACCCGGATGTCGCCGGCAGCTACCTCTCGGACATCCTCGTGCGCCGGCTGCCCGACCTGCTCGTCCAGCTCGTGTCGATGAAGGCGAAGGGCGATGCGGTGGCACAGTCGGAGCGGGTCGGCTTCGATCAGTCGCTCGGCTTCCTGGTCGATGCCGGCGCGTTCAAGTTCCTCGCCGACGGGATCGACCAGCTCGACGACGACCGGCTCGACATGATCGTCGGCCCGACCGCGGCCAAGACGTTGAAGCCGTTGCTCGATACGCTGGCCGGCGCCAATGTCGCCTATCAGGACCGCGCCGCGGCCCTGGTCGAGGCGATGGCCGCCGGTCGCGCGTCGACCGCGGCCGACCGCGACGCCTTCGATACCCGCTACAAGGCCTTCACCGCAGCGATCGATGCCGTCTGGCGTGAAGCGGCGACCGCCTATCGCGATCACCTCGATGCGCGCCATGCCATGCTGGTCCGCGACCTCACCCTGTCGGTCGGCCTCGCGCTGCTGGTCGCCCTCGGCGCCGTCGGCTTCGCGGTCTCGCTGTCGCGGTCGATCGTGGTCCGCATCGTCGGCCTCGAAAGCCGAATCCACGACCTCGCCGACCAGCCGGCGGCGGAGGCGCTTCAGGACGAGGCCGGCGACGAGATCGGCCGGATCGCCCGCGCCGTCGGCTATTACAACCGCCGCACCGGCGAGCGGCTGCGCGAAGCGCTTCGAGACGGACAAGGAGCGCGCGATCGGCGCGAGCCAGCGCCGGACGCTCGAATCCGTCTCCGATCGGATCGATCGTTCGGTCGGCGGCGTGGTCGAGGCGCTCGGCTCGGCCATCGCCCATATCGGCGGCACAGTCGGGACGGTCTCCCGCGCCGCGACCACCACGCTTGGCGATGCCGATGGCGCGGCCGCCGAGCTCGCCCGCGTCGCCGATCACCTCGACACCGTCCGGACCGAGATCGAGACGCTGACGAGCGCGATCGGCCGGGTCGCCGAGGAGGCAGTCAGCGCCACGCGCGACACCGAGCTCGCCGCGGGCCAGGCGACGGGCGCGCGCACGCTGGCCGGCCGGCTGGTCGAGCAGACCGCACGCATCGCCGGCATGGCCGAGGTCATCAACCAGATCGCCGATCAGACCAACCTGCTCGCCCTCAACGCGACCATCGAAGCCTCGCGTGCCGGGGAAGCCGGCCGCGGCTTCGCGGTCGTCGCATCGGAGGTGAAGCAGCTCGCCACCCAGACGACCCGCGCGACCGAGGAGATCGACGAGAACCTCAAGGCGTCGCGCGAGATCGCCGACGAAGTCGCCAAGGCGATCGACGGCATCGGAGGCCTGATCGACCGGATCAACCTCGCCGCCAAGGCCGTCGCCGCCGCGGTCGAGGCACAGAACCGGTCATCGGCGGAGATGCGTTCCAGCGTCTCGCGGGTCGCGACCGGTGCGGCACAGGCGCGCGAGACGATCGCGGCACTGCCGGCCACGGTCCGGACCGGCGTCGAGGCTGCCGGTGACCTCGAGCGCGCCTCCGCGGATCTGTCGTCCCGGTCCGAGAGCCTCGCCCGGGAGGTGTCGGACCTGCTCGAGGAACTGCGCCGCGCGGCCCGCGACTGAGATCGCTCAGGGCCAAGGCGCGACGGCCTCGCGCGCACCGGGGCCGAGGCCCCCGAACCGTATCCGGCCGGGTCGCCGGACGGCGACCCGGCCCTTTTCGCTCAGAGCGCAGCGTGGTCGCTGACCGCCGCTTCGAGCGCGGGCTTCAGGCCGAGGAAGCGCTCGTCGAGCGCGAGCGGATCGTGCCGATTGAGCGCGATCGTCTGCACGCGCGCCTCGCCGCCGCGGATGACCGACACCGCCCGCGCCTCGATGCCGCCGACGATCGCCTCGGCGACGTCGCCGGCATTCTCGCGCGGAAAGCCGATGTCCGGGCCGGCGCGGTTGGTCCGCATCATCGGCGTGTCGGTGCCGGTCGGATAGGCGGTCAGCACATGGACGCCCTCGCCCTTCAGCTCGCGCCGCAGCGCCTCGCCGAAATGGGCGAGCCCGGCCTTGACCGCGGCATAGGTCGCATAGAACGGCACCCCGACGAGCGCGATGCCCGAGGTCACGTTGACCACCACCGCATCGCCGGACCGGCGCAGCTCCGGCAGCGCGGCGCGGGTCAGCAGGATCGGCGCGGTCAGATCAACCGCGATCATGGCGAGGATCTCGTCCTCGCCCGTCCGTTCCAGCCGGCCGGCGCGCACGCCGCCGGCGTTGTTGACCAGAATGTCGAGCCCGCCGAGGCAATCGACCGCCGCCCGCAAGGTCGCCTCGCGCCCCTCGGCCGAAACGACGTCGGCCGCGACCGCCCAGACCGAGGGCGTGACCGCGCGCAGGTCCGCGAGGGCTTCGTCGAGCATGCCCTGCCGACGACCGCTGATCACGACCTTGGCGCCACGCTTCAGGAGCGAGCGGGCGATCTCGCGGCCGATGCCGCTCGATCCGCCCGTCACCAGAACCCGTTTGCCTTCCATCTGCATGCTGCCCTCCCTCACGCCGCCGGCGGATAGTTCGAGGGGAACAGCGCGCGCTTGGTCTCCTCGTCGTTGATGGTCTTGAACGGGTGACTGGCGCCGACCGCGCGGGCGCGTGCCGCCGCCGGCCGCGCATCGATCGCCGCCATCAGACGCTTCAGGTTCGGATAGGCGGCGAAAGGATCTTCCGCGCCCTTCAGGACACGGCTCGCCCGGCCGAGCCAGCCCCAGGCCGACATGTCGGCGATCGAATACTCGTCACCGACGATCCAGTCGCGACCGGCGAGATGCGTGTCGAGTACCTGATAGTGGCGCTCGACCTCGCGCCGGTAGCGGTTCACGGCATAGTCGAGCCCGTCCGGCGCGGCGTACTGGAAATGCACCGCCTGCCCGGAGAACGGCCCGAGGCCGGAGGCGATGAACAGGAGCCACGACAGGAGCTCGCCGCGATCCTCGACCGCCACGTCGAAACGGCCGGTCTTCTCGGCGAGATAGAGCAGGATCGCGGTCGAGTCGAAGACACGGACCGACCGGCCGCCGGGACCGTGGGTATCGACGATCGCCGGCACCTTGCCGTTCGGGTTGATCGCCCGGAATTCAGGGGCGTGCTGCTCGCCCTTGCTCGTATCGACCGGCACGACCTCGTAGGCGAGCCCGGCCTCCTCGAGAAACAGCGCGATCTTCGCCGGGTTCGGCGTCGGGTGGAAATAGAAGCGGATCAAGGATCTCTCCCGGATGGGGCGCGGGTCATCAGCGCGCGCGGGGGAACCGCCTGCAGGCCGAGACGGCGACCTGCGGTCGGTGGATCGCCGCCGGCGGGGGCCGGCGGGTTGTGAGCGATGTCGACGGATCGAGGCGGTCGGCTCAGTGACCCGCGACCGGTTCGGCACGTGCGGCGCCGAGAATGCCGCCACCGTCGCGCTCGACCAGCACGGCGAACGCCTCGCCCGGCGGCACCGGCACTTCGAAGGCGGCGCGGGCGCCGGTCCACGTGCCGACCGGCACGAAGGAGCGGACGATGTTCGATTCGGTCAGCGTGCGGCCGCGGTTCTCGCCGCGTCCGATCGAGGTTTCATGCTGACGGTCGTAGCCGACCAGCACGACACGACCGGCGCCCTCACCGGCGCCGACGCGCACCTCGACACCGGTCCGGCCGCGACGGACGGAGATGTCCGGCGCGGCCGATTGCGCTGCCCGCGCCGCCTCGATCGCGGCCGTCGCCCGCAGACGGTCGGAGCCGACGACGCCGAGCCGGCCGTCGATGACCATCTCGGGCGTGTAGGATCCGTCGCCGAAGCGCGCACCGTAGGCGGCCTGCCGGCGCGTCGCGGCCTCGAAAGAGAACGGGTCGGTCCAGCCGAGCCCGTTCCAGTAGGTGACGTGGAAGGCGAGCGGCAGCACGTCCGACCGCTCCCGCGACAGCTCGGTCAGGAACCGATCGGCCGGCGGGCAGGACGAGCAGCCCTGCGAGGTGAACAACTCGACCACCACCGGCCGCTCGGCGGCGGCCGGAGCGACGGCGCCGAGCAAGGCGGCGCCAGCGAGTGCGAGGGTCGACAGTCTGGTCATCGGGTCGCTCCATCGGGCGAGGATGCGGGATTGGCGGTCTTCACGGCGCGGCCGGCGCTGACACGCGCCAGGGCACCGGAGGGGCAAGCAAGGTGTCGAGCGCGCCGGCGAGCCAGCCGGCGCGCACTTCGTGGCCGGCGTCGTGAACGCAGGCGAGGATCGGACCGCGATCGCAGCCGTCGGTCTCGATGCAGTCGATGCCGGCGACGATCCGGCGCACGCGCGGGGCCACCGGGCACGCCGCGCGGGCGCGGACGATGTCGAGGCTCAGGTACATGTCGCCCTGATGCCAGCGATCGCCGATCGCCCGGCCGGCGAGCGGAAAGGTCTGGTCGGCCGTGCCATGGAAATGGATCATCGGCGGCGGGGTCGTCGCGCAGTCGGCGGGTGCCGGCAGCGGATTCCAGAACACGCCCGAGAAGGTCACCGCGGCGGCGACCCGGTCGCCGGCGTGGCAGACCACGTGCCAGGCCGTGGAGGCGCCCTGCGAAAAGCCGCCGACGATCAGCCGATCGGCCGGCACGTGCCAACGACCGGTCAGATCGTCGAACACCTGACGGGCGAACGCGGTCTCGTCGCGGTCGTGGCGCACGGCATTGTCGTGCGACCACGTGCCGTTCAGCCCGTCCGGGGCGACGAAGGCGAGATGGTGGGCATGCGCCACCGCCACGAGATCGGTCGCGCCCATCTGCTCTGCAGCCGAACTGCGATAGCCATGGAAGAAGACATAGGCACCTTCGACGCGGCCGTCGGGCGGTAGCGCGATCCGGTAGGCGCCGAGCGGCACCGTGCACGCGACCTCGCCGCCGCAGGCCGGTCGCGACGCAGCCGCCGCGAAGGATGCCGGCTGCGGTCTTTCCGCGGCAAAGGCGAGATCCGACAGCATCGCCGCCAGAAACCCGGCCGTGATCACGGCCGCCACTTTCAGGGCTCGGGGCAGCCGCACCGACAGGGTCGGCCGCCAGAACGTCGCCGTCGAAGCCAGGGACATGGCTTTCACGCCTTCCACGGTGCGGACTTGAACCATGCGGCCGTGAAGGCGACCGCGGTGAGGACGGCGAGACCTGCGATGTTCACCGCCGCGACCGCCGCGACGTCGGTCCGGCCGGTCAGGTCCAGCGCGACGCCGAGGATCTGGGCGAGCACGATGCTCGACGCAAACACCGCCAGCGACTGCTGGCCGACCGTGCGCACTACGCCGGCGAACCGCGCATGCAACAGCCGGCTCGTCGGCGGCACGAAGTGGTAGGCGAGATAGGCGATCGCGGCGAAGTGCAGCGGCCGGAGCACGGCGAAGCGCGTCTTGTCGGTGATCGGCTCGAGCGCCTCGAACACGGCGCCGAAGAAGTCCGAACCGTCGACGATTCCCTTCCACGCGAAGGGGATCGACCCGACCAGGAAGACGCCCGCCGCCACGAGCAGCGCCCGGCTCCGCGGCGGCGCCGGGATCGCGCCGCGCTTGAGGAAGAAGCCGGTGTAGAACAGCACCTGCCAGGCGAACGGGTTGAAGAACCAGTTCTGCTGTTCGCCGCCCTCGCCCGGCAGGTCGAGCGCGCCGGTCTGGACCGCGAGCCAGAGCGCGGCCGAAACGGCGATCGGCAGCTTGCGATCGAGCTTCTCGAGCGCCAGCATGACCGGCATCATCGCGAGCAGGACCAGATACATCGGCAGGATGTCGAAGTAGTTCGGCACCCAGACGAGCGCCAGGAACTGCGCGATCGCCGCACCCGGGCTCGCTGTCAGAAAGTCGAGATTGCGGTCGTGCAGGTAGGAGATGCCGCCCGGCATCGTTCCGGCGGCCGCGAGCACCGCGACGCCGGCCACGAATACCCCGACATGCACCCAGTAGACCTGCCAGATCCGGAAGGCGACCCGCGCCAGCCCGAGCCAGAAACCGCGGCGGTCGAAGGTCGAGCCGAACGCGATCGCCGAGGCTATGCCCGACAGGAACACGAAGATCTCGGTGGAATCGCTGAACCCGAACCGCGGCGGGATCCAGAAGTCCCAGGGGTCGAGCGGAATGTGCGCGATCAGGATCACGTACATGCCGTAGCCGCGGAAGAAATCGAGCCGCGGGTCGCGGACCCGCGCTTTCGCGGGCGCCGCGACCGTCACCGCCGGCACCACGGCGTCAGAACGCACCGTCATATTCATGGGACGAGAACCGGCAGGCGATGAGGGAGAAGACCGGGCGGGACGCCGCGGCGACGAATTCGCGTTCGAGATCGGGAAGCGTCTCGACATTGACGCCATGACCGCCGAACGCCTCGGCGATGCGGGCGAAGTCGGTCTCGCCGAGCGTGACGCCGGCCCGCGGCAACCGCGCCGCGGCCTGTTTCAGCTCGATCAGCGCGAGACTCTGGTCCTGGAACACCACGACCGTCACCTGCAGGCCGCTGTCGCGCAGCGTGGCGAGCTCGCCGAGGCCCATTTCGAGGCCGCCGTCGCCGAGCACGGCGACCACGCGCCGCCCCGGCACCGCGATCTTGGCACCGATCGCGGTCGGCAGCGCCGTCGCCATGGTGCAGAACCCGGCCGACTGGACGAGCGACAGCGGCCGCCGCGCGACCCACTTCTGCGACAGCAGAATCCGGTGCGCGCCGCTGTCGACGGTGACCAGATCCTCCGGCCCGACATGGGCCTGCAGCGCGTCGATGATCGCGTGCGGGCCGAAGCCCGGCGGCGAGGCGAAACGCTCGGCGAGCGCGGTGCGGATCGAGGCGACCACGCTCGGCGGCCAACCCTCATGGCTGTCCAGCGCCTCGGCGAGCGCAAAGGCGGTCGCGCCGCATTCGGCCTCGATCCTGAGGCTGGGGAAGTACATGCCGTGATCGATCGGCACCGGCGTGATGTCGACCACCTGGTCCTGCAAGCCCGGCACATCGAGCCAGCCGGCACGCATCTCGATCGGGTCGTAGCCGAAGGTCAGCACGAGATCGGACTGCCGCACGGCCCCCTGCAGGATGTGATCGGCCGCCGGCGACAGGCCGGCGCCGCCGAGCGCGAGCGGATGATCCTCGCGGATCACGCCCTTGGCCTTGTAGGTGGTCACGACCGGCGCTCCGAGCCGCTCGGCGAGCCGCACGATGCCGGTCGAGCGCGGACAACGCGCCGCGGTGAAGCCGGCGAGGATCAGCGGCCGACGGCTGTTGGCGAGCCGTGCCGCGAGCGCCTCGATCGCCGGATCACGCGGCGACGGCACAGGCCGCTTGACCAGGACAGGGCCCGGCACCGCCGTATCGCCGGCAGCCGCGGCGGCGACGCCCGGCGCGAGATCGAGATGCACCGGGCCGCAGAGACCGGCGGTCGCAAGCCCGATCGCGCGGGCGACGGTCGCGCCCGGCGCGGCCGCGTCGATCTCGAAGCTCGCCTTCACGAACGGCCGGAGCATCGCCGCGTGATCGACCACCTGATGCGTGAACCGACCGCGCAAGGCGCGATCGACCACGCCGGAGAGCACGATCAGCGGCACCCGCTCCTGCGAGGCATCCGCAATGCCGTCGATCGCATTGGCGAGCCCCGGTCCGATCGTGGTGAGAAGGAGCGGCGGCCGGCCGGTCGCGAGCCAGGATCCCGCCGCCATCGCCGCCGCGGCGGTCTCGTGCCGCGCCAGCGTGAAGGCGATGCCGACCCGCCCGAGCGCATCGAGGATCTCGACCACCTCGCCGCCCGGCATGCCGAAGGCATGGCGCACACCCTGCGCGGCAAGCGCTGCCGCGACCACATCGGCCGTGCGGACGAGGCCGACCATCCGCCCCGGCTCAGCGTTCATCGGTCCGCTCCCGGAACGCGACGACGAACGCGACCACGAGGCCGAACAGAATGTGGCCGCCGAGCGAGGCGAAGGCGATCGGCTCGAAGCCGAGGAACGGTTCGAGGCCGGCGAAGAGATGCGCCATCACATAGAGAGCGAACACCCAGAGCCCGACTCCGAAGCCGGCGCCGGTCAGGACCAGCGGCAGGCTCGGCAGGATGAGCCGCTGCAGCGGCCGGGCGATGTAGAGATAGCCGATCGGATAGGCGAAGACGCCGACCGCGCCATGGATCACCTCGGCCAGGAACCGGCTCTGGAGCCCGAACACCGACTGGACCAGCGCCGCCGGTTCGAGCGGCCCGCCGACCAGGAGCGGCGTGATCAGCCGCGCCCAGATCTCCCAGGACGCGTCGGCCGCGACGCCGGCGAGCACGGCTGTGATCGCGAGACGCGCATCGAAGGTCGGCAACAGGTTCGGCCGGGCCATCTGCCCCGGCATGTCATGCATCGCGGACATCGAAAATCTCCGTATTCTGAAAAGGTTCGGATCAGAAGTTCACACCGGCGGACCGTCCCGCCCGCGCACGGCGGTCGACGGCGGCGATCAGGTGGTCCTCCGCCTTGAGGCGGTGGCGCGTCATGTGGATGCTGGCCCGCGCCCGCTCGTCGCCCTGACGCGACGCGATCTCGGCGAGGTGGAGCATGAAGAGGTCGCGCTGCGCGTTGCTGCCGCCGATCCGCGGCAGGTCGAGCGCCAGCCGGTCGAGCGCTTCAGTGCCGCCGCGATTGCCGAGCCCGGCGATGATGCGGGCGACCGGCAGGCCGACGGCCCGCGCCACCTCGGCCTGGTCGCCCATGCTGGCGGCCTTGGCCTCCAGCGTCGCGATCAGGTCGAGCACCCCGTCGGCGTCCTCGAGCGCGACCAACGCCACCAGCGTGTGCAGCATGGCGAAGATCAGTGTCGAATCCGTCCGGCGCCGCCGCGCGATCTCGGCGAGATCCGACCAGCGCTCGCCGACATCGACGCCCGAGCGATCGAGCCGCCAGAGCAGCGACACCGCATTGGCCATGTCGCGGAAATCGTCGGTCTGCCGCGGCCGGACCTCGGCGTCGTAGAGGTCGAGCACCCGGTCGTGCTCGCCGCACTCGAGGCGCATCAGCGCGATGTGCCAGGCCATGTGGAACGAGAAATTGTTGCAGCGCGACCAGTGCCGGCGTCCGGCTTCGAGCCATTCGATGCCCTGCCGCGTCTCGCCGCGCATCTCGAACACATGGGCGACCGCGTGCAGCCCCCAGGAATCGTCCGGCTGGAGCGCGACCGCGCGGCGGCCGTAGTGCTCCGCCGCCTCGTACTGGCCATGTTCCTCGAGCGCGAAGGCGTGACAGCCAAGCAGGAAACCGGCGGCCGGATTGGCCTCGTCCCAGCCGGACAGCATGCGCTCCGAGGCGCGCAGCATGCCGGCGCCGTCGCCGGCCATGAAGCGCAGCGCATGCGCGAGCTTGAACGGCAGGAACACCGCCGGCCGGTCGATGAAGCCATTGTCGAGGATGTCGATCGCCCGCCGGAAGCTGCCGTCGACCGCGGCGCGCAAGGCCCGGACGAGGATCCGCTCGTCGCGCGTGCCGCCGTCCCTGAGGCCGAGCGCCCGCTCCGCCTCGACGCAAGCCGCCGCGGCCGGCGGTTCGAGCTCCTCGCGGGCAAGGATCAGGTTGGCGAAGCCCCTCAGAGCCAGCGCCGGCACATTGAGCGGATCGGCGGCGAGGCTGCGGCCGAGCGCGGCACCGACATTCGGCCCGTGAGCGCCGACCCCGTGGACCGCTTCTTCAAACGCGGCGCGCGCGTTCGCATCCTCGACCGAAGAGTCGAGGCCGAAAATGTCATGGCTCATGTGTCACGCCCCCTGGTCGGGCTCGGTGTTGGAACGATCACCGAGTCCGAGCGCCGCAAGGGCCGCATCGGGGGATTCCGCGCGGAAGCTCGCCGCCGCCAGCCGACGGACCGCACGAAGACCACGCATATAGCGTCGGCAGTTCGTACAGGCCGTCAGATGCAGCGCCACCGCGGCGAGCGAGGCCATCGACCCTTCGCGGTCGATGTAGGCGTTCGCCCGGTCGGGGATGTCACGGCACTGAAGCATGGGTTCGCGTCTCACAGCTTGTTCGGACCGGTGGGTCTGCCCGTGGGAGTCGCCGGCCCCGCCCGATGTTACCCGGTATGCTGTTCACGATTTCGCGAGCGCCATCCCGCCCTGCGGTTCGCGCGACAGTGTCGCTTCGACGAAGTTGCGCAGCTTGGAGCGGGCGCGGTGCAGGAGCACCCGCTGGTTCTCGGCCGAGATCGACAGCGCCGTGCAGGTCTCCTCGGCGCTCAACCCCTCGACATCGCGCATGAGTACGACGGCGCGCTGTCCGTCGGGCAGCGTCTCGATGAAGTCCTTGACCGTGCGCCAGAGCTGCCGGCCGACCACAATCCGCTCGGGGTCGAGCCCGTCGAGCTCGGCCGGCGGCGTCGCCCAGTGACCGTCGGCGGCGAAGCGCGAGGCCTCGACCACCGGCTCGCCGCTCTCCAGCGACCCGTCGATGTCGAGCTGGACGAAGCGCTTCTCCTTGCGCAGCGCGGTCTTCGCCTTGTTCATGAGGATCGCGATGATCCAAGTCGACAGCGCCGCCCGCCCGTCGAAGCGGTCGATGTTGGCCATGACCGCGATCCACGTTTCCTGCGCGACATCCTCGGCCAGCGCCCGGTTCTTCACGATCGTGCCGGCGAGACCGACGAGCGCGCCGTGGTGCTTGGCGACCAGATCGCGCAGCGCCGCCGGCTCCTTGGCCTTGAGCCGGTCGACGAAGGCGCGATCGAGCATGATGCGCGCGCCGAAGCCCGCCGCAGCGAACCAGAAGGAAAACGAAAGCATCAACCTGTCCCCCGCACGTCTCTCGCAGGCCCGCGTCCCCACACGCGAGCCCCGAGCCGACATTGCAATACCGCCGCGTCAGTCAAAACCGATGACGCACCGTGTAACGAACCGGCGCAAGCCGAAACTAAAGAGTAGGTGATCGCCCGCAATCCGCGATCGCCGCGGCGTGATCGCGGACCCGGAGCCGAACCCGGCCGGCCGGACGGCGCGCCGCCCCGTCCACCGAACCGGAGGCCGCGATGTTCCGCCGTATCGTGCTTTCCACGTCCCTGATCCTGTCGGGCTTCGCGCTCGGCGTCAGTCCCTCGCCGGCCGCCGCCGAGACCAAGGCCGGCCAGCGCGTCACCGTAGAAGGCGAACTGGTCGATACCTGGTGCTCGGTCACCGGCATCATGTTCGCCACCGGCACCGCCCATCACCAATGCGCGATCTGGTGCGCCGTCGGCGGCATCCCGGTCAGCATCAAGGACAAGGACGACAAGACCTATCTCGTCCTCAGGGTCGGCGACGACGACGTTTCGGTCGCCAATCCGAAGATCGTCAAGATCCAGACCCACCAGGTGACCGTCGACGGCGAGCTGATCGAGCGCGACGGCGTCCGCTACCTGCTCGTCGACAAGGTCGCCGACGACAAGGGCATCGTGAACCTGACCCATGACGACAACGGCATCGTGCCGTTCGGGGAGTGAGCCGATGACACGCGACTTCGCAAGGATCGGCCGCCGGCCGCAAAACGCCGCGAGCACGCCGGCGCTCGACGCTCCGAGAGTGCTCTCCGCCCCCCGTACGATAACGACCGCCGTGCTCGCGAGCGCGCTCGCCGTGTTCGCAGCGCCCCGCGCCCAGGGCGCGGAGAGCTGGGGCATCGAGGGCGAGCGCGCCGCGATCGTGAAGGGCAAGGTCGTCGATCTCCTGTGCGAGATCTCCGGCCGCTGCGCCCCGGACTGCGGCGGCGGCACCCGCCAGCTCGGCCTCATCGACGCCGACGGCAAGCTCCTGCCGGCCGCGAAGAGCAACACGCTGTTCGCCGGCGCGGTCGTCGACCTCCTGCCGTTCTGCGGCAAGACCGTCGAGGCCGATGCGCTGGTCATCGAGAGCCCGCGCATGCGTCTGCTGTTCGTGCAGAAGCTGAAGGGTCCGGGCGACAAGGAGTTCAAGGCTGCCGAGGCCTTTGGCGACCAATGGACGAAGAAGCATGGCAAGGCGGACGAATGGTTCCGCAAGGATCCGGACGTGAAGACCGTGATCGCCGCCGACGGCGTGTTCGGCATCAAGGGACTGGAGCCGGCGAAATGACCAAACGGTCCCGCCTTCGCAGCCTCGCCGGCCCGCTCGCGCTCGGCCTTCTCGCCGCGAGCCTCTTGGCGGCCCCGGGCGCCCGCGCCCACGGGCCGGGCCACGATCATCACGGCGCGGCGGCAGAGGATCCGGCCGCGGCCGCCGCGGCGGCGCCGTCCAGCCCGGCCGATCCGCTCGCCGGTCGCTTCGGCGGTCCGTTCGAACTGGTCGACCAGGACGGCAAGACCGTCACCGACCGCGACTTCCGCGGCCGGTTCATGCTGGTCTATTTCGGCTACACGCATTGCGTCGACGTCTGCCCGCTCGATCTCACGCTCCACGGCGCGGCGATCGACAAGCTCGGCGCCGACGCAAGCAAGGTCGTGTCGATCTTCGTGACGGTCGATCCAGCACGCGACACGCCGGCGGTGCTGAAGGAGTTCCTCTCCGGCTTCCGGACCGGCACGGTCGGCCTGACCGGACCGGATGCCGCGATCGCCAAGATGGCGGCGGCCTACAAGGTCCACCGCCGCAAGCTGCCGCTCGACAGTCCCGAGGCGGCGCCGCTGCGCAACGTGGCCGGCGCCTACATCGTC
Source organism: Ancalomicrobiaceae bacterium S20 (assembly GCA_040269895.1). Taxonomy (NCBI): domain Bacteria; kingdom Pseudomonadati; phylum Pseudomonadota; class Alphaproteobacteria; order Hyphomicrobiales; family Ancalomicrobiaceae; genus Methyloraptor; species Methyloraptor flagellatus. The sequence goes on along the minus strand of CP158568.1, from coordinate 1,341,065 downwards.
GACCACGGCACGCTGACCTTCCTCATGCGGCCGGACGGCAGCTTCGCGACGCTGATCCCACACACCGACGACCCGGAGGCGCTGGCGCGCCTCCTGCAACGATACGTCCGACCGGTGTCGTGACGGCCGGACCACGGGACGCGCGGCGGCGATCGGTTTCATGACCGCCCGCCACGCGTTGGCCCACCGCCCGTCGGACCGCCCCGCAAACGGTCGTTTTCCTGCTCGAGCCAGGCGATCCGCTCGCGCAGGTCGCGGACCACCTCCGCGACCTGCGCGGCGTCGATCTTGACCGGGATGTACTTCGGGCAGTTGACGTCCCAGGCGACCACATCGAACAGCACGATCCGCTCGACCGTCCGGTCGTCGGCGGCGATGTCGAGCGGCCCGGCGAAGGCGGCGACGTCGTCGCTGAACCGCGCCTCGCCCCAGATCTTGATGCGCGCTCGCGCCTCGTAATCCATCAGGAACAGGAACGCCTTGGGATTGTCGGCGAGATTGCCGGTCGAAATGTACTGGCGATTGCCGCGCCGGTCGGCGAAGGCCAGCGTGCGCGGTCCAACGACCCGGATGAAGCCGCGCGGGCCGCCGCGATGCTGGATGTAGGGCTGGCCGTCGGCATTGGCCGTACCGAGATAGGCCGTGTCGATACGGGAGAGAAAATCGACCGGGAACTCGGCTAGGCCGGTCTGGAAGCCGCCGGCCTCCTCGAAACGGGCATAGTGCGCGCGCGAGCCGCGCCGGCTCTGCTCGGCCTTGACCGAGGGCGTGAAGGCCACATCGCTCGGGCGGAAGGGGTGAGATCGTTGGCTCATGGCAAGTCTCCGGAGCGGGAGCGGCTCGGGTCCCGTGGGAACGACGGGGCGGCGACCGATGGCCGCCGCCCCGCATCGTGACGCGGCGACCCGTCTCAGGCGGCGTGGACGGTGCCGGCCCGCACGACCGGGAAGTCGATCTCGGTCTCGGCGACGTTGTTGAGGTAGTTGGTGAGGATGTTCATCGCGACATGGGCGACGATCTCGACGATCGCGCCGTCATCGAGGCCCGCGGCCCGAACGCGGTTGACCTCGGCATCGCTGACGCGGCCCTTCGACAGCACGACCGTGCGGGCGAAGACCAGCGCGGCCTGCAGCTTCGGATCCTCCGACAGACCCTGGCGGGCGGCCGAGACCTGGGCCTCGCCGAGGCCGAGGTTCTTGCCGATCGCGGTGTGGGCCGACAGGCAGTAGTCGCAGCCGTTCATCTCGGCGACGGTGATCGCGATCGCCTCGCGCGACCGGGCCGGCAGGCGGCCGCCGCTCAGCGCACCGTTGAGGCCGAGCACGCCTTCCAGCGCCGCCGGGGCGTTGGCGAGCACGCGGAACAGGTTCGGCGTCAGACCGAGGCTCTTCTGCACGGCGCCGAGCAGATCGCCGGCCTTGCCCTGAACGGCGGCGGGGTCGAGGGCGGGAATACGGGACATGTTGTTCTCCATTGTCTGGGTGCCCCGTCGCGGGCCCCTGGAGATAAGCCGGTTCGCCGTTGCGCAGAACGGCGATACTGTGCAAGAGATTGTTTCATTAAATGCAATGACAGGAGCGGCCATGGACAGGATCGATGCGATGCGGGCCTTCGTGCTGGCGGTCGACGGCGGCGGGCTCGCGACCGCTGCCCGCCGGCTCGGCCGCTCTCCGGCCGCGGTGACGCGCGCCATCGCCTTTCTCGAGGAGCAGGTCGGCACCCGGCTCTTGCGCCGAACGACGCGCAGTTCGAGCCCGACCGAGGCCGGCGAACGCTTCCTGGAGAGCTGCCGGCGCATCCTGGCCGACTTCGACGAGGCCCATGCACTCGCAGCCGGCGAAAAGTCGGTGCCGCGCGGTATTCTGACCGTGACGGCGCCGGCCGTATTCGGCCGCCGTCATGTCCGCCCGGTCATCGACGCCTTTCTCGACGCGCACCAGACCGTGCAGGCGAAGCTGCTGCTGCTCGATCGGGTGGTCAACCTCGTCGACGAAGGCATCGACGTCGCGCTGCGCATCGGCCACCTGCCCGACTCGACCCTGATCGCCACCAAGGTCGGCCGGATCAGGCGCGTGGTCTGCGCCTCGCCGGACTTCCTCGCGCACGCACCGGCGATCGAGCGGCCGGAGGATCTGACCACCGTGCCGTGCATCGCCTTCGGCCAGATCGCGGATGGCCAGACCTGGGGCTTTCCCGCGCCGCAAGGCCGGGCCCAGGTGCCGATCCGCACCCGTCTCGCCGTCAACAGCGCCGAAGCGGCGATCGATTCCGCGCTCGAGGGCAAGGGCGTGACCTGCGTGCTGTCCTACCAGATCGCCGACCACGTCCGGTCCGGACGGCTGGTCGTGCTGCTGCGCGACTTCGAGCCGCCGGAGATGCCGGTGCATCTCGTCTACCCCGAAGCGCGACTCGCGGCCGCCAAGGTGCGCGCCTTCGTCGACTTCGCGGTGCCGCGACTGCGCGAGGCCCCGCTCTACGAATGAGCCCCGAAACGGACGACGCCCCGGACCCGTCCCGGAGAGGTCGGGACGGAAGCCGGGACGTCGCAGGTGGGCAGGATCGCCGGCCCGCAGCACGTCGCGCAGGCGCAACGCGTTGCACAGACGCTGGGCGACGGCCCTGCCGATCGATGCCGATCAGCGGTAGACCTTGTCCTGGCCCTTGACGCTCGACCAGTTGCGATCGGCCGCGACGCTGAGCTCGCCGAACTTCTCAGAGAAGACCTGGTTCTTGGCCTCGCTGAAGTTCAGGTAGAGCTTGCCCCCGCGCACCACATAGGCATGCGGATCGACGTCGGCCTTGGCGCCATTGGCGGCCGCGAAGGCGCAGAAGCCGCCGTACTGCGGCACATACTTCTCCGGATCCTTCTCGAACGACGCCTTGTTCTCGGCGCTCGCGAACTCGTAAGTCGCGCCCTTGTAGGTGGCGACGATGCCCGGATCGCCCTTGAGCGGCTTTTTCTGCACGAAATAGGCGACCGGATCGAAGCCGTGGATGGCGACGCCGTCGATGAGGTTCTGGGCATCGCCCGCGAAGGCCGGCACCGCGGCGCCGACCAGGACGGCAGCAGCGAGGACGTAGGCAAAGGGTTTCATGGTGGCGCTCCTTATTTTAAGTGCGTGTTGCACGCATATATCTAAGCGATCGCCGCGCAACGACCAGTCAAGTTGCCGTGAGCGGAGCCGTGGCCGCGTGCGTCTCTACGTGTGCGCCCTCCACGCGGTCGGTGATCGAAACCCGGGCGCAATCGGCGAGCCGGTCGAGTTCGTCGAGTTCGGCGGCATGCCGCCGACCCCACTCGCAGAGGGCGGCGAGCACCGGCGCGAGGCTCTGCCCGAGCTCGGTCGCCGCGTAATCGACGCGCGGCGGCACCTGCGCGAACACGGTCCGCCGCACGATCCGATGCGCCTCCATCTCCCGCAGCTGCTGGATCAGCACCTTCTGCGAGATCGCCGGCATCAGCCGGTTCAGCTCCGACAGTCTGAGCGGTCCGGACAACAGATGATAGAGAATGACCGGCTTCCAACGCCCGGAGATCACCCTCAACGCCCGTTCCGCCGGCAAGGCGGGAAGATCTTTCATCACGGTGTTCATGCACACCTCCCGGTCAGTATGGGAGAAACTTGTCTGTATCGCCGTCTGGACTTCCTCTGGCAGGAACCCCGCACGCATCGAAGCCGACTTTCACTTAGCCCCCCAGAACCCAATTCGATGCATCGGAGATCGCCATGAAGGCCGTACAACTCTCGACATTCGGAGACCCCGACGTTCTGCAACTGGTCGACATACCGGTTCCCGCCGTCGCAGCCGGCGAGATCCGGATCCGGGTCGCCGCCTCGGGCGTGAACTTCGCCGAGACCGCCATGCGCCGGAACCGCTATGCGATGACCCCGCCGCTGCCGAGCGTGCTCGGCAGCGAGGTCGCCGGCACCGTCGAGGCGATCGGCCCCGGCGTCGAAGGCTTCACGGTCGGCGACCGGGTCGCGGCAGCGCTGTTCGCCGCCGGACGCCATTTCGGCGGCTATGCTGAGTTTGTCGTCTGCGAGGCGGCATTCGTGACAAGAATCCCGGCGACAATTTCATTCGAACAGGCCGTGGCGCTGATGGTGCAAGGTCTGACGGCCGCGTTGCTGGTCGAACGCGCCCCGGTCGCGGGCAAGATCGTGCTGATCTCGGCCGCGGCGGGCGGTGTCGGCAGCCTGCTCGTCCAACTCGCTCGTTCCGCCGGAGCGCAAAGCGTGATCGCGGCCGCGAGCACGGCAGAGAAGCGGGACTTCGCCCGCACGCTCGGCGCCGACGCGACCATCGACTACACCGCCCCCGACTGGCCGCAGGCCCTTGCCGGGCTGACGGGCGGCCACGGCGCGGATGTGATCTTCGAGTCCGTTGGCGGCGCGGTGACCCGGCAGGCGCTGACGGCGCTGGCTCCGCTCGGGCAGATCGTCCTCTACGGTTCGCTGAACATTCTCGACTTCGAGCTCGGCGTGCCGGACCTGCTCGGCCTGATCTTCCGCAACCAGAGCCTCACCGGCTTCGCCGCCGTGCCGTTGCTCAGCGCCGAAACGCTGCGCCAGAGCCTCGACAATCTGTTCGCCGCGGTCGCTAGCGGCCGCCTCAAGGTAACGATCGGCGGCACCTATCCGCTGGCGCAGGCAGCCGAGGCGCATCGCGCACTGGAGGCGCGCGAGACGCGTGGCAAGATCGTGCTGGTGCCCTGAACGACCGGAAATTCCCGCTGGCGCGGTGCATTCTCCGGGTATCGGGCAAGCGCGCGCCGCTCAGACCCGGTCCGTGGCCTTCAGCACCATCGCGCGGCCATGGACCGGGCAGCGGTCGGGCACGCAGACGGTCTCGTCGCAGAGCCGGCAGATATGGTCGGCGTCGCCGGCGGCATCGACCATCCCGCGCAGCAGGGTCTCGGTGATCCGCTCGAGATGCTGGAGGTCCGCCTCCGGCAGCATGTCGAGCACATCGCAGATCTGGCGGCAGCGCTCCGCGACGATGTCGCGGGCGCGCTCCCGCCCGCTCGTCGTCAGCTTCAGCGCGACCGAGCGCCGGTCGGTGCCGGTCTCGCTGGTCACCAGCCCGGCCGCCTCGAGCTTGTCGACCAGCCGGACGGTCGCCGTATGCGACAGGCCGAGCGCCTGGGCGAGCGTGTTGTTCGAGCAGCCGTCGTAGAAGCCGATCACGTTGAGTGCGGCCGACGACGACAGGGTCTCGTTCGGATGCCGCTTCGCGCTCTGTTCGGCGCGCTGCGTGACTTCGAGCGCGAGGGCGCCGAGCAGATTGGCAGTGCGCAGTCTCGCGGCGCGCTCGGCATCGGTCACGGTCTCGTCCCTCGATCTCATCCGCCGACCGGTCCGTCACGGCGGCTCTCTCCCTTCCCGCCGGATCGAGCCGCCGTCAAGCGGTGTGGACCGGAGATGAACCCACTGTGTCGGCCGACACCGGCACGGCACGGTCGGCGGACAAGATCCGGCCGCAGCCAGACGCTCGGGCTGCGCGCTCGCATTTTGCGCGCCGGCGGCTTCCGGACCACTTGCGTTTCCTCGTGGCCGACCTCCGCGGTCAGGTGCTTCCCGGTGCGGACCAGCGACGACGCGCGCTCCCGGATCTCGACCATGCGCTCGACACCGACGTGTTTCACAAAAAGAATATATATGCGCAATATGCGTCATACAGCGACGATTGTTGGAGTCGGCAGTCGTGCTAAAGCTCGCGCGGAACCATCGAGATCGAGGCAGAACGGCGATGCAGGGTACGGAACGCGCGCTCGCGTTGGGACCGGCGGTCGAAGCTCTCGCGCGCTCGGGCGCCCTGCCGCGCGTGGCGCAGTATCTCGCCCGCAGCTTCGTGGGCATTCACGAGTTGCGTCCGCGGCCGGCGGCCCTCTTCGCGACCCAGCAGCGCTGGCTGCTCTGCCACGCCGCGCTGGCGCACTATTTCCGGGCCGCCCGCGAGGGCCGGCCGTCGATCTCTCGGCAGGAGTTCTGGAAGCTGGCGGTTACGCATGGCATCGCCAGCCGCAATACCGCGATCGCCTTCTTCGAGGAGGTGGTCAAATATGCGATGGCGGCAAAGACCGCCGCCCGCGACGTGGTCGAGCCGACGCCCGAGATCCTGACCCTGGTCGGCCAATGGTACGCACTGCATCTGCAGGCATTCGACCTGATCGACGCTGGCGACCGCGCGACGCGCTTCATGGCCGGGCCGATGGAGATCCTGCCGCTGGCGCAGCCGATCGTCGCCGACCATCTGCTCAGCGACCCGCTGGTCCGGGTGCCGGGGCCGCACTATGCGATCTTCACCTGGGCCGACGCCGGCGGCCTGATCATGGACCGCCTCGTCGCCGGAGCGGATCTCGACGCGCCGCTGGACAGGGGCCGCTACCTGACCGACGTCGTCGCGATCACCCATCTCGCCGAGCACGTCCACCTGTCGCGCGCCCACACGAGCGGCAAGCTCGCCGCCGCGGAAGCGATCGGCGGCCTCGGCTGGACCGAGAAGCGCGGCCGGTCGCCGATCTGGATCTCACAGGCCTTCGTCGACGAATACGCCCGCGCACAGGCCCTGAAACTGGTCATCCTCGACCACGCGCTGACGCTCGCCCTCGCCGGCAGCGCCTGACCGCCCCCCGGCGGTCACCCGGCCGCTCCGATTAGGCACAGGATCTCGAACAGAACCTGCGCGGCGATCTGGGCCTTGCTGGTGGTCGGATCGTATTGCGGCGCGACCTCGACCACGTCGCCGCCGATCACGTCGAGACCGCCGAGGCCGCACAGGACGGTCAGCGCCTGCAGTGAGGTCAGCCCGCCGACCTCCGGCGTGCCGGTTCCGGGCGCAAAGGCCGGATCGAGGGAAGCGACGTCAGTAGCCCAGGGCCATGCCGTCCTTGCGGTGGTCGGAGGCGCCGACGAGCACGCCGCACGTCCAGTCGATCTCGATCGCCTGCGCCCCGCCGATCGCCCATTGCGGCGGCTTCACCGAGAAGCCGCGGCGTGTGAGCTGGGGGCCGAGATCGGCGCGGATCCGCGCCTCGGCCTCGATCGTGGCCGTCCCCGGCAGCGGGAACAGCCGCGGCAGGTCCATCGCGCTCTGCAGATCGAGGTGATGATCGTAGAGCCGCGACAGGAAATGGGCGTGGCCCATCGCCTGATAGTGGCCGCCCATCACGCCGAACGGCATCACGACCCGGTCTCCCTCGGCGACCATGCCGGGAATGATCGTGTGCATCGGCCGCTTGCCCGGACCGATCGCGTTCGGATGCCCGGCGACCAACGAGAAGCTCTGGCCGCGATTGTGGAACAGGACGCCCGAACGCGGCGCCATCAGGCCGCTGCCGTAGGGATGGAAGATCGAGTTGATGAAGCTGATCGCGGTCCGATCGCGATCGACGACCGCGATATAGACCGTGTCCTTGTGCTCGACCGTCTCGGCCACCGCCTGAGGCGGGCTCGCGCGTGCCGGATCGATGCTGGCGGCGAGCCGGTCGACGAAGGCCGGCGCCAGCAGATGCGCCGTCGCCGCGGCCGGTGTGCCGCCATCGGCGACATAGGCGTCGCGCGCGGCATAGGCGAGCCGGGTCGCCTCGACGAGGAATGAGTCTCGTCCGCATCCGCAGGATGGCGGCCGATCTCGAAACGCGACAGGATCGCCAGGATCAACAGCGCGACGATCCCCTGCCCGTTCGGCGGGATCTCGTAGACGGTACGGCCGCGATAGGTCGCGTGGATCGGCACGACATACTCGCCGACAGCCGAGGCGAAATCGGCCGCCTCGTGGAAGCCGCCGGCCTCACGCAACCGCGCCAGCATGTCGTCGGCGACCGGCCCGCGATAGAAGGCGTCGCGCCCGTCGCGGCCGATCGCCTCCAGCGTCTCGGCGAGCGCCGGCTGATGCTGGACATCGCCGACGGCGGGCGCCGCGCCATCAATGAGGAAGGTCGCGCGCGCGGCGGGATCGGCGGCGAGCAGACTGACCTGCTTGCCGAGATCGGCCGCCACGCGCGGCGTGATCGCATAGCCCTCGCGCGCGATCGCGACCGCCGGCGCCAGGATGTCGATCATCGGCATCCGGCCATGATCGGCATTGAGCCGGCACCAAGCGTCGACCGCGCCCGGCACGGTCACCGCATGCGGCGACGAGCGGCCGATCGTCTCGACCCCGGCGGCGCGCAGCCGGTCGAGCGTGAGCCCGGCCGGCGTCCGACCCGAGCCGTTGTATGCAATGATCTCGGTGCCGCCCCTCGGGGCGATCATCGCAAAGCAGTCGCCGCCGATGCCGGTCGAGCCGGCCTCGACCACGCATTGCACCGCGCAGGCCGCGATCGCCGCATCGACGGCATTGCCGCCCGCTTTCAGGATCTCGACCGCCGTCAGCGTCGCGGTCGGATGGGAGGTGGCGGCCATGCCGTTCCGGGCGACGGCGACCGAGCGCCCCGGCTGTTCGAAATCCCGCATGATGGTCTCCGCATGGGCCCTGCGTCGGCGACGACACCGGGCCGGATAGGCGTTCGTTCGAAGGAGGGTTGGCGCGCTCAGCGCGCCGCGTCGGTCTCGGCGGGCCAGGTCATCGTGTCGTCGAGCGCGCTCGATGCGCGCCGCGAGATCGCGGCGGATGTCGGCACGTAGGGCTCGCTAAAGGCGATCACCGCCAAACGCTTCTCGGTCACGATCATCGAGGCCATGATCGCGTCGAATGTCTTGGCGTTGAGCGACGGGATCAGCCCGTCCCAGTCCTGCGCGACGATGGTGCACTTCACCTTCATGCGGGCGCAGCGATCGTTGGCGAGATCGATCTCGAGCCCTTCGAGCTTGCCGCCCGGCCCGGTGAAGTTCCACGGCTCGTAAGCGCCTTCCGTGGCGATGGTGATCGCCGTCGGCTTGTCGTCGGCCGCCGCCGCGGTCATCCCGACAAACATGATTCCGAGGGCGCCAATCACATGTCTGAACATCAGAGCCTCTCGTCAACGGGCTGGGGCAGCGCGGCACCACAGGATCGGAAACCTCTTCCGATATCGATCCAACCTACTGGTACATAGTGATTTTTTGTGCCGTTTCTAAATGGATATAAAATTGTATCCAATATCGCATTCCACGACAAGCGCACTTGTGCCTTGATCGTGGGCAGCGATAATCAGAGGGCAACGGGCGAGCCCGGCAGGAGCATTGAGCGTGGCGAGAGCATTGACCCGGAAGGCGGCCGAAACCCCGTCGATTCGGCAGAAGACCTATCAGGAACTGAAGGATCTGATCCTGACCGGACAGTTGCGGCCGTCGGAGCGCATTTCCGAGAGCCGCCTCGCCGAGCGAATCGGCGTCAGCCGCACGCCGCTGCGCGAGGCGTTGATGAAGCTCGAAAAGGAAGGGCTGGTCGTCGGCCAGCGCAACGTCGGCTATTCGGTCGCCGATTTCGATCTGCAGACCATCTGCGATCTGCTCGTGGTGCGCGAGGCGCTCGACGTCAAGGCGGCCGAGATCGCCTGTGAGACCGCGACCGACGACGATCTCGCCCGCATCCGCGCCATCATCACCGAGATGGAAAAACTGACCGCGACGGCCTCGACACAGCCGGTCGAAGCCGTCAAGCAGCTCGAACTCGGGCTGCTGATCCACCGCGTGATCGCCGAGGCGACCCGCAACGTCGCGCTGATCCGGTTCATCGACCAGATCTACGAACAACTGCAAGTCGCCCTGCTTCTGGAAATCGTCTGGGTCGAACTCAGCGATCTGGCGATCACAGAGCACACGGCGATCGCCGAGGCGATCTATGCCCGCGATCCCGTGCGGGCGGCGGCCGCGGCGCGGGCGCATGTCCAGTCGAGCCTGGACAACCTGCGCAGGATCCAGAAGGTCTACGCGCTCCGCCGCGCCGGCTGAGCCCCTGGGTCACCTGCCCGGGTCCGTCCTCGCCTGTTCCGGCCGTCCCCGCGATCAGCGCAGGTCGAACCAGCCGATGCTCTTGGCGCGCGCCTCGTCGGCCGCCTCCTCGTAGCCCGCGTCGGCATAGCGCATGACACCAATCGAAGTGTCGTTGGTCAGCGCCGAGCTGAGCCGACGGTCGGCCGCATCGGTGCCGTCGGCGACCAGCGTGACGCCGGCCGAGGTCATGAACCCGGCATAGCCGCCGCCACCCGAATGCACCACGACCAGATCCGCCCGCGACGCGCACAGCGCCATCGCGTCGATCAGCGGCCAGTCGGCGATGGCGTCGGAACCGTCGCGCATGTTCTCGGTCATGATGTTCGGGTGCGCCATGGCACCGGCGTCGAGGTGATCGCGCGAGAAGGCGACCGGACCGGCGAGCGTGCCGTCGCGCACCATATTGTTGACGGCGATCGCCAATTCGGTGCGCACGCCGTGGCCGAGCCAGGCGATGCGCGCCGGCAGGCCTTCGAACGGCACGTTCTCGCGCGCGAGCCGGATCCAGTTGGTGACGATCCGGTTGTCCGGGAAACGCTCCAGCACGAGCTCGTCGATCTTCCTGATGTCCTCGGGATCGCCGGATAGCGCCATCCAGCGGAAGGGCCCGATCGCACGCGCGAACAGCGGCCTGAGATAGGCTTCCGTGAAGATCGGAATGTCGAAGGCGTTCGCGACGCCGCCGTCGCGGGCGTGGGTGCGGATCAGATTGCCGTTGTCGAACACCTCCGCGCCGGCCGCCTGGAAGGCGAGCATCGCGCGAACATGGTCGACGATCGACGCCCGGCTCTCGGCCATCAGCCGGGCCGGGTCGGTCTTGCGCAAGCTCCGCACCTCGTCGAGCGAAAAGCCCTTGGGGACGTAGCCGTAGACGAGGTCGTGCGCGGCGGTCTGGTCGGTGACGACATCGGGGACGATGCCGCGCCGGACGATCTCCGGATAGATCTCGGCGGCGTTGCCGATCACCGCGACCGACAGCGCCCGGCCCGCGCACTTTGCCTCGTCGATCATCGCGAGCGCGGCGTCGAGATCCGGCGCGACCGCATCGAGATAGCCGATCGCCCGGCGCTTCTCGGCGCGTTCCGGATCGACCTCGACGCACAGGATCGCCGCGCCCGCCATCCGGCCGGCGAGCGGCTGGGCGCCGCCCATGCCGCCGAGCCCCGCCGTCAGCACGAAGCGGCCGGCGAGCGTGCCGCCGTAGCGCTTTTCGGCGATGCGCATGAAGATCTCGTAAGTGCCCTGGATCACGCCCTGGCTGCCGATGTACTGCCAGGCGCCGGCGGTGAGCCCGCCCCAGCAGATCAGACCCTTTTTCTCCAGTTCGTAGAACACCTCCGCTTTGGCCCACTGCCCCACGATGTTGCAGTTGGCCATGATCACCAACGGCGCGTCGACATGCGTCTTGATGAGCCCGATCGGCTTGCCGGACTGGATCAGCAGCGTCTCGTCCTCGGCCATGGTCTTCAGCGTCTCGACGATGCGGTCGTGCGCGGCCCAGTTCCGCGCCGCCTTGCCGAGCGCGGCGTAGACGACGAGATCGTCCGGGTTCTCGCCGACCGACAGCACATTCTCGAGCAGCCGGAGCAGCGCCTCCTGGCGCCAGCCGCGCGCGCAGCGCCGGCCCGCCGGGCACGGGAAAACGGGCATTGGGCATCGGATCTCTCCCGTTCGAGGACGTCAGGCGGCGGTGCCGAGCGCGTACCGGGCGATCTCGATGCCCAGCGCCTTCTCGACCGGCGGATAGACGGCCGGATCGAGCACGCCGGCACCGAGCGGGATGATCGTCTTCGGCACGTGCAGCACGAGGATGCGCATGCCCTCGCGCAGCTGCCCGGCCGACAGCGGCTCGCCGCTCGGGTCGAGCGTGGTCAGCACGTCCGGGAAGGTCGCGAGCCGGCGTCCGTCGGCGTCATCGACGGCCATGTACTCGTTCATGAGATGCAGTGTGATCGCCTTCGGCCCGGTGCCGACCGTGATCGTGCCGATGTCGTAGGCTTCCTTGGTGTACACGACGTTCTTGGCCGAGATCACGCCGTCGGCGAGGATCGTGCCGCCGGTGGTCGCGCAGATCGTGTCGACGATCGCCGTGCCACCCTTCGGCTCGGCCTTGAGGATCGCCTCGCCGAGGGTCAGCGCCAGCGAAATGCCCCCGAGCGCGGCGTTGGCCTTGACGTAGGCCGCGGTCACCGGCGAACGACAGCTCGCGATGAAGCCGCCCGATTGATCGGACGCCGTGCGCAGGATCGGCGAGACCTTGGCGGTCGCGCCGCGCACGACGAGTTCGATGTAGCGGTTTTCGGCGCGGTTGCCGCCGACGGCGGTCTGGATCGTCTCGTCGGGCAGTGCGGCGAGGCCGATCGAGCCCATGTCGCCGGTCGGATGCGCGCGAACGTCGCCGACCGCGTCGACGACCTTGGCGCCGAGCGCGACCGCCGGCAGCCAGCCGTTGAGCGTCGAGGAGCGGCCGTTCTGGCCGACCATGAAGCCCGCGATCGGCTTGCCCAGCGCCTCGGCGAGCAGGCGGGCGGCCTTCACATAGTCGATGCCCTGCATCTCCCAGGCGGTGGTGCCGGCCGGTGCGCCGATCGCGGCGGCGGTCGCGACGATCGCCTCCGGATCGAGCTCGTCGACCGAGACGAGTTCCGGCCGGCCCATGCGCACCGCCGCGCCGCCGAGCATGCGGCCGTGATCGGCCCAGCCGCCGCCGCCCGCCGCATAGACCGAACCGCCGCGCACCGCGGCCTCGACGTCCTTTTCGGTCAGAATCCGGCCCATCCGTGAGGTCTCCTTCGTGAATGTGGCGTCCCGGCCGTGACGGACCCGGGACGAGAACTCGTGATCAGGTCTGTGCACCCTCGGCGGCTGCGTCCTTGCCGGTCGCGGCGCGATCGAGGCGCAGCACGGTTTCGAGCAGCACTTCGGTGCCGAGCGCGAGCGCGTCGGTCTCGGCCCATTCGTCCGGCGCGTGGCTGCGCCCGTCGCGACACGGCACGAACACCATCGCGGCCGGCGCCACACGGGCGAAGAACGCCATGTCGTGGCCGGCCCCCGACGCCATGCGCCGGTGCGAGATGCCGAGGCCGTCCGCCGCCGCCTCGATTTCGGCGAGGAGACGCGGATCGGACGGCGTCGGCGGGTTATCGGAGACGACGCGCAGCCGCGGCGGCGCGGGCAGCCCGCGCACGCCCTCGCCGGCTAAGGCGCTGATGTCGTGGAGAAAGCCGTCCATCGCCGGCCGCCGCTCGGCACGCGCGTCGATCAGCAGCCGCGCGTGGGACGGCACGACGTTGGCCGCGTTGGGTTCGATCCGGAATTCGCCGACGGTGGCCGCGAAATGGCCCTCGCCCCGCGCCGCGCGCTCGGTCGCGAGCCGCTCGACCGCGCCGACGATGACGCTGGCGGCGACCAGCGCGTCGGCGCGGCGCCCCATCGGCGTGGTGCCGGCATGGTCGGCGCGGCCGTCGACCTCGATCTCGATCCGTGTGATGCCCGAGATCGCGGTCACGACGCCGACGTCGATGCGCTCGGCTTCGAGCACCGGTCCCTGTTCGATGTGCAGCTCCAGAAACGCGCGGATATCCTCGCGCTTCGCCTCGGCGAGCCTATCAGGGGCGCCGCCGACCTCGGCGATTCCGGCGCGCAGCGTCTTGTCGGCGGCGATGCGGTCGAGCCAGTCGGCCGGGAGCACGCCGGCGATGGCGCGCGAGCCGATGCAGGAGACGCCGAAGATCGACACTTCCTCGGCGAGGCAATCGATCACTTCGAAGTCGTGGTCGAGGGCGATGCCGCGATCGGCGAGCGCGCGGGCGATCTCGAGGCCGGCGACCACGCCGGCGATGCCGTCGAACCGGCCGCCGTCCGGCACCGTGTCGGAATGCGAGCCGATCGCGATGACGCCCTTGGCCGGGTCGCGGCCGGCACGCCGGCCGATCAGGTTGCCGGCCGCGTCGATCCGGGTTTCCAGCCCCGCGCGCCGCATCGCCTCGGCGACCCAGGTGCGGCCCTCCAGAAAGCGCGGCGTGAAAGCCCGCCGCGTCCAGGGACGGTCGGGATCGGTGAGCCGCGCCAATGCGTCGATGTCGGCGGCGATGCGCGGGCCGCTGACCGAGAGATTGCGGGGCGATAGGTTGCGGGGCTTCGCGCTCATGCCGAGCGCTCCGCGATCGGCCGGGTGACAGGCGGTCGCACGAAGGCGCCGGAGCCGGGCTCGGCGAGGACGCGCGTCCCGTCGAACACCTGCCGGCCGCCCACCCATGTGCCCGCCGTGCGCCAGGGCAGCCGGATACCGTTGTATGGCGACCAGCCGACCACGTTGTGCCCGCTCGCCGCCGCGTCGTAGACGAGCGGCTCGGGCGTCAGCACGGTGATGTCGGCGTCGCGGCCGACGGTCAGCGCGCCCTTGACGTGGTCGATGCGGAAATGCCGCGCCGGGTTTTCCGCCATCAGCCGCGCCGCCCATGTCAGCGGCACGCCGCGTTCGAGCGCGCCCTTGACGAACAGGGGCACCATGACTTCCAGCCCCGGCACGCCGGAGGCGTTCTTCAGCATCTCCGGATCGGTCTTGCGGTCCTCCGACCACGACACATGGTCGGTCGAGACCAGCGTCACGTTGCCCGCCGCGACATGGCGCCAGAGCGTCTCGACCTCGGCGCGCGGCCGGATCGGCGGGTTGATCTTGGCCTTGCCGCCGAGCCGGGCGACGTCGTGCTCCTCGTCGAGCGTCAGATAGTGGATGCAGGCCTCCACCGTCGCGGCGTGGCCCTCGCCGCGATAGCGGGCGGCGAGTTCGTAGCCGCGCCCGACCGAGCAATGCACGACATGGGCGGGACAGCCGGTGGCGGCACCGGTCTCGTAGATCTCGGCCATGGCGAGCACTTCGGTGATCGGCGGCCGCGAGGCGCCGTGGGCGCGCCAGTCGGTGATCCCGGCCGCGCGGACCTCGGCGAGGTAGGCGTCGACCATCTCGTGGATCTCGTTGTGGACGCCGGCGGTCAGGCCCGTCGGCGCGATCGCGGCGAACACGGCGTTGAGCAGATGCGGCGGGATGCGCGGGAAGCGCTTCGGATCGGTGCCGAAGGTCGAGAACTTGAACGCCGCGACGCCGGCCTCGACCTGTTCGAGGATCCGCGCCGATCCTTCCTCGGGGTCGATCGTGCCATAGAGCGCGAAATCGACCCGCGCCTGGCCGCTCGCATGGACGACCTTGCGCTCGACCGCGGCGGCCGAGCAGACGAGGTTACCCTCGTCATAGGGCATGTCGACGATGGTCGTGACGCCGCCGGCCGCCGCCGAGCGCGTCGACCAGACGAAGTCCTCCTGGTTCTTCTGCGACAGCGAATGGACCTGCGCGTCGATCGCGCCGGGCAGGATCAGCGCGCGGCCGAGCAGATGCCTTTCGCGCGCGGCCGGCGGCTCGCCCTGCCCGACCAGCGCGACCTTGCCCCCCTGCACCGCGACGAACCCCTGCGGCACCACCCGATCCGGCAGCACGACGGTGCCGGCGAGCACGAGATCGAAATCGGACATCAGGCGTTCTCCCGCTCGATGCGACCCGCGCGGCGGGCCAGGACGCGTTCCAGGGCGGAGAGCGCGTCGTAGAGGGTGACGGCGAGCACGGCGACGACGAGGCCGCCCTGCACGATGTAGGCGAGGTTGTTCGAGAGGAGCCCGGCGACGATGACCTCGCCGAGGCCCTTGGCGGCGACCGTCGAGCCGATGGTCGCGGTGGCGAGCGCGATCACGACCGACAGCCTGACACCTTCGAGGATCACCGGCAGCGCGAGCGGCAGCTCGACCTTCACGAGCCGCTGCGCATCGGTCATGCCCATGCCGCGCGCCGCCTCGACCACGGCCGGCGGCAGGCGCGTCAGCCCGGTCAGCGCGTTCTCGAAGATCGGCAAGAGGCCATAGAGAAACAGCGCGATCAGCGTCGGCTTCTCGCCGAAGCCGACGATCGGCACCGCGAGCGCCAGCACCGCGACCGGCGGGAACGTCTGGCCGACGTTCACGATCGAGCGCGAGAGCGGCAGAAACTCCGCCCCGATCGGCCGCGTCACCAGGATCGCCAGCCCGACGCCGACGACCGTGGCGGCGACGATCGCGATCGTCACCGTGGTCAGGTGCGAGACGGTCAGGTCGAAGAGGCTCGCGCGATCGTAGATCACCGGCTGCCCCGTCTCGGCGAGCGGGGCGAGCAACGGCCGGAACAGCTCCGGCGCGACGAGGAAGGTCACGAGCGCGGCGACCACAGCCGCGCGGACGATCGTCGGCAGCCAGGCAGAGACGTCGGCGCGGGTCATGCCGGCCTCCCGGCGCGCGCGATCAGCGCCTCCAGCGTCACCCGGCCGAGCCCGTTGCCGGCCGCATCGACGACCGGCGCCGCCGGCCGGCGCGACCACAGGAGTTCGGCGAAGACGTCGCGCAGGTCCGCGCTCGCCGCCACGGCCGTGCCTTCCGCCGCGCCGGGCTCGACCATCTCGGCCGCGGTCGCGAGCGACAGGAGCCGGAACGGCCGGTCGCCGGTGCCGATCAGTTCGCCGACGAAGGCCGTGGCAGGATGGATCAGGATCTCGGCCGGCGGCGCGCATTGCAGGAGCCTGCCGCCGTCCATCACCGCGATCCGGTCGCCCAGCCGGATGGCCTCCTCCATGTCGTGGGTGACGAGCAGGATCGTGGTGCCGAGCTTGCGCTGGATATCCTTGAGATCGTCCTGCGCCTTGGCGCGGATGACCGGATCGAGCGCGCCGAACGGCTCGTCCATCAGCATCAGTTTCGGTTCGGCCGCCAGCGCGCGGGCGACGCCGACGCGCTGCTGTTGGCCGCCCGAGAGCTCGTGCGGATAACGCCGACCGAACTGGGCCGGATCGAGCTGAAACAGCGTGAGGAGCTCCTCGACGCGGGCGGCGATGCGGGCCCTGTCCCAGCCGAGCAGCGCCGGCACGGTGGCGATGTTCTGCGCGACGGTCCGATGCGGGAACAGACCGTGGTTCTGGATCGCGTAGCCGATGCGGCGGCGCAGTTCGTGGACGGCGAGCGTCGCGGTGTCCTCGCCGTCGATCAGCACGCGGCCCGCCGTCGGCTCGACCAGCCGGTTGACCATGCGCATCAGCGTCGACTTGCCGGAGCCCGAGGTGCCGACGATCACCGTGATCGTGCCGGCCTCGATGGTGAGGCTGACGTCGTCGACCGCGGTGAACGGGCCGTAGGTCCGGGTCAGATGCTCGATCTCGATCATGGCCGCGCTCCGGTGACGAGGTCGACGGCCGCGTCGAGCACGACGGCGGCGGCGAAGGCGAGAAGGACGGTCGGCACGGCGCCGAGCAGGATCAGGTCCGGCGCGGTCTGGCCGATGCCGAGGAAGACGAACACGCCGAAGCCGCCGCCGCCGATCAGCGCGGCGATCGTGGCGAGGCCGATGTTCTGCACGAGCACGATGCGCACGCCGGTCAGGATCACCGGCAGCGCCAAGGGCAGCTCGACCGAGACGAGCCGCTGGCGGTCGGTCATGCCCATGCCGCGCGCCGCCTCGACCGCGTCGCGCGGCACCTGGGTGAGCCCGACGACCGTGTTGGCGACCATCGGCAGCAGCGAATAGAGGAACAGCGCGATGAAGGCCGGCGCCATGCCGATGCCCCGGATGCCGAGCGCCGCCGCGCCCGGCACATGCGCGGCCAGCCAGCCGAGCGGGCCGATCAGGATGCCGAACAACGCGATCGAGGGTATCGTCTGCACGGCATTGAGCGTGTTCAGCACCGGGGCGCGCAGGCTCGCCTTGCGCTCGATCACGATGCCGAGCGGCAGGCCGACCACGACCGCCGCCGCAAGCGACCCGAGCGCCAGCATCATGTGCGCGCCCGCCTCGCGCCAGAACACATCCGAGCGTGTGGCGTATTCCTTGAGGATCGACAGGCCGTTCCAAATCCCCGACCAGAGCACCAGCGCGAAGACGGCGGCGCCGATCGTGAGCGCCAGGATCCGGGCGAGCGGCCCGAGCCTGAGCCGCACGACGCTGTCGGCGAATAGGATCGTCGTCGCGAAGGTCAGCACCCAGAAGCCGGAGGCCGGCGCGACGCGGGCATAGCGGTTGCCGGGTGGCGTCAGGTGATCCGCCGCCGCGCCGACAAGGAAGGCCAGCGCCAGCGCCATGACGATCGCCGCGACGAGCCGCAGCCGTTCCGGCGTCCGGAACAGCGCGATTAGCGCCGCGCCGAGCACCACCGCGACCAAGGCGGCCGCGAGCGGCAGCGGCAACGCCTCATGGAAGGCCCTCGCCTCGCCGGCGACGATCCGGTTGGCGCGGAACACCACGAAAGGCGATCCCGCGCCGATCGCAATCAGCGCCGCGACCACCACGCCGAGCTTGTCGACGCCGAGGCTCGCGAGACGTGCGGTCCGGACGGCAGAGGCTGTCATGGCATGCTCCCGGCACGGACCGGCGCGACAAGCGCTTGTCCGGCATGGCGGCTGCAAAAAGTCGGAGCGAAAGATCGATCGGCGGCGATCCGGCGGCACGTCAGCCCCGCCGGATCGCGGGTTCAGACGCTCACTTCAGAAAGCCCTTGGACTTCAGATAGTCTTCGGCGACCGCCTTGGCCGGCTCGCCGCCGACCTGCACGCGGCCGTTGAGATCCTGCAGCGTCTCGAGCGTCAGGCTCTCGAAGATCGGCTTCAGCACCTCGGCGATCTTCGGATTGGCCTTCAGCACCGCCTCGCGCACGATCGGCGCCGGGCGATAGACCGGCTGCACGCCCTTGTCGTCGTCGAGCACGACGAGACCCGAGGGCTGGATCGCGCCGTCGGTGCCGTAGACCATCGCGGCATTGGCGCCGTTGGTCTGCTCGGCCGCGGCCTTGATGGTGGCTGCGGTGTCGCCGCCCGAGAGCACGATCAGCTGATCAGGCGTGAGCTTGAAGCCGTAGGTCGCCTGGAAGGCTGGCAGCGCGGCGGCGGAGTTCACGAACTCGGCGGACGCCGCGAGCTTCGCTTTGCCGCCACCCGAGACCCACTTGCCGAAGTCCGACAGCGTCTTCAGCTTGGCCGAGCTCGCGACCTCCTTGCGCAGCGCGATCGCCCAGGTGTTGTTGGCCGGCGACGGCGTCAGCCAGACGATCTTGTTGGCGTCGTAGTCGAGCGTCTTGGCCGCCTCGTAGCCCTTGGCGCCGTCCTTCCAGACCGGGTCCTCGGCCTTCGAGAAGAAGAACGCCGCGTTGCCCGTGTACTCTGGATAGATGTCGATCTCGCCGGCGGCGATCGCCTTGCGGACGACCGGCGTGCCGCCGAGTTGGGTCCGATCCTCGACCTCGACGCCGTTGGCCTTGAGCGCGAGCAGGATGACGTTGCCGAGCACGCCGCCCTCGGTGTCGATCTTCGAGGAGACGACCACTTTCGCGGAAGCGGCCGTGGCGAGCGTGCCGGCCAGGAGCGCGGCGGCGATGAAAACCGGTAGACGCATGGCGAATTCCCCTTGCTGTCGGGCCGCCTTGCCGCGGCCGGTTCGAAGGACTGCGATGCTACGGCGCGCGATCACGCGCCGAGAGAACCGGCTTTCTCAAAAGCCGAGGTCGAGCGAAAAGAACGCATCGAATTCCGCGAGCGGCGCGGCTTCGAGCAGGCGCCGCATCACCGGCGGCGACGACAACGCCTGTTCGATCGCTTCGACCTCGGCCGAGAGCGGCCGGTCCTCGCGATAGAACGCGGAATGACGCCGAACGATCTCATGCACGAGCGAAACAAGGCCGCCCGGCCTGTCCCCCATCAGATCGAGCGCCTGCGCGGCGAGCAGGCTTTCGAGCGCGGCCAAGCGGCGGACCGCCTCGACCTGCCGCTCGAACCGCTCGACGACCAGGGGCAGGAACGCCGCCTCGTCCTCGATTCCGTCGGCGACCACCAGCGACTGCGCCGAGATCGGCTGGGCGAGCGACAGCGTGCGCGCGAAGAGTTCGCCGGCGAGCTTCATGATCGGGCCGAAACCCGTCGCCGGAACGTCCGGCGCCACGAGATTGATCGGCAGGTCGCGGCGGCGGCCGTTGCCGATCAGGACACAGCGATTGAAGCTGTTGCGGGCGAGATGCGCGAACGCGAGCCCCGCCGCCTGCAGCGCGATCGTGATGTCGAGCGGCAGCGAGCCGCCGGAGGTCAGCACGCATTCGCCGTCGACGACCGGATTGTCGTCGACGAGCGCGGTCATCGCGAGCCCGGTCTCGGCCGCGCGGGTCAGCGCATCGACGCCGGCCGCGAACACCTGCGCCATCATCCGGAGCGACAGCGGATCGTGCACGACCCGGTCGACCGCGACATTCGCTTCGGTCGCCTGATGCACGAGCCAGCGCGCGACCACCTGCTGAACCGGCGTGCCGACCACCTCGGCCGCGAGCCAGGGCGCCCGCGAGGCGCCCATCGCGGTCGCGTTGGCCATGGCGCTCGCCATCAGCGTGCGCAAGGCGCCGGCGCCGCGCCGGAGTGCATGCCCGGCGGCCGCGAAGCCGACCGCGTTGCTCGACACCGCCGCGAGCCCGTCCTTGGGCCTGAGGCGGATCGGCGCCAGCCCAGCAGCCGCGAGCGCCTCGGCCGCCGGAAGCCGGCGACCGCCGTGCATCGCTTCGCCAACACCGATCAGCACCGCGCCGATCTGGCCCATGAGCCCGATGTCCGCGCAACCGATCGAGCCGGTCCGGTGCACGATCGGCACGACCGAACGATTGAGAAGATCGAGATAGCCGCGGACCAGCGTCTCCGTGCAGCCGGTGCGGCCGGCGAGCGCGCTGTTGATGCGGATCGCGATCGCCTTGCGCACGACTTCCGGCGCGAAGGGCTCGCCGGTGCCGAAGTGATGGGCGCGCACGAGACCGGCGTTGAAGGCATCGAGCTCGTCGGCGGTGAAGGTCACGTCGCGCATCGCGCCGACGCCGGTGTTGGCGCCGTAGACCGGCACGCCGGCCGCGATCGCCGCATCGAGCGCCGCCCGGCCCCGCCGCACGCGCTCCAGCGCCTCCGGCGCCGCAACCACCTCGACGTCGCCGCGGCCGATGCGCGCGAGCGTCCGGTAGTCGAGCGGCTGGCCTTCGAGAATGACGGTCGTGCGCGGCTTCATCGGAGGTCCGACTGGCGGTTGAGTGGGAGGTCGATCCGGGGAAGACCTTAGCGGAGCCGTCGCGTTGGCAGGATATCCCATATTCTGTACACCTTATGCATCCGCAACGCGCCTGCTCATCCATTGAGCAAGGAGATCCCGCCCGCATGGACACCGCTGCCCTCGTTACCTGCGATATCGTGCTCGCCGAGCGATCGTTCCGCGGCGCCGCGCGGAAACTCGGCCGACCCGTGGCGACGGTCGCGAGCGCGGTGCGCCGGATCGAGGCGGATCTCTCGGTCGACCTCGTCCAGGGCGAGGGCAACAGTCTGTCGATCACGCTCGAAGCCCGCCGGCTGGCCGACACCTTCGCGCGCCTTCGCGACGGGGTTCTGACCATGTTCGGCACCGAGGACGGCGCCACCCCGCGCCCGACGCCCCTCTGCGCCGGGCGGCGGCGACCGCCGTGCCGCTCGCCGCGCTGAGGCACCTCTGCGTGACAATCGAGGCCGGCAGCATCCGGGGTGCGGCGCTGCGGATCGGCATGGGCCAGCCGCAGCTCGCCCGGCAATTGAAGCGCCTCGAACAGCATTTCGGCCGCGACCTGGTCGAACGCCATCAGGACGGCTCGCGCGCCACGCCCGAAGGCCGGCGCATCGCCGATCTCGCGGCGGAGCTGCTGACCGAATGGCAGGGACTGATCGCCACCGCCGCGCGCGACTTCCGGCGCCGCGACCGCACGATCCGCTTCGGCTCGATCGTGCCCCTCGGCCACGAGAGCCAGATCGCCCGCATGCTCGCCAATCTACTCGCCCATTGGGAGAACGGCGCCGCCGGATCGGTCGGGTCGTCGAAAGCGGGATCGGCGACGCCGGCGGCCACGCCCCGTCCGGGCCGGCCGGCCGAGGTGCAGCGGCCGCTGTTCCTGAGTTCGGGAACGGCCGAGGAGCTGGTCGCGGACCTGAAGGCGCGCCGGCTCGACTTCTCGCTGGTCGACGCCTCCGCCGAGGCGATGGGCCTCGCCGGCATCCCGATCGGCGCCTCGCCGCTCTGCCTCGTCGGCCCGCGCGGCTTCGCCCGCGGCCGCGAGCCGCTCGACATCCTGCTCGACGAGCGCGTCGCGGTGCCGAGCGCCCGCAGCGGCTTGCGCTCGCTGGTCCGGTCGATGCTGGAGGGTCTCCGGCCGGGCCATGGCGGTCCGATGCCGGACGGCACGCGGTTCGACCGGACGCCGGCCAATTTCAGCGAGGTCGACTCGCTGCCGGTGATCATCAATCTGATCCGCGACCATGGCTTCGTGTCGGTGCTGCCGCAGCCCTCGGTCAACGGCATCGGCGGCGACATCGAATGGCTGGCGCTCGACGTCTGGCTGCCGCTGTGGCTGGTCTGGCTGCCGTCCCGCGACCTCGCCCCGACGGCGGAGCGCATCGCCGCGATCCTGCGGGCGCAGTGACGGGCCGGACCGGATCCTCCTCGGCGGTCGCGACCGGCCGCATCGCGGCTCGCGACGGCCGAGATCCTCCGACCATCGGATGAAGTTCGGCCCGAAATGGCCCGCCCCTCGTTGACAAGCCCGCCCGGCACGGACCACCTCGGAGCCGGATCGCGGCCGGACGGGCCGTGCGGGCGAGCGAGCGGGAGCGGAGCCATGACCTCGGTGCGAACGGAGCAGCGCGACACGGTCGCGATCGTCACCATCGCCAATCCGCCGGTCAACGCGCTCGGCGCCGCCGTGCGCGCCGGCCTCGCCGAGGCGATCGCGACCGCAATGGCCGATCCGGGCGTCTCGGCAATTGTGATCGCCGCCGAAGGCAAGGTCTTCGTCGCCGGCGCCGACATCACCGAGTTCGGCAAGCCGCCGCTGCCGCCCGCCCTGCCCGACCTGCTCGATACGATCGAAGCGAGCCCGAAGCCGATCGTTGCCGCGATCGGCGGTGCGGCGCTCGGCGGCGGCCTTGAACTGACGCTCGCCGCCCACGCCCGCGTCGTCGGCTCCGCCGCGAGCCTCGGCCTGCCGGAGGTTAAGCTCGGGCTGATCCCGGGCGCCGGCGGCACGCAGCGCCTGCCGCGCCTGATCGATCCGGCCCGCGCCTTCGCGATGATGCGTGACGGCACACCCATCGACGCGGCCGAGGCGGTCGCGCTCGGCCTCGCCGAGGGCACCGACGGCGCCGATCTGATCGCGGCTGCCGTGACCAAGGCGAAGGCGCTGGCCGCGGCCGCCCCCCGCCGCGCACGCGCGACCGCACGGACCGGCTGACGGCCGACGCCCGCGCTGCCGTCAAGGCGGCCGCCTCCGAAGCGCTGCGCCGCGACCCGGACATGCCGAACCTCGCGGCACTCGCCGATACCCTGCGCGCCGCCTTCGACCTGCCCTTCGACGAGGGTCAGGCGCTCGAACGCACCCGTTTCCGCACCCTCCTCGACGATCCGCGCTCCAAGGCGTTGCGCTATGCCTTCTTCGCCGAACGCGAGGCCGCGCGCGTGCCCGGCTTGGCCAAGGACACGCCCCGGCGCGCGATAGCCCGCGTCGCAGTGATCGGCGCCGGCACCATGGGCGGCGGCATCGCCATGTGCTTCGCCAACGCCGATATCCCCGTGACCGTGATCGAACAGGAGGAAGCGGCGCTGACCCGCGGCCTCGATCGCATCCGCGGCCTCTACGACGGCTCGGTCAAGCGCGGCTCGCTGACCGCCGAAGCCCGCGACCGGCGCGTCGCCCTGATCGAGGGCGCGATCGGCCTCGACCGCGCCGCCGCCGCCGATCTGGTCATCGAGGCGGCCTTCGAGGACATGGGCGTCAAGCGCGAGATCTTCGGCACGCTCGACCGGGTCGCGCCGGATGCGATCCTCGCCACCAACACGTCCTATCTGGACATCGACGAGATCGCCCGCGCCACGACCCGGCCCGAGCGCGTGCTCGGCCTGCATTTCTTCAGCCCGGCCAATGTCATGCGCCTGATCGAGGTCGTGCGCGCCGAGAAGACCGCACCGGAGGTGCTGGCGACCGCACTCGACCTCGCCCGCAAGATCGGCAAGCTCGCGGTGACCGTCGGCGTCTGCCATGGCTTCGTCGGCAATCGCATGCTCGCCCGCCGCGGCCGCGCCGCCGAACGCCTGCTGCTCGACGGCGCCTTGCCGCACGAGGTCGATGCCGCCGTGACCGGCTTCGGCTTTCGCATGGGCCCCTTTGCCATGCTCGATCTCGCCGGCCTCGATATCGGCTGGCGTGTGCGCAAGGCGACCGGCGGCAGCGCGCCGATCGCCGATGCCTTGTGCGAACAGGGCCGTTTCGGCCAAAAGACCGGTCGCGGCTTCTATCTCTACCCCGAAGGTGCGCGCGCCGGCGTCCGTGATCCAGAGGTCGAGGCGTTGATCGCCGAGACTGCCGCCGCGGCCGGCATCGCCCGCCGCGCCTTCTCGGCCGAGGAGATCATCGCGCGGCTGTTCTACCCGATGGTCAACGAGGGCGCGCGCATTCTCGAAGAGAAGATCGCGCTCCGAGCGAGCGACATCGATGTCGTCTGGCTCGCCGGCTACAACTGGCCGGCCTGGCGCGGCGGCCCGATGTACTGGGCCGACCGGATCGGCCTGCCCGTCATCGTCGAAGCGCTCGACCGGCTCGCCGCCGAGACCGGCGACGAAACGCTGCGCCCCGCGTCCCTCCTGGCGAAGCGCGCCGCCGAGGGTGGCGGCTTCACCGGCTGATCTCAAGCGCCCCCGGTCCTCCTACCGTCAGCCCCGCCCCGTCCCCGCCAATCCCGCCCGGAGAGCCCCCGAATGACCGACGCCGTGATCGTCTCCACCGCGCGCACGCCCGTGGGCAAGGCCCATCGCGGCGCGCTGAACCTGACCCGCGGCGCCGACATGGCCGCCCACGCGATCCGCCACGCGCTCGCCCGCGCCAAAGTCGAGGCCGAGGCTGTTGAAGAGGTCGTGCTCGGCTGCGGCTATCCGGAGGCGGCGACCGGCGGCAATGTCGCCCGCCACGCCGGCCTCGTCGCCGGCCTGCCGGTGACCGCGGCGGGCGTGACGGTCAGCCGCTTCTGCGCCTCGGGGCTCGAGGCGATCGCCGGTGCCGCCAAGCGGATCGTCATGGACAAGGTGCCGGTCGCGATCGCCGGCGGCGTGGAGTCGATCTCGCTGGTCCAGCCGACGGTCGACCGCGCGCTCTACAAGAACGACTGGCTGACCGCCCACAAGCCGACGATCTACACGAGCATGATCGAGACCGCCGACATCGTCGCCGAGCGCTACGGCGTGACGCGCGCGGCGCAGGACGCCTTCTCGCTCGAAAGCCAGCGCCGCACGGCGGCCGCGCAAGCGGCCGGCCGCTTCGACGACGAGATCGTGCCGATCACCACCACCCGCGCCGTCACCGACAAGGCGACCGGCGCCACCTCGACCGAGCAGACGACGCTCGCCGCCGACGAGGGCAACCGCCCCGATACGACGCTCGAGGCGCTCGCCAGGCTGAAGCCGGTGCGCGAGGGCGGCTTCGTCACCGCGGGCAATGCGAGCCAGCTCTCCGACGGCGCCTCGGCCTGCGTGCTGATGGCCTCCGACGAGGCCGCGCGGCGGGGTCTCGAACCGCTCGGCATCTTCCGCGGCTTCGCCACCGCCGGCTGCGAGCCCGACGAGATGGGCATCGGCCCGGTCTTCGCCGTGCCCCGGCTCCTGAAGCGGCAGGGGCTCACGATCGCCGACATCGGCCTCTGGGAACTGAACGAGGCCTTCGCCTCGCAGTCGATCTACTGCATCGAGACGCTGGGGATCGATCCGGCGATCGTCAACGTCAACGGCGGCGCCATCGCGATCGGCCACCCCTTCGGCATGAGCGGCGCGCGGCTCGTCGGCCACGCGCTTCTCGAAGGCCGCCGTCGCGGCGTGCGCTATGCGGTCGTGACCATGTGCATCGCCGGCGGCATGGGCGCCGCCGGGCTCATCGAGATCAACCCGGCCGGCTGAACCCGGCCGCTCGATCCGGCCGACCGGCTCACCGCAGCGTCGGATCGAGCCGGTCGCGCAAGTAATCGCCGACCACCGAGACCGACAGCGTCGTCAGCACGATCGTCGAGGCCGGCGCCAGCATGATCCAGGGGGCGCTGGTCAGGTACTCGCGGCCGTAGCCGACCATGTTGCCGAGGCTGGTCATCGGCGGCTGCACGCCGAGACCGAGGAACGACAGGCCGGATTCGAGCAGGATGATCTCCGGGAACACCAGCGTCATCGACACGATCAGCGTCGAGGCGATGTTCGGCAGGATGTGCGCGAAATAGAGCCGCGACGGCCGCGCGCCGAGCTGGCGGATCGCGGCGGCATAGCCCTGCGCCTGGGCGGCGATGGCGAGGCCGCGCGCGATGCGGGCATAGCGCTCCCAGCCGAAGAAGCCCATCAGCATGATCAGCAGTGGTAGCGACGAGCCGAAGAAGGCGAGCACCGCCAACGCCATGATCAGGAACGGCATGCTGGCCTGGAAGTCGGCGAGCATCAGCACCGCCTGCTCGACAAGGCCGCGAAAATGCGCGGCCAGAAAGCCGAGCGCGGTGCCGAGCACGGCCGAGATCACCGTCGCCCCGAAGGCGATCGCGAGCGAGATCCGGATCGAGAAGATCAGCCGCGAGAGCACGTCGCGGCCGAGTTCGTCGGTGCCGAGCCAGTGCGCCCAGGTGCCGGGCGCGGCGAGACGCGCGCGCAGGTCCATCTTGGTCATCGCATAGGGCGCGACGACATCGGCGAGCGCGGCGATCGCCAGCATGGCAAGGAGCCAGACGAGCGCGATCGTCACACCCGTCGGGATACGGCGGCTCCGGCGTGGGGCCGCGCCAGGCGCGGCGCCGGGTGCGGCCGGGGCGGAAGCGGCGATGTCGGCCATGGCCCTTGTCTCCGTCAGCGCTCGCCGATCGGGTCGGCGACACGCGCTGTGTTTCCTGTTTGCGCAAGTCTTCTCCGCTCGGAGCGATCCTCCGAGCGGGCCTTGCTCTAATGCGCGCCGGCCGCCGCGCCGGTGCGCAGCCGCGGGTCGAGGAAGCCGTAGAGGAAGTCGACGATCAGGTTCGACACGACCATGGTCGCCGCGACCAGAAGCAAGATGCACTGCACGACCGCGAGATCGCGGTTGGCGACCGCGACGACCAGGAGGCGCCCGACGCCCGGCCAGGAGAACACGCTCTCGACCACGACCGCGCCGGCGATCAGCGAGCCGACCATGAAGCCGACGATGGTGACGGTCGGGATCGCCGCGTTCGGCAGCGCGTGGTCGGCGACGACGCGCGCCCAGGCGAGGCCCTTGGCCGAGGCCGTGCGGATATAGGGCTGGCCGAGCACCTCGAGCATGGCGGAACGGGTGAAGCGGGCGAGGATCGCCGCGCCGCCGACGCCGAGCGTGACGATCGGCAGGATCGCGTGGCGCCACGAGTCCTGACCGCCCGACGGCAGCCAGCCGAGCTGCACGGCGAAGATCAGCACCAGCACGAGACCGAGCACGAAGCTCGGCACCGTGAAGCCGGCGACCGCGAGCGCCATGACCGTGCGGTCGATGGCGCTGCCGCGATGGAGCGCGGCATAGATGCCCGAGGGTACGCCGATGCCGACCTTGATCAACAGCGCCGGAATGGTCAGCGCCAGCGTCGCCGGCACGCGCTCGAGCACCAGATCGATCGCCGGCCGGCCGTCGCGCATCGAACGGCCGAGCTCGCCCTCGGCGATGGCGCCGAAATAATGCACGTATTGCAGCCAAATCGGCTGATCGAGCCCCCAAGCCTTGCGGAAGGCCGCGATCACCTCGGGCGGCGCCTCCGGTCCCATGATGATCAGGGCCGGATCGCCCGACATGCGCAGCACGACGAAGGCGAAGGTCACGACGAGCGCGATCGTGATGAACGCGCGCAGGAGCCGGATCGAGAAATAGCGCAGCATCAGGCGGCCTCCCCTCGTGCACCTTGGGCCGGACGGTTCGCGGTCTGATCGACCAGATGACAGGCAACGGAGCGGCCCTGCCCGATAGCACCCTCGCCGACAGCACCCTCACCGGCAGCGCCCTGCCCCGCAGTGCCCTGCCCCGCCCCGGCGACCGCGACCAGCGCCGGCGCCTCGACCCGGCAGCGCGCCATCGCCATCGGACAGCGCGGATGGAACGCGCAGCCCGCCGGCCGCATCGCGGGGTTCGGCGGATCGCCGACAAGCACGATGCGTTCGCGGCCACGATGGCCCGGCACCGGCGAGGCCGAGACGAGCGCACGCGTGTAGGGGTGCAGCGGCGCGGCGAACAGGTCGTCGGCGTCGCCTTCTTCCACGATGCGGCCGAGATACATGACCGCGATGCGCCGGCTGATCTGCCGCACGACGCGCAGGTCGTGGCTGATGAACAGCATGGCGAGCCCGAGTTCGGCCTGCAGGTCGATCAGCAGATTGACCACCTGCGCCTGGATCGAGACGTCGAGCGCCGAGACCGGCTCGTCGCAGACGAGCAGCTCCGGCCCGAGCGCCAGGGCCCGCGCGAGCACGACGCGCTGGCGCTGACCGCCGGAGAGCTCATGCGGGAAACGCGCCCCCTGCGCACGGCTGAGGCCCACCGCATCGAGCAGCGTCTCGACGCGCTTCGCCCGTTCGGATGCGGCGCCGATCTCGTGGATGTCGAGCGGCTCGCGGATCTGTTCGGCGACCGCGATGCGCCGGTCGAGCGCGCCGAGCGGGTCCTGGAAGATCATCTGCATGCGCCGGCGCGAGGCGCGCCAGGCCGGCGTCGCGAAGGCCGGCATCGGCGCGCCGTCGAAACGCACCTCGCCCTCGTCGGCCCGGTCGAGCCCGAGCACGATGCGGCCGGTTGTCGATTTGCCCGACCCGGATTCGCCGACGAGACCGAGCGTCTCGCCGCGCATGAGCGCCAGCGACACGCCGTCGAGCGCGCGCACCTCGGTCTCCTTGCCGAACATGCCGGCCCGGCCGCGATAGCGCCGGACGAGGCCCGTGGCCGTGACGAGCGGTTCGGTCATGCGGTGGCTCCGATCGAGGTGGCGGTGGCCGGCAGGGTCGGCGCGGCGGCGCGCGCGCCGTCGAGCACGCAGGCGACGCGCCGCCCCTCGCCGATGCGGTCGAGCGCCGGCATCGCGCTCTGGCAGCGCCGGTCGGCGTGCAGGCAGCGCGGCCCGAAGGCGCAGCCGGCCGGCATATCGCGCGGATCCGGCACGACGCCCGGGATCGCGGTCAGCCGCCGGCGCGGCCCGTCGATCGGCGGCAGCGCGCCGAGGAGGCCGCGCGTGTAGGGGTGGCGCGGATCGTCGAACAGCGTCGTCGCCGGCGCTTCTTCCACGATGCGGCCGGCATACATGACCGCGACCCGGTCGCAGTTCTCCGCCACGATGCCGAGATCGTGGCTGATCAGCACGAGGGCCATGTCCATCTCGCGCCGGATCGACTGCAACAGATCGAGGATCTGCGACTGGATCGTGGTGTCGAGCGCGGTCGTCGGCTCGTCGGCGACGAGCAGATCCGGCCGGCCGGCGAGCGCCATGGCGATCATGATGCGCTGGTTCTGACCGCCGGAGAACTCATGCGGGAAGGCCGAGAGCCGCCGTTCGGCGTCGGGAATGCCGACTAGGTCGAGCAGCCGCTTCGCCTCGGCCTTGATCGCGGTCCCCGACAGGCCGCGATGCAGCGCGAGGCTCTCGGCGAGTTGCCGGCGGATCGACAGCACCGGATTGAGGCTCGACGCAGGATCCTGGAAGATCATCGCGATCCGCCCGCCGCGCACGTCTTCGAGCGTGCGCTTCGAGGCGGTCAGCAGATCCTGGCCGTCGAGCAGCACCCGGCCGCCGATCGCGGCATGGCCCGGCAGGAGGCCGAGCGCGGCGAGCCAGGTCACCGATTTCCCCGAGCCGGACTCGCCCACGAGCCCGACCGCCTCGCCCCGGCCGACCGCGAGATCGATGCCGCGCAGCACGGTCACGCCGTCGAAGGCGACGCTGAGGCCCTCGATCGTGACGAGGGGCACCTTCATGTCCGAGGCGCTCACGGCAGCGCCCTCATGTTGTCGGCCCGGAAGTCCATGAACTCGGCCGGATAGGCATTCCAGGCGAGATCCTTGCGCTTGCCGTAGAACATGGTCAGGTCGTGCAGGGCCGTCCCCGGCGGATCGTCGCGGTCGTAGATCTCGAGCATGCGTCGGAAGGTGCGCTTGCGCTCCTCGGCATCGAGCGAGGTCTGCAACACCGGGCCGAGCTTGTTGAATTCGTCGTTGGCCCAGGTCTTGGCGACCGCCTGCACGTTGCCGGCCGGACCATAGCGGCGGACCATGGCGCCGACCGGATCCTGCCAGAAGATCGTGTCGGAGCCGTCGAAGATGCCGAGGCCCGGCTCGTAGACCTGCGCCCAGTTCTCCTTGGTCTCGATCTCGACCTTCAGCCCGACCGCATGCCACATTTCCTGAAGGATCTGAGCGGTCTGGATCTGCAAGGTGTAGTAGTTGTTGAGAACGCGGTACGCGATCCGGCGGCCGTCGTAGCCGGCGGCCTTCAAGAGCGCCTTCGCCGCGTCGGGGTCGTAGCCCGGACCGGCGTAGTCGGCGAGGTAGAGGTCGCCGTAGCTCTTGTCCTGATGGCCGTTCGGCACCCAGGTACGCCCGCCGTAGAGACTGTCCACGATCGCCTGCCGGTCGATCGACAGGGCGAGCGCCCGGCGCACGCGCGGATCGGCGAGCGCGGGATCGAACTTGTTGAACAGCACCACGCGGACATTCTGGATCGGCCCGCCGGCGACCTCGCGGCCGGTCATGGCGGCGATCGGGCCGAGCTGATCGGGCGAGACTTCCGTGATGATGTCGGCCTCGCCGGTGGCGAGCTGGTTCATACGGCCGGCGAGCTCCGGCACGATGCGGAACTCCAACTCGTCGATCACCGGCCGCCCGGCCCAATGGGCGTCATGAGCGGCGAAGACGAAACGGCGGTCGTAGGAGAATTCCTTGACCTTGAACGGCCCGGTCGCGACCGGCGCCTTCTCCCAGGCCGCGAAACTCGGCGCGGCGAGGAAGGCGCGCTTGGAGACGATCTGCCCGGCCCAGCCGGCCAGCCGCTTCAGGAGCAGCGGATCGGCGCCCTTGGTCGTCACCCGCACGGTCATTGGCCCGGTCGCCTCGACCCGCTCGATCGTCGGCAGGAACGGCCGGCTCTGCTTGTAGCCCGGCGCCTCCGGCGACGACATGCGCTCGGGCCCGAAGCTGAACGCGACGTCCTCCGCGATCATGGCGCTGCCGTCATGGAAGACGACCCCCTCGCGCAGCACGAAGTCGACCGCGGTATCCGATACCCGCTCCCAGCGCGTCGCCAGACCCGGCAGGAGCTTGCCGCCGTCGCGATAGTCGACGCGCAACAGGTTGTCGTAGAGATTGTAGCCCATCCGGAACGAGACATTGCCGTAGTCGCGCACCGGTTCGAGCGTCGCGACCTGCGGCGAATTCGGCATCGCCACCACGACGCGGCGGCCGCGCGCCTCGGACCGCGCCGAAGTCGCCATCGCGAGACCGGCGACGGCGCCGCCCGCCAGCTTGAACGCATCGCGTCGCGTGAACGCCGTCGTGCCACTGCTCATCGCCGCGTCTCCGTCTTGGGATCGTTCCGAGGTCACGTCGTTCGATCGGGCCGCGGCGAGCGGCCCGATCGTCGGTCGCGTGCGCCCCGCCCTCGCCGGGCCGGGCCAGCTTCGGATCAGAGCGCGAAATTGCCGGCGCGGAAGTCCATCGCGAAGGCCGGGGCGGCCTTCCACTTGATCGACTTCGGCTTGGCGGTGAAGGTCGCGTTCTGGTGCAGGACCGTGTAGGCCGGATCCTCGCGCTCGCAGATCTCCAGCATGCGCCGGAATGCCTTGCGGCGCGTGGCGTGATCGGTCGAGGTTTCGAGGACTTCGGCCATCTTGTTGGCCTCCTCGTTGGTCCATTCGCCGATCTGCTGCTGCTGGCCATTCGGCCCGTGCTGGGCGACGATCGAGGACACCGGATCGTTGAACGGCGCGGAGTTCGACCAGTCGCGCACCGCCCGGGTCGGCGAGCGCTCCATGATCTGCGTCCAGTTCTCCTTGGTCTCGATCTTCACGTTGAGACCGACCGCGTTCCACATCTCCACCAGCACCTGCGCCGTCGGCACCTGGTTGGTGTAGTAATTGTTGAGCAGTCGGTACGGGATCGGATCGCCCTTGTAGCCGGCCTGCTTGAGGAGATCCTGCGCGACCTTCGGATCGTAGGCCGGGACATCCCAGTCGGCGATGAACATGTCGTCGTAATAGTCCCACTGCAGGCCCTTCGGCACCTTGGTGCGGCCGGCCCACAGGCTCTCGACGATCGCCTGCCGGTCGATCGCATGCGTCATGGCGCGGCGGACCAGCGGGTTGGCGAGCACGGGGAAGTTCTTGTCGAACACGGTCAGGCGGTGGTTCAGGATCGTGCCGCCCTGCACCTCGAAGCCGGCGTTCTTCTCGATGCCGGGGATCTGGTCCGGCGGGATGTCGCAGGCGAACTGGAACTCGCCCGACAGGAGCCCGTTGACGCGGCTCGCGACCTCCGGCACCTCGACGAAGCGGATGCGCTTCACCGGCGGCCGGCCGCCCCAATATTCATCATGCGCCTCGAGCACCAGATAGGTGTCGGGCTTGTATTCGACGATCTTGTAGGGACCGGTGGTGATCGGCTTGCGCGCCCAGTCGAGATAGGACGCCGCATCGTCCCAGCCCTTGCGGCTCATGATGTCCGAGCCGTAGCGCGACAGGCGGCCCTCGAGCGTGACGTCCGGCGTCGCGTTGACGAAGCGCACCGTGTACTTGTCGACCGCCTCGACGCGGATCAGGTCCGGCCAGGCGCGGCGGGCGGTGGCGGAGACTTCGGGCGGCAGTTCCTTGCCCGGCCGCGGCGACGGGATGTTCTCGCTCGCCTTCAGGGTCGACCGGTTCTTGGCCTCGGTCGCACCGAACATGCGCTCGCGCGAGAAGGTGAAGACCACGTCGTCGGCGGTCATTTCCTCGCCGTTGTGGAACTTCACGCCCTGGCGCAGCTTCAGCTCGACCGTCTGGGCGTCGATGCGGCGCCACTCGGTCGCGAGCTGCGGCACGCGCTTCAGGCCGCCGATCCAGTCCTTGCCGATCAGCGGCTCCCAGATCGAGGAGAAGAACACGCGCTCGCCGACGTTCGACTGCTCGCGCAGGTTATCGAGCGTGTTGGAGTTGGCGACCTTCTGGACCGCGATGTTGATCGACGGCCGGTTGTCCGCCTGCGCAATGGCGAAACGCGGCAGGATGAGCGAACCGGCGCCGGCAAGACCGGCCCCGAGGACATGACGACGCGACACCGGAATCATGGATGATCCTCCAGCGGACGTCCCGGCGCGGCGGGACCGACGGGTTTGTTTCGAACGACGAGAACGGGTCGAGATGCGAGCGGGGCGGCGCGATCCGATCGCGCCGCCCCGTGAGCCTTCAGACGACGAGACCGAGCGCCTCGAGATGCGCCGCGCCGCGGCGCAGGTTCACCTGATCCTTGACCTCGATGATCAGGCGCGGCTTCACCTTGAGCCGACCGACGGCGCGGAACACCGCGCGCCAGTTGATCGTGCCCTCGCCCGGCAGCCAGTGACGATCGGCGTAGCCGTCGACGTCCTGGACATGGATATGGGCGAGCATCTCGGCGGCGGCGTCGACATAGTAGTCGACCGGCGGCGCGCCATGGGTCGAATGGGCGAGATGGGCGTGGCCGGTGTCGATCGAGACGCGGACCGCCTGACTGTCGAAGCTGTAGACCAGCTCGACGCGATCGTTCGGATCCATGTCTTCGATGTTCTCGATCACCAGCTCGACGCCCTGATCCTCGGCGCGCGCCACGACCGGATCAAGCGTCTGGTGCACGCGCTCGATCAGCTGATCGCGCGAGCCGGGATTGTTGTCGAGGTTCTGGTAGTCCCAGGTCGTGTAGGGCGAATGCACGACCATCTGCGTCGCGCCGATCGCCTCGCAGGCGTCGAGGCCCTGCATCAGGCGCTTGGTCACGACCGCGCGGATCAGCGGATCCTGGCTGTCGATCTTGAAGCCCCAGAACGGGCCGTGGATGCCGAGGCGACCGGTGTAGCCATCAAGCAGACCCTTGATCTTCTCGGCGATCGGCGACCAGTCGGAATCGAGCACTTCGGCGGAAAAGAAGTCCTGGATCTCGAGATCGCGCTGGCGCTCCAGAATCCAATCACGATGAATTTCGAGCATACGCGAAGCGAGAGCCGCGCCAATTACCGGAAGTTCTTCCGACATGATCATGCCACCATAATATTGGGATTGAACAAGACCATACGCCCCTTGCATTACGCTTGAGTGACGCACGGCAACTTTGTCTCGACTTCAGGCCACCCGCAAGGATGGCTGCAGCGGCCGGCCGTCGAGCCCGTCCCAGCCGAGGCCGAGATGGGCGAGCGCGGTCGGCGCGATATCGGTGATGCTGGAACGTTCGCTGACCGTCCGCCCCATCTCGAAGCCATGGCCGACGGCGATCAGCGTCGGGTTGGTCTCGCGCTCGCCGCGCCCACCATGCATGCCGCAGTCGCGGCGCACGTCGTCCTCGGCCTCCGAGAAGCGCACCGCCATGGCGGTCAGGCCCGGCACGCCGTTGACGTTCGCCCCCTCGGTCTTGGCGAGATCGATCGCGATCACGTCGTCGCCGGGGATCTGGCCGAGCGCCGGCAGATCGTCCCCGCGGAACACGGCGCCGACCCAGCGCTGCTCGCCGAGCCAGGCGGCCGCCTCGTCGATGCGATCGAGCGCGGCGCCGCCGAAATGGATGAAGGCGGCCGAGCCCTGCGGCGCGACCACGATCTCCGGACCGTCGAGTTCGCGCTTGAACCCGGCCTCGTGGAGCCGTCGCTCGACCGGGATCACCTCGGTCACCGCCTCGTGGCCGTGATCGGAGCCGATCAGGAACAGCACGTCGTGGCCCGCGTCGCGCAGCCGGTCGACGGCCTCGGCGACGCGCGCGACCTGGTTATCGGCATGGCGCAGCGCGGCCAGATGCACGTCGCCGCCGAGCGGCGCGGCGTGCATCGAGGTATCCGGCTCGCAGAGCCACAGCGTCGCCGCCGCAGGACGCATTTCGTCGAGCGCGCGGATGAACCGGTCCGTCATCACGATGTCACCGGCCGCGTCCTTGCTGGCGCGCACGACCTCGCCGGTCGGCACCCGGCCGGGGCCGTAGCAGAGTTCGCGGTGGAACAGGTGGCCGTGGCCGCCGGCATCGTGGAAATAGGCCGCCCCCGGCGACACGTTGGAGGCGAGCACCGCGCCGCCGACGGCCGCGACGCGTTCGGCGAGCGCGGGGCGCGTCAGGAGCCGGCCGTACTGGCGCTTGTAGGTCTCGTAGAATTCCGGCAGGCCGACGTCGTGGAACGCGTGGCCACCGGGGATCGGCAGGCCGATCGAGTTGCCGCGCAGGCCGTGCGAAACCGGATGCGAACCGGTCGCGATCGAGGCCGACGAGGCGCGCGTCGCCGACGGGAAGATGCCGCGATGGTCGGCGAACCAGGTGCCGGCGCGGCGCAGCGCCGCCATGGTCGGCGTGGTCGCATCGGAGACGAAATCCGGACGGTTGCCGTCGCAGATCACGGTGACGACGATCGGATGCGGCATGGCACTGGTCCCCGGCTGGGCGGGCGGCACCCGGCAGTTTCCCGCTTTCGGCCATCCCTCGGCCGGAGTTGTCTAGTTCGCCTCGATAACAGCGCCATGAACACGGGTCGCGGGCAGCGGCAGCCCGCGCGGCACTCCCGGTGGTAGGAGCCGCCCGGTGGCATGCCAGAGAAGCGCGACTGTCTTCCGCCGGACATCGAAGTCGGGCAGTTTCGCGGCCCCGCCGCCCGCGGCCGCGCCGCCCTCGGCCGCACCGGCGTGTGTGCCCGCCCCGGTGGTTCGGTCGAGACGGATGGATCCCGCCCGTCTCGTGAATCCGACCACCAACCTGTCGACCACTGGCCCAATCCGGACCCGCTCGCATGACCGAAGAGGAAAACGAGGCACCCGTCCGCCGCAGCGGCTCGCGCGGCCCAGCGGCGATGCCGGTCTGGCATATGATCCGGATGGAGCTCGAACACGAGATCCGCTCCGGCCTGATCGGCGTCGGCGCGAAACTGCCGTCCGAACACGAGCTGGCCGAGCGTTTCGGCGTGAACCGCCACACGGTGCGCGCCGCCTTCGCGCGGCTCGCCGAACAGGGGCTGGTCGTCGCCCGGCGGGGCGCCGGCGTGTTCGTCGCCGAACGCCCGCCCGAATACGCGATCAACCGCGACACCAAGTGGAGCGAGATCGAGGCCGCGATGGCGGCCGAGCCGGCCGGGCGTCTGATCGCGGAATACCGCCGCAAGGCGACCGGCCGCATCGCCGCGCAGCTGCACCTTGCCGAGGGCACCGAGCTGATCGTGCTCGAATCGGTCCGCAGCGCCACCGCGCGCGTGACGACCTACGGTTATCACGCCTTCGAAGCCGCCCGTTTCGACGGCATCGGCGCCCGCTTCGCCGAGCGCCGCAGCTTCACCGCCGCGATCACGTCCTTCGGCATCCCGCGCTTCTTCCGCACCTCGACCTGGATCGACTGCCGCATGCCGCGCCGCATCGAGGCCGAGGCCCTCGGCGTGCCCACCGACCAGCCGGTCATGGTGATGAGCTATGTCGACAGCGACGCGACCGGCACGCCGATCCTGCTCGGCACGGCGGTGCTGCCCTCGGGAAGTTTGACGCTACGGGTGGATACGTGAGCGAGGCCGCGAGCGCGTCTTGGCGAGGCGCGGTCGAGCGGACATCGTCCAGAAGCGAAATCGTGCAGGAAGAAGTGTCTGTGGCGCGCCCTACGGGAGTCGAACCCGTCTCTGCAACGTGAAAGGCTGCCGTCCTAACCGATAGACGAAGGGCGCTGACGGGGGCCTTATAGGGGTGTTCGACCGGCGGGGCAAGTCCTTCGCCGGCGTCTGGTCGGCGGCATCCACAGGCCCGCCGATCGGTCGCGTCGGCACGGGCTCGCAGCGCATTCCGATCCATCCGGCCGGGCTTCGCAAGAAAAATGCGAGGAATACGCGGCGTGACGCTCCAACATGACAAGTGTGACAAGAGCTTCACGAGAGCGCCACGAAGCCGATGCTAGAGCGCGACCGCATCCGCACGGCGACCGCCGCGCGGATCGCCGGACCGTCGGAACGCCGGGGCCTCAGCGCCGGGCGGAGCCGGCGCCGCTCGTTTCACCTACCGCCCTGAGGATCCGCCCGATGATCGCCCGCCGCACCCTGCTCGCGACCGCCGCTGCCTTCGCCCTGTTCGCCGCCCTGCCCGCCCCGGCGGCGCGCGCGGGCGAGGAGCCCTACATCACCGCCAAGACGCTCGACCTGATGAACTTCCTGCCGCCGCCGCCCGTCGCCGGCAGCGCCGAGGACATGGCTGATCGCGCCGCCGTGGTCGCCGCCCAGAAGGCCGCGGGCCCGGAGCGCGTCGCGCTCGCCCAGCATGACGCCGAAGAGACCATCTATGTGATGTTCGACAAGGTCATGGGCGACAAGTTCAAGGCCGAAGCGCTGCCGCTGACCTCGAAACTGTTTACCCGCCTCGGCGAGAGCGAGGACGCGACCATCGATCCGGTCAAGCCGGCCTATGGCCGGGTGCGCCCGTATCTCGCCGCGCCCGAGGAGATCAAGGCGCAGGTGAAGGCGTCGAAGAGCGGTTCCTACCCCTCCGGCCACACCACGCGCGTGACGCTGAGCGCGATCGTGCTGTCGGCGATGGTGCCGGAGAAGCGCGCCGAGATCTGGGCCCGCGCCGACGAATATGCCTGGAGCCGCGTCGTCGGGGGCATGCACTATCCGCGCGACCTCGACGGCGGCCGCCGCGCCGGCACCGCCATGGCCGCGACCGCCTTCGCCGATGCGAAGTTCCAGGCCGACTTCGCCGCCGCACGGGCCGAACTGCGCGCCGCGCTCGGCCTCTGAGCGGTCCGACGCATTTGCCGCGAAGGACGACACGGCCGGCGGTGACGCCGGCCGTTTTCTTGCGATGCCGTCGCTTGTCAGGCCGGCATCCGCCGATCGTATGCATCACGCAGCGCGCGCCAGTGGTCCCAGAACGGCGGCAGGTCGGCGCCGCCGAGCTTGGCCGCCATGACGTCGAGATGCGCGTGCCAGCCGGCGCCGATCTTGAGCCGCATGTCGCGTTCGACGATCCGGGTATGGACCAGCGTCAACAGCACGCGATCACCCGCCGGCGCCAGTTCGAAGCAGACCGTGCCCTCGCCCCAGGCGATCTCGAGCCGGTACGGCGGCTCGGCCGCGATCACGCGGCTCGCCATGCTGTGCTCGGCGCCAAAGCCCTCCGGACGGGCGCCGGGCGGATCGGTCAGTTCGTCGTTGCGCCAGGTGAAGGTGAAGGCCGCGCCGGGCGTGAGGTCCATAGCGCCCGCCGCCAGCCACTGCCGACGCAGGTCGCTGTCGGTGAGATAGGCCCAGCACCGTTCGATCGGGCCGGGCAACAGCCGCTCGATCCGAAGCGTGGTCGGCTCGACCAGC
This sequence comes from Ancalomicrobiaceae bacterium S20, assembly GCA_040269895.1. NCBI lineage: Bacteria > Pseudomonadati > Pseudomonadota > Alphaproteobacteria > Hyphomicrobiales > Ancalomicrobiaceae > Methyloraptor > Methyloraptor flagellatus. Next base: position 1,302,519 of record CP158568.1, on the reverse strand, counting down.
CGCGCATGCGGGTCGATGGTTTGGGCTGAGGTCGTGATCGCGTTCATTGGGGCTTCCTCCTCTGTCATGGATCCGGCTTCGGGTCCGGTTCGGGGTCGCGGGTCTCGGCCGCCCGCGCATCCTCCGCGCGCAGGAGCCGATCGAGGGCATCGAGGCGGCTCGTCCAGAACCGCTCGTAAGAGGCGAGCCACGCCTGTGCGTCGGCGAGCGGCGCGGCATCGAGGCGGCAGACATGGGTCCGGCCGCGGATCTCGCGTCGGATCAGGCCGGCGCTCTCCAGCACCTTGATGTGCTTGGAGGCGGCGGCGAGCGACATGTCGAACGGCGCGGCGAGTTCGCCGACCGAGCGTTCGCCCGCCGCCAAGGCCTGCACCATGCGCCGCCGCGTGGCGTCGCCGAGGGCGTGGAAGACGGTGTCGAGTTGGGATGCGCTTTGATCAACCATATGGTTGAATATAAGCACGCGATGCGGATTGTCAACCGAATGGTTTAGCGTTGACGCGAGTTGCTGCACTGACGGGCGCGCCGCCAGAAGGCTCCGGGCTTCAGGTCGGAAACAGAAACAGGAGCCGGCGCCCGCCCTCACCGCCCCGCCTCAGGCGGCGTCGAGGCCCATCTGCCAGAAATCGGCCTCGAGCAGCGAGGCCTGGGCGAAGATGTCGGCGAGGTCTTCGAAGCGCGCCTCGGTCATCGCGCGGGCGGCAAGGCCGTCGAGCTTCGCGCGCGGCGGCCGCGACCTCGACATAGCCCTCGCTCGCATATTCCGCGATCCAGCGCGCATAAGGGTTGGGCGGGTCGAGCGCCCCCGGCCGGGCGGCGAGCTTGGTCGCGATCTCGGCATAGCCGACGACGCAGGGCGCCAGCGCGACATTGAGATCGAGCAGGTCGCCGGAGAGCCCGACGTCGATGACGTAGCGCGTATAGGCCGTGGTCGCGCGCGCCTCCGGCGTCGCCTCGATCGCGGCCGCATCGAGCCCCCATTCGGCGCAATAGGCCAGATGCAGGTCCATTTCCTTGTCGAGGATCGCCGAAAGCCCGCGATGGGCGGCACGCATGTCGGCGAGCGTCCGGCTCTTGAACACGGCCAGCGCGTAGGCCCGCGCGAACTGGATCAGGAACAGGTAGTCCTGCACCAGATAGGTCCGGAACGCCGCAACCGGCAGCGCGCCGGTGCCGAGGCCGTCGACGAAGGCGTGATCGACATAGGCCGACCAGGCGAGCGGCCGGGCGGCCTTGAGGCGATCGAACAGATCCATGGGGCGGGGACGCTCGGGGCTGGAGACGGTACTGGCGGGCGGTCAGGCTTGACGCCTGCCGCGATTGCCGAGGCGGGAAGTCTCGGGGCTCGCCTCAGTGCTGGGCGGCGAGCGCGGCCGGATCGGCCGGCTTCAGCTCGACGCTCTCGCCGCAGCCGCAGGCCGAGACCTGGTTCGGGTTCTCGAACACGAAGCCGGAGGAGAGTTTCGTGACGCGGAAGTCCATGACCGTGCCGAGCAGGAACAGCGCCGCCTTCGGATCGACGAACACGGTCACGCCCTTCTCCTCGACGACGTCGTCCTTAGGGTCCGGCGTGGTCACGTAGTCGACCGTGTAGGACATGCCCGCGCAGCCGCCCTTCTCGACGCCGAGCCGGAGGCCGACCACGGGTTCGTCCGACGACGCCATGATCTCCTTCACGCGTTCGGCGGCGGCATCGGTCAGCGAGATCACCTTCAGTCCGAACATGGCTCGGTCTCCCTCAGTACCAGTCGAGCGCCACCCGCGCCTCGTCGGACATGCGGCTCTGGTCCCACGGTGGGTCGAACACCATCGTGACGGCGACGGTGCCGACGCCCGGCACCGAGCTGACGGCGTTCTCGACCCAGCCCGGCATCTCGCCGGCGACCGGGCAGCCCGGCGCGGTCAGCGTCATGTCGATCGCAATGTTGCGATCGTCGTCGATGTCGATCTTGTAGATCAGGCCGAGTTCGTAGATGTCGGCCGGGATCTCCGGGTCGTAGACCGTCTTCAGCGCGGCGACGATGTCGCCGGTCAGCCGGTCGAGCTCCTCGGGCGCGATCGCGACAGCGCTCGGCTTGGCGATCTCGGCCGGCCCCATCGGTTCCTCGGACCTGGTATCCATCTTGCGTCCTTCGTTCCCATTCTGACGGCCGGCGCATGTCCGACCGCGCGTGATCGGCCGTCAGCCGAAGAAATCTTGCGCCTTTTGCAGCGCCTCGGCCAGCCGGTCGATCTCCTCCGGCTTGTTGTACATCGCGAACGACGCCCGGCATGTGGACGTGACGCCGAAGCGCTTCAAGAGCGGCTGGGCGCAATGCGTGCCTGCGCGCACCGCGACCCCGTAGCGATCGAGAATCGTTGCGACGTCGTGGGCGTGCGCGCCCTCGAGTTCGAACGACACGATCGCACCCTTGCCCGGCGCGCGGCCGAAGATGCGCACGCGGTTGATCTGCGACAGCCGCTCGGTCGCGTAGTCGCGCAGCGCCTCTTCATGCGCCATGATGCGCGCCTTGCCGACGCTGTCGATGTACTTCAGCGCCGCGCCGAGCCCGACCGCCTCGATGATCGGCGGCGTGCCGGCTTCGAACCGGTGCGGCGGCTCGCCGTAGGTGACCAGGTCCTCGGTCACGTCCTTGATCATCTCGCCGCCGCCGAGGAACGGCGGCATGGCCGCCAACAGCTCGCGCCGGCCCCACAGCACGCCGATGCCGGTCGGACCATAGAGCTTGTGGCCGGTGATGCCGTAGAAGTCGACACCGAGATCCTGAACGTTCACCGGCAGATGCACCGCGCCCTGCGCGCCGTCGACGATCACCTTGGCGCCGACCGCGTGGGCCGCGCGCGCGACCTCCTTGATCGGCACCACGGTGCCGAGCACGTTCGACATGTGCGTGACCGAGACGATCTTGGTCCGCGGCGACAAGAGCTTCTCGAACGCCTCGAAATCGAACACGCCGTCGTCCGACACCGGCACCCACTTGATCACCGCGCCCTTGCGCTCGCGCAGGAAGTGCCAGGGCACGATGTTGGAATGGTGCTCCATGATCGAGAGCACGATCTCGTCGCCCGCGCGGATGTCCTGCCCGAGCGAATAGGCGAGCAGGTTCATCGCCTCGGTGATCGACTTCGTGAACACGATCTCGTCGGTCGTGGCCGCGCCGAGGAAGCCGCGCACGATCTCGCGCGCCTCCTCGAACGCCTCGGTCGAGGCGTTGGCGAGATAATGCAGGCCGCGATGGACGTTGGCATATTCCGACGTCATCAGCCGCGTCATGCGGTCGATGACCTGTTGCGGCTTCTGCGCCGAGGCGCCGTTGTCGAGATAGGACAGCGGCTTGCCGTGGACGCTCATCGCGAGGATCGGGAAATCCGCGCGTATCGCGTCGACGTCATAAGGGGCGGTCACCTGCGCTGCCATGTTCACGGGAACGATCCCTTCCGCTGAATGTCCGAACGTCCGGCCGAGGGCGCGGCGCCCTCACCCGCGCGCGGCGCGCGCCGCGAGCCAGGCCTCCAGATGCCCCGTCAGGATATCGCGGAGCGCGCCGCCATGATCCTCGCCGAGCACCGAACCGACCTCGTCGATCACCTCGCCGAGGAACGACTGGATCAGCAGCGCCTCCGCCTCCTTGCGCGGCACGCCGCGCGACATGAGGTAGAACACCAGCCGCTCGTCGATCTCGCCGCAGGTGGCGCCATGGCCGCAGGCGACGTCGTCGGCGAAGATCTCCAGCTCCGGCTTGTTGGCCATCTCGGCCTCGTCGGAGAGCAGGAGCGCGTTGGACGCCATCTGGCCGTCGGTCTTCTGCGCGCCGTGGCGTACGATGATCTTGCCCTGGAACACGCCCTGCGCCGCCTCGTCGACGACGGTGCGGAACAGTTCGCGGCTCTCGCAATGAAGCGAGGCGTGGTCGACCACCAGCGTCGTGTCGGCATGGCGGCGGCCGTCGAGCATGGTGGCGCCGCGCAGCGCCAGCTTCGAGTGGTCGCCCTGCATGCGCACGAACAGCTGCCGGCGCGCGATGTCGCCGACCGACTGCAAGGCGAAGCTCGCGAACTCGACATGCGCCCCGAGCACCGCGGTCAGCGTGCCGACGTTGACGGCCGAGAAATCCGCCGCGCGGATCACGAGATGCTCGACCTTGGCGCCGTCGGCGACGACAAAGTTGAGCATCGAGGTCTGCTGGTGCCCGGCCTGATCCGCCTCGAGCACCTCGACGATCGCGACCGAGGCGCCCGCCCCGACATCGACGAGCGAGCGCGTGTGCACGCCGCGCGCCGCGCCCGGCGTGATCGCCTGGACGATGACGATCGGCGTCGCGACCGCGGCGCCGGCGGCGACCTTCACGACGACGCCGTCGGTCATCAGCGCCGCATTGAGCGCGATGATCGGATCGCCATGGGCGACGAGCGGGCCGGACAGCGCCGCGATCTCGGCCTCCGAACCCGAACCGAGCAGATCCTTGAGCGAACCGGCGGTCACGCCGGCCGGCAGGCCGGCGAGATCCGAGAGATCGGCCCGGAACACGCCGTCGATCACGAACAGCCGGACCGCGCCGTCGAGAAGCGTCCGCGCCGCGATCGCCGAGGCGGCCGCCGCATCGGTCGGCAGATCGAGCGGCTTCGCCTCGCGCAGGCTCGCCTTGAGATCGGTGTACTTCCACTCCTCGACGCGCCGATGCGGCAGGCCGGTGTTCTCGAAATGCCTGGCAGCCGCATCCCGCAAGCCGCGCGCGGCCGAGCCGTCGGCGGCGGCGCGCGCGTTCGCGGCCGCGATCAGCGCCTGTTCGGCGGCCGTCTTCAGGGGTGTCACCTTTGCCATGACGCCCTCCTCACGCGGCCTCGACGCCGACATACTCGGCATAGCCGTTGGCCTCGAGTTCGAGCGCCAGCTCGGGCCCGCCCGAGCGGACGATCCGGCCCTTCGACAGCACGTGGACGAAGTCCGGCTTGATGTGGTCGAGCAGGCGCTGGTAATGCGTGATCACCACGAAGGCGCGATCGGGCGAGCGCAGCGCGTTGACGCCGTCGGAGACGACCTTCAGCGCGTCGATGTCGAGGCCGGAGTCGGTCTCGTCGAGGATGCAGAGCTTCGGCGCGAGCACCGCCATCTGCAGGATCTCGTTGCGCTTCTTCTCGCCGCCCGAGAAGCCGACGTTGACCGGCCGCTTCAGCATGTCCTGCGTGATCTTGAGCGCCGCCGCCTTCTCGCGGACGAGCCGCATGAAGTCCGGGGTCGAGATGTCGCCCTCGCCGCGGGCGCGGCGCTGCGCGTTGAGAGCGGCCTTGAGGAAGGTCATGTTGGCGACGCCCGGGATCTCGACCGGATACTGGAACGCCAGGAACACGCCCTTGGCGGCGCGCGCATCGGCCTCGAGGTCGAGCAGATCCTCGCCGTCGAGCGTGACCGAGCCCTCGGTCACCTCATAGTCCTCCTTGCCGGCCAGGATATAGGACAGCGTCGACTTGCCCGAGCCGTTCGGGCCCATGATGGCATGCACCTCGCCCGGACGGACCTCGAGGTCCAATCCATGAAGGATTTCGCGGTCTTCGTCGGCGATCTTCGCGTGCAGGTTCTCGATCTTCAGCATCGGTTCTGGTCTCGTGTCGGGCGGCGCCGGTCGGGTTCGGCTGCTCTGCCGCGGGAAATGGGATGGGATGGGCTAGGCGATCAGTCGACGAGACCCAAGCGGGCATTGATCCGGTCGACCTGGGAACGAAGGCCTTCCACCTCCTGCCTAAGCGTCGCGGTATCTTCGTCATGGACGAGAAGGTCGCGCCGAACGGCCCGAAGAGCGTCTTCGACGTTGGTGATCCGTCGTCCGAGCTCGTCAAAGCGGCGACTGTGCTCGCCCTGCGTGGCGCGGATCGCCCTCAGGTGCTCCAGGACCAGATTGGACGTGTCCTCCGTCATCCGACGCTCCCTTCGAGCGAGATGCCGATCAGCTTCTGCGCCTCGACGGCGAACTCCATCGGCAGTTGCTGCAGCACGTCCTTGACGAAACCGTTGACGATCAGCGCGACCGCTTCCTCCTCCGAAAGCCCGCGGCTCACGCAGTAGAACATCTGGTCCTCGGAGATCTTTGACGTCGTCGCCTCGTGCTCGACCGTGGCGGACGAGTTGCGGGTCTCGATGTAGGGCACCGTGTGCGCGCCGCAGTCCTGGCCGATCAGCAGACTGTCGCAATTGGTGAAGTTGCGCGCGTTCGTCGCCTTGCGGTTGATCGACACCAGACCACGGTAGGTGTTGTTCGAGCGCCCGGCCGAAATGCCCTTCGAGATGATCCGGCTCGACGTGTTCTTGCCGAGATGGATCATCTTGGTGCCGCTGTCGACCTGCTGATAGCCGTTCGAGATCGCGATCGAGTAGAACTCGCCCTGACTCTCGTCACCACGCAGGATGCACGACGGATACTTCCAGGTGATCGCCGAACCGGTCTCGACCTGCGTCCACGAGATCTTCGAGCGTGCGCCGCGGCAGTCGCCGCGCTTGGTCACGAAGTTGTAGATGCCGCCCTTGCCGTCCTTGTCGCCCGGATACCAGTTCTGGACCGTCGAGTACTTGATCTCGGCATCTTCCAGCGCAACGAGCTCGACGACAGCCGCATGCAGCTGGTTCTCGTCGCGCTGCGGCGCGGTGCAGCCTTCCAGATACGAGACGTAGGCGCCCTTGTCGGCGATGATCAGCGTCCGCTCGAACTGGCCGGTGTTCTTCTCGTTGATACGGAAATAGGTCGACAGCTCCATCGGGCAGCGCACGCCCGGCGGGATGTAGACGAACGATCCGTCCGAGAACACGGCCGAATTGAGCGTGGCGTAATAATTGTCGGTCACCGGCACGACCGAACCGAGATACTGGCGCACCAGATCCGGGTACTCGCGCAGCGCCTCCGAGATCGAGCAGAAGATCACGCCGTGCTTCTTCAGCTCCTCGCGGAAGGTCGTGACCACCGACACCGAATCGAACACCGCATCGACGGCGATCTTGGCGCCCTGCACGCCAGCGAGCACCTCCTGCTCCTTGAGCGGGATACCGAGCTTCTCATAGGTCCGCAGGAGCTCCGGATCGACCTCGTCGAGGCTCTTCGGCCCCGCCGTGCCCTTCGGCGCCGCGTAGTAGTAAATGTCGTTGAAGTCGATCTTCGGATAGTCGACGCGCGCCCAGGTCGGCTCTTCCATGGTGAGCCAACGGCGATAGGCGTCGAGGCGCCAGGCGAGCATCCATTCGGGCTCGCCCTTCTTCTCCGAGATGAAGCGGACGATATCCTCGCTGAGGCCCTTGGGCGCCTTCTCGGACTCGATCGCGGTCTCGAAACCGTACTTGTACTGGTCGACGTCGATCGCCAGAACCTGGTCGACCGTTTCCTTCACTGCAGCCATCGCTCTCACCCCAGGACGCGGTTTCAAGGACCGCCGGTTTGAAGAAGCTTCCGGATATCGGAGCTTAACCCGACATCACACGAATCCCAAGCCGGCAGCGTGCATGCCCGCTTCGCAGGAAGCGAAAATGCACGTCCGCCGCTCGGCCCGTCTCCGCGAGCCCTCTCCGGTCAGAGCGCAGCGCTCCGATCGGACAGGGTTCGCGCGGAAAACCGTGCCGCGATCCGCTCGAAGGCGGCAGCCGCCGCCTCGACGTCCGCGCGCGTGGTGTTCCAGCCGAGGCTGAACCGGACCGCGCCGCGGAAATCACCGCCCTCGACCACCCCCATCGCCTTCAACACATGGCTCGCGCCGACCTTGCCCGAGGAACAGGCCGAGCCGGAGGACACGGCGATCCCCGCGAGATCGAAGGCGATCACCGCGGTTTCCGCCGGCCAGCCGGGGACCGACACGAGCGAGGTGTTGAAGATACGGGGCGCGCGGGCGCCATGGATCGCAACATGAGGATATATAGTGCGCAATCGGTCTTCGAGCCAGTCCCTGAGGCCCGAAAGCGGCGACAAGGATAAGGGTTCTCCCGTAGCCAATGCGGCTGCGGCACCGAAGGCGGCGATCGCGGGCGTGTTTTCCGTGCCGCCGCGCCGGTTCTGCTCCTGCCCGCCGCCAGGCATGAGCGCGACCGGCCACAGCTCCGGATCGCGCGCGATCAGCGCGCCGGCGCCCTGGATGCCGCCGATCTTGTGGGCGGAGAGCGTGAGAAAATCGACGTCGAGCGTCGGATCGTCGAGCCGCACGCGCCCGGACGCCTGCACCGCATCGCAGACGAACACGCCGCCGGCCGCGCGCACGATCGGGGCGAGGTCCGCGATCGGCTGGATCACGCCGGTCTCGCTGTTGGCGAGCTGGATCGCGACCAGCGGCCGTCCGCCCGCCCCCCGCTCCGCTTCGAGCCGCACCGCGAGTTCGTCGTGGCGCACGAGGCCGTCCTGATCGACCGGGATCTCGGTCACGCGCTCGGCCGGGAACCGTCCGCCGCGGAGCACCGACGGATGCTCGACCGCCGAGACGAACAGCCGGCTGAACCGCACCTCTTCACCGCCACGCCGCATCACCGGCGTCAGCGCGGTGACATTGGCCTCGGTCGCACCGCTGGTGAACAGCACCTGCCGCGGCGCGACGCCGGTCAGGATCGCCACGGCCTCGCGCGCCCGCTCGATCGCCTTGCGCGCCGCGCGCCCTCGGCATGCACCGACGAGGCGTTGCCGCCCGCGCGCATCGCCGCGCACGCCGCCTCGATCGCCGCCGGGCGTGCCGGGGCGGAGGCGTTGTGGTCGAGGTAGATGCGCGGTGCGGGCATGGGTTTCAGATGGTGTTTGACGCGATGCGTTCGGATGGGCAACGCCGAAGAGGCCTCACTTCAGCCAGGCCTCGACCCGGTCCATCGCCTCGGCGACATCCGCCGTCGTCCCCGCGAAGGAAAAGCGAATGTAACCGTGGCCGCGCTCGCGGTCGAAGTCCGGGCCGGGCGTCGCCGCGACTCCGGCCTCGATCAGCATGCGGCGAGCGAAGTCGACGCTGTCGTTGGAGAAACGCTTGACGCTCGCATAGGCGTAGAACGCGCCGTCGACCGGCAGCAGATCGTCGAGCCCGATCTTCGGCAGGCGTTCGAGCAGCAGCGCGCGGTTGGCGGCGTAGGAGGCCTTGGTCACATCGAGCTCGGCGGTCGCGCGCGGATCGAAGGCCGCGATGGCGGCGCGCTGCGAGATCTCGTTGTTGGAGAGCGTCAGGTTCTGCGCCAGCCGGTCGACCGGCTTCACGAGATTCTCCGGCACCACCATCCAGCCGATGCGCCAGCCCGTCATGCAGTAGTACTTGGAGAAGCTGTTGACCACGATCGCCTTGTCGGAGAAGGCGAGCGCGGTCTCCTGCCGGCCGTTGTAGATGAGGCCGTGGTAGATCTCGTCCGAGATGAACCGCAAGCCCAGATCGTCGCTCGCGCGGACGAGCGCGCCGAGGCTCTCGGGCGAATACATCGTGCCGGTCGGGTTGGCCGGGCTCGCGATCAGCACGCCGTCGAGCCGCTTCTCGGCATGCGCCTTTTCGAGCATCGCCGGCGTCAGCGCCCAGCGCGTCTCCGGGCCGGTCTCGATCTCGACCGCCTCCAGCCCGAGCGCGCCGAGCAGGTTGCGGTAGGCCGGATAGCCCGGCGTCGGCAGCGCGATGCGCGCGCCGGGATCGAAGGCGGCCAGGAACGCCAGGCTGAAACCGCCCGACGAGCCGGCGGTGATCGCGATCCGTTCGGCCGGCACGTCGCGGCCATAGGTCACCCGGTAATGCGCAGCGATCGCCTCGCGCAGCTCGCGGATGCCGAGCGCGTCGGTATAGCCGATGCGCCCCTTGGCGATCACGGCCTGCGCCGCCTCGCGCACCGGCAGCGGTGCCGGCGCGCCCGGCTGGCCGACCTCCATGCGCACCACCCGATGGCCGGCGCGCTCGCGCTCGACCGCGGCGGCGAGCACCTCCATGGCAATGAACGGGTCCACATTGGAGCGAGTGGAAGGATCGAAGCCAGCCATCGATGCGAAATCTCATGTTTTTCCGGAGTGCGACCGTGCCGTGGAGTTGCCCCAATCGGTTCGGCTATAGTCGAGGCAACCGATCCGCGCGCCCCCCGCGTCGTGCAGCCACGACCGCAAGGGAGATGGAGACCAGTGACCACCGAACGGCCAGCGGCCGCCTCGAGCGGCTTCCTTAGGCGAGTTTCGCCCGCCGCGCCACCTCGAGCCGACGCGCGCGGCGCCGAGCGGTCGCGCGCGTCGGGCAGAACCGCCCGTCTGATCGCGGCCGGTCTCGCCCTGCTGCTCGCCGCCGAGCCGGTCGCGCCGGCGCTGGCCCAGCAGGCGGTGCCGGGCTCGATCCCGCTCGTCCGCGATGCCGAAACCGAGACGCTCTTGCGCGACTACGCCGCCCCGATCTTCAAGGCGGCGAACGTGCCCTCGCGCGGCGTCGAGATCATCCTGATCAACGAACGCGAGTACAACGCCTTCGTCGTCGACGGCACGCGCATGTTCATGAACGTCGGCGTGCTGATCGATGCAGCGACGCCGAACGAGGTGATCGGCGTCATCGCCCATGAGACCGGCCATATCGCCGGTTCGCACATGGTGCGGCTGCGCGAGGCGATGGCGCGGGCGCAGACGCTCGCGGTCATCGGCGCCGTGCTCGGCGCCGGGGCGATCGCCGCCAGCGCCGCGACCCGATCTCGCTCCGGCATGGACGGCGGCGCGGCTGTCTTCGCGGGCACCGCACAGGTGGCGCAGCGATCGTTCCTGGCCTATGCCCGCACCGAGGAGATGTCGGCCGACCGGGCCGCGATCACCTATCTGGAGAAGACCGGCCAGTCTGGCCGCGGCATGCTGACGACCTTCAAGCGCTTCGCCGATCAGCTGCTGGTGAAGGCCGCCTCGCTCGACAAATACGCCCTCACCCATCCGATGCCGCAAGAGCGCATCGCCCAGCTCGAACGGCTGATCGAGACGTCGAAATTCGCCGATCGCAAGGATCCGCCCGAGCTCCAGGCCCGCCACGACCTCATGCGCGCCAAGCTCTCCGCCTTCACCGGCAACCTGCGCCTGATCGAGCGCCTCTATCCGGCGACCGACAACGGCCTGCCCGCGCGCTACGCCCGCGCCGTGCTCGCCTACCGGTTCAAGAACCCGGCCGACGCGATCCGCCAGCTCGACGACCTGATCAAGGTGCAGCCGAACAATCCCTATTTCTGGGAGCTGCGCGGCCAGGTCCTGCTCGAATGGGGCAAGCCGCGCGAGGCGCTCGCGCCCTTGCGCAAGGCCGTGTCGCTGGCGCCCAACGCCGGGCCGATCCGCTCGCTGCTCGGTCAGGCGCTGGTCGCGACCGAGGACAAGGCGCTGACCGACGAAGCGATCCGCGAGCTGCAATCCGCCGTAGATCGCGACAAGCTCGATTCGGGCAGCTACCGCTTCCTGGCCCGGGCCTACGCGATGAAGGGCGACCTGCCCAAGGCGGATCTGATGATCGCCAAGGGCCTGTTCGTCGCCGGTGACATTCAGGAGGCGCGGCGCTATGCCAACCGCGCTCAAGGGAATTTGAAGCCGGGGTCGCCGGACTGGCTTCGCGCCGACGATATCGTATCGTACAAGCCGAACACGCCGTGACAGCGCCGTTGCCGGCCGAGACTGAGAGACTTGAACCATGCGGAAGACGCTGAAGACCATCCTCGCCGCCGGCGTCGCCGGTTCGCTCCTGTTCGGCGCGGCCTCCGCCGGTGCGGCCGAGAGCTTCACCGCCGCCCAGAAGGAAGAGCTCGGCCAGATCATCAAGCAGTATCTGCTCGAGAACCCCGAGATCCTCGACGAGGCCATGAGCGCGCTCGAGAAGAAGCGCGCCGATCAGGCTCAGGCGCAGCAGAGCAGGACCATCGCCGAGAAGGCGTCGCTGCTGCTCAATTCGCCGCGCCAGGTCGTGCTCGGCAACCCGAAGGGCGACGTCACCGTCGTCGAGTTCTTCGACTACAACTGCGGCTACTGCAAGCGTGCGATGCCGGACATGCTGGCGCTGCTCGAGCAGGACAAGAACCTGCGCTTCGTCCTGAAGGAGTTCCCGGTGCTCGGCCAGGGCTCGGTCGAGGCCGCGCATGTCGCGACCGCCGTGAACAAGCTCGCCCCGGAGAAGTACCTCGACTTCCACAAGAAGCTGCTCAGCGCTCGCGGCGAGGCCAACAAGGCCCGCGCCATGGAGGCGGCCGTCGCCGTCGGCCTCGACGCAGCCAAGATCGAGGCGGAGATGAAGTCGGCCGAGGTGCAGGCCTCGCTCGAGGAAGGCTTCGGCCTCGCCAACGGCCTCGGCCTGACCGGCACGCCGTCCTACGTGATCGGCCAGCAGGTGATCCCGGGCGCGATCGGCATGCCGAAGCTCAAGGACCGCATCGCCGAGGTGCGCGGCTGCCTGCCGAAGCAGTGCTGAACCGGCGCACCGCGACGTAGCGTCAGCGCGGTGCTTCGGATAGCGTGACCCCCGCGAGAAACGCGGGGGGAACGAGATGATCAGAACGAAGAGCGCGGCCGCCCGGTTCGCGGCGGCCGTGATCGCGGTGTTGATATCGCTGGCCGGGATCGGGGCCGCGGCGGCGCAGCCCTACCGTGTCTGCGAATTCCGCGGCGGCGTGCGCGAGAACGGCGACCTGATCCCGAACGGCCGCTTCTATCGCCAGTTCGGTGCCGACACGAACAAGCTCGCGCTGGCCGCACGCGCCGCCTGCGAACAGAGCGAGGGCACCAAGGGCTGCGAGTCGCTCGGCTGCAACGACATCCAGCAGAGCGATGCCCACCGGTTCCAGTCCGGCGTGATCATGAACACCCTCGCGATCGCGCCCGGCGCTACCTATTGCGAGTACCGCGGCGGCCAGACCGGCGGCCCGGCCGGCTTCTGGTACGACGGCGACATCTTTCTCGGCGTCGATGCCGACCCGGTGCGCGCCCAGGAGATCGCGCAGAAGGCCTGCCTCAAGGCCAAGGGCTTCATGACCGGCTGCCTGCAGATGCTGTGCCGTACGCGGCCGGCGTCGAAGAGCGGGCCGTCTTCGGTCACGGTCGGCGCGCCGAACACGACGGCGAACAACACCACGACCGCCGGCAATTCGACCTCCGGCAACGCGTTCACGGGCAACGCCGGTTTCGGCGGCAACGCGGGCTTCGGCGCGAACGGCGGCAAGCCGGTGAGTAACACCGCCAAGCCCAATCCGTTCGCGGTGACCATGAAGCGGTTCCGTATCGAGGGCGGCGGCATGAACAAGAGCCTCTGCGCCGACGTCATGAACGGCGACCTCAGACCCGGCACGATCGTCCGGGTCTGGGGCTGCAACTTCGCGCCCGCGCAGAACTTCGTGATCAACACGCAGACGGGCCGGATCTCGCCGCAGAAGAACACCGCGCTCTGCGTCGACGACATTCCGGGTCAAGGGCTGGCACTGGTCGATTGCGGCGCGGTCCGGTTCCGCTGGACCTACGATCCGCTGAAGCATGCCGTCCACAACAACGCCGGCCGGTGCTGGGACGTGCGGCGCGGCGAGTACAAGCCCGGCACGCGCCTGATCATGTGGCCGTGCCACGGCAAGATGCCCCAGCGGTTCCAGGCGATGTGACCGGGCGCACGCTCCGCGCGACCACCCGGACGCGCCCCGGGCCAGCTCCGCGCGAACAGCGGGGGAATTCGGGCGCGCCCGCCCTTTCCCTTCCCCGCACTTGCGCCTATAAGACGCGCTCAGCACGCGGGTCCCCTCGACTTTGGTAAGGGGCCTCGCGCTCCGGGTCGGATATGCCGCGCGTCTCGCGCGGTCCCGTCGTCTGACCGACCCCGGCCTATTCGTAACCGAGGCGGTCCGATCGCGGGCCGCCGGACAGAGCGAAGACCGATCCCCCGATGGCAACTTCCAAAAAGCCGTTCGACACCGACGTGATCCGCGATCTCGCGATGCTCATCGCCGAGACCGACCTGACCGAGATCGAGGTGTCGCAAGGCGACCTGCGCATCCGCGTGGCGCGCAACGTCCAGATCGTCGCGCCGGTCCAGGTCACGGCTCCGGCCGCCGCGCCGGCGCCGGCCCCGGTGGCAGCTGCGGTTGCCGCGCCGATGGCTGCCGCCGCGCCGAGCGCGTCGTCCGACTACAGCAAGCATCCCGGCGCCGTGAAGTCGCCGATGGTCGGCACCGCCTACCGGGCGGCCGAACCCGGCGCGCCGGTCTATGTCGAGGTCGGCGACAAGGTCCGCGAGGGCCAGACGCTCCTCATCATCGAGGCGATGAAGACGATGAACCAGATCCCGGCGCCGCGCGCCGGCACGGTCGTGGCCATCCTGTTCGACGACGCGACCCCGGTCGAGTACGGCGAGCCGCTCGTCGTCATCGAATGACGGGGGCGCGCGTGTTCAACAAGATCCTGATCGCGAACCGCGGCGAGATCGCCCTTCGCGTGCTGCGCGCCTGCAAGGAGCTCGGCATCAAGACCGTCGCGGTCCATTCGACCGCCGACGCCGACGCCATGCATGTGCGCCTCGCCGACGAGAGCGTCTGCATCGGCCCGCCGCCGGCCCGCGACAGCTATCTGAACATCCCACAGCTCGTCGCCGCCTGCGAGATCACTGGCGCCGAGGCCGTGCATCCGGGCTACGGCTTCCTGTCGGAGAACGCCCGCTTCGCCGAGATCCTGGAAGCGCACGGCGTCACCTTCATCGGACCCTCGTCCGAGCACATCCACATCATGGGCGACAAGATCGAGGCCAAGCGCACCGCCGCCCGCCTCGGTATTCCGGTCGTGCCCGGCTCGGAGGGCGGCGTGGCCAACGAGCACGAGGCGCTGCGCATCGCCAAGGACATCGGCTTCCCCGTGCTGATCAAGGCCGCCGCCGGCGGCGGCGGTCGCGGCATGAAGGTCGCCCGGTCCGAGGCCGATCTCGCCGAGGCCTTCGCCACCGCCCGTGCCGAGGCCCGCGCCGCCTTCGGCGACGACAGCGTCTACATCGAAAAGTATCTCGGCCGCCCGCGCCACATCGAAGTCCAGGTCATGGGCGACGGCAAGGGCAAGGCGATCCATCTCGGCGAGCGTGATTGTTCCTTGCAGCGTCGCCACCAGAAGGTCTGGGAAGAGGCGAATTCGCCGGCGCTCAACGCCGCCGAACGCGAGAAGATCGGCGGCATCGTCGCCCGCGCCTGCGCCAATCTCGGCTATGCCGGCGCCGGCACGGTCGAATTCCTCTACGAGGACGGCGAGTTCTACTTCATCGAGATGAACACGCGTCTCCAGGTGGAGCATCCGGTCACCGAGGCGATCACCGGCATCGATCTCGTCAACGAGCAGATCCGCGTCGCCTCCGGCGCCGGCCTGTCCGTCGAACAGGACGACATCGAGTTCAACGGCCACGCCATCGAGTGCCGCATCAACGCCGAGAACCCGGCGACCTTCGCACCGTCGCCCGGCCGGATCACCTATTTCCATCCGCCCGGCGGCCTCGGCGTGCGCGTCGACAGCGGCGTCTATCAGGGCTACTCGATCCCGCCCTACTACGACAGCCTGATCGGCAAGCTGATCGTGCACGGCCGCAACCGCGTCGAATGCATGATGCGGCTGCGCCGCTGCCTCGACGAGTTCGTCGTCGACGGCATCCAGACCACGATCCCGCTGTTCCGCCGCCTGATCGACAACCAGGACATCGCCAACGGCCAGTACGACATCCACTGGCTCGAGCGTTTCCTGGCCGAGAACCCGATCGCCTGATCCGGACCCGCCCGGTTCCCCACGGGGTCCGGGCGGCCGCCCTTTCAGGCCCATCGGAGCCGCGATCGCGCGCACTGGCGCAGGACCGCGCTTCGCTCTAGGCTTCATCACGACAATCGACCGGCCTCGCGCGAGCCCTTGGGCGCGGCATGACTGTCCGTGCCCACCCGCACGCGACCGGCCGGAGCAGGTACGCACCGGAGCAGGTAAGCAGAAGAGCCCCATGGCCGCCCGCGACAAGACACCGGACATCACGGCGGAGGTCCTGCTCAAGGCCTATGCGGTCGGCATCTTCCCGATGGCCGAATCCGCTGACGATCCGAGCCTGTTCTGGATCGAGCCGGAGCGGCGCGGCATCATCCCGCTCGACGATTTCCATGTGCCGAAGCGGCTCGCGCGCACCGTCCGCTCCGACCATTTCACCATCCGCGTCGACCGCACCTTCGACGGCGTCATCGACGGATGCGCAGCGCCCGCCCCCGGCCGGCGCAAGACCTGGATCAACGCCCGCATCCGCAAGCTCTACGGCGAGCTCTTTACGCTCGGCCATTGCCACACCGTCGAGACCTGGCACGACGGCGAGCTGGTCGGCGGGCTCTACGGCGTCAGCCTCGGCACGGCCTTCTTCGGCGAGAGCATGTTCTCGCGCGAGACCGACGCCTCGAAGGTGGCGCTCGTGCATCTGGTCGCGCGGATGAAGGCCGGCGGCTACACGCTGCTCGACACGCAGTTCGTGACCGATCATCTGGCGAAGTTCGGCGCCGTCGAGATCCCCAAGCGCAGCTACCAAGGCCTGCTCGACCGCGCCATGCGCGGCCAGGCCGATTTCTACGCGCTCGGTCGCGATGAAGTGCGGGGAGACGCGATCATGCGGCTGGCCGGTGGAGCGCCCGAGCCGCGCTGAAGCGTAGCCCTCCCCCGTTCGAGGGCACGTCGCCGTCCCGGCGTCCTCGCCGGATCGCGGGAAGAGCCGGAAAGCCGGATCGGATCACTGAATGGCCGGAGCCGCCGGCGGCTGCGCGTTCTGGCGCTTCGGCGCCTGCGGCTTGGCGGCGCCCTGCCCCGCGGAACCCTGCCCGTTCGCGCCTCCCTGTGCCGGCGCGGCAGCCGGTGTCGCGGCCGGCGGTGCCTCCTGCGCGACCGGCGCGGGCGTCGTCTCCGGCGCCCCCTTGCAGTCCTTCAGCCACACGTCATAGACCGCGTGCTCGACCGCATGCAGGCCCGGGCTGTCGGCGAACATCCAGCCGGTGAAGATGCGGCGGATCTTGTTTTCGAGCGTGATCTCGTCGACCTCGACGAACGAGGTCGTCAGCGGCGCGATCGTCTGCGGCCGCGAATAGCAGACGCGCGGCGTCACCTGCAGCGCGCCGAATTGCACCGTCTCGTTGATCGCGACATCGAAGGTGATGATACGGCCGGTGATCTTGTCGAGGCCGGCGAAGACGGCCGTCGGCTGCGAGATCTTCGTTCCGTCGTCAGGCGACGGCGGCGGCGGCGCGATCTTCGCCCCGGCGGCGAACG
This sequence comes from Ancalomicrobiaceae bacterium S20, assembly GCA_040269895.1. Lineage (NCBI taxonomy): Bacteria > Pseudomonadati > Pseudomonadota > Alphaproteobacteria > Hyphomicrobiales > Ancalomicrobiaceae > Methyloraptor > Methyloraptor flagellatus. The sequence continues at coordinate 1,285,312 of CP158568.1, read as the reverse complement.
CCGGTCCCGCGGCAACGCCGAGCGCCAGGACGGCGACGGCCAGACGGACAGCGGGCGAGAAACGGGAACGGCCGGTGGCGGAGAAGGTCATCGATCAGGTCCGAAGGCCCGGCGCCGCGCGGGACACCGGAACGAGTCCGCAAAGGGACGTGCATGAGCCGCGGCGTTTAGCATGCGGGTGTGGCGGCGAAAAGGCCGCGTTCCCGGTTCCGGCGCCGATCACAGGCGGACGCCCGCCGCCACTCGGGCGGCGCGCAATTATCCGGCCGTCGCACCGGAGCAATCGCGAGATTTTTCGAAATCGCGCAAGCAGACGTTTAACCCTACCTGCCTATTCACCCTGTCGCTCAAGCCACGGTTAAAGTCGATCCGCTTTCCTTTCCCTCGCGGACAAGAGCCCGGGAGGCGCTCCGCAGGGGGATGGGATGGTACTTCGTGCGTTCATGGCTGCGGCACTGGCCGCTTGTCTCGGCGGCTGCTCCGACTGGACCGAGGCCGTGGTGACATCGGCCGCCGCTTCTGCATCGGCATCGACGCCCGTCGCCGACCTGACGCCGACCGCCAGCACGGGCTTTCCCCTCGCGGGCCGCTGGGCCTGGAGCACCGGCGGCCGCCGGCTGCCGTCGCGCGATATCGGCTGCTCGGCCGGCCGCTCGCATCTGGTCATCGACGACACCGCCGTGCGCGTCGAGCGCGACGCCTGGAGCCAGGACGTGTTCACGATCGGCGGCTGGCGCCGGATCGACCGCGACAAGATCGAACTGAAGCTCGACGAGACCGCGCAAGCCGGTCGCCGCCGGCTGCGCGCGGTCGTGGCCGTGGCGAACGACCGCGCCAGGCTCGTCTCGGCGGAAGTGATGGTCGATACCTCGACCGGCCTCACCGGCGACGCGCTCCTGAAGCGCCGGCTCGACGACGGCCGCGCCGTCGCCGAACTCGAAGGCATCTTCAAGCTCGAGAACTGCGAGCGGGCGACGACGCTCGCGCTCGCCTCGATGCGCAGCACCATCGACATGGGCAAGTGGGAGCTCCGGCGATGACCATCGACAGCGAGACCGAGACCCTCGAAGACATCGCCGACGATCGCGCCGACGGCTTCGTCGCGGTCTATGTCGATCCGCGCGGCCGGGCGCGCGCGGCCCTGGTGCCCGGCGAACGCCAGCCGCGCTTCGCCCCGCGCGTCTCGCTCGCCGATCCCGCCGTCTTCGCCGGCACGATCCACTGATCGCCGCCTGAGGCACGGACGGCACCATATCCTCATCCAAAACACGAAGAGCGCCGGCGAAGCCACCGGCGCTCTTCGTGTTTTGGTCGTTGATGAAACCGGATTTGCGTCCGATCAGTCCGGCTGCCAGGCCCGGTAGTCGCCGGTCGCGTGCGGGCGCTCGCCGGTCGACAGGATCGAGCCCTTCGGCCGATAGGCACCGGCGGTGCCGGTCTGGTTGGGCCGATGCGGCTTCATCCAGGGGCGCGCGACGAAATTCTCGTCGTCCGGCACGACATCGAGCTTGTGGTGCATCCAGCCGTACCAGCCGGGCGGGATCTTCGAAGCCTCGGCCTCGCCATTATAGATCACCCAGCGGCGCTCGAAGCCGAGCACCGGATCGATCGCGCCGCCGCGGGTCCGATAATAGGTGTTGCCGAACGCGTCGGTGCCGACCTTCTCGCCATGGCGCCAGGTGTGGAACCGGGTGCCCATGGTCTGGCCGTTCCACCAGGTGAACAACTGCAGCAGGAATTCCTTCATGCGAACCCACTCCGCTCGGCAGCCCGCGAGACCGGCGGCGCAGAGCCCGGTGGCCCGCGCGCGTCGCTGTGCTCGGCGGTGGTTATGACGCCGGAACCGGGCTCTGTCCAGTCGATGCGCGCGGCCGGCGCGGCTTGGTTTCGGCGAAGCCGCCGAGCCGTTCGACGATGGCCCTGGTCGGCTCCGGCGGCGCCGCCGGTTTCGACGCGACTTCGGTCATGTCCGCGCCCGGCTTCGGCGCCGGCCGCTTGGCTTTGCCCTTGGCACGCGCGTCGGCGATGACCTTTGCCATATGGGCGGCGTGCTCGTTGCTGGCGGCCGCCTCCGCGGCGGTCACCACGCGAACCTTCGGGCGACGGAAGCTGCCTTCCTCGTGGAGATCCGGCACGTCGGCGAACATCTGGCCCGATTCGGTCCGCGTCGCGGACTGCTGGACCGTCAGACCGGTGATCTTGGCCCAGCGATCGCGCTGTGCCGCGAGCTGCTGATCGTGGCCCTCGAGCCGGAACACGCCGGCGGCCTCGTCGGAAACGAATCGGCGCTGGTCGTTGACCACCGCCTCGATGCGCTTCTGGATCGTCTGCGGCGATACCGGCTTGGCCACGATGTAATGCGTGCCCTCGCGCACGCCCGCCTCGATCAGCTGGCGCGTCGCATGCGCCGTGACCAGGATCGCCGGCACGGTCGCGACCGGACCGCTGCGGACGTCGCGCATCATGCGAATGAGACCCAGCCCGTCGGTCGGCTTCATGTTCCAGTCGGTGATCAGCAGATGCGGCGGCTCCAGGATCATCGACTGCAGGGCGGCCTCGGCATTGTCGAACACGCGCACGCGCCCGACCCGAATCGCATGCAGGATTGTCCGGAAGATCGTCTGCATCGGCTTCGAATCATCGACCACGACGACGTCGAGCTGGTCGATCGGCACGCCGAACGCACGATGATGCCGCATGTCTCACCCTCTCCCGTTGCAGGGCCGCCCAGGCCCCGCCCGGAGCGCCCCGCCCGGAACGCCCCGCCCGGAGCGCCCCGAACCGGCTCCGGAGCCCGCGAGCGCGCCCGTCGCGCCGCGGATTTGCCGCGCCGCCGGGCCGTTTCCGGACCGCTTCAGAGACTGCCACACCGGGCTGAACGGCCGGTTGCGCCGGATGCTTCAAATCGACAGGAATTTCGATGCGTATTGTCCGGATCGGTGCTTCCCGGCGGAAATCCGCGCCCCGACGCACGTTCCGACGCGCGTTCCGGCGCGACCTGCGTCCGTGATCGACCGGACCGCCGTCCGCCGTCCCCGTTTTCCACACACCTCGGACGGCGTGGATAACAATATGTAGCCGGCAATACGAGGGTCGCCCGCTAGTCCTTGACGCCGTTCGCTGACTCGGACTAGCCTTTCTTCATCACGCAGACAGCTCGCGTCGCCCGGGTGTTCCCGAGGCGGAGTTCAAGCCGAAAATCGAGTGTTTCCAGTGACCCGGCGTCCCGAGAAGGGCCGCACGGGCCTCTCGACGCGCGCCGTTCGGACCGCCTGCGGGCGCGGACCGGAACTCTTTCCGGCCTCGTGCATTAAGGAGTGAGTAACACTATATCTGGTATTGCCTCGGTCAGCCGACACAAGATATCTGGGGAGCAACCCCGGAATCGGCGACAGGCAGGCGTGGAACGAGTTCGGGCAAATCGTGATAGGATCGGGCATCCGCGGATAGCGGCCCGATCGACTTTGGGGGTCGAATATCATGCGCATGGAGCGGCGCTTCACGACGGCGGGACGTTCGCCGTACGCGGCCATCGAATTCCGGACCACGACGAGCGAGATCCGCAATCCGGACGGCTCGATCGTGTTCAAGCTGGACGGCATCGAGGTGCCGAACCAGTTCAGCCAGGTCGCGGCCGACATCCTCGCCCAGAAGTACTTCCGCAAGGCGGGCGTACCGGCGAAGCTGAAGCGCGTCGAGGAGGAGACCGTCCCCTCCTGGCTGTGGCGCTCCGTGCCGGACGAGAAGGCGCTCGCGAAGCTGCCCGAAACCGAGCGCTACGGCTCGGAGACCGACGCGCGCCAGGTGTTCGACCGTCTCGCCGGCACCTGGACCTACTGGGGCTGGAAGGGCGGCTACTTCGACCAGGAAGAAGACGCCCGCACCTTCTATGACGAGCTGCGCTACATGCTGGCCAAGCAGCTGGTCGCGCCGAACAGCCCGCAGTGGTTCAACACCGGCCTGCATTGGGCCTACGGCATCGACGGCCCGAGCCAGGGCCACTTCTACGTCGACTACCGCACCGGCGCCCTCACCCGCTCCGAGAGCGCCTACGAGCACCCCCAGCCGCACGCCTGCTTCATCCAGTCGGTCGACGACGACCTCGTCAACGAGAACGGCATCATGGACCTGTGGGTCCGTGAGGCGCGCCTGTTCAAATACGGCTCCGGCACCGGCTCGAACTTCTCCCGGCTGCGCGGCGACGGCGAGCGCCTCGGCGGTGGCGGCCGCTCCTCGGGCCTGATGAGCTTCCTGAAGATCGGCGACCGCGCCGCGGGCGCCATCAAGTCGGGCGGCACGACCCGCCGCGCCGCCAAGATGGTCGTGGTCGACATCGACCATCCCGACATCGAGGCCTACATCAACTGGAAGGTCAAGGAAGAGCAGAAGGTCGCCGCGCTCGTCACCGGCTCGAAGATCTGCTCCAAGCACCTCTCCGCGATCATGAAGGCCTGCGTGAACTGCGAGGCCTCGGGCGAGGATTGCTTCGACCCGGCGAAGAACACCGCCCTGAAGCGCGAGATCCGCGCGGCGAAGAAGAACGCCGTGCCGGAGAACTACATCAAGCGCGTGATACAGTTCGCCAAGCAGGGCTACACGGACATAGAGTTCCCGGTCTACGACACCGATTGGGACTCGGAGGCCTACCTGACGGTCTCCGGCCAGAACTCGAACAACTCGGTGCGCGTCACCGACGAGTTCCTGCGCGCGGTCGAGACCGACGGCAAGTGGGATCTGATCCGCCGCACCGACGGCAAGATCAAGAAGACCCTGCGCGCCCGCGAACTGTGGGAGACCATCGGCCACGCCGCCTGGGCCTCGGCCGATCCGGGCATCCAGTTCCACACCACGATCAACGACTGGCACACCTGCCCGGCTTCCGGCGAGATCCGCGCCTCGAATCCGTGCTCGGAGTACATGTTCCTCGACGATACGGCGTGCAATCTCGCCTCGGTGAACCTGCTGCCCTACCGCAAGGAAGACGGCTCGTTCGACATTGAAGCCTACGAGCACACCTGCCGGTTCTGGACCGTCGTGCTCGAGGTTTCGGTGCTGATGGCGCAGTTCCCGAGCCGCGCGATCGCCGAACTCTCCTACAAGTTCCGCACGCTCGGCCTCGGCTACGCCAACATCGGCGGCCTCCTGATGTCGTCCGGCATCGCCTACGACAGCCCGGAAGGCCGCGCGATCTGCGGCGCACTGACCGCGATCATGACCGGCGTCGCCTACAAGACCTCGGCCGAGATGGCCAAGGAGCTCGGGCCCTTCCCCGGCTACACCGAAAACGCCGGCGACATGCTGCGCGTGATCCGCAATCACCGCCGCGCCGCCCATGGCAACCTCGACGGCTACGAGAAGCTCGCAACCCTGCCCGTGCCGCTCGACCATGCCTCCTGCCCGGACCAGCGGCTGATCGCGGCGGCGACCCGGGCCTGGGACGAGGCCCTGACGCTCGGCGAGAAGTTCGGCTACCGCAACGCCCAGACCACCGTGATCGCGCCGACCGGCACGATCGGCCTCGTCATGGACTGCGACACCACCGGCATCGAGCCCGACTTCGCGCTCGTGAAGTTCAAGAAGCTCGCCGGCGGCGGCTACTTCAAGATCATCAACCAGTCGGTGCCGCAGGCCCTGCGTACGCTCGGCTATCGCGAGAGCGAGATCGCCGAAGTGGAAGCCTATGCGGTCGGCCACGGCTCGCTCGCCCAGGCGCCGGGCGTCAACCCGACCACGCTGAAGGCGCGCGGCTTCACCGACGAGGCCCTGGCCAAGGTCGCGGCCGGCCTGAAGTCGGCGTTCGACATCAAGTTCGCCTTCAACAAGTGGACGCTCGGCGAGGACTTCTGCAAGACCGTGCTCGGCTTCTCCGCCGAGGACCTCGACAGCCCGTCCTTCGACATGCTGACCGCGCTCGGCTACTCGAAGGCCGAGATCGAGGCCGCCAACATCCACGTCTGCGGCGCGATGACGGTCGAGGGCGCCCCGCACCTCAAGGCCGAACACCTCGCCGTGTTCGACTGCGCCAATCCGTGCGGCCGTACCGGCAAGCGCTTCCTGTCGGTGGAGAGCCACATCCGCATGATGGCGGCGGCGCAGCCGTTCATCTCGGGCGCGATCTCCAAGACCATCAACATGCCGAACGACGCCTCGGTCGAGGACGCCAAGAACGCCTACATGCTGTCCTGGCGTCTGGCGCTCAAGGCGAACGCGCTCTACCGCGACGGTTCGAAACTGTCGCAGCCGCTGAACAGCCAGCTCATCGCCGATGATGAGGACGAGGCGGAGGACGCGATCGAGGCCATGCGCGCGAGCCAGCCGGCTCAGTCGCGCGCCAGCGTGGCGGCCGAGCGCATCGTCGAGCGCATCATCGAGCGGCATGTCCGCCAGCGCGAGAAGATGCCGAACCGCCGCAAGGGCTACACCCAGAAGGCGGTCGTCGGCGGCCACAAGGTCTACCTGCGCACCGGCGAATACGACGACGGCCGCATCGGCGAGATCTTCATCGACATGCACAAGGAAGGCTCGGCCTTCCGCGCGCTGATGGACTCATTCTCGATCGCGGTCTCGGTCGGCCTGCAATATGGCGTGCCGCTCGAGGAGTTCGTCGACGCCTTCGTGTTCACGAAGTTCGAGCCAGCGGGCATGGTGATCGGCAACGAGGCGATCAAGAACGCCACCTCGATCCTCGACTACATCTTCCGCGAACTGGCGGTCAGCTATCTCGGCCGCCACGACCTCGCCCACACCAACCCGGACGACTTCGGCACGACGGTCGGCGATGCCGACACCGCGCCGCGTCCGGGCCCGGAGACGGTGGTCTCCCGCGGCCTGGTCCGTGGCCGGGTCCACGAGCGCCTGAAGGTGGTCGAAGGCGCCGCCAACCGCGGCGGCTCGACCGCGACCGCGGCTTCGAACGTGGTGACGACGCTCGGCACCGTGTTCGGCGCGACCGCGCTGAAGGCCGGATCGGCGCTTCGAGGCCGCGCAGGCGACGGTCGGCAAGGCCGAAGCCCGCCCGGTCCAGGACGTCGGCGCCAAGATCGCGGAAGCGCGCATGAAGGGCTACGAGGGCGAGAACTGCCAGGAATGCGGCAACTTCACGATGGTGCGCAACGGCACCTGCCTGAAGTGTGACACCTGCGGCTCGACGAGCGGCTGCAGCTGAGGCGGCAGGGTGTGTTGAAGACCCCTGAGTTCCGTCCAAAGTCACTCAAATTCCAGCCAAAAAGGCGGTTTTGAGTGCCCATTTCCCTTTAAAAACAGTGAGTTATCGCCAAGAGGCCCGTCACCCGACGGGCCTTTTATGTCTCGGGGTTCCATTTATCCGAACACCCCCCTGTGGAGCGGGCGAGCCCCTCGGGAAAGCAACGAAACTCTCGGTGGCAGGCAGCGACGGGTGGTGGTTCTTCATGGGGCGTCCATGTCTGGCGAACGCGCGGGGCGCCCTGCCCCGCCGACGGCGTCAGGCGAGGTGCGCAGTGCGTTGGTGGTGGTGTTTCGGACGGACGTGCGAGAACGCCGGCTCCGGCTCCGGCTCCGGCCCGACCGGTCGGATCGCCCTGCGCTCAAGCCGACGTCCGCCGGTCTGCCGGAACCTCGGCGAGGGAGCGGTCGAGCGCGGCGAGACAGGCGTTCGCCTCGTCCATGCTCAGGCACAGCGGCGGTCTGATCTTGATGATGTTGCCGTACGGGCCCGACGACGCGAGCAGGACGCCGAGCGACTTCATGCGTTCGCGCACCCAGAGGGCCGCGAGCTTCGCCGGCTTCTTCGTCACGCGGTCTTCGACCAGCTCGACGCCGTAGACATGATCATTTGCAACGCGGTGATCCTGATAGAGGAGGCCGACGGCAACCTTGCGGTGACGACCGTGCTGACGCTTGTGTTTCGGCGTGGAACTTTGACCCCCTACGAGGGGTGATCGGCGTCCAATTTTGACCCCCTTACCGCCACCGCGAGCAGACTGCCGTTCCTTTCGTGGAGGGCGGCGGTCGGGGGATGAAGTCAGTGGATACGATTGCGCGGATACGCCGCGAGTTCTTCGTTCGAGGTCGTTCGATCAAGGAGATCGCCCGCGAACTGCATGTTGCCCGGAACACGGTCCGGAAGGTGCTGCGTTCCGGTGAAACGATCTTCTCCTACAGTCGCGGGAACCAGCCGCTACCGAAGCTCGGACCGTGGAAGACCGAGTTGGACGGGCTGCTCGCGGCGAACGCGGCAGCATCTGCGCGTGAGCGGCTGACGCTGGTTCGACTGTTCGAGGAGTTGCGCGGCCGGGGTTACGAAGGCGGCTACGACGCCGTTCGTCGCTACGCGCGGGCCTGGGCGTTGGAGACGTCGGCGGCGAAGGTCGACGCCTACGTGCCGCTCTCCTTCGCGCCGGGCGAGGCGTACCAGTTCGACTGGAGCCACGAGGTCGTCCTGATGAACGGCCTGCCGATGACGGTGAAGGTGGCGCACGTCCGGCTCTGCCACAGCCGAATGATGTTCGTCCGTGCCTATCCGCGCGAGAGCCAGGAGATGGTGTTCGATGCCCACGACCGGGCCTTCGCCTTCTTCCGGGGCACCTGCACGCGCGGCATCTACGACAACATGAAGACCGCGGTGGAGACGATCTTCGTCGGCAAGGAGCGGGCCTACAATCGGCGCTTCCTGCAGATGGCGGGGCATTACCTCGTCGAGCCGGTCGCCTGCACGCCGGCTTCGGGCTGGGAGAAGGGGCAGGTCGAGAACCAGGTCGGGCTGGTCCGCGAGCGGTTCTTCACCCCGCGCCTGCGGGTTCGGTCCTTCGACGAGTTGAACACCCTGCTGCTCGACCGGTGCATCGCCTACGCCAAGGCGCATCGGAACCCGGAGTTCCCCGACCGGACGATATGGGAAGCGTTCGAAGCCGAGCGGGCGTCGCTGGTGCCGTATCGCGGCCCCTTCGACGGGTTCCACGCGGTGACGGCGTCGGTATCGAAGACCTGCCTCGTGCGGTTCGACAACAACAAATACTCCGTATCGGCGAGCGCGGTCGGCCGGCCGGTGGAGATCCGGGCCTATGCCGATCGGATCGTCGTTCGTCAGGACGGCCGAGTGGTCGCCGAGCATCCTCGCTCCTTCGGTCGCGGCGAGACGATCTACGATCCCTGGCACTACGTGCCGGTGCTCGCCCGCAAGCCGGGAGCCCTGCGCAACGGCGCCCCGTTCAAGGACTGGGTTCTGCCGGGCGCGATGGATCGGGTGCGCCGCAAGCTCGCCGGCTCCAACGACGGCGACCGGCAGATGGTGGAGATCCTCGCCGCGGTGCTCGACGACGGACTGGGTGCGGTCGAGGCGGCCTGCGCCGAGGCGCTCGGCGAAGGCGTGCACTCCGCCGACGTGGTGCTGAACATCCTGGCGCGACGGCGGCCCGCGCCGATCCCGGTCGGCATCCTGACCCCGGATGCGTTGAAGCTGCGGTTCGAGCCGATTGCCGACTGCGCGCGGTACGACGACCTGCGGAGGGCCGGCTGATGGACCGCACCAAGATCCTGAGCACGATGACCGAGCTGAAGCTGTTCGGCATGAAGGCGGCCTACGACGAGATCGTAGCGGCGGCCCTGAAGCGCAACCACGACCCACAGCGCATCGTCGCGGCGATGCTCACCGCCGAGATCGCCGAGAAGCAGGCCCGCTCCATCCGTTACCAGATGGGCGTGGCCAAGCTGCCGCTCGCCAAGGACATCGACGAGTTCGCCTTCGACGGCACGCCGATCAACGAGAACCTGGTCAGAGACCTCGCCGCCGGCGGCTTCATCGGCCAGCAGCGCAACGTCGTGCTGATCGGCGGTACCGGCACGGGCAAGACCCACCTGGCCATCGCCATCGCACGGGCCTGCATCCGAGCCGGCATGCGGGGGCGGTACTTCAACGTCGTCGACCTCGTGAACAAGCTCGAGGCCGAGACCCGTGCCGGCCGACAGGGGCGAATGGCCGACTGGCTCTGCCGCCTCGGCTTCGTCGTCCTCGACGAGTTGGGCTACCTGCCCTTCGCCCAATCCGGCGGTCAGTTGCTGTTCCACCTGATCAGCCGGCTCTACGAGCGCACCTCGATCGTGGTCACGACCAACCTCGCCTTCGGCGAATGGCCGTCGGTGTTCGGCGACGCCAAGATGACTACGGCGCTGCTCGACCGCCTCACCCATCACTGCGACATCGTCGAGACCGGCAACGACAGCTGGCGCTTCAAACACCGGGCCTGAGATCGGCGCCGTCGTCGGTATAGTGCCTCCGGTCGGGCTACGCCCTCCCTCCGTCACGACACCGACGACATGCTCACAGCGAAGCTTCGACATTCGATCGGAAGCGCCCAACTGCGCGAAACCAGGGGGTCAAAGTTCGACGCCGATCCGGGGTCAAGATTGCTCGCCGATTGACAGACCTTGTCGAAGGACAGCAAGGCGAAGGAAGGCGTGGCGCTCACGCCAGAGCCGGTGGGGCGCTAGCCGCCTGACTTTCCTTTACGTCATCCCTGGATTTCCAGGGGTTGGGTGAAACTGTCGTCTGGCTGACACTCTGTTGGGGTGAGTATACTAGAGTCGAAACGCCCCCCAAAAAACCAAGCGCTGGCAGGAACTCTGTGAACCAATCCGGAAGGCGCGCTCGCATCCGCGAGCAAAACCCAGGCTTTTCCGGCCCTCCGCCAAACCTTAAAACTACGTTTCAGCGAGACAATATCCATGAATATATTTCTTGCTCAAATAACGATTATTATTTTCATCGCCCTGAGCATCGCCGGCCTATGGCTAGCGATGGCGCGAAATCGCATCATTTCACAGCGACTCCTTAAGAGGAGAGACGTCGAGAAATATTTGTATGTATCCCCGTCAGCAACACCCCTAATACTCATAAAGACAGAATTCAAAAAAATACCAGATGAAATCTTAGACGACCTTCGTGAAATCCGAAAAATTTCAAAAATCGGCACCCTAATTTCAATACTTATATTTCTCGAAGTTGGATCAATGTACTTCATACCTGGCAAATAAAAGCATACTAAAGGAGATCGCATCATGGGTAACATACTGTCGTCTGGCTGACCGTCTGTTGGGGTGAGGTGTACGAGAGTCGAAACGCCCCCCCAAAAAAGGCCGAGCGCTGGCAGGAACTCTGTGAACCAATCCGGAAGGCGCACTCGCATCCGTGATGCAAAACTCAGGCTTTATATGGGCGCAACTGTTCTTGGCACGATACACGATCCAGTAAAGCTGCGGCGCACCTGAAACCGACTCTGCCCGGCACGCATGACGCCCTAGAAGATGCCCGATATCAGGCGGAAGTTTTCCGGCTCGTATTGTCAATCACCTACCGAGCCATCGCGAAAGCCCGCACGATCGCACCCGCGTTACGCGTATCGACAAAAATGCTATCTGTAAGCTGCAAGGTCGCTGGTTTTTTACAACCAGAAACGCAAGACGGGCCGATCGGCAATCTCAGCCCGGCAGAGTTCGAACGGACGGCCGAATTAGCTTGGGATCGTGTCCACGGAACCGGCAGCAGGCCATTCGACACGAAATGTCGAATGAGGTTAAATTGTGCTATTGCTGATTGCGTACCCACCCGCAGGCCGAAAAGTACCATGATACTAAAGGCTCCCGCGCTACCGGCGGCAGATCTTCGTCCCTCCATCGCGCTGCGGGTCGGCGTCACCGGAGCGAGGCTCATCGAGCCTGCGTCCTTGTCACGGCTCGAGGCCCTTGTCCGCGAGGTTCTGCTCCGGCTACGGACCGAATTCTATGGGCTCGCGGCCCGCGATACGGTCCGAGCCGCATATGCTGCCGAGGCTCGCGGGCCGAGGCTCCGGCTCACGAGCCCACTCGCGGCCGGGGCGGACCGGTTGGTCGCCCGGGTTGCGCTGTCGCCCGAAATCGGGGCTTCGTTACACGTACCGACGCCGTTCGCCCTCGCGGACTACGAAGCCGACTTCGACACGCCCGACGATCTGGCCGAGTTTCGGAAATTGTTCGCCGCAGCGACGGAGGGTTCGTTCGCGCTCGACGGTGCGCGCGGCGACTTGGAGGCGCGGAGCTACGAGGCGGTCGGCCGGCTGGTAGTCCGGCAATCGGATGTTCTGATCGCGCTGTGGGACGGCAAGCCCGGCGGCAGAGGCGGCACCGGCGACATCGTGCGCTATGCGGCCGCCGTGGGGGTACCCGTCGTCTGGATCAACACCGCAGAGGCAGCGCCACCGCGGTGGATCGCCGAGCCTCTAGACCTCGTCCACACCGACGGGGCGCCCAGCGACTGGGCCATCGCAATGGGCGTCTGGCTCGCCACCATCGTCGAGCCCCCCAAGCCTCCCCGTCGTCAGGCGCACGGTCTGCTCGACCGGATGGCGGGGTGGTTGCGCAGCAAGGAAACGCCGCTGGAGCGATTCTTCGGCGAACGGCCCCTGCCCGATCACCGGCTCTGGCATGCTCATCGGCGCCTGATCGCCCTCGCGACGCGATCCGCTCTCCCCCGTGTCGGGCATTCGAGGCAGGTAGATGGAGCCGAAGCGGACGGGTATTGGTACCAGCGCTTCGCGCCAGCGGACTCCCGAGCGGCAGAATATGCGCTGCGCTACCGTTCGTCCTACGTGTGGGTCTTTCTCCTTGCGACCGTGGCGCTCGTCTGTGGGGCGTCCGCGCTAGCCCTCGCCGCGCTGATAGGGAGCGATCATGAAGCCGAGCTGCTAGTCGGTCTCAAATCGACCGCGACCTGGGTCGAATTCGTCTGTCTTGTCGCGGTTCTCGCCCTCGTCGTGGCGGTCAAGGCGCGAGACTGGCACGAGCGATCGATCGAGTATCGGCTCCTCGCCGAACTCGCCCGCAAGCAGCAGGTTCTCGCCCCGCTGGGCTGGACGCTCCCGATCGTCGCGGTCCGGACCGCGGTCGGCGAGCACGGGACCCGCCCCAGGGACCCTTCCGGATGGGTCGCCTGGCTCTTCGCCGCATGGCAGCGCGGCGCACCTTTCGCTGCGGGTGCGATCTCCGAGGACGGCCTTCGGCACCAGTCGGATACCCTGGCGAAGCTGGTCGCCGAACAAGCGCTCTACCATCGCGAACGGCATACCGTCGCCCACCGTGCGAGCGCGACGCTGGAGCGCACGGGCGTGTTCCTGTTCCTCGCCGTCGGCGTCTTCGTCGCCCTGAAACTCCTGCTTGGTCATTGGACGCACGACGCCCACGGCGGCCCTTGGGATCGCATTGCGCTGCTGCTGGGCTGGGCGGCGACGGTCTTGCCGGCGGCGTCGGCCGCGTTCGTGGGCATCCGGGCCTATGCCGAACTAGAGCTTCTGGCGGTGCAGTCCCGACATATGGAAGTCGAGCTCCGGCATGCGGCCGAGCGGGTCGCACGGATCGCGGGTGGCCGTCCCCTCGCCTCTCAGGCTCTTGGCAGTGAAGCGACCGCCGTCACGACGTTGATGCTGCAGGATCTCGAAGGCTGGGCCCGCCTGTTCCGCATCAAGGCCGCCGAGCTCGGCTGAGCCCTCCTGTCTGGGCAATCTCGCGGCGCCGAACGACGGAAGCGGACGGGGGGCGAATAGGCGGATGCCGCGCCCCCCCCGTCGCCTCCATTTTATGATTCCGGCGGAGCGGAAGACGTAGCGGAAAGTCGCACGACTTTTCGGCTTGTCAGTTTCACATCGGCCCGATAGCAATTTGAGATTGCTGTCAGCGGTAGCGGAACGGCACCATGGCCCGCATCGACCTGTTTGTCTGCCACGTCACGGAGGACCGGCAGACCGCTCAGGATCTCGTCGTCGAACTCGAGAAGCGCGGTCTGCGCTGCTGGTTCGCGCCCAGGGATATCGTAGGCGGTCAGGCCTACGACGACGCCATCGCCGACGCGCTCGACGAGTGCCGCGCGATGCTGCTCGTCTTCTCGGACCGATGCAACGACAGCGACTACATCCGTCGCGAAGTGACCGTCGCCGGCGAGAGCGGCAAGATCGTCATCCCTCTGCGGATCGAAGACGCCAAACCGCGCAAAGGCCTCAAGATCAGGCTTACCGACCTTCATTGGATCGACGCCTTCGTCGAGCGCGACAAGGCCCTCGACCAGTTGGTGACCACCGTCGGCAACCTCGACGGGCCCCTCGCGGCACTGCCCGCAAAACCACTGCCAACATCAGACACGGAGACCACGAACGACGGCTTCTCGCCGCCGCCGCTCTCCGCGCCGCGCCCGACGTCGCCTCGGCTCGCCGCCCTGAGCGCAGCCGTTCTCGTCCTCTCCGCCGCCGGGGGATATTGGTACTGGAGCGCGGGTTCGGCACCCGAACGCACAAGGGCAGAAGCCAGGCCGCAACTCGGGTCGCTCGCCACGGCCGCATCGGTGTCGCAAGAGCCGGGGCCCGAGCACCGAGCATCGACGGAGACGGCACGGCGCCCGGACAATCGCGGAACCCCGGGGCTCCTGACCACCGACGATCCGACGTTCTTCGATCGAGCCAGCGGACAACCGATCGTCTGGTATCAGAAGACGTCGAACGGTGACATCGAGCTCTACGACGCTAAGGGATTCCACCCGAAGTCGGGCGAACCCCTTCTGCCCATCACCCGCGACGTCATCGAGGAGTGGCAAACGAAACGAGCGACGGCGCGCGCCGTGCCGAGCAAGGCACCGGAGCCGGTCGATCCCAAGACATATCCGTTCTTCGATCAGATCACCGGGGCGCCGCGGATCTGGTACTGGAAGGACACCGAGGGGCGCTACAGCTTCTTCGACGCACCCGGCTTCCACCCGACGGTCGGGGAGCCGCTCATGGTTGCGGACAAGGCCTTCGTCATGGATTTCAAGCGCGAACAGGAAGAGCGCGAAGCCCGCGCCAAGGCCGAAGCCGAGGCGAAGCTCGCACGCGAGCGTCAGGAAGCGGAACAGCGCGCCGAGGCCGAGCGGCGCGCGGAAAACGAGAAGCGCATAGCCGCAGAGGAACAACGCCGCCAGACCGAGGCGGCCGAGCAAGCGCGACGCGAGCAGGCCAGGCGCGAACAGGAAGAGCGCGAGGCCCGCGCCAAGGCCGAAGCCGAGGCGAAGCTCGCGCGCGAGCGGCTGGAAGCGCAACAGCGCGCCGAGGCCGAGCGGCGTGCGGACGAGGAGAAGCGCAGGGTCGCCGAGGAACAACGCCGCCAGATCGAGGCGGCGGAGCGGGCGCGACGCGAGCAGGCCAAGCGCGAACAGGAAGAGCGCGAGGCCCGCGCCAAGGCCGAAGCCGAGGCGAAGATCGCACGCGAGCGTCAGGAGGCGGAACAGCGCGCCGAGGCAGAACGCCGCGCCGCGGAAGAGAAGCGCAGGGTCGCCGAAGAACAGCGCAGAAGCGAGGAAGAGCGCAGGCGACAGGCCGAAGCAGCCGAGCGTACACGCCGCGAACAAGCCGAACGGGAGGCGGAGCAGCGTCGCCGGGAAGCGGAGGCTCGCGAGGCCGAACGCCGAGCCGGCGATCGATGCGACGAACTGGCGGGGAACCCGACGGACCAGCGCGGTAACGGTCGAGGGGTCCCCTACGAGATCCTGAAGCTCCAGACGCGTGAAGCGATCGACGCCTGCACCAAGGCGGTCGAACTCAATCCAGCCGAGGCGCGCTACCAATACCAACTCGCACGCGCAACCCAGATGATCGACAAGCCCCGCGCCTTCGAGATGCAGAAGCGCGTCGCCGCCAAGCGCTATCCGGCTGCCTTCGACAATCTGGGATGGCTCTACATCTCTCTCGCCAAGAGTAAGGACGAGGCGGTCCGCCAGTTCAAGGTCGGCGTACAGCTGGGCGATCCGGACTGCATGATGAGCCTAGCCGAGATGATCGACCAGAAAGCCTATCTGCCGAGCGATCCCCTGAGGGAGAAGATCGCGCTCTACAAGCAGGCTGCGGCGCTAGGCCACCCGAGCGCTCAGCGCGCGCTCGAGATCGAAATGGCGAACTACCAGCGGCAACAACAGGACCTACTGAACCAGCAACAGATGCAGCAGCAGATGCTCGGATTGTTCGGCGCCGCCCTCATGGGCGCTATGAGCGGACGCTGAAGCGTGGTGCTGGTCCGCACCCGGACTTTGGAGCACCGGAAGCTAGAGTTTCCGGCCTTCGTCACGGTAGCGGGCGGGATGCGCCACCGGGATTTTGCAATGAACGCGGCGTCTTGTTGCCGATCGCTCCGTGCGGGCGGACGTCGTTGTAGTCGTTGCGCCAAGCCTCCAACTTTTCGCGGGCGTCGGCGAGGGTCAGGAACCAGTGTGCGTTCATGCACTCGGCCCGGATACGGCTGTTGAAGGCTTCGGCGAAGGCGTTGTCCGTCGGCTTGCCCGGTCGGGAGAAGTCCAACGTCACCCCCTTCGCATAGGCTCACAGATCGAGGTCGCGAGAGATGAACTCGGACCCCTGATCGACCCGGATCGTCTTCGGATAGCCTATCTCGGCGCAGACTTTCTCGAGCGTTCGGACCACGTCCTCGCCGCGGTAGGAGATGCGGGCGTCGAGCGCCGGAGAGAACCGCGAGAACGTGTCGACGACCGACAGAACCCGGATCTTCTGGCCGGTCGCCAGCTGATCGTGAATGAAGTCCATGGCCCAAACGTCGTTGGGGTTTGCCGCTGGGACGCGATCGTCCCGGAGCTTCGCCTTCACGCGTCGCTTCGGCGTCTTGTTCCGCAGTTGAAGGCCCAACTCCTTGTAGAGCCTATAGGATCGTTTGTGGTTCACCTGCCAACCCTCCCGTCGCAACAGGACGTGGATGCGCCGGTAGCCATACCGAACGCGAACGGCGCAGATCTCCTGGATGCGGGCTCTGAGTGGGGCCTGGTCGGGCCGACGAGAGCGGTAGTGGTAGGTCGACGTGTCCATCTCGACGAGCCGACAGGTGCGCCGGATGGACGTTCCCCACTCCCGCCGAACATCGTCGACGAGCTCGCGTTTCCGAACAGGCCTCAGATTTTTCGCCGGACGATATCCTGAAGCATTTCTCGGTCGAGCGAGAGGTCG